>CBDCUC010000040.1:0-1187500 GCA_965222485.1 Hyphomicrobiaceae bacterium
GAAGATACCAGCACGTCATTCAACCCGCTCTCCAACGACGGCGATCCGGATGGCGCTGTATTCCTGACCGACTTTACGCAACCTGCCTCAGGACTTCTTGAACTGAACGTGGGCGAGGCAGGCTCGCTCACCACCGATTCAAATGGCACAACAGTAAACTTTAGCGGCACTTACACCAATCCTGTCGTGTTCGCATTTGTGACCACGCAAAATGAGACAGCAGACGCCCCGGTGATCGCCAGGGTCTCCAATGTTACTGGAAATTCCTTCGACCTTGCGCTTGTCGAACCGAACTCGGGCAACCGATTTGACACAACCGACGGCGTGCACGGCCTCGAAAGCGTAAGCTACGTCGTCCTGGAAGCCGGCGTCTGGACTTTGGAGGACGGCACCATCGTCGAGGTTGGCACCCACTCCGTCGGATCGAATGCCAACAGCTTCACGGCAGTATCGTTCGACCATTCGTTTACCGCTTCCCCCGCCGTAATCTCCCAAGTGCAGACCGACAACAACGGCATAGAGTTCAACAACGCGCGCCAGAGAGCCGTATCCGCGGGCGGTTATCAGGTGACGAACGAACCCGCTGACTATCAAAGCACCGCAATCTCGACGCCCGAAACAATCGGATTCATTGCAATTGAAGCGGGCACTGGAACGTGGAGCGGGCTGGACTTTGAAGCCGGCGTCACATCGGATTCCGTCAGGCACGGTGACACCAGCATCAACTTCACGAATGATCTCGGTACAAATGTCAACTTCTTGGGGCAGCTTGCTACGTTCGATGGCCCCGATAATGCTCATCTCGACGCAAGCTCGCTCAGCGGCACGGGTGTCAACGTCAGCATCCAGGAAGACCGCACTCGCGACAGCGAAAATCGTCACACCACCGAGCGGGCCAGCTGGCTAACGATTGGCGGCAACGGAACGCTAACCGCAGTCGGCGGGACAAACTTCTCCATCGCGAGCAGCGACATCGACTTTGCATACACACCCGCGGACGATGTTAACGGCGATCAAACCTTCACTTATACAATCACAGACGACGCCGGACTGGCAGACAGCGCCACTGTCACGTTGCGTGTCGCTCCCGTCGGTGACACAGTGACGGACACACGAACCATCCTCGAAGACTCCGGCCCGACAGTCATTAATGTACTCAACAATGACAACTTTGAAGGCCCAGTAACGCTAACCAGCGTGTCAGCCCCGACAAACGGGACCGTCAGCTTTGATACTTCTGGCAACGTGACCTATACGCCGAACCCGGATTTCAATGGCGTTGAAACGCTGACCTACACGGTCGCTGAAAATGATCTGGGCATCACGGAAACGGGTACACTCGTCATCACGGTTACCCCTCTTAATGATCCCCCGACAGCAACGGACAACACAAACACGACCGATGAGGACACGCCCGTTTCCGGCAACGTGATCACGGACAACTCCGGGCCCGGCATCGATGCCGATCCTGAAAACGACACGCTGACCGTAACCCAGATCGATGGCGCGGCCTACACACCAGGTACACCGGTCACGCTAGCCTCTGGCGCACAAGTGACGTTCCAACCAAACGGAACCTATACCTACAATCCCTACGGCCGGTTCGAAGCATTGAATGCTGGTGACAGCACGACCGACACATTCTCCTACCAGGTTTCTGACGGCAACGGCGGGTTCGACACTGCAACAGTTACGATCACGATAACGGGTGTTAACGATATCCCCAGCTTGAGTGTCTCCTCACCAGCCGTCACCGAAGGCACCGATCCGCACGCTGTCTTCACCGTCACACTCTCCAATCCATCATTTGAAGCGATCACCGTAAGCTTCAACCTCACGGACGGTACCGCAAGCGGCAGCGGCACGGACTATGGGCCCGCGCTTGAAGTCTCAACCGACGGTGGCGCCACCTGGATGGCAGCTACATCCGCAACGATACCTGCAGGCGCAACATCGCTGCTAGTGCGCACACCCATTTCGGATGATTCGATCGACGAACCCACTGAGACCTTCGACCTCACCGCGACCGTCACGGCGGGCACGACCACAAACGCCACTGCGTCTGGCACCGCTTCCATAAACGACGATGATGACGCACCCGCGATCTCGATCGACGATGTCACCGTCAATGAAGCAGCAGGCAGCGCGACATTTACCGTCACGCTGTCCAACCCATCCGCATCCACGGTCACGGTCACGGTCAATTACGATACCAACTCCGGTTCGGCCACCGAAGGCGCCGACTTCTCCGGCACCAACGGCACCTTGACCTTTGCGCCTGGCGTCACGACCCAGACAGTCACCGTGGCCATCACTGATGACGCCATATTTGAGAATTTGGAAAGCTTCAGCGTCGATCTCACCAATGTCTCCGCCTCCGCCACAATTACCGACAATCAAGGCATCGGCACCATTCGCGATGACGGCATCGGTCCAGGCGGCACCGACGATGACACTCCAACTCTGACCGTCTCCTCGCCGACCGTCACGGAAGGCACCGACCCGCATGCCGTTTTCACCGTCGCGCTTTCCAATCCATCAACCCAACCCATCACGGCAAACCTCAACCTCACCGACGGCTCTGCAACAGCCTCCGACTATGGGCCCGCGCTCGAGGTCTCAACAGATGGCGGAGCCACCTGGTCGGCGGCCACGTCGGCCACCATTCCCCCAGGCGCGACATCCATCCTGGCGCGCGTACCGATCATCGACGACGCCATCGACGAACCAACCGAAAACTTTGATCTCACCGCAACAATTACAGCGGGCACAACGACGAATGTCACCGCATCAGGAACAGCATCAATCATCGACAACGATGCGACCCCTATCGCATCCGATGACACATTCATTGTTGCCGAGGATACGAGCCTGTCGATCGATGTACTTGGTAATGACAACGACCCGGACAATGACCCGCTGACAGTGACAATGATCGACGGCCAAGCACCAACTATCGGCACACCGATCGCGCTAAGAGATGGAACAGGAACGGCTACGCTCAATGGCGATGGCACGATCACGTTCCAACCGGCGCGGGACTACAACGGCCCTGTCGCGTTTGACTACGAGATTTCTGATGGCGCCAACACCGCAACGGCAACAGTCACCGGCACGGTCACCCCGGTTGATGAGCCATCCGTGCCACCCGAGACTTCAGGCACCACATTCGAGCAGTTGCAGGAGCAGACCGAACATATCGTTCCAACAGGAAACAGTTCGGAAACTTCCGATCCACTCACTGAGATTGGAGGCAATAACGCCATCGTGCTGGAAACCGTGGCGGCGATAGATCGCAGCGGTGTGGCCCCAGCCGATGTTGCACTAGATGGAATCGTCCTCGACACGGTCAACAACATCCATGATCTCGGCGCACTAGCGGAGCTACCAACCGACGACAGGCCGACGATGGGCCACATTCGCGATGTTGAAAAATTGCGCGCGTTGGCACAATCGGCACAGCGGGCATTTGGCGACAGATTCGGTCATTGGGATGGGCAAGCGCTTCGTGGGTTCTCATTGCACATCGACGTACCCGGTATAGCGGCGATGAATGATTCTTCCCGCACCGGGCAGATTGTCATCGACACGCTCATGCGGGATCATGTGTTGTTTATTGAAATCAAGAATGATTTGAGCGCCGACACGCATGGAAAGATCAGCGAACACCGGATACTGCAAGCCGATGGACGCCCGCTGCCGACTTGGGTTCACCACACCGCGTCCGGTACATTGTTGGCGGAAGTACCGGTTGACACGCAGAAGCTTGATCTGCACGTCATCGCATTGTTGGAGGATGGCTCATCCATCGAACAGAAAGTGGCAATTCAGACGATGTCCGGCGAGATCAAACCGCTTGCCATGAACGAGGACGGGCAGCGGGCGAGCAACTTCGATGCACAATTAAACAGTGCAGTCGTAGGTGACATGGAAGAGATCCGCAAAATGGACGGCGCCATCACCAACAGTCAGCCAAAGTAAAATCAAGACGCGAATTGCGAGCACCACAAATGGCAGAACGACACCAATGAAACAGACGCCACCTCTCTCAACGCTCAGCATGTGGCTAGGTGAACACAACGCTGAAGCCGACTTGGCATTGAAAACGCCCGAAGCTCCAAAAAAGCATTGAAGCCAAGCCCACAAATCAGCTATCCACAAACAAATTACAACCTTGGATAGCGTCTAATATCCTATATTTCTTTATAGTTGTGCATCGTACTGTTGAATTGGAGACTTCGGTGCGCGCACTTCTACCTGCGCTGGTCGCGGCAGCTGCTGCCGGCTGCGCTATACATCCACAAACTCTCAGTTTCACGGAGCTTGCCGACTTCGCGCAGGATAAGCATTGGCGCGTGACAATCGATCAGGAGCCGGTGAGTGGCGCCGTCGGCTTGTATGAAGCAATGGCTCGGGCACTGAAGTACAACCTCGATCACCACGTAGAATTGATGGAAATTTCGCTGCGTCAAAGACAACTTGATCTGGCGCATTACTCCCTGCTGCCAAACGTTGTGTCGAACACAGGCTTTACCGAGCGCAACAATTATTCCGGTGGTCGCAGCGTGACGCTGTTGGGCGATCGCCAGCTCGGCGACACGTCACTACGCGCCTCGACATCGACCGAGCTTGAAGTTGGCAACTCCGACCTCACCTTGAGCTGGCATATTCTGGATTTTGGTTTGTCGTACGTTCGCGCACGCCAAGCTGCCGACCGCGTATTAATCGCAGACGAAACCAAACGCAAAGTCATAAACCGTATTTTGGAAGACGTACGCTCCGCATATTGGAAAGCGGTCAGTGCGCAGCGATTGTCGGCTCAACTTCGCCGGCTCAACACCCGTGTCGAACAGGCGCTCGCAGATTCGCGCGATCTATCGGAACAGTCCGAAACCTCACCCATGACCGCGCTAACCTACGAGCGTGAGCTCGTTGAAATCCGGCGCGAGATCCATGAGCTATTGAGCGAACTCACCGTTGCCAAGACCCAACTCGCCGCACTGATAAACATAAAACCCGGCACACGATTCTGGGTCAGAGTTCCACACGATCATCGACAGCCGCGTTTACTCGACATGTCACCAGAAGAAATGGTCGAAACAGCGCTCGTCTCGCGATCTGAGTTACGCGAAGTCGCTTACAAGACGCGCATCAATGCCAAGGAGGCGCGCGCCGCGATTTTAGAAATGCTGCCAGGTGTCTCCGCCGACCTGGCACCCAACTGGAACAGCAACGACTTTCTATTCAACCAGCACTGGGTGACGTGGGGTGCGAAGGCCAGCTGGAATCTCCTTAAAGTATTCAACTACCCAGCGCGCAGAGCGGAGATCGAAGCCAAAGATGACTTGCTGGATGCGCGCGCGCTTGCCGTAACGATGGCGATCATGACCCAAGTGCACGTCAGCCGCGTGCGGCTCATCCATGCGCGGCGTAAATACCGCGTCGCCCAGGAATACCACGACGTACAATACCGCATTCTCGACCAAATAAGGACAGCGCTTGATGCTGGCAAGGTCAGCGAACAAACAGCCATACGCGAAGAGATGAACACGCTCGTATCACGCGTAAAACTGGATCTTGCCTTTGTCGAACTGCAAAATGCTTTTGCAAATGTGCATGCCTCCATCGGGCTTGACCCCTACGATGGCTATTACGTTGAGGATGAAACGGTTCGCGGCCTGGCGGCCCAGCTAAAAACGCATTGGCAGCAACTGGGCGACCGAAGCGCAAGCTGAACCATGCAAAGTCCCAATGCTGACCAAACCAATCTGCAATAGCAGCATTCCATCCAAATCAGTCAGGTTGTACTTCGCAATCGGAGCCGCCACTAAGCGACACCCTCTAGAGTATTGAGCGAGCGAACTGTGACCTCAACATCCATTCCGAGATAATCCGCAGAGTCGCCGATGAATGTGCCGGACACCGGAATGGCCTGAGCCGGTTCGCGGGCAACCGCAATCGGTACAAGGTTGTGACCACCCACACCGCCGTTCGTCGGGTCAAATTCAATCCACCCAGCACCTGGCAGGTAGACCTGCACCCAGGCGTGCGTCGCACCCGCGCCTGTAATATCTGTATCTCCGCCATCGATCGCAGGGTCATACAGATAACCGCTGACAAATCGGGTAGCCAACCCGACACTTCGAACGGCCTCCATCATTAAGACGACGTAGTCGCGACATGTGCCAGAGGTCTTTTCCAGTGTCTCGATGGGCGTTTGAATACCGACCTCATGACGTTCTTCATAAGCAAACTCCTGTTGGATTGTTTGCGATAGTCTGCGCAGGAATGCTTCTGTGTTGCCGTCAACGTCCGGATGCTCGAGGACGCGCCGGGTCCACTCAATGACCAACCTGTCCGGATCGGAATAGTGTCGTTCAATCGTTCGACCAAGGTCGGGTATTTCGCTTAGCGGGTAACTGAAGGGAATTTTCTTGGCGTATGGTTCCACTCCAAACTCACTATTTACAGATGGGTATCGATCAATGATGATCTCTGAGGAAATACGCAAGCTGTCGGCAGGCGTTTCAAAGGACGTTATGGCAACCGAATTGCCAAAGACGTCGTAGAGCCAGCGCAGGCTCGCCTGCGGTTCAATTTCCAAGGTAGCATTCAATAGGCGCACGTCGTGGCTGTCACGCGGCCGAATCATCAGCCTGTGCTCGCCGAATTTTACCGGCTGTTTGTACTTGTAAGTCGTGACGTGCTTGACGCTTAGCCTCTGCACAACTGAAGTCCTTTAATAGTGCGGGCATGGGCCCGTTCGGTACGCGATATCGCCTGCAAATCAAGACCACGCTATCCACCAGCAAAGTACCGATCGCCGATCGCACCAGATACCTTGGCCAAAGATGTCTGAAGGCCGTCGAGATAGGTGTGTAGGCTCCTGGATGTCAAGGCTTTACCCGGCCCGGTTTCGATCAGGAACTCCAGTTCTCGCCGGCTTGCTTCCAATTGCTCACCGCGACGAGCGCCGTGCCGTCGCTCGAGATCTCGAAGGTTGCTGGTCAGGCGGCTGACGCATAGCGCGACGGCTCTTGGGAACTCCTCATCGTACAGCAGGAAGCTCGCGATATTATGCGGTTTGGAAGCACCGGGGTGCCGGCTGCGATAGGCATGATATCCTGAGACCGAACGAAGCAGCACGTTCCAGTGAACCCACGCAATAACATCATCGTCGGCAGGGGTCAGCCGGTCATAGCCCATGTCTAGAATACGAGTGGTTTGGTCGGCGCGCTCCAGATATTTGCCAAGTTGATAGAAAGACGATCGTTCACCGCGCAGGAATGTTCCTTCCGCAATTCCTTCGAAGCCTTGACAGCCTGCAACGATATCCCGTGCAATTCGAGAAATATTGGCCACTGAAACGTCTCTTGCTGGAACTTCAGCGACTCTTGCGTGAAAGATATTGATGTGGGCCCACATCTCGGTGCTGATGAGATGACGTACCGAGCGGGCATTTTCGCGAGCTGCACGCGTACAACTGATGATCGATGCTTGGTTGTCGCGATCCAGCAAGTAGAAGTTTAACACACCTTGCGTCGTTGGCTTGCCATGCATGTTTTCGTAGCGGGCACGATCGGCATAGAGTTCCAGAACCCGTGACCAGTTTGGTCCACTAGCATCGTCGCGCGCGTAGGTCTCATTTATATCTAGGATGCGCGCAAGGTTCTCTGCGCGTTCCAAATAGCGTCCGAGCCAAAAGATGTTTGAAGCAAAGCGTGCAACAAGACTAGACAAGAACCCAGGTATCCTTTGAACCACCGCCTTGCGATGAGTTGACGACAAGCGAACCGCGCTTGAGGGCGACGCGGGTTAATCCGCCTGGCAGAACCCAAGTTGACTCTCCCGTGAGTGCGAATGGGCGCAAATCAATGTGGCGTGGCTCGACGCCCTTGCCAACCAGCGTCGGCGCGACCGACAACTTCACCATCGGTTGGCTGATAAAGTTGTGCGGGTCGGCGATGATTTTGGCCCGCAGCTCCTTGAGTTCGCGTTTGCTCGCTCGGGGCCCTATCACCACGCCATAGCCACCCGATTCGCCAACCGGTTTGACGACCAAATTCTCCAGGTCATCAAGTGTCTTCTTCAATCCCTCTTCTTCGCGGCATATGTTGGTCGGGACATTTTCAATAATTGGATCTTGGTCAAGGTAATAACGCACGATCCGAGGCATATAGGCGTAAACCGCTTTGTCATCGGCAACCCCCGTGCCGACCGCATTGGCTAAGTTCACGTTTCCTTTGCGGTACGCGTTGAACAACCCGGGCACACCCAACATGCTATCCGGGTTAAAGACCTCGGGATCCAAAAAATCATCGTCTATCCGGCGGTAGATGACGTGGACACGCTCCCGCCCCGCCGTTGTACGCAAATAGACCTTATCATTTTCCACCAGCAGATCTTGGCCTTCGGCAAGCTGGGCGCCCATCTCACGGGCTAAAAACACGTGCTCAAAGTAGGCGGAGTTGAACACCCCGGGCGACAATAGCACGACGGATGGATTCGCAATTCCGGTCGGCGCAACAGCCTGCATGGCACGCATGAGCTGTGCACCGTATTCGTCTACATCTGCGATCGGAATTCCGTCTGCAAGATCCGGGAATGCGCGCATCATGAGATGCCGGTTTTCTATGACGTACGACACGCCCGAAGGCGTTCTGGCGTTGTCTTCCAACACCCGGAATGCACCTTCATCGTCGCGAACGAGGTCCGTTCCGCAGATATGGACATAGGTCCCCTTCGGCACGTCGACGTCACACATTTCTTTCCGGTAGTTCTTATTGCCCGTGACGAGTTCCGCTGGAACAGTCCCGTCCTTTAGGATTTTTTGGTCATGATAAATGTCGTGCAGAAACAAATTGAGTGCAGCGACCCGCTGCTTCACGCCGCTTTCAATAGTATTCCAGTCGCTACGTGTAAGGATCCTTGGAATAACGTCGAATGGCAAGATCCGGTCGAAGGCGTCTCTTTCGGTATAAACCGTGAATGTGATGCCAAGGTTGAAGAGCTCCCTTTCAGCATCGCGAGCGCGCCGGCGCAAACCAGCCGAACCAAGACTATTCAGGCGACTTGAAATTTCGCTTAGTTGTTCAATACGGTCGCCACCCTGCAATTCACAGAACCAGCCATCAGGATCATAGTTCGCCAGTAGTCCAGCTTCATTGCCCTGTCTCTGACTTTGACTTTGAGGTGCCATATATGACCTGCTGACGATTACGTACTGAAGCTCACGCTACCGGCTGCTGGACACAATAGCAAATGACACACCCCACCCGAAAGCACGGGCCATGCCCGCTTCCGGTGCGATTGCCGATCACCGTAGACACAACCGCTTATTCGATTGATATAATCCGAGCACAGAATTGACGAACCTGTTGAATGGGTCCAAACCGGCACCCTTCAATTAAAGTCGAAGCAAGATGTTGGTATGCGGTGCTAAGGCCGGTGCGTGACACATTGAGGTTTAACGCGCAAACGATTGCATCCCGGGAACCATTAGCAATTTCTGCAGGTCGATTGAACGAATGAGCCTCAGACGCATTTTTCCTATCAAAGCGTTGTGCCCCCTTTTTGCCCCCTACGGGAATTTCACGAACTCGCAACGCTCATCTGCCGACTTTCGATAGATGCGTCGAACCGACAGCAAAGTAAGCTCAGACCTTCTGGAAGGTCGGCTATCCAGGAGCAGAACGGAAGCAATCATGCCGCGTCATAACCGACGTGAATGACCCACAAGAGACTTCCTGCGTCTTAAAGAAAACCGTGCACTGCGTAATCCAAGAACAGAACGCACGAACTGGCCGTCGAGCATTTGTGCGGCCGGATCAAGGCCGCGCTTCAACCGATTTTCCGCGGTCGCAAGTAAAGCCTCCACCCCCAGATGCGTGCCCGTGCCGCCACAGGGACTTAAAAAAGGGCGGAAGACAACACTCACAATTCCGGAAATGGTTACTTCTTGGACAGGCTCAACGGTACAGTACCCTCAATCATGTATTTGGCGGTCTCGGTATGAGCAGGCCGCCCTGGTTTTTGTGGCGGTAGTTCATGTTTCGCGTACCTCGGACCATGGCCTCATCCATTGCGACGTTAGCCTTTGTCTTAAGCCTTGGCGGCGTCTCGCACGCCGACGCGCCTAAGGACGGCGACAAATGGATGGCTTGGTGGGAATTCGGTGGGTTCTATAACAGCGAGGACGCAAGCCGGGGCGAGGTCGTCTTTTTCGCACCGCTCATGCAAAGCAGCCACTCCCTCTTCTTCGCCGACGTGCGTGGAAAGCTTTACGAAGAAGACGCGCAAGAAGTGAACTTCGCCCTCGGTTTCCGCCAGATGACGACCTCGGGGTTTAACCTTGGCGCATGGATCGGCGGCGATCTGCGCAATACCGAAATCGACAATACCTTCTGGCAGCTCTCGGGCGGGTTCGAGGCGCTGTCACAGAATTTCGACGCCCGGCTCAATTGGTATGGTCCCATCACGGCCCCGGAGGCGGGCGGCGAAGGCTTCACCGAGGTCTTTCTGCGCGGCAACAACATCTTCATGATTGGCGGCGAAGAGGTCGGGCTATACGGCGTGGACGGTGAACTTGGCGCACGTATCCCCTTGGAGATCGCCAACATCGATCCCTCCTTATTCGAGCTTCGCGTCTACGGCGGCGGTTTTTATTTCGATCATGAGGATGCGCTTGAAGAGATCGCGGGCGGCAAAGCGCGTGCCGAGCTTCGCTTCAACGACGTGATCCCGGGCCTTGCCGGGTCGCAGCTGACAGCGGAGTATGAGTTCTCTTACGACGACGTGCGCGAAGAACGCCACGAGGTTGGCGGGCGCCTGCGTATTCCGTTTAGTGCTGCGCCTACACGCTTGGCGAACCTCACCCCGCAAGAGCGGCGCATGATGGATGGCCTGGAACGCGACACGGACATTGTGACGACGCAGAGCAACCAGGAAGGTGTCTCCGACGCGCTGACGAACGTGGACTTTGACCGCGTGGCGTTCGTGCAGAGCGGCGGTTCGATTACGGGCACGTCTGCAGCGGCCGGCGGCAATTCGCTCATCATCGTCAAGGGTGGCCAGATCACGGGTCCCCAGGTCTTGAGCAAAAATCAGACGTTACAGGGCGGCGCCTCGACAATTGCGGTTCGCGGTCAGCGTTCAGGTACGGTGGTGGGATTCACGGCGCCGGGCTCGCGGCCTGAGATCTTTGCGACGAGCGCGGCCGATGTCATCAATCTCAGCGTCGGTTCCAACAGTCATGTGGCGGGCTTCGACATTCGCGGTACGAGCGGCCAGGGCCCGTTCCTCAATGATAACTTCGGCGTTTCAATACAGTTTGGCGCTTCAAATGTCGTTCTTGAAGACCTCGACATCCAAACATTTGGCGACGCTGGCATTGAAGTTGGTTCCAACGTCAGCAGCGCGCTCATTCGCAATCTTTCGATCCGTGACAGTGCTGACGAAGGTATTGTGTTTAATGAAGATGGTCTTGGCGGCACAAGAGACGTTGTCGTCACAGGTGTCACGATTTCAAATGTTGATGAGGAAGGTATATGGCTGGGTGACGATAATCAAAACGTCACGATCGCCAACACGACCATCACAAACACCGGTGAGGAGGGAATTCAGGGCGGCGACAATAATCAGAACGTGATCATCTCCGGTGTTAGCATCACCAATGCTGCTGGAAACGGCATTGAGTTTGACGACGACAATAGTGTGACGATTGCGAATGTCGACATCGAGAATACCGGCGATGAAGCCATCTTGTTCTTCAACCGCAACAGCGCGACGATTTCGAATGTCACAATAAGAAATAGCGACGAAGAAGGTATTCTGTTCTTCGACAATAACCGCGCGACGATCTCCAACGTCAGCTTAGACAACATCGACGAAGATGGCATTCTGTTCTTCGACGACAACCGCGTGACGATTTCCAATGTCAGCTTGGACAATATCGCCGCCGAAGGCATTATTTTCTTCGACCGCAACGTCGTAGCGATTTCCAATGTCAGCATAAACGACACCGATGAAGAAGGCATTCTGTTCTTCGATGACAACCGCGTGACGATCTCCAATGTCACAATAAGCAACACCGTCCAGGAAGCTATTAGGTTTTCCGACGACAACCGTGTGACGATCTCCAATGTCAGCATAAGCAACACCGGTATAGATGCTATCGCTATGGAGTCCGGCAACACGGTCAGTATCGATGATGTGACATTTGGCGGCGTGATTGCTGATGACGTGCTTGACGTTAGAGCGGCCGGCAATGACGTAAACGGCGCGGGCAACGTCATCGCACCAGGAACCGTCGTCGGTGACAACATCTGCGAGGGCGATGGAAACTTCACCGGCACCATTGTCATTGCTGGCGTGGCCTACACCGATGCTGCGAACAACTGCGCGCCTTAGGCGGAGTTGTTCGTTTCGAGCCAGATTACGCTGCCGCCGACGCTCTCGTGGAACGCGGGCGCCTTGCGTCTTTACACAATCAATTTGCGCTAGGACCACTCGATCCCTACTCATAGAGGCTAGGATCCCAATACGGACGCTTAATCTCCCGCCGCCAAAAGGACTCCTTCTGGCCCATCGCGACGATGCGATGAGCCAGTGCTTTCGTCTGCAGCTGGAGGTATCGCGTCGCTGTTCCGGCTGCGTACCACAACTGGTAGCTGTCGGTTGGCCCTGCAGCGTAGAGCTCGTCCTAGTAATAGGTGACGTGTGGATCTTTACGCATAGTTCCTCATGACAGTGCGCATCTCATGTTGGGCGTCTCTCAACTGGAGCTGCACGCAGAGCCCAGCGCATTCGTTGGTCACGGTGGGTGACTGGCCGATGAGCGGTATCTCACAAATAGACACTTTGACTGGTGGGGAAATGAGCGGTCGGCGCGGTGCTAAAATGCCCCCTATTTGCCCCCTATGGCCTGATTTGTGGCGATCGTAAGTTTCGTAACTTATTGATTTTATTGGCGACCCCGACAGGATTCGAACCTGTGACCCTCAGATTAGGAATCTGATGCTCTATCCTGCTGAGCTACGGGGCCGAAATGCTAGCAACGCGCCCGACATTACCCGGCTTTTCACAGACCTTCCACTGCGTGCCAGCAAACACCCCAGCAAACGGAAATGATTTGTTGGCATACGCGTTTTCGTACGTCCGAAATTAGCCGGCTGCGCGCGCCGAAGAGCCATTGGGCGGATTGGACGGCGCCCGACAGTACCGGCCGTTGATTTGTTAACTATGTTGACTCCCAACATCCGCACAACCTAAGATAGCGAACAAGAAGCACGGAACTAACGGGCTATGGGTCGGCCGCGCATACTCAAAACCCATTGAAACAGGACGCTTTTACAAAAATTTATCCCATCCAGCCGCTATTCATAAATACCAGGTAACGTCGTGATTTTTTCTGGTTCTCCAAAGAGATACAAGCTCAGCGTGCAAACTGGAACGCGCATGACGCGAGTTTTACGCCGGATATTCAAGGCAAAACGCATCACAAGCCCGTCCGAACCAACCCGTCCAAAAAATCAAATTTCAGGTTTCGCCAAGCCCACACATACGAGCGGTGCTTGCCTGCGCCTGCTCAGTTTCAGTAAGGGGGGAGACAAATCATGGCGCGCGCTCGCATAGAATGGGTTCCGGTGCAAACATGGGGTTTGGGAACCTTCGGCTTCGATCATCTCCAGTTGGTCTTTCAGCCAGGCGATGAAACCGAAAGATTGGCACAGGAAGAGTGGTTCGTCATCGAGGGAACGCGCGATGTTGTTCCCGGCAGCGCCACGCCGGTGCTCGGGGTCCTGGGCGCCGACGGCACGACTACACTGGCACAAGCCAACCCCGTGGAAACCGATACCGGTGGTATCGCGTTGCCGACAGCAGAACAATTGGTCGATGAGATCGGCACGCCAGCGTCTCGCGGCAGCGCCGGCCTTCCGCTCCTTGATGCATTCGGCGCCTGGCAGACCATGGCGCACTTCGCGCAAGAAATCGAAGCACAACAATTGCCCTACCGCGCCACCGGCGTCGTCGGAACCGGCCTTCCGACCATCAATTCCTCATCAGTTATTGCATCCCTCCTTTACTACGTCGGTCTCGACATCTCCAACCACACTCCGTTGGGACTGCGTTCGTCGCCAGGACAACAAACACTCATCGGTACGACCGGCGATGATACGATGCAGATCGAATTCAATTTTACGACACTCGTCGGCGGTCTCGGCAATGATACATTCCAAGGAACAGACAGTTCCAACACCGAGAGTTTTTACGGTGGCAAGGGCGACGACATATTCGTCTGGTCTGAAGGCGACAACATCTTTCACGGCGGCCAACCCGAGCTAGACTATGACAACGACGGCACGGACACGATCATCTATGAAGGCGTCGGCGACGTACTCCTCACGGCCAATGAAAGCGCGATACCCCACATTTTGCCGGATTACTTTGCGCATCACTCCGGCGGTCTCGACTGGTTGTTTTCAGTGGAGCGCCTGCAATGGTCGGACACAACCGACAACATCGTACTTGGCCCTGACATAAGCCTCATTGAAGATGGTCTGATCTTCGATCTCGGCGATGATGCGGGCGGCCGTGGTGACAGCCTGGATATCTCACAATTGCAGGAAGACCTGCTGATCAATGCCGCAGTCGATGATGCCGTTTTTATTCAGCAGGCATCGGCGCAGGACTTCGAGCATGGCCTGTGGCTGGAAAATGCCGAGTGGCTGACCGCGTCCTCCGGAAGCGACAAAATCTACTTATCAAGCGTTCAGCGCGGCGTCGAAGCCGGCGCCGGGGACGACATTATCGATGCCCGCCTTGTTGCAACGGGCGCCGGGCTCAGCCCGTTGGGATACGACACTGAATTATACGGCGAGGACGGCGACGACTGGATTATCTCCGGCCCCGGCCGTTCATTCGCCAACGGTGGAGCAGGCGCCGATACGTTTGTTCTCGCCGCAATGAGCGACGAAAACGGCACCGTCGAATTCGTGATTGAGGAAGCAGACAGTTCCGACAGATTGTTCGTACCCTATAACTTTTTCAACGGGTCAGACGACGGCATTTCCGGTTCTGATTTGATGCCGGTGCTTGGTGCGACGGGAACACTGGCAGAGTTAGCCGAATTTGGCGAACCGCTCATATTCAATTGGCAACTGGAACAGGATCGATTGTTCGGCACCGACTTTACCGAAGGCATCATTACATTCTACGGTCACATTCAGTACGAATTCGACGGCAGCGACCTAGTTGTGGGTCTTTATCAAGCTGATCCCATCGATGTCGTCGAAGTGATTGATGATGCCGGCAACACAGAAACCTTCCGTTTCAATTCAATACTGGAAGACACGTTCACCACGCTTCGACTTGTTGACTTCGAAGAAGGTGACCTGGGTCTCGTCTTCCATGATCTGGGAGAGCCCGTTGAGCTGCCTGATGGAAACGGCGGTACCTATGCATCACTCCCAGGTTGGGACCCGGCAGTCCAACATCTCACAAACAACGGTGTGATGAACGCTCCCGTAGAGGAGAAACCAGAAGCGCCAACGACCAATCCAAACGAGGACAACGGCCAGCCCTCTGAACCTGAAATTCTGAACGGATCGGACGGCGATGATCTTATCATTGCGACCAATACCGACACTGATATTTCAGCGGGCGATGGCGACGACACCGTCCAAGGTGGCGACGGCGATGATACTTTGGATGGCGGAACAGGAAACGATCAGCTGTCTGGCGGCGAGGGCGATGACATTTATGTCGTCGACGCTGCAGGCGACTCCGTCACCGAACTTTCCGGCGGCGGTGCGGACCTGGTGGTTGCCTACACCGACTATACATTGCCCGACAACGTGGAAAACCTGACCCTCGCCGACGGCGCATTCGACGGTACAGGCAATGCACTCGACAATCTCATCATGGGCAACGCAGCCGACAACACATTGGCGGGTGGCTCAGGAAACGACAAACTCTACGGAACACTTGGCAATGACACACTCTCTGGCGGTCAGGGATCGGATACGTATGCGTACATGGCCGGAGACGGCAATGACCTGATCATTGACCCGGCCGAAACGGGCGCCATTGATACTCTTATAGTGACCGGCGGCGTTGCCCCATCCGACGTAACCGTCGTCCGCCTCGCAAACCAACCCAACGATCTCATCCTGCAGATTGGTGACGGCGGCCGCATCGAGCTGCGCGACTTCTACGCATCATCCACTGCAAGCATCGAGACAATGCGCTTCGATGACCAGACCACTTGGTCGCGAACTGACCTTGAGGCAATGGCAAGTCTCAATGATCCTGTTGCCAACGATCCACCGCAGGCCGTCGACGACCCATTCCTGATCGTGCGCGCAGAAAATGCAGTCATCCCCGCAGCTTCACTGTTGGCAAACGACGTCGACTTTGATGGAGATCAGCTAACCATTACGGCGATTGATAACGTAAGCGCTGGCAGCGCGGAACTGCAACCCTCCGGCGACATCGCATTGACACCACCGCCCGACTATGAAGGGCTAATTACCTTCACTTACACGATCAGCGATCCGCACGGCGGAACGAGTAGCGCCATAGCCGAGGTTGCCGTTTATCCCAACTCCGCCCCTGAAGCGGCGGCAGATAGCGGTTTTTCGACCGATCAGGACACTCCGCTGGTCCTGACGCCGGACGACATCTTGTCTAATGATACCGATGCTGACGACGACGTCCTAACAGTGACGCAAGTATCCTCCGCTCAAAACGGAACAGCCGTCATAAACTCCGATGGTAGCGTTACATTTACGCCAGCTGCGGGATATACGGGACCGGCGTCCTTTACTTACACGGTTTCCGACAACGTTGGCGGCAGCGCGCAAGCCCAGGTTGACCTCACGGTTGTGCAAACCACTACCGGTCAGACATTCATAGGAACGTCGGGCGCAGACACGATTTCAGGTACAGCCGGCAACGATACAATCGAAGGCGGCGCAGGTGACGACACGCTCATTGGAAATGCTGGCGACGACATCTTCCAAGTGGTTGGAGACGACGGCCTCGATACAATCGACGGCGGTGACGGCACCGACACCCTGCTCGGAAGCGTCTATAACGACACCTTCCGCGTTGCCTCCAACCTCGCAAACCTCAACTCCATCGAAGCTATCGACGGTGGCGCTGGCACCAACGACCGTATCCTCGGCACAACCGGCGATGACACCATCGACCTGTCCGGCATAGCCATCTCCGGCGTCGAACTGATCGACGGCGGCGCGGGCAACGATACCATCACCGGCACCGATGCCGCCGATGTCATCCGTGGCGACAGCGGCGATGATACTTTGAGCGGAGGGCTTGGCGACGACATCTTCCAGGTCGTCGGCGATGACGGCCTCGACATTATCGACGGCGGTGACGGCACCGACACGCTGCTCGGCAGCGTCTATAACGACACCTTCCGGGTGGCCTCCAACCTCGCAAACCTCAACTCCATCGAAGCCATCGACGGGGGCGCTGGCACCAACGACCGCATCCTCGGCACTACCGGGGACGACACCATCGATCTTTCTGGCATAGCCATCTCCGGCATCGAACTGATCGATGGCGGCGCGGGCAACGATACCATCACCGGCACAGACGCGGCCGACGTCATCCGTGGCGACAGCGGCGATGATACTTTGAGCGGAGGGCTTGGCGACGACATCTTCCAGGTCGTCGGCGATGACGGCCTCGACATTATCGACGGCGGTGACGGCACCGACACCCTGCTCGGAAGCGTCTATAACGACACCTTCCGCGTTGCCTCCAACTTGTCGAACCTCAACTCCATCGAAGCCATCGACGGGGGCGCTGGCACCAACGACCGCATCCTCGGCACAACCGGTGATGACACCATCGACCTTTCTGGCATTACCATCTCCGGCATCGAACTGATCGATGGCGGCGCGGACAACGACACCATCACTGGCACCGATGCCGCCGACGTCATCCGTGGCGACAGCGGCGATGATACGAGCGGAGGGCTTGGCGACGACATCTTCCAGGTCGTCGGCGATGACGGCCTCGACATTATCGACGGCGGTGACGGCACCGACACGCTGCTCGGAAGCGTCTACTTTGAGCGGAGGGCTTGGCGACGACATCTTCCAGGTCGTCGGCGATGACGGCCTCGACATTATCGACGGCGGTGACGGCACCGACACGCTGCTCGGAAGCGTCTATAACGACACCTTCGCCTCCAACCTCGCAAACCTCAACTCCATCGAAGCCATCGACGGGGGCGCTGGCACCAACGACCGCATCCTCGGCACTACCGGGGACGACACCATCGATCTTTCTGGCATTGCCATCTCCGGCGTCGAGCTGATCGACGGCGGTGCGGGCGATGACATCATAACGGCGTCGTCAGCCAATGACATTCTGCGCGGGGCGGCCGGTTCTGACGTCTTCATTTTCAAAACCGGCTTCGGCCACGACACCATTGCGGATTTTTCCGCCGAAGGTCTGCCTGGCGACGTCAACGCGGACATTATCGATCTGTCTGATTTCGGTTTTGATAATTTTGCCGAAGTCGTATCGCAGTCTCAGCAAACCGGGTCCGACACCTTGATCACAATCGACGCCCAGTCCAGTCTGCTCTTGCAGAACATTCAGCTAACGCAATTGCAATCGGATGACTTCCAGATCGGCTGACAGCATCACCCTATCAAGACGGCCACGGTGGAAAAAAAGTTCGGCCGGTCTCACCCTGCATAGGGTCGCGTGCACGATTGCGATATGCACGATCGCTGTCGGAGCAAACGGCAACGAGCCAACAAGCAACAAAGAACTTTGCCAACCAGCGCAAGGTGACCCACGTAGCGTAACCGACGTCATCGATGCGGGCACGGTACGCCTAGATGATAATCGCCTGGTTCGGCTTGCGGGCATCGAACCACCTCACCCGCCTCGACCCCTGGAAAATAACGCAAACTGGCCGCTCCTTACGACAGCCAAGACCGAATTATCGGCACTCGTTTCTGCTCGCACGGTGTTTCTGGTCACCGAAAAACCAAACCGTGATTTTGGCAGAACTGACCGTTATAGCCGCCTCAACGCTCAGCTGTTTTTCGTTCCAACACCAGGCACCAATTCGCAACACACGGCCGTGACAACTCCAACAGATAACGCGCCAACAGTCGCACCTGATGCCCCATCGTTAAGCAGTAGCAAACCACAATGGGTGCAGGCCGTGCTTGTAGGTAAGGGATTGGCCCGCGCAACAACATTTGACATTAGTGACACCTGCTTCGCACACCTGCAGTCTCTCGAAGCAAAGGCACGTCGACTCAAACTTGGGCTGTGGCAGAACCCCGCCTACGCCATCAAAGCCGCACTGCACACCAAACACCTCAATACACTTCAAGGCACAATGCAAATTGTCGCCGGCCGTATTGTCAAAGTCGGTATGACCCGCAAGCGCATCTACCTCAATTTCGATAACGACTGGCGCACCGACTTCACCGCCGTAGTCGACCGGAACACATCAGGAATATCGCGCAATTGGTTGAATGGGCTAAAGCGCCTTGAGGGTCGTTGGGTCCGCATACGTGGATGGCTGGAAAACCGCAATGGTCCCTCAATCGTTGTGAGCACCGCGCGCCAAATTGAAGTGCCCGAGGTTGCACCAGACAGCTCGGAACGGTTGCGACCCTACTGACAGAAAAGCCCGGAGGCCAAGGCCACCGGGCTTATCAATTGATACTCTGCGAAAACACCCCACCACAACCTCCCGCCATCTGACGGAAGGACGGTGCGGGCATAATCTATGCGGCGCGGGGCTCGTCTTCGTTGTCTCCGCCGTCCTGCGCAGCAAGGTCTGCTTCGTCTGCCAGCCTGCGGCCACGCGCACTCTTGGACAAAACTTCTGTGATCCGCTGTACGGCACCGCGCTCGTCCAATTTCTCGACTGCGGCGACCTCGCGGGCCATCCGGTCCAGTGCGTCTTCATAGAGCTGACGCTCAGAGTAGGACTGCTCCGGTTGCGCATCCGAGCGGTAAAGGTCACGCACAACTTCTGCGATCGAAATGAGATCACCGGAGTTGATCTTTGCCACATATTCCTGCGCACGCCGGCTCCACATCGTGCGTTTCACACGGGCACGGCCCTTGAGGATATCCATCGCCTTTTTGACGGTGGCCTCCTCAGAGAGCTTACGCATACCGACGCTTTCCAACTTTCCGGTCGGCACATGCAAAGTAAGCTTTTCTTTTTCGAAATTGATGACGAACAGCTCCAACGCAATACCGGCGATCTCTTGCTCTTCGATACCGATGATGCGCCCGACGCCATGCGCCGGATAGACCACATACTCGTTTGTTTTAAATCCATGCCGCTGACTCACCGGCTTCTTTGGTCCACGCGCCGCGTCACCACCCTTCGCCGCATCTGACGCGGCAGCCATTTTTGCTGAGCCGCGTGGAACCGATGCCGCGACAGAACGCTGCGCCTCGGCACGTGAAGCTGCACGCCGCAGACCAGCTGCCACCTCCGCGATCGACGCCGGCGACATCTTCCTGACCCTTTTGGTCTGGCTTGTTCGAGCAGACGACGCGGTGCGCCCCGATGTAGCTCGACCTGCAGACTTGGCCGCAGCTGCACTGGCCTTCTTAGCGGCTGGCTTTGCTTTCTGCACGGTGCTCCTGGCCTTGGCCGCAACCTTATTCGCCGGTTTGCTAGCCGCACCAGCTGCCTTAACCTTCTCAGCACTCTTGACTGCTGGCTTTTTGACGGCCTTGCTGGCCGCAACTTTCTTAGTGACCTTTTTGGTTGCTGCTACGGACTTGCCGGCTGCCGCCTTGCGCGAAGTCTTAGCCGCTGGCTTGGCGGCATTTTTCTTGGTTGGTACCGCTGATTTGGCCGCACCGGTCTTTTTCGCCGGTGACTTTGCGGCTGCCGCCACCTTCCGTGTGGTAGCTTTGGCAGCAGTACCGGCCTTGGCTGTTTTTTTCAGCGCACCAGGCTTCTTCAAAGCCGCCGCCTTGGCTTTGGTCGCAGACGTCGGCTTTTTTGCCGCCGTTGTTCGGGTCGTTACCTTCTTTGTTGCTGCACTGCCAGCTGCCGTTTTTCGCGCACGCGAAGACGTAGCGGCTGTTGCGGCCGTTTTGCGAACGGTTTTCCCTGTACCGCCAGCAGCAACCCCCGTCTTACGCGCTTTTGTCTTCACAGCCATAATCTTCGTTCCACCTCTCGTCATACGCATCAGCCCACCAATCACGCGGATGGACCCTGACGCGGTCTCGCCCGCCAAAAACCGTCAATCAGGGTCACAATTGACACCTGATCACAGTTCGTGGGCGAACACGCCAACCTCCCGGCAAAGTGACTAAACCACTGGACCGAGAGCACAAATTACTCCGCCTGCGCCAAACCGTTGGTCAGGCGTCAGCCGTCTTGCCTTCATGGCTATGCTGTACGAGGTTATGCCTGCTGCGAATTTGACCCACCAAGTCTCACTGAGGCACGGTTTCCCCATGTTCAGGGGGGTAATGCCCTAATTTTGTTCGCGACAGTTCTATTTTTGTTCAGCTACGCCACTCAATTTGCCAATGTAACACATTATTCACGCAAATTGAAGGGTGGGCAGAATAACGATGTTCAATCTAACCATTCAGCCGTTTCGGTTTTGCAGTTTCGTATTCGCCTATTACATTGATATAAAAGAAAAATTCACAAACGATAGTTCAACTTATTGGGCCGGGACAGCAATTAACCAAGACAAGCGCCCCTCTGCCCTTCAGATGGCATGTCACGCCGTCCGAGAGCAATGAGAGCGAAATTCATCCCGCACCTACAGGCGCGCAATCAGTCCCCCTCACCTGGCTCCGTTGAAAAATACTTGTCGAATTTGCCCTTTTCATCGCGAAAGTTGTCCGCATCGGCGGGTGCATCTTTTTTAGCCGTGATGTTCGGCCACTTCTCGGAGTAGTCGCGATTCAACTCCAACCACTTCTCTAATCCCGGTTCGGTGTCAGGCTTTATTGCATCAACGGGGCATTCCGGCTCACAGACACCGCAGTCAATGCACTCGTCAGGATGAATGACGAGCATGTTCTCACCCTCATAGAAGCAGTCCACCGGGCATACCTCGACGCAGTCAGTGAATTTGCATTTGATGCAGTTCTCGTTGACGATATAGGTCATCCGCTAATTCAGGCTCCATTCTCACAAATTGTGTCCACCCACGCCCGCCCTGCACGGCGGCTGCGCGCAGCATTGGCCCGTTCAACCAAAAGCCGGGCAAATCCAGACAACAACTGCCTACATAAGTTGCACCACCACCACGCGACTATGCAGTCCTAATGCAAGCATTGGCACTCGCACCGAAAAATGCCGCGCCATCTATCCCCGCAGCTATTCGGGCATGCTCCGCCATTTGTCCAGTAGCCGGCGTTCCTTTTTGGTTGGACGTCCACTGCCCGGTGGTCTGGCAGCACCTGGAAGCACTCCACCCCCTTCGACACCTCTGCCAGACAGCGCAGTTGCCGCAGATTTGGGCTTATCTTCCGCCGCTGTCAATTCCTCATAAAGCAGGCGAGCTTCCGCGGCCGGTCCGCGCCGCTTGCCCAGCGCCTCAATTTTCAACACTCTGATAGTCCGCCCAACCGCAGCGGTTACAACGTCGCCACGCCGCACCGCCTGGCTGGGTTTCTCAGCCCGGACACGATTGATGCGGACCTTGCCACGGCTCACCAACCCCGCAGCAAGAGTACGTGACTTTGCAATGCGCGCGTACCAAAGCCATTTGTCAAGCCGCTGTGTGGCACTTCCACCAATCACAACGCCGCCAGCTGTTGACGCTTCACCAGACGTGCCATCCGAGCCCTCTGCGCGCTTACCTGTCACAGTTACGACCCGTCGTCATCTTGCCGCTTCTGAAGGGCATCTTTCAGCGCCCCCAAAGCGGCGAACGGAGAATCTGGATCCATTCCCTTGCGGCTTGGGGAGGAAGACTGAACGAACGCGCCCCGTTTGCTGTCGCGCCGCTCCTTGCGGCCCTTGCCGCGCCGTTGTTCCGCAGATTTGCCAGACCTGTCGGCCTTCGCACCCTTTCCCTGCCAACCTGACCTTCCACCGTTGGCGTTGGTAGCACCCCTACCTCTTTCACCACCGTTTCGACTTGCACCGTTGCCAGCACCTGAATGACCTGCTGATGAGCCCTCCTTCTGCTTGGCATCGTCGGATCCCGCAGCTGTCTTGTTTTCCTGGCCTCCACCGGCGTGCCGGCCGGCCTGCCCGCCGCGACGGTTGCGCTCGCGACGCCGACCACCACTGCGCCCCTTACGCGGCCGCCATATCTCTTCAAACTGCGGTTCCGCATCGGCGGGGTCCGTGCCGTCGCTTGCCAACTTGGCGAGGCTGGCAGAAGGCACTGTTTCGCCCGCCTCCTGCACTTCAACGCCACTTTCTGTATCCTGTAGCGAGCTTGTATCGCTTGTCTTCTCAGAAGTTTCGCTTGGCTCAACGCTGGTTTTGGTCTGGTCTACGTCTGTACTACTCTCACCTGTTGCTACTGCAGTCGGCTGTTCGCCTTGTCGGTCACCATCATCCTGATCCCGTGAACCGGTCTGCTTATTCGCCAACGGCCGGCGTTCCAACCGGAATCCAAGCGACTTCAAAACGCTGCCAAGTTCGTCGGGGGAGCAGCCAAGGATCGACATCATTGCTGGTGTGACTTTGAAGCCGCCATCACCAGTAGAACCATTTGGCGCCTCGCCCTCGCCAGCCGAACCGGCTCGCCAAGCAAGCAGCGGCCGGATTTGATCGGCAAGACGCTCAAGAATATCCAGCCGCACCGCCCGCGGCCCACACAGGTGGAAACCGTTGGCACGATAAAACGTCTCTGAAATCTCAGCATCTGCGACCACCGAGGTCAGCCCGGCCCTTGGCGGCTCTGGCAACGCACGTAACTCAAGGCCATTTTCGCCGGCATGTTTTAGATTCCACAGCGTTGCCGCCAACTTGGCAGGGGCCGGCTTTAGGAGCAACGGGAAATAGACATTGAATGCACCGAACCTGACACCGTACTTGCGCAATTGCGCACGCGCCGTTTGATCAAGCTCCTTGATTTCCGATGCCACGCTCTCGCGTTTCAGAATGCCGAAAGATTCAACAAGACGATAGGCGACGCCACGTGCCAGGCCGCTTACGTCTTCCGCCTTCTTCAGATCCGCCAAGGGTTTTAGGCGTTCGCCAACAATCTCTTCCACCCAGGCCGACAGCCGGGCCAAAACCTTGTCCCGGTCCTGTACCGAAAGATGCTCGTCCACCTGCATATTGACGGTTGGCTTGAGCGGATCATCGGACGCTTCAAGCTGTGCAATCTCCTCGCCGCGCCAGAAAATTCGACCGTCACGCTCCAACTTGAACGCGTCTGCCTTGGCGGCGGCTGCGCGCCGCGCCCGCATTGCGAGCTCGCCCGACAACACTTGTGCCGCCGCGTTTCGCATCGCCTTGCCATTTACACCGCTATCGGATTGCGTATCGGGCAGAAAACGAAAACCCTGCAATCGGCCAACGAAATGATCTTCCACGCTCACGGCGCCATCGTCTCCGATTACCGCACTAAGCTCGTCCTTGTCGCGCATTCCCTTCATCAGCGCACTCGTGCGCCGGTCCACGAACCGCTGGGTCAAACGCTCGTGCAGTGCATCGGACAACGCATCTTCGATTTCCTTCGTCCGACCTTGCCAATGCAAAGGATCGGCGAGCCAATCAATGCGATTGGAAACAAAAGTCCAAGTGCGAATGTGAGCAATTCTGTTTGCCAGCGTATCAATATCGCCATCGGTTCGATCCGCAAACGCAACCTGCTTGGCAAACCAGTCCGCATCAATGTGGCCGTCATCCTTGGCGACGAACTTGTAGAGCGAGGCAATCAGGTCCGCATGGTTCTGGGATGAGATCTTTCGGTAATCCGGAACCTGGCAGACCTCCCACAATTTGGTAACGGCAGCAGGAGACGAGGCGAGTTTTACAATCTCTTCATCTCTGCTGACGGCCTCTAGCGCATCAACATCATCGCTATTGCGTGCCCGCACCAGCCGCCGCTCCGACGGCATTTGCCTCAAGGACTCGCGCAATGCTTTCAAGCTCGAAAAATCAAGGTTGGTGCTGCGCCACTGCAAAACCTTGACCGGATCGAAGGTGTGCGTCTCGAGCCGCTCGATAGTCTCTGCATCCAATGGCTGAGCGGACCCGGTAACGCCAAAGGTACCGTCGTTCATGTGGCGGCCGGCACGACCGGCTATCTGCGACAGCTCGCTCGGCGTCAGGTCCCGGTGGTTCTGCCCGTCAAATTTGCGCGTTGCTGAAAAGGCGACGTGGTCGACATCCAAGTTGAGCCCCATGCCAATCGCGTCGGTCGCAACCAGAAAATCCACATCGCCAGATTGATAAAGAGCGACCTGCGCATTGCGCGTACGTGGAGACAAAGCCCCCAACACAACGGCCGCCCCTCCGCGTTGACGGCGAATGAGTTCCGCAATCGAGTAGACATCGTTTGCGGAAAACGCGACCACCGCCGAACGTGCCGGCAGACGCGTTATTTTTTTTTCGCCGGCATAGCTGAGTTTCGATAGCCTTGGTCGCGAGATGAAGTTTGCACCGGGAATGAGATCCTGGATCGCATCACGCATTGTCTGCGCGCCTAACAGCAATGTTTCCGAGCGACCACGCGCATTCAACATCCGGTCGGTAAAGACATGACCACGCTCAACGTCTGCGGCAAGCTGCACTTCATCGATGGCTAAAAAATCGACATCCACATCGCGGGGCATGGCCTCCACGGTGGCAACCCAGTAACGCGCGCGCTCTGGTTTGATCTTCTCTTCACCGGTAATGAGTGCGACGTTTGCAGAGCCGCAACGCTTGCAGATCTTATCATAAACCTCACGCGCAAGCAGACGCAGCGGCAAACCAATCAGTCCGCTTTCGTGCCCGAGCATGCGCTCTATCGCCAGATGCGTTTTGCCAGTATTCGTCGGCCCCAGAACCGCCGTCACATGGCGGATCCGTGTCTCAAGGTCACTATCCATCGGGATGAGGCCTCCTAATATTGAGCCCTCTCAATTTCGGGATGATCTCGAAGGCGAGAAGGCAGCTGTAATTGGCATTACAGAGCAACCCGCCAAGATCAAGGCCCATATTTGCACAAATAGAGTTCCATGCGGGAACTCTGAAGTCAGAAAGTCATAAACCTTAAGCAGAGTACAGACGTCAACCAGCAAGCCAGATCAAACGGGTTTACCGGTTGATCGATAATCCCAATCGGGGCTGGAAAATTTCCCGGCCAAATAGGGTCCGAACCGCAACCGTCTCACTACGATCCGCGCCTGCCGGGCAGGGCACGGGCTTAGTAGACCAAGGCGATACGCTTGCGCCGTTTCGTCGTGATGTTGACCCGATCCGACGTCAACGTAACAGTGCCTGCAATTGTTGGAATTCGGATCTCGAAGGGGACGAACAAGTCCGCCGACGGTATCGGCCGCAAGGCAATTTCGATCCCGTCATTGGCGGCCATCGACTTCGTCTCGCTGTTGGGCTTATAGCCCGCGATTGGCACGTAGCGAACACCGCACACAATTGCGATGCCGGGTTGACCCGATGCTGACGCATCCGATATCGCCTCTTGCCGCCTATACGACAAACGCAGGTCAAAACGCTGCTTTCCATCGAAGATCGACAGTTTGCGCTTACACGGATTGCTGCGGATGCCATGCTTCGTTCGCGAGAGCGCCATGACAGCGGACATAGGATCCATCACACCCTTAAGGTGGTGCCTCTCAAGCGGCACCTCTCCAGATGCCGGGGCCTTCTGAGGACTGCGGGAAACGTTGGAGATTCCCTCGCGGTCAAAGTTCATTGAAACCGAACCGCTTTTGGAATTGCTGCGAAAGTTGAACAAGTAGGCGGACGGCTTGGGCGCGTGCTTTGCAATACGACCTGCCGACCGTGTAATGCCGCGCCATTTTATAGCGCCCAGCAATATCGAGATTTCCGCATCGCCATTGAGACGATAGCCGTTCGGTCCAACTTCCGAGGTGAATTGGAAACTACCGATATCGAAGCCGTTGAAGTTTATCCGATAGGAAGCATCAACAGAGGCTGGCCAGCTTTCAGCCCGCACATCATGCGAACCGATAGTCAGGCCGAGACCGGCGACTGCAAAACCTGCCGCAATGGCGGCTACTGCCGAACTGCACGTACGATTCATGCGCGCCGGCGACGCGAAACGGATAATCATCGAGACTACTTTCCCCATAGAACGCGGGCGTCCTGACAGATGCTCGTCAGGAGATGCGACCAATCTTTGTCTCCCCAATCGTGCCCCAAAAGGGTTAATGAGTGACTGACGCCCGCTCCATTCCGGAACGCATACTTGCGGGGCCAGCCTCAACCATCAATTGCGAACCGTTGGAAACCCACAGGCGTTTCGGCCACACTTGCCCTCAGCCGACTCGAAGGGCCCCGCATCTGAGTTGACACCAGCCGACACGCCAAACAGAGCTGGACCGGATCAGTCCACGCAGTACTGACCGCGTGCCGACCCGCGTCATATGGCCCGCGGATCGGCCAGAACGACGACCCTTGACGCTGGCCCCGCACCTCCCGTATAGACTTCGCACTCTGGCAAACCGCAGCCCCGGCAGCGGGAAACGTGTGGCGGCCGCAAACGCTCACACCAGATTGCCAAGCATAATCAAAGATTTCAGACTGACCGCGCAAGCCTGACCGACAACAGGGACGGTTGCGCCGGAGGAGTTCAGACCAAATGACCAGGCAATGTGAGCTAACAGGCAAACTGCCGTTGTTCGGCCAAAAACGAAGCCATGCGGAAAATAAGTCCAAACGCAAGTTTCTGCCGAACCTTTGCAATGTGACCTTGATCAGCGACACGCTGGGCCGCAGTTTCCGCCTGCGCATATCCGCCCACGCCCTGAAGTCGGTCGAGCATCGGGGCGGCCTGGATGCATACCTTCTGAAAGCACGCGACGAAGAACTGTCTGACCGTTGCTTGAAACTGAAGCGCGAGATCAAGAAAGCGAACAAGGAAGCCGAAACCGCTTCGGCCGCTTGACTGCTCTTTATAAGAGGGACCACATCCCGGGTCCCGATGATCTGGAAGTGATCCACCAAGGGCCGACCCCGATCTACATCGGGCTGGCCCTTTTTAATTTCTGACGAAGGTCTTTTCACTTCCCGCTTTTTTTGAGTGCCTTATCTGTCAGTCGGAACTGCAGCAGCACGGTACGCTGCAGGAAGCGGTTGAAGTTGTCGTCGGAGATAAGCGTGACGATGGTCTCTCCGTTGCGACCTTCGTGCACCGCAATGCCCTCCATATTATCGATCTGCTGGGCAAGGTCGGCTTCCATCAGCACATGACCCTTTATCTTCGCCCCCGGCCGCAAGGCTTGAGCACTGACATAACGGATGCGCATCTTGACGCCTTCCGTCCAGCGGAAGCGGCGTTCGAGAAGCAGCATACCGCCACCAGGCAAGGCAGCAGAATCCGTCACATCGAAACCACCGACATCTACAATTTTGAAAGGCCGCGCTTTGCCGCGGATCCAGATCCAGCCTGTATGGTTGCCATTCGCATCGTGCATGCGTTCTGAGATGGCGACAACGGCTCCCTTGAGGGAGCCTGCCTTCAAAACTGTCACGGCCTCAAAGCCCTTCATGGAATTCATGCGTGGACCGTTTCGTGCCGGGCGCAGATACGACTTCGGCGCCGACAACCCGCGCTCTGAAATATCGAAACGGCCGATGCGATGGTTCTGCTCGAATGCAATGAGAAGCTTGCCACGTTGAACCGTGCCGCCGACCAAAGCAACTGCCTCAGCGTCCCTGTCCCGGTTCCGCCTCAACGTGGAATTGTTGAGCGCCTTAAGCGGCCCCATACGCACTTTGGAAAGTGCCGATGGCTTGCCGTCAACATAATCCAATCGGGCCGTGAGCCATGTCCCCCCGTCGGACACGGCAATCAACCGGCGACCATCCCGGTCCAGTGCAAGCCCGGACCATCCTCCAAAATTCTCTGCCTTGGATTTGAGTGTAAGGCCACCGATGAACTCAAGCGCACCAAATGTCCGCCGCGATGCATTCAGTTTATCAAAGCTGGCAATTCTACTCGCGGATACGGGAATGTATGCGGTCTTAAGATGACGCGGGCTTGGCTTCGATATCGCGGACATGACCTCTTCGCCCATGAGCGATGCCATGACAGAGATCAGCAAACCGCAAGTGAGTAATTTCGGACCCAACTTCCTTAGTGCGAGCCCATCGCTCATCCGCCACATACCTGTCCGCCAAATGTTTGAGAAGTCGTTGGGCCCTGGCCCTACGCGTCACAATCCAACACCGGCATACTCTGCCTAGCCTTGCGCCGCACGTCGTCTGCCACCTTGTGTGCGCTCACTCACTGAACTGTCCTTGCGCCGGCCAACCTCAAACAGCTCCAACAGCTTATCCGTCATAGCACCCGCCAATTCCGACGGATCTGTGATCGTGACAGCACTGCGGTAATAACGCGTTACGTCATGCCCGATACCGATCGCAATTAGCTCGGCCGGACTGTGCGTTTCGATCTCTTCAATTACTTGGCGCAAGTGATGATCGAGATAGAGCGTACCGTTGGCCGACGTCGTCGTATCATCCACCGGGGCGCCATCAGAAATCATCATGAGAATGCGGCGCTGCTCAGGCCGCGCCAGCAGTCTCCGGTGTGCCCACACAAGTGCTTCGCCATCGATATTCTCTTTGAGCATCCCTTCGCGCATCATCAGCGCCAGCGATGTCTTCGCCCGCCGCCAGGGTGCGTCGGCACGCTTGTAGACGATATGGCGCAGATCGTTGAGACGACCCGGCTGGGCCGGCTTTCCCATCTGCACCCATTTTTCGTTCGACTTACCGCCCTTCCACGCGCGTGTCGTGAAACCGAGAATCTCGACCTTGACGCCGCAACGCTCCAGCGTACGCGCCAGGATGTCCGCACAGCACGCCGCAACCATGATCGGCCGGCCACGCATGGAGCCGGAATTGTCGATAAGAAGCGTCACGACAGTGTCGCGAAATTCTGTGTCTCTCTCGCGCTTGAACGACAATGGCGCGGTCGGATCGACAACGATCCGCGTCAATCTACCCGCATCCAGCACTCCTTCGTCCAGATCGAAATCCCACGCCCGGTCCTGCTGTGCCAACAGCCTGCGCTGTAATTTGTTGGCGAGTCGCGCAACGACGCTGACCAGACCTTCCAGCTCTTGATCAAGAAACGTGCGTAACCGCGTCAACTCGTCGGGAGTGGACAAGTCATCAGCCGCAACTTCTTCGTCGAACTCGGTCGTAAAAACGCTGTACCCGAAGGCGTCCGGGTCATCGAGAACCGACGTGTTAGGCCGCCACGGCTCACCAGAATCGGCCTGCTGCGGCGCGTCTGTGTCCTGCTCCAACTGGTCGGACGGAGCCTCTTCGCCACTTTGTGTTTCATCTCCCAGTTCGCCATCGCCGAGCACTTGGTCGCTGGCCTGCTCCAGGTCCGTCGCACCGTCTTCGCTCTCCTCGGCCTGTTCGTCCTCGCCCTGAGATTCGCTATCGTCGGTATCCTCTTCGCTCTCCTCCGTTTCAGAGGGTGAAAAGTCCTGCCCCAGATCAAGCGCTTCGAGAAGCTCCCGCAACGCCAATCCAAAATCCGCCTGATCCTCTACCGTGGCCGCCAGCTTCGACAAAGCGACCGTGCCGCGCCCTTCAACCAGCGGCCTCCAGCACTCGACAATGGATCGCGCGGTAACCGGTGGTTTCCTGCCGGTCAGCTTCTCCCGCACGATCAACGCCAACGCCTGGTCAAGCGGCGCATCTTCGCGCCGGTTCACACTCGCGAAACGGCCGTGCGCAAACTGGTCCTCAAGCTTTGCAGCGAGATTGTCAGCCATTCCTGACATTCGATTAGCGCCCAGCGCCTCCACCCGTGCACGTTCGACAGCTTCGAACACATCACGTGCCGGACCGGCATCAGGCGCGATGCGCGCATGGATCTTGCGGTCATGGCATGCAGCCGTCAGCGCCAGACTGTCGGCCCATCCCCGCACGACGGCAACTTCACGAGGCGAGGGTATTCTTGATGGCTCTGGCAACTGCGCGGTGTTCCCGGCAATCTCAGGCTGCCCGGACCCATAGGCTACGCTCAAATCGCGACTGCCGGCCACCGAACGCACGCAAACGCCGACCGCCCGCTTGAACGGTTCGGCAGGAGAATTCTTGTTGTTTGAAGAAAACGACAAGTCGGCCCAGCCTCCACGCTGGTCATTAAAGTTGGCGCGAACCGCCGCGTTTACCCGTCAAAGTGCCACGACGCCTACTCCTCATGGTAGCGTCCCTACGATCACGAAAGCGATATGTTGGCCGCACTCTCAGGCAGTTCCACTCCGAAAGACCTTTGATAAAACTCAGCAACGACCGGGCGTTCCAGCTCATCGCACTTGTTGAGAAAGGTCAGCCGGAACGCAAAGCCGACATCTTCGAAAATCTCCGCGTTCTCCGCCCAGGTCATGACCGTACGAGGGCTCATAACAGTAGACAGATCGCCGTTGATGAATGCCTGGCGTGTCAAATCCGCAACCCGCACCATTGCAGAGACTTCTTTTTTCTTTTGCGCGCTTTTGGCGAATGATTTGACCTTTGACAAAACAATGCCGACCTCGTCGTCATGTGGCAGATAATTCAAGGTCGCCACAATGGACCACCGGTCCATTTGCCCTTGGTTGATCTGCTGCGTGCCGTGGTAAAGCCCCGACGTATCTCCAAGACCGATCGTGTTTGTTGTTGCAAACAACCGAAACGAGGGATGTGGTCGGATTACCTTTGACTGATCCAAAAGCGTGAGCTTTCCCGACACTTCAAGCACGCGCTGAATGACGAACATAACATCCGGCCGTCCGGCATCATACTCGTCGAACACGAGCGCAGTGTTCGATTGCAAGGCGAAGGGGAGAATACCTTCGCGGAACTCGGTCACCTGCTGACCATCACGCAACACAATTGCGTCCTTGCCGACCAGATCAATACGGCTCACGTGACTGTCCAAATTAACACGCACACACGGCCAGTTTAGACGTGCTGCAACTTGCTCAATGTGCGTTGACTTACCGGTCCCGTGATAACCCTGAATCATGACACGCCGGTTGTGTTTGAAACCAGCAAGTATCGCCAGCGTGACGTCCCTGTTGAATAGATAATCCGTATCAAGGTCCGGCACGTGTTCGTCAGATTGCGAAAAAGCTGGAACCTCCAGATCGCTATCGATACCGAACACGTCACGAACTGAGATCAACGTGTCGGGCAGCGCAACATCTGGTGTGCCGTCCTTATGGGCAACAGCGCGCATGGTCATGTTTCGTGGGGTTCCTGATTATTAGCGTTGTTTAAGGCCATCGGCCAACCAGCACCGATGACACTCCCTGTGCGGCAGGTCAATGCCGCCTGAAGCCGCTACCGAACTAACCGGCCCGCGATAGGCCGAATTCCGGCACCCTGATCGAATTCCCAAGAACGCCGACGCAGATTCTATTGAGACAAGGGCAACGTCTGATTGGGAACCCTAGCCGAATAGCACGACAATCCTTTAGTGGACGCAAAACCTTACGCAGCATCCGATAGAACGGATCCAGCAAACATCGAAGCCTCGCAAAAGCGCCGCTGTCAGGCCAGTCCCGCCTGCTTGAGATAATTATACGCCTGGATGATCTCGCGCAACTTGTCCTCTGAACGGGTATCCCCGCCATTGGCGTCCGGATGGTGCTGTTTGACCAGTTCCTTAAAGCGGGCCTTGATCTCATCTTTATTGGCCCGTTCACCAAGATGCATGACATCAAGCGACTTGCGCTCCAGGGGCTTGAGCTTACGCCTCCGCTCACGCGATTCAGCCCGCTGCTTCTTGGCTCGGGAGGCAAAAAAACCATGTGGATCGTTGGTGTTGAGCCCGGCACCGCCACCCGCACCAGCTTTCTCGCTGCCCTCGGGGCCTGCATTGGCCCCCACCTTCCATGTCGGCCTGTGACCTGTCATCGCGTCCTTCTGGAAATCGATGACCTCTGAGTCGCTCATGCCGTCGAAATAGTTGTAATTTGCGTTGTATTGGCGCACATGGTCCACACAGAAGTTGAAATACTCGCCCTCGCGGCCACGACCCTTCGGGGCGCGGTGCGAACCTTTCTTGTCACACCCCCGCCACTGGCACGGCGGATGGTCGCCGCCATGATCTCGGCCTTTCCCTTTGCGCCTCTTGGAGGCGACGCGAATGGAATCGAAATATTTGGACTGCAGCTTCATGGACCAAATTATTATCTGAGCAAAGCAACGACACAAGCCATGACCCATGCCTACCGCCCGCGAGTTGCCGTAAGGCCATAAGTCAACGATCGAAGCACCCTAGATTGAACGAAAGGATACTTTATGAGCATCGAGTCAAAGATGCGTGAAAAACTGATGCTCGCACTTGAGCCTACACGGCTTGACTTGATCAACGAAAGTGAACTTCACGCCGGCCATCGCTCATCGCCAGGCACCGGTCACAGCCACTTTCGCCTCCTTATCGTATCTCCCGCCTTCACTGGCAAGACCCGGCTCGAACGTCAGCGACTGGTCAACGGCATCCTGAGCGAAGAACTCTCTGGCACCATTCACGCACTCGCCATGTCAACCTTCGCACCGGGAGAACAGATCCAATAGCCGGTTACAACTACGATGGCCTGGCGGCCTCTTTGATCTGCGACGCACGTGCCTCATCTGCAAGCGGCTTGATGCGCAATGCCGTGATCTTGTTGCGGTTCTTGCGCAATATCTCAAACCGGTAGCCGTAAAATGTAAATGCCTGTCCAGGCTCTGGAATAATCTGCGCCTCATGAATGACGAGCCCGGCAGCCGTTGTCGCTTCCTCATCCGGTAGCGTCCAGTCCATCTGCCTGTTTAAGTCACGGATGGGCACTGACCCATCAACATTTACGGTTCCATCCGCTTGCGGTCTAATCGCCGAATCATGCTCGTCATGTTCGTCGGCGATCTGACCGACAATCTCCTCCAGAATGTCCTCAAGCGTAATGAGGCCCTGCACTTCACCGTATTCGTCGACCGCAAGTGCCAACTGGGATTTGCCAAGCAGAAACGCGTTGAGTTGTGTTCGCAGACTTGTTGTATCAGGCACAAACCAAGGCTCTTTCGCGATACTCATGATATCGAGCTGATCGACCTTCCATTCAGTCCTGCCCAGCGCACCGAGCAAGTCTTTGGTATGCAGGATTCCAACAATGTTCTCCGGCTCATCGCGCCACACTGGAATTCGACTGTATTGCGTTTTCAAGACTTCATCGACGATCTTTTCAGGCGGATCGTCGACATTTACCGTCTCCATCTTGGTGCGGTGGACCATAATGTCGATCACATCCAAATGATTGAGATCAAGAACACCACCAAGCATGTGCGCATCGCCTTTGGCAACGCCGCCTTCCAATGTTTGCAATTCGATTGTGCCGCGGATCTCTTCGTGCGGAGCAAGAATATTCGCCTTGTCGTCATCCAGCGACGGCGTAAGCTTCAACAGCTGCGCAACGACAAACTCCGTCATTTTCGTCAGCGGTCGCAGCAGGTCAATCAGCACTTCCATAACCGGCGCGACTGTCAGCGCAAACCGGTCTGAATAGGCAAGCGCGAACGTCTTTGGCAGTACTTCGGCAAAGATCACGACGAGTAGCGTTAGCCCTATCGTCGCATACGCGACGCCAACCTCACCGAACAAGCCTATCAGCAGGCTGGTCGTGAGGGCGGAAGCAAGAATGTTCACCAGATTGTTGCCGAGCAGAACTGTTCCGATAATCCGCTCAGGCGCTGACAATAGCCGGTTCACCAATCCGGCGGTCTTATTGCCCTCTTGCTCCATCGCATGCATGCGCGCACGCGACACCGCCGTTAGCGCCGTCTCCGATCCCGAGAAGAATGCGGACAGCACCACAAGCAATACGACAACAAAAAGTGTGAGAACGATCTCCAACATCACGCTTTGCTACAAACTAAAGACGACGGCTGACGGGCCAAATCTGGCCCATGTTGCCGACCGGATCGGCGAGCCTACCACAGCGAGTTTTCCCAGAGACTTAACGCATTCTTTGCCAATACAGCCCACATGCCATCCGGTGCCGTCACAGACTGCCACTCACGCACCTGCAGGCTCAAGTGTTAAGTCTTTCTCCAAGAAAGCCCTTAGATCACTGATATCAATATCATCGGCCACAAATGCGTCCCCGATACCTCGCACCAGTATGAACACCAGCCGACCCGCACGGACCTTCTTATCCTGGCCCATCAGCTCTACCAAAGTCTCGCAATCCGGAATGTCTCCACCGGGTATCTCAGCCACTGTCATCGGCAGACCGATCGCCTTCATATGGGCGCCAACCCGCGCCGCCGTGCCTTGCGGACATATTCCGAGTTGCTCCGAAAAACGAAATGCCATTGCCATCCCGATTGCGACGCCTTCGCCATGCAGAAGCCGGTCACTGTAGCCCGTCCAGGCTTCAAGGGCATGGCCGAACGTGTGTCCCAGGTTGAGCAGTGCACGTACGCCTGACTCCCTTTCGTCTGCCAGGACGACCTTTGCCTTGGCCTTGACGCTGGTTTCAATCGCACGTGCCAGCACCGCTTCTTCATGCTGGAAAATGCCAGACGAATTACGCTCCAGCCAGTCAAAGAAAGCCGCATCGCCTAAAAGGCCGTACTTTACAACTTCCGCATAACCAGCACGCATCTCCCGTTCAGGCAGCGTTTTCAAAACTTCTGTATCCGCCAGAACCAAGCTTGGCTGATGGAAGGCTCCTATCAAATTCTTACCTTGTGGCGTGTTGATACCGGTCTTTCCACCGACAGAAGAATCAACTTGTGCCAACAGGGACGTCGGCACCTGCACGAACTTGACGCCACGCCTGAGAATTGCCGCAGCAAAGCCAGCCAAATCGCCGATCACACCGCCACCGAACGCAGCAACGATATCGCCACGCTCCAAACCCATTTCAAGGAGCTGCTCGCTCAGATCCGCGAGCACGGGAAAACTCTTGGTGGCCTCTCCGGCTGGAAGCGCTACCGATCCCTTAAGGCGTCCCTCGGCACGCAATGATGCTTCCAGCTCGGCTAAGTGGTAGCGAGCCACATTCGCGTCAGTCACGATACCGCACTTCGCCTTGCCCGTCTGCGCAGCGATCAGTCGGCCTGCGTGGCGCAACAGGCCGCGGCCGATCAAAACATCATACGACCGTCCCGGCAGCTCCACCGGAACGCGGCGTACATTTTCAGGCATTGCAGCAAGCGAGTTTACAACAGTAGGCATTAGCTCTGGTTTTCAGCCTGTCGTCTTGTCCCAGGCCCGATTGCCATCGCAATAGACCGGAAAGAATTGTCTTTGTGCATTTTTTTGCGTGGCGGAGTCGAACGCTCTAGGATGCCGCCAATAAGCCCTACGTATCAGAGGTTGGTTCATTCCTTCAACTTCCGCCGCAGCGCATCGACAATCTCCAACACGATTGCGTCATGAGGCACATCGCGGCTGCTGATCGTAATATCGGCGGTTGCATAAACCGGATAGCGCTCATCCATCAACCGGCGCATCACAGCTTCCGGGTCGCCGGTTTTCAAAAGCGGCCTGTTGTCCCGGCGTGCAACCCGCCGCATCAGTACCGGCATATCAGCTTTTAGCCAGACGGATATACCCGCATTTGCAACGTTCGAGCGTGTTTCCTCGTTCATAAAAGCACCGCCGCCGGTTGCCAGCACCTGTGGGCCGTCACCCAAGAGGCGCGCGATAACTTTGCGTTCACCGTGGCGGAACTCCTCCTCACCATGGTCCTCAAAGATTTCGCCGATGGACTTATCCGCAGCCTTCTCAATCTCCTCATCAGCATCTACGAACGGCAAACCAAGCCGCACCGCCAGTCGCCGCCCGATGGCCGACTTGCCGCAGCCCATTAATCCCACAAGCACGACGGAACGTTGGCCCAGCGCTTCGCGAATCGCTCCAGCTGTCTTAGAGTTCATTTGCTTGCCCTGTCGGGTGAAGCCGAACCGGATCATGTTGACATCATTGCCTGCAAAAACTCGCGCACTATATCGACAGGTGCACAGTGGCTATATGGGAACGTGACTTGACCACTAAACTTCAGAACGCTCATTTTCAGATTAGAACGGGTACCAGTGTTGTGCTATTCCACGCCGCGAAAGGCGTTTTGTGCCACGGCCACCGGCATATTTCAGCCAATTTGCAGCGAAGACATAGCGCATGGGAGCGATTGAGACAAAATGCCTAGTCTTTTCAGGTTTCTCTTCATTGTCGGTTCGCTGGCGGCCATCGTATTCGGCAGTATGTACCTCCTAGCCACTTACCTGGAACCCGAACCGCAGGAAGTCTCTGAATCCATTGGCACGATTAAGACGAGCAAGTAGGAACCGGTTCCCCTTGCGGATCAGGCGGAATAGCCGAACGATTGCGGGCCTGGCGCTGCTGGCGGCAGCCTTGCTGCACCCTACGTGGGTGGTTTCGGCCGGCGAGATCAGGCCTTTCGGCGACCAGGGTTCAACCGGGCAGCGCAGCGGCCCGAAGGCAAATTCTGGGACAACCGACGGGAACTCCAACGCAAGCCGCATCCCACCGCGCGGGGACTACCTGGCACCAATGGATGGTGTCTACGGCAACGATTATGGCAACCGGCCGTCGGTACGCAGTGGGCCAGATCCAGCTCGCACAGACGCTGGCGGTTACGTACGTCGGGACAACGCGGGCAGCCGCGATCGAACCAACGCCGACCCCGGAATGCGCTACCAACGCCCTCCTGCAGGAACATCCGGTACTTTCGCGATTAAGAGCGAGGACCTTGAACCGGTTATGGCCGCGGATGGCTCAGGCTTGCCCCACGGATTGTGGCAAGGACTATCGATTGAAGACATTGAACGGCTCATTTCCGGCCTGCAAATTCCACCGCGATCTCCTGCGCTTCACAATCTGTGGCACCGCTTGCTGAAATCAGAAGCAGGTATGCCGGCAGGCTCTTCGAATGCCGCACGATTTGCCGCAATACGGATCGAAAGTCTTTACCGCTCCGGTCTCATCCTCGAAATTTCGCAGGCTTTTGACGAACGCAATGAACTGGCATCCGATCCCCTTGTCGCCTTGCTTCTGGCACGAACCGATATCGCCTTAGGCCGCGAAGAGCGCGGCTGTGCCGCCGCCCGCAATCTGACCGACCAGGCCTCACGGCTAGCCCCGCGTTTTGCCGCCGAAGCCATCATGCTGACCGGCTTTTGCGCAGCTGTCGACGGCAACCCCGCCGCTGCAGGACTGGCGGCAGACCTAGCCCGCGAAGGTCGCAACGTTGATGCCGCGGGCCTTTCCGCACTCGACGCTATAGCCGCTGGTGCCCCGCCACGCGCTAGCACGTCGGGTCCAATAGACGTTATCGAATACAGGCTTCTGTCAATTGGCAAAGGCGAATTGCCCGCCGACCTCCTGGATCGTGCAAACCCCGCATTACTTGCCGTCATCGCCCGCGATTCGAATGCTAATCCTCAGCTCCAGCTGGCAGCAGCCGAAGCGGCCGCCCGCATCAATGCCCTATCAATCGCCGATCTTGCAGCCGTTTATGAACGGGTGGCTTCCGACTTGGCACTAGACACGACCCGCCCCCGCAATACCACGGGCACAACGCGAGCCGCGCCATCGGATCCGGCATTTGCATCCAGCACGTCAGCCGCACAAGAGCGCGCCGCGCTTTTCATGCGCGCCATCCTTGAGCAAACGCCAGGGCGTAAAGCCTCCTACATCCGCCAATTCCTCGATAGCGCACGTCGCCACGGCCTTTATCTTCAAACATTGAAACTCATGGCGCCTGCCGCAGAAAGCCTTTCGCCGGGGCCTGACATCGACTGGTTCACTGAGACGGCCATCGAGGTTGCACTGGCCGCCAACAACCCGGCCGAGGCTCACCGCTGGGCGACCTTTGCCAGCCAATCCGATCCGAGACCAGCAGGCTCTCTCAGCCACTGGAATGCATTGATTAATATCGCGACGGCATCACCGGACGGATACAGGCGAAACACAGACCATGATCTTGCGTCCGTCGAGCGGCTGGCGCTCGAGGGCCAGTTTGAACCCGTCCAATTGCACCGTCTCGCCACCGTCCTCGACGCCTTGCGCTACGATATCCCTATTCCCTTGTGGGAAGCAGCTAGCCGTACACCCCAGCCAAGTGGCGGACATTTACCTGAAACTGGGGTCCTATCCGAACTCCAGCAAGCAGCTGAGCGCAAAGAGTTTGCCCGCACCGTCCTGCTTGCCATGCGCTCACTCGGACCTGACGGCGCCGAGGGCGCACATATGATTGCATTGGGCGATGCGATCCGCGCACTGAGCCGCGCCGGCCTTGAGGCCGATGCACGGCGTCTTGCATTCGAAGCAGTGTTTGCCGCCTGGCCACGCACCCAGCGCCGTTGAATCCAGCATCGAGCAATTCACTTCATGCAAAGCGCGAATCGCGCGACAGTTGCGCCGGCAGGATGAAACGATGACGCGACACGATCACGCAAGCTCTGAACCTACTTACCCGGGCTCCAGCAAACCGGAGGCTCTTGTTGCTGCTTTTCTAGAAATGCTGGCAGCCGAGCGCGGTGTCGCGGAAAATACGCTGGAAGCCTACACCCGCGACCTGGCGGACGCCGTCGGCTTTTTCAAAAGCCGTGGCTTAAAACTTGAAACTGTCTCGACGGCAGAAATCTCGGACTACCTACGTCAACTATCGACCGATGGACTGTCTCCGGCTTCTCGCGCACGTCGTTTGTCTGCATTGCGCCAACTGTTCCGCTTCCTACTCAACGAGAACACTATCGCCGACGACCCGACGCGCGGCCTTGTCGCGCCGAAACAGCGCCGCCCGCTGCCGAAAGTTCTTTCCGTTGACGAAGTAGACCGCCTCCTGGCAACTGCCCGCACGCGTTGTGAAACAACATCGATGGCAGAAAACTTCGCCGCCCGCCGCCTGCTATGCTTGCTGGAAATGCTTTATGCCACCGGCATGCGCGTTTCAGAGATTGTTGCACTGCCGCGTAAGGCCCTGGACGGCGATGCGCGCGTGTTGAACATTCGTGGCAAGGGCGGACGCGAGCGTCTTGTGCCTCTCAACCGGTCTGCCAGAGAAGCGCTCGACGGTTATCTTGCCACCTTTCATGACAAAGCAGGCAACAGCTCATCACGCGCCTCCTCACACTGGCTATTCCCTGCCAAAAGCGCGGCGGGGCACCTCACGCGTCAGAAATTGGGACAGGATCTGAAGGAGCTTGCCATTGAAGCAGGCCTCGATCCCGAGCGCGTCAGCCCGCACGTCCTGCGCCACGCATTTGCCAGCCACCTTCTTGATCGCGGCGCCGACCTGCGAGCCGTTCAACAGCTTCTCGGACATGCCGACATCTCTACGACGGAAGTATATACCCACGTACTGCAGGAACGCCTCAAGCGCCTCGTCAATGAGCACCACCCGCTAGCCGGTACAAAACCACTCAAAATTTCAAGCGAGTAAGACGAATTGGGGCATCAACCGGCATGTCGCGGCTTGCAGACCGTTCATAAGCTTTGCATATGCCCCTTGACAGTGCTGGAACGCCGGAGTGAATGTCCCCGACGAATCAACGCTATCGGCTAGTCTCCAGCCATATTATGAGTTCTTGCGCGGCCCGCCCATCAAGAAGAATTCGTGACTGTACCTCGCGAGACTGAACTAACCGCGCGATGCCGACATGCTGGACTGCTGACGCGCACTGCCTCACTGCCGCGGTGATCCCGCAAACCGTCACTTAACGTTCAAAACCTGGAAGCAAGAATTTTGGACCGTCCCGTTCCCGTTCGCACATACCTCGACTTCGAAAAGCCGATCGCTGAGCTCGAAAGCAAAGTGAACGAGCTGAAAGCGTTGCTAGACGACGATACGGCAGAAGCGCTGACCGACGAGATCAGCAAGCTGTCCGAAAAGTTCGAGACCGAGTTGGCGAACACATACGCCAATCTTTCGCCTTGGGAGAAAACGCTCGTCGCCCGGCACCCCGAGCGTCCGCACTGCATAGAATACATCGATGCGCTGATTGAAGATTTCACTGAGCTTGCCGGCGACCGCTATTTTGCCGACGACAGCGCCATTGTCGGCGGCATGGGCAAATTCCGGGGCCGCCCGGTCATGATCATTGGCCACGAAAAAGGCTCCGACACTGAAGCGCGCATCGCTCATAATTTCGGTATGGCAATGCCCGATGGCTACCGAAAAGCCGTCCGTCTGATGGAAATGGCAGACAAGTTTTCAATGCCCGTCATAACGCTTGTAGACACGCCGGGTGCCTATCCTGGTATTGACGCCGAAGAGCGCGGTCAGGCCGAAGCCATCGCCAGGTCAACGCAGTGCTGTCTGGACCTCAAGGTTCCGATCATCTCCGTCATTATCGGCGAAGGTGGGTCCGGCGGCGCGGTAGCCATCGCAACCGCCAATCGCATCATCATGCTGGAACATGCCGTCTACAGCGTCATTTCGCCTGAGGGCGCAGCGTCGATAATTTGGCGCGACGCCGCCAAGAAGGAAGAAGCCGCGACGGCAATGAAAATTACCGCCCAGGATCTCAAAGAGTTGGGCGTGATCGACACCATCATCAAAGAGCCAGTCGGTGGCGCCCATCGTGATCAGGCCGCTGTTATTTCGCGCACTGGCAAGGCGATCGCACAGGCGCTCAGCGACTTCAACGGAAAGTCGCCCACCGAAATTCACAAGCAGCGACAGGACCGTTTCCTTGAAATGGGCCGGAATTTGTAAGCCCGCAGGCCTACTGAGATCTGAGGCCAAAGGCACGCTGGCCCCCTGCACCGCCCAGCGCCTGCCGCATTCTTCACTTACCAACAGAGCCGTTCCAATGGGCGTTGATCGAGGCGCCTAGGAGCGATTAATTTGTCATCGTTAACAATCTGTTTACGAAAGTGATTCGATTGTTTGCGCTGGTTGTGGGGAGTATGGGGCCTGGCTGACGCCGCCGAGGTGGTTTGCCGGGAACGAGCGCAACGCATTGAAATGAAAAGATGGTCCGGTTTTGCGGGTTTTTTGGTATCCGCTCGACCACCGTCATGGGGCACTGCGGAATGGTTGTCACGAGCCGTTGGCTTGGAGTATTGCGCGCAAGCGTTTTGGTCATATTGAGTGCAGGCATTGTGGCAGCATGCAGCAATGCGCCTGAACTGCCGCCTGCCGAGCAGCCACTTTCAAAAAGCACAATGATGTTGCTAGGGCGCAAGGGTATGGAACCGGCCGCTCCCATTTTTGTGCGGATTTTCAAACAGGAATCTGAGCTTGAAGTCTGGAAGGCGCGCGATGACGGCCGCTTTTACCACTTCAAGACATATCCGATCTGCAATTGGTCGGGCGATTTAGGGCCAAAGATCCGCCAGGGTGACAAGCAGGCCCCGGAAGGCTTCTATAAGGTCACCGCCAATCAGATGAACCCCAATTCAAGCTTCCACGTGGCGTTCAATCTCGGCTACCCAAACGCCTACGACAAAGTCAACGGCCGCACCGGCAACTTCCTAATGGTGCACGGGAAGTGCAGATCGGCTGGCTGTTATGCCATGACCGACGGACTGGTTGAAGAAATCTACGCCCTGGCGCGCGAATCATTTCGCGGCGGCCAGCAAGACTTCGAGGTACATGCCTATCCCTTCCGCATGACCGACGCCAACATGCAACGCCACCGCAAGCACAAATGGTACCGGTTCTGGCGCACCCTGAAGCGCGGCTACGATCACTTTGAATTGCATCGCATACCGCCAACCGTAGCCGTTTGCGAGCGCCGTTATGTCGTAAACGTGCATTTGCCGCCACAACGGCGGATTGACCCGCAGGGCTCCTGCCCGCGTTTCAAACGGCCGATGATCGAACCCTTTGTGCCTCGTGCGTCCGAAGAGGTCATCGCCAATGAACGCATTACCGTACCGGGTCCCAAAATGCGCATGTTTGCCCGCAACACCAAGAGCGGCGGCACGCGCCAAGCGCTTGGCGGACCGGCATCATCAAAGTCAACGAGCACCGGCAGCCTTCCGTTAGGCTTCGTAGAATAACTGTTCGACTGCGCGGTTTTCGTTCAGCATCTGGTCGTCTATTCGAATCTGGCTTCCTTCGCTGGTCGAGAGGCAAAAAAACCTGCGCGCACCGCCATCAAAATTCCAAATCATCCGTCAACGCTTATACGCGAATCGCATTTGGTCGTGCGATGAAATGGTAGCGCTCAAGCGGGGCCCGACATGGCAAAAAAGAAAAAGCGCAGACGCATACGCGGGATAGTCGCGCTTCTGGCTGTTATAACCTTCAGCGCCGTTGCCATCATACTCGGCCCGGATTTGAAGGGTCTCTACGACAAAAATTCGCTCGACTATCAGCGCTTATGGCGACGTGCCCTGATCCAAACCGGCCACCCATTGCCCGGCACGCCAGACTTGGGAAGGTTCAATGATCGGCTCGCTGCAGCCGGCCACAAACTCGGCGACGCGATCTTCATGCGCATTTTCAAGCAGGAATTCGAGCTTGAAATTTGGATGCAGCGCGATGGCATTTTCCACCATTTCGCAACCTACCCCATCTGTCGATGGTCAGGCGTTCTTGGACCCAAACTCAAGCAGGGCGATCGGCAAGCGCCGGAAGGCATCTACACGGTTGCAACCAACCAACTCAATCCCAATAGCCGCTGGCATCGCTCGTTCAATTTGGGCTTTCCCAACATCTATGACCGCTTGCACGCGCGCACTGGCACCTTTCTGATGGTGCATGGCGGCTGCTCATCTGCCGGCTGTTACGCCATGACCAATCCGGTCATCGACGAAATCTGGGCGCTCGTCACTGCGGCACTGGCAAACGGACAAAAAAGATTTCAGGTGCAAGCGTTTCCGTTTCGATTGTCGCAGGAGCGCCTGGCACAAAGCGCCAACCACCCAGACGCCGCGCTCTGGCAGGATTTGAAAATAGCCCACGACCTTTTTCTTGAAACGCGCATTCCTCCCCGAGCCGCCGTCTGTAAGGGACGTTATGTCTTCAAAGCCGCAACCAAAGGTTACAAGGGAACGGTCGAGCTGCAAAAAACCTGCGCAGGTTTCCCGACATTGGCCAAATCCTAACCTCTCCGGAAACCACCAAAAAGCACGCAAAAATCGAGGGTTACCCTGTCTGCCCAAACAACGGAGCTGAGCCTTGGGCCCGAGATATTTGATCTAAGACGGACCAGCAGGGTTAACGCACTGCCAATACCAATTCGCAACCGCTACTTGTTATCTATGACGTCTGGTCATGGCAGTATTGTTCATTTCACCGTTCAATTTGCCCCGATACCGTGCCACGATTGCCATCAGCAGCGGCCGCACGATTCGGTCCGCATCCATGGAGCAACGCTTTGTCGGCAGGCAGTGATGTAAATCCCGTTCATGGGAAGCGAGTGTATCGGCATTTGCCGTGCACGTGGCTCCTGGCGCTAGCAAGCCTTATGCTTGTTGCGCACAGTCACACCGCCTTAGCCGTGAGTATCGAGCTCAAGGACGTGGCCCCCGACCGCATCGAACGTCAGCGAAAAGCTGCGGCCGGTAAAATCCCACTACCAGGAACGCCAAAAATCGGACAGTTCAAAGCGCGTTTGGCCGCTAAAGGTCTGACGGCCGGTGCGCCTATTATGATTCGGATTTTCAAATCGGAATCTGAGCTTGAGCTCTGGATGGAAAAGGACGGAGCCTTCCGTCACTTTGCCACCTACCCCATCTGTCAGTGGTCCGGCGGCCTCGGCCCCAAACTGGCCGAAGGCGACAAACAAGCACCGGAAGGTTTTTATACACTCACCCGCCGTCAACTTCATCGGCGCGGCCGCTGGCGGAAATCATTAAACCTGGGCTTCCCCAACGTCTACGACCGCGCACTGGCGCGCACCGGTTCATACATTCTCGTTCACGGTGGGTGCTCGTCTGTCGGTTGCTACGCCATGACGGACCCCGTGATGGCGGAAATCTACGATCTCGCGAAAGCAGCCCTGCGAAAGGGACAACGCCACATTCCGGTGCATGCATTCCCGTTCCGCATGACACCGGAGAACCTGGCCCGACATGCCAACAGCCCATGGCACGACTTCTGGCAAGAACTAAAAGCTGGTTACGATTCATTTGAACGTACGCGCAAGCCACCACGCATAAACGTCTGCAACGGAAGCTACGAAGTACGCGACACCCCGCCCCTGGAGGTGGGCGCTTCGAGCCCTTTAACCGCGTGCGGCCAAACGGCCGCAAAAGCCGAGGCAGAGGCGCTGTTGTGGCGTATTGTCAACCACCCCTCCCGGTGGCGAAGTCTGACGAAACGCGACAAGGCGATGCTGCACTCACTGAAGGAGCACACTCCCAAGGTGCAATTGAAGCGCAGCAGAAACAGGGGCAAGCCAGCCGCGAGGACGAAGAAAAAGGCTAGACCGGCGAGCACCCCTCGTTTGACATGCGACATCGCACGACCAAGCTGCCGCAGACACCTTATGCTCAAGCAACGACGTGCAAACCGCGCCGGCACCTTCAAGCGCCGTCACACCACAGCTCGCAAAAGATTGCCCAACAGCAGCTAATCACGGATAATACTTGAACCTGCGTATTCGCCGGCTCCAGTCGAACCGCCAAGCACGACTGCGCCCTGTTTTGCATTGTTCGAGCAGATCTCCCGATTGCAGTGACGCAACCAACAAAAATCCTGATACTCGGCGGCTACGGAGCATTCGGCAAGAAAGTTGCCATGCGGCTTGCCCGCGACCCCAACCTGTCGGTTGTCATTGCCGGACGCAACAAGGAGACAGCCGCGAAAACCGCACAAGCGCTGTCTGCTGCAGAGGGCACCGGCGCCGAAGTGACGGCCCAGGGCCTCGACGCCCACTTCGTCACGGCAGCCGATTTATCCCACCACGCCATCGATATCGTTATCAATGCGTCCGGACCTTTCCAGGAGCAGAATTACTCACTCGCCAGATCCGCCATAAAGGCAGGCAGCCACTACATCGATCTTGCTGACGCCCGAAACTTCGTCAACGGTATTGGTGTCCTCGACGGGGAGGCCAAGTCGGCAGGTGTCCTGACCGTCAGTGGAGCAAGCTCCGTACCGGGGCTGTCGTCCGCCGTCGTTTGCGGCTGTCTCAACATTTTCGAAAAACTGCAAAAAATTACCATCGGGATATCGCCCGGCAATCGTTTCGATCCGGGCTTGGCCACAACAAGAAGCGTGCTGTCCGGCATTGGCAAACCATTTGCCGGCCTTACGAACGGTTATGCCACGACACGCTATGGCTGGCAGGACATGGTACGCGAGGAGCTACCGGAAATCGGCCGCCGTCTGTTTGGCAATGTTGAACTGCCTGACCTGGATTTAGTGCCGCGATATGCGCCCCACCTGCGAACGATTTCCACCAAGGCAGGCATCGAAGTCGGAATGTTTCACGTGAGTCTTTGGGCGTTATCAGGCTTGGTGCGCGCACGCATTTTGCCGTCGTTGGCGCCATTCGCATCGATACTACTATCGGCCAAACGCGCGTTAAACGTTTTGGGAAGTGACACCGGAGGCATGTTTGTCGCATTTGAGGGCACCAACAGCCGGGGCCAGCCCGAGCATCACGTTTGGCACATGATCGCCAAGTCGGACCATGGTCCGTTCGTTCCCGCGATTCCCTCCGTCATCTTGGCCAAACGATTGGCGTCGGGGGAAGAAATGACACGCGGTGCAATACCGTGCTTCGGACTGTTTGGGGTCGCAGAATTCGCCCGCGAAGTCGCAGACCTCGACATCACATTCTGGTGGGACGGAAACCGAATCGATCCGGCCGGTTCACCAGTGGCAAAAAGCAAATCTCGCAAACAAGCCTGATTAGCCGTGTTTACCGTGACAGCGCTTGTACTTTTGCCCTGAACCGCACGGACACGGCGCATTTCTCGCAACCTTGCCCCAGGTACCCGGATCGTTTGGATCAACCTCTTGCGCACTCTTGCGCGAAACAACGGGTGCCTGGCGTTCCACTTCGTCATAATAGCGCTCGTCGCCATCCGAGGCCAACACCGCATCCGCCATCGCAAATTCATCCATCCCGGTGTTTGGGTCGATGTGATGCGCTTCCATTGGGGGAAGCTCGGGCGCCTGCAGCAAGTCCTCTTCCTCCGCACCCATTTGGATGTGCATCAAAGTGCCGGTCACCGCTTCACGCAACCGCGTCAGCAGCGCCTCAAACAAAACGAACGCTTCTGTCTTGAACTCGTTGAGCGGATCGCGCTGACCGTAAGCGCGAAAACCGATAACCTGGCGCAAGTGTTCCAACGTCACCAGATGCTCGCGCCACAAATGGTCGAGCGTCTGCAGCAGCACCATTTTCTCGATCTCGCGAAACGTCTCCGGACCGAATTCAGCGGCTTTTTTTGCAGCACGTTCGTCGATTGCAATGGTCAGTCGCTCCAAAATCTCTTCGTTCGCGATACCTTCTTCATCCGCCCACTCATCGACAGGCAGATCTAGGTCAAACACCTCATTGACCGCTGTCTTCAGCCCGGCCGTATCCCATTGTTCTGCGTAAGCCTGTTCGGGAATATGACGCGACACAAGATCCGAAGCCACATGATTACGAAGGTCGCTGACAATTTCCGTGACGTCATCCTCAGCCATGATGTCCAAACGCTGGTCGAATATGACCTTGCGCTGGTCGTTCATGACGTCGTCGTATTTCAGGATCTGTTTGCGAATATCGAAGTTGCGCGCCTCGACCTTCTTTTGAGCCATCTCCAGGGATTTGTTCATCCACCTATGTGTGATGGCCTCGCCTTCCTGCAGGCCAAGGTTTTTCAACACGCTGTCCATACGCTCGGAGCCGAAAATGCGCATTAGGTCATCATCAAGCGCAAGATAGAACTTTGAGTGCCCTGGATCGCCCTGACGTCCCGAACGACCACGCAACTGATTATCGATACGCCGGCTTTCGTGGCGCTCCGTTGCAAGTACGTAAAGACCGCCGCTATCCAGCGCTTTCTTTTTCTTTTCCGCAACGTCAGCTTCAATTTCCGTGCGTTGCTTGGCGATCTCACCGTCACTCGGCGTTTTACCTGCTTCCGTCTGTTCCGCCAGCCAATCGCGCAACCGGAATTCAACATTGCCGCCAAGCTGAATATCGGTGCCGCGCCCCGCCATGTTGGTCGCAATCGTAACAGCACCCGGCACCCCCGCCTGGGCAACAATATTCGCTTCCTGCTCGTGATACCTCGCATTGAGGACATTGTGCGGGATCGGCGATGCCTTGCCCTTCGTCTTGGCGGCAACCGATTTCAAATACTCGCCCAGATCTTCAAGGTAGGACTTCAACTCGCCTTCCTTGTCCTCGCGAAGCTTACTCGCCTGCGAGAGCGCCGTATCACCGAGGTCCTTCACATATTTCTTGTCTTTAAGCAGCTCCGACAACTGCTCCGACTTTTCGATCGACACCGTGCCGACGAGCATCGGCTGTCCCCGACGATGACAGTCGGCAATGGTCATCACGATCGCCGCCAGTTTTTCTTTCTGGGTCCGGTAAACCTCATCGTCCTCATCCACCCTGGCGACCGGCATGTTGGTAGGGATTTCCACAACATCGAGCCCATAGATATCCATGAACTCGGAAGCTTCCGTAGCAGCCGTCCCCGTCATACCCCCAAGCTTGTCGTAAAGCCGGAAATAATTCTGGAACGTTACCGATGCGAGTGTCTGGTTTTCAGGTTGAATATCGACGTTTTCTTTTGCCTCTAAGGCCTGATGCAAACCTTCCGAATAACGCCGTCCCGGCATCATGCGTCCTGTGAATTCATCGATAATCACGACCTCGCCATTCTTCACAATGTAATCGCGATCTCGCAGGAACAGCTTGTGCGCTCGGAGTGCCTGATTGATGTGATGAACGACGGTCACGTTCTCGATGTCGTAGAGTGAGTCTCCCGACAAAAGCCCAGCACCCTGTAACAGCTTCTCGACTGTTTCGTTGCCTTCATCGGTAAGCGAGACTTGGCGCTGTTTTTCATCTAGCTCGAAATCGGCGGCTTCGAGCTTGGGAATGAATTCGTCGACGGCATTGTAAAGCTCCGCGCGATCCTCCACCGGTCCAGAAATAATGAGCGGCGTACGCGCCTCGTCAATTAGGATCGAATCCACCTCGTCAACGATGGCAAAGGAGTGGCCGCGCTGGACCATTTCATCCTTGCTCATCTTCATATTGTCGCGCAGGTAGTCGAAGCCTAGCTCGTTGTTGGTCGCATACGTTACGTCGCATGCATATTGCTCCATGCGCTGGTCGTCATCCATGTCATGCTCGATACACCCGACCTTTAGCCCGAGGAACCGGTAGACCTGGCCCATCCATTCCGCATCGCGGCTGGCTAGGTAATCGTTGACGGTGACAACATGAACACCTTCGCCGGCGAGAGCGTTGAGATAGACCGGCAGCGTTGCGACCAACGTCTTGCCTTCACCCGTCTTCATCTCTGCAATGTCGCCATTATGCAGAACCATGCCGCCAATTAACTGCACGTCGAAATGGCGCTGACCGAGCGTCCGCTTTGCCGCCTCCCGCACAGTTGCAAATGCCGGCACCAGCAGACTATCCAGGTCCGCTCCATCCTTGAGCTGCTGCCGAAACTCCTCTGTCCGCGCCCTCAATTCGTCATCGGAAAGTTTCTCAATTTCCTCTTCAAGCGCATTGATCGCCTCGACAGTCGGACGGAAGCGCTTGACGCGGCGCTCGTTAGACGAGCCAAAAAACTTCGATGCAAAACCGCCAATTGAGAGCATGTATGACCCAATCCTAGAGTTGTCGCTGGCTGCCCTGAGACCAAGGGATTGCCGCGAGTGCCGGTTGCCACAACTGCCCTAGCAATGGGCAGCCTGAACCGGTCAATATTTCGTATCCTAACAGCCGCCGAGCCAGCCGAACGCCGCTAATTCCTTCAACACGGGGGCCCTAATTCACGGGAATTCGCTGCCCACCTCAATCAAATCAAATCCAACGATTGACACCAGAAGAAACCGGACTCCAACCAGGATTGCCACGATTGCTTGGGAACCTGACGGCGAAACTCATTCCATGACGCCCGAATTGCCGCTAGACGCGGCTCACGGGCCGCCGCCAAATCGCGCCAACGTGATGATTTGACGGTCATAAGCGACACGACTTGCCCTGTTGCGGCAGAGATAAGGACCGCAACCCCAAATTGTCAACGTACAGCCGCGTCGTAGTAGCCCTGGAGCGCAAGATATTGGTGCCATATTTGAAGGCAAAAATCCCATTCTCTCAAATTCTTAACTTGGCAGGCGCGAGCCCGTCGTTCTATTGAGCACTAGGTTTCGCCCAAATGAAGGGCGCCTGCTCCCGCGCCAGGCATTCCTAGCCGGGATCGGCCATCCCTTATAGCCACTCGCCTTGTATCGGCCTCAGGTAGCCCCGGCGAGCTTCAGATTAGAAGGAAGCATTTCCGTGAAATTCGACAAGCCAAACCGCATGTTGGCAGCAGCGATAACGCTGGCGCTTGCCCACACCGGCATCACGGTAGCAGCCGCCGATGACGAAAAAGTCTTGGCCACCGTAAATGGCAAAGCGCTGACTGAGAAGGATCTTGCGCTGGCGGAAACCGAAGTCGGCGGCAATCTAGGCGATCTCCCTCCAGCAACCAAACGCAGGGCGCTGGTGGAATATCTGATTGAAAACCAATTATTTGCTGATGCAGCCGAATCCGCAAAGATGGGCGATGGAACACCGTTCGCTGACAAAATGGCCTACTATCGGCGCCGGGCGCTTCGCGAACTCTATTTCGACGCCAACGTTAAAAACGCAATAAGCGAGGGCGCGGCAAAGACGTTCTACGACGATCGCGTGAAGTCGGTTAAGCCAGAGGAAGAAGTGCAGGCCCGCCATATCCTGCTTGAATCCGAAGATGATGCAAAGGACATGTCCGAGCGCATTGCCAGGGGGGCTGATTTCGCCGAACTCGCAAAAGAACACTCGCGTGATCCTGGCACCAAGGCGCAAGGCGGCATGCTGGGCTACTTCTCCAAAGGTCAGATGGTCCCCGTCTTTGAGCAGGCTGCCTACAGCTTAGAGAAAGGTGAGGTCTCCGAGCCAGTCAAAAGTCGCTTCGGCTGGCATCTGATTAAGCTGGAAGACAAGCGCCAAAAACCGCTTCCCAAGTTCGAAGAGGTGAAAGAGCAAATACTCAACAACATGATCCACAGTAAGGCTCAGGCTGTTGCAAAGCAGCTGCGCGACAAGGCTAAGGTCGAGTACGTTGATGAACAGGTGAAGAAGGAAGTAGCCCGCCAAGCCGCTCAGGACAGGAACAACGCCCAGACCAAGGCCGTCGAGCAGTTCAAGAAACACATTGAGCAGCAAGAAAAAAACAAAGCTAAGCAATAGTCGCCGAGCGCCGCAGACGAAATTTCGGCTATCACCGGCGCCTCGCCTATTGACACGGGCACAACAAAAATCACACGACTTCGGGCCACCGGTCAGGCGATCGCTTGATTCAGGTGGCCCGATCTGTTTGTGCTGACATTACTTGGCTCCACTTCGACGCACGGAGTCTGCCGAAACACGACGAAAGAACAAAGCGCCCATGGCTGACATCAGTGCCGTTTCACCCTTTGCACCTGACACACTGCCCAACATCGGCCCGATCGACGGCGTCCGCATTGCCACGGCTCAGGCTGGTATCCGTTACAGCGGGCGCACCGATCTGATGCTCGCCATATTCGACAAAGGTACCGTCGCTGCTGGTGTCCTCACACAATCAAAAACACGGTCCGCGCCAGTCGAAAGTTGCGCAAAATCACTCCAGCACGGCCGTGCCCGCGCGCTTGTCGTGAACTCGGGCAATGCAAACGCATTTACTGGCAAGAGGGGAGATGAAGCAGCCGCATTGACCGCATTAGCCGCAGCGGATGCCATAGGCTGCGCCGCAGACGAAGTCTTCCTGGCATCCACAGGCGTCATTGGCGAACCGCTAGAGGCGCACAAGTTCACCCACCTTCTCAGCCGGCTCGCTGCCGACAGCAAACCCGGTCGCTGGGATGACGCTGCGCACGCCATCATGACCACAGATACATTCCCCAAGCTCAGTCACGCAACAACGCAAATTGGCAATACCGACGTCACCGTCGCTGGCATTGCTAAGGGTGCCGGCATGATCGCGCCGGACATGGCCACCATGCTGTCGTTTCTTTTCACCGACGCCCCGATTTCGCAGCCTGTGTTGCAACAGCTCATCAGCTCGATCGCTGACAAGACTTTTAATTGCATCACCGTCGACAGCGACACATCCACAAGCGATACGGTTCTTGCGTTTGCCACCGGCACAGCCAAGGAACGTGGCTGCCAAGCCATATCATCCGCCGACGATCCTGCACTTGCACCGTTCCGCGAGTGCCTGCACCAGGTGATGCAGGACCTGGCACTCGCAATCGTCAAGGACGGTGAAGGCGCAACAAAGTTTGTAACGATAACAATCGAAGGCGCAGAAACACCGCTTGCCGCGCGCCGCATCGGCTTGTCGATTGCCAATTCACCACTGGTGAAAACCGCGATAGCAGGCGAGGATCCAAACTGGGGGCGCATAGTAATGGCGGTCGGCAAATGCGGAGAAGCAGCGGACCGCGACCGGCTCGCTATCTGGTTCGGGCCGCACAAATTAGCCGGCGAGGGGGAGCGTGCCGCAAACTACGACGAAGAAACGGCCGCCAAATATATGAAAAATGCAGAAATAGAACTACGCGTCCACGTCGGCGTCGGCGACGCCAGCGCCACGGTCTGGACCTGCGACCTTACACACGGTTACATCTCAATTAACGCCGACTACCGCTCCTAGCCCCACACGCCTTCGCGCGCCAGCCAAGGACAGCTGGGCCAGTTAATCAACCCATCGAAGTCTCGAACGTCGTATGCTGCAGGGGAAACGACATGGACAGTCAATTCTGGCTTAACCGCTGGGAAAACAATGACATCGGGTTTCATCGCGATGCCATCCACGCGCAGCTTCAACAATTCTGGCCGCAGTTAAATCTCGACACCGGCTCACCCGTCTTCGTGCCGCTATGCGGCAAGAGCAATGACATGGCCTGGCTTGCCGCACAGGGGCATCGCGTTATAGGCGTTGAGTTGAGCGAAAGGGCAATCGACGACTTCTTCGCAGCCCATGAATCGAAGCCTGATGTGGAGCACAATGAAGACTTCACAATCAAGCGTGCGGGCCAGATCGAGCTTTGGTGTGGCGATTTCTTTAGGCTACCGTCCGGCGCACTCAAGGATGTGGCTGCCGTCTATGACCGCGCAAGTCTTGTGGCACTGCCCGTCGAATTGAAGCGCCGATACGCCGCAGCGCTCACTGGCCTCCTTCCCGCCAACGCAGACATTCTGCTCATCGGCCTAGACTATGATCAGTCGGAAATGTCGGGCCCACCGTTTGCGACACCGGCGCGCGAGGTTGAGGAACTTTTCGACAACAACTTTCATATCTGCGTCTTGGGCAGCATTGATGCGCTGGCTCAAAATGAAAATCTCATCAAACGAGGCTTGTCCGCACTTACAGAAACGGCCTATCGCCTCAAACGTCGATGACGAGCAGCACGACCCGTTGCGCACTGCTCGGACGGCGGCTTGGAAGATTAAAAAACCATGTCAAAACCCATCCTGCTTGTTGTAGCCGCCGCTCTGATTGATCCGGACAATCGCGTGCTGATCACAAGACGTCCCCCTGGCAAGCACCTCGCGGGACTGTGGGAGTTTCCCGGTGGCAAGCTCAGCGAGGGCGAAACGCCCGAACAGGCACTCCGCCGCGAGTTGGAGGAAGAGTTAGATATCGACGTCTGCGAAACGTGCCTCGCGCCGTTTGCGTTCGCCAGCCACACTTATGAAAAGTTCCATCTGCTGATGCCTTTATTCCTGTGCCGTAAGTGGGAACGGGACATCACACCGAAGGAAAGCCAGGAAATTACGTGGGTTCGCGCCTCCCGGCTGACGAAGTATGAGATGCCTCCGGCGGACAAGCCGCTCATCCCTCTGCTGCGCGACCTGTTGGGATAGGGCTCGTCCCACAAGGCAGCATTCCTCCACTCCCTCCGAGAAACTCTCTCCTACTTCCCTGCTTTGTCACCCGCCGGCATCTCACGCGTGCCAAGCGCATCGGCAAGCCGCATCTTTGCCGAACCCGGTCGCAACGGCTTTTGCTGGCTGTCATGCGGCGCCCACGCAGTCAACGTCATGATCTCAAAGGTCGCCGGAACCCGCCCGTCGCTGTCGGCAAATCGCTCTTCGTAGATCGCACAGGCCCGCACCAATAGCTCGCGGGCAACCGGGACACGCCGGCGCATAACAAGAGGGTTGGACGCCCCCATGGCCTTGATCTCGCGCATCAGATTAAGTGCACTGCCGTAAGTGACCTGCACCACATCCGTGTCCACGACTGGCAGCGCAAATCCCGCACGCTGCAATAATCCGCCCAGATCGCGAAGATCTGCAAACGGGGCGACACGCGGACTGACACCACCATCGATTTCACCTTCAGCCGCCAGCCATGCTTCCCGCAGCTCCATCAGCGTCTGCCCGCCCAGCAGCGACGCCATCAACAAGCCATCCGGTTTGAGTAGCCTGCAAATCTGGGCAAGCGTACCTGGAAGGTCGTTTACGAAGTGAAACGACAGTCCAGAAAACGCAAAATCGAAAGCTTCGTTGGCAAAAGGCAGCGCCTCCTCGTCGCCCAGTACCCGTAAACCATCGCACTGCTGAAGCAGGCCGGGAACGTTGCCGCAATCGACGATTGTCTCGATACCAGCAAGGCCGCACAGCCGACGTGACAAAAGGCCATGATGCGCGCCGATATTGACCGCCGAAGGAAATGTACGCTTCATGACTTGCAAGCGTTCGGCGAAATCCTCCGCCACGCGCTCCAGCAGGAAGTCGTGCTCGTCCGCGGTGGCTGCCACCCTCGCCATGCGCCGCTGCAGCAGCGCCCGATCAAAGATTTCAATTTCTTCTGACATGTTGGACGTTTTGGGCCGCTGTGCGTAACGGGTCAATGGTGTCTCTTGGTGCAATATCGTTCGCATAGCACTAGACTGGGCCGACAGCCGATCCGCCTGGAGCAATCACAGTTTACGTTACCGGCACCAAGATGTCCGAAGAAAAACCACGCGAACGCGCACCCGAAGCGACACAAACCATGCCGCCGGAAACCGCCGCTCAGGCAGTGGCCTGTTCTGCCATCACATCCGCGCAGCCAACGCAGCGCCCGTTCGCTCCGTCACACACCGCCTCGGCCAGTTGGTCTCGCCGCGCCCTGTCCCTGGTCTCCGACACGATCATCCCGCCTGTTTGCCTGTCCTGTCACGAACCTCTCGCCGCACATGACGCGTTGTGCCCTGCATGTTGGTGCGGCATCGATTTCATTTGTGAACCGGTGTGCAACCGCCTCGGCCTGCCAATGCCATTTGCAACCGGCCCCAACATGGTGTCCGCCGCTGCGGCCGCGCGTCCACCCAAATACAATCGTGCACGCGCTGTTGCCCGGTATGACGGTGTCATGCGCCAGCTCATTCATGACCTAAAGTTCCACGACACCCACAATGCACGCAAACTATTCGGCGGCTGGATGACGCAAGCCGGCCGCGAATTGTTGCGCGAAACAGATCTTCTGGTGCCTGTGCCGTTGGCACGGTTCAAACTCTTTACACGCCGGTTTAATCAATCCGCCATACTGGCCCGTCAGATTTCAAAAGAGACCGGAATTGATTGGCTGGCTAACGGTTTGCGACGCACACGGGCAACCAAGACACAAATTGGGCTCACCTACCGCCAGCGAAGACAGAACGTGCGTGGCGCCTTCAAGGTTCTCCCAAAAGCACGCGCGGCCATCATCGACCGCCGCATTCTCCTGATCGACGATGTCATCACCACCGGCGCGACTGTTGAGGCCTGCGCCAACACGTTATTGGCCGCCGGGGCCGCAAACGTTGATGTGCTTGCATTGGCGCTGGTTACAGATGCCGCACCTGTTATGACCTGATTTTTCGCACCCTTATGCCTACCTGCATCGAAATTCCCCTTTGCGAATGTGGCCGCAAGCGACTAATTTCCCGCGGCCGCTTCAAGCTTGTGCTCACAAAACAAAGATAGGGTATTGATACCGGATGCCGCCGATTACCATTTATACGACGCGACTGTGCTCCTACTGCTTCCGCGCAAAGCGCCTGCTAAAGGGGAAGGGCGTGACATATGATGAGATTGATGTCTCGGGCAATGCAGAACTTCGCAACGAAATGAGGTCGCGTGCGGGCGGGCGCAACACGGTGCCGCAGATCTGGATCGGCGACGCGCATATCGGCGGCTGTGATGAGCTTTTTAGCCTTGAGAAAAATGGCACGCTCGATGCGCTGCTTCGCGAAGAAACCAAAGAGCACGAAGACGCACCGGCAAAATGATGCCCAAACATGGTGGCGGGCGACGGACGTAACGAATGGCCGATAAAGATAGCGCAACAAAGAGCTTCAACGCCGCCCTGGTACAGATGTGCTCAGGCCGCGATGTCGATCGCAACATGGAAGACGCTTCAAACCTCATCCGCGAAGCGGCCGCCCTTGGTGCTGTGTACATTCAAACACCAGAAATGACGACGATATTGGAGCTTGAACTTGAACCGTTGCTTGCGTCGACGACAACTGAACAAGACAGTGACGCATTACGGCACTTTCAAGATCTTGCCAGGGACCTCCAAGTGTGGCTGCACATCGGCTCCATGGCGGTCCGCGTGGGAGGCGATGAAAAACTTGCCAATCGCTCCTTCCTCATTGCGCCCGATGGCACCATTGCAACCCGGTATGACAAACTTCACATGTTCGACGTCGATCTGCCGGACGGAGAAAGCTACTCCGAAAGCGACAAATATAAGCCCGGCCAAAAGGCTGTTATCGCCGATTTGCCATGGGGGAAGATGGGACTGACCATCTGTTACGATCTGCGGTTTCCAGCCCTACACCGGGCACTTGCCCAAGCCGGCGCCGTCATGTTGGCGTCACCAGCAGCCTTTACGCACACAACGGGCAAGGCCCATTGGCACACGCTGATTAAAGCCCGCGCCATCGAAGCTCAATGTTTCGTTTTCGCGGCCAACCAGGGCGGTATGCATGAAATTGGCCGGCGCACCTACGGTCATTCACTGATTGTTTCACCTTGGGGCGAAATACTGGCTGAAGGCGGCGAAGAACCAGGCGTCATCACGGCAAGGATTGACCTATCGCAGGTCGAGGAGGTGCGAAATCGCGTGCCATCCCTGAAACACGACCGAAACTTTGATGTAATGACCATAGACCGAACTTGACCAACCAACAGCCACTCTCAACTGCGGTAGTCGCAAATGATCAAGTACCAGCTGCAATGCAATGAGCAGCACACATTCGAGGCATGGTTCTCAAACAGCACAGGCTTCGACAATCAGTCGAAAGCCGGTGAAGTCGTTTGCCCGGTCTGCGGTTCTACTGACGTGGAAAAAGCGCTGATGGCGCCTGCCGTCAAGACTCGGCGCAACCACGATCGAAAATCGCAAGTCGGCTCAGAATCACAATCACTCGTACACAACGCCGCCGACAAGGACGTCCAGGCGCTGTCCGAAGCAGCCGCCGAAGCCGTTGATACACTGCGCAAGTTACGCCGCCACGTTGAAGAAAACGCCGAGTATGTGGGTCCGCGCTTCGCGGAAGAAGCCCGTAAGATCCATTTTGAAGAAACCGAAAAGCGCGGCATTTGGGGACAGGCAACAAGCTCCGAAACGCGCGAACTCTTGGAAGAGGGCATTTCCGTACTTCCCGTCCCGGAGCTGCCTGAAGATAACAACTAGCGAGTAGCATCCCTTCGCACTCAGTGCTCCAGACCCGCAAGAACCAGCGCAAAAAAACGACATTGGCTGTCACAAAAGGGCGATAATCCATTCGTGCGTCACTCAGCCTTCCTCCGGCTGCTAGGCACCAAAGTGGTACGCCCATCTGGCCGGACCCGAACATCAAAAACACTGGAGAATGCCGGATGGCTGACGGCAACACACCTGCTTCTTCTGATACGAATACGACATGTGAACAATTCGAAGCCGCTGAGGACTTCCCGACCAACAACTCACAAAACCCGACGCTCGGAGACATCATTGAAGAGCGGCTATCTCGGCGCGGGCTCATGTCGGGGTTGCTCGCAACAACGGCGGTCGCGTCGGCGATTTCACCCAGCTTGTTCCTCGCCGGCTGCGACAACACACCATCCACAACACCATCATTCGACTTCGGCGAGGTGACAGTCGGCAGCGATGGCTACCACTACGTCGCCAAAGGGTATAACGCCGATATTCTGATCCGCTGGGGTGACGCAGTACTACCTAATGCGCCAAAATTTGAGCCTCTGAACCAATCTGCCGACGCCCAATCCGCGCAGTTTGGTTACAACAACGATTTTCTCGGATTCTTGCCGGTTGGGAATGATCGGACCCGTGGACTTCTCGTCGTCAATCACGAGTACACCAACGAAGAGCTCATGTTTCCTGGTCTTAAGCGCCAAGACAAAAAAACTCGGTTTGCAGAAATGACGACCGACCTTGTTGCCATAGAAATGATGGCGCACGGCGGATCGGTAATTGAGATTGCCAGGCCAGAGGCAAATGGCAAGCCGACAGGTAAGTGGTCCGTCGTTGAAAACTCCTACTACGCCCGCCGCATCACCGCACAAACGGAGATGAAAATATCCGGCCCCGCCGCCGGTGACGACCGCATGAAGACGAGCTATGACCGATCGGGCAAGAAAGTCCTCGGCATGCTCAACAACTGCGCTGGCGCTTTGACGCCGTGGGGCACGTGGCTCACTTGCGAGGAAAACTTCAACGGATACTTCTGGGGCAAAGAGCACGCCGCCGATGCATCAGAATCGGCATCACTGAGGCGCTATGGAGCACCGTCTGAATGGTACTGTTGGGGCAAGTTTCACGATCGCTTCGATATCGAGAAAGAGCCGAACGAAATAAACCGATTTGGCTGGGTCGTGGAAATTGATCCCTTTGATCCGCGCTCAACGCCGGTGAAGCGTACAGCACTCGGCCGCTTCAAACATGAAGGCGCCGGCAACGTCGTCAATCGCGACGGCCGCTTTGTCGTCTATCAGGGCGATGATCAGCATTTCGAATATGTTTACCGCTTCGTCTCGCGCGACAAAGTCGATATGGCCAATCCCAAGGCAAATCGCGACATCCTCGATAACGGAACGCTGTACGTCGCACGTTTCAACGCTAATGGAACCGGCATTTGGCTGCCGCTCGAATTCGGGCAGGGACCGCTTACACCCGCTAGCGGATTTCACAGCCAGGCGGACGTCGTGATCGATGCCCGCATTGCAGCAGACCTGTTGGGCGCCACAAAAATGGACCGGCCCGAGGACATTGATGCCAACCCAAAAACCGGCAAAGTCTACGTGATGCTCACCCAAAACCCTCGCCGGGACGCCGCGACGGTCAATGCCGCCAACCCGCGTGCCGACAATAATTTCGGCCACATCATTGAGATCATGCCCGACGGCGGCGATCATGCCAGGCCGACATTTCGTTGGGAGATCCTGGTAAAATGCGGCAATCCGGCAATCGCCGAAGTCGGCGCCACCTTTAACCCTGCAACAAGCGAAAACGGCTGGTTCGGTATGCCCGACAATTGCGCAATCGATGCGGAAGGACGCTTGTGGGTCGCCACAGATGGCAACTCCATGTCTCGCACCGGACGTACCGATGGCGTCTGGGCGCTCGAAACTGAAGGCAAAGCGCGCGGCACGTCAAAGCTCTTTTTCCGATGCCCCGTCGGCGCGGAATTGTGCGGGCCAGCCTTCACACCTGACATGGAAACGTTCTTCGTCGCCGTCCAGCATCCAGGCCAGGCCGCCGCCGGCGAAGCCTCAACATTCAATTCTCCGCTCACCCGGTGGCCGGACTTCAAATACGGCACGCCACCCCGGCCCTCGGTCGTGGCGATCACACGCAGGGGCGGTGGAAAAATCGCTGTCTAGCAGCCCGCCATCGGCCCATCTTACCGCCCATTCAGGCCTCATAGGCGGGCGCAGCCCGCCACGTTTGTCAGCCCGCCAGCCTACAAATTCAACAAGTTAACCCAACGACCCTTGCAATCGCCCCCCAGGACAGTGCAAACAGGCGTAACGGTGCGCCCTTGGACATAGCGTTGCAATCGCAACGACAGCGCAAAGCCACTCTCAAGGAACGGTATTTGATGCTCACGACACCTGAACGCCAGGATCACAGCCAGGCCAGTTTGCGCCACGATTGGACTGCGGAGGAAGCGCGAATACTCTACAACGCGCCCTTCAACGATCTTCTGTTCAAAGCCCAAAGTGTTCACCGCCAGCATTTCGATCCCAATACCGTGCAAAAGAGCCGCCTCTTAAGCATCAAGACCGGAGGCTGCCCGGAGGATTGTGGCTATTGCAGCCAATCCGCGCACCACAGCTCCGGCCTCAAAGCCTCCAAGTTGATGGAGGTCCAGCGCGTCATCGACGAAGCACGCAAGGCCAAGGAACAAGGCGCAACCCGCTACTGCATGGGCGCAGCCTGGCGTGAGCCCAAAGACCGTGACATGGAGTCTGTCGTTGCCATGGTCGAGGGCGTCAAAGCCCTGGGTATGGAAACCTGCATGACGCTTGGCATGCTGTCGGACACTGACGTCGCAAAGCTCAAGCATGCCGGCCTCGACTATTACAACCACAACATCGATACCTCTGAGCGCTATTACAGCGAAATTATAACGACGCGCACATTCTCAGAGCGCTTGGACACGTTGAGCCGTGTGCGCGAAGCCGGCATGAAGGTCTGCAGCGGCGGCATCATCGGCATGGGTGAAGAACGCCAGGACCGTATCGACATGCTGGTCACCTTGGCCAATCTTGAAACGCATCCAGAAAGCGTACCGATCAACATGCTGGTTCCCATCGAGGGAACACCTTTGGCGGATGTCGAGCAAATCGAGGGCATAGAGTTTGTACGCACCATCGCGCTCGCACGCATCATGATGCCGCAATCCTACGTGCGCCTTTCCGCAGGGCGCACCGAAATGAGCGATGAGTTGCAAGCGCTGTGCTTCTTTGCCGGCGCCAACTCGATCTTTGTCGGCGAGACCTTGTTGACGACCGAAAACCCCGAGCAGGATGTCGACCAGGCATTGTTTGAGCGTTTGGGACTGAAGGCGGAATCACTGGAGAACTGAACCGGAGGGGCTATGCCAGGCAACGTCCCCGCTAAAGCCAACGCGGCTGACCGGACCAACGACCTCGACACCACGTACACCGAACATCAACGTGCGCTGACCGCTCTGGCGCGCCGAAACCGGTTGCGGCACCTCGCGCCCCACTCGGGAATCGACTTTTCCTCGAATGATTATCTCGGTCTGGCCGGGTCCAATGCGCTTAGGCAGGCGGCAGCTGACGCCATCGCCAGGGGCGTCGATATTGGTTCGGGCGGCTCGCGCCTGTTGCGCGGCAACCACCCTGAAATCACAACGTTGGAAGATGAGGCACGCGCACACTTCGGATGTGATGCAGCTATTTTTTTTGCAGGCGGGTTCCTGGCCAACACAGCACTTTTTTCCACCCTGCCACAGCGCGGCGACCTTGTTGTACACGATACCCTCATTCACGCGAGCGTCCACGACGGCATTCGAGCAGGCAGGGCAGAGACCGCAGCAGCGCACCACAACGATCCGCAATCGTTTGAAAACGAAATCCGCCGTTGGCGCGACAACGGCGGCACGGGGCGACCCTGGCTGGCAGTTGAAAGCCTCTACTCGATGGACGGCGACTGCGCACCACTTGACGACCTCATCGCCGTAGCAGACCGCCATGACGGCACACTTATCATCGACGAAGCGCACGCCACCGGCGTCATTGGACCCGATGGGCGCGGTGCTGCCGCTCACCTGGAGGGCCGCGGCAACGTCATAACGCTGCATACCTGTGGCAAAGCGCTTGGCGTCATGGGCGCAATTATCTGCCTGCCACAGACACTGGCAGATTTCATGGTCAATCGCTGCCGTCCGCTAATCTACGCAACCGCCCCCTCACCACTAATTTCCGCAACCGTGCGCGCAGCACTCAAGCTGGTGAGCAATGATCCCTCGCGCCGCAATGGACTGCGTCAGCGTGTCGATAGGTTTGGCACCGAATTTCGCCAGCGCTTTTCGATAGAGCCATCCGGCTCGCAAATTCAGCCGCTCATCGTCGGTTCGGATCAAAACGCAGTACGCCTTGCCGAGGCGATGCAGGCACATGGTTACGACATTCGCGCTATCCGTCCTCCGACCGTCCCTGACGGCACATCGCGTCTGCGCATTGCCATTACGCTCAACCCTTCCGACGCTGAGGTCTCCGACATGATCGGCTGCCTCGCTGACCAGCTGCAGCTCCTCAAAATAACACCCGTCCAATCGCCCGGATCGCCTGCATGACAAACCGCTACATCGTCACCGGGACCGACACCGGCATTGGTAAGACCGTATTCGCTGCCGGACTTTCGCGGTTCCTTGGGGCTGACTACTGGAAGCCGATCCAGGCGGGCACGCAGGATGGCACCGACAGCGAGCGGGTACGCGAAGTGTGCGGCGACAAAACCCGCGTACACCCGGAAGCCTATGTCTTATCGACACCCTGTTCCCCTCACCGCGCAGCCGAGCTCGATGGCGTCGAAATCGACGCATCCAATATCCACCCACCCGAAACGCAGGCTCCCCTCGTCATCGAGGGCGCAGGCGGTGTACTGGTCCCCATAACCCGCCAGATATTGCAACCTGAACTGTTCGCATCGTGGGCCTGCCCGGTCATTCTGTGCGCGCGCACAGCGCTTGGCACGATCAACCACACGCTGATGTCGATTGAAATTTTGCAGACCCGCAAGATACCACTGCTTGGTATCGCGTTTATTGGCGACGACATTTCCGACACGATTGATACGATTGCAGCGATCAGTGGTGCAAAGGTTCTTGGACGGCTTCCCCACCTGGAAAAACTCGACAGCTCGGCGCTTGACCAAGCCTTCGCGCACTCGTTCAAACTGGAGGACTTCTCATAGTGGGCTCCTCCCTGCCACCAAAACCAATGTCCCCCGTCTGGCACCCCTTCACGCAAGCCGCTATTCAGCCCCAAGCCGTTCCTGTTTCGCGCGCCGAAGGCGTATGGCTCGAGTGCCCGGACGGCCGCAGGATAATCGACGGCATTTCATCGTGGTGGGTCATCACGCACGGTCACGGGCGCCCCGAGATCATTGCCGCCATTAACGAGCAGGCACAAAAACTCGATCAGGTCATATTCGCAGGCTTCACGCACGAGCCGGCAGAAAACCTCGCTGCAAGTCTGATCGAGATAATGCCGGACGAACTGACGCGTGTTTTCTTTTCAGACAGTGGCTCCACCTCGGTCGAAGTCGCGTTAAAGATGGCGCTAGGTTACTGGCATAACATCGGTAAGCCCCGTCAGCGCATCATCGCACTTGAGCACGCCTACCATGGCGACACCGTCGGCACCATGTCGGCAGGCGCGCGCGGCGTATTCAACCAGGCTTACGAACCCCTACTCTACGACGTCGTCCACTTGCCCTTCCCACGCGCAGGTGCACAGCAAAAGACGCTGGACGCCCTGGAGACGGAACTAAAAACAGGACAGGCGGCAGCCCTGATTGTCGAACCACTGATCCTCGGCGCTGGCGGCATGCTGATCTACGACGCAGCAACACTGCGCGAGATGAAGCTCTTATGCGAAGCCCACAACACTTTGTTCATTGCCGACGAGGTTATGACGGCCTGGGGCCGCACGGGCACGCTGCTTGCTTGCGAGCAAGCAGACATCATCCCGGACATCCTCTGCCTCGCCAAAGGGCTCACGGGCGGTGTCTTGCCGTTGGCAGCGACAATGGCGTCAGAGAAAATATACGACGCTCATTTCTCCACCGACCGTACCAAAACCTTCTTCCACTCCTCCTCATTTACAGCCAACCCGATCGCGTGCGCGGCCGCCCGCGCCAATGTTGCGATCTGGCAGAGCGAACCTGTGATCGAACGCATAAGCGCCGTCGGCAAAATGCAGCAAGAGGCACTCAGCCGGCTTGAGGACAAGAGCCGAGTGACCAACGTACGCAGACTCGGCACCATCGCTGCTTTGGATATCAGCGTCACCGACCAAGGCTATCTATCAAATATTGGACCGAAGCTTTATGACCGCTTCCTCAGCCAAAACGTCCTGTTGCGGCCGCTTGGCAATACGGTCTATGTGATGCCGCCCTATTGCATTACGCAAAACGAGATTGAGCGCATTTACGATGCAATCATTGAGGCGGTGGAGACCTTATGACGATCCGTTCCCAATTTGCCGGTCTGGGCCATTACGCACCATCACGCATCGTCAAAAACGACGAAATCGAAACCGCGCTCGACCTTGAGCCTGGCTGGATCGAACGACGTACGGGTATCCGTCAGCGCCGGTGGGTAGAAGAAGGTCAGGCCTTGTCAGACATTGCGATCGAGGCCGGCAATATGGCGCTGACAAATGCTGACGTCGGCCGGGGCACAATCTCACTTCTTGTGTTGGCGACATCGACACCCGACCACCTGTTACCGCCAACGGCCCCTCTGGTCGCACACCGGCTCGAACTGTCCAATGCAGGCGGCATCGACTTGGCCGGCGCATGTACAGGCTTCCTTTTCGCCCTGACGTTTGCTGATGCTTTCGTCAAGACGCAGGGAAAGCCTGCCCTCGTCATCGCCGCCAATATTCTTTCCCGCCGCATCAACATGAAGGAACGCGCAAGCGCCGTCCTTTTTTCAGATGCCGCCGGTGCCGTCGTCCTGACACCTACCGAACGGCCGGATGCAGGTTTGCTGGCGGTCGATCTGCGTTCGGACGGCTCGGGATATGAAAACATCCTCATACCCGCAGGTGGCAGCAGGCGGCCGTTTCACAAGGACCTTGATGAAGCCGAAACACTCATGTCGCTAAGCGATGGGCGTGCCGTTTTCTCCAAGGCAACCGGCCTCATGACGGATTGCTCCAAGGCAGCAATGTCGGAAGCCGGATGTGACATCAAGGCAATAGATCATTGGGTGCCGCATCAGGCCAACACGCGCATCATCGAGGCAACCCGAAAAAAGCTCAGCCTGTCGCCTGAAAAGACGTGGTCAACGGTCACCGAATTCGCCAACAGTTCAGCCGCCACGATCCCCTTCACACTCTCCCAGTGCGCCGAAGAGCGTTCGCCAAAAGCTGGCGACACCATGTTGTTTTCTGCCGCCGGCGCCGGGCTCAGCGGCGGCGCGATTGTCTGGCGCCTTTAGTACGAAATCCACCCGCCGGCGCTTCCCTTCCGCCCTACCAATCCCAAAAATCCGCTTCTTCTCGCAGCCCTTGTTCCCTGCGTGACAGGCCGTTCGACATAACCGGTCTATCAATGTCTCAGGCATTTCGCACTTGGGATAAGCAATTGAACGGGAATTGGAGCGCATCATGAAGTTCAATGGCATTTTCGCCGGCTTCGCCGCTGCCGCATTTATTGCGCTGGCCGTCGCCTCAACAGCAAACTCCGGACCGGTAACACGCACCGTCTACCCGGCCCCGACATCGGCGACCCTCGATACTGGTGTCCTACTAGCCTCATCGACGAGACCGACATTTGTCGATACGTCGGAACGCGAAGTACGCGCTCACTAGTCAGCGCCACCCAGCACATGACAGCCGCACCAAGCTACCGGCCGCCCTTACCGTCATTGTTTCGATAGTCGGAACAGATGTGGGAGACGCGTATATCTGACCCGACAAGCCGGCACACGTCGAGTTTGACATGTGGATTTGCACGCACCGCGGAGCCCTTTACACGCAAACCGTACTGACGCGCCACGCGGGCAAGAAACTCATCTTCGCAATATGGAGTGGCCAGCGACCCGTGACCTTTGACAACTTGAAACGGACCATCACACACGATCCGTGCCTCGACTGCGAGTGACCCGGCGACCAGAATCATAAGACCCACCATCAAAACCATTACAAAGCAGCGCATGGCGTCATCCTTCTGAATTCACAGAAAAGGTATCTTTCGGAATTAAACGCCAGTGACGATAAGGACACAAGCAGACTGACGACATTCGGATAACAAGCCACAAATGAAAAGGGGGCAGCACGTATCAGCCGCCCCCTCATCAAGTTTTCGTTAGCGCGCCAAATCGCGCATCTTTATTCGCTGTCGGCTTGCGCGTCGCCAATCTTGTAGAGCTTTGACAACAACGCATCGAGGCCGCCGGCACCCGATCCGGTATGCAGATCGATTCGGCCGACCTTCTCGACGAGCTTTTCGAGCGCTTCGAGCTCCTTCAACCGCAGCAGAAGCGGGTTGTCCTGCATCAACCGCGACGTGTTCAAAAGCGACCGCGTTGCCGCCGTCTCTTCCTGGCGCCGGATCAGGTTGGCCTTGGCCACACGCTCTGCTTCGACAACCTTGTTGAGAAGCTCACGCACATCACCTGGGATGATGACATCCTTGACACCGATCTCACCAACCTCGACACCCAACTCGCCGGCACGCTCCGCAACATAAGCGCGGACCTGCCGATCGATCTCGTCGCGTGCCGCCAGGATATCGTCAAGTGAACGCGTCGCCACCGCTTCACGAATCGCGAACTGGATCAGCCGGTAAAGTGTCGAACCAACGTCGGCCGTCTTTACCGCAGCCTTCTCCGCATCCACGATCCGGTAGAACGCCGTCAACGTCACACGTATGGCGACCCGGTCCTTGGTCAGGATTTCCTGCGCCGTCACCTCAAGCGGTGTCGGACGCAGATCAACCTTCAAAACCTTGACCGTGCGCGCCACAGCCCAGAACGCATGGCGTCCAGCCGGAAGCATCTCGCGAAACTCACCGTCGATCATCAACAGACCAACCTCGTTGGCCTCGACAATCGACTGCACGACGACGGATGACCGGCTCACGTCGAGCTTATCCAGATGATGCTTGGAAACGCGAATTTCTTCGCTGGTGTCGATTCGCTCCACCTCCACCCGCGTCAGCGTCTTCCAGAATGCCCGCGTCGAGTTCGGCAAAACGACATGCACCGGTTCGCCATCGAAAGACACGATCGCAACCTCGTTGGCGCCCGTCTGCACGATCTCGAAGTTCTCATCCGCGACGGCAGGTGCCGTGCGTTCGAACAGGAGAGCACGCTCCGCCGGAATCTCGGTACGAACGACCTTTACGACCTCCGCCGCAAGGTTCTTGCGCAGATCGATTTCCGTGTGGCGGCCAGCGGCCAGCAACCGCTCAAAGCGGCCACCACGCGTCAGGAAGGCGCGCTCGTTATCGCGCACGACAACCTGAAACAATCCAAAACGGTTCATAACAATCACTCCAACAAAAAAACCGCGTTTCTTCTAAAATCCCGTAACGATCAACGCCCGCTCAAAGTGGGTCGCCGGCCGCATCCTCCACGTCGGCAGTGCGGGCTTCCGCTTAAGCCAGCCGGCGCCGGCCTTGCACCATCCGCTGCGCACGCCCAGGCCCCCGAAGGGACCACGAACGCCGGGGCGAATGGCTCCAACCGTGCCAGGCCGGCGGTATCTGCGAGAAGCACAGAGCGCCACCAGCGCTTGCCCTCGCCTCACCCACCTTCCGCCGAAGCATCCGGTGTTGGAAACGAAAGGCCGGGTTCAGCGACCAGCTTCCCGTGTTTTTCAAGTAGTAGGCTCGGACCCAAACCGAGTGTGCTTAACAGGCACGTTTGGCTAACGACGCGGGAGTTGAACCCACGACCGCAGGATTAGAAGTCCTGTGCTCTACCTCTGAGCTAGTCGTTATGGAGAAGCTAAAGGGAATCGAACCCCCGACCTCCCGGGCCGATCCCGGGTGCTCTACCACTGAGCTATAGCCTCGAGTCCCCAAAAGAAGCGGAACACGTCAACCGCATTGCGGTACGCGCCAGCCGGGTCTCAGCGAGCCCGGTCACAAGGGCGTCTGACGGGGAGGCGCCATCAGCACGATAATTCAGGCGAAACTGAGGAAGCCCGGCAACATTCTACACAGCAACAAGTGACGCTCGCTGATCACACATCTGCCAGGCGTTAAGCGCGATGACAATCATCTCAACTCATCATGCCACCCACCAGGTGACGAAACCCTCATTGCACATTAAGTTCGCCGCGCCGCATAAAGTCTCGATACGTTCACGGCCCTGCGCACCAACCGGCGACCACAGGACGATTTGCCCATGACCCGCCTCGCAAGCCCAATCAGCTCGCTTAAGAACAACTATGACGTCATCATCATTGGTTCCGGCTACGGCGGCGGCGTCTCCGCTTCGCGCCTGGCCCGCGCAGGCAAACGCGTTGCCGTTCTGGAACGCGGCCGCGAAATCCTCACCGGCGAGTTCCCTTCCCGGTTTCCCGATCTGAAAAACGACCTCCAGGTCACTGCGAAGTCTATCAAGACCGGAAATGACGACGCCATGTTCGACGTTCGCGTCGGTGAGGACATGCATGTTCTCGTTGGGCGCGGATTAGGTGGTGGATCGCTCGTCAACGCCGGCGTGGCACTGCGCCCCGACGACCGTGTCTTTCAAGACGAAGTATGGCCCGGAGAATTCCGCCAGGACGGTACGCTGGACAAAGGCTATGCCCGCGCAGAGCAATGGCTGAACCCCAGCGCGCATACGGCCGGCAGCGAACTCACAAAATTTCAGGCTCTAAACGCGGCAGCCGATGACGTGGCGCCGGAAGATGGCTCGACCCACAAGGTTGTCCACCCCCGCCTCGTCGTCAGCTTTGAGAAAAACGTCAATGCAGCCGGCATCGAGCAGCCTGCTTGCACCCTTTGCGGAGACTGTTGCGGCGGCTGCAACGTGGGTGCCAAGAACACGGTTGCACTAACCTACCTGCCCGATGCCGTTGCGCACGGTGCAGAGCTTTTCACACACATCAAGGCAAGCCACTTAGAGAAATCCGCCGACGACACATGGCAGGTCACAGCCCTGCACACACCCGATCCTAAACGCGGCGATACAGACAGCTATACGCTGACGGCCCCTATGGTCATCCTCTCAGCCGGCACGTTGGGTTCCAGCGAAATCTTACTGCGCTCTGCAGAGCGCGGGTTGAACCTATCGCCACGCCTCGGCAAAGGGTTCTCCGCAAACGGCGACATTATCGCCTTCGGCTACGGCGCCACACCAGCAATTAACGCCGTCGGCATCGGCCATCCTGCAAAGATCCCCGATTTCGAAGTCGGCACCGCCGTCACTGGCCAGCTTGAGGTGCACGACGATGCCACGTTGGAAAACCAAATGTGTGTCCAGGACGGCGTCTTGCCATCCGCGCTGGCGCCTGTCCTGCCCTACATGTTTCTGCCCAACGGCCGCATTGTCGGAGCTCTGAAAAGTCTCATCAACGGCGTGTACAAGGGGCCCTTCGCCCACCTGCAAACCTTCTTCGCCGTCTCACATGATTCCGCTTCCGGCACATTTACGCTCGAAGGCGACCGTCTTGCCTTGAAGTGGCCCGGCGCCAAGGACGAGCCCGTCTACCAGCGATTGGACGCCATGCTGGAAAAAATCGTGGAAAAAAGCGGCGGCACTTACATCAAGAATCCATTGGCTGGAACCGTTATGGGTCACCAGCCGGCAACCGCCCACCCACTCGGCGGATGCTCGATCGGCGCGGATCGCGACCACGGCGTCGTCAATCACAAGGGCCAGGTCTTTGACGGATCGGCAGGCCATGGCAGCAACGATGTACACGACGGCCTTTACGTCATTGATGGGTCAATCATCCCAAGGTCTTTAGGCGTGAACCCGCTCCTGACCATTACCGCACTGGCCGAACGCGCGCTCATACACATGCAGGCCGACCATGGCCTTTCATTTGACACCGAGCCGCTCAAAGTGTCTCAGGCCATCCCGGCGACGGCCCCCGGTTCGCTGGCCATATCAGCCCCATAACCAAGATCGCCGGAAACCGGAGCACCGCTGACGACTTTGCCACCTAGCCGCACGACCTGAACCGCCACACTTGCCGCACTGGCTCCCTGCCGTTACACGTCTCCCATTCGGGATTGTCAGCATGAGCGGAGTTCAAATGATCGAATTGCTCGGATTCATAGATTACCTGATCGGCCTCTACACTATCGTCATCATCGCATCTGTCATCATGAGCTGGCTGATCGGTTTTGGCGTCATCAACGGCTACAATCCCATGGTGCGCTCGATTTACGATGCCTTGCTGGCGGTCACCGAACCGCTGTTGCGGCCCATCCGCGCCAGCCTGCCCGATCTCGGCCCGGTTGATATTTCGCCGATCGTTCTGCTGCTGGCATGCTTTTTCGTTCAAAGCGTCGTCTTACCCAACATCGCCAAGATTTTTGTTTGACGCCAAGGCGAAAGACCCACACCGATGCCCGACGACCTTCCCTGGCGCCAGACAGACACCGGGGCGATCGTGCGCATCCGCCTGACCCCGAAGGCGCCGCGTGACGCCGTTCTGGGACTAGAGGACACTGGCGACGGGCTGGCACTTAAAGTCGCAGTGCGCGCGCTTCCCCACGCAGGTGCAGCAAATGCCGCACTTACAAGGCTGGTCTCCAAGTGGCTAGGCATGCCAAAAGCAGGTGTAACACTTCTGAGAGGGGGGAAATCCCGCATCAAGACGCTGAAGCTTTCCGGCGACCCCGGAGAACTGTCCGCGCGGCTTGAGGAACGGACGGCCCAGTGGCCCGCCCCAAAGACTGACTGAGTGCCTGAACAAAAGAAAAGTGGAACGACCCGGAGGAGACGGTAAATGGATACAACGAGAGTGATTGACGGCAAGGCGGTTGCCGCCGAGGTCCGCGCGGGCGTTAAGCGCCAGGTAGACACCATCAAGGCCAACCACGGCTTCCAGCCAGGCCTGGCGGTGGTTCTGGTCGGCGAGGACCCGGCAAGCCAGGTCTATGTGCGCAACAAGGCCAAGCAGACCGCCGAATGCGGCATGAACTCCATCGAGCACAAGCTGTCGGCGGAAACCTCAGAAGCCGACCTGCTCGCGCTTGTCGACAGCCTCAATAAGAACCCGGACGTCAACGGCATCCTCGTCCAGCTGCCGCTGCCAAAGCACATCAATTCCGAAAAAGTTCTGAACACTATCGACCCCGATAAGGACGTCGACGGCTTCCACCCGACCAATGTCGGTCGCCTGTGGGTGGGCGAGCGCTCGCTAGTTCCCTGCACACCCACCGGTTCAATCATCCTGGCGAAATCAGCAGCTCCTGATCTCACCGGCATGAACGCCGTCGTCATCGGCCGCTCCAATATCGTCGGCAAACCGGTTGCAGCACTTCTGCTGCGCGAAAACTGCACCGTGACGATCGCACATTCACGCACGCGCAATATTCACTCCGTCGTCAGAGGCGCTGATCTCATCATCGCCGCCGTCGGCATTCCTGAATTCGTGCGTGGCGACTGGGTCAAGCCGGGCGCAATCGTCATTGATGTCGGCATCAACCGCATCCAGACACCTGAAGGCAAAAACAAGCTTGTCGGCGACGTCAACTATGCGGAAGCCGCACGCGTCGCCAGCGCCATCACACCGGTCCCTGGCGGCGTCGGCCCGATGACCATTGCCTGCCTGTTGCGCAACACCGTCGAAGCCGCCCTCATGCAAAAAGGCCTGCCTGCCGTTGAGGCTTAGTCAAATGCGCAAGCTGTCGCCATGGGCGACGGCCTACACCCGACGTAACAAACATAGGGCCGGAGACATCAAGTCTCCGGCACATTTTTTTGTGTTTCAAAGCTCCGGCCTCACGCTGCCTGCGATTGGCGCATGGCTTCGCCGCGATAACTGAGCGCTTCCGCGATATGCGCTTTGGTCACACGCTCTTGGGCTTCGAGGTCGGCAAGCGTGCGCGCTACGCGCAACGTCCGGTGAAACCCGCGCGCCGATAAGTGCAAAGCCTCGGACGCCTGCCGCAACAACGTCATGCCCTCGTCATCCGGCATTGCGATTTCATCCAGCAACTGACCTGAACACTCGGCATTGACCTTCGCATCCTTGACGCCGAGCTTGATGAGCCGCTCGCGTTGCCTGTCACGTGCTGCCTCGACACGCGCGCGCACCTCAGCACTTCCCTCCGCTGGCGCCGGCAGCGTCAAATCCGCCGCCGACACCGCCGGCACTTCAATTTGCAGGTCGATGCGATCCAGCATTGGCCCGGAAATGCGTGCCTGATAGTCGGACGCACACCTCGGCCCCCGCTTGCACGATTGGCCGGGGCCTCCGCCGCCGCACTTGCAAGGGTTCATCGCTGCGATGAGCTGGAAGCGTGAAGGATAGGAGATACGATTGTTGGCGCGCGCGATAACCGTCTCGCCGCTCTCCATCGGCTGGCGCAGCGAATCGAGCACCTGCGGTGGAAATTCCGGCAGCTCGTCAAGAAACAGGACGCCCCGATGCGCCAGGCTCACTTCACCCGGTTGCGGCCGCGACCCGCCGCCAACCAGCGCCGCCATGCTCGCTGAGTGATGCGGCGCGCGGAACGGCCGCTCGGTCGCCAGCTTGCCGCCCATCAGTTCACCCGCGAGACTGTGCACCATCGACACTTCGAGCATTTCCGGCATTGCGTATCAAACGCACCAACTATTCAGTGCTTTAACCGTTTGATTCTGTTATGATTCGCCCGAACTGATTTGCGGGGGCGCTAGATGGAGTCTGACTGTCCACTGGTTCTCATAAAATGGGAAGACAGCCGCCAGCCAAGCTGTGGCTGGCAGTTCCTGTCTGATCTGAGCAACCCCGATACGCTTCAGTGCGCAACGGTTGGCTGGCTTCTGGAGGACGGGCCTGAAAAGAAGGTCATCGCCCAGACCATAGGTGGCGGGGAAGATGACGTGCAGGCAACGGGCGTCATGGTGATACCAGCCCGCAGCGTCATCTTGATCGAACGCCTTGAGGAAGCTAGCTCCGCTTCTTCGCAGGACGAGACTTCTTCTTGTCGTCTGTCTGCGTCAGAGCAGAAGCAAAAACTCTGCGCTGCTGCGTCGGTGTGAGGCTCTTCGGATTCCTCAGCCCACGTGCTGCCAGCTTCGCGATTTCTTGGGAGGTTTTTTCATTCTTGCCCATCGAATTTACTCCTTGGGGGGTTTCGATGGCTCGCAATTGTAACTGAGTCGTCCGTATGAGTCCTAATTCATGGCAGAACCTCACGTAATCACAGCATTAGCGAAGAAGAGGTCTGAGCTAGCGGGGGACATTGAGTCCACGCAAGTGAAGCTCCGGCAAATGATCCTGGACTTAGAGTCCTTGGATAAGACCCTTCTGATGTTCGACCCTGAGTATGAGATTCAATCCATCAAACCGAAAGCATTTCGCCCTCCTGAAGACTGGTCCAAGCGGGGCGAGATGACTCGTCTATGTCTATCGATCTTGAGGAAGGCAGAAGAACCTCTCACAAGCCGGGACGTTGCCTCTCAGCTCATTGCAGAGCGTGGGTTAGACCGAGAAGACTCCAAGCTCCTGCGGCTCATGACAAAGAGGGTAGGAGTGGCTCTGAGAGGTCAGAGAGACAAGGGAGTCATTACATCAGGGCAGGGGCCGGGGATGTATCAGGTATGGCAACTAGCGCAATAAGGTCCCGATAATCTGAATCACCAAAGCAGTACCGGCAATAACAACCGCAGCCTTTGCCCACAGTCCAACTCGCGCCGCTGCGGTGATTGCCTGATCAAGCGTGCGCGTTTGTCGGTCCAAAGCTGCGGTATGCTCTGTTACAGCCTCCTTCAGCCGATTTATTGGAAGGCTAAGTATTTCGTTTTTCACTTTCCGCTCCTTAAACTCTTTACTGATGTGTAGTGAACCTCGTCACTTCGTTTTCACTCGTTTCTAAAGTAGAATGAGTTAGAAATTGGTCGGACTTTCGAAAGCGGCGGTCTTTCCATCTCTACTGCGTTGTTTTTCAATTGATTTTGCCCCCGCTGCCGACTGGGTGGCGTAAGGAGCGTACTGTGTTTCGGTTGGTGATTTTGATGGCGGTCTTATTGTCCGGCTGCTCCGCTGTGCAGGACGCAACGCAGAGCCAAGCCAGCCTCAAGGACGCACCGACCCGCACTGCCGCAATCACAAAGCCCTACTCCGGCCCGTGCCCGTGCCCGTACAGTAAGGACTCTGCCGGCAACCGTTGCGGAAAGCGCAGTGCGTATAGCCGTTCAGGGGGCGCAACGCCGTCGTGTTATTAGTGCTACTAACCTCCAACCGGCGTCGTCACATTTCGTACGAGCTGGGGCATTGCCAGCAGTGATTTGCGCGATCGAACTAGCAGCGATTGATGCTTTGGTGCACCTGATCAATTTGTTCAGCGACCCAGTCCCAGTCCGGCCTTTCGCCAAACATCATGTCTTGCATGCGAACGTAGTCTTGACGCATCGCGTTAGCCACCTCCGGTGCCATTCTGAGAAGAATCTGTCCCGGCACAAGTTGTTCGTGGCGCCTCCATGCGCTTCGGAATGCGAGTTGATTGTGCTGGCGAACATCTTCAAGCAGTGCTCGGTTGCACACTGCTTGCCGACCCGCAGCACATTGTGCCAAGCGCGCTAAATCGTATGCGTGACGTGAGACCCTATCACGATCGCGTGGCAAGCGATCTTCATCGCGAAACCTACAGTTAATGCCGTGAATTATTGAAACTTTCTCCAAAAAGGTTCGCACCGGGGCAATCATAGTCACAGCATTTATGGTCAAATCAAGTGTGCCTGAAACTTCCTCTTGAATGTATGGTGCAATAGCCCGATTTACTGATGGAGATTGTGCTGATCTCGCGCCTCCTTCAACTTTAATACTAGGTTGGAAATAGTTATTCTCATCCTCACCAGGGCCGCCCCCGAAAAGCGTTGGGTATTGCACAAACAGTGTCTGCGGATCGTTCTCCGAAACTGCTATTTCGCATTCTGGCAACAGCCTTTCAAGCTTCTGCTGAAGCGGCCCCTGCATGTGATTGGCACAAGCATCCTTAAGCTTGTCGAATCTGGCTTCGCGCATATTGCGTGATGGGAAACAAGCATTAGGGTCGGCCGGGTCATCATCCCCCTGAAACTTTCTTCTTTCGTCGCACGACAGGGAATGACGGTTGAAAACAATATCAACATCCTCTGAAAACCGCTGGATATAGCCAAACCCTTTTGACAACGACGTGCCCCCCTTAAAGTATTTTTTAGGCACCCAGGGCGGTTCTTTCATTATGATGTCTATCACCCGACAGACCCAATAGTCTTTTTCCGCCAGGAATTCTGTAATTCCTAGCCGCCTTGATGTAGCAGTGAAAACGCCGCGTCTGGTATCTTCACTCTGCGCTTGAAACGTCTCGTATTCTTGGGTTCTCATTTGCGATTGCATCCACAGCGCCAATTGCCCACCATGGCAGACTAGCCTTCCCGCGTACCAGCTCCTGTTTCACATCATCTGAGAGGCTACCACGCAGAATGCCGATAGTGTCAGGCGCTGCAGCCAAGTCTTTTCCGAGCCAAAGCAGCGCCTGAACAACCGGCTTCGCCGGACTGTTCTTCCAAGGTAGTAGATATCGACTTGCCCGCTTAAGGCGAATTTTTCTTCCATCTACTGGAAGCGTAAAGGATGGTCCATCAATCAGATAGACGAGCTGTGCAGGCACCGCATTCGTTAACCCCATCCGATTGGCCGCAGCGACGTTGTCGCGCGTGGCAGTTAGTCCCCTGTGCCGAGACACAGCGGCGATCACCGCATTTGTATTGGCCGGAGACGGCCCCTTTAAAAGAGGGTTAGCCGCAGGCAAATCGTAAAGCCCTCGACGGACACGCCGCAGCTTCCCAGCACGCACCAAGCGTGACAGTGACTGGTCGATTGCAGCGCGTGAGCCCAGGTCCACGAAGTCTTTTGCGCCGAACACCCGACTTCCACGAGGGTATCCACGAACCCTATTCATTATTTTTCCTTGTACGCCAGTCACTTATAATCTCCATTTCCATGATTATTTGTCAGAAAAATATATCAGTTTTTCTGACATGTCAAGGTTCGCGTGGCTGGGCACTGCGCTGCCAATATCCCTTCCATTCCCTCGATACTGGGTGCACCATTGCCAATCCAATCACCCGTTTGGTGGTCGCCCCGTTGTCCAGTAGCCGATGATCTTCCAGCCAAGCTGCATGCTCTGCGTACTGGTGAAGATACTTCGGAGAGACGTGGTGATGCTGGCCGCGAACCATCAGGCGAAGCCGTGAAAAGTAGCTTTCTGCTTGGTTCGTGTTTGCGCCGTTGAGGCTGTAGGCCTCTGAGTGGTTGATGCGCTTGGTATCGAACTTGGCGTGCAGAACATCCCAGTGGCTTGCTTCATCGGCATGAACCGTTGAACCCTTGGTGATGGTTTCGCAGACCAGATCAACACCGTCTGACTCGTGCTTGACGACGAATGGCAGCGTGCGGCCCTTGCGCTCGCGGGTGACGACCACGGCACGGCGCTTGCCGGTCTGGTGCTCGATAAGGCGGCGGTCAACACGGTTTTCGCGCAGGTTCGCGGGGCGGATGTGACCACCGAAGTAGGCGCCGTCAACTTCCACTTCGCCGGACGCCTTTGCGCCATGCGTTTCAGCGGCCATGGCTTCGCGCAGCTTGTGCGCCAAGATCCAAGCCGTCTTGTGCTGCACGTCCAGATCGCGTGACAGCTGCATAGCAGACAAACCCTTCGCTGCGTTTGCAACGATGGTGATGGCCGCCAGAATGTCGGTGAAGCTCAGCTTACGGGACGCAAAGATGGTGCTGGACGTGACGCTGTATTGGTGGTGGCACGCCTTACACTTGAACTTGCGCCTTGTGGTGATCGAGTAAGACTCAGCACAGCCACAACGCGGACAAACGGCCTTGCCGTCCGTCTCTGGCCAACGAAGCTCACAAAACAGGTCATAGGCCTTGTCCTCTCCCATGCGGAATACTTGGCGCAATGAGAGAGTGCGTGCCTTTGCTGTGAGTTTGAAATTCGTAGCCATTCGTACTGTACCCGTTACCTATGTAACGAATATAGTACCTATATGCACTGTGTACAAGGGCAAAAGTATCGTGTATATTACTTTTATCGCTTTGGAGATACGCGAATGCCCGAAAAAACGGACTGGGAAGCCCGTGTGGCCAACATGCTCAAGTCCGAATTAAAGCGGAAAGGCATGACCTACGGTCAGCTCGTCGAAAAGCTGGCCGAGATCGGAGTTGACGAAAAGGAGGTCAACATCCGAAACAAGCTTGCACGGGGGAAGTTCTCAGCAGCGTTTATGGTGCAATGTCTGGAAGCGATAGATATCGAGGTCTTACAGTTGCGCTGAGTGCAGCCGCCACTTTCGTTTTCATGGTCGGTGTCATTGCCGCAATAATTCTAGGGCAATATACCAAGCTGCACGAGGTTGAGACCCGATATCAGGAACGCGCCGAAAAGGACCGCAGCAAGGCCGCACAAATAATCGAACAGTCCTGCATCGGGATGGCCCCTTCTAAGAGGCGCACTGATTGCCTTGTTGATCAAATAAAAGCCCACGACTCCCAAAAGGCCACCGATGAGGATTTGCGCGCTCAGAAGGATATGGCGCATTGGGCGAAGTTGATGTTCTTCGCGTCGTTCGCCACTGTCATTGTTGCTGCGCTTGGTGTCTATTACGTGCGGCTTACCCTCAAGGCCACTCAAGAAACGCTCAGAGAAGCTAGGTTGGCGACTGCCGCCAGTCAGACGGCTGCAAACATCGCTGAAAAGCGTTACCGGAACTTGGAGCGGCCTTACATACTGGTGGCGGAACTGGTGGTTCAGTTGGGTAGAGAATACCAGCCAAACGAATTGGTTGATCTCTATCTCAAGAATTTCGGAAATGCCCCTGGCATCATGGAGTCGGTATCGGCCCACGTGCTTGTTAGTGTTGAATGCCCCTTCAAAGATTGCTGCAAAGGCATCAGCCATCCTTCGGCATCGGGTGCTGTCTATGTCGCCGGTGAAAAGGCACAGCGAACACGTATGCGCCTTGCCGGAATACCGACGACTGATGCGAAATACTGGCTTTGCGCGGTGATCATGTACCGCTCGCCCCAAGGCGGCTCGTTCTGGTCCGAACTGTGCCTTCGCTACAATTTTCAGACTGGCCAGTTTGAACCCCATCTGGCTTCGATGAACCGCAGCGACACTGGAGTCTACCCAGGCCCAGCCAATAGCGAGCCCGACAACCCACCAGCATAATTTAGTCACCGAGCACCTCGCTCGGCATCCGCATCAAATGACTTGGTGCTTTTGATACGTAATGCCGAGCATTTCCTCAGGCGACAGCGCCGGCAGGATCGACGGCAGACGCGAGGCCAGCATCGACTTGCCCGACCCCGGCGGCCCGATCATCAACAGGTTGTGGCCACCCGCAGCCGCCACTTCCAAAGTGCGCTTCGCACTCTCCTGTCCCTTGATGTCTTTGAGATCCGGCAGCTCGCTCACACGCCGCTCCACATTCGGAATCGGCCGCGACAACGATTGCAGACCCTTGAAGTGATTGACCAGTGACAACAGATGCGGCGGTGCCAGGATATCCATATCCTCATCCGCCCATGCCGCTTCCGATCCGCAGCCTTCCGGACAGATGAGCCCCTTGCCTTGTCCATTGGCACCGATTGCAGCGGGCAGTGCACCCGGCACATCCCGGATCGACCCGTCGAGCGCAAGTTCGCCGATGGCCGCGAAACCCGAAATGGCCTCCGGCGAGACCGCACCGATGGCCGCCATCAGCGCCAGCGCGATGGGCAGATCGAAATGGCTGCCTTCCTTCGGCAGGTCCGCAGGCGCCAGATTGACCGTGAGGTGCTTGTAGGGAAGCCCCAACCCCACCGCATGCAGTGCGTTGCGCACCCGCTCGCGGCTTTCCGCGACCGCTTTGTCGGGCAGGCCGACGATGGCGAAAGCCGGCGCGCCCGGTGTAATCCGGACCTGCACCTCGACGCGGCGCGCCTCTACGCCGACAAACGCAACGGTCGAAATCTGCGCATACATGGCCCGCGCCTCCCGTCTCATACCCTGGGGATGAACCTAACGCGGAGGACGTGGACAAGCAAGAACATTATGAGAACAAACGTGGTGGCGTGCTTAGCGGCAGCGGGCAAAATCCGCCGCAAATTCCAGGCAACCGGCATTAGGACAGCTTGGCTTCAATCCGGTCCCAGATCATGGCGGCAATATCAACCCCGCCATGCCGTTTGACGTGGCGAATACCGGTTGGGGAGGTCACATTGATCTCTGTGAGATAGGGCCCGATCACATCGATACCGGCGAACAACAACCCCCTGCGGCGTAGCTCCGGACCCAGCCGTTCGCAAATTTCCAAATCGCGATCGCTAAGTTTAACCGACGCCGATTCACCACCAACGCCCAGGTTTGAGCGCATCTCGCCTTCCGCAGGGATACGGTTGATCGCACCAGCGACATCGCCGTCGACAAGAATGATACGTTTGTCGCCCTCGCGAACTTCCGGCCGGAATTGCTGCACCATGAAGTGCTCGGTAAAGACGGTTTGAAAAAGTTCCACCAAGGCTGAAAGATTGCTGTCATCGTTTTTGAGCCGGAACACGGCCGCACCGCCATTGCCGTACAGTGGTTTAATAACGACATCCCCCATCTCGGCGCGAAAGGCGAGCACATCGTCGAGCGACTTCGTAACAATCGTCGGCGGCATCAGGTCAAGAAAGTCTAAAACAAAAATCTTCTCCGGTGCATTGCGCACCTCTGCCGGATCGTTGACCACCAGCGTTGCCGGATGGATGCGTTCCAGAATGTGAGTCGTCGTGATGTAGGCCATATCGAACGGCGGGTCCTGGCGTAGCAAAACGACATCCCACTGACCCAAGTCCTCCAGACTCTCCGCTCCGTGCTCCACATGCCGGCCCAGCACATCCGCGAGGCGCACGCGCGATCCACGTGCCAACACCTTGTCACCACGAAGCGACAAGTCCTGCGGCGCGTAGGTAAACACATCGTGGCCACGCGCCTGCGCTTCCAGAAGCATAGCAAACGTGCTGTCACCACGGATATCGATCGCCTCGATCGGATCCATCTGACAGGCGACTTTCAATGGCATAAGCGTTTTATTCCTTGATCTATGTCGGCAACTCTCGAGAGCAGGCCGCGTGGCCCGCCAGCCCGCCTATAGACTGTTTTCCAGATGTCGCAAACGCATGAAGCCGATCACGAAGATAATATCGAAACCCATGTCGTGGTCCTGATACGCTGGCCGGCGCGCTAACCAAAGACTTGCAGCCTTGTGCACGCGCTGCCTCTGCCGATCGGAAATTGAACTCTCCGCCAGTTCAAGATTATCGCGCGCCTTGACCTCAACGAAGGCAAGCCGTCGCCGCCTAACCGCGATGAGGTCGATCTCACCGGCCGCCGTTTTGTAGCGCCGTGCGATAATTCGGTAGCCCTTTGCGATAAGCAGAGCGGCTGCGAGAAACTCGCTGAGCTGACCGCGCAGGTAGCGCTGGCGCCGGATGGTCCGCGAACCGACGGCTTCTTTTTCAACGTCGCGCGCACCTGCCATCTAAGGTTCCCGGCCTTTAACCTGCAGGGCAAGATCATAGACCCTCGACTTGGCCGCGCCCGTTTCATTGGCCACAAGCCGCGCCGCATCCCTTAAACTTGCATCAGCCAGCACGTCAGAAAGTCTGGCGACGATGTCTGCATCACTGACCTCGCTCGCAACGCCTGGCCCCACGACGACGACGAGTTCTCCTTTGACTGTTTGCCCCTCAAACCGCTCGCTCAGTTCCGGCAATGTGCCGCGCACGACCTCCTCGTGCAATTTTGTGAGTTCACGCGCGACAGCCGCAGGACGCGCACCCAAGACTTCGGCCATATCATTGAGCGACGCTCCGATCCGCGATTGCGCTTCAAAAAAGATGAGCGTTCCGGGCATCGCGGCCAACTCACCAAGCCGCGCTCGCCGGGCCACCTTTTTTGCCGGCAAAAACCCAGCAAACGTGAAGGTGTCCGTCGGCAGTCCCGCGGCAACCAACGCTGTCACCGGTGCAGCCGCACCAGGTACGGCGAAAACGCGTCTGCCCTCGTCGAGGCAAGCCTCCACCAATCTATAGCCGGGATCAGAAATGAGCGGCGTTCCCGCATCGCTGACCAGCGCCACACTCTGGCCTTCCGCCAGGGCACGCAGCAACTTAGGACGTTCACGCTCAGCATTATGTTCATGATAAGCGCGCACTGGCGCCCGGATTCCAAAGTGGGAAAGCAGTTTGCCGCTGCGGCGCGTATCTTCGGCGCAGATCAGATCGGCACTATTGAGAACAGCAAGCGCGCGCAGTGTGATATCACCAAGATTGCCAATCGGGGTGGATACGACATAAAGCCCCGGCTCCAGGCCCCGCTCAGAAATCCGTTCGATCTCCGCGACAGCACACTTGGCGACAATCTCGTTCACCGGCAATTCAGACCCTTTGCTTGTTCGCGCAACATTGACGGTTCGCCTGAAATTGGGTGGCCACCGCGAGACTTACACCTTTTCCCGACATGCAGAATAGTTGTTCGATATCACTGAAGGCGGGCCCAAACGCTCTTAGAACAGGGCAAACAGTCGCAAATATATCAACATAATTGGCTCCTAATCGACCATACTCATTTTCTCCAGACCGGAGTACGATTTAGCAGCCCACTGATTCTCCCGCCGGGACAGTCAACCGGTGAGATCAGCGGAGCGATTTTCAATAGTTGGGCCCCGATACGATTACCGGCACCGCCGCCATAACACCGACCCAAGTAGCCGCCATAGCAAGGTCACACCTCTTGCAGATGTCGAAGGAGCAAATTTTGACGCACATAACCAAAGCCCTGGCCATGCTTTTGAGCTATGTGCGCGTGCTCGCCGCCACCGTGGCGCTGGTATTGATTGGTGGTTGCGCCGCCAATCTTGGCGGATCCTCGCCTGAAGCTTCCCTTTCAGCGGAAGATGCAGCCAAAGCCAAGAGCCGGCCCGTCAAGATCGCAATGCTCCTACCGCTCGGCGGATTGAACCGAACCGCGGCCATCGCTAAGAGCATGAAGCAGGCCGGCGAAATGGCTTTGTTCGAGCTAAACAATCCGAATGTTCAGCTTGTCGTAAAGGACGATAAGGGCACGGCAGAAGGCGCTCAGACTGCCGCCGCGGAAGCCATCCGCGAGGGCGCGGAGATTATTCTTGGGCCGCTCTTTTCCCAGGCGGTACCTGGTGCCGCAGCCGCGGCACGGCCTGCAAATATCCCGGTCGTCGCCTTCTCAAACGATAGAAACGTGGCTGGCAATGGCGTCTACCTGATGAGTTATCTTCCCGACGCCGAGGTAGATCGTATCGTCAGCTATGCAACGGCGAACGGAAAAAGACGATTTGCAGCCCTGATCCCAGACGACGCGTACGGGCGGACCGTAGAGCAGTCATTCAGGTCGGCAGTTGGCCGCCACGGCGGATCTATCGTCGCCCTGAAGTCATACCCCGTCGGCGCCAACGCAAACGCCATTCTAGAGCCTGCCCGCGAAGTCTTCGACACCATCAAGCAGGTTAGCGAAATCGGCGCATCGGTTGACGCATTGTTCCTGCCGGGCGGCCAGGACAGTCTTCCGCAAATCGGACCGATGATCGCCTACTCCGGCGTCAACCCGGCAACCACGAAGATAATCGGTACTGGTGCCTGGGAATTTCCAAACATCGGTCGCGACCCCGCCTTTGTTGGCGGCTGGTATCCTAGCCCCGATCCCAGAGGTTGGCGCAATTTTGCTGGACGCTTCTCCAAAAACTTCGGCCATGCTCCCCCCAGGATCGCCAGCCTCGCACACGATGCCGTCAGCATCGCAATAAACCTCTCCACAAATCCAACTGGCAGTCGGTATACACCTGAGAACCTGATGCGCGCCTCAGGCTTCAGTGGCGTGGATGGGCCAGTTCGCTTCAATCGCTCCGGACTGGCCGAAAGAGGATTGGCAATCCTTGAGGTAAGAAAATTCGGCTCAAGCGTGATCGACCCTGCTCCTGCAAGCCTCACACGGACGCAGTTGTCGGCAGCCCCTCGCCGCGCCTCCTACGAGCCCACGGGCGCAATCGGCGGCCATTAACACCGATCCTCGCAGAGTGAATGACGCACTGACGGCCAGAAGACGCGCAAGGGCTCGGGCTACGCGGGTCATCCCTCGGGCTGCGTCAATAGCCTCTGCAGTCGGAGAGACGTTCGTCACGCCAACAAGCGTGTCCACATCGCATCTCGCCCGCTAGGCGGCAACGCTGATGGCCGGTTCACGCAATGGCTTCACCCGACCAACGCCGACAGCACGCGCATGCTGCAAAGCATAGCCAGGACGCGCGATTGCCGCCCTATCGCCAGAGTCTTGATTGCCGCTGCGCCTCAAGTCGCCAACGGGCATCACTGCGGACAGTTCGTCGATCAACGTGAGCAAGGCATAATCAGCAGAGTCCAGGCGCTCGGAAGCATAGACTTGGCAAGCGTGCGCATTCCTAGCGCTATCAACTGCGGTGCTTACGACATTGGAAATCTTCCTCCACTGTTCATCGCTCGATAGCTTTCCGCCACCACCAAAAACAGTGGTCGCCGGTTTGGAACTCACCGCCCGCGCTGCCGCCGCGTTTGACTTGCTATTGAAAGAGTAGCGCGGCCTGCCGGTGCAACCTTTGCTGAGCTTGGGCAGGCTCTCGCCAGTCTGCGTTGTTAAACGGTCTATGGACGACCGCCAGCCTGACCCTTTGTTGGAATGGGGCACGACGCTGGAACGTTTTAGTCTGGTCGTCGACCCACGCGCAGTATCGTTGCTCGACGCGTCAATAGCTTCATGTCGAGCAACAACCGCCGCCACAGCAATCAATGCCACGGCAGCGGCCCATAGTTCGCCGCTGATCGAAAAGATGCCGATAAAAAGCACGGGTTTCTGACCTTGTGAAAAAAAGTTCAACGAAAAGCTGAACTTATTCGCCTGAAAGAACAAGGCAGATTATGTGAAACCGGTTTCTTTTCGCCCTTTAATCAATAATAACTGTGGCCATTGGCTCACAATTTCGCAGTTAATACGTCAATTCTCGATTTTTAAAACATTTTATGTCGATAAAATAAGACCAATAAATTTATCGAATCAATTTCTCTTTTTGTTGCCTTGCAGATGCCACAGCGGCCAAACACAAGATGTTGGAACGTTGCTCGCACTAGCCCTTTTTCGCTCCCCAGCCGCTAATATTCGGTGTGGTCGAATAACGATAATGACCCGTGATTTTCTCCGCAAACAACCAGTCTTCTTCTTTTACTCCGTAACCCCGGTTGTGAATTACGAGCGGTACGCCCGACCAAGTCTTGCGATTTGAAACAATAGCGATATGCGTTTTTGAAAAAATGCCATCGGGCATATAATAAGTTACAAGATCGCCCGGTTTATAGTCTTTTGGATCTTTACTGATCGGCAGCGACGTTCCCTTCCGCGCAAAGAATTTGCGCATTACCAAGACACGCCTGTGATCGATGTTCTTGTCGCCTGTGCCGGCACCCGATCGGTGGATTAGAACCTGCAGGTCGATTCCCAGTTTACGATACGCCCGCACGACCACATCGGTGCAAACGCCAAGATACCAGGGCACATCCCCCATAGGATATTCGAGTTTGCGATAGCTTGGGTCGTAGACAACCGGCACAGTTAGCTGTTCGCGGGCCGCCTCCACAAGCTTCATTCCAAATTCTTGTGAAGCCGTCTCGGTTTTTTTGTCTGCAGCAAGAGCGGCAGGCACGCCGCCGTGAAACACTCCTCCTCCGCTCACGCACAACAAAATAAGCGCCTGAACGAAAATGATGACGGTCACCAACTTGCGCATCTAAAACCTCAAATCTCCCGCAGGACCTCTTCGCCAGCACGCATATGGGGTCGATGATTCTGCCAAGCAACCCAGCTGCCGGGCGGGTGGCTTGGGGCAGCCCATCTGGTTGGGCCTCATTCACATGATGGCAACAGGCCATCGAAAAGCGAAGTCCGGCTACTGGCAAAACACTCCTTTTCCAGGGAAAAGATCACGTGGCCGCCACGCAAACACACGTTTACGGTCATTCGGCGTAGGCAGCTTCAACCATCTCGTGGATGTCACCCGGACGAACCCCGGCGTCGCGCAACGCCGATAGGCAAGTATCACCGCTGCTCTTCGACAGCTTGCGGCCCAAATCATCGGAAATCAGCATGTGGTGATGATAGATGGGCGCTTCAAACCCCAGCAGAACCTGCAACAACCTATGCACGTCAGTCGCAGCGAACAAATCACGTCCCCTCGTGACGTGGCTCACGCCTTGGTGCGCATCGTCCACAACAACAGAAAGATGGTAGCTGGTCCCAACATCTTTGCGCTGGATCACCACATCACCCCATCGCTCCGGGCGCGCCACGACGCGCTCCAGCACACCGCGCGCGCGCACCTCGCCCGCAATTGGATTGATCTGCTCGCTGAACTCCAGCGCGCGGCCGTCTAAAAGCTGCACCGCGAATTCGCAAGCCTTGGCCATATCAAGCCGCATCGCAAAGGCCTGTCCTTCGGCCTTTCGATTTGCGATCTCCACTTTGGAAAGCTCGCGGTGCAAGCCTGGGTAAAGCGGCGCACCGTCAGGATCGTGGCCCATCCCTGCCGCTGCGCTGGCTTTCATAATCTCCGCCCGGGACGCAAAACACGGGTATAGCAGGCCCATATCACGCAATCGATCGGCCGCTGCTTGGTAGCGCTCGAAATGCTGTGACTGCCGCAAGACCGGCGTTTCCCATTTGAGACCCAGCCAAGCGAGGTCCGCATAGACCGCATCTACATAGGTTTCCCGGCATCGCGCTATGTCGATGTCCTCAATGCGCAGCAGGAGCCGGCCATCCGCACGGCGGGCAGCTAGAGCCGTTACCACGGCCGAAAATGCATGACCGGCATGTAACCGGCCGTTCGGACTGGGCGCAAATCGGAAGACGGGCTTGGCTGTCGCAGTCATTTTTCCAAAACCGGCGCCAATCTTAATTGTGCCCTGAATTACCAAGTAAGAGGCCGGTCGGATGCGGAGCGGGCCAAAAATCGGCCGGCGCCCCCGGCCCGCGGAACACTCCCGCAATTGGCCGCAGACGGACCTGCGATCCGTCGTACCCGATAAACCGTGATGATTCCAGGCGTCTGGACGCCAGAGCTTCGCATGTTCGCTGCAAAGCTTCACAGAGCTGACATGCGCCGCTAGTATCCCGCCTGAAAACGAGGAAGGCTGACTGATTCGTCGGAGCGAATCGTCAGGGATGAGCACAGTGAACGCCCATGCTGCCATGCCGGAAGCGTTTCCGGCCCTGGTCTTGAACGCCGATTTCCGGCCCTTGAGCTACTATCCGTTGTCGCTCTGGAGCTGGCAGGAGTCGGTGAAGGCGGTATTTCTTGACCGGGTCAACATCGTCTCTCAGTACGACCGCTGTGTCCGCAGTCCTAACTTCGAGATGCAGTTGCCAAGCGTCGTCTCGCTCAAGACCTACGTGAAGCCGGCACTTTATCCCGCTTTCACGCGTTTCAACGTGTTCTTGCGCGACCGTTTCACGTGCCAGTACTGCAGTTCCAAGGAAGACCTGACGTTTGACCACCTGATCCCGCGTTCCCGCGGCGGCCTGACCCGATGGGACAACGTCGTAACGGCCTGCGCACCTTGCAATCTGCAAAAGAGCAATCACTTGCCGGCAGATGTCGGCATGCACCCGACGCAGCGGCCATACCGACCGACGGTGTTTGAACTGCACCGCAACGGACGTGCGTTCCCGCCCAACTTTCTGCACGAAAGCTGGCTCGATTATCTGTATTGGGATACGGAACTGGAACCCTGATAAGCCGGCGCCTTTTGCCAAGACATCGGCGCCGGCCACCGGAGGCACCGCATCAGGTGTTGGCTGGATTTCAAAAACACGTAAAAAAAATGCCGGCTTTACAGCCGGCATTTAGAAAAAAGTGCTTAGCATGCGTGCAAGCGGGCGCACGCCATCACTCCTCATAATGCTTTTGATCGGTGTTAGGCAGCACGCGCCAAAGGCTGCGCGCACAAACTCTGTGCGATGGCTTCTACGGCCTTGTCCCACTCTTGTCCATCCGGTCCGTGGCTGATACCGAATGCACGCAGCGCATCTGCCGGATTACCTCCGTCTCGAAACACGCGTGCGCAGGCCTGCCGCGCATAGCCCATGGCCTGATGCCACTGAACAGGATTAATGTGTTTGGGTGTCATTCCGTGTTGCCTCCCGAAAATGACGATTGAGCCCCGGTTTCCAACCGCAATCGCGCACGCAGCCTTCATCTAGACCTGAACGCCAAAAAAACAAGCTTGCTGATTAACACCGACGCGAACTTTGACTGATGGCAAGCACACCCAGCGTATTGCATCGCTACGCACAACCGGTCTATGCGACGCACGTTCGAAACGCTAATTTTCGCACGCTATGTGCGCTTGCCAACTCCGGCGGAGGGCTAGTTGTCAAGCCGCCCGTAACTGAAAACTTCAACCGATCTTATTTGCTGGCCACCTGCAGTACCGCACCGGACTTTTTCGGCTGGCCATGCTTGATACTTACCTGTTTCAGGATTGATCCCATCGCGTCCTGCAACGAACGCCACTCTTCGCAACTCTTACTCACGCTAACGCCTCACATTCCAACTCAACCGAACTGCAAGACCGCGCCACGCTACGCAAAACAAAAAACGAAAGCCTGATCTCAATAACTAGGTCGACAGCGGGCCAAACCCGGACGCCCTACTCACAATGGTTTCTTGTTTTCGACGAACCGCTCGGACATACGCATAAACTTTTCATTCCGAGCAGTTCGTCTCAAATTTTGGAACACACGTAAAAGTGTGTTCTTTGGGTAAGAACCCGACGCCAACTCAACAAAACGCCACTCACTAAAACGCTGTACGAAATCGTCCCGCGAACTGGACACCGCCGCACCCGTCACCCCCTCTGACCCACGCCCAGAAATGGCAAAACGCCGCCACAAAATCTGTTTGGGTACGCTGTTCACTTGGGGGGTACGCTCGACTGAAGGCACGGAGGGAAACTCTTTACTATCTGTTAATCAGTTCGCGTTGTGTTCCGCTGACAAGGGAGAATAAACCGTCACATCTTGACAACAAATAGGCTTCTTTCTGGCTCTGGGAAGGTTATTTCCTTGACGGGAGATAAATGCGTCACAGCCCTCTATCGAGGAGCCTCTCCACCACGCCCGCAAACGCATTAAATATTTGTTTTATTTATATTTTTCCACCAACGCTCATCCAGACGCCAGCCACCATTCGACGCGCCGCGGCTCCGTCACTCGCGGTGAAAACGTTGGACGGAAGTGGAAAACTAGGGCCCGATCACCGCGATTAGGGAGAAAAACTCACACCTGAAATGAACTAAGGCGGCAAAAGCGGCCATCGACAACCGAGTCAGCGCTTACCGACGGACAAAAAAGCGGCCTTCAGTGCGCCAACAAACAATACGAATGACACCACCGCATTCCAGCCGGCAAATGACAGCCCGAACAGCCGCCACTGCGGATCCGTGCAGCTGACAACCTTCGTGTCATCGAAGGTCTCCAGAAGGCCTTCCGCTGAAGAGCTGATTCCTTGATCCGCAGCACAGGATTCAGGGCCAGGCCAAAATTCCCACTCAGCCCCGGCCTGGTAGATACCAAGGCCTGAATTTGCCAGAAACGCGAGCGCCAATGCAAAAAACAACATGGCTGCCATTCGCGGCTGTTCGTTGCTCAAAAGCACCAGGGCTGCAAAAGCCGCTGGCACCCCGGCATAATAGGCGTAGCGCTGCTGCAGACACAGCGGACACGGCAAATAGCCGCCAATATGTTCAAAGCCAAGTGCCGCGACGATCGTTGCAAGCGAAACAAGGAGCACCACGCCACCAATTCGATAGGCGCCGGCGCGATCGATTTCTGTAGTTGAAATTCCAGCCATCAATGCCGCTCCTCACTACGGCTAACGCGTCACACCTTCCGTATCGCGACTTAGATCAGATACTTCAGGGCGACAAAACCACCAAAAAGCATCACCACGAAGACGGTGAAGACAAGTCCTAACCGTTTTTCGATGAAGGTCCGGATGGGCGGTCCAAGCCAGTAGAGCAGGCCACACACGACAAAGAAGCGTAGCCCCCGTGCCGCCACGCTTGCCAGCATGAAGACCACAAGATTGAGACCGGTCGCACCACTCGCAATTGTAATGACCTTGTAGGGAAAGGGCGTAACGCCAAAGAAGAAGACGATCCAGGCACCATAGTCGTTGTACTGAGAGGCAAAGTCCTGGAATTTATCGAAAAACCCGTAAAACTCCAGAACGGGTTGGCCGATTGCTTCAAAGAGAAAAAAACCTATTGCATATCCGAATGCTCCGCCGAGGACAGAGCCAACGGTCGCGACGGTTGCAAAGAACCAAGCCTTTGCGCGCTCTGCAAGCACCATTGGCACCAGCATGATGTCCGGCGGTATCGGGAAGAACGAGCTTTCAATAAAGGAAATACCAAACAGAGCCGACGGCGCACGTTCATGCGCGGCAAGCCCCATCATCCAATCATAAAGGTTCCTGATCATCGCACGACCGCTTAATGAGCATCAGCCGCAATGTCCAGCGTGTTGTTGCCAGATGCGCCGGGCCGCCGAAAGCCTCAAAAGATTGATCCCGCAAAATCCAATTGGTCACGAGTGCTTAGAGGCATCGCAAGCAGCATGCACCCGCGGCGTCGCCTGATCCCCATTGGCGAACATCGGTTTCGAACCAATGAAGCTTTCCGAAAGCCGCACCACAAGTTCGTTCAGGATGAAGCGCCCCTTGCCACTTGCCCTGACCCTCGTCCCGCCTTCCATCACCTCAATCAAACCAAGTTCGCACAGTTCCGCTAACGTCTCGTCTGCGGGCCGCACACCGCCCAACGATTCCAAACGGGCAAGATCAAGCCCTTCCCTCAGGCGCAATCCCATCAAGAGCGCTTCATCCGCCATTTGCGACCGCATCAGGATTTCATTCTCGACAAAACCATCGCCCCCGTTCGCGACCCGCTGAAGCCATGTCTCCGGATGCCGCTCGACCGCTGTCGCGCGTCGACCGCTCCCAGTGGGCAACCGGCCGTGTGCGCCGGGTCCAATGCCCGCATAAACCCCGTAGCGCCAGTAGATCAGGTTATGCCGGCTCTGCTGCCCGGTAGCGGCATGGTTTGAGATTTCATACGCGGCCAAACCCTGGGCTTCCGTCAATTCCTGCGTTAATTCAAACAGTCCCGCGGCTCTGTCCGGATCGGGCACATGCAGTTTGCCGGCCGCATGGAGCTTCGCGAAGGGCGTCTCCGGCTCAATCGTAAGCTGGTAGAGTGACAGGTGTCCTCCAGCCAAGCTCAGCGCCTCCTCAAGCTCACGTTTCCAGTCAGCGAGCGTCTGCTTGGGCCGGGCATAGATAAGATCGAAGGAATAACGATCAAAGACCTTATTCGCGATGTCGATTGCCGAAATTGCTTCGCTAACCGAATGAATACGCCCCAGCTTCTGTAGGTCCTCATCGCGCAGCGACTGCACACCAATCGACACACGGTTGACCCCGGCGCTGCGATATCCTTCAAAGCGCGCCGCTTCTACGCTGCCGGGATTTGCCTCCAGAGTGATTTCCGCCTCGCGAGCCAGCGGCCAAATGCCAGCGATATGATCGATAATCGCCGAGACACTGTCGGGCTTCATCAGCGAAGGCGTCCCGCCACCGAAAAAGATGCTCGCAACCTCGGGGCTTGCACCCTCCTGTGCACGCATCAATTCAGCGACGCTGTCCAACTCCCGGCAATACGCGGCCACATACTGCACCTCGTCGGGCGCCTCGAACCGAACATGACTATTGAAATCGCAGTATGGGCATTTCTGCGCGCAGAACGGCCAATGGACGTAGACGCCGAAACCCGGTTCATTTGCAGTCTCAGACACGGCCGTCCGCCTCACATGCGCCAAAACTCACGCGCCAACACATCCAATTCACTTTTGACCGCGCGCAGCAAGGAGCATCTTCGCAATCATTCGTGCGGCGGGCTCTTCACGGCCATCGCTGCATTTTAGCCACTCCTGCATGGCCTGAAGAAAACGCTCAAGATCAGGACGCTCCCACGCCCCACCGTTGTTTTTTAGGTCGGAAATGAGGTTTCCGACAAAGGCTGCCGTTTCTGCATTGGTCGACACATTCGCGGCTGCGGCGTTAAGCGCTTCAAATGCCGCGCTGGCGGATTGAGTTCCAGCTGTTTCAGTCTCCGTTACACGCTGCAAGCCAGCCAAACAGTTGGCTTTGAATGCTTCAAATGCCCTCGTGCGATGTGAGATCGCATGTTTCTCATCCGGCGCCATTTCGCCGAATGTCCTTTCATCACCTTTGGGCACGAACATCGGATCAAACCCGAAACCATTGCCACCACGCGCCGGCCAAACCAGTTGACCGTCAACGCGGCCCGCAAACTCGCGCGTCTCACCATCAGGCCACGCAAGGCAAAGAACGCAAATGAAATTTGCTTTTGCTCCCTCAGCTGACGACCATCCGCCGCGTTGATCGATCTCATCTGCGACCCGGCCCATCGCCACCGAAAAATCCTTCGCCGACCCGGCCCAACGCGCAGAATAAATCCCTGGTGCACCGTCCAGAATATCGACTTCCAAACCGGAATCATCGGCCAATGCGGGAAGGCCGCTGGCCTGCGCGGCAGCTACCGCTTTCAAGCGCGCGTTTCCAGCAAAGGTAGTTTCCGTTTCTTCAGGCTCGGGCAAATCGAGCTCGCCAGCAGAAACCGCATCGAGACCAAACGGACTGATGAGCTGTTTTATCTCCCACACCTTGCCTTTGTTGTGGCTGGCAACGACCAGCTTCATGCCGCGCGCCAAACGGTTGATCATTCCATTCCCCATATTTTCGGCTCGGCAAACTCGAGACTATTACCTGCAGGGTCGCGAAAGTAGATGGAACGGCCGCCACCAGGCCATTCGAAGTCAAGCTCTATTGCAACGCCTTTGGATTCCAGGCGATGGCGCCATGCTTCGATTTCCGCTCCGCTGGCGCGAAAACACACATGCCCCACACCGCGCGATCCATGCGCTGGCATCGGAACGCGAGCGTCTGGCGCGGGCGGCACCTCCGTTGCATCCGGGTTGAAAATCAACAGCATCTGAGAATCGAGCTGAAAGAACACATGACGGCCCGGTGCCTTGCCATAAACCTCAAGCCCTAGAACGTCGCAGTAAAACCGCTCAGCCTCATCGAGATTGTCCGCATAAAGGCAGCTTTCCAGTACGCACTTCGGTTTCATATCCGAAGGTCCTGCTTCTTCCGTTGGACAACCCAGACGATCAGCTTACCGTGAGCTTTTGCAGCTCGATAAGCTCACCAATGCCCTTCTTTGCAAGCACCATGAGTTCATCGAACTGATCCTGGCTAAAGGGCGTGGTCTCCGCAGTGCCCTGCACCTCAACAATACCGCCCTGGCCCGTCATGACGAAATTGGCATCCGCATCCGCAGATGAATCTTCCGCATAATCCAAATCGAGCACAGCCGATCCCTGATATAGGCCGCACGAAACCGCCGCGACCTGATCGCGTAAGACGTCATCCTTCACCATGTCCCTGAGCTTCATCCACTCGATACAATCGTGCAGCGCGACCCACGCACCGGTAATCGACGCGGTGCGCGTGCCTCCATCCGCCTGGATAACGTCACAGTCGATGGTAATCTGACGCTCGCCGAGTTTTTCAAGGTCCACCACGGCACGAATGGCCCGCCCGATAAGGCGCTGGATTTCCTGAGTGCGCCCTGACGGCGATCCTTTCGTCACCTCCCGGCGCATCCGGTCATGGGTCGAGCGAGGCAGCATGGAATACTCCGCCGTGACCCAGCCACGCTGTTGGCCTTTCAGCCAAGGCGGCACGCGCTCTTCGAGACTTGCCGTGCACAACACGTGCGTATGGCCAAATTTAATCAGACACGACCCTTCCGCGTGCATGGACACCGCCCTGTCGATCGACACACGGCGCAGCTCATCCTGGTTTCTCTTCGAAGGGCGCATTAATGGCCGCTCTTTCCTGGTTGCACGGACGGCGATTTTTTGCTGTGCCGTGGCGCATATTCCGCTGATGTGATTCCCTATTGGCTCATTCTTACGGCGACGACGCGCGCAACGCGGTAGTTCCGTCGCCAATAGTGGCCAAGTGCGGCAGCACCCTAGGTGCTGCCGTTAGCCACATCAACCCGAAAACCAGCCTCTGATCCGCCTGAACAGACCGAATGTGCGGCCCCGCGCGCCCTTAACCAATGGATTGTATCTCCACCAACTATCAATGGATTTGACGGGGACGATATGGCTTCCTTAATTTCCAGTACGAGCCGTACGAGGACATTCGACAAATAAACTCCGGTGACTGCAAGTAAAGATCAGACACTGCCGGAGAGCGTTGGTGAAATGAACGACCTTCCAAGAGACTTATCGCTACTGGACGAAAGATCCCGGACCATTCTGCGCCAAATCGTAGAGTCTTACCTATCGACGGGCACGCCAGTCGGGTCGCGAAACCTGTCGCGCGTCCTGCCGATCTCATTGTCGCCCGCCTCTATCCGCAATGTAATGTCTGACTTGGAAGAACAAGGGCTCATTTATGCTCCCCACACATCGGCGGGCCGTCTCCCGACGCAGTCAGGTTTAAGGTTATTCGTCGATGGCCTTCTGGAAATTGGTGATCTCACAGATGAGGAACGCCGCACGATTGAAGCGCAGATCGCATGCAAATCGGCCGCACCCATTGAGGACGTGCTCAACGATGCAAGTGAGCTGATATCAGGCCTGTCTCATTGCGCCGGTGTGGTCCTCGCGGACAAACAGACCGCACGGCTAAAGCACATTGAATTTGTACCGCTTGACCCGAACCGTGCGCTTGTCGTCCTCGTCAGCGAAGACGACAATGTTGAAAACCGGATCATCAGCCTGCCTCCGGGCCTGCCGCCATCGGCGCTGGTAAAAGCTGGCAACTATCTCAATACCCACATCCAGGGCATGACGATTGCCGAAGCGCGCGCGCGGCTAGAGTCAGAGTCCGCCAAAGCCAAAACTGAACTGGACAATCTGACGCGCAAGATTATCGACACCGGTATGGCCGAATGGTCCGGCACTCTTGATGACCGGCGCAGTTTGATCGTCAAAGGTCAATCAAACCTCCTCAAAGACCTGACCGCACTTGAAGAACTGGACCGCATAAGGCAGCTGTTCAGCGACTTGGAATCCAAACGTGACCTGGTTCAGATCTTAGGCTTGGCGGAGCAGGCGGAAGGCGTACGCATCTTTATAGGATCTGAGAATAAGTTGTTTTCGATGTCGGGGTCGTCCCTGATAACTGCTCCGTTCCATGATGACGCACGCAACATTGTCGGAGTCATAGGAATAATCGGGCCAACCCGCCTAAATTATGCGCGCATCATCCCGATGGTGGACTTCACCGCCAGATTGGTCAGCCGGGTACTGACTTGATTTTTGTTGCGCCGCCCTGATATCGAGGGCTGCAGAAGATCGGGCCATAGCGTTCTCAGCAGTTGACCCGCCAGCTTTGCCCGACTCGGCACACTCTTCAACGCAGATCAGAGAAGTCCTCATCGTCACATGAACGACAACAACAACGGCCCCGCCAATCGCCCCCCGCAGGAACACGCGGCAGCAGGGCCAAATGGCAACTCAAATAAGCAGGAGCCCCACGCCGACCCAGTGTCGCCTGCAGGCGACGCTCCGCCCCCTGCCGGCACTCCGAAAACGCCACCACCACTGCCGCCCGAAGCCGGAGCGCCGCTCGAGGCTGACACCTCACCAAACGATGAGCAGCAGGCCGCAACAGAGGCGGCCATCGAAATCGAGACGCTTAACGCCCAAATTGCAGACCTGACGGACCGACTGCTACGCGCCAACGCAGAATTGCAAAACCTCCACAAGCGCCTAGAGCGCGAACGCGAGGAAACGGCCAAATACGCAATTTCGAAGTTTGCCAAGGACACAGTTTCGGTTGCCGACAATTTTGAGCGTGCGATTTCGGCAGTCCCTGAGGATGCGGTAGAAGACAATCCAATGCTCAAGGGATTGCTTGACGGCGTCATGATGACCGAGCGCGAGTTTCTCAATGCGTTGGAGCGCCACGGCGTCAAACGCATTTTCCCAACCGGAGAACCGTTCGATCCGCATCTGCATCAGGCGGTTATGGAACAAGAAGATGCAACCGTTCCTTCCGGCACCGTTCTGCAAGTCTTGCAGTCGGGCTATGTCATAGGCGAACGCTCCCTGCGCCCCGCCATGGTCGCTGTTTCACGTGGCGGACCCAAGGTTGCCAAGGCAAAAGACGCTACAGCCGAACCTGCAACCCCACCTGCCACGGGCACGGCGGAAAGCGATCAGGCCGGCCCAGCCGGCGACCCAACACACCCAGACTCTGAGAACGGCACAAGCTAACGTTCGCGAAACGGCCTCTACGTCACGAATTTGCCGCCTCTGGCAGATATCGCACCCGCGCTGTCACGGCAGCGCGCCCTTTAGGCGTAATCCGGCTCTGCCCACTCCCCGGGTTGGCCCTTGATGGCCCGTCCCGTTTCCAGCAACCGCGCAGAAGCCTTCCAATCAAAACTGGAGGTGTGCCATGCCACGCAAGACCACCGACCCGAACCTACTGCCGAGCTTTTGAGGTCTCTTCCAAACGCAGGCGATCATACCCGTCCGAAACACGCGTGAAACGTGGGCTTCGGATCGTCCACGGTGATGTCGAACTCACTGAAAAATTAGGCCGCAACGATCTATGCCCGTGCGGATCCGGCCAGAGGTTTCAAGCGGTGCTGTCTGAAGTCGGGCCGCTATGACGGCTCGCTGCGCGATCACTACTTTTAGAGATCCTGACGACGAATAACGCTGTTGAAACGACCGGTGGGCAACTTTGCCCATCGGTCCCTCATGACCAAAGGGTCGGCATATTAGGCGAGATTTACGCGCCTTAGCGTCAGGTTGAGCCGCCCGCCTTCGCTTAAGAGCGCGGAAGTTCCCGCAATGATGCGGTCAACCCCGTGGTAAGCGGAACGGGCCTCGCCGCCCAGCACAACCACGTCACCAGACCGCAATTTGAAGCGCGTCTTGGGATCGCTCCGCTTCAACCCACCCACGTGAAATGCCGCATCGTCGCCAAGCGAGACAGAGACCACAGGCGCCCGCCTCTCCTCCTCATCCGCATCGCGATGACTACCCATTTTTGCCCCCGGCGCATAGTAGTTGATCAAGCAAGCCTCTGGCGGGGCAGGCCATTCAGCCTCCGCGCACCACAAATCATGCAGCATCTTCGGTATCGGTGGCCATTGCGAACCCGTTACCGGATGGGTCGCTTGGTAGCGGTATCCACCCGATTTATCGCTGACCCAGCCGAGGGGGCCCGCATTTGTCATTTCCACACTGAACGGATTGCCTGTCCTGGGCATTCGCGGCCTGAAAAACGGCGCAGCCTCGATGATTGTGCGCAATTCGGTCAGCAAAGCCCGCTGAGCCGATGGCTCGAAATAGCCCGGCAGATGTCGCCAGCCGTTATTCACCGATTTTTATCCTTTTGCAGCCGATCTGACCGCGACAGCCCGATCTGGGCGCGGCAAAATTAATCACGTCCACGTGAGTCTGAACCGTTGCACCTGACAAAGTCCTGCTTATATATCGCCCATCAGTGTTTCAACTCCAGGGGACCGTGATCTCCCGCGCAAAAGCTGGAAAGAGCTAGTTGAGCGGCGAGCGCGTGATTTATTCGGCTCGCACGGTCCGCCGCAAGAAAGGTAAGGAACCACCAAAATGGCTAAAGTTATTGGCATCGATCTGGGCACAACGAACTCCTGTGTCGCCGTCATGGAAGGCGGAAAACCGAAGATTTTGGAAAATGCCGAGGGCGCGAACACGACCCCGTCGATCGTCGCCTTTACTGACGACGGCGAGCGCCTGGTGGGGCTGCCGGCCAAGCGTCAGGCTGTCACCAATCCCACCAACACATTTTTCGCCATCAAGCGTCTGATCGGCCGCCGCTACGACGACGATACGGTCAAAAAGGACCAAAAGCTCGTTCCCTATAAGATCGTCAAGGGACCGAACGGTGATGCTTGGGTTGAGAGCGAAGGCAAAGAGTACAGCCCGCAGCAGATTTCGGCCTTCATCCTGCAAAAAATGAAAGAATCCGCCGAATCCAAGCTTGGCGGCGAACCGATCACCCAGGCAGTGATCACGGTACCGGCCTACTTCAACGACGCCCAGCGCCAGGCAACCAAGGACGCAGGCAAAATCGCCGGTCTCGAGGTGCTGCGCATTATCAACGAGCCGACCGCTGCCGCACTGGCTTACGGTCTCGACAAGAAGAACGAGAGTCAGACCATCGCCGTTTATGACCTCGGCGGCGGTACGTTCGATATTTCGATTCTGGAAATCGGGGACGGCGTCTTTGAGGTGAAATCCACCAACGGCGACACCTTCCTGGGCGGTGAAGACTTCGACATGAAGCTCGTCAATTACCTCGCCGACGAGTTCAAGAAGGAAAACTCCATTGACTTGCGTGGCGACAAGCTGGCGCTTCAACGCCTGAAGGAAGCAGCCGAAAAAGCAAAAATCGAGCTATCGTCCGCAGCTCAGACCGAAGTCAACCTGCCCTTCATCACTGCTGATCAGTCAGGGCCTAAGCACCTGACGATGAAGCTTACGCGCGCCAAGCTGGAAAGCCTGGTCGATGATCTGATTAGCCGCACCAAGGGCCCCTGTAAGAAGGCGCTTGAGGATGCCGGGCTGAAGGCTGCCGAGATCGACGAAGTCGTACTTGTCGGCGGCATGACCCGCATGCCGAAGGTGCAGCAGGTCGTCAAGGAACTGTTCGGTAAGGAGCCGCACAAGGGCGTCAACCCGGATGAGGTCGTCGCCGTCGGTGCGGCAATTCAAGCCGGCGTCTTGAAGGGTGATGTCAAGGACGTACTGTTGCTCGACGTCACACCACTTTCGCTTGGCATCGAAACGCTGGGCGGCGTGTTCACACGGTTGATTGACCGCAACACGACGATCCCAACGAAAAAGAGCCAGACCTTCTCAACCGCCGAGGACAGCCAGAACGCCGTGACAATCCGCGTCAGCCAAGGCGAACGCGAGATGGCTGCGGATAACAAGCTGCTTGGTCAGTTCGATCTGGTCGGAATTCCACCGGCACCGCGTGGCGTCCCGCAAATCGAGGTGACGTTCGACATCGACGCCAACGGCATTGTCCATGTTTCTGCCAAGGACAAGGCAACCGGCAAGGAACAGTCGATCAAGATCCAGGCCTCTGGCGGTCTGAAGGACGACGAGATCGACCAGATGGTTAAGGATGCCGAGGCCCACGCTGCCGAAGACAAGGACAAGCGTGAAAAGGTCGAAGCCAAGAACCATGCCGAGGCGTTGCTGCACTCGACCGAGAAATCGGTGGAGGACAATGCCGACAAGCTGTCCGATGAGATCAAATCGGAAGTAGAGACCGCAGCCGCCGGTGTTCGCTCAGCTATTGAGGGCGAAGACGCCGAGGCGATCAAATCGGCAACGGAAATGCTTGCCCAGGCTGCAATGAAGATCGGCGAAGCCATCTACAAGACCGACGGTGGAGCTGGCGAAGCTTCAGAAGCAGGCGGTGCCAGTGAGACGTCCTCCGATGGCGACGATGTCGTCGATGCCGACTTCGAAGAAGTCAAGGACGACGACAAGAAGTCTGCCTGATCAACCTGGTGCGGAGGCTCGATAAAACATGTCGGTCTCCGCACTTCAATCTCGCAAGTTCGCTTCTAAGTCGCAGGTTGAACACCTGCGACGACGAAACACCAGGAAGACAGGCTGGCGATCGCGGTCGAGCACGGCTGCCCTTCGGGGGACAAAACCGAGTACCCTCGGCAAGGCCCCCAACAATTCGTCCACAGCGAACTCCCACGCGACTACGCAATTTGCATTCGGTAGTCGCGGTTTGATTGCCGCCCGCGACGTTGGACGATATCAAGGATCATCGCAGCCTTGAAATTCAGACGGCTCGCCGACCTCGTGACCAGGAATGACAAACCAAAATGGCCAAGCGCGATTATTATGACATCCTGGGCGTCAAGCGAGGCGCCACTGAGAAGGAACTGAAGTCCGCCTTCCGCAGGCAGGCCAAAGATTGTCACCCCGACCACAACCCCGGCGACGCTGACGCTGAAAAGCGTTTCAAGGAATTAAACGAAGCCTACGAGGTCTTGAAAGACGAACAAAAGCGCGCGGCGTACGATCAATTCGGCCACGCAGCATTTGAAGGCGGTATGGGCGGACGCGCCGCCGGCGGCGGTTTCGGGCCTGATTTCTCATCCTCGATGTCCGACATTTTTGACGATCTGTTCGGCGAGTTCATGGGTGGGCGCCGAGGCGGTGGGCGCCAGAGTGGTGGGCGCGAACGTGGCGCCGATCTTCGCTACAACATGGAAATTACACTGTCGGAGGCCTACACCGGCAAGACCGCTGAAATCCATGTTCCTACCAGCACCACGTGCGACACGTGCTCTGGATCGGGGGCCAAAGCCGGGACGAGCCCGACGCGCTGCAACACCTGTGGCGGTGCTGGCAAAGTCCGCGCTTCACAGGGCTTCTTTACAATTGAACGTGCCTGTCCGAACTGCCATGGCCGTGGCGAGACAATTGAATCGCCCTGCCCGAAGTGCTCCGGTTCTGGGCGTGTCTCAAAGGAACGCACTCTCTCGGTGAATATTCCGGCGGGTGTGGAAGACGGCACGCGCATCAGACTCGCTGGCGAAGGTGAGGCAGGTATGCGCGGCGGGCCGGCCGGCGACCTTTATATCTTCCTCTCGGTCAAGCCGCATGCTTTCTTCCAGCGCGATGGAGCGGACGTGTTCTGCCGCGTACCGATCTCTATGACGACTGCCGCGCTCGGCGGCCATGTCGAAGTCCCGATGGTCGAAGGCGGCAAAACCCGTGTGCGGGTCCCGGAAGGATCGGAGACAGGCAAACAGTTTCGCCTTAAGGGCAAGGGCATGCCCGTCTTACGCTCCAAAGTTACTGGCGACATGTACATTCAGGTCGAAGTCGAGACGCCAAAGAACCTCACCCGGCGCCAAAAAGAATTGCTTGAGGAGTTCGAGCGCGAAAGCCGCCACGATACCTCGCCGCAGAGCCATGGCTTTTTTGCTAAGGTCAAAGAGTTCTTCGAGAGCAATGGCGGCAGCACCTAGCACTGATCGCCGATACTCTCATCTCCGCAAAAGCCAGTCCGCCACGCCCCCACATTCAGATTGAACCGGCTTTGTCTGAAAAGACGTGTCTCGTTCGGCCCTTCCCATCAAAGGGTCAGCAAGCACCAAAAACGCAACAACCAATCAAGCACAGATAGCTCTGCCCATGACGACAACCAACAGACTGCTTTTCATCGCAGGCTCCACCCGCCAGCAATCGTTCAATGCAAAACTGGCGCGCCTTGGCGCGACGATAGCGGAGGCAAATGGCGTCGCAGCCACGTTCGCCGATCTGGGCGACTATCCCATGCCCCTCTACAATGGCGACCTGGAAGCCGCTGAGGGCCCGCCCGATAACGCACGAAAGCTCAAAGCATTGATGGCCCTGCACACCGGTGTGTTCATCGCCAGCCCGGAGTACAACGCATCCATCACACCCGTTCTCAAGAACACGCTGGATTGGATATCGCGCGTCAAGGATGGCGAACATTCCGACATCGATGTCTTTCGAACGCGAATGTTTGCGATCGGCGCCGCTTCCCCCGGGGGCACGGGCGGCATTCGCGGGCTCAACATTCTGCGCCTGACATTGGAACTCGGTTTCGGTGCCCTGGTTTTACCCGATCAAGTCATGGTCCCGCGCGCGAGCAGCGCCTTCGACGAGAATGGTCATCTCAAGGACAAGGACGCGCAGGAACGCTTCAAGCTGTTGATTGAAAAACTCTCTCGTGGCGCCCGCATCCTGCAAGGCTGACGACGGCTTGAGGCCCGGCAATGCCCAATTGCCTTCAATTCTGTTGCATAAACCTTTGAACAGCGCGACAAGTCGTTTTCAACTGCGTGTTGCCTAACGAAATTGCCGGCCGGAAAACAAAATTCATGTCAGAGCTTGCCGCCAAAGACCGATTGATCGTCGCCCTGGATATGCCAACGATCGAAGAGGCATCCCGCCTTGTCTCCATGCTCGGCAACGATGTAGCCTTCTACAAGGTCGGGCTTGAGTTGCTTTTTGCAGGAGGGCTGGAATTTGCCTCATCCCTCGTTGGTCACGGCCACAACGTCTTCCTCGACATGAAGCTGCTCGATATCGGCAACACGGTGGAACGCGCCGTCGCCAACGCGAGCGAACTAGGTGTGACCTTCCTCACAGTCCATGGCCACGATCTCAAAACGCTTCGTGCCGCCGTCGCGGGCCGAAGCAATTCCGACATGAAGCTGCTTGCGGTCACAGTTCTGACGAGTCTCAATGCAGACGACCTAAAACAGCAGGGCAGCGATCTCGAACCGGCCGACTTGGTTTTGCATCGTGCCAATCTGGCGCATGAAGCGGGCTTTGACGGAATTATTGCATCCGGCCAGGAAGCAGCTCGCATCCGCGCCGCAACCTCCCCGGAATTCCTGATTGTCACACCCGGCATCCGCTTGAGTGGTGGCGCCGCCGATGATCAGGAACGGGTCATGACGCCTGAACATGCGATTTCTGCAGGAGCCGACTATATCGTCGTCGGGCGGCCGATCACGCAGGCCGACGATCCTAAGGCAGCAGTTGCGGCATTTGTCGATCACATCGCCATGGCGCACAAAACATAAACCTTGACCATCGCAATGGATGAGCGCGCAAGTTTCGACCTGTTGGTCGAACGAGCTCCTACCCAACATAGCTTCGGCCGACACAGACCACGCCATACGGCCAAAAACAAAACCAAATAGGGGATGAAAAATGCCAAAAGGATATCTTATTGCCCACGCCACTGTAACCGACATGGATAAATGGGCTGACTACGTTAAGACGTCGAAACCAGCACTCGAAAAATTTGGCGGCTCTCCAATTGTTCGCGGTGGTCAATTCGAAATCGTTGAAGGCAACGGCCATCCGCGAAACGTCGTGATCGAGTTTCCAAGTTATGAGGCCGCGATCGGCTACTTCAAATCACCAGAATACGCGCTTGCAAAAGCAAAACGCCAAGGCGCGGGCAACATAGACATCACTATTGTCGAAGGCGTCTGATTCAACTTGCCCCACTCTCCGACCAGAACTGGTGAGCGTGCCGCCTGGCAGGTCAAGGTCATCACGCTGTTCCCCGAGATGTTTCCAGGCCCGCTCGCAATTTCACTCGTCGGTCAGGCCTTGAAGGCGGGTTTGTGGTCGTTGACCGCAATTGCGTTGCGCGACTTCGGCCTCGGCCGCCACCGGTCCGTCGACGACACGCCTGCCGGTGGTGGATCCGGGATGATCATGCGACCGGATGTTGTCGGACCGGCCATTGAATCAGCGCGCCACGACGCGCCCAATCTTCCGCTCATCTACCTATCGCCGCGCGGCAAGCCCCTGCGACAAAAACGCGTCAAAGAGCTTGCGGCCGGACCTGGCGCCATCCTCCTGGCCGGTCGTTTCGAAGGAATTGACGAGCGCGTCATCGAGGCGAATGATGTTGAGGAAGTCTCGATAGGCGACTTTATCCTGTCAGGTGGAGAGCTACCGGCCATGATCATGATCGACGCTTGTGTCCGCCAATTGCCCGGTGTTCTTGGCGCTGAATCAAGCTTGGACCAGGAAAGCTTTGAAAACGGTCTCTTGGAATACCCGCAATATACCCGCCCGCGTGTCTGGGAGGGACGTGAAATTCCCGACGTCCTGCTGTCCGGCGACCATGGCCGGATCGCCAAATGGCGCCAGCAGCAAGCTGAACGCGTGACGAAACAGCGCCGGCCGGATCTGCTTAAAAAAACCAGATCTTAACGGTCCCAATGCTCAAAAGCCCTGCCTGTCGCCGGGCCCGCCAGGGAGTGCGGCTGGAGCAGCAAACTTTCTCACACCCCGCATATCGACAAGATTGCTGATATCGGTTATCAACCGCCATTCTTTTCCCAAAAGGGGCCGCACGAGCTGTGCCCGTCCAGGAATGCTGGACTGGAGATGCCGCTCCTCTGCATTGATGTCATCAAGGATCAACGAAAAATGAACATCATTCAGGAGCTCGAAAACGAGCAGATCAAGGCCATTACCGCAAAGCGCGCGGTCCCCGAATTCGGACCCGGCGACACTGTCAAAGTGATGGTCCGCGTTGTAGAGGGCAAGAACGTCCGCAACCAGGCTTACGAAGGCGTGGTCATCGCCCGCTCCGGTGGCGGGTTGAACGAGAACTTCACGGTCCGCAAGATTTCCTATGGCGAAGGCGTTGAGCGTGTTTTTCCCATCTACTCACCCTTCATCACCTCAATCGAAGTTGTTCGCCGCGGCCGCGTCCGCCGCGCCAAACTCTATTACCTTCGCGGTCGCCGCGGTCGCTCGGCACGTATCCCCGAACGTACAGACGCACGCGCACGCCGCCTTAACGCAGCCTGGAAAGGCTTCAAGAAACAAAAGGGCGAAGCAGACGACCTCACGCAGATCAACGGCATTGACGAGGATTTGGCGGCACGTCTGAAGCAGTTGAACTGCATCAAACTTGAACAGCTTGCCAACTTCTCCGACGAGGACATTGCCAACATCGACGATGTGCTCAAGCTCGACGGCCGTATCGAAAAGCAAGACTGGACGGGTCAGGCCAAAACACTAATCGCGGAAGCCACCGCAGCCGAAGCTGTGCAAACAGAAGCGGAGGAGGGTGGTGAAGACGCAGCTGAGTCCGACAAGAGCTGAGCTATTGGCGTCACACCAGCAATCGTGATGGCAACGATTGACGAAGCGGTGTCAACGTCATCAATGGATACCATTTTCAGTCAAAGCCCGACGCCACGCGTCGGGCTTTGTCTATTTTTCCAATAAGTCATGTGTTGTGACCACACAAAAAAATCGCCATATGGTGCTTGAGACAACACTGTCGCGCAGTTTCGCGCTATTATGCGCTCAGCAACGCACGTAATGACTGGTTTGACATGGCAGAACTCGACACAACAATTGCAACATCTGGTGCGCGCAGCATCAAACTACACGATGCGGCAGACTTTGAAGGCATGCGCCACGCCGGCAGGCTCGCCGCCGAAGCGCTCGATCACCTGACACCATACGTCGTACCGGGCGTAACCACGCAGGAACTCGACGATCGCGCATTGGATTTTGCCGCCAAGCACAACGCGGTTCCCGCGCCACTCAATTATCGTGGATTTCCAAAATCCATCTGCACATCTGTCAATCACGTCGTCTGTCACGGCATTCCCGGGCCGAAGCCGTTGCGCGACGGTGACATCGTCAACATCGACATTACCTTGATCGCGGATGGATGGCATGGCGATACCAGCCGGATGTTTGCTGTTGGCAACATTTCGCGCCGGGCCGACCGCTTGATCAACGTGACCTATGAATCGCTCGTTCGCGGAGTTGCTGCTGTAAAGCCAGGCAACACCACGGGACACATTGGCGCTGCCATCCAAAGCTACGCCGAGGCGGAACGCTGCAGCGTCGTACGCGACTTTTGTGGCCATGGTCTCGGCCGAGTGTTCCATGACCAGCCCAACATCCTGCACTACGGCGAAGAAGGACAAGGCCCTGAGCTTCAGCCAGGCATGCTCTTCACAATCGAACCGATGATCAATCTCGGTCGCCCCTTCGTGAAGATCCTGCCCGACGGCTGGACCGCGGTAACACGCGACCGCCAGCTCTCCGCCCAGTTCGAACACACGGTTGGCGTGACCGACGAGGGCTGCGAAGTCTTTACCAAATCGCCAAAAGGGTGGGACAAGCCGCCGTACGCGTAAAGACTGAGTGCACTTCTCCAAGTCGCACCAGGTAAATCGGATCGACCGGGGCAAGGCATGGCCAGAAGGACAAAGCCGCGGCCTGACGAAGGCAAAACGGCGAACACCGATGACGGCCACGCGCCACAGGCCGATCCGTCGCTGCGCACCCCCGTTCAGGCAGCGTTTTTTGATGCCAATCCAGTCCGGGAGCCTATAGCGGAACCGGCGAACGCAAAGAATCCTGAACCAGCTCATCCGGGCTCCGGCCACCGCCAACGGCTCCGCGACCGTTTCCGTCAGGGCGGCGCCGACGCCATGCCCGACTACGAACTTTTGGAACTAGTTTTGTTCCGCGCTATTCCACGACAGGACACCAAGGCGCTCTCTAAGCGGCTGCTAGCCCGCTTTGGCACTTTTGCAGAAGTAATCAACGCGCCGGACAATCAGCTGCGCGAGGTTAAGGGCGTCGGCGAAGCCGTAATCACCGAGCTTAGACTGATCGCAGCAGCGGCGTTGAGGCTTAGCAAATCAACCGTCATCGACAAGCCCGCGCTTTCCTCCTGGCAGGAAGTGATCGACTACGCCCGCGCCGCGCAAGGCTTTTCCCACGTCGAACAGTTCCGCATCCTTTTTCTCGATAAGCGCAACCACCTGATCGCAGATGAAGTTCAAGGCACCGGTACGGTCGATCACACGCCCGTCTACATTCGTGAAGTTGTCAAACGGGCGCTGGAGCTGTCCGCAACCGCCATTGTTCTTGTCCACAATCATCCCTCTGGCGATCCGACACCATCACGCGCCGACATCGATATGACGCGCTTGATCATTCAAGCCGCCCGGCCATTGGGCGTCACAGTCCACGATCACATCATTGTCGGGCGGGAAGGCCACGCCAGCTTCAAGGCACTGAAACTCATTTGAAAACCGGACGCACTCGCAAGCGTTTCCGAATCGGGTCATGCCACTGTGAAGCGGTTGAGCGCCGCCTCAGGCCCAACACCCTTGCAAATCAGCCCCGCATGGGCCATCTGAGCCTTCCGAAACATCTTGATGAACGGGCCCAAGACATTGACCCGAAGGGCTTGACCGACCAATTTAGGCCGCTGCTCAAACCCACACGTGGACGTTCGGCTTGATAGAGTTTCCAAACAGCCCGTAGCCGTATGCCACCCATAACCAAGGCAGTCACATGGCCAACACGCACCACAGCAAAGTTTTGATCCTGGGCTCTGGCCCGGCTGGCTACACGGCCGCGATCTATGCCGCCCGCGCCATGCTCGACCCGGTGTTGATTCAAGGCAGCCAGCCCGGCGGCCAGCTCACAATCACCACCGATGTCGAAAACTATCCTGGCTTTGCCGAAGCCATCCAAGGCCCATGGCTGATGGAGCAAATGCAGGCACAGGCGGAGAACGTCGGCACAAAAATCGTGATGGATCATGTCAACGCGGTTGACCTGAAGACACGGCCCTTCAAGTTGGAATGCGAGTCTGGCGACACCTACACCTGCGACAGCCTAATTATCTGCACGGGCGCTCAAGCGCGGTGGCTCGACATTCCGTCCGAAGAACACTTTAAGGGCTTCGGCGTTTCCGCTTGTGCCACATGCGATGGGTTCTTCTACAAAGGCAAGGAAGTCGTTGTCGTTGGCGGCGGCAACACCGCCGTTGAAGAAGCAATATTCCTGACCAATTTCGCTAAGCGCGTTACCGTTGTCCATCGGCGCGACGAGTTCCGTGCTGAGCGCATTTTGCAAGATCGCTTGTTCAAGAATCCGAAAATTGAGGTCGTCTGGAACGCTTCGCTCGATGAGGTCGTTGGCGATGCCGACCCCAAATCGGTGACAGGCGTGCGCCTCAAAGACACAAAGACAGGTGAAATCACCGAACGTCCCGCAGACGGCGTCTTTATCGCCATTGGACACGCACCGGCCACGGAGCTCTTCACAGACCAGCTCGACATGACGAAGTCAGGCTATATTTTCACGCACCCGGATTCCTCGGCCACCTCTGTGCCCGGCGTATTCGCAGCAGGCGATGTTACCGACGAGATCTACCGTCAGGCCGTCACCGCCGCAGGCATGGGCTGCATGGCGGCACTCGAAGCGGAGCGTCACCTCGCCGAACAAGCAGCGACATCCGAAGCCGCCGAATAGGTAGCTACCTAAACAAAGGGCGCTGCCCGTCTGACAACGGCAAATGGCCCGATTATGAGTCCCTTCATAGTCGGGCCGCATCGTAAGACAGGCTGTAAGTTCACTCAGTTGCCCCAACGGATCGGTCGCGCTAAGAAGCGGTCATTCCTATTCCGGCCTGCGTCATCGTGATTGGCATGAAAAATGGCAAAGGGCCGCTCTGAACAGGCTGTATCCGCACCAGACAAAGCAAGGACTTGCTTGGACCACCATGGCAAAAACACTCTACGACAAGATCTTCGACGACCACATTGTTGACCGCCAGGAAGACGGCACCTGCCTGCTCTACATCGACCGTCATCTCGTGCACGAGGTGACGAGCCCACAGGCGTTCGAAGGTCTGCGCATGGCGAACCGCAAAGTCCGCGCGCCCGAAAAGACACTTGCCGTTGTTGACCACAACGTGCCGACAACTGACCGCAGCCAGGGTATCAATGATCCTGAAAGCCGGATTCAGGTGGAAACGCTTGCCAACAACGCAGCCGAATTCGGCGTCGAATATTACAACGAGCGCGATGCACGCCAGGGCATCGTCCATGTTGTCGGTCCGGAACAAGGCTTTACCTTACCCGGCACCACAATCGTATGTGGTGACAGCCACACCTCGACCCACGGCGCCTTCGGTGCTCTTGCACACGGCATCGGAACGTCAGAAGTCGAACACGTTTTGGCGACCCAGACGCTCATTCAGAAAAAAGCAAAAAACATGCGCGTCAGTGTCGATGGCCAATTACCAGCACACGTCACCGCAAAGGACATCATCCTCGCAATCATTGGCGAAATCGGCACCGCTGGTGGTACCGGTCACGTTATCGAATATGCCGGTGAGGCAATCCGCTCGCTATCGATGGAAGGCCGCATGACGGTCTGCAACATGTCGATCGAAGGCGGTGCCCGCGCCGGAATGATCGCACCTGACGAAAAGACCTTCGAGTTCATCAAGGGCCGCCCCAAGGCGCCGAAAGGTGCGGCCTGGGACATGGCCATGTCGTATTGGCAGACACTTCAAAGCGATGACGGCGCGCACTTTGACACAGAAGTGAAGCTTGATGCCGCCAGCCTCCCTCCGATCGTCACCTGGGGCACGAGCCCGGAGGATGTGATCGCCATCACCGGCAACGTCCCAAATCCAGCCGATGTCGCCGATGAGAAAAAGCGGTCATCCATGGAGCGCGCGCTTGACTACATGGGACTAACGCCGGGAACCAAAATCACTGACATCCCTCTCGATGTCGTTTGGATCGGCTCATGCACCAATGGCCGCATCGAAGATCTACGCGAGGTGGCAAAAATCGTTGAGGGCCGCAAGGTGTCCGACAAGTTGGCGTATGCCATGATCGTACCGGGCTCTGGTCTTGTGAAAGCTCAAGCCGAAAGCGAAGGCTTGGACAAGATTTTCACCGCCGCCGGATTCGAATGGCGCGAGCCGGGCTGCTCCATGTGCCTTGGCATGAACCCGGACCAACTAAAGCCGGGTCAGCGGTGCGCCTCCACGTCCAACCGCAACTTTGAGGGCCGCCAGGGCCGCTTGGGCCGCACACACCTGCTAAGCCCAGCAATGGCTGCCGCAGCAGCACTTGCCGGACAATTCGTTGATATCAGGACGTGGCAGTAACGACGAAAAAGAACAGCTGTCACGGTACGACGCATCGCAAACACCTAGTGTGCGCAGGCCTGACTTCACGTGCACGGCGGGGCGTAGACCGATCAAATGTCGAGATCTCTTGTCGAAACCCAGTTTGGTCCCAGCGCAGGTCACTATGCCGCTTGCGCAGTTCACGCATCCGGTGAAAGTCTGGCGCGCCTGTTGGAATTGGTCGCACCGCGCGCTTGCTGGCGCGCGCTTGATATCGCAACAGGTGCCGGCCACACAGCCGCAATTTTCGCACCCCACGTTTCAGAGGTCATCGCCACCGATGTCACCGATGAAATGCTAGCTGAGACAGAGAAGCTGAAACGCGCACGCGAACTAACCAATCTGACAACAGCGCGGGCAGATGCATCAAACCTGCCATTCACTGCGACGAGTTTTGACCTCGTCACCTGCCGGCTTGCCGCTCATCACTTTCCAAGTATAGCGGGCTTTATCGCTGAATGCGCACGCATCCTTTGTCCGGGCGGCGTATTTGCACTTGTCGACAACATCGCGCCCGATGCGGAATTTTTTCCGACCGCCTCGCCAGCCGAAATCGAAGAGGCCGCACGCGCCTACAATGCCTTCGAAGCCTTACGAGATCCCAGCCATGCCCGCGCACTCACCGTATCCGAATGGCGCCGCATCACACATCAAAACGGCCTTAGGACACGCAAGACAGAACTTCTCACCAAGGAAATGTCATTCGGTGCCTGGACGGAGCGCATGCGTTGCAGCCACGATGTGACAACGACTTTGCGCCGGGACTTGCTAACAGATGGTATGCTTAATCAGTTCCTGATGCCACGCAGCGTCGACGGTGAGCTAAAGTTCTCTCTGCGTGAGCTAATTTTGATTGCCGACAAGCCCACATGATCCATGGGCTACAACAGACCCAGTGAAATTTGCAACAATTACAGAAATTTGACGGGCATCGGCCCAGCCTTTTGCCAATTTCTTTGCTAAGTCCCGGTTGTCAGAAAACCGATTCCGGGTGAAAATAGATCGTCGTACCAACGTTCGTTAAGGGGGGCTTCAGTGCGATCCTCGCGCATGACAATAAAACACGTGGCACGAGCAATGCTGGCCGCGCTGCCCTTCTTCATTGTGGCCGCTACGATGCCGCGCGCCGACGCGGGCGACAAGCCGCCTACACCTCAGGAATATATCGATCATGTCGGTGGCAAGGCGACGTTCGTTCCCGCTGGCCAATTTAGGCTCGACGGTAAGCGCCAATCCTGCGGCCACCGCCCCACTGTCCTCGACAACAACCTGGACGACTACGGGGCAGCTTACCCAGGCTTTTTGATCATGAATCCGCGCCTTCTCGCAAAGGTATCGACGCCGGTGAAACTCTGGATTTACGCACATGAGTGCGGGCACCAGTTCCGCGGGCCTGATGAAGCCACGGCTGATTGCTTCGCCGTCCAGCGCGGGCGCCGCTACAAATGGTTGACCAAGGCAGGCCTGGAACAGGTCTGCAAATTTATCTCGCCTGCAAAGGGAGACTTCATGCACCTGTCCGGCTCGTACCGCTGCGAATATATGCGCAAGTGCTACGCCGATCCCTCCGTCCGATAGCAAATAGCGCACTATCCAGACCAATTGCGTTGCGGTTAAATAAAATCGCGATGTCGGATACGCCTGCACACCGTTGCAACGATCCGGATGGTACGACATGACCTGGCTCGATGGGTTTGTCCCCGCCCCCTCACAGGCGGTCACAATGGATAGTTCTCGACTGCCCGTTCCCCTTCGCGCCTGGACCCCCGCCCGCCGTGGTGCTCACCGACTATTCCAAACGCCTCCTCAACCTCTCTCAAACCGTCCACAAATGGCTCGGGGTCCTAACCACGCTCGATCGCGGCCGACGCCTGCGCATCGCCCGCTATGCTACGGCAATCGCCGACACACTTGCCCGTGCCGCTGCCGCCCTCGCCCGGCTGCATGCCGAACCCGGCAGCAAATCCGCCACGCGCGATCTGAAGCGGGAACTGGGCAGAATCTCCGGTTATGTCGAAACAATCGTTAGCGTACTCGAACATCACCTTGACGGACGCAAGTTGGCTGGCGTTAAAAGGCGCCTGGAAACACTCGAAACAGGCCTATCAGCATTGCGCCCGCCCGGCCACGCCTTGGACGCTCAAATAACCGGTCGGCGCAAGAAAGTTAAAAAAAGTCGGAAAAGCCGCACCAGCATGCGCCGAGAAAGCCTGGGACGCATTGAGCAGCTGCTCGCCGCCGAGGGTTATTTTCGGGCCATGGCCGACGGACAGCGCACTTGAAGACAGTAAAGACCAAAATACGAAAGAGGGACACGGGATGGACAAGTTCACGACACTGACCGGAATTGCTGCACCATTGGCGCTGCGCAATATCGATACGGACATGATCATCCCCAAACAATTCCTGAAGACGATCAAGCGTACCGGACTTGGCAAGTCATTGTTCTATGAAATGCGCTTCGACCAGGAGGGAAAAGAGTTACCGGACTTCGTGCTGAACAAGCCGGCCTACAGGGAAGCCAAGATCCTGGTTACAGGAGAAAACTTCGGATGCGGTTCGTCACGCGAACACGCACCCTGGGCGCTACTGGATTTTGGAATTCGCTGCATTGTCGCGCCTGACTTTGCCGACATCTTCTACAACAACTGTTTTCAAAACGGCATTCTTCCGGTCAGGTTGCCGCAAAGCGACGTCGACAAGCTGATGGACGATGCGGAGCGCGGGGCCAACGCCACCATAACCGTAGACCTGGAGGCACAAGAAATACGCGGTCCCGACGGCGGCGTCATCAAGTTTGAAATCGATCCATTCCGCAAACACTGCCTTTTGAACGGACTCGACAACATCGGGCTCACCCTGAACAAGGAAGACGCCATCTCATCGTTCGAAGAGAAGGCACAAGCTGCCCGCCCCTGGGCTTAGAGAGCCTATTCACATCAAAGGAACCTAAGGACTCGCATTGCGGACGGTGCGTGCATCCAGAAGCGCGTCCTTGAGAACCTCTGAGAATTCGCGTCGCTCATCGTCATTGAGGAAACGGCCAAAGACGGTATCCTTGCCATGCGAGGCCAGTGACATAGTGGTTCGACCGTCGTCTTTCTCACTAAGCCGTACGCGTACCCAATAGGGATTGAACTCGATACGCTCACGGCTTCCCGAAGGTTTCACCCTCGTCAGCACCAGAGTGTGAGGATTGAGATCGACCAGTTCGTATTCAAAACCCGACCTATAATTGAGCCGGAATGCCAAGTAGATAAGCGCAACATCAAGGCCGAGAAAACCAAGGACAGGCCAAGCGCCGACCCACCAGAATATGGCACCGATGATAAAACTGATGCCGGCAATCACTGACATCAGGACCACGAACCCACGCGGGCTCAGCGACCGATACGGGGTGAGGATCGCTTTGAATGTGCCGTCAGCCTGCGATTGATCTTTTGCCTCGTTCATAGCTAGTAGCTTAATCAGATTTCCCGGCAGGATGAAGGCCCTTTAATATGGCTCGCCAGAAACCTCAGAAAAGCACGAAAACCCGCACGCGCACAGCAAAACCGCCGGCAAAAGGCGTGGCCAGCAAGGCCAAGACAGCGAAGTCAGCAAAAACTAAAACCGCGTCCAAGAGCAACAAATCGAAGGCTTCGCGCACACGCCGCCGCGCATCCAAGCTCTCGGCTGCGCAAATTCAGGAAATTTTCGATCGCTTCTCTCAAATTGAGCCCGAGCCAAAGGGCGAGCTTGAGTCAGTCAATCCATACACCCTGCTTGTCGCCGTTGTTCTCTCAGCTCAAGCCACCGACGCCGGTGTCAACAAAGCGACCCGTCCATTGTTTAAGATCGCGGACACTCCGGAAAAAATGCTTTCACTTGGCGAAGACAAAGTGCGCGACTACATCAAGACAATTGGTCTTTATCGCAACAAAGCAAAGAACGTCATCGCGCTTAGCGCCAAACTCATTTCCGACTTTGGCTCAAAAGTACCGCGCGATAGAGACACGTTGGAGACGCTACCCGGCGTCGGTCGCAAAACGGCAAACGTCGTCATGAACGTTTGTTTCAACGAGCCAACCATGGCGGTTGACACCCATGTCTTTCGCGTTTCCAACCGCATTGGGCTGTCGAGCGGCAAGACCCCCCTTGCCGTCGAGGAAGACTTGCTAAGGGTAATCCCAAAAGAGCATGCAGTACCGGCCCATCATTGGCTCATCCTGCATGGCCGCTACCTCTGCAAAGCACGCAAGCCCGAGTGCTACCGCTGCCCGATTGCGGATCTATGCCTCTTTAAGGACAAGACGCCTGCCGTAAAAGGGTAGCCAAAACTGTGGCTTCACAGCCTCAGAACGCATTGAAAAGTAAGAATTATTCCCAATCATTAGGTGCCCAGGGCTTGTGAACACACGCCAATTGCCCCAGGCATAATCGCATAGCCTTATGCACCGGTAGTACACAACTCGTGCACTGCTGGCCCTCAGGACACGCCCAATCGGTGTGTTTCAAATGCTCGACTTTGGCCGAATCACCTAGGCTCCGCTTCGAGTACTTCAACGAGGTTGTCGTGTCGGGCTTAAGTATGTGGATGAGGTTGCGAAAATTGAGTTGGTCAAACGTAACTAAGTGGACAGGTAAGTGTCATTCTAAGTGCACACGTCATCAGAGCGCACGCGCAAAGAATAACCTCCAGACCGCGACACAACCAAACACATGCCCGCACCTCTCGCACGCTTCCGTCTTAAGCGTCGTCCTCGCGATCGCTGCAGCGTCCTCGAACGTTCCCGCAATGGCCGCCGACTTTACTGTACTGTCAGGCACGACGGTCGGACCGCAGGTGCTAAGCGATCCTGGTGACACCGGCCTGATCCAATCTGATGGCACAGTCGACAATGGCGGCGCAGGCAACGCCGTCTCCATGAACGCCGCAGATCAGACCTTACAAAACTCTGGCACAATCAGAGCGAGCGGAAACGGCTTCAACGGTGTGTTTTCGCAAGGCGCCAACGCAACAATCACCAACGATGGTGCAATTGTTGTGACCGGCGACAACGCTGCAGGCATCTCGTCCATCGGCAACTTCGCAGTCATTACAAACAACGGCTTCGTTAATGCGACCGGTAACGGCTCCGACGGCATTTTCGCAGACGGCGAGCTGGCCACGATCAATAACACTGGAACGATTTCAGGCAGGTTAAACGGCATCAACGCCAACACCATTCGACGCTTGGTCAACGATGGCATAATCAATGGCGAACTTGGCGACGGTATCAATGCGTTCGCGTTTGAAAATATGATCAACACGGGCACGATCACCGGTGGCGACGCCGGCGTCATGACCACCATTATCGATAAGATGACCAATGCCGGCACGATTATTGGCAAAAATAGCGGCATAGTCGCCGACGAACTTAAGGACCTGACCAACAGCGGCACGATCATGGGTCGAAATGGCCCCGCCATCCTCGAAACCGGCAGCGTCGATACGACACTAACACTTCTCGCAGGCTCGAAAATCCAAGGCGCCATAGACCTAGGCGGTGGCACGAACACACTCGTTGTCGGCAACGGGCTGAGCATCGCCAATACGTTTGCCACACGTCCTCAGGTGATTGTCACGAATGGCGCCCCATTTGCGGTCGACGGAAACCGCGTGGCAGTGGTCGACCCGACACTGTTTGCAATGACCGACGAGATCGTAACCGACATCGCGGACGCTAGCCTCAACACGATATACCACCGCCTCCGCCGCCTGCACTCAGATCACGGCACGAACCACTCAGGCCCCGCGCTGTCCACGCCACCGGGCCAGATGTACCTTGGCCGCGGCGACGTGGGCCCTAGGTCGCGCTCCGGCCCCTCGCACTATGGCAACTTTAGTATTTGGGCTCATGGCATCACGCTGTCGCGTGAGCAGGACGGTGACGGCGCGGCTATCGATGCCGATCACCAACTGACGGGCCTGATCGGCGGGCTGGATGCACGCATTGGCCGCAACCTTTTCGCTGGTTTGTTCATCGGCACGTCTGACGGCGAAGTTGCGCACGAATTCGGGACCCAGGAAGAAGACATCGACAGCCTGTTCGGCGGCCTATACGCCAGCACACGGTCCGGAAGTTTCACATTCGACATGCTGTTCTCGGCAGGCACGACCGATCATGAGCGTACGCGCCGTGTCGCAAACAACCTTGCCCCTGGTGGACTGCAAACCGCCGAAGCAGACTACGATGGCTTCTATGTTGCACCGGAATTGGCTGCCACAGTTGAGCTAAATCTCGGCTGGTTCAAAATCGAACCAAGTGCACGCGCGCGCTATCTGGGCTTTTTCATTGATGGTTTTGCCGAATCGGGAGCAGACGATGACCTAGTCGTCGCGGACCGTGACATTCACGCGTTGCAAGGCCGCCTCCAAATAGCATTCCCAGTGACTTTTGCCTCCGGCGATACGCAGGTTAGGTTTGCGCCCCGCATCGGTGTCGATGGCCGTTCAACACTTTCCGGCGACGGTGTAGACGCCACGCTTCTCGGCCAGGGCATATCGTTTGACCCTGGCGGCGAAGATGACGTGGTTGGTCGTTTTGCAGGTGCCGATCTCGCTATCTCATTCGATAGCGGTCTTTCGCTCTATGGCTCGGTCGAAGGTGTTGCCGAAGACGACAGTTATAACGTGATCGGCCACGCCGGTGCCAGACTACGCTTCTAGTCCGCTACCTCAGCAAAATACACGCAATCACTGTCGGAAATATCGCCAGTTGCGTTCAATTGCGCGATGTATCTCATCTGGTTTTCCCGAAAACGGCTCAAGATTTATGCGAACGACATTGTCGCTCCGCATTGACCATGGCAGCTTCATGAGCAGTCGAAACCACGACAACGACCTCCAATCGGCAACAAGCGCGCCCGGCAGCGCCTTGGCCAATTCAATATGCAATTCACTAACATCGATCGACCGAATAGCATATGTGCTCAGTCTGATATCCTTCACCGACCGCCAGGGAATGACACCGAACCCCTCAATGAAAATGCCGTGCTCGCCGGCTCCGAGCCGCACTTTTTCGGTTTCGATAAGCGGATAAAAGTAATAGGTCGTTGCACCGAAGAAAACGGCGAGCACCAGCGCAATTTCGCTGCCGTGCGTAATCCACACCACTGCAAAAACCGCGCTTAGCACACAAGAGATGTAGACGCGGAATGCGCCCTTCCCTTTGGCGTAACCGATACGGAAACCATCGGCTGGCGGCACATCGCTGGTCTGAGTTGTCATTGAGCCGCTATCGCCCTCTTTAGCGCTCCTCCAAATTCGGCCTTAGCTTAATCGCAACAAATCCGACCAATCCAGTCTTCATTCGGCTCATCGCGCAGACTGTACGCTTCTTGGTCACGGAATCCTTGAAATGCAATATTTCCAGGCAGACCGACCGCTGAATTTCTTAGAAAAAGAGGGTAGCCGCCGAACCGGCATAAGCGCCATTATTGGCAAACAATATAATCGTAGGCCGTGTTCGAATCAGGCGCATTGCGAAAAACGTGCCCATCACCCATCGCAATCGAAGTCGCAGCTGATGTCACCGCATACTCAACCATGCCGGCGTAGCCGTTCTCCTTACAAAATTCGTCGGCCGTTTCCTGCGTACGCACAAGCGCGCCGACACGCATCCGCGCATCTAAGCGATGTCCGTCAATCTCTGGTCCATCGAAATGACCATCGCGCTTCCGCTGCCTTGGCTCTGCCCCCCGCTCGAACGATCTACTGGCCTCGCGCAGATAGTATGCATTCACCCAGCCGCGTTTTCCTCGAACACGGATCTTGCACCAGTATCCACGGCATCCGTAAGGCTCGGAAATGCCGCACTGTCCGGGCCTCAGAGCATATACGACATGGAAATCGGTCGAAGGGCCAGCGCGCACATTGAGGGTATCATAAGCTGCAACGCCGGTAACACAGTAGTCTGCCGACGCCGGCACTGCACCCGCACCCAGGCCTGCAAACAGGCCGGCAGCCGCCAAAAAGAGCGACCACATCTGAAATGATATTGCTCTGGCCATCTGTCTTTGCATGTTCCCGCCAAACCTGCACGCCACAGACTACAACTCACCCGCTGGAACCCTATATTAGCAACATGCAAAACCAAAATAATCTTAACGAAATCGACCTGGCGTCTACGCGGCATCGTTTCGGACTGAGCGAACTAACATTTATTCCCGACCCTGATACCGCACCAACCGGCCAGACGCCGGAGGACGCAGAAAGCGATATCGCATCCGCTTTGCAGCAGATTTGCGAAGCGCTAGAGCTGCCTGAATCAGAACTGGGTCGCGTTTGGCGGGAGTCGGAAAATGATGCGGCAACTTTGCCAGCACTAAACATCCAGTTGCATGCAACCGCCGCAAACGGCGAAGAAGGACATTATAATCCAACGACTGGACAGTTGGCTCTCATCGGCTCGACAAACCCATTGCCACATGAAATGGGCCACGTGATAGATTTTAGACTGGGCTGCGATGGAGCGCCCTGGTCTTGGGGACTTGAATGGCGGGACGCCGTATTGGAAGCCCCGGAATTTCGTTTCGCCGCGCGCGTACTCGATTCACGGCTACCCTATCGCCAACGCTATCACACCACGCCGCATGAATTGTTTGCACGCGCCTTCGAGTGTTTCGTTCTGGACGGCGCGGCCGCGCCGGGCGCCGCGCCAGTCCTGGAACACCAAAACGGCTACCCCTGCAATGAAGAGCGCACCATCCTGAATGACGCGATCACCAAGCTCGTTGTAAGTCGGTTGCAAAAGAGTTCTTGAATAAGTTCAAAAAAAATGGCCGAACCTGTGGGGGATCAGGTTCGGCCGCGTCACTGCGCTTGGGAGTAGGCCGTTGCGGCCTGAGAGCGGAAGCGCTGTGGAATCTTGTAATCTACTTCTAGGTCGATCTGCGCTCCCTAGTGACCGTGATTGTGCGAATGAGCAGAACTTGCTGCAATCAGTCCCAGAGCAAGAATACCGACTGCCACGAGACCAGGGTTGATACCCTTCCTCTTCTTGCGCGCATGATATCGATGATAGCGCTTTGCTGCTCTGCGTTCGGCACGGCGCTCGGCCCGGCGTTCTGCGCGACGCAACGCGCGACGTCGCTCTGCACGGCGTTCCGCCCGCGCCAACCTGCGATACTTGCGATCATCGTTGCGGACAACGATGCGCACGTCGCGACCATTGTCGCGCCAACCGGCGTTCGCCGCGCCTGCAAGTGGCACAAAGCTCGCGCTCGCAACGGCAGCAGCAACGACGCAAGAGGTAATCTTGTTTGAAAGTGTCATCTGACTTGGTCCTTCCACCCGGCAGTTTCATTTTGCCTCGGTGTCACGCGCCCCGTGCCACCGTTCCGACCCTAAGCAAACAACACCCCTCCTGAATGGTGCTTGAAGCGCGCATACAGCTCCCGTTCATGAAGCAAGAGTGTCAGTTAACCATCTGTTTTACATGAAAAAATTTGAGTTATAGAGAGGCGAATCCGCACGCAACCAATCCAATAGAGAACCAATCCACCGAATGGACTTGCCGCTGCTTGCCTCGAATTTGGTCCCACGCGTGGACCGGATTTGCTCTCGGGTTATTCCTCGCTTTGCTCGGGCCTTCGAGCCCGCGGATCGCGACGCCATCGTGCTGGAGGCGCGTCTTCGACACGACGGCTGCCGCGACGGCGGGAGGTATCCTTGCGTGGGTTGTGCGTGCTGACTGGCACAACAGGGAGCAAGGCGACCCGCGGCTTTGCCGCGCGCCCGCGCAGCTGCCCGAGGCCGTTGGGCCGAGGAACAGCAGCGTGTGCGAAAACAAACTGTGCAAAGCGAGAAGGGACTGCGGCAGAAGAATATCAAGCCGCCAACGTATCAGATTGAAAAACCTACGCGCCAAGATTGGGCGTGATCTTCGTTACCTTCCAATCGAAATCTTGGAAGTTAATCTGACCGGTGACTTCAGCCTCCTTGGCCGAAGATGAGCGGGCAACGCCCATTTGCAAACCCAGCGGACCGGCAAACCCGAAGGTTTTGATATTGCCAAGCCCAAACGATGACTTTGTCCTCCGCTTCGATTCGCTCGGCTCACCAACCGTTCTCACAGGGCCACCCGAAGCTCCACCGCCAAGCTCAGGAAACAATTTGGCGCCCAGCTTGCCCGCGTCGAGACCGATCTTTCCCGCAACTTCGCCGATAACTTCACGCACCTTTTCGTTTTCGAAGAGACCACCAATACCCTCGCTTAGGTCGATCCCGCCACCGCTATTACTGGCGCCGCCGCTCTCACCCGCACCACCACCCTTGGCGGCAATTTGCAACAGTGCATTAATGCCGCCCATCTTGTTGATCTGGTTCAAGACCGCCTTCTGGATCTCCAACGAGAGGTCACCACGGTTCGCATAGATACTGACCAGCTTTTTGGCATTGATGACTTCCAAAAGTGCGCCGTCGATAATTTGACCGATACGTTCACGCGGAATTTGCGCACCAACGACATTTGTCGCCGGCCCGAGGTTTTTCATGACGTCGGTAACGCGTTTGTCCACATGTGCCATCACCGGCTCACGCATCGAGCGGCGCACGCTGACGAAATCCACCTTGCGTTCCAACGCAGCCGGGTCCGACGCCTCCAGTGCCGCGTGAATCTGATATCCGGAGAATGCCGGCCAAATGACATAAAATCCTACTGCAACGAGGATGATGAGACCGATCAGACGTTTCATGAGGCACCTCAGGTTATAGCCGGCGTTCACGCCACTTTTTCAGGGCCAGAGTGTCGAACACTCCCCGCACGAATTCAAGCGCGTCAAAAATGGATTTTTTGGGTGCATCTAGCTTGCCGGCGCAACCCCCCAAAACCGGCGCTCATCAAACGCCATCAAGACGCATTGCCAATCCCGCATCGGCCATAAACCGCTTGGTTTCTCCAATAGAGTAGGTTCCGAAGTGAAAGATCGACGCCGCCAGAACCGCGCTGGCGTGCCCCTCCCGGACACCATCGACCATATGCTCCAAAGTCCCCACACCACCTGATGCTATTACCGGCACGCTTACCGCATCGGCAATCGCCCGTGTAAGCGGCAAATCGAAGCCCGCCTTGGTTCCATCGCGATCCATCGACGTCAGCAAAAGCTCGCCTGCACCCAGCGCTACGACTTCTTTGGCGTATTCCACTGCATCGATCCCTGTCGGCTTGCGCCCACCGTGGGTAAAGATCTCCCAGCGTTCCGGCTCACCCTCACCCGACACCTTCTTGGCATCGATCGCGACAACAATGCACTGCGCGCCAAACTTCTCCGAGGCGACCTTCACAAACGACCGGTCGAAGACGGCGGCTGTGTTGATCGAGACTTTGTCCGCACCTGCCTCAAGGAGTTTTCGTATGTCCTCAACCGTGCGCACGCCTCCACCGACCGTCAGGGGCATAAAACAGCGTTCCGCCGTTCGCTCCACGATATCGAAGATCGTGTCGCGGTTTTCGTGGCTTGCCGTGATGTCGAGAAAACAAAGCTCGTCCGCGCCCGCTTCATCGTAGGCGGCAGCAGCTTCTACAGGGTCGCCGGCATCGATGAGATCGACAAAGTTGACCCCCTTGACGACTCGTCCGTCTTTGACGTCGAGGCAGGGAATGACACGTACTTTCAGCATGGCTTCCAGGTAGCCCAGACATGTCCGCCGGGCAAGTCTGGTTTGCGGTAAAATTCTAGATCATAAATAAAGCGGCAAGCGGGGAGGGGACCGCTTGCCGCTAACGGACTTTGGGGGGAAGTCCGCGGGGGCCAGCCTGGCAATGGCAGACCAGCTGGCCGGGGCTTTCTAACGCGCAGCGGCCTGGCAGCGCACCAGATTGTCCTGATAGTGCCGGTGGCATTGGCGCTTTTTATTCCTATCCCTGCGTGCAGTATCCAGGCACGCATTCAACACTGACATGCTGAACTTGGCGCAACGGTAATACTCACGGTTGTTGCCAGCTTCACTTGCGCTCACGCTCATGAAGATCACGCCGGCTACAACCGGCAGAATGCTCAAGGCAACTTTCAATCGCTTGATGTGGTTGGTGCTGGTCATTTTCCAATCTCCTTGATTGAATTTCAGTTTGCGAAGTTGCGGTGTTCTTCCCCACTAGGCCTTAGTGATGATGACTTGCGCGTAGTCCGCCGGCACACGCATCGAGCCATCGTTAGCCGTGTTGAATTCTGCAATCGTTGCATGGAGGTCTGCGTCGAATGCCGCCTGCGCCTTTGCATCCAGGGCTAGAAAAGCCTTGTGTACTGGGCCGTAATAGGTGCGGAAGAATTCAACGAAGTGGCGCGGCGAGTGATAACGGAAAACAAACTGGCGACGCTCGACCTCAATGGAAGCTGCGTGAGCAGCGAAGGCATTCCCAATCCAGCCTTCATCACCCCACAACGCAGGCGACTTGATGCCAGCCGGAGGTGGCACATGTTTTCCGACCGTCTTGAACAGGCGCCCGATAAATCCGTCAGGCGTCCAGTTGGCCAAACCGACCTTTCCGCCTGAACGGCAAACACGCAACAATTCGCGTGCAGCAGCCTCCTGATTAGGAGCAAACATGACGCCAAACGTCGAAACAACGGCATCGAATTCGGCATTCTCGAATGGCAGCGCTTCAGCATCCGCGATCTGGAATTTGACGTCGAGCGACTCTGCCTGCGCCCTTGCCCGTCCATGCGCCAGCAACGCATCAACATAGTCGGTCGAAGTAACCTCACACCAGCGCCGCGCAAAGGCGAGCGTTGCGTTGCCATTGCCTGCCGCCACGTCCAAAACCTGCGCACCTGGTGTAGGGTCCAATGCTTCGGCCAGGTCTTCACCCACGATCTGGAGCGTAACGCCGATTTTTGCGTAGTCGCCTGATGCCCACGTCGCATTCTGCTTCATCTTGACGGCTTCAAAATCAGGCGTCGTGTTGATCTCGGTTATCGCGTTCATAATTCCCACCTTTTTTGATCCTGCTACGGCCACCCTCGCTATAGAGTGACGGGGTCGTTTCCTGTTCGTCTGATGCTGACGTTGTGCCAAACATGACCGCCGCCTGCTTGAAGACGGCTAGGGGAATTCAGGGGCTTTACGTGGAGATTTCCTGGGCCAACTGACCTGCACGTTCTGGAACGCTTAGGCGCCACGGTCTAAGCTGCCCTGAGCCCACGTCGAGCCTGCCAAGGCGATGCGATCACGGGCTGTGTGAAGACCCAAAGACGTGGTTGAAGCCGCGTTGACTGAGGATGCGATGCTCTACAGGTTCGACGATTTCGAACTCAACACCGAAAGCTTCGAGTTGAAGCACAAGGGTTCGATCCGCCACGTCGAACCGCTCGTCTTCGATCTTATTGCCTTCTTCAGCGCCAATCCCGGCCGAGTTATCGGCCGCGAAGAAATCATCGAGACTGTTTGGAAAGGACGCATCGTCTCGGACGCGACCATATCGAGTTGCATCAAACACGCGCGAAAAGCGTTAGACGATAGCGGCAACAACCAAAGCTACATCCGCACCGTACGTGGCCGCGGATTTCAATTCACCGCAGACGTTGCAGATGGACCGGATCCAACCAGCGATGAACACTCTCGTGCTGCTGGCGCGAGCGGCACTGAAGCTAAAACGCATCAAAAGCATACTCATAACGCCCAGACATTTGCCGCGCAGCAACCAACCTCCGACCGACCTGTACTTGCGGTCCTGCCATTCAAGAACCTGAGCGCTGGTGTCGACGAGTACTTCGCCGATGGCCTCACGGAAGACATCATCACCAATCTATCGCGCTTTCGCGAACTGCTCGTCATTGCGCGTTCAACCGCATTTCAATTCAAGGACCAGGCTGTGAACATGTCCGAGCTTGGCGCCAGGTTGAACGCCGCCTACATCGTCGAAGGCAGTGTGCGCCGTGCCGCAGGCCGCGTGCGCATCACCGCACAACTCATCGATGCCACGACGGGCATGCACCTCTGGGCCGACAACTTCGACCGTGAAATGGAGGACATCTTCGCCGTCCAGGACGAAGTCACCCGCACAATTGCTGCAACCCTCGGCGTCAAAATCCAGGATGTTGCCCTTCAGCGTGCACTAAAGAAGAGTGCTGCCGAGCTCGACGCTTATGACTGTGTTTTGCGAGCGCGCCGCTACACATCCCTGCTGAGTGCAGACGCCCATGCAGAAGCCCGCGATCTTCTGGAAGCAGCCGTCGAGAAAGACCCGGCCTATGCCGACGCGCACGCGCTGCTCGCAAACGTTTATCTCGCCGAACACCGCTTCGACACCAACCCGCGACCCGACCCCATCGGCCGCGCGCTACAAATGGCGGAAAAAGCAACCCAGCTTGACCCGCAGAACGCCTATGCGCATTGCTGGCTCGCAATCGTTCACTTCTTCCGCCGGCAGAACGACAAGTTCGAGGCAGAGGCGGAACTTGCCCTTAGCTTGAATCCGAACGACCCCGAAACATTGGCCGACATCGGCCATTTCTACGCCTTCATGGGCCGGTTCGAACGCGGAATGGAATTGTCGATACGTGCTCGGCGGCTAAACCCACTACACCCCGGCTGGTATTACTTTACTTCGTCCCGCTACCACTACAACGCACGCGAGTATGAAGCGACGCTCGCCGACGTAGAGCGCGCGGCAATGCCAGGTTTCTACTGGACTCATCTTTTGAACACCGCTGCCCTAGGCCAGCTCGAACGGCCCGAAGCAGCAGAATCCGCAAAACGAATCTTCAAACTCAAGCCTGACTTCCAAGCCAAAACCGAATTGGAAAAATGGAATGCGGCGCCCGATGATCTCGCCCACCTGATGCAAGGACTTGAGAAGGCGGGTCTGCGAGAGTGAAACGGCAAAAACCGGCGCGGCCAAAACGTTCAAACACACTACGCCGCAGCAAGTACACTCAATGCTTCATTTGGATCGATGCGGCCGTCATAAAGCGCCCGCCCCGTGATCGCACCTTCGAGTTTTTGGCACTCCGGGCTGGCGAGCGCCCTGATATCGTCCATTGAAGCCAGCCCGCCGCTCGCGATTACAGGGATAGACGTGGCCTCCGCTAACGCCAGCGTCGCGGGCAGGTTCAATCCCTTCAAAACGCCATCGCGGTCGATGTCGGTGTAGATGATCGCGGACACACCGGCATCTTCGAACCGCGACGCCAGGTCGGCTGCCGTAAGCTCTGACGTCTCCGCCCAGCCCTCCACCGCAACCTTGCCGCCCTTGGCGTCGATACCAACTGCGATCCGGCCGGGAAACTTGGCGCAGGCTTCGCGCACCAATTCGGGGTTGCGCACAGCAACCGTGCCCAGGATCACGCGACGCACTCCCTTGGAAATCCACATCTCGATCGTCGCAAGATCGCGAATACCGCCGCCCAACTGCGCCGGCATTTTGATCGCCTGCAATATCGCATCGACCGCCGCACCGTTCACCGGCCGGCCCTCGAACGCGCCATTAAGATCAACGATATGCAGCCACTCAAACCCCTGCGATTCAAAAATCGCCGCCTGCGCCGCAGGGTCGTCGTTGAATACCGTCGCCTGGTCCATTTCGCCAAGCTTCAAACGCACGCATTGACCGTCTTTCAAATCGATCGCTGGGAAGAGGATCAAAGCGTCCTGCCTTTCAAAAGTTCTTGGCCCTGACCAAACCGAATTCGCATCCGGCCATCAGATCGCTATTATTCAGCGCGAACAAAGAGTGAAACCCTCCTCCGCGTCAAGCATCGAATGCGACGCGCAGAATAGTTGAGTCTTGTCCTGCCATGTCATTGTCACTGATCAGCGAACCGGCACCGAAGCCCCGCACCATCACCAAAAACGAGGCGATCGATATCTGGATCGCACGCTGGCTCAATATCCGCCGCACCGATCTCCTCCGCCGTTATGGCTGCGACCCGCGCCGGCTATACGAGATCTGGGAGGGAAAGCGTTTTCCAGCGAGCCGCGACCAGGCCCTTAAAGTCTTTGAGGAACGCTACCCCGGCCTGATGGACCGCGTCGATTTCGGAGTGCACCAGCGCATACCCTCGCGTAGCGCGTCGCCCGATCAGCTGGCCCTATTTGAGGATACGGAGGCTTAATTCTCTCCTCTCAAAACCACTTCACCGCAGCATGAAAGTCGCAATTTCAATCCCTTAGCGCCATGAGAACAAAAATCGAACTTTCTGCTGGACAATCGAATTGATTCCCACTTATGTTCTTCTTACGTTCCAATCACGGAACACCTTAAAACTCCCCAACGGGAACAGACTAACCCGTTGAAAACACTGTACACCCCTCTCTGGAGATCTCTTCGTACTGCGTATCTCTCCCCCGCACACACCCGACCACGAAAGAGACCTCACGATGCGCACATACCTCATCTCCTACGACCTCGCCGCCCCTTCCGAGAAGAAGCATGCGCTCGCAGAGACGATCATGGGTCTCGGTCTTCGCTGGGCCCGCCCTCTAGAGCAGACTTGGTATGTGACGACCAAGCGCAAGCTGCGCGAAATCCAGGCCTGCCTGGCAGACCACCTCGATGACAACGATGGCCTTATCGTGCAGGCGGTCGAAGACAAGGCAACGTTGACCAACACGGCTCTTCGCTGGTTCCGTCAACGTCCAACGACGTATGTCGATGATCTCGCAGAAGCGCTGTCGGAAGCGGCCAACGTTGTGGCCTTCCAATCAAACGACGATGCGCCTGCCTACGATACGGAAGAAATCGAATACGCCGAAGCCAGCTGATCAGGCCGCTATGCGCCGACGCCCACGGCTCCGCCCACGGGCGCGGCGGTCAACTCAGCACTAACCGGATCACTCGCTGCAACCCTCGCAGCGCATTTTCCTCCACCGTGGGAACCTCCCGCCGTCGCGGTAGGCGTCGTCTTGGAAATGCACTTTCAGCACGATGCCGTCGCAGTCGCCGCATGTATTGGGACGCGACTGCGCAGCAGTCGGGGAGCAAAGCGACCCGGCGCGTTGCGCCGCCCCGTCGGAGGTGGCCTGCGCCGCAAGGCGCAGATTAGCCACCGTGAGACGTAATGAACGTGCAGGCGTGACAGCGCCGAATAGCACATGACACAAAACCTAAGGCGCCCACTTCAAAAAATTAGCGAGCAATTTCAAACCCAGCGCTTGGCTCTTCTCCGGGTGGAATTGGGTACCGGCAATATTGTCGTGCCCAACCATCGCGGTGACCCGCCCGCCATAGTTTGTCCGCGCGATAACATCGCCGTCGTTCTGAGCCACCAGGTGGTAGGAGTGCACGAAATAGGCATGCAAGCCCTGTTTGCCGGTGGCAATGCCATCAAGTAGCGGATGCGGCCGCAACTGTTCCAGCGTGTTCCAACCCATGTGCGGGATCTTAAGGTCGGGATCATCAAGAACGATGGCGCTCACCTCGCCTGATATCCAGCCGAACCCTTCCGTCTCGCCAAACTCCAAGCCACGATCGGCCATCAGCTGCATGCCGACACAAATGCCAAGAAACGGCCGCGTCTTGGCGCGCACAACATTTGTAATTGCGTCCAACATTCCATCGATCGACGCCAACCCATCGCGGCAGTCCCTGTAGGCCCCGACGCCCGGTAATACGATACGGTCCGCATCTTGCACGTCCCGCGGGTCCGATGTCACGGCAATGCGCGATGGAATCTCGTGTTCGCGCGCGGCACGTTCCAAGGCCTTACCCGCTGAATGGAGATTGCCCGAGCCATAGTCGATAACAACGACGCTTTGCATATCGCTTCGAGTGCTTCTTATGTTGAGTAGGCCCGTCAACAGGCGCGGCACTTACAAAGCGCCGCCGGCGAATAAGCGGGTGTAATAAGCTTATTGGAGAATATCAACGGGCGAAGAGCTGCTGTAGCCAACGCCCTTGCTTTTGTTTGGCCCGCCCTTCGGCCGGACCAGAACTTTGCATTTGCCCCAGACCCGCCAGATCGGGCGGCACGTCTTCATGTTCGTGCAATGTCCGCAACACAGGCTGGCGCGGCAGCCAGTCATCGAAAAAGCGCCGTTCGCACTCGGCCATCGAGCGCCCGGCAACGGTACCGACAGCCTCCGCGCCGTATCGCTCCAACGTCCAACGCTTCAGCGAATCAGCTTCGAAGCCGAAGATCACTCCGACCGCGAGATTGACAAGCCCGAGCCACTCCTGCCGCAGGCCATATTGGTCCAGAACAACCGAAACGAGCGTCAACAACACCATGTAGCCGGCAAACACCACCCACATCCGGTTTGCGAGAAGCCAGAACGGCGTGAACAGCGCCGCAACCCAACTGAACCCGTCCTTGACAAAAACCAACCGTTCAGCCCGCTCAATGCGGTCCGCAGGAGCATTCGGCAGTTCATGCACCGTACAAACGACCAACCGCGAAGCCTCCGTGTTTTTCCAGGCGGACAGTATCATCCTGCAAGCGTTCCCTTCGTCGACGGCACACGGCCTTCCTGGCGCGGATCCACCGACAATGCTGAACGCAAAGCTCTCGCCAGACCTTTATAGCAAGTCTCGGCAATATGATGGTTATTGTCGCCATAAAGGTTGGCGACATGCAGCGTGATCCCGGCATTTTGAGCAAACGCCTGGAACCACTCGCGAAAAAGTTCGGTATCCATGTCGCCGACTTTCGGCTGCGAAAACTGAACGTCCCAGATGAGATAAGGCCTGCCCGAAACATCCACTGCCACACGGGTCATCGTTTCATCCATCGGCAGGTGCACGTCCGCGTAGCGCGAAATACCTTGTTTGTCGCCCATCGCCTTAGCCACAGCCTGACCCAGCACGATCCCGGAATCCTCCGTCGTGTGGTGAAAGTCGATGTGTAGATCGCCTTGCGCCTTTAGCTTGATATCGATGAGCGAGTGGCGCGCCAGCTGCTCCAGCATATGATCGAGAAACCCAATTCCGGTGCTGATATCGTAATCGCCCGTGCCGTCCAGATCGACGGAGGCGGAAATATCAGTTTCCTTTGTCTTGCGGCTCAGGGTTGCCTGTCTGCTGATTTGCTTCGTCCGTGGAGTGCCCACTTAGTTGACCTCGTTGACAATTTCTCATTCGCCCAAAGGCAAGCCTTTAACAGGTCGTTCCCGCGCCTTCCAGCTTTGGCGAATTGAAAATCCATAAGCCAGCGACTACCTGCATAGGGCAGATCGGCACCGGGCTGGCGTCGTGCCGACACCTATTGCATCGCCATCCGGACCGGCACCAGAGCCCATCAATAAGGCAATTTGGCTTGCCAGCAGCCACCAGCCGGCCGTATGCCCTCCGGGACCCTATCACCCAGCCCTTCAATTGTTGTTAATCCGAGCCATGCCGCAGCACCCAGACACAACCACAGTCCCCCAATCCTGGCACGCCACCACTATTCTGACGGTCCGAAAGGACGGCCAGGTTGTGATCGCCGGCGATGGCCAGGTAAGCCTTGGCCAAACCATCATAAAATCAAATGCCCGCAAAGTGCGCCGGTTAAGCAAGGGAGACGTCATTGCCGGCTTCGCTGGCGCCACCGCTGACGCATTCACGCTGTTTGAGCGCCTGGAGGCGAAACTTGAACAGTACCCGGGTCAATTGATGCGCGCCGCCGTGGAACTTGCAAAGGACTGGCGGACCGACCGCTACCTGCGCCGCCTGGAGGCAATGATGATTGTTGCAGACCCGGAAGTAACATTGGTGCTGACCGGAACAGGCGATGTTTTAGAACCCCAAGACCATGTCATGGGCATAGGTTCTGGCGGCAACTATGCTCTGGCCGCAGCCCGCGCGCTCGTTGAGCAACCCTTGTCGGCCGAAGAGATCGCGCGGGCCGCAATGCGCATCGCCGGCGAGATATGCGTCTACACAAATGAAAATATCGTCGTCGAAACACTCGCATCCAAATAACGCCCGTCCAGACTTGTTTTGCCGGAGACTTGATACGCAATGGCGTGGATTTATCTAATGACCGCTGGCGGCCTCGAAATCATAGCGACGACATTGTTCCGCTATACCGACGGCCTGACACGCGTTGCGCCAACGGTGAGTTTCTTTGCCGTCGGCATCATGAGCTTCTACTTTCTGCAACGCTCAATTTCCGACATTCCACTGGGCACGGCGTATGCGGTATGGACCGGAATCGGCGCGGCAGGAACAGCGCTGATCGGTCTTGCTTTTTACGGCGAACCTTTCACAACGTTGCGACTTGTGTTCCTGACACTTTTGATTGGCTGCATCATTGGTCTCAAGTTCGTCTCAGCCTGACACCGCCAGCCGGCACGACATGGACCGCGCAATCTCATCATAACAATTCGCAACAAAGTACCGACACCGACAAGGACAACAGATTAAATCAAATGACCAATTTCTCTCCGCGTGAGATCGTCTCCGAACTCGACCGCTTCATTATCGGCCAGAACGACGCCAAACGCGCTGTCGCCATCGCGCTTAGGAACCGCTGGCGCCGGCAGCAACTACAAGGACCGATGCGTGAAGAAGTCTTGCCCAAAAACATCCTGATGATTGGCCCCACCGGCGTCGGCAAAACCGAAATTTCGCGTCGGCTAGCCAAGCTCGCAGGCGCCCCGTTCCTCAAGGTCGAGGCAACGAAATTCACAGAGGTCGGCTACGTCGGACGCGACGTCGAGAGCATTGTTCGCGATCTCGTGGAGATCGGCATCAATTTGGTGCGTGACGTCAAGCGCAAGGAAGTCCGCGCCAAAGCAGAACAGGCCGCGGAAGAGCGCGTGCTGGATGCACTCGTTGGGCCCGGCGCCCAGTCTGGAACACGCGAATCGTTCCGCCGCAAGCTGCGCAACAACGAACTCAACGATAAAGAGATTGAAATTGAGGTTGCCGACACGACATCGGGCATCCCCATGTTCGATATTCCCGGCGCGCCAGGGGGGTCGATTGGTGCCATTAATATCGGCGACATGCTTGGCAAGGCTTTTGCCGGACGCACAAAAAAGCGCCGCGTAACCGTGTCCGACAGTCACGAGATGCTGGTCGCTGAAGAAAGCGACAATCTGATCGACCACGATCAGATCACCGTCGAAGCAATCAGCGCGGTCGAAAACAACGGCATTGTCTTTCTCGACGAGATCGACAAGATCACCTCGCGCCGCGAAACTGGCAATGCCGATGTATCGCGCGAAGGTGTGCAACGCGATCTCCTACCGTTGATCGAAGGCACGACGGTCGCCACCAAGCACGGCACGGTCAAAACCGACCACATCCTCTTTATCGGGTCGGGCGCCTTTCATGTTGCCAAGCCATCGGACCTGTTGCCCGAACTTCAGGGCAGATTGCCAATACGTGTCGAGCTGCAACCACTCACACGTGAGGACTTCCGCGCCATCCTGACCGAACCCGAATCAAGTCTTATCAAGCAGTACGTTGCCCTGATGGCGACAGAAGGATTGGAGCTCGTCATCACCGACGACGCTGTCGACGCCATTGCCGACACTGCCGTTGAGGTGAACTCCTCAGTTGAGAATATCGGTGCACGCCGGCTGCAAACCGTATTCGAGCGCGTCTTGGATGAAGTCTCCTTTGAAGCCTCCGACCGCTCCGGTCAGTCCATTACGATTGATGCCGAATATGTCACGTCACGGGTCAGCGACCTTGCTAAGAACGCTGATTTGTCGAAATTCATCCTTTAAGGGACAACAGGCCTTAACATCTCACATCACGTAACGCCTCTGCGGCCGCTCGCATGTTTGAAAGCAATCAAGCCGCACCAAAGGAATTTAACACGCATGCCATCGGCGGCAGAACATCAAGCACAATCGACTGTCGCAACACTTGGCGATACGCACGATGGCCTACCTGTGACACTTGCCGGCTTGGACAAGGCCAGGCTGCGCGCAAGCCTTGCCGCCCTTAAGGTCCCCGAAAAGCAGCAGCGCATGCGCGTCAGCCAGATCTACAGCTGGATTTATGCGCGCGGCGCCCGCTCTTTCGACGACATGACCGACCTGTCCAAAGACTTACGCGGCGAGCTGATCCAACATCACTCTCTTGCCCGGCCAGAAATCGTAAGCGAACAGGTCAGCGTCGACGGCACCCGCAAATGGCTATTGCGGCTTCCCCGTCGCGGCAACGAGGCCCAAGCACCCGAAATCGAAACGGTCTACATACCCGAGGCCGACCGCGGCACGTTGTGCATTTCCAGTCAAGTCGGCTGCACACTGAACTGCACCTTCTGTCACACCGGCACACAGCGTCTCGTTCGCAATCTCGAAGCAAGTGAAATCGTCGGTCAGATTCTGCTTGCACGCGACCGTATAGGCGACTGGCCCGGAGCTGCTCCGCCCGACGACGGCCGCCTCCTGCCCTCCTCCGATCGCAAGATCACCAACATCGTCCTGATGGGCATGGGTGAACCGCTATACAATTTCGAAAACGTTCGCGACGCCATGGAGGTTGCAGCCGACGGCGAGGGACTGTCCGTCTCCAAACGCCGCATCACGCTTTCAACGTCGGGCTTAGTACCGCAGATCGCCCGATGGGGCGAGGAAACCGGCACCATGCTCGCCATTTCATTGCACGCCGTCCGCGATGAATTGCGCGACGTGCTTGTGCCCATTAATCGAAAGTACCCGCTTGATGAGCTGCTGAACGCCTGTCGCAACTACCCCGGCCTGACCAACGCTCGGCGCATTACATTCGAATACGTCATGCTCAAAAGCATCAACGACAGCTTGGCCGAGGCACGCGAACTGGTTCGGTTGCTCTCAGGTATCCCGGCGAAGATCAACCTCATTCCATTCAACCCGTGGCCGGGCAGCCGATACGAGTGCTCCGATTGGGAACAAATCGAGCGCTTCGCCGAAGTCGTCAACAAGGCCGGTTACGCAAGCCCGGTGCGCACGCCGCGCGGCCGCGACATTTTCGCAGCCTGCGGCCAGCTCAAATCGGCTTCCATCAAACTAAGGGCGGCCGAACGGCCTGCGCGCGGTGGCAACAAATCCACCGAACAGGTAAAGCAATCTGATACGAACGACTAAAACGGTCGCCACGCCGAACTTACGAGGAGCCGCTGAGACGATGTTTTGGAAAACACTGGGCCGCATGATCCTCGTGCCAATCGCATTCCTGCTATCCGCTATCCTGAGTGTTTTCGTTCTGGCCACGTTATCGCTGGAGCGCATCACGCAAGAGGTCTACCGGACAGGCGATGAGGCGGAAAAGATCTCGGCAATTGTCACATTCGCGCTGGACAGTTTTACGCTTGCCGCAGGCGCATCCATTATTCCGGCAATCGCCGCCGTAATCATCGGCGAGGTCGCACGCATAAGATCAGCCATTTATTACATCGTCGCAGGCGGTCTCGCACTTGCGGCAATCCCGTTAATGGCGAACTTCACAGCGACCGCCGATCAGGGCATGGCGAATATCATCCTGTGGCAGGTTTTTGCCGCGGCAGGCTTTGCAGGCGGCCTGCTTTACTGGTTGCTTGCTGGACGCACCGCTTGAATAAAAAGCATTCAACTCATCCAGTCCAAACAAAGGATTTTGGGGAAACCACCTGTTTTTCCAAGTCGCTTTGAACTAAAGAGCTGCATGCTACCGGTTGCAACAACACATACCGGCTCTGAAATTTAGGAGAGCACTTGAGTGTTCAGCACAGCGATCAGAATTCTTCTGGCCTTCGCACTGGCATGCATCGCAGCCGGCTTTACGACTGTTGCTTTCGTCATGCCGCCAACCGACTTCATCGAGCTGTCCGGCAACGCACTCACGAACAGTCTGTCGTCAGCTGGCCTACTCGCCTTGGCGGCTGCCACACATTTTGCAGTTTTCGCCTTCCCGTTGGCCTTGATTGCAGCGGTCTTTGGCGCGGCGCGAGGCCTTCGAAATCCCGTCTTCTACGTAAGCACCGGCATCGCCATCGCGGTGCTGGGATTTTTCGCGCAATCAGCCGTCGAGCAATCCGGCCAGCCCACGATCGTCAACGAATACGCGCTTATGGCCTTTGTCGCCGCAGGATTTGTCGGCGGCCTGGTCTACTGGCTCATAGCTGTACCGGGCCCTACCGGCTCCGGCCACAAAACCTCATCGGGCCACCGAGACGCCGATAAGCAATCCGCCGAATCCGCCTGATCCAGACCCGGGCCCGCTGCTCCGGTTTGGCGGCAATGCAGATGATTTCTTGCTGCACTGCAAAAAATGCGCTATCATGCTGGGAATTCCTACAGATTTCACCTTCGCGCAACGCAATTCCCGCCGGTCATCATGCGGTCGGGGCACTTCAACGGAATCCGACCTGCAGCGCGTTTTGGCTTACTTTACAATAAGTTAGGGCCCACACCGTGATAGAATCGGCAACACAAGCAAAATTTTCCAAAAGCTGCGCAGATGCCGCACTCGGCTACACCATTGCCGGCTGCCGCTCGTATGCCATGTTCGCAGAAGCATCCGCCTCGCTCTGGCAGGAGGGCATCAAAGCAATGTCTGCTGCGCTCTCCGATGAGCCCGCAAAGCCGAAATCCTGGTACCGCGAACCTCCACGCGAGATGACGTCTTCTGCCGCTGAGTTTAATCCTTTTCTGCCTGCCACCTGGCCGATGATGAGCATGTTCGCGCAGCCGCTGGACAACAATCCTTGGACCGCTTGGATGAGCGCCTTCCAACAACCGGCACCTGCGATGGCGCCCTTATTCCCCATGCCATCAGCATTCTTCCCAACCCCAACAGCACCCTTCAATTTCATGCAGCCGACGACTGATCCCGTCAGGCTGATAAATGCCTGGTGGGGCATGTTCCCGCTGCAAGGGCCCACGACCGCCTGGCCCATGGCCTATTCGATGATGACCTACGGCATGCCAAAAGACATCGCCTGGCCGGCGGCAACAGCAAACGCTGCAGCTATCGAAGCAGCGCAAACTGCCGCAGAGACGATGGAAAAGAACCTGTCGACCTACCGCTCCAGCGGCGGTCACGCGGTCGCACAGGTCGTAACGGCAGGGCCTGCCGTGCTCGCCATGATGATGGCGCCGTTTTCCGAGCACCTCAACAGATTCTGATCAGAGCCACTCTGTTGCCCGCGCAATGGCCTGGCCCAACTCAATATGCCATCATGAAAAACTGACCCTGCACGCTTGTTGCAGGTAACGCGCAGTTGCGTCCTTCGTCCACGCTCAAACAAACTAGTAAAACGCGACTGCCGAATACTGCGACACCTGCCTCACCATCGTTCCACTCTCAGGCGCGAGGCGACGGGTGGCTGTCTTTTTGCAACAAGCTGGGCAGATTGGTGGCACCTTCACACAAATCCAAGCACCGAGAAGAATTTCGACATTGAACCGCTGCGGTCCCCGGCAAACAGGACGCATCAAGAATAGGCGCGCCGGCATGATGGGCTTTATTTTGCATGTTGTGAAACTTTGGCCCATGCTTCGCCATCATGCATCGAGGCACACGTGATCTCCGCAAGCAGTAGCGAACAAACAAAAATTTCTGGGAGGCAGTAATGCGCAGGGACGTCGAATTCAAGACAGATGACGGGACAGCCATCCTCAGAGGCTGGCATTACACGCCCGACGTCGGAAGCGGCCCATGGCCAACAATCGTTATGGCCCATGGCTTCTCGGCCGTGAAGGAAATGTATCTCGACAAATTTGCCGAAGTATTTGCCGCCGCTGGAATGGCCGCAGTGGTCTACGATCACCGCAATTTTGGACACAGCACTGGCGAGCCTAGATTAGATATCGATCCTTGGCAGCAGATCAGCGGCTATCGCGATGCAATATCATTTGCCCAGAGTCTGAACGAAACCGATGCGGACCGAATCGGCGTTTGGGGATCGAGCTACAGCGGAGCCCATGCATTGGTGTTGGGTGCCATCGACAGACGCATCAAGTGTGTCGTGTCTCAGGTCCCCTTGATCAGCGGCCACCGAAATGCACGCCGCCTCATCCGGGCTGACGTCATTGCTGCGGTAGATCAAATGTGCGCGGAAGACCGGCGCAAACGCTATGCCGGCGAAGCGCCAGCCATGATGCCGGTGGTAAGTGAAGATCCTGCGGGCCCTGCAGCCCTGCCAACGCCGGATTCGTGGAAATGGTTCACAGAGACGGGCAATACCCGCGCGCCCTCATGGCGCAACGAAGTCACCTTGCGCTCCGTCGAATTGTTCATGGCTTACGAGCCGGGCGCCTATATTGAATTCATAAGCCCGACGCCGATGCTGCTCGTCGTGGCCCTGGGTGACCACCTAACGGTCGCCGACGAAGCTCTTGCCGCCTACGAGCGCGCGCGCCATCCCAAGAAGTTGGTAACCCTCAACGGTGGGCATTTCGACGCTTATATCGCTGACTTCGAGACCGCAAGTTCCGAGGCCCGTGACTGGTTTGCACAGCATCTGAAGGCCTAAGCCAGGTCTGGCATAGCCCGGTACGGACGAAGCAACCCGGACCGGGCGGCCCAGCTGCAAGGCGCCCCTATTCCATCAAACTATCCAACTGTATGATCTTGCCGGCTTGGACACAGGCAAGTCCGCTGCGGCCCGTTTTGGCAAAATCCTCAAGGGTTATCCACCGCACGGCGCATGCGTCGGCGCGACGCTTGTCGCGGCGGCCGCTTTTCTTATAGTGCGGCGTCCATTTCATTCCGACATCACGAACCCACCAGCGATGCAGCGTTGCACACGCCCGGCACCACACCTCAAGGATAAGCGAATGACCTCCGACGCCACGACGCGCGAACGCACAAAGCCCAAAAAAGTCGTCCTCGCCTATTCGGGCGGTCTCGATACATCCATCATCCTCAAGTGGCTGCAAGAGGCCTATGGCTGTGAGGTCATTACGTTCACCGCTGACCTTGGACAGGGCGAGGAATTGGCACCTGCGCGTGAAAAGGCGCTCAAACTCGGCATCAGGGAAGAGAATATTTTCATTGAAGACCTGCGCGAGGAATTCGTGCGCGACTACGTCTTCCCCATGTTCCGCGCCAATGCGCTTTACGAAGGCGTCTACCTTCTCGGCACGTCGATTGCCAGACCACTTATCGCAAAGCGTCAAATTGAAATTGCCCGCGCAATGGGCGCCGACGCCGTCTGCCACGGCGCCACGGGAAAAGGCAACGACCAGGTCCGTTTCGAACTTGGCTATTATGCTCTCGAACCAGGTATTCGGATTGTTGCACCCTGGCGCGAATGGGAGTTCAAGGGCCGAGAAGCACTACTTGAATTCGCCCGCAACCATCAGATTCCGGTCGCCAAGGACAAGGAAGGCGAGGCGCCGTTTTCTGTCGACGCCAACCTCTTGCACTCGTCATCTGAAGGAAAAGTCTTGGAAGACCCGGATGTGGCGCCACCCGAACTTGTCTACCAGCGCACCATCAGCCCTGAAGCCGCGCCTGACACACCAACAGTTATCAAGATTGGTTTTGAAAAGGGTGATCCGGTATCGCTGGACGGCAAGGCACTCAGCCCCGCCGAAATGCTGACCGCGCTCAACAAGCTCGGTCATGACAACGGTATTGGCAGAGTGGACCTCGTCGAAAACCGCTTTATTGGCATGAAGTCACGCGGCGTCTATGAAACACCTGGCGGCACGATCCTGTTGGACGCCCACCGCGCGATGGAGTCATTAACGCTCGACCGCGGCGCCATGCATCTCAAGGACGAGCTGATGCCCCGTTACGCAGAGCTCGTCTACAACGGGTTCTGGTTCGCGCCGGAACGGGAGATGTTGCAGGCCGCCGTCGACAAGTCCCAGGAGCGCGTCAACGGTGATGTGACATTGAAGCTCTACAAGGGCAATGTCATCGTCGAAGGTCGTGCAAGCTCCAACTCACTCTATGATCCCACACTTGTCACCTTCGAGGACGATGAAGGCGCTTACGATCAGCAAGACGCTGAAGGCTTCATCAAGCTCAATGCGTTGCGCTTGCGCACGCTGGAAATGCGGAACCGTGCGGGCAAGAATTAAAAGAGCCGCAGCACCGCAGGCGTCAAAAATCCGCCGTGAACGATAGGCTATAGGGCCGGGGGCACAATTCGGCAGATGACGAACTGCCGGCGGATGTAGCGCGTCGAGGGAGCCAGGCGATGACAAGAACGAGCATGAACCGCACATTGCGCACGACCTACGTGGTACTGGCGGCGGTTCTCATCATCTCGGTTTTGGCGCGGCTTGCTAACCACATACCCGGTCTTGCGGGAACATCCTACGCCGGTCTGGCGCTCGCCATCTATGACTACATGAAAGACATGGCGTTAATCTTCGTCACCGTCGTCGCCGCCTACCTGGCCAACGTCTTTCAGAAACGATCCAACTTCGTTCACAGCCTGGAGACGGAATGGCGCAACATCGTTAAAACGAAGTCGGCGCTATTTGCCTACTGTGAAAAACAAAACCCCACACACGACGATTATCTGGCGGCCTTTTGCAGAATTTCCGAAACCATCGACAACATGCGCATCGTCTACCAAAACGTCGGCGAGACCGACAATCTTATCGGCCTCTACCCCTATGCGCCTTTGCACGACATGCGACGCGTCCTCCAGTGGATCGATCCTAAGGACAGGCCGCATATTAGTGCCGAAGAGCGCAAGCTTGCCCGCGACGCCATCCTTCAATCATTCTATGCGTTGCGTGAAAACTTCTTAGAAGAACTCGATATGGAGCAACCGCGCCACCCGCTGCTCATTTCCGGAGGGCGGCGCCTTAAAACACCGGGCGCGACGTCCTCAGCCCGCTCAACCCAACACGCACAGGCAAACACCCAATCAAAGACGTCATCGAGCCGTCCTGATATCGATGAATTATTGCAGCATCTGTACGGAGCAGAAAACAACGCCGGCGCCGCAACAATGATGTCACGCGCTCATACGCGATGAATATACCGGCGTGGATTGCTGCGCTTTCTTGTTCTGTCCCGCCTTGTGCGGCTCTTCCAACGCTGAAAATGCGACGGTGAGCCGGCGCACCATGGCCGAGAAATATTCGCTAATCTCTGCGGGTAGTTCGACGTTGGCATAACGGTCAGGATGATAGAGCTTGACCTTGGCCCGATAAGCGTCGCGCACGTCATCCCAGCTGGCCCCTTTTTCCAGCCCCAATGTCGCATAGGGATCAAATGCGTTACCGCGGCTTCCATTTTGCAGCGCCGCGGCCGGCACGGACATCTGCCTAACGGAACGGATCGTCGACTTTGCCAAATAGTATGGCACCCCGTTGAACGGCTCAAACTGCACAAAACCGGCAGCGTCGTTCAGCAAGTGAAACACTGACTTCGACTGCGGCACCACAAGCGAACCCTTGAGTGTCTCACCATCTGCCTCTAATTCGACCGGCACCAGCACCATGTGCTCGGAAGCGGCGTTCGCGACCTTGTTTCGTTCGAACATTGGACAATGACCTTAGCTAAAGTGTTAGAAACTGGGACAATTGCTGACCTTTCCTTAGAACTACGCAAACTTCGTGCAACTCTGCCCGCTGTTCGCCAGTTGTGACCCAGACCGACCGCGTCGACGCGATGCACAGGTCTTGGCGGCGGGATCTATTGAGCCGCTGGCGGTCATGGCGGCGATGTGCTAGTTGGCCGACAGATATTGCAGTGCAACAGCGCCTGCCGAAAATTGGACCCCCTTAAATGGAAATGAGAAACATCGCCATCATCGCGCACGTCGACCATGGCAAAACCACACTCGTCGACGAGCTACTTAAACAATCTGGCGTCTACCGGGAAAATGAGCGCATTACCGAGCGCGTCATGGACTCCAACGACCTGGAGCGCGAACGTGGCATCACGATTCTCGCTAAGTGCACGTCTGTCGTTTGGAACGGCACCCGCATCAATATTGTTGACACGCCTGGCCACGCCGACTTCGGCGGCGAGGTTGAACGCATCTTGAACATGGTGGATGGCGTCATCGTTCTTGTCGACGCATCCGAAGGGCCGCTACCACAGACAAAGTTCGTCGTGTCAAAAGCACTCAAGCGCGGCCTTCGCCCGATCGTCGCTATCAACAAAATCGACCGTCCTGACGAACGTCACGTCGAAGTCTTGAACGAAATCTTCGACCTGTTCGCCAATCTCGACGCAACCGACGAGCAGCTGGATTTCCCGGTACTGTACGGGTCGGGACGCAGCGGTTGGATGGCAACGGATCCGGAAGGTCCGCAAGACGATCTTTCATCGCTATTTAAGCTCGTCATCGACCATGTGCCCGCACCCACGGTACACGAGGGTCCAGCGCGTATGCTGGCAACAACCCTGGAGGCCGACCCTTTTCTCGGCCGCCTGCTCACTGGTCGCATCACTTCCGGCGCGTTGAAGCCCAACCAGACGCTCAAGGCGCTCCGGCACGATGGATCGGTCGTAGAAACTTTTCGTATCAGCAAGGTCTTGGCATTCCGCGGGTTGGAACGCACGGCAATTGACGTGGGAGAAGCTGGCGATATCGTCGCCGTAGCTGGCATGAGTGAAGCCACCGTTGCCGACACCTTATGCGATCCCACAGTTGATGAACCGCTTCACGCCCAACCGGTCGATCCGCCGACCTTGTCGATGGTGTTTCGCATTAACGACGGCCCCCTGGCCGGTCAGGAAGGCGACAAGGTGCAAAGCCGGGTCATTCGCGAGCGCCTGCTAAAGGAAGCAGAACGCAACATCGCTATTCGAGTGACCGACACCGATGATAAGGACAGTTTCAATGTCGCCGGGCGCGGCGAACTGCAATTGGCAATTCTGATTGAGAACATGCGCCGCGAAGGCTTTGAGCTAACCGTATCGCGCCCCCAGGTTGTCTTTCGCACAGACGACAACACCGGCCAGCGTCTAGAACCCATCGAAGAAGTGATCATCGATGTCGATGAGGACTACTCCGGCGTTGTGGTGCAAAAACTCTCCGAACGCAAAGGCGACCTCATCGAGATGCGCCCCTCCGGCGGAGGCCGCCAGCGCTTGGTGCTGCATGTCCCGACCCGCGGCCTTCTTGGTTACCAATCCGAGATGCTTTCCGACACACGCGGCACTGCCGTCATGAACCGGCTGTTTCACGAATACGCACCACACAAGGGTCCGATTCCGACGCGCCGCACCGGCGTCCTCATTGCCAACAGCCCAGGCGAAGCTGCCGGCTATGCCCTGTTCAATCTGGAAGACCGCGGACCGCTGATGATCGGCCCGCAAACCCGTGTCTACACCGGCATGATTGTTGGCGAGCATTCGCGCGAGAATGATCTTGAGGTAAATGTCATCAAAGGCAAAAAGCTAACCAACGTACGTGCATCGGGCAAAGACGAGAACATCCAATTGACGCCGCCGATGCGGCTCTCGCTCGAAAAGGCCATGTCCTACATCTCCGATGATGAACTCGTCGAAGTCACACCCACCTCGATCCGACTGCGCAAACGCTGGCTCGACCCGAACGACCGCAAACGGCAGGAGCGTAAGCGCGAAGCGGAGGCGGGTGCCGCCTAACCGGCCTCAAAGCGCGGCGAAAAGGCACACGAAAACGTCCCGAATACATTGTGACCAGGGGTTGCCGCAGCAGCACGAGCTGCCCACATTTAAGTTCGACGCACGCGTACTCGTGTGCTCGTTCTTCTACTTGTGATCGCTGCTGCCAGCAGGCGGCACATATCGGGAATTTCGCCCATTTACAGGTCTAACCATTCATGCAGCAGTGCTTCGGCACTATAACAACATTGGAGATTTGATCATGAAAAGAGCGCTTATTGCCACCTTTGCCGCACTCGCTTGCTCCACCGCAGCATTCGCCGACTCCGACCCGACGGATGAAGAAAAGGCAAAGATTATCGATGCTATGAAGGCCTGGGGCTGCTCTGGCGGTGAGATTGAAAAAGAAACAGAAGGCACCAGCGTCTTTGAGGTCGACGACGCAGAATGCCCGCAGGGCCAGTATGACCTCAAGCTCGACAAGAATTACCACCTAAATTCTATGACGCGTGACTGACAATAGAGAATCGGTTCGGTTTTTTTGCCGGCCAGAAATGCACGAATTATCCGGCGGCCCTCATGGGCCTCCGGTTTTTTTATGGCCGTGACCGACCTAGAGTTTCGCGCCCACGAAATCGAACGGTGTAGTTGGCCCAAAGCTTCCCCATTCTGTTGATCGGCACCGTACAACCTTTGACAACCGATCGCCGACACGCCTACCTGATGATCAACAGTAGGCCGTTTCCAAGCACCGGAAATTTCGTGACAGACCAGCACCAGGCGCAAATGCTTCCAATCGATGGGCAGGCCCCCGCAGCCGAACAGTGGCCTGGAGGCATTACGCCGACTGACGAATACCGTGCTGCCATTGACTTCATCAGAAACGACGAAGGCAATTTGTTCGTCACCGGCCGCGCGGGAACAGGAAAATCAACGCTTCTTCGCGGATTACGCGAATTCGTTTCCGATGAGATCGCGATTCTGGCCCCCACCGGCCTTGCCGCAGTGAACGTCGGCGGTCAAACGATCCACTCGTTCTTCGGATTTCCACCCCGCCTGATCCGCCCCGACGACATACGGCGCAGTCGCAACGGCCGTGTTATGCGCCGCCTCAAGTACCTCGTCATCGACGAGGTCTCCATGGTCCGCTCTGATCTCATGTGGGCCATGGACCAATCGCTGCGCGTGAATCGTGGCCGACCGCGCGAACCGTTTGGCGGGTTGCGCCTCATCCTGTTCGGCGACCTGCATCAACTGCCGCCGGTTGTGCAACAAGCTGAAGTGGCTGAACACCTCGAGTCCAACTTCGGTGGACCATTCTTCTTTTCGGTCTCAGCCCTGCAAGAGGGCGCGGGCACTTATCTTTTGGAATTGAGCCGCGTCTTCCGTCAAAGCGATGAAGGACTGATCGATCTGTTGACCCGCATCCGTGATGGTGATGTTACCGAGGACGACCTTGAACTTCTCAACGAGCGTGTCAGCCCAATCAGAACACTCGGCGAAGGCGACCCTTATGTCATCCTGACGCCGACGAACGCAGCAGCCCAGCGCATAAACTCTGCCTACCTGCAGGCGCTTCCAGGAACGCTCTTTACTTTCGAAGCCGGAATCTCAGGCGAGTTCAATCAAAGTGCCCATCCCACCGACCCCACGCTCAACCTCAAACCGGGCGCGAAGGTCATAATGCTGCGCAACGACCCCGACCGCCGCTGGGTCAACGGCACAATTGCGCGAATCTCCCGCCTCGCCGAGCGACAGGTTTGGGTCGAAATCGATGGCAAAGAGTATGAAATCGAACCTGCGGCCTGGGAGCAGCGCCGTTACGCCTACGACCAGGCCCAGCAGAAGGTGGTCGAGACAGTGGCTGGCACATTTCACCAGTTTCCAATCCGTCTCGCCTGGGCGCTCACCATTCACAAGTCTCAGGGGCTGACACTAGACAAAGTCTATATCGACCTCGGCCGCGGCACTTTCGCGCACGGCCAGGCGTACGTCGCCCTGTCCAGATGTCGCTCGCTGGAGGGCTTGCTGCTCGCGCGGACCTTGCGGCCAGCAGACATTCTCTTCGATCGTCAAGCTATGGGATATCGGAGCTTGTTCGACTCAATCGAATGCTAACTTATTGCGAAATCAAGATAATCAGCCGTTTCCTATCGTGCAGCCGCACGCTCATGCATAATTCCGCCAACCTAGCGGCGCTGCTCTGCACATAAGCTTCGCATTTGCAAAATGCTGAATCGGAATGAACCACACCAAAGCACTGCAACTAAAGTAGAATCAATAAAATCACGCAGGTGCAAATTTTTTTGTTGCATTGCACAATAAACCTGATGTATGTTGCACAGCATCAGGTCACGTTGAAGCTGTTATCCGATTACGAAGGCTTCGACAACCCTTGATGCAGGAAAATTCCTGAATCGACAAGAATTTGACCCAGGCAACACCGCCGACCCCGAAGGAGCAGACAAATGGACGAAAAACTTACCCGTCAGGCACAGGATATGTTCGAAGCGGCAAAAGACGCACGCATCCCTGAAAATGTGCAGGCTTTCGCTGAAGACAGCGTTGCCAAAACACGCGACGCGTACAACAAGTTTGCCGCCACCGCTCAGGACAACGCGAAGGTAGCCGAAGAGCTGTTTGCCGCGACCCAGAAGAACGTTCAGAAGATCGGTGAGACGGTTTTGAAGAACTCCGCGATCAATGCTGAAGCCGCATTCGATGCTGCCGAGGCCATCGCACGCGCTAAAACAATTCCCGAAGCCGCCCGCTTGCAGGCAAACTTCTTCCAGCAGCAGCTCAACGTTGCTGGCGCACAGACCAAGGAAATCCTTGAGCTGTCCACGAAAGTTGCCAAGAAGACATTTGAATCGGTGAATGCTGCAACGACCAAGTCGTTCGATCAGCTGAAGAATGTTGGCTAAGCCATAAGCGCTGATCCTTCGAAAGCATTCCAATAACCTGCAAAGGCCGGTGCAACAAAGCGCCGGCTTTTGTTTTTGAACGAAAAGCACACATGCGGGAACGGCTGCAGAACGGCAACTCAACGACAGCCCTAACGAACGCGCCTTCGCACACGCAAACAATCATTGAATCCACACACACCCCATTCATGCGCTAAGGTAGCGCTATGTTGGGCTTTACCTCTCAAGTCACGGTCCGCAAGGGCAAGGAATCGGATGCCAACAACTTGGCCGACGTATTTCGCCAGTCGTGGCTCAACGCTTATACCGGTATCATTCCCAGCCTCTATTTAGAATCCATGATTTCGCGCCGCTCAGCCTCCTGGTGGAAACGCGCCATTTCCTGCGGAGAAGGCATTCTCGTCTCCGACATCGCCGGTACGCCCGCTGGCTATGCGACGTGGGGCAATGCACGCGGCCTGAACCGGCACAAGGGCGAAATTTACGAGCTATACGTTTTGCCGAGCCACCAAGGATTGGGTGTCGGCGAACATTTGTTCGAAGGCTGCCGCGCCAGACTTGATGAACGCAATCTAAATGGCTTGGTCGTATGGGCCCTTTCCGACAACACCCCGGCGATCGATTTCTACTGGCGACGCGGCGGTCGCCCGACACGGCGCTCCTACGACACTTTCGGTGAGCGCAGGCTGGAAAAAATCGGGTTTGAATGGAATTAGTCACTGTCCCCTCAAGGCGTCGAGCAATGTTCCACACCAATTGAGCCCGCAAATCGACACACCTTTGGCCTCAACCACTACTATGCAATGGTAGGTATTGGCGTCCGCGTCCGATGCATCCATAACGGTAGGCCATTACGTGGCGCGCCGCATCGCCACGACGACGACTTTAAAAAAGATCCTACCAACGGGAGATATTCGCGATATGCGCATCGATGCCATTCCTGTCGGCAACAACCCGCCTGAAGACATCAACGTTATCATTGAAGTTCCGGTGGGCGGCGAACCGATCAAGTACGAGCTGGAGAAGGATGCAGGAACACTGGTCGTCGACCGCTTTCTCTACACGCCCATGCGCTATCCCGGCAATTATGGTTTCGTTCCCCATACCCTGTCTGAAGACGGTGACCCAATCGACGTCTTGATCTGTTCGACCCGTGCCATCATTCCCGGAGCGGTCATGAATTGCCGCCCTGTAGGGGTGATGGTGATGGAAGACGACGGGGGCCCAGACGAAAAGTTAATCGCGGTACCATCGCCCCACCTCACAAAACGATACGACCAGGTCAAGACCGTCGAAGACATCCCAGAAATCACCCGCAGCCAAATCCACCACTTCTTCAAACACTACAAGGATCTTGAGCCAGGCAAGTGGGTTAAGATTGACCATTGGGGCGGCGCCGACGAAGCCAAGAAATTGATCGTGGAAGCGATAGAGCGCGCCAAAAAATAATAGCCAAAGCGACTGGCAGCCTGCGCATATGCGCAGGCTTTCGCCCACATCATTCCTCTGCTATACGGGCCCGCCTCCCTCCAGTCGCAAAAAGGGCTAGATAATAATTATGAGCGCTATGAAGATTGCCGTCATGGGTGCCAATGGGCGCATGGGCCGGGCACTTCTGAGTGCCATTCATGAAAATGAAGACAGTCAAATCACTGGCGGCGCGGAATATCGCGGGTCTCCTGCAATAGGGGCCGACCTGGGAGAGCTGGCCGGCATCGATCGCCTCGACATTGCCGTCACCGATGATCCGCTTGAGTTGTGCACAAGAGTCGATGCCATTCTTGATTTCACTAGTCCGGACGCCACGGTTGAATTCGCCGGCTTGGCCGCCAACGCCCGCATCATTCACGTGATTGGAACGACGGGATTTACCTCTGATCAGGAAGCGGCAATCGAAGCCGCCTCCCGCCACGCAACAATCATCAAGGCCGGCAACATGAGCCTCGGCGTCAATCTTCTGACGGCCATGACACGCAAAGTTGCAGCCGCATTGGACGCCGATTTCGACGTTGAAATTGTCGAGATGCACCATCGACACAAGGTCGATGCACCCTCCGGCACCGCCCTCATGTTAGGCCAAGCGGCGGCACAGGGCCGCTCAGTTCAATTTGAGGATGTCGCGGTGCGCTCACGCGACGGCCATACCGGCCCCCGCAAGCGCGGCGACATCGGTATGCAAGCGTTGCGCGGCGGCAGCGTCGTTGGCGATCACACCGTTATATTCGCGGCAGAGGGTGAGCGCATCGAATTGACGCACCGGGCCAGCGATCGTTCAATTTTCGCCCGTGGGGCCGTAAAAGCGGCACTTTGGGGACGGGAAAAGGGACCCGGCCTCTTCACAATGATGGATGTATTGGGGCTATAAGCAGTTCGGCGACCGCGGCGTTTAACGCTACAACGCTTTGCGCCCTGCAACGGCGGGGCAAATCCAGGCAATCTCGCCCGCGCTCCGATGCTGCTGCTGCGTTGGAAAGAGCCGGTCGCGCAAGTGCGTGGGGCTCACACGAGCCACCAATGGCACGCACGCCAAGTGCGACAAGAGACGAGTAACGAAGGACGGCATCGGAATTGATCGAATTAATGGACAATGTGCTGGTACTCGTAAGGCATGGCCAGAGTGAATGGAACAGGCGCAACCTGTTCACGGGTTGGCGCGATCCAGGCTTGACCGATCGTGGTATTCAGCAGGCAAAGACTGCCGGAAAGCTTCTCAAGGAACGCGGCTACGAATTTGATGTGTCCTACACCAGCGCACTTTCGCGAGCACAGATCACGCTCCAATTGATCATGCGTGAAATAAACCAGACCTCTCTCAAACCGATCACTGACGCGGCGCTGAACGAGCGCGATTATGGCGAGCTTTCCGGATTGAACAAAGACGACGCGAAACAACGTTGGGGCGAAGAGCAAGTCCTGATATGGCGGCGCAGTTACGATATCGCTCCACCGGGAGGCGAAAGCCTTAAAGACACCGCACGACGTGTTCTTCCCTTTTACAAGGACAACATTTGGCCCGACGTGAAATCAGGCAAAAACGTCATTGTAGCCGCCCATGGCAATTCCATACGTGCACTCGTGATGTATCTGGAAGAATTATCGGCCAAAGAAATCGTTGAACGCGAGGTCGCAACGGGCGCCCCCATCATTTACCGCCTCACCGACAACGGCCAGGTCGCTAGTGTCGAAACCCTGTCGGTGGAAGCCCCAACCGTTTGACGTCACCGCCTTTGCAGCGGCATAACTTCAACGTCCCTTCAATGACAATTCAATAGAAACGATCGCCACACATGACGACACACAAACTCCTATTGCTTCCCGGTGACGGGATCGGTGTTGAGGCCATGACCCAAGTTGAACGCGTCATTGCTTTCCTCGACGAAAAATCCAACTCCGCGAACTTCGAAACAACATCCGATCTCGTCGGCGGCGCGGCCATTGACGCACATGGCGTACCGATAACCGAAGAAGCGATGGAAAAGGCCCAGGCCTGTGATGCCGTGATCTTCGGCGCTGTCGGCGGCCCGAAGTGGGACGACGTGCCATACGAGATCCGGCCAGAAGCCGGCCTGCTGCGTTTGCGCAAAGACCTCGACCTGTTCGCTAACCTACGGCCTGCGATCTGCTACCCCGCCCTCGCCGAAGCGTCCTCACTGAAACGCGAGATCGTCGAAAGCCTCGACATTCTCATCCTGCGTGAGCTCACAGGCGGCACTTATTTTGGTGAACCCAAAGAAATCGTGACGCTGGAGGACGGGCAAAAGCGCGCCGTAGACACGACACCGTATACGACGTTTGAAATCGACCGCATTGCAAAAGTCGGCTTTGATCTTGCCCGCAAGCGCCGCAACAAGGTGCACATGGCCGCAAAATGGAACGTCATGCGCACCGGCGTCCTGTGGAAGGAAGTGACCACAGCAACCCACGGCGAATACGCTCCCGACGTCGAGCTTGAACACATTCTGGCGGACAATTGCGCCATGCAGCTCATCCGCGATCCCAAGCAGTTCGACGTGATCGTCACCGACAACCTATTCGGCGATATCCTGTCCGACGAGGCCGCAATGATGACCGGTTCGTTGGGAATGCTGCCGTCTGCATCGTTGGGAAGTCCAGATGAAAATACCGGCCGCCGGAAATCGCTCTATGAGCCGGTCCACGGCTCTGCCCCGGACATAGCGGGTCAGGACCTGGCAAACCCAATCGCCACCATCGCCAGCTTTGCCATGGCGCTACGCTATTCACTGAATATGAGCGGCGAAGCCGATCTCGTTGACAAGGCGATCGCATCGGTACTGGATCAAGGGTACCGCACCGGCGATATCATGCAGGACGGAATGAACAAAATTGGCACCAAGAAAATGGGCGAGCTGATTGTCGAAGAACTTGCCAAACTCGCTGCCTGAACCCGGCACAGATTCGTTGTGCAAATGAAATCAGCGCGGAAAGTTCAGACCAGTTGGCCTTCCCTACAGACGTCGCCCTCCATATCCCTTATGGACCCGCGCGCTGTCCAGTCCGGCTTACCAAATCGCTTTGACTGGGCGTCCTCCTCCGTGCGTGCAACAAAATAGAACTCGAAACAGTTCTGAGCCACCCGCGCGACGCGAAAGCAGCCACCACTTGGCGTATTGTCATAGATCGTGCAAAACGTTCCCGACCTCACCGACCAGTTGCCTTCCAGTTCCATGCCGCCTTCCATGAGCCTAATGCGCCCGTTGTCCTTGTAGATCTCCGTAAAGGTCCGGCCGCTTGCGTAAACGCCTTCCAGAGTTGCGCCGGAGAAAAGATCCGCCATCTCTCGATCTGCCATCCAACTAAAGGTGCCGGGTTGCTCCTCGTCCTGCGCAAGGATAATTGACCGGTGAGCCTGTGCTACAACGCACGCCACAACAAACGTCGCAATGGTGGCCAGCCTCAAAAGCGTATGAAAATTCGACATGTTCGGCGCCTACTGCCAACAAAATAGGGATCGACCCGGAACATTCAGCACCAGGAAATTTACGCATTTATGGCAATATGTGAGGCCCTTTGCATCGTCTGCAAGATAGAACCTAATCAGGCCGTACCAACCCACACTCACTTATGGGCACTTGAATCCACTGCCAACCCCGCGTAAGTCAACGCGATTGATTGCACCGCCACGCAGTATCCCGAAAGACCTCTGCGTCGGCCACGAAGAACTCAAAAGGGACATGTGATGGGATATAAGGTCGCTGTTGTTGGCGCCACGGGAAATGTCGGCCGCGAGCTGATGAATGTTTTGACCGAGCGTCAATTCCCCGCCGACGAAATCTATGCAGTTGCCTCGCGTCGCTCGCAGGGTAAGGAAGTCAGTTGCGGCCAGCGCACGCTAAAGTGCCACAACATTGAAAGCTTCGATTTCTCCTCTATCGACTTTTGCCTGATGTCGGCAGGCTCCGGCGTCGCCAAGGAATGGGCCCCGCGGATCGGTGCGAGTGGCTGCATCGTCATCGATAACTCATCATGCTGGCGTTACGATCAAGATGTCCCGTTGATCGTTCCCGAAGTTAATGCCGATGCAGCGGCTGGGTATCGCAAGAAGAACATTATAGCGAACCCAAATTGCTCTACCGCACAGCTCGTTGTTGCGTTGAAGCCGCTGCACGACGCGGCCGGCATCAAGCGTGTCGTCGTCTCCACGTACCAATCCGTCTCCGGCGCAGGCAAAGAAGCAATGGATGAACTATGGAGCCAGACCAAGGGAAAGTATGTCCCTGGTCAGGAAAAGGATCCGGACAAATTCCCCAAGGAAATTGCGTTCAACTGCATTCCCCACATCGACGTCTTCATGGAAGACGGTTTCACTAAGGAAGAGTGGAAGATGATGGCGGAAACGAAAAAGATTCTGGACCCGAAAATCAAACTGACGGCCACCTGCGTTCGCGTGCCGGTGTTCGTCGGCCACTGTGAAGCGGTGAATATCGAATTCGAGCGCGAGATTTCGACGGAGGAGGCGCGTGAGGTTTTACGTGCCGCGCCGGGCATCGTCGTTGTCGACCGTCGTGAGCCTGGCGGCTATGTCACGCCTGTCGAAGCCGCAGGCGAATACGCAACCTATGTTTCAAGAATCCGCGAAGACCATACCGTAGAAAACGGCCTTGTTTTGTGGGTTGTGTCCGACAACTTACTGAAAGGTGCCGCTCTCAACACGGTCCAGATCGCCGAAACATTGATCAACCGCAACTTGATCGGCAAAGCCGCTTAGATTCTAACTGTCGCGCATCGACAAAGTGGGCATGGCCGAAGTCATGGCCGCACCTTGTCTGCCGCATCCCGTGGTGACAGCCTAACTACGCTTTTTTTTGGAAACTTTGTTTGAATTCGCCGGCTCCGGAACCTGGAGAGGCTGACCTTCCAGCTGACCCAATGCTTCGACGATCGAATTCAAGTCATCCATGAACCGCTTGCGCTGCTGTCCAGCTGGCAGAGCGGAAAGAATGCGCTCATCAACACGCTTTGCCATAGGCTGGGCCATGCGCAACATCTCTTTGCCCGTATCTGTCAGGCGCACCGCATAAGCGCGTGCGTCTTCCTTCGTCCGCCGACGCTGAATGAGCCCCTTTTTCAACATGCGTCTGACGATGTCTGCCAACGTCGATCGATCAATGCCAGTCATCTCGACAAGATGGGTTTGGCTTAGTCCCTCGTTTTGAGAGACGGTCAGCAACACCGCATATTGCCGTGGCGTGAGGTCTCCCTGCCCCATTTCATTCTGGAAAATGTCACCTGCACATTGCCCCGCCCGATGCAGCAAATGCACCGGAGACTGTTCCAAATTTGATTCTGAGGTTTCTTTCATAGATCCACGAACGTTGCTCGTTTTTGTCTTTTTTGCCATGTCTTCCGCCATATGCGCCGGTCATGGACGACCCCGCAAATCCCCCTCACGGTCTGCGAGTCCCGCGTTTGTCAACAACGACCCGCACGTCGTTGGATCTATGCCCCCGCCTGATCCAATCCAATTTGTTGAATGACACACTCCATTCCGAAGAAAATACCACTTTCCTTGTTTCGTCCACCCCAAATTGAACAACCCAGTGAATAATAGTCTAGTGCCTCCAACAAGTTAGGTGGCATACGGATAATCCGATCAAGTATAAATGATTGCATTATGCGCGACGCTGCAGCCGCTTTGCACGTTGTCAGTCTTCGTGCAGTTCGTACTTCTTAAGCAGGCTGACTTGTGAAATTGCAAACACCAGGCTGAGAGGCATGATCCCGAACACCTTGAAACTGACCCAGAAATCAGTGGAGAACGAGCGCCAGACAATTTCATTCAAGAGTGCAAGAAATAGGAAGAAAGAAGCCCAGCGCATCGTCAACAGCCGCCAACCTTCCTCCGTCAGTCGAAAGACTTCACCGAACAGATGCTTCAGCAGTGAGCGTCCGAAAAACAGCCCGCCAAATAGTATTGATGCAAACAATAGATTGACGATCGTCGGCTTCAACTTGATGAAAAGCTCATCATACAGCCACAGCGTCAGGCCGCCGAACACCAAAACGAAGAATCCCGATATGAGCGGCATCGTCGGAATCCGGCTAAAGAGGATTTTCGATGCGATCAGCGCAACAACTGTTGCAGCCATGAACGCTCCCGTACCCCAAAAGATACCGGCCCGCGAATTAACGATGAAAAAAACGACGAGAGGTCCCAATTCCACAAGGAGTTTCAGCAGTTGCCGGGCGTCGAGTGTTTCCGTGTCCTCGCGCTCAGACACCGACTGCTGCTCCTGACGCTCGATGGGTTTGTCAGTCAACGCTTGAGATCCCCAATACCAATAATGAGATGGCTTTTCAGGCCGATAAGCCACGCTAAGGGAGCAGCATCCTTGCACTCCTAGGATAGACTCTAGTCATATCCTGCCTTGCCGCATTGGGTAAAGCAGATCCCGCCCAAGCACCGGACCTAATCTTCCCAACTACGTTGCCCCCGTTAGGCTTGCCAGAAAATTTTGGCTAGCGAAGCGTTGATGCCGCAGGTCCGGGCGTTCTAGCAACCTGCGCCCCTCGCTCTGCTGGTAACGTCGCATACTCCATGGCTCCTGCACCACCGCCTCCGCGGCCGCTCGCCCCGGTTTCCTCCTGTGCAAGATCAATACGGTGCTTGCGCATCAAACGCGTCAGATACCAGGCATAAAGGCCGGACAACGGCATGATACCGGCGACCTTGAACAAGATCCAAATGTTCACGCCGTTCATCTCAAAGCCGAGCACGTTGTACATTTGCGTATCCACAAACGACAGTCGGACCACCTCGTTCAACACAGCTGTGAATACGAAGAACCACGCAAAGCTCCAGGTAAACTTGTTCCATCCTTCCTGCGTGTAATGGAAGGTCTTTTCAAAGATGTATTTGAAGAAGTTTTTGTTGAACCAAAGGCCCACAAACAAGAACAAGGCGAACATGACATTGAAGATCGTCACCTTGATTTGAACCCACATGGGATCACCGGTGATAATGGTCATGAAGCCGAACAACACGGTGACCGTCGACGCGATCAGCGGAAACATCGGTAGCCGGCCCAAAACGAGCAACATCGCGACAATAGCCATGCCCGTCGTGATAATCAGCGCCCAGGTGCCGGCTGTAATGCCAAAACCAGCATTGACCACAAACATTGTGACCAGTGGACCGAACTCGCTCAAGATGTTGACGGTCTGCTCGGCATTGAATGGGTAAAAGCTCGTTAGCTTCCGCATTTTGCAGTTTATGTCCCTATGTCTGCGTTTGGCATCGAGTCTTAATTCGGCGCCCCATGATCATATTAATGCTAACTCGGCCGGGGTTAATTTAGAGCGATAGCCCGCGCAAATTCCCCTGCATCAAACGGCTGAAGATCATCCACAGCCTCACCTACTCCAATTGCGTGTACAGGGATCGCATGTTTTGCGGCAATCGCCACCAGTATCCCACCACGCGCCGTGCCATCCAATTTGGTCATGACTATGCCGGAAACACCAACCCGCTGCCGAAAGACTTCAACCTGTGCCAACGCATTTTGTCCCGTGGTGGCATCAAGGACGAGCAGGACATCGTGTGGCGCCGTCGCATCCTGCTTTTTGAGGACCCGAACGACCTTTTCCAACTCTTCCATCAACGCCTGCTTATTCTGCAACCTCCCGGCAGTATCCAGCATCAACACATCGCAACCAGCAGCCTTTGCAGCCTGCATTGCATCAAACGCAAGACCGGAGGAATCTGCGCCGACGTCGCGCGCAATGACTTCGCAGCCGATCCTGTCGCCCCAAATCTTCAACTGATCGATGGCAGCAGCGCGAAACGTGTCTCCCGCTGCCAGCATGACCTTCTTACCTTCACGCTGAAACCGCGACGCCATTTTACCGATCGTCGTTGTTTTGCCTGTGCCATTGACGCCAACCACCACAATGACGTGAGGCGAGTTTTGCGCATCGATCATGATCGGCTTCGCGACCGGTATCAGTACCTTTTCCACCTCGTCCGCCAACACACTGCGAACGTCCTGCGACGAGATGCCCTTCTCGAAACGCCCTTCCGATAGCCGATCCGTGATCCGCGACGCGAATTCCACGCCTAAATCGGACTGGATCAGCAAATCTTCAAGGTCTTCGAGTGTATCAGCATCGAGTTTTTGTTTTGTGAATAGGCCTGTTATTCCCTCGGACAATTTACCCGAAGTCTTTGTCAGACCGTCCTTTAGCCTGCTGAACCAACCCTTACGCGTGCCTGCAGGCTTGTTGTCCTGCTGTCCGCCAGACTGCCCGACCGTTGCTGATTGGCCACTACCTGGAGCCCCAGCATGCTCCAGCGGCGGATCGGATGGATCGGCTGTTGGGGTCGAACCCTGCTCACCGTCGGACTGCGGTTTGCCTCCAAGCAGCCGACCAAACAGGCCAGGCTTCTTGTTTGAACCTTCACCCACACTCACGATGCCACCTCGCCATGCAGGCGGGTGCCATCGTTGCCGCTAACACGCGCACTCACAATAGCCCCGGCACTCGCACCGCCAGACAATGCCACCGGAGTGAAATGGCGGGTGCGCGCGAAACCCTGCTTTTCAACCAATACATCGTGCACCTTGCCGAGCTGCGCATCGAGATGCTGGCGCATTGCACGCTCCCCGACATGTCGCAGCCTCTGCGCACGCTCCTTAACCTTGGAACCTTCAACTTGCGGCATGCGTGCCGCCGGTGTCCCGTGTCGGGGAGAAAACGGAAACACGTGCAGATAGGTCAGCCCGCACTGCTCCACGATATTTAATGTGTTCTCAAACATTCGGTCCGTTTCTGTAGGAAAGCCGGCAATCAAATCTGCACCGAACACAACATCCGGTCTGAGTTCGCGCGCAAGCTCGCAGAACCTGATGGCATCTTCCCGACCATGCCGGCGCTTCATGCGCTTCAAGATCAGGTCATCTCCTGCCTGTAACGACAGGTGCAGATGCGGCATCAATCGCTCTTCATCGGCCAGCGCGCGCAACAAATCCTGATCGACCTCCACCTGGTCGATGGACGACAGTCGCAGACGCGGCAAATCTGGAACATGCTTCAGGATCTGCATGACCAGACGCCCCAGCTTCGGCTTGCCAGGCAGATCCCCACCGTAAGATGTCAGGTCGACTCCGGTTAGAACAACTTCTCGATAACCGTTTGCCACGAGCTTGCGAATTTCTGCGATCACTTCGCCCGCACCGACGCTTCGCGACGGACCGCGGCCAAATGGGATGATGCAGAATGTACAGCGGTGGTCGCAACCATTCTGCACTTGCACGTATGCGCGCGTACGCGAGCCAAACCCATCGATCATATGCGAGGCGGTCTCGCGCACAGCCATGATGTCGTCGACCCGCACGCGTTCGCAATCGTCATTGGAAAGGTCACGGTACGTCCGCGCGCGCATTTTCTCGGCATTTCCAATGACGTGATCCACAGCGTCGATAGCGGCGAACTTGTCCGGATCGATCTGCGCGGCACAACCAGTAACGATTATACGCGCGTCCGGCCGTTCGCGGCGCAAACGCCGGATCGTCTGGGTCGCTTGGCGCACCGCTTCCCCGGTCACCGCGCAGGTATTGACGACAACGGCATCATCAAGACCGGCCGCACGCGCATGCCGGCTGATCACCTCAGACTCATAAGTGTTGAGGCGGCAACCGAGCGTAATGACCTCAGGGTCTGATGTAGCGTCCTTCTTCATGCGCTCCGACATGCTCAAATGAGAAGGGTTTAAAGAATTCCATGTCCCGCTGGACCACCTGCAAGACGGGCAGCCACGTCGTGCCGGGTCGCACGAGCCGCACACCGAAATCCATGGCGTCCCAGTTATCAGGAACGCCGCGGATATCAAAGCGTCAATACGCCCTGACTCTCCGTTTCAGCCGGTCCCGTCATGACAATTCTGTTGTTTTCACCCCAACTGATCGTCAACTCGCCCCCAGGCAGATTGACCGACACCTCCCTATCGGTAAGCTTTTTTCGCATGGCGGATACGGCTGCGGCACAAGCTGCGGTTCCGCACGCAAGCGTAATCCCCGCACCACGCTCCCAAGTTCTAACCGCAAGCGACTTGCGCGAGTTTACCTGCGCCAGCGATATGTTGGCCCGCTCCGGAAATATCGGATGATTTTCCAATAACGGACCAAACTTTTCCAAGTCATAGGCTTGGATGTCATCAACCCAGAAGATCGCATGTGGATTGCCGACATTGACAACGGAGGGGGAGTGCAGCACCGGATCATCGATCGGACCGATTTGCAACTCGATACCACGCGTGTCGTGAAAAGGTTCGGCCAGCGGAATATCTTCCCAGGAAAACCGCGGCTCACCCATATCGACCGAGATACGCTGCTGGCTTTCAACCTTTACTGCAAGCAGTCCCGCAGCCGTCTCCAACGTCATCTCGCGCCCATCGTCCTGGTTGGCGATAACCCAACCGACACATCGTGTGCCGTTACCGCACGCGGAGACTTCCGACCCGTCCGAATTGTAAATGCGCACATACGCCTGAGTTCCTGGCGTTCGCGGCGCATGCAAAGCCATCAGCTGATCGAAGCCGGTATCCGATTCCGCCGCGATCGCGCGCACCTCATCCGCAGACAACACGCGGGCACCTGCACGCAGATCCGCAACCACAATCTCGTTTCCGAGACCGTTCATTTTCACGTAGGGAAATGACTGCACAGCATCCATAGGGCCATATATGGCAGTATTGCCTGCAAATACCAACACGGAGGCTGTTAGATATGAACGGCCAATCAATGACCCCTTGCTCCGATGGCGACCGGCTAACGCCCTCGGCGTGGGTTGAGCACTTCCTAAGCGGGGCCCGACCGGGTGGTCACGTCCTCGATATCGCCTGCGGCAAGGGCCGCCACACCCGCCTGGCGCTGCAAATGGGATTTGAGGTGACGGCGGTCGACCGGGACCTATCGGGTATTGCCGACATCGAGGGAGTAGCCAACTTGCATCTCGTCCAAATGGATCTGGAAGCCGCCCCGGCGTCAGGTTCTGCTTGCCTCGACGGCCTGATTCAAACGGCTGAGAAATCAGCGTTTGATGCAGTGATTGTAACGAACTATCTATGGCGGCCTCTGCTCCCTGACATTGTCGCTGCTGTGGCACCAGCGGGGCTGTTGATCTACGAGACCTTCGCGATAGGTAATGAACGCTACGGGCGTCCTAAAAATCCCGACTACCTTCTAAGGCCCGGCGAACTGATCGATGCGGTCAAGGATCACCTGACGCCCATCGCCTACCAGCACGCGACACTAACCAATCCCGAACGCGTCGTAGCCCGCATCGTAGCGGTGGCCCCTGATCACAAATGGCTGACAAATCCACCACCGCCCTAACCAAGCCTTTAATTCCACAACTTCGCGTCACATATGCTGCAATCGAAATAGGACAGACACCATCCACATCAATTGGCCCGACTCCAGGCAAACAAAAAGGATATTCCTCATGATGCCGCTGCCGTTAGCACTGCATGCCGTCGCAACGACACGGCAGCTCACCGCGACAGGACTCGTGATGATCGCTGCATTGAGTTCGCCGGCTCAAGCAGAGATAACGAACGCGCCTGCGGCCACCAAAACACCCATCAATGTGGAAACTGTCGCGTCAGGACTACGGAATCCCTGGGGTCTACAATTTCTCCCCGACGGCCGTTTCCTTGTCACTGAGCGCCCGGGGAATATGCGCATTGTGAATTCGAACGGAAAAGTATCCGATCCCCTCAAGGGCGTTCCAAAGGTCGCAGCCGTCGGACAAGGTGGTCTTCTCGACGTTCGTCTTGCGCCGGATTTTTCTGACACGGGGATAATCTATTTCTCATATTCCGAACCGCACAGCGCGAGCAAACGCTCAACCACCATGGCGCGCGCCAAGCTGGTGCTGGAAGACGGCGGTGGACGGCTTGAAAACATCAAGATCTTGTTCCGGCAAAAGCAAACCGCCGGCGGTGGCCACCACTTCGGTTCCCGCATCGTCCTTGCCAAGGATGGGACGATTTTCGTCACAACAGGTGACCGCGCGCGTCGCAGCAGCGATGTGCAGAACCCCGCCACCCACATCGGTAAAGTGATCCGCATTAATCCCGATGGCACCGCACCGGCTGATAACCCTGCCGGGCAAGGAGGCGACTTTGCGGACTGGGCACCGGAAGTCTGGTCGATGGGTCATAGAAATATGCAAGGCGCGGCGCTCGATACGAAAACCGGCCAGCTATGGACAATCGAGCATGGCGCACGCGGTGGCGACGAACTTAATCATCCTGAGAAGGGTAAGAACTACGGTTGGCCCGTCATCTCATACGGCCGGCATTATTCGGGCGCCAAGATTGGCTTGGGTACATCAAAAGACGGCATGGAACAGCCGGTCTACTACTGGGATCCCTCAATCGCCGTCAGTGGTCTTGCAATTTATCGCGGCCGGCTGTTTGACGGATGGGACGGCAATTTTCTGGTCGGTGGTCTCGCAGGAGCCCACATAAACAGGCTGGTCATGAAGGACGGCAAGGTCATCGCCCAGGAACAGCTCCTTGCCGGGCAGGGCAAGCGCGTTCGCGATGTCCGCGTTGGCCCTGAGGGCGCGGTGTACGTCTTAACCGACCAATCGAACGGGGAACTGCTGAAGCTCACACCGGCAAAATGAGGCTCCAGACCCTAGCTTTGCCGGTGTCCCGGTCCACCGGCCCTGGACATCTGAGGAAAACCAAGGTCAGCCAGACGGTTGATTGACATTTGCCTGCTCTTGCCCCATTTACAGGGCCGAATTTCCAATTGGCCCGTCAACCGCGAGCCACCGTCCCGCACACGCAGCAGCCCTTAACGACGGGCAGCTGCTGGAGGCAGGAAGGTCCACATCCGCCGGCGAGTTTCGCCCGCGGATGCGATTGTCATTGGACTCTAAACAGACAGGGCGCCACAGCCTCGCGCCTAACGACAGGACGATACGAAGAGTGTTCCAATCGTTATCAGACCGTCTCTCCGGCGTACTCGACAAGCTGACCAAGCGCGGCGCGTTGAGCGAAGCGGACGTGTCTGGTGCCATGCGCGAGGTTCGCCGCGCACTGCTTGAGGCGGACGTCGCACTGGATGTCGCCAAGTCCTTTATCGACAAGGTCAAGGCCAAGGCCATCGGCCAGGATGTCCTGAAGTCGGTGACGCCAGGGCAAATGGTCGTCAAGATTGTGCATGACGAGCTGGTCGCCATGCTTGGCTCGGACGCCGATCCGATTGACCTAAATGCGCCAGCGCCGCTTGGCATCCTCATGGTCGGCCTGCAGGGCTCCGGTAAGACGACAACGACCGCCAAGATCGCCTATCGCCTGCAGAACCGCGACAAGAAAAAAGTACTGATGGCCTCGCTGGATACGCGCAGGCCCGCCGCACAGGAACAGCTGCGTGTTTTGGGTGAACAAGCCGACGTTCCCACGCTACCGATCGTTGAGGGACAGTCGCCACTGCAGATTGCAAATCGGGCTATGGATGCCGGCCGGCTTGGCGGCTACGATGTTGTCCTCCTTGACACCGCAGGCCGCGTCACGGTCGATGATGAATTGATGGCCGAGGTTGCCGAAGTGCGCAGCCAAGCGTCACCGCATGAGGTCCTGCTCGTCGCCGACAGTCTCACCGGTCAAGACGCCGTCAACACAGCTTCCGCCTTCGATGACGCCATAGGCATCACGGGAATCGTGCTGACCCGCGCCGACGGTGACGGCCGCGGCGGCGCAGCCCTGTCCATGCGCGCCGTCACCGGAAAGCCGATCAAGCTCCTTGGCGTCGGCGAAAAGTGGACAGAGCTTGAAGACTTCCACCCGGAGCGTATCGCCGGACGCATTCTGGGCATGGGCGACGTCGTCTCGCTCGTTGAAAAAGCAGCCGAAACAATCGATGCGGAAAAGGCGCAGAAAATCGCCGCCCGCATGAAGAAGGGCGCCTTCGACCTTGAGGATCTGGCTGAACAACTCCAGCAGATGCAGAAGCTCGGCGGCATGGGCGGCGTTCTTGGCATGCTGCCCGGCGTCGGCAAAATGAAAAATCAGCTGGCAAATGCCAACATCGACGACAGCATCCTGAAACGGCAGCAAGCAATTATTTCATCCATGACGCCCAAGGAGCGCCGCAGTCCCAAAGTGCTCGACGCCAAACGCAAGCGCCGTGTCGCTGCCGGTTCGGGAACGCGCGTCCAGGACATCAACCAGCTATTGAAAATGCACCGCCAGATGGCGGACATGATGAAGTCCATGGGCAAAAAGGGCCTGATGGGCCGCATGATGGGCGGTATGCCCGGCGCCGGGGCTCCGAGCGAATCCGAAATGCAGAAACTGCAAGCCGATCTTGCAAGCCTCGACCCAAAGGCAATCGAAGCCCTTCCCGACGACATGAAAGACGTTCTTGCTAACAGCGGCGGCCAATCTGGTGGCGCAGGCCTTCCCTCTGCCGGCAAGCTGCCCGCAGGCTTGCCTGGCCTCGGCGGCCCGGGATTGCCCGGTGGCCTTCCCGGTCTCGGCGGACCAAGCCTGCCAAGGCTTTCCGGCGCCGGCCCTGGCAAAAGAAAAAAGAGGAAGAAGAAATAAGCAGCGATCGCACGCACTGAGCATTCGCAGCTTAGGAAAAACAAAGCGAAACACGAACACTGATAAACATACGAAGACGACAAGAAGGAAAAACCAATGTCTGTGAAACTGAGACTGGCCCGCGGCGGCGCCAAAAAACGCCCCTACTATTATATTGTTGCCGCGCACATAACGAACCCGCGCGACGGCCGCTATATCGAACGTGTGGGCTCCTATAATCCGATGCTGCCCAAAGATAGCGACGATCGCGTTCGCCTGAATGAAGACCGTTGCAAATACTGGCTGTCCGTCGGCGCCAAACCAACCGATCGCGTCGCACGCTTCCTAGACACTGCCGGCTTGCTGAAACGCGAAGAGCGCAACAACCCGCAAAAGGCCAAGCCGAAGAAGAAGGCCCAGGAACGCGTTGCACTCGCAGAAGAGAAGGCGAAGGAAGCTGAGGAGGCCGCAAACGCGCCAGCCGAGGAACCAGCAGCAGAGGAAGCTCCGGCTGAGGCAGAGGCCCCCGCAGCGGAAGAAGAAGCAAAAGCTGAATAGCGCTGCACTCCACCGCGCAACCTAGAACAAAAAAACTCCGCCCGGCATCTCGCCCGGCGGAGTTTGATCTTTTAGGTCGTCCGTACGCCACTCGCGGCAACACCGAGAAACGATGGCAACACTCACCCAACCGTTGCCGCCAGAACCGCCAGCCCGATGCCGATCGCAATCAGTGCAAGTGCGAGCCAGGGCATCGTCGCGCGGCTAGCCTCATTATTCCCTCGCGCCTCTTTGCGCCGTTGCCGTTCGCGACGCACAAGTGCCGGCAGACCGCGTAGCATCCTCTGATCTCCTTTATGCCGTGTGCCAGGCACCATCCCAGGCACACAGAGTTCCATCGTGCAAAAGGCGCGTGCAATCTATGGGCTATTTGCAGACACCAGCGCTTGCTTTGCCTGGTCGCGCACCGAGTGCAGCGACGCAATTGCCTCGTCAATAAATGCATCAATATCGGCGGCCGACCTCAGTCGGTCGGAAATAGCCAGATCAGCGGCGCGGCTCATGATGCTCGATCGCACGTAAATCTGCACGATGGCCGGATTGAGCTCATCTTCGCCGCCATCCAGGTGAAAGCCGAACCGTCCTTTTGTTTCCTCTACGTGCATTGCATGAACTCCGCGGTATGCATTTCACTCAGTCTCAGTCACACCAGACTTCGCCAGCCGATGTATCAGCCGTTCATAGGCAGCCCCGGCAGGTGCCTAGTATACTACTCTATCCTGCCGCCGCCCGGCCGACTGCCCAGCCACACTGCCCGCCTCTTAACCATGCCGCACTCAAGATAGATGATATATCATTTATAGAATATACTTCTATCCATGCCGCGCACCGACCAAAATCTGAAAGGTACGCTACTCAAGCTCGGCCTACGCCAGAGCGAACTGGCACTCCTGCTGGATGTCAGCCCGCGTACGGTTAGCCAATGGTCCACCGGAGACGTAACTCTACCTGGACCTGTTGCCGCTTACCTGCGCGTCCTGCAATGCCTTTCAGCATCGCAACAGGCGGAAGAATTCGCCCGTATCGAAGGGCGGACCAAAATGCTTGATGAAGGGATATACGGTTTGAGTTACCGCAGTGGCGAGTGCTGTGAACCAGCAGCCGATAGCGCACTTGCCGTTTTGCGCGCTGGTAAAGTTTTGGGCTCAGACCGCTGGGGCGGCGTCTTTTCCGGCTCCTACGAGTTCGACAACAAAAGAGAAATAAACACTCTGCATGTACGCCTGCGCATCCCCGCCGACGGTGAACTCGTCACCGGCTTCACTGCAGGACCCGAAGGCGCCACCGTTGACATCGTCGGCGCCTTTGCGCGGGCCGCACCTATGACAACGGCCACGGTTGATGTTGCAGGCCAACCAGTAGAGGTGCAATTGAGGTATCTCGGGCCGTTGCCGAACTGATGTGCCCAACAAAAGATCTCCAACAGCAATGCTGGCACAGGCGTTGCGCCCGCCCCAGAATCGCGCAAGAGCACACATCTTGAAGACGCTATGAACAAGGCCGACCAAAGAATTTTGCTTGGGCACATTTCAAGTGCACACGGCATCCGAGGGGATGTCGTGATTAAAAGCTATACGGGCGATCCTGCAGCAATAGGGGACTATGGGTCGCTGAGCGACGAGACCGGCACGCGAACATTCAACCTGCGAATCGTGCGCACCACCACCAAAGGCGTCATCGCCAGGTTAGCCGGCGTTACAGATCGCAACGCAGCTGAAGAATTGCGCGGCACCAAGTTGTTCGTTGATCGCGACCGCCTTCCTGCAGTCGAGGACGAGGACGAATTCTACCATACCGACCTCATCGGCCTGACCGCTCAAAGCCACACGGGAGAAGTCATCGGAAAGGTTGTCGCGGTTGAAAACTTCGGTGCCGGCGATCTGTTGGAAATCAAGGAGCCGGAAAAAAAGAACACGGAACTCGTACCCTTTTCCAAAAACTTCGTACCCAAAGTAGATTTGGCCGCCGGGACCGTCACTGTGAACTGGCCCATCCAATCAACCGATGGCGAACCCACATCGGAAAATAATAAAAATGACTAACGCAGCGCCGCAGCCTATCCGACTATCGTCAAACCGCTTCACCGCGCAACATACGCGGCAGCTCGCCACTAACACCCCCCGCCTCGGCAACCAGGACATCTTTTACGCCTGGCATCCTGTCGACAATGGCAAGCCCGGCATCGCGCACCGCGCGTAAGACAGGGTTATCATTTGAGAATAGTCGGTTCAGTCCATCGAACACTGCACTCGATAGTGTTGAATCAAATCGACGCCAGCGCTCGTATCTCTGCAACGCTTCAAAATCACCCACATCGATCCCAAGCCGGGCATTTTCAATCAACACTTCCGTTAGCGCCGCAACGTCGCGAAATCCCAAGTTGAGCCCCTGTCCGGCAAGCGGATGCACGCCATGCGCCGTATCGCCGATAAGCGCCAGCCTCGGGGCAACAAAGCTGCGCGCAAGATGCATCGAAAGCGGCCACGACTGACGCGCCCCGTCAAGTTCAAGCTTTCCGCGCCGACCGCCGAAACGCTTGTCGACTTCACTGAGAAAGCCATCGTCATCAAGCGCCAGTATACGCTCTGCTACCTCGCGCGCCTCGGTCCAGGTGATACACGACCTGTCACCGGTGAGCGGCAGTATGGCGAAGGGCCCGGAGGGAAGGAAATGTTGCACAGCGCGCCCGTCGTGCGGCCGCTCGTGCCGAACGCGCGTAACGATTCCCGTCTGTTCGTAATCCCAGGACAGAAGTTTTATGCCTGCTTGCGAACGCAAGCGTGACCTTCGGCCCTCGGCAGCAACCACCAAGGCACCCATGATCTCGCTGCCGTCGGACAGCGACAGCGTCACACCGTTCTCATCGGCGACCGAACCGACAACTTCCACACTGCCAATGATGGTGACTGATCTAGACCGATATTGTTCTAGAACACCACGCAACGCTGTCTTGACTTCTGAGTCCGGAACAATGAACGAGGCCGGTTCGCCGCCCGACAACAGATTTGCGTAGGATAAGACGACGGGCCTGACCCCATCGTTCAAGCGTGAATCGGTTATATCGATGTCACTGACAGGCTGCGCAATCGGCTCAATCAGTGACCACGCACCCAGTACATCCAACATACGTTTGGAAGCGGCTGAAAGTGCAAAGGCGCGCGGACTGTCACCAGCTATAGTGTCTACATCAAGCTGACCAGGCCAAGGCTCGCGTTCGACGAGCGCAATTCGCAAACCACCCATCGAGAATTGCGCCAAGGCAGATGCCAATGCCAACCCGCTGTAGCTTGCCCCGGAGATTACGACATCGAAACGGTTAGACATTTTCTTGTGCGAAACACCTTGTCAGCGGCCCTTCAACAGTATTCCATCCGTGGGCTTCGATAACCCTGCTCGTATGCTTTACAGCGAACATATCACAGTGCCGGGCGAAGGCGCCTATTCTTCCCGACGGAGTTTCCGATTCTATGCCAGTTGACCCCGAAGTACAGTCTGAAAAATCGGCCGGCCACACGGCGGCGCTTCAAGCATTGCTGGGTATACTGGATCTTGAAGAACTAGATAACGATCAATATCGCGGTGTCAGCCTTTTTGAGGACTGGAATCGAGTCTACGGCGGTCAGGTTCTGGCGCAAGCATTGGTGGCTGCCATCCGCACCGTGCACAAAGACCGTCTCGTGCATTCGCTGCACGGATATTTTCTGCTCGGTGGTGACCCGAAGAACCCCATTACCTATCACGTCGACAGAGCACGCGACGGTACGAGCTTTTCCACGCGCCACGTTCGTGCCGTTCAGCATGGCCGCACAATTTTTATCATGAGTGCTTCGTTCCATAAGGCGGAGGAGGGCTACGATCACCAATCCGAAATGCCCGATGTCCCGCCGCCGGAAAAGCTGAAGAGCGCAAGCGATTTGTTCGCGATGGTGATCGATAGGTTGCCAGAAAACATGCGCCGGTACTGGAGCCGCCCGCAGCCTATCGAAATGCGCCCCATCGACCTCTCACGCTATCTCAAGCGCGAAAAGCGTGAACCTAAACAAAACTTCTGGATGAAGGCCGCCGGCAGCTTGCCCGACGATCTACGCATTCATCAGGCTCTTCTTGCATACGTTTCAGACTTCACGCTTCTCGACACCGCCCTGATCGCTCACGCCAAGCTTTTGTTCGACAGTGACATCCAATTGGCAAGCCTAGATCACGCCATGTGGTTTCACAGGCCCTGCCGTCTTGATGACTGGCTCTTGTATGCCGAAGACAGCCCCAGCGCGTACGGCGCAAGAGGGTTCTGCCGCGGCCAGATTTTCACGCGCGATGGCAAGCTTGCGGCCTCCACGGCACAAGAAGGGCTGACGCGGCCGCGCTCAACAGATTACGTGCTTAAATAATAGGCACGGCTAGGAATATGGCTATTTTTCAGCCATATTGTGCGCGATAGAATTTCTTTTCTCAGTATCTTCTCCAGAAATAATAAATACAATTCAATTGCTTACCGCGCCGCAGCGACTTTGGCACGGCTTTTGACTCTCTCCTCCCCTGCAAGGCGAGCCACTGCACGTGCGTGGCCGCATTCCATGAAGCGAACACGCCCGGTTCGAATGTAACGCGGGCCTTCTTTTGGGGGTACACGGATGAAATTACTGACAGCCGTGATCAAGCCATTCAAGCTTGAGGAGGTGCGCGGTGCGCTGACCGACCTCGGCTTGCAGGGCATGACGGTCACAGAAGTGAAAGGCTACGGTCGCCAGAAAGGCCACACCGAGATCTATCGCGGTGCCGAATACGCCGTGAGCTTTTTGCCGAAAATCAAAATCGAGGTCGTCGTACCGGATGGTCAGGTGACGCCAGCTGTCGAAGCCGTCCAGGGCGCTGCCAAGACGGGCCAAATCGGCGACGGCAAAATCTTCGTCTCGTCCATCGATCACACCGTGCGCGTACGCACCGGTGAAACCGACGACGCAGCACTTTAGATCGCGGAGGGAAAACGAATGAGTTCGATCAACTCGAAACTAACGACCGGCCTGCTGGCCGTTACCGCCGTTCTCGCGACCGCGGTTCCAGCTTTGGCACAGGAGGCCGCGGAAGCCACCGCCGCCGCAGCCCCAGCTGCGCCAGGAGAGCAGACGCAATACATCTTCAATACGTTGCTATTCCTCATCGGCGGGTTCTTGGTCATGTGGATGGCTGCCGGCTTCGCAATGCTCGAAGCCGGCCTGGTGCGCACCAAGAACGTCTCCATGCAGTGCACCAAGAACATCGCGCTGTTCTCGATCGCCGGCTTGATGTACTGGGTCGTCGGCTACAACATCATGTACGACGGTGTCGATGGCGGCTTCATCGGCTCCATCACGCCCAAAGTCATCCCACCCATTGACAATGACCCAGGCACCTACGCGGCAGCCTCCGACTGGTTCTTCCAGATGGTGTTCTGCGCAACGGCCGCCTCAATCGTTTCGGGCACGCTTGCTGAACGCATCAAGCTATGGCCGTTTCTGATCTTTGTCGTCGTTCTGTGCGGTTTCATCTACCCAATCCAGGGCAGCTGGAAATGGGGCGCGGGCTGGTTGGCCTCTGGCGCCGACTCCAGCTGGATCAAAGATTTTGCTGGCGCCGAGTTCCAGGACTTTGCCGGCTCCACCCTTGTTCATTCGACCGGCGGTTGGGCTGCTCTTATCGGTGCATTGTTGTTAGGCTCGCGCTACGGCAAATACGGGCCTGACGGCAGGGTCAACGCAATGCCGGGTTCGTCCATTCCGCTCGCCACGCTTGGAACGTTCATTCTTTGGCTCGGCTGGTTTGGCTTTAACGGAGCGTCACAACTCGCCATCGGCACAATTTCCGACGCCTCCGCCGTCTCCAGGATTTTCGTCAACACCAACCTTGCCGCGTGCGGCGGCGTAGTGGTCGCGATGGTCCTGAACCAGCTGTTCTACGGTAAGGTCGATGTCACCATGGCGCTTAACGGCGCACTGGCAGGCCTCGTGTCGATCACGGCTGAACCACTGACACCGGATCCGATCTTCGCAATCATTATCGGTGGTGTCGGCGGCGCAATCATTATCTTCGCGGTACCGCTCCTCGATAAATTGCGCATCGATGATGTCGTGGGCGCAATCCCTGTTCACCTGCTCGCAGGCATCTGGGGCACCATGGCCGTTCCAATCACGAATGGTGACGCAACATACCTTGCCCAGTTTGTGGGTGTTGCCAGCATCGGCGTGTTCGTCGTGCTCGCAAGTCTCTTGGTGTGGGTGCTGTTGAAATTCACCATCGGCCTGCGCCCGGCGCTGGAAGAAGAGATGGACGGTCTCGACAAGGCGGAAATCGGCTTGGAGGCTTATCCGGAATTCGGATCAGGCAGCCAGCGCATCTAACGCTGTAGCGTCTCCCGAGGCGACATCTCCCCTAGATGTCCTCTCACCTGGCCCGGGGCTTTAACAAGCTCCGGGCTTTTTATCGTCCTGTCCCACCGACAATACGCACCGCGCGCGCCTTTCCCAGAACCGCGAGGAGGCGCTTTAAGTCGGACCTGCGCACCGCCACACAGCCTTCCGTCGCGCCTAAATTGCTCGAAGCAACATGGAGAAAAATGGCGCTGCCGCCCATTTGCATGCGCGGTCTGTCGTTGTGTCCCAGCACAACGACAAAGTCGTAAAGCCCATCGGCCCGCCACAAGTGTTCTGCACTGGCACCGTAAGGGTGCCTAACATGACGGTTGTAATTGGCATCGAACGGTGCATCGCACCACCCATCATTGGGCCGGATGGAGCTGACCGGACACGTCGCAACCGGGCGCGGCATCCGATCTGCGCGATAAAAGATCTGACGTATTTGCCAACGGCCCATCGGGCTCGCGCCGTCTCCCTCGCGCTTTATCGCCCTGCAGCCACTTCGCCCTAGCGCACAGGCCACACGCATATTGCCAACCCTCAACAGCCCCGAACGCGCTGATGCCGATAGACTGCTGACAATGACATCCACGGACCGCCCACCTTTCCATACCCTTCAATCGAAAGGTTGCTTCAGTTGTAACAACGGCTCTCAGTCTGCTGCGCCTGCTACCAACATTGCTGCAAACATGCACCAGCCGATCTCACGCCGCCCGCCCGTAAGCGGCTAAATTGTATCCGAAACCGACCCAAAAACAGCTCAAAGCCAACCTATGCGCGACAACCCCATGTGCATCGTTCAAACCTGTGATAAACCAATTAAAACCCGGCCCGCGCAAGGACACTATGGATCTCGTCGCAATGGGGCGATCGCAGCCCGTGCGCCAACCCACGACTATGTCACTGGGTCGTGATGTGAACCGATGTTACAAGCGGGCTCGTAATACAATTTTGAATTTGACGGAGCATTCCTATCATGAGCACGGCACGGAAGGTTCTCATTGTCGATGATGACGAGGATCTGCGCGAGTCACTTCGTGACCAGCTAGCCCTTCATGACGAGTTTGACGTCACTGTCGCAGAAAACGCGACTCAAGGCGTCGAAGCAGCCAAAGCCGATCACCATGATTTGGTGTTGTTCGACGTAGGACTTCCAGACATGGACGGTCGCGAAGCGGTAAAGCTGCTACGGAAATCGGGATTCAAGAGCCCGATCATAATGCTGACGGGAAACGATTCCGACGCCGACCAGATATTAGGGTTGGACGCCGGCGCCAACGACTATATTACCAAGCCCTTCAAGTTTGCCGTCCTGCTCGCGCGCATTCGCTCGCAATTGCGCCAGCACGAGCAGAGCGAAGACGCCGTCTTCACAATTGGCCAATATACCTTCAAGCCATCATCCAAGATCCTCGTCGACGAAGGCGGCAGCAAAATTCGTCTGACCGAAAAGGAGACTTCGATCCTGAAGTATCTCTACCGGTCGGGAGAAAAAGTGGTCGGCCGAGACACACTCCTTCACGAGGTCTGGGGCTACAATGCCGGTGTCACAACACACACACTGGAAACCCACATCTACCGCTTGCGCCAGAAGATAGAACGCGATCCCTCCAATGCGGAACTGCTCGTGACGGAAACTGGCGGCTACAAGCTCGTCCCATAAGGGTTGTGGGCACGAGCCGCGGCTTAGCCGCGTCTCGCATCACCCATCCAGCCCCATCTCAGCCGTCACAACGCGTGCGACCGAAGGGTTGCGACAATCCGTTTGTCGCATCCACGGCGCGTGCCCGCACGCCGCACAGAGAACACCTGGCAAAGACGTTTTTCTAGTCAGTTTCAATAAGTTCGCACCTGCCCCGGCAGTTGTGGTGAGGCCGTTTATCCAACGGTTGTTCTCTAAGCGATCAAGCATTTGTGCACCCTCTGGACGCACCGGGCCGAATCAAATGGACTGAATAGCGTCGAGATGAACGGGCTCCTTAGTCTTGCTTTCCAATCATTCCTGACAGTCAACGCGTTGCAAGTTGGTATGCGTGCGAGCGCAAGTTTCATGCGGCCTTTACACATCGGGCGAGCCTGCTGGCCTACGATGCACGAGACCGCCACAAACTGCGCAAACGTGGAGTCCCGGGCCTCAACAAGCGGCCCGTTGTTTGAAGGTTTATCGAAAATGAGTATGAAGGCGCTGGCCCAACCGTTTCTCAACTTGCCGGTCTTTCAGGGGCTCAACCCCCTGCAGATTACAGAGACCGCTCGTCGTGCCGAACGCATCGTCTACAAAGCCGGTGACACAATAATTTTGGAAGACGATGATGCTGATGCTGCCATCCTGATCGTTTCGGGCGAGGCCGTGCGCACATCCGGACCAGATATCCAGGGCGCTGCGATCCCGATCCCTCAAGGCTCATTGTTGGCTGAAATGGCGATGCTCGTCGACACCACGCACTCATCCACAGTCGTGGCAAGAACGCCGGTGCGCGCACTGCGAATAACTCGCTCGGATTTACACGAGCAAATGGAGGCCGACCCAGCCGTGGCTGAGCACTTCCTCCACAAAATCGTTGGGAACCTGCACCGTCTCGGTGCCGAATTGCATGCAATCGATCGCGGATTTACCAGCGATGGGCCTCAGCTCGCCCTGCACGCGTAGAACGCAGTTTCTTCAACCGATCCCTTATTGACACCCAGTACAGCACCGCACCTAAAGCCCACCGAGCTGGATGCCACGCAGCCTGTGCCCTGGACGGACGGGCGCCTTTATTTGCGCACAAATCTATTAGATGTTGAAAATACAAGCAAATTTACCAACGTGGCCCCAAACATAAAAGCGCCCAACCCCGGGGGGAGGGGCTGGGCGCGAAAGCGCTTGACGCGCGTGGTACCGGGAGGGAAGCCGATACCTCAAACGCCACCTTCGGTTAGACGGGGGGCACTACCGAATACAGGGTGGTGACGTCTGTCAGACCTTGATCTAAGCGCACCACGCAAATATGCAATAGAGGGATTCGAACATCCTCACGAAAATGTTACCAGAAATGCTCTATTTATCCCCAACCCTGCATTGCTGTGAGCCCGAACAGCCACACTGATTGCAATACGGGAACACCATTCAGTTCTGAAACGGCAGCCCCACCGGCTTGATGACGAACTTTTCAGGCGGCAGATCCTTATCCCGCTCAACCGACGACAGCTCAACAGTCGTATCGAGGCCCTGTGCGTCAGTGGTTATCCACTTGGTTAATGCCATTTGCGGTGAGGAATTGAGGAACAACTTAATTTTCCCGGGCGCATCAGGGCTCTTATCGCGCAAGGCAATCAGCACCAGGTCACCATCCTGTTGAACTTCGGAAATGACGGCATCGCGCATGAGATTGACGTCTTTGCGCAAAAGTATTCGAAAAGGTGTCTGGTCCAGTGCGACCCGGTCTTCGTTCTGTAAATCGTAGTCTTGAATCGCCAAATATTCGCCATCCGACACGATGACTTGAAGCGAGGGGCGTGCGTAGTCGAATCTGAATTTGCCAGGCCGCATCATCATGAACTTGCCCTTCATGACTTTGTTGTCTGCGCCTGTTTGCTTGAACCGGCCCTTCAGCGATTTCAATCCGTTGAAGAAGTCGTTTACCGCGCCAACCAACTTGGTCTGGTTTGCGTCAAGAGAAAGCGATGTCGTGCCATCAGGCGAAACCTCGGCACTCCAGCCGCCGCCGACACCCACGGCATCTCCCGCCGGTTTATCCTCAGCAGCTTGCGCCACGGCACCTGCAAGCAACAGTGCGATCATGCCGACCGCAACGGACAAGTTCCCGGATTTGTTCATCAACCTGCTCATTCATCCCCCCGATATACCAACGCCACCACGCAGCGCATTTCACGCACACTTCGGCGATGGCCCACACCCCTGAAGCATGTGCTTCCATAAACAATAAGACGATAAGTTGGCGAGAAGTGACAGGTTGAGTTCGCAAATACAAGCGCTGTCCCGGCGCAAACCGTGGTTTGAGCGAGCAATTCGACGAACAGGGGGGGTAGCGCAATGCCTTCCGGGTGGCGCGCTGCGGGCTAAACGACGAACTCCATGGCGCGTAATTAGAGCCTGTTAGTGGGTGTCTTCACCCCGATTACCCAGGACCTGCCGCTTTCCCGCGCCGTCCGGAGCGCTCACAACTCCACTCTCTTCGAGCCTCTCCATGAGATCTGCGGCCCGATTATATCCGATCGAAAGCCGGCGCTGGAGGTAGCTGGTCGAAGCGCGCTGATCCTTGAGGACCAATTCCATCGCCTGCTTATAAAGGTCCTCACCTGCGCCTGAGGAAAACTGGTTGACGCCACCCTCCTGCGCCCGCTCGGCCGGATCGGTTATCCCCTCCACGTATTTCGGCACGCCCTGCGAACGAATGGCCTTGGCGATCGCTTCTACCTCTTCATCGGAAACGAACGCACCATGCACGCGTATCGGCTGACCCGAGCCGGTAGAGAACAGCATGTCGCCTTGCCCGAGCAGCTGCTCGGCACCTTGTTCGTTTAAAATCGTCCGACTGTCGACCTTGGAGGCAACCTTGAAACTGATACGCGTCGGGAAATTGGCCTTGATCGTACCGGTAATGATATCGACGGACGGACGCTGAGTCGCCATGATGAGATGAATGCCCGCAGCACGCGCCTTCTGCGCCAGCCTCAGCACCGCCAGCTCAACTTCCTTTCCAGCCGTCATCATCAGATCGGCGAACTCATCGATGACAACAACAATGTAAGGCATCGGCTCAAAGGCCATCTGCTCTTCTTCCATGATCGCCTGACCGGTTCGGCTATCGATACCGACTTGGACGCTGCGTGACAGCATTTGCCCCCGCCGCTTGGCGTTACGAACGCGGTTGTTGTACACATCGATGCTGCGCACCGACATTTTCGCCATGCGCTTGTAACGTTCCTCCATTTCGCGCACGACCCAGTCCAGCGCGCTGACGGCCTTCTCAGGTTCGGTAATTACAGGGCACAACAGATGTGGAATACCTTCATAGATCGACAGCTCAAGCATTTTCGGGTCGATCATCAGCATGCGGCAGTGCTCGGGCGAATAGCGGTAGAGCAGCGATAGGATCATTGCGTTGACGCCAACCGATTTTCCAGACCCTGTCGTTCCCGCCACAAGCAGGTGCGGCATACGCGCAAGATCCGCGACAACCGGTTCGCCGCTGATCGACTGACCAAGCGCCAGTGGCAAGGTCGCACCTGTCTTTCGGAATGCCTCTCCCTGCAGAACACTACGCAAGCCAACTGTTTCGCGCGTTGGGTTGGGCAGCTCAATTCCCATGGCATTGCGCCCAGGCACAACCGCCACACGCGCACTCATTGCACCCATGGAACGAGCGATGTCTTCGGCAAGACCAATGACCCGCGACGACTTTGTTCCACGCGCTGGTTCGAATTCAAACAATGTCACCACCGGCCCAGGCTTGACGTCCAGCATTTCACCTTTGACACCGAAGTCCGCAAGGGTCTCCGACAGTCGTTGTGCCGATTGCGCCAGCACATCCTTCGAAAGTCGGCCCGGCGGGGCTACCGCGACGGTCTGTTTCAAAAGGTTGAGCGAAGGCAGTCGATATCCGGTTTCTGCCTCCCTATGCAGGTACGTCGCCGTGCCAGCACTTCGCGGCGCACGTGGAGCAGCATCTGCCTGCGCTGCAGCAACGCTTCCCTCCCGCACCGTATTCTGGTTGGACCTTGCAAGCGCCGGGCCCAGGGGCAATTCGTGCTGAACCTGTTGAGCCTCAGGCCGCCTCGCCATTGCGGTCGCCGAAGCCGGAGCAAACCGTTTCGCGATCGCCTGGCTTGCCGCCTCGGTTAGCGCATCGAAATTGCCTGATGGTGCGGCGGGAGCTTCAGGTATTGCAACCGGTTCACCGTTGCCGCCTTGCACCGCCGCAGCATGTTTGCGCAGCACTAGCGGTAGCTCGGTCACCGACTCAAACGGGCTTGAGGGTTCGGACACATCCGCAGCCACAACATGTGGGCTCAAACTTGGGTCTGCAAATGTGGCCCCTTCGCCGTGCGCGCTTGGTGCACGCTCTGGTGCCCAGCTGGGCTGCATGGGCGTTGCGTGAGCCGCAGGCGCACCGGCCATCGAAGGAGCCCACGACGACGGCGCGCTGGCTTGCGCCATTTGCGACATGCGGTCAGCTAGTTTTGGCGCGCGCTGGCGAACCTGCTCTTGGAGATCGTAAGACTTAGAACGCATCGTCGTTGCAGCCCCGCGCATCTGGCCGGCAATGAGGCGACATACGTCAAATGTGGACATACCCAGCGAACCGCAAAGGGTGACAAATGCCGCCGCAAACAAACCGATCGCACCAAGGAGCCAACCATAAGAAACACTGACCAAGCCCCCAAGGCTCGTCGCCAGCGAACAAACTCCATCTCCAAGAATACCGCCAAAATCGTGCTGGAACGGCCAGGAGGCTGCCACAGGCAGCGAAGAGACCGCGCCAGAAAACAAGGCAACAGAAGCAAGGAAGTAGGCGAGCCGAGGCTTAAATTGCACAACACGCTGCGTGTTGATCAGTTCACCAGCCCATAGCATTGGTGCCAGCAGCGCAACAAGCGCGCCCAAACCCAAGGTCTGCAACAACAGATCCGAAACCGCCGCACCTAACGCACCCATCATGTTTTGAGGGCTGCCGCCGGTTGCATGGGTGGGACTTGGATCGCCAGCCGACCACGTGATGAGGCTGAGCCACACAATGGCAAGTCCGAACAATATCGAAACGCCAATGGATCGACCAAACATGTCGAGCAGACGCTCCCCTGCGGTAGGAGGCGAAGCCTGCTCGCTTGCTTTTGTGCGAAGCGGGGAGGTCATAGTCACAAACGAGGTTACGCTGCTACTTACACTAAACTGGATGCAATACGCTCGAGTGCGTCCCTGGTTTTCGCTAAATCATGGATCAAAGCCAGGCGAATGTAACTCGCTCCTGGATTGATACCGGTATGATCTGGCTGGGCCAGGTAAGCACCAGGGATCACCCTGACACCCCCGCGTTGCCATATGGTTACTGCCGCCTGTTCGCCACCACCAAATTGGTGCATGTCGAGCCACGCGAAGAAACCGCCATCAGGCCGCTGATACCCGTACTTGTCGCCGATGAGCTCATCGCAAACGGCATATTTCTTCTGATAAGCCAAACGGTTAGCCTCAACATGCGTTTCATCCGACCAAGCAGCGGCGGATGCGTGTTGTATTGGCCCTGACACCTGGGGCGCGATAAGGTTGCGGATACCCGCCAGGCGGTCAAGAAAGTCCGCGTCACCTGCGCAAAACCCTGAACGTAAACCGGGCAGGTTCGATCGCTTTGATAGCGAGTTGAAAACCACCAGGTTGCAAAAACGATCGGTGCTCTCGGCCGCCACTTCGAGACCGCCGGCAGGCGCGGTGGCGCTATAAATTTCCGAATAGCACTCATCAACGAACAGCATGAAATTGTGCGCACGCGCTAACTCAAGTGCCCGTCCGATATACTCGCGCGACGCAATCGTGCCTTGCGGATTCGCTGGCGTCGCCAAATAAAACGCGGCGAGCCGCGAAAGCCTGTCCGTGTCCGCTGCCAATTCATCGAGACTTGGCAGGTGGCCGGTCTCCTTGGTTGCATTCAAAAACCAGGGTTCGGCATTCACCGCAAGCGCTGCGCCGATATAGGACGCGTAATAGGGATTGCACATTGCAATGACGGGTCGGCCCGAAATGCTCTTGCGACCGACGGCCGGCAAACTTGCAAAGAACAGCCCTTCGCGTGAACCGTTCACCGGCAAGATTTCACGTTCCGGATCGACACTGACATCGGGCCCGTAACGTCGGCCGATCCAGGCAGCGACGGCCTGACGAAATGCCTCGTAGCCACGGATCGGCGGATATTTTGCAAAGAGATTTTGTGATTCAGAGATTTTTTCGGCAATAAAAGCCGGCATCGTTTCGCGCGGCTCGCCAAGAGTGAGGTCAATCGTATCTGACCTAGCAGGTTCGATCGGCCCCAACAGTTCGCGGACGCGTGCGAATGGGTAGGCAATTGCCCCTTCTGCCAAGGTCTCCAAACCTGATTTCATCGCCATTCCGCCCCCTGTCGTGATGACAACATCCAAATCATCCCCGGCCCACAAGAGGCAATACTCTGCAACGTCTCGCCCGTCTATTCATTCAAATCTTCCCACCGGCTTTCGCCGACCGACCCCCCCAGCCCAACAAAAAATTAGGGCCAAAGCGCTGGCATTGCGCTTCGGCCCTTGCCTCATTGTAAGCCCTCAGGCCCGCGCCCCGCGCGCGCACCTGAGGGCCGTCTGCGTCAATTAGAGCCTGCCCAGACGGACATCCTCTTCAGGATTGGCGCTGATGTTGTGGATCGAGCGGTCCGCACCGAGCTTTTCCTCCTCGGCACTAAGACGGAAGCCAAATACCACGTCGACAACGGTGTAGACGATGATTCCGCTCACCAGACCGAACGCGGCACCAAGCACGCTGCCGACGAGTTGGGAGGCAAATGAAACGCCGCCCATTCCGCCGAAAGCTTCCAGTCCGAAGATACCGCAAGCGATACCGCCCCAAAGCCCGCACAGCCCGTGTAGCGGCCATACGCCGAGCACATCATCGATCTTCCATTTGTTAGACGCAATTTGAAAGAACGTCACGAAGATCACGCCGGCGACCGCACCTGTCACCAACGCACCAACCGGATGCATGACATCCGAGCCCGCGCAAACGGCAACCAAACCGGCCAGAGCACCGTTGTGCACAAAGCCTGGGTCGTTATCGCCAGCAATCAGGGCGGCAATAATACCGCCGGCCATTGCCAGCAGAGAGTTCATCGCAACGAGACCGGAAATCGACCCGAGCGATTGCGCACTCATCACGTTAAAGCCGAACCAACCGATGCACAGAAGCCAGGAACCCAGCGCCAGCCAGGGAATTGACGACGGTGGAATGCCGACGTTACCAGCCTTGTCGTAGCGGCCCAGCCGTGCCCCTAGCCGCCACACGGCACCAAGCGCCGCCCAGCCACCGAAGGCATGCACGACAATCGAGCCAGCAAAGTCCTTGAAGTCTCCGCCCAGCGCACCGCCGAAGAGCCCCGATTGAAAACCGAAGTTACCGTTCCAGACCGTACCTTCAATCAGCGGATAGAACAGACCGACCAGCAGTGCGGTGGCCGCGCATTGCGGCAAGAACTTTGCTCGCTCCGCAATACCACCTGACACGATCGCAGGGATGGCCGCAGCAAACGTACAAAGGAAGAAAAACTTGACGAGCGATATGCCCTGAGGCCCGAACCCTTCTGCCCCCCCGGACAAACCGGCCGCGCTGACCATGAAGCTCACACCATACGCAAGCGTGTAGCCTATGAAAAAGTAAGTAACTGTCGAAATCGCGAAATCGGCGATGATCTTAACCAGGGCATTCACCTGGTTTTTGTGCCGTACCGTGCCAACCTCGAGAAATGCGAATCCGCCGTGCATGGCGAAGACCAGGATCGCCCCCATCAGGAGGAAAAAGACGTCTGAGCCGTGTTGTGCATGTTCCATCGCGCCGTCCCCGTCGATTTTGCATGAATATTGTGCGTTCGCTTAAAATAAGAGCAGGTGCGATTGCTTAAGACGTAGTAATCCCGGCCGCAACAACGTCTGTCACAAGAACAGTGAATTTCATCTATTACGCCCAAAATTGCGCCGGTATGCCCAAAATAAAAGCACACCAATGCACGCTTTTTGTGCATCAGTGTGCTCTAAAATTTGTCCGCCAAATTCTTGTGCGGGACCGCTAACGCGGCAGGCTTCCGTGGACTACCTCACACGCCGTGGGTTCATGTAGAGGTCACCTTCCTGCCGCTCCAGCTTCGGATCGGTGCGCCCTGCAATGACATCTCGCCATAGCCTGCGCATGTGACGCCGGCTGCGCCCGTTAAAGATGATGAGGCCTCCAAACAGCTTCAGCACGGTCAGAAGTTTCTTGTCTGCATGATCTGATCTGACGCCGCCGCGCCAATACCCGGCAAGCGTCAAAACGCTACCGTCGATGTAACCGATCGCGTTGTCGTGCTGGTCGTACAGCACATAGTCACCACCGATGTTAAGCAGTGTCCGCCGCAGCCGGTAGAACACCGGCTTGCCATCCCGCATAAGGAAGAATGAGAAATTCTCCGGCAGGAACGGCCACTTGTTGGCCGACCGCTCAAGATAGATGATGTAATCGTCATCGTTGGTGTTGATCGAATACGCCATCACCGGCAGACCGCGCGCACCCAGCGTCAATTGCAGGGAGCGCCCGACCATCAAGTCCATTGTCGCGCGCCAATTGAGCTTATCGCTGAACAGCTTGAAGATGAGGCGCCGGTCCATTCCGGAATTTTTGGTCCACACCTCTTTGCGGTATCCAATAAGGCCGGTGCGCTCCCCGTTTTCGATCACTTCCGCATAGATATCCATGTCGGAGGTAAACTGACGCGACTTGGCGCGGTTACGCGAACGCTTGTAAACGCCGAATTCCGTATCGTTGAGATCGGTCAGCCAAACGTCGACGACGAACTTGTGCCAGCCGTCATTCGACGTCGACGCCTTTTTCTTGCGCCGGCCAACGGGCTCAGCTTTGCTAGCCTTCTTATCCGACGCACCATTGCGCGCATAAACATCTGCGCGCGCTTCCCGCGCCGCTTCATTGGCGGCCGCATCAGCTTCCGCTGCAATGCTGGCAGAACCATCGTCCATCATGGGGGGCCTCCATTAGGCTCCAACGCGCACAAACAAACGAATCACTTGAGTTTCCGCGAGATTAGCATTCGCACCACGCCAGCTACTCGCTGGCGTCCGGAAAACTGTTTCAAAACTTGTGGATAGGATGACCTTTATTGCGCCGATCGCGACGACTCCGGTTTGTTCTTTGTTTGCGCCGATAGGTACGCGGCATTTGTTGCCGGATTTGATATTGGGACGAGCCACATGAACTGGTCGAACATGGCACTCAAAGGCACGCTTGGCGCCGGCAGCCTCGTACCTGTTGCAATACTGACCGACGCTCTGGAGCCCTACATTGGCATCTGGGGGATAATGGCGCTTGTGTTGGTACCATTCACAATTCTGGTATTGGTGAAAATCGGCGAGGAGATCCCGGCACGCTACGTCAAACTTGCGCACGCCATCGCCGTCGCTTGGTATATCGGCCTCGTCATCGCCACGGTTGCCTTCATGGCGATCCGCGGATTCATTGCAACCGACGGCCTGCTGGGCTTCTTCCTCATTCTCGGACTACTCCCCTGCGTCGCCATCATCCGCGATATGGCGCGCGGCCGCTATGACGTCGATGTTAAGGTGGAGTGATAGGACTAGCCGCGTAGTCCGACGACCAAGGTAAAGGCGCCGGCGCAAAAACACTCCGGGGAATTCCGCACAACATGGTAGCCTCCCCTGCCATTCCTTCTGCAACGGTTCCCGGTGACAAGGTGCCCAATAAAATCGAAGTTCGAGCAACCATCGCTGCAGATATCGGCGAACTGGAGTCTCTTTATACGCAAGCCTTTCCCACTGAAGATTTGCTTCCGCTGGTAAGGGCGTTGTTGGAACTCTCCTCCGACACGCTCTCGCTCGCCGCCGTCGACCACACGCACATCGTCGGACATATTGTCTTGACGTTCTGCCACGTCGATAACGACCGCCGCACAGTCGCTTTGCTCGGCCCGCTCGGCGTCACGCCTGAGCGGCAACAACAGGGGATAGGCAGCAAGCTTATCCGCGCCGGTTTTGACCTTCTAAGAAAGGCCAATGTGTGCTGTGTCTATGTGTTAGGCGATCCCGCCTACTACGCTCGATTTGGCTTTACGCCGGAATTCAATGTGAAGCCGCCATACGCACTGCCGGAGGAATGGAAGGGCGCCTGGCAGTCGAATGCACTCAATCCAGGCGCGGCTGCACTGACAGGGACACTCCGGCCTCCAGAAGTTTGGCTCCAACCAAAACTGTGGGCGCCATAAAGGGGAACGGGTACGCAATGGTTAGCACCAAGCGGTCACGCATTGAGCCTTGCAACCTTCCTGACGGCGCACTGCTCATGGTCTATGCCGACGACGAGAAAAGCTACACGGACTGCTACACGACACAGCTCACCTGCACTGTAGCACTCGCCGATTATGTTAGCGCGTTCTACACAACCAGACTGTTCAAGGTCGAACGCGCCATTCTGCGCATTGTTGCCTCCCGCCCATCCACGGACGATCAGGCAAAAGCACTGGCGCTCGGGCACGCCGAACGTTTCGCGGCATGGCATGTCGAGGAGCGAACCGAAACGCAACTGCTCATGTGTGATTTTGCCGGCCGAACGCGATCTTGGTTCATGGTCGAGCCTAAATCCAGCACTGCCGGCACAACACGCCTTTACTTTGGGTCTGCCGTCGTCGCCGCGGAGAACAAAAAAACTGGTACGCGATCGCTTGGCTGGATATTCAATGCGCTGTTGGGATTTCACAAACTGTATTCTCGGGCCTTACTATCGGCCGCTAGGTCGCGATTGGACGCGCAAATAACGGGTTAGACGCTCGCCACTTTGGATCGGCCTGATCCAACGGTGCACACCAACCCGAATCAAATTCCCACTCATTTAAATGCATCTGGCGCAGGGTTGCGACACAAATGCCGCGTACCGCATGTGTTGTGCCACCCGACGCAATACTTCACTTCAAATTTCGTTGGCTGGACCGATCACGTCAGACAATCTAGTGTTTGTGTGCTCGAAATTCGAACGCACCAAACGGATTGCGATTGCAAACCACCGAAACGTTTAGTGCTTCACGACCAAAACCGTCATTTATCGAGCCACAAAAAAAGGGAGTGAACAAAAGCAATGTCAGGTACAGGCACGGGAAGCTGTCAATGTGGTGCGGTTCGATACGAAGTCCCGCGGGAGATGAAGAATGCCGGCAAATGCCATTGTCAGATGTGCCAGAAATCGACCGGCACCGGCGCCTCCACGGTCGCGTTCTACGACGAAAACGACCTTAAGCTTTCGGGCGAATTGAAGACCTTCACCTACACCTCCGATGCCGGCAACCCCGTCACCTCCCATTTCTGCCCAAACTGCGGAACCAAGATATACCTGACCGGCACAGCGTTTCCCGGATTGGCTCTCATTCTGGTCGGCACGCTTGACGACAATAGCGCCGTGCGCCCGCAATTCGTGGTGTTTGACAAGAGACGCCCGGCCTGGGACGGCGATGATCCTTCCATTCCCCATTTTGCGGAAATGCCACCACCTGAATGAGTTAAGGGGTGGACAAGAACCTTCCCGCTGTCGCTCCATCTCAATCGACCGTGAACCGGCGCGACGCAACGCACGCTATTTCCGCGCGACGAAACCGATGATGTTGCCATCGGTGCCATCGAGAAAACGGCGCATTTCCTCCAAAGCTTCGAGGAAATCAGCATTCTGGACTTCCGCTTTTTGGCCAGGCTCGTCAAGCCGCTCGCAAGCAATTTGAACCGCGCGATGCACCCATTCCTTCAAGAATGCCTGCGTTGCCCCGTCGGATTCCTTGACAAGTAAGTCCAGATCGACAGCGTTCGCATCGTGCCTGGTCAACTGATGCTCTAAAAAGAGCTTTCGTTGTTTTGCCGCCGGCGCACCCATAAACACGCACTGGCTGATGCGGCCCGGCCGGTCCTTGATCGCCGCTTCGACCCGGTCAATCGCGTTCGTCGTCAACACAACACTGATGTTTTCATGAGAGCGCAAACCGTCAAGCTGATCCAAGAGATCGCCAAGCGCCGTCGAATACAGGCTTATTTCTCGCGATGCGAAGATCAAGTCCACATCTTCAAGGAACAACACGGTAGGCTGTAGCAATCGTGCAAACGAGAAAATCGCGCCAACGTTGAGTAGGGCCGAGCCCGTTACGAATATGCGTGTTACGCCTTTAAGCTTGTGACAAAGAAAACGGCACGCAAACGTCTTGCCGGTGCCAGGCGGACCGTGCAGAAGAATACCACGACGCGCCGGAACGCCATTAGCCGCCAGGATCTCACGTCGGCCGTGAAGATCGATAAGGTTGCGCTGAAGAACACCCATGTGTTCGTCGCTCAAGACGATATCTTGATCGCGCACAGGTTCGACCAATGAAAACAGCACCTGGAAACGCTCCGGTTTTTCAATATCGCCGAATTCATCGGTCTTGGCCGCCTCGTAAGCGATATGAAGAACGTGGTTGCGGTAGATAGAGTGACGTTTGCTGTGTTCGGTGATCTGCGCAAGAATATCTTTTCCCGCAACTGTGTCACTGCAAGCGACCTCAAGCGTCAGCTTTTGCATATATTCTTGAAACCTCAACCTGACGACCAACCGCTGTACCGGCACATCGGCCGGGAAAATCCAAAAACAATCGACAGGCAGGAATGCCTCTTGTTGCGGGCCCGTTTGCCAGGAGATTTTTGGGGCAGGCCGTATTGTGCGAGATTCCCATTGCGGCCGCGCGTCGTGCAGAATTTGATTGAGGGTCTCGCTTTGCTGCGATTCAATCATCTCAACGCTTGAGTAATCATCGAAGTACGCACGCACCGCATTGAAGACGTCGACAAAACGGTAAGCGGGAAGATCAACACCGTGAACAATCAGCTGCTTTGTTTGCGTGCCGCCGATTGCGTTCTTGATGCTGTCATCAATGTACTTAGGGAATGCGAGAAGATTCTCGAAAATACTCATTTGGGACCGGGTTATTGAATGGTTACGCAGCTTGGTTTGTTTACAGCTATAGACCGGCAGCCCTGGCAATTCGTAGGCCGTTGCTTTTTGCCAAGCCGGGTTGATTGAAAACAATGGACATTATCAGCACCCGATTGCTCGCGCCGACATAATTGTGCAACCGAGAAAATCGCGCATGTCCTTCCGTGAATCAATATGCAATTGGAGTACCGAGTGACCTACCAGGCGGCGCAACCACGCAGGATTGGAGTAGACAAGCAACCTCGCGCCGCAGCGATGCAATCGTTCCGCGCCGGATATGAGTGATCCAGCCTGCGGACGAGCGCGTACACGCACCCGTAAGGCGCATATGTCGGCCAATGCCGAAAATGCCGATGCCTCAACGGACAGGGTGAGAAAACATGGTTCGGACAGGGATTTTAGCGCTGCTATGGGTAGCTTTGTCAGTAAGCGCAAACGCATCACAATTAAATTCCGGCGAACTTAGGTCGCTGTTGACGGGAAAGACACTCTATCTTTCCGCACCGTTCGGCTCGCTACCCATTCGCTACTCTCCTGAGGGTACGATGGTCGCCAAGTCGGCGGCCATGGCGTTGTTTTCTGGCGTCTACAAAGACACCGGCCGGTGGCGGATCAGCGGTGACCGGTTCTGTCAACGTTGGAAGACTTGGAACTCAGGCAAGGAACAATGCTTTGCAGTCCGCCGCAAGGGTGGAACGCTCCATTGGGTCAGCAACGACGGCATGTCCGGCACTGCGTATGAAGCGCGCTAACGGAATTTGCTCAAGTAGGGATTGGGCGCGAAAATTAGTCTGGCACGAAGGCACGATGAAGCCGGGAAAGCGCCGGTGTTACAATCGTCCAAACGATAACGACAGCCGTCAGTCCAATCCACATCGGTGGCGGGAACTTCAATACACCCATCTCAAGCGCGGCCGCATAGGAAGCAGCGCCGCCCAAGCCGCCCAGCAAACCACCAAGAATTGGACGGCCCCTTAGAAAGCGTATCGATACCGCGAAGAGCGTCGCAACAACCATCCAAAGTGCAATGAGCCAAACTGGCACGGCACCGAGCATCGGCGCGCTCGATACGTAGACAACCAAGTCCAACGCGGTAAGTGCGGTTTCAACGAGCACTCCCACTACGCCCGTAAGTGCAACGAACAACGCTTCTGGCTGCCAGTGCTCCGTCATCGCCAGATGAACTGCGACGGCCGCAAGCCCGGCAACAATTCCGACCCAACCGACGTCATTCGCAGCACCGAATGCACAAGCCAGCCATGTGGCCTGAAATGCGAGCACATTGACAAGGATTCGTTTCACGCAGTTACCCTCACTGCAAACTCTGGAACATTACGCGGACGCCTCACGATGAGATCAGATGTTTCGGCCCTGATCAAATTCTCGTTCTGTAGTTGAACCGGCCCGCGAATTGCCGCGTATAATGCGACAGTCAAAAATCGAGGGAACACTCCCCATGCGTCGGTCTCTTCGTCTGAGCCTTATCCACCTGATATTGGTAACGGTGTGCCTTCAGCTCGCCCTCTCCACGGTTGTGGCGGACGATGTAAGATGGTCCAAACACACCGTCGTGTTGGACGGTAACCGTACAATTACCATAACAGCTGCCGCAGGATATATTCGGCTGGGCGGCAACCAGGCGCAATTCAAAGACGAAGGTGCACCAGGCGAAACCGTATACAGGGCAGCCCGCGTCGACGTTGTTCGCACTGCGAGCGAAATCCCGTTGAATATGGGAACGACATTTGGAGCGGAGTACCAAATCTCCGGACTGCGCAAGGGTGAGAAGGTTCGCACGATCGCTCGCTTTGAATTCCCCCCCTCCCCTGACGGCAAACAACTACCTCCATTCGATTTGGCCAGCACCGAGAGCAATGGAAGTAACGCTGCGGCCTATCACACGTTTAGGACCGACGAACCGGAACTCAACCTTCGCGGCGTTTGGAAAATTACATACTTCATTGAGGGCCAGAAGGTCGTGTCCCATGAGTTCTGTATCGGCAGTTGTTCGTTCGCCTCGCTATCACTCGATCGGCAATGACGCGATTAGACGCGCGGGACCTGTGGCAAGATACCGAAGTCAAATCGTGACTGGAATAATCAACGCCTATTCTGCGAAGATGATGGCGATTGCCCGGTATCCCTGTTTTGTCAGTGCCGGGGGAAACGGCTTGTCGGCATCATTGGTGAACGTCGCCCCACTGGGTTCTCCATCCTGTGAAACCACTTGCTCCAACGCGGCTTCAACCGGCAGGTGCACCGAACCGTCGCGCGTGTAGCCAAAGCGCCTACCGCGCCGCTGAGAACGCCAGTAACGGGGAACCTCACCCCAGTGCATATCTTTATCCAGAACGCCGTCACGTCCCTGCACACGGTTGAGAAGCGCCAAGGCGTTGGCCTGCGTCATGCGAATGCAGCCATGACTGTCGATACGTCCCAGCCGACGGTAACGTCCGCGCGTCGTGCCGTGAAACGCGACGCCGGACCTGCGCCCGCTCGAATAATGGTAGTCGATATACATGACGTTGATCATGCCGGGCGCTGTATATCCGCGCGCCGACCGGTACTTGCGTTCATCAAGCGAAAAGACCCCGCGCGGCGTCGGGCCGGATTTTGGGTCGCCGCGATAGTGCCGGCCTGTTGAAACGGGCCAGCTATAAGGCGGCGTTAGGTTGCTCGGCAGGCCCTTGCGCCGCCAATAACGCTTATCCCACAACGCCAGCTTCCAGGGGCCCCCGACCACATCGCGCTGCAAAACCCACATGCGCTGCGCGCGCAGACCCGAACCATTGGTTTTGACGTAAAGGGCCAACGTAAACCGCGGATCTATTTTGCTGGGCGGCAGATACGGTGCCCTCTTGTCGCTTATGTCTTCCAGGAACTCCAGCGCGGCAGGGCCAAATTTGGCGCGCATTTGTTCCAGTTTCTGGGCCACAAAAGGCGATTGTTCCGGTGCAGGAGGAAAAACAGTCTGGGCCTGCACGACGAAACTCAAGGCGACAATGACCGCTGCTGCCAAACCAATCTGCAATACTCTCTTCACCACTTTGCGGACCCCGCCAACAAACAAAAAAATGCGCAGCTTGTGCCAGCCGACTGTCAGCCTATCAGGGCTGACTTACTTCTTCGACCTTCTCTTTCTTCGCCTACGTTTTTTTCGTGGCTTTGGAGCATTCCCGCACACCCAAGTCCGGGTTTTACGGCTAAGGTCAAGCGTACCCTCCTTGTGCAGCATCACTCCGGGTAGCGATGCCAGCGTCAAATCAGGCTTCGCGTCTTCGTCGTTCAACTTTGCAAAACCATATTCCAACAGCGCTGCGGCTCGTACTGCACGCGCTGACCCGCTCACAGCGCTGACGACAACGGCAACAAGACGACGGCCCTCACGCGTCGCGCTAGCAATAATGTTGTAGCCGGACGCACAGGTGAAACCAGTCTTCATGCCATCCGCGCCTTCGAATGTGCGCAACAGACTATTGTGCGTGCGCAACGTCAGTTTGCGAATTTTAACCTCCGGATTGGAAAAAATGTCCTGATGTTGCGGAAAATCGCGAAGTACTGCCGAAGTCAAGAGCGCCAGGTCACGAGCGGTTGAAACCTGGAACTGATTGGGCAGTCCATGCGGATTGGCAAAGAACGTATCCACCATGCCCAAGCGCAGCGCCGTATCATTCATGCGCCTTATAAATGCTGCTTCACTTCCCGAGACAGCCTCCGCGATCGCGATCGCAAGGTCGTTTGCCGAACGGATGATCAGCGCGCGTAGCGCAAAGTCGAGTGTGATTTCGATGCCTTTCTTCAGCCCCACGCGCGTCGGAGGCTGTGCCCGCGCCCAGTCTGAAATTTCGACGGTGCTGGTGAGTGTCAGCTTACCCTCTTGGATTGCTTCGAAGGCGAGATAGGCTGTCATCAACTTTGCCAGGGAAGCTGGAAAAATCAGGCGGTGGGGGCTGTGATAATCGAGAACCTTCCCGCTGGCCGGCTCAAACAGCAATACCGCTCCATGTTTTGGCCGGTCTACGCGCTTACTCGCGTTCTTTTCAGCCGCCTGACAGGCAAGGGGTGAGATGGCAAGATGTCCAATCACACAAACCAATGCGCAGTTACGCACCCACCAGCACATTTCAGTTGGCACCATCGATAACACCGGCCGAATTCAGACAAACACCAGCGCCACCGCCATCAGGACGATAAACACTCAAGTACGGTCTACACACCAGTGGTCGATCCGAGCAATCACGATTGAGGCAGCACCCGCTGGCAGGGTACCGATGTTGCGGGATTGCCACGAAACGACAAACCGGCGGCGGACTGACATTCCTCTGGTCATGTTTGTATTGATGTCCTCGTTGAATTAACCGAGGCTATGCACCTCCTGGTGGCCCGTCGTGTTCAACTGGCAGAAATTTCAACGCGACGAGTACGCCTGGATGGTTTCCCGTAGCGCGTAGATGGCAGTCAGTATGTTTTGGTCGACACCAGTCTTGATTGGAGGAACCGCGCGGTCATTCAACGCCGTTGACGCTGGGAGGAACCCTCGACATTCCGCTTCGGGGCGCCGGTCGAACACAGCAACAGCCTCTCTCGTCTTCGCCGCACTTACAATCAGCCAACCCTTTGTTAGCGCCGCCTGCTTGGCCCAGTCCGCTCCCACCAAGGTGGCAAATCTCAGCCAAACCGCACCCGAACGCGAACACCGTTACGTAACGATCGTTATCGGCGGCGACCTGGGGCTTGGCGGCAGCAGGCAACGGGTCCATCCTGCGGGCGCCCGCAAGCATGGCAGATTGTTGCCCTGGACTGAGATGACAAAGGACATCGCCCCACTGATCAGTGGCGATATTAATTTTGCCAATCTTGAAACCGTCGTAACCGATAAGAATAGCTTGGCGCCGCGACATAAGAAGTTCAATTTCCGCAGTCACCCGGATGGCGTCCGCCACTTGGTGGAACTCGGTTTCAACGTGTTCTCGACCGCCAACAATCATATCATCGATTACGGCTCGCGTGGGATGCTCGACACGCTGAAGCATCTTGCAAAAATGCGCAGCGCAGGCCTGCTGGGCGCACCTGGAATTGGAATTGGCCGCGAAAACGCAGGCAAGCCCTCCCGCCTCGACGTCTATGGAGCGGACATTCTGGTGTCTGCCCTTGGAATTGGCGGCATCGCCCCCTCACGATCCGGACCTGGCATACTAGGCTACCGCAGCCGGGAGGATTTTAATGACGTCGTCTCCTGGCTCGCTGAGCGGGAAGCCGATTACAAGATGCTGTCGGTCCACTACGGAGCCGAACTTAGCATTCAGCCCACCGCGAGAGACATCAAGAAGCTTCGCGACCATGCGATCCGTGAAGCTGGCATTGACCTTGTCATTGGCCACCACGCTCATGTGGCAGCCGGCATCCAGGAGCTTGATGGACGACTTATCTTCTTTGGGCTGGGCAATCTTTTGCATCCAGGCATGCAGGACATGTCGCGTTTTGGCGCATGCCGCGACTATGGGCTCGTCGCAAAGCTCCACCTTGCAGCGGTAAAGGGGCAGCGGCTGCGTGCACACGCCATAGAGGTTTGGCCTGTGCAAGACATGCACATTGCAACCAAGGTGATGAAACCTGCAAAGGCGCGGAAGCGCATCTCCGTCCTCAACACGCTGGCAAATCGGCTCGATGATGCAAAGGCTGGCGCACAGGGCGTCCGATTTGCCGCGCGCGCCGACGGCAGCGGTCTTGCATGCCTCGACGGCGCCAGCGAGATGAGCGGTAAGATTGGCGCACTTTGCCGCAATTGGGCCGCACCGACAGCAGCGCAGCTTCGCTCGGCCAACGTCTCTTGCAGAAACTCCGTTCAAACAATTGCGAAGTCCAGAAAGAGATATCGACAGCATAGTGCGAGAAGGGCCGTAGGGGCCAACAGGCGGTCAAAGCGCCGGACCACGAGCGACATCCTGGCTAACATTCTGGCCTATTGATCGAGGTTCCAGACCCGGGGCCTCGCCGCGAACTAACAATAAGGTGACTTTAACGCTGCCCTGTTGACAGGCGCACGTCCGAACATGCTTCTCTCGACGGCAAATTCAACTTTCAGGATCACAAGAATGTACACCCTTATCGGATACCCGCAGACACGCACCGTTCGCGTCTTATGGATGCTTGAAGAACTAGGCGAGTCCTACGAGCTCAATCCAGCCAAGCCACGAAGTGAAGAAGTCCGCCGCTATAACCCGACCGGTAAGGTGCCCGTCCTTCTGGTCGATGGCACGCCGATAATCGACTCCGTTGCGATCGTCCAGTACCTGGCTGACCGCCATGGCAAATTCACCGCACCAGCCGGATCGCTAGACCGCGCCCGGCAGGACAGCTGGACGCAATTCGCCATGGACGACATTGAGCTGCCGTTGTGGGTCAGCGCCAAACACACCTTCATCCTGCCCGAAGAGCTACGCAGCGAGACCGCGCGTGAAGCCTGCAAATTCGAGTTCGCTGCAGCCCTGAAAGCTCTTGAAACCCGCCTTGGTGACAACACGTACGTCATGGGTGAAGAATTCGCGGTTCCTGACCTGCTGCTTGGTCACTGCGCAAACTGGGCTGAGAATGGCGCGAACTGGGAGATTCCCGCCGGACCCGCCAAGGCCTACTTCGACCGAGTCCGTGACCGGCCGGCCCTGCTCCGTGCCCAAGAGGTCCGTGACCGCTATAGTTGAATGCACGGGACGGGCCTGGTGCGGTCCGCCCCGCTCATCAGACGCTATCTGAAACACACGACCCAGCGGAAGTGGCCAACACGACCGGGATTGCGGCGCTTCAAACTAAAACGCGTCGCACCACGGTAGGCATACTTCCGGCAGAAGTGGCCGGCGACCTGATAGCAATTCCGCGACTCCGAAGAGAAGTTTGCTGCGCACGTCCATCCACGCGCATTGAGCGTAGTGATTTCTGTACGCGCTGAGGCGGGCGACGCAAGCGCCGCGAGCGACAGGCCGGCCATCGCAACCGATATGACAGTTAGCTTTCGTTTCATGATCAATTCTCAACTCCTTGTTGTTGACGTTACCCAGCGCAAAAAGGAATCTGTCCTTGCGAATGATCGTAGGGGCGCCCGTTTACAGGTACCCGGACGCAATTCCCTGCGTTGGGCCGGCAATTATGCGATCAGGTAGAGCGTGGATTAGTTACGGATGGAACTGACTTGATCACGACCGGAGTAGAATGGAGCACCGTCTTGCAAGGCGTGCCGATCAATGTTCGAAATTTCACCGCTTATCGCAATCATTTGGGCGCCCCAATGCTACCCCGTCAACACGACTTCACGATTTGTCGAAAGCGGTTCCATCGGATACACGCCGGCTCATGATCCTAGACATCGGCTTTATAAAGAATTGCTTCGCGGTGGCGTTTCCATACATGAAAACCAACGCGCCCTGTTCTCACTGCAACTGCGATCAACTAGACTGGCCCGCACTCTCATAAGCCAGCATCGCTAATCACGGGGGCTTGCATGACCGAAGCCGAATTATTGCAACTGAGCTTCCAGACCAATGAAGCAATGATGGCTGTCTTTTCCATGTTCTTTGCCATCGTCTCCGCCTACTTGGCGGGTCTGTATTTCTTCCTGAATCGTTCACCGACACCCATAAAGGCCCTGGCATTCGGATTATTGACGGCCGCGTTTATTTTTCTCGGCCAGGCCATGGCAGGCATCGAACGGCGCGCGGCCGGCATCATCGCCGCCTGGAAAAAAATCTACAGCCCCGTCACCGGTATTCGCGATCTCGAACAGCTCGCCATCCCATTGCCGCTGCAGTGGATCATGAACGACGCCAACTTGGCATCGATATCCTACGATGGGTTCAAAGCAGGTGCCGTGATGGGATGGATCGTCGCTATCGCCGTCTACCTAACCCTGGCCTACCTGACCTTTTTCTATCGCTGGCCAAGCAACCAAGGCTAACAGGCTCAATCGCTGCCGTCGCCGCTTCACCAGGCCAGATTGGCAGGTGCGGACTTATGGTCGGCATGTGGATACTGCGCGTAACCGCTCAGGCAATGATCACGGATTTGCAGCCTGATCGCCCCCAAATCGTGGCTGCCTCATTTTTTTGACGCAGTGCACTACGATTTTGGCAAGCGCCAACTCTGCAAAACCCGGCCGCCCCAAACCGCTTTGTGATGCTGATTTCTGCGGCGCATGAAGCCTCGTATTACGCATTTACTACCCACGTAATCGATTTTTCTCCTATGGTTTGAGAGGCTTCATGGGCTGTTGCTTCAACGGCCCGCGCGGTGCTGGTCGCAGGCAGTACCGAGTCTCGGCAACGGTTGATCTCAGTGGGAGGAAAATTTGGCAAAGCTCATACACACGATGGTCCGTGTGCTGGAGGAAAAGCGTTCAGTCGACTTCTACCAGAACGCTCTTGGATTGAAGGTCGCACAGCGAATGGATTTCGATTCATTCACGTTGGTCTATCTGAGCAACGACGAAAACAGCATCGAACTGGAACTGACGATCAACAAGGACCAAAAAGAACCGTACGATCTTGGCACTGCTTACGGCCACATCGCCTTCGTTGTCGACAACCTTGAAGCCGAACATGCGCGGATTGCCCAGTTGGGTTATGCCCCACGCGACATCGTGGACTTCAAACACGACGGATCGACTTTGGCCCGCTTTTTCTTCGTTAAAGATCCCGACGGCTATTCCATCGAAATCATTCAACGCGGTGGACGTTACACATAAGAATTGCCCGCAGGGCAACAAAGCATGGAGGAAACTATGGAGCAAAAATCAGAACGCGGAAAGCTCACACGACGAGCGCTCTTGCAGCAATCAGTTGCCGCCGGCGCGATAGCTGTTGTGGGCGCAGGATTTGTTGCCGCACCGGATGCAGCCTGGGCGGTGGACGTAAAGTCGATCAGCGCACACGAGATGGCGACACTCTTGCAGATGGCACGTGACATCTACCCGCATGATCGCATTGGCGATGAATACTACGCCATTGCCGTCAAAGGTTACGACAGCGATGACAAAAAGAAGATGGTAAGCGAAGGCGTAGCCAAGCTCGACGCACTTGCCGTTGCTGCCGGCTCAAAAAACTATGTCGAGACCAAGTGGGAAGAGAACCGCGTCGCACTTCTTAAGAAAATAGAAGACGACAGCTTTTTCCAAACCGTCAGAGGTGGCCTCATCACTGGTCTCTATAACCAGAAAGCCGTCTGGCCGATTTTTGGCTACGAGGGCGAGTCCTTCAGCAAAGGCGGTTACCTCAACCGCGGCTTCAACGACATTAACTGGTTGTAGGGGGAGGACCAAATCATGGCAGCAAAATTTGAAAAAACAGACGGTAGTGTCGTTGTTGTAATCGGCACTGGCGCCGGCGGTGGCGTTGTATCGAACGAATTGGCACAAAGAGGCGTCAAGGTCGTTGCACTTGAAGCAGGCGGCCGCTACGTACCGAACGACTATGTAAACGATGAATGGGAAAGTTTCGGCCAACTCGCCTGGACCGACCCGCGCTCAACCTCTGGCGACTGGCGGGTCGCCAAAGACTTCTCAGGATTGCCCGCCTGGATCGTCAAAGCAGTCGGCGGCTCGACCGTCCACTGGGCTGGCGCATCGCTACGCTTCCAGGAGCACGAGTGGAAGGCCAAGACGACCTATGGCGACGTCAAGGGTGCCAACCTGTTGGATTGGCCAATCGACGCTGCTGAGATGGACCCCTACTACACCAAGGCGGAAAACAAGCTGGGTGTAACCCGGACAGGCGGCCGCAAGGGTCTTCCAGGCAACAATAACTATCTGGTCTTTGAAAAAGGCGCCAAAGCGCTTGGCTATAAGGAAGTCCATACCGGACGTATGGCCATCAACAGCGCCGAATATGACGAACGCACATCGTGCCACCAGGTTGGCTTCTGCTTCCAAGGCTGCAAGTTTGGCGCCAAGTGGTCTGCTGCATACACCGACGTCCCACGCGGTGAAGCAACCGGCAATCTGGAAGTGCGCACAAACGCTCAGGCCGCAAGAATCCTGCACGATGATAGCGGCAAGGTGACCGGCGTCGAGTATTACGATCAGGACGGAAACCTGCACCTTCAGAAGGCACGCGTTGTGTGTGTTGCCGGAAACTCGTTTGAATCTCCGCGATTGCTGCTGAATTCGGCATCGTCCAAATTCCCGGACGGACTGGCCAATTCGTCAGGCATGGTCGGCAAAAACTACATGCGCCACATGACGGGCTCCGTCTACGCCATATTCGACAAGCCGGTTAGGATGTGGCGCGGCACGACGATGGCCGGGATCATCAGCGATGAAGCAAAACACGACCCATCGCGCGGCTTCGTCGGCGGATATGAAATGGAAACGCTCGGTCTGGGAATTCCGTTCATGGCCGCATTCTTGAATCCTGGTGCTTGGGGTCGCGAGTTCGCAAGCGCACTCGACGCCTATGAGAACATGGCCGGGATGTGGCTGGTCGGTGAAGACATGCCGCAAGAATCAAACCGCGTGACGCTCAACAAGGATCTGAAGGACAAGTGGGGCTTACCGGTTGCCAACGTTCACTTCTCCGATCATCCCAATGACATTGCCATGCGCGAACATGCATACAAGCAGGGTCAAGCGGTTTATAACGCGGTTGGAGCCACGCGCACGATGCCCACTCCGCCATACCCATCGACACATAATCTTGGCACGAACCGCATGTCGGAGAAGGCCAAAGATGGCGTCGTGAACAAGTGGGGCCGCACCCATGACATCGCCAACCTGTATGTTTCAGACGGCTCACAGTTCACGACCGGTGCGGCGGAAAACCCGACGCTGACAATCGTGGCACTTGCCATTCGCCAGGCTGAACACATCGCAGGTCAGATGAAGAAAGGAAATCTGTAAGCCTTCATCTGCATGAACGCACATCGGCCCGGGAGCGCTAATACGCTCCCGGGCCGAAATTTATAGCCGATCTACGACTTGCAACGAACTCAGCCGTGATCCACGGTCTCCACGTTCGACTGCCCATTGCGATCACAGCCGTTCCGCTTCGCCTCCATCTTCAGGATCTCATCGGACGGCAGCAAGTCCAACGGCTCGTCTTCACCCATCGGTATCAACTGTTGCATCCGTAAGTCGAGAAAACGCAGGCAACAGACGCGCAAGAACGAAGTGAAATTGCCTAGATCATGCCCCGCATCAATGTACTCGTTGTAGAACCGCTGCAAGAGCTGAGAGACGTTCAAGCCATCGCGTTTTCCAATGTCATCAAGAACCGACCAGAACATTTTTTCCAGACGGACGCTCGTCACCATGCCCTTAATACGAAAAGACCGAGTTTGACTTTCCCATAGCTGCGGGTCGGCACCAGTAAATAGTCTACACATCAGTCTGCCTTTCTCGGGTGCGTCGCTAAACGTCAGACGGTCAATCTAAACGTTGTCAAAGCCCTGTCGTACGTTTTCCACCATGCTAACACTCTTATCGGCCTAGTGAAACCTGGCAACGGCGGATTGTGACTAGCTCTCATGTGCCGGTCTATTAACCGTTTTGACTTGTTCAGACCCGACATGTGAGTGGGTTCTGACCTAAATGCCCCGGATCATGTGGTGTAACAATTTTGAGGCACACATAAGTCTGGTGGATTGCCACATCGATTGGAAGCCAACGCCCCAGGATCGAGTTTGCTGCGCGGCCGCGGACTGGTTTTCGCAGCCGCGAGATTTCAACTGTTCGCTTCCTTGCCTTGCAACAGCGTCAGCGCCAAGCCCAAGACAGCACAGACCGCAACAACGAAATAATCATCCGTTTTCATGGTCCAAAGCGTCAAGCCACTAACGGTGCACCACAATAAGGGAATAGGCATCAATATCCATCGCCAGCTGCCAGGCGCAAAAGTGAGCACGGCAATGCTCGCAATGGCGGTTGGGTCCGGAGCAATAGCAAAAACCTCTGCGGTGAACCAAGGCCTGCCCATGACAGCCGCGATGAATGGATAACCCACGACCGCAAAGAACAGCAGGCTGGCACTAGCCAGCTCAAAGCGCCTTTGCGTTCGCCCTAAGTCCAACGAACCCTTAAGTGCGCCAAACCCGATCAGAAGCAGGCCCTCAAACGCCGCCACGGGCGCAATGTATGCCGCAGCCCAATTTATCGTCGCATAGCGTTGCCAAAAGAAGCTCCATGCAATCCATAACCAAGCAGCACCGCAGATCACCAAAGCCACGCGAATGCGATCCGGCCCCGTCCGCACAACCAGAAAGACAAGAGCAAGACCGAGCAAAATAGAGATCAGCTGGACCGGCCACAGCGCCTGGTTGTGCAGCTCCAGCATGCGGTAATAGACCCGCGGCGAAAACAGCAGCAAGTCATCAAGTGAGTAGGACCAAAAGTCCCGCATTCACAATTGCCCAACGTATTCTGCCATACGCTTGCGCAACCCTTCATCTGGCAGATTGGCATTAGCCGTTGCCAAATTTTCGCGTACGTGGTCGACCTGCGTCGTCGCCGGAATTGCGCACGTCACCGCCGGATGCGAGATAATGAACTTCAAAAGAAACTGCGCCCAACTCGACGCACCTGCCTCAGACGCCCAATTGGGCAACGGGTGTGGTTCGACACGGCGCAACAGTGACCCGCGTTGGAAGGGACGGTTTACGATAACGGCAATACCACGCTCACGTGCCAGCGGCAGAAGACGCTTCTCCGGCTCCCGGTCCAGCACGTTATAAGTTAGCTGCACGAAGTCGATCGGCTGACTTTTCATGACCCGTTCAAGTTCACCGTGCCGGCTTCCGTGCGAAGTGGTGATCCCTATGTAACGCACACGATCGTTTGCCTTCATCTCCTTCAAGTACTCAAGGTGACTTTCCCATGACAGCAGATTGTGCACTTGCATAAGGTCGAAGTGCTCTACACCCCACTCACTGCGTGACTGTTCAATCTGGCTTGGGCCCTGTCCCGCATCGGAAATCCAAACTTTTTCAGCGGAAAATAGCTGCTTGGGATAGCCCAATTTTTTCAAACCATAACCGATCGTCGGTTGCGATGAGCCATACATGGGAGAGCTGTCAATCAAACGGCCGCCGGCCTTGAAAAATGCCGCGATGACGGCAGCACTTTCATCTCGCAGCGTTTGATCGATTCCGACATTGAACGTCACCCAGCTTCCCAAACCAACCAGTGGCAAGGCTTCACCGCTCGACGGTATGGGTCGCGTTGCAGGTTCGCTAGCAAGCGCGCCGATCGTTAAGGGTGAACAGGCAGCAACGATCGAACTCGCCGCCGCGCCTTTTACTATCTCTCGGCGTGTTACATTCATCTCTTTGTCCGGTGCTCCTTCACGTCACGAATGATCGATCTTCATGCACGGATAGTGCACTCGTGCCAAATTATCCCGCCTGCCACAATGCGCTGGCACGCACCACATCCTAGTCGCTCGACCTACTCGGTGACATACCTGTATTTGACGATGCGATTATTGCCGGAATCCGAAAGCCACAAGATGTCACCGCGCACTTCAACGCCTTCTGGCGTCTTGAACTTGCCAGGACCTTTGCCAGCCTTTCCATCCCCAAGGATCAAGACCAATTTTCCATCCGGCGCGATAAACTTCACCTGGTGGCTGTATTTGTCCGCAGCAACAAGGGTCCCGTCCGCAAGCACGTCCTGGTAACGCACACCGTTAAACTTATATTGGCTGCGTTTGAGTTCCTGCAAAATTTCAAGCTCAGGAGATAATAGAAGCATTCGGTGGTTGCCAGAATCCGAAAGCCAGATGTTTTCTCCATCCGCTGCCACTTCCAAATCGTGCGGTGCCGATAGGCCCTTAAGCTCGTTGACGGCCTTGCCATTTTCGTAAGCGACGACATTGCCGGACCAAGCTCCGCCGACATAAACGCGTCCATTGGGGTGAATAAGAACGCCTTCCGGGCCTCGGATACGTTCACTCAGCTCACCAACGAGCTTGGCCTTCAGGCCATTCATCTCATAAATCGTCACACGATTGTTGTGCGTGTCGGCGACATACGCGCGACCCTTCTTGTCGAAATCGACATCGTGCGTTCCTGACTGGTGGTCGGCACCAAACGCATCGACGAATTTGAGAGTTTCCGCATCGAGAATGGCAACGCGGTTGTTACCAACATCCGACACGAACAAGTGTTTGCCGTCAGGCGACAATTTCACGTCATGCGGATTTTTGAGAGGCGTCTCGCTCGCGCTTAGAAATTCTGCGCGCGGACCGGCGCGTACCGGGTCAACCACTATCACCTGCCAGAAGATCAACGCCAGGGCAGTCGCGAACACAACAGTCAGACCACGACAATAACTTACGATCACGGCGAACCTCGCAATCTTTGTAGGCGAAGCGAGAAGTTTCGAGCAAAGCTTAGCACGCGGCGTTTTCGTCAAGAAGTACCCAATTCCCGTGCCGTATTCACGAGTCCGCCATCCTATCCGCGCGCACCAAATATCGCTGAACCGATGCGCACATGGGTGGCGCCAAGCTCAACTGCGGCTGTAAAATCCGAACTCATACCCATGCTGAGCCCTATGACGCCGGTACGCTTGGCTAGCTCTGCAAGAAATGCGAAATGCACCGACGGCTCCTCATCCACCGGCGGGATGCACATCAAGCCGGCGACCGGAAGCTTTAAATCGTCACGGCAATAGCGCACGAACTCGACCACGTCTTTTGGCGCAACACCGGCCTTCTGCTCCTCTTCACCCGTGTTGACCTGCACGAACAGCTCAATTTGCCTGCCTTGGCGTTCGATTTCCTGCGCAACCGCCTTGGCAATCTTCGGCCGATCAATGCTGTGAATCGCGTCGAAAAGTTCAACCGCCTCCTTCGTTTTGTTGGACTGCAGCGGCCCAATCAGATGTACTTCGACGTCATCATATTTGGCCTTGAGCTCAGGCCACTTGCCTTTAGCTTCCTGTACACGGTTCTCTCCAAAAACACGCTGGCCGGCCGCGATCACCGGAATAATCTGGTCCACACCGAACGTCTTCGAAACCGCGATCAGCGTAATTGAATCGGGATCGCGATTGACGCTTCTTGCGGCATCGCTGATCTGCGTCCTTACTTCGGCAAGCGCCGCCGCCGCATCTGTCATTTTCGTTTCCGCCTGCCTTTGGCCGCTGCACGTGCTTCGCGAGGTTCATCTAACTCGGCATAAGGTTCAAATTCATGCCCGTCGGCAAACAGCAGGTTCAGATACTTCCGGTGAATATAGACCTTTGCGGTGCCCACCTTTTCCGATTCCAAGATACCGATAGCCTCAAGTTGCTTTAGGTAGGTTGAGGCCGCATGGCGCCGCGCAATGCCACGCTCCATAAGATCAGCAATACGTACGTAAGGTCGCTCGAAAATGATCTCTGTAAGCTCATGCGAGTAGAGCTTTGGTTGGTGAACTTTCAGATGCGTAGCGGTCTGTTCCATCAAAGCTCGAATCGCGCGAATGCGATGGTTCGTCCAACCGGCTGTTACCTCAACCGCCTTCAGCATGTAGAGAACCCACGGCTCCCATGCACGTTCATAAGTGACCGCGGCAATCAGCCGATAATAGTCGGCCTTCGTTCTTAATATGTATCGGCTCAGATAGAGCGTCGGGGCTTCTAGCAGGCCAGCCTGTATGAGACTTAGGATGTTGAGGATACGGCCGGTCCTTCCATTGCCGTCGGTGAAGGGATGAATGGCTTCGAACTGGTAGTGCAGCACTGCCATGCGAATAAGCGGGTCAATGTCGCTATCGTCGTTTAGGAATGACTCCCAATTGGAAAGCTTGTTACGCAATAGCTCTTCGCCTTCCGGCGGTGTGTAAATTATTTCGCCCGTGAATTTGTTTTGCAGAGCGGTTCCCGGCGTCTTTCGTACATCCATGTCAACGCCCTTGATAGCACTGCAGATCTCAATCGCGGTACGCGTGGTCAATGGTCTCGATTTCACAGACTCAAGGCCTTTGTAGAGAGCCGACCGGTAACGCACGCCTTCTTTCGCTGCGGGATCACCATCGTCGATCAAACTGGCTGCCCGAAACAGCGCATCGTGAGTTGTGACGATATTCTCGATCTCGGAGCTGTCTTTTGCTTCCAGAAGTGGAATTGTATTTATGAGAACGGACTGATCAGGAATGAGTTGTCCTGCCAGGCGCAGCTCGGCGATTGCAGAGCGAGCAGCTATGCATGCCTTGAGAATAGCCTTGGTCTCGAGATCCACTGGCGGCGGGACATCAGGTAGGGCGTTATGCGGAACCGTTGGATCTGGTGACATTCCGTTGCGCATCTTCATATGTTGATGAATCTTGTTTTGATCAACATATCGAACTGGATATGTCGATGACATCGACATATCACGGCATATATGTCGATAAAATAGATTTTTTTCAACATAAGGGTGGCGATCTGTCGATCCCGTCAACAAACAGCATCCAATATGTCGATAAATGACAAATTTATCGACATATCAGCTCTAGTATGGACATAAAACCCGAAAACATGAACATGACGACCAACTCGCGATCACACTATGAACACGGCCCCAGCCTCATGAACACAAAACTACAAAACGTAGACATATCAGGCGAATAACGGGTAACGGCGGCGCCTCGCACCTGACATGGCACCAAAGACCCAAAACAGCACCATTTCCCCCAACAGCCGGACCAACAAACCAGCCCCGCCGCTTGACCCGCCAGAGCTTCGGCCGCATTAACCCTTGCACTGCGAAAAAGCATCAAAACGCTCCCACCAAAAAGACCTGGACGGCAAACATTCCATGGCCACTGAACGCTACAACGCGCCGGAACGAGAAAAACACTGGCAGCAGGTCTGGCAGGACCAAGACACCTTCCGCACCGACACGTCACGCGAGGGCGAGAAATGCTACGTCCTGGAAATGTTCCCCTATCCCTCCGGGCGCATCCACGTCGGGCATTCGCGCAACTACACAATGGGCGACGTATTCGCCCGCTACAAACGCGCCAAGGGATTTAGCGTTCTGCATCCCATGGGCTGGGACGCGTTCGGAATGCCAGCCGAGAACGCGGCGATGGAGCGCAAAACACACCCCTCAGCCTGGACCTACGACAACATCGCCGCCATGCGCGAACAATTAAAATCCATGGGCTTTTCCATCGACTGGACCCGCGAATTCGCCACCTGCGATGTCGACTATTACAAGCACCAGCAAAAGCTTTTCATCGACCTTTACAAAAAAGGTTTGGCGTACCGGAAATCATCCAACGTCAATTGGGATCCTGTCGACCACACGGTTCTTGCAAACGAACAGGTGATCGACGGTCGCGGATGGCGCTCCGGCGCACTAGTGGAACAGCGCGAGCTAACCCAGTGGTTCTTCAAAATCACCGACTACTCCGACGAGCTTCTCGAAGCTCTGGGCACGCTCGACCGCTGGCCGGAAAAGGTTCGCCTCATGCAGGCAAACTGGATCGGCAGGTCGGAAGGTATGATGATCCGCTGGCAACTCCAAAAGGACACAGCGCCTGCAGATCAAAAAGAACTGGAAGTTTACACCACCCGGCCCGACACATTGTTCGGCGCCTCGTTTCTTGCCGTGTCCGCCGACCATCCGCTGGCCCGCAAGGCGGCAGAGGACAATCCAGAGCTAGCCGAATTTTGCGAGGAATGCCGCCGGCTTGGCACTTCTGTCGCGGACTTGGAAACGGCGGAGAAAAAAGGCTTCGACACAGGCATTAAGGCGCACCATCCCTTCGACAAGGACTGGCTGCTGCCCGTCTGGGTCGCAAACTTTGTGCTGATGGATTACGGCACGGGCGCAATTTTCGCCTGCCCATCGGGCGACCAGCGCGACCTTGATTTTGCGCGCAAATACGATCTGCCGGTCGTCCCGGTCATCCTGCCCGAGGGCGAAGATCCGGAAACCTTCAAGATTGGCAACGAAGCCATCGAAGACGACGGCACAATGATAAACTCAGACTTCCTCAACGGTATGGCCACGGACGCAGCGTTCGAAGAAGTCGCCAAGCGCCTGGAGAAAAAGAAGCTTGCAGGCAAACCTGCTGGCAAGCGCAAGACAAACTACCGGCTGCGCGACTGGGGCATTTCCCGCCAGCGCTACTGGGGCTGCCCGATTCCGATGATCCACTGCGAGACCTGTGGTGTCCTTCCGGTGCCGGAAGCCGACTTGCCGGTTGAGCTGCCCTCAGATGCAAAATTCGACAAACCCGGCAATCCGCTTGATCGCCATCCGACTTGGAAAAACGTCGATTGTCCGAAATGTAAAAAGGCTGCCCGGCGCGAAACCGACACCATGGACACGTTCGTCGACAGCTCTTGGTATTTCGTGCGCTTTACCGCACCTGATGCGGCCACTCCGGTCGATCCCGAAGCGGCGGGATATTGGCTGCCGGTCGACCAATATATCGGCGGTATCGAGCACGCCATTTTGCACCTGCTCTATTCCCGCTTCTTCTTCCGCGCATTAAGCGACGCCGGACATGCCCCCGCCCCGGCGCTCTCAGCCAAAGCGGGTGGCAAAAAACAAAAAAAGACCGACAACCAGGGGCTACGCGAACCATTCAAGGCGCTCTTCACACAAGGCATGGTCACGCACGAAACCTACAAAGCCGCCGACGGCTCGTGGATTCAGCCAACCGATGTGCACCTTGAAGGCGAGGGAAAAAATAGAACGGCGCGCCTGATCAAGACCGATGAGCCAGTGGAAATCGGCCCCATCGAGAAGATGTCGAAGTCGAAAAAGAACGTCGTCGACCTTGATGAGTTCATCGGCCAGTACGGCGCCGATACCGCCCGCTGGTTCGTGCTCTCCGACAGCCCGCCCGAACGCGACGTGATCTACACCGACGTCGGCGTCGAGGGCGCCCGCCGTTTCGTTCAGCGAATTTGGCGGCTTCTCGATGAAATCGCAGCCAAGTCAGCGGCAAAAGGCGCTGAGAAACCGAAAGAATTTGGCCCCGACGCGCTGCAGCTGCGCCGGGCAGCGCACAAAACACTGCACAATGTTGGGCGAAACATCGAGGCCCTTCGCTTCAATGTCGCCGTAGCCGCCCTTTATGAATTTGCCAATGTTTTGGGCTCAGGGCTGCAAAAGCAAGGCGATGACCTGGCTTGGGCCCTGCGCGAAGCAGCGGAACTACTATCGGCAATGATTGCCCCAATGATGCCACATTTGGCCGAGGAGTGCTGGGCGCGGCTCGGTTACAACACCTTGATCGCCAATCAGCCCTGGCCAGAGGCCGACACGGCCTTGCTCGTTGACGATGAGATCACCATTGCCGTACAGGTGAATGGTAAGAGACGGGATGAGCTCAAAATTGCCCGGACCGCCACGAAGTCTGATATCGAGGCGGCGGCTTTGGCCCTTGATGCTGTGGTTCGCGCCATAGATGGCAACCCGATCAAGAAAGTCATCGTCGTCCCTCAGAGGATCGTCAATGTCGTCGTCTAAGGCGCGTAACGCCGCGAGCCCGAACATAGGGGTGCTGAACAGTTTCCCACGCAGCGGTTTACTGCGGCGCCATCCCCGGCTGCTTGCTCTGGCCATTCTGGCGGCCGTGGCGCCTGCCTTGAGCGCTTGCGGCAATGGTGGCTTCAAGCCTCTTTACGCGACAAACAGCTACGGCGTGAACGTTTCCGACAAGCTCGCGCAGGTGAAAGTAGCGCCTATTCCTGGCCGCGTAGGCCAGCGCATCCGAAACGAGCTTATTTACGAGACCACCGGCGGCGGCCGCACCCAGAAAGCCAACTACAGGCTGGAAGTAGCGGTACGCGAGACTGTGTCCACCACAATCGTCCAGCGTACCGGCGAATCCAAAAGCCACGTCTACAACCTGGACGCTTCCTTCCGCCTGATACGCATTGCCGACAACACTGTTGTACTGCAGGGCAAGAGTTACGGCCGCGCTGGCTTCGAGCGCTTTGAATCTATCTTCTCTAATGTTCGCGCCCGTAAGGATGCCGAAGATAGAGCCGCGCAGACGGTGGGAACCGAACTCAAAACACGACTGGCTTCGTTCCTGGCAACGACCTGAGCCTCGAACCAGCCAAAGCAGACGCTATCGTCCCGCAAAATGGCTGAACCAGCTCCCCGCCAGCCCTATCGACCACAACAGCCGGAAGCGTTGAGTCATGGTTGCCGTGAAAGCTCATCAGGCAAACGCGTTCCTGAAAAACATGGATCCCAAGATCACGTCGTATTTGTTCTATGGAACTGATGCGGGTCTGATCAGCGAACGTGCGCAAACCGCGGCCCAAAACCTCGCCAAAATCCAGGACCCGGAAGGTGAAGTTCTTCGCCTCGATGATGCCGACATGGAATCCGGCTCCGAACGGCTGGAGGTCGAGCTACGCACCATGCCCATGTTCGGCGGCCGCAAGATCGTTCGCGTCACAACCGGCAGGCGCATAAACACTGCCATGCTCAAACCACTTGCAAACGACAATTCGTTGGCGGGTGTCTTGATTGTCGAAGCTGGCAACCTCAAACCCACCGACGCCCTGCGCAAACTTTTTGAAAAATCGGCTCATACAGCTGCAATCGCCTGCTTCCCCGACGAAACGCGCGACATTTCTCAAATTATCGACGAAGCATTGTCGCAAGCAGGACTTGCCATAGAACCGCACGCGCGGGACCTACTTGTAAGCCGGCTGGGCGCCGACCGCGCGCTTTCGCGAGGAGAAATTGAGAAACTGTCGATTTTTTCGATGGGCAAAGAGCGCATCGATGTCGATGACGTCGAAGCCATCGTTGGTGATGCGTCGGAACAGGCAATCGACAGGGTTCTATCAGCCACAGCATCCGGCAGGACAGCCCCCGCTCTTCAGGAATTCGCACGCACCCTGAGCTCAGGTGAAAATGCGCAAACCGTCATTGCAGCCACGCACCGCTATTTTCAACGTCTGCATTTCGTACGCTCCGAACTAGACCAGGGTCGCATGATCGCAGATGCGTTGCGAAAACTACGCCCGCCAATCCATTTCAAGCAAAAGGACGCGTTTTCAGCACAGGCCAGATCATGGTCCATCGACACTCTCCAGCGCGCCCTAGGCATGATCTCCGCCGCCGCCAAGCGAGCCCGCCGGAATGCTGGCCAGGAAGACGTTATTGCCGAACGACTGCTGTTGGAACTTGCCCGTCTTGCAACCCGCATCGCCCCGGCTAGAGGCCGCTAAACCCCGCGATTCGCAATTTTTCTCATTCCCCACTAGAAAGTCTGAAAAACAAGCCGGCCTCGCGCCGCCGGAACACTGCCAGCAACCGGACGTGGCGATCAATGGTTCGCTGTCCGATAACCTGCGGTGTGGGATGCTGACCAAATTCATGCCGCGCCCTCTCCGAACCAGAAGGCGCGGCACTGTGATAATCGCACTCGGGGGAATTTATGGACGAAGCACTTAACGACGTTATTGGCATTGGAAACGCGATCGTGGACATTATCGGCCGCTGCGATGACAATTTTCTCGCGCGCCACGATGCTCCAAAGGGCCATATGCGTCTGGTCGACGCCGATACGATTTCCGCGATTTACGACAGCATGGGCCCTGCCGTCGAAGTGTCAGGCGGTTCTGCTGCCAACACGATGGTTGCGGTTGCCTCACTTGGCGGCGCAGCCGCCTTCATCGGTAAGGTCGCCGATGATGAATTTGGCCGCATATTTGCCCACGACATCCGAGGCGCCGGTCTCAAATTCAACGGCAAGCCCGTTGGCGGCAAAGCGCCCACCTCGCGTTCACTCATTCTCGTAACACCCGACGGTGAGCGCACGATGAATACCTTCCTCGGTATCAGCACTGATCTTGACCATGGAGAGGTCGATGCCGACGCCATCAAATCCGCCCGAATTCTTTATCTGGAGGGCTACCTATTTGATCAACCCGAAGCCAAAGCGGCCTTCCGCCAAGCTGTCGAGATAGCAAAATCCGCCGACCGCAAGGTGGCCCTGAGCTTGTCAGATGGATTTTGCGTCGACCGGCATCGAGACGAGTTTCTCCAACTGATCAAATCCGGAATCGACATCCTTTTCGCCAATGAAAGCGAAATCAAATCTCTCTACCAGACCTCTGATTTTGATACAGCCGCCGACTGCGCGCGCAAAGATGCAGCCTTGTGCGTCCTCACACGCGGTCCGCAGGGCTCGGTTGTCATATCGGACGGACAGGCCATAGAAGTTCCGGCCGAACCGATCGATGAACTGGTCGACACGACAGGTGCTGGCGACCTTTATGCAGCAGGCTTTCTTTACGGCGTGTCCGCCGGCCATGACCTGGCGACTTCAGGCAGGCTCGGTGCCATTGCCGCCGCGGACATTATCCAGCAGATCGGTGCTAGGCCCGCACAACCGCTTCGCCAGGTAGCAATGCAAAAAGGCATTAAGTTTTTCGATTAGCAGCCTGCCAAAAAACTAAAAAGACGCAAATTATATCGGCCCGTAAAATACAAATAACGGGACGATACTTATTTATTTAATTGGTGGCCTAAAACACTGTTTTTAGCCGAATGAATATCTGTGAGGCAATCGGGAAAACTCGTATTTCTCCATTTTACCGAAAACAACTATTTATGCGCATTATTATTATTGTTGTATAGAAAGTTGTTTTTGCAATAGATATTCGCGGTGCCGCAATGGATACATTTTCGCAACAATTGTAGATGCCGTAACACCTACTATTGCGAATTCAGATTTATTTTCCTTGGAAAAGCCCGGCATTTACTAACAAAATCTTATCAATCGAATCGCACCAAACAAAAGGCTGATCGAATGTCTGCTGCCAACGCACGTCGCGGCCGGCCCAAAGGAACGGGAATCGACGACAGCGCAACTCTGCGGGAAATCGCCAGCCTGCTTGCCGCTGACCCCGACTTGAAACCGACCACTGCAATCAAATCCCTGGGCTTCTCAGATCCGTCCGCGATTAGGCGGCTGCGCGACAAATTCAATGTGGACCGGGACCGGCTTATGGATGAGTACATGACCGAAGTCGCGCTTGGCGTTCCAAGCGCCTCCGACCATAACACCACCGGCGGGACGCCAAGTATCCGCTCTTGGCCCGCGTCGGCCTTTCCCGGCACGCCCGCCAACGATCAAGCCCCAGACCACGCCAGCGCCCATTATGTCCGTGCCGCTAGTAAAAAGTCCCATGACAAGAAGACGAGCACTCCGGCTCGAAAGGTGCGCTGTGACAAGCCCGCACGCCCAGCCGCCAGCGAACGAGCCCAACCAAAACGCTTAGCTAAGAGGTCAAGCGTAATGACACCCTCAACCACCCAGCACCACACGGCAGCCCAGCTCAATCAACTTGCCGAGGCCTGGTCAAATGCGGGAATGTCCGCGTTATCGTTGACATTGAACAGTCAATTGGCGGTGGCCAAATACGTCGCGAAAACACGGCCCTTCAATACAGTGATGCAGCAGCAACTCACGCTGCATACCATAACGCTGGCATTGATCGCACCCTATTTCACGTGGGCCTAGGCGAGCATCCCCTGAGAATACCTGAATACACAATCGACAAAATTTATATCGCTGCAACGCCGCGTTAGTTGCAGCGTTTGAAACGGCGGCAATTACACGACGCCATTTGTAACCTGTTTCGCACGAGTAGATAGTTACACCGAGCCCGCTCACAGTGAAGTACGGCGGCGCGATACTAGAGCAAACAGAACTTCGGTCGTCTCCCCAAGGCGGCCTTTTTTATTTCCAGCCTTTCACTGCAAACCATTTTTTTCAAAACTCGCTCGCAGGCAAATTAGACCATTCTACAATTTTCGAAGTGCCATCGTTTCAACCCTGTGATCGGGACCTTTATGTAGGATAAGGCGGGCACGCTGGCGCGTTGGCAGAATGTTTTCTTCCAAGTTCTTTAAGTTGATGTCACGCCATGTCCGCAGCGCAAATTTGTGTGCTTCTGCATCGCTCATTGTCGCGAAACGGTGAAAATAAGCCGCCGGGTCCCGAAATGCCGTCGACCTCAAACGCATGAACCGAGCCAGATACCATTCCTGGATCACATCAGGTTCTGCATCGATATAGAGGGAAAAATCAAAGAAGTCGGAGACGAAAGGAATGCCCGCGCCATCACTGGGCATGCGCGCCGGCTGCAGAACGTTCAAGCCCTCAACAATCAGAATATCAGGCCGTTCTATTATGATTTTCTGGTTTTCTAGGATGTCATATTGAAAGTGCGAATAAATGGGCGCCTCCACCTGCTCCCGGCCCGATTTTACATCCGCCAAAAACCTCAAAAGCGCTGTCGTGTTAAAACTCTCCGGAAAACCCTTCCGGTCCATCAGTCCTTGTTCTTCAAGAATTGTGTTGGGCTTTAGAAACCCATCCGTCGTAATGAGATCAACACGTGGGTGGCCAGGCCAGCGCGCCAGCAATGCTTTCAAAACACGCGCCGTCGTGCTCTTTCCAACCGCTACGGAGCCTGCAACGCCAATAACAAATGGAACCTTGTCGGCCGCCCGTCCCAAAAATTCCGAGGTGACCGTGTCGAGCGTCTGCGCACCGCCCACATAAAGGCTAATCAGACGCGAAATCGGCAGATAGACCTGCTCGACTTCTTCAACGGAAAGTTGCTCAAGAAGGCCGGATAGCTGCGCAAGCTCCGTTGCCTTCAAAGTCATCGGTGTATCGGCGCGCAGCTTCGCCCACTCTTGGCGATTAAAGACGATGTAGGGTGAAAATGCGAGATTATCTCGGTACCGCATGAGCTGTCAGTCGGCCTTAGACAACGATGTAATCGGCGTGCAGGAGTTAGACGCGAAACGCAATAGCACAATCAGCCATACAAAAATCCTCGATAAGACATTAGGAGCCAAAAAACCAAGATTGTTATTTTGCAGCGCTGCGCCGTGCCTTTTCTTCCAGCCCGGAAACACCGATGCGGGCCTTCAGCACGGCTAGCACATCATCAAAAGCAACATCGCGCGACTCAAGCAGCACCAAAAGGTGAAAAATCGTGTCGGCGGCCTCGTTCGCCAGAGCTTCCCCACTCTCATTGACGCCCGCAAGCACGGTTTCAATCGCTTCTTCGCCAAATTTGCGCGCGCATTTTTCGGGGCCACCGTCGAGGAGCTGGCGCGTATAGGATTTGTCTGCCGTCGCAGACCGACGCCCGTGAATGGTCTGCACAAGTTGCTTCAGCACGTCGTCGCTCATGAACAAAAGCCTCTTTTGCAGGAATTGTCCGCACTTGGGTTGAATTGCACGAACGGACCCGCAATTGGAATTCCGGCCCGCTGGGCGCAGCCGCCCGCCAGGCGCAATCCATAACCTGTTTTTTTTAAAGGTTCGAGAGCCAGCAGGGGCTAATAGGCCCAACAAATGGGTACTGGGGTCATAAGGAACTAAACGCAGGCCCGAGCCGACCCGCGACAAGCAAACAAAACGCCCATGAGAAAATTAACCGTCTGAAAGCCGCATACGAATGTATTCCAGCTGATCGAAGTTCCCGTATCGGACAACCAATGTGCCGCTCTCGCCCGACCCACGGCGGATTTCGACCTTTAGTCCGAGCGCATCTGTGAGATCCTTCTCAAACGCGCGCGTATCCGGATCCTTCTCACGCGTCCGGTTGCCATTCGAGCCCCCAGCCTTGCCAGCATCAACAGCATGTACCAACGCCTCAACCTCGCGAACATTGAGGTCCTCGGCAATGATCTGCTCCGCAAGCGCCTCGGCATCGCCTCTGCCGATCAGAGCGCGCGCGTGGCCGGCCGTCAGCTGGCCCATCTGCACAAGTGCCTGCACACTTTCCGGCAACTTTAGGAGGCGCAACGTGTTTGCCACGTGGCTACGGCTCTTGCCGATGATTTCGGAGAGTTGTTCCTGGCTGTATTTGAACCGTTCGATGAGTTCTCTGTAACCGGTCGCTTCTTCAATCGCATTGAGATCGGAACGCTGCACGTTCTCGATGATCGCAAGCTCAAGCACTTCCCTGTCATCGAGATTGCGCACGATAACTGGAACCGTGTGAACCCCGGCCTTTTGCGACGCGCGCCAGCGGCGCTCTCCCGCGACGATTTCGTAAAGACCAGCCGTGTCGGGATCAGGCCGGACAAGTATCGGCTGCACCAAACCTTTGCTGGCAATGGACTCCGCCAGCTCTGCGAGCTCTTCGTCCTTGAAGTCCTTGCGCGGATTGAAGCGCCCGGCGACAAGCAAATCAATCGACAGAAGTCGTTGCTCGCCTTCAGCCGGCAAATGCGCTTCAAGCGGTGTGACCGGCTCGCCGATCAATGACGCCAGTCCTCGCCCCAAACGGCTTTTTTGCATCGGTGCATTCATGTTGCGTCTTCACTTTTCTTGTCTAGAAAGGGATCGATTTTCCTAATTTACACCAATGGTTTAGGACATAGACGCACACCCACTCAACTGACACGCCGAACTCAAGCTGCGCGCAAGCGGCGTTCGCGTTCGATAATCTCCGTGGCGAGCCGGATGTACGCCTGACTTCCCGGACACTCGTAATCGTAAAGAAGCAGTGGTTTGCCATGCGACGGCGCTTCCGCAACGCGTGTGTTTCGCGGAATGACCGTGTCGTAGACCTTCGAGCCGAAGAAAGCCCGGACGTTTTCTGCAACCTCGCGTGACAACGCCGTGCGCTGATCGTGCATTGTCAGTACGACACCCTGTATTTGAAGTGACGGGTTGAGCGTCGCCCTGATCTGATCGATCGTATCTTTGAGCTGCGAAATGCCTTCGAGCGCGAAAAACTCGCACTGCACCGGAACCAGAACGGCGCCCGACGCCGTCATCGCATTGATCGTCAAGAGATTGAGTGATGGCGGGCAGTCGATCAAAATGTAATCGTATCCGCAATCGCCATCGCCGCCATAACCGGCAATCAGTGCTGAAATGGCATCACGCAACCGAAACAAGCGGTTGTCATCGCCCATCATTTCGCTTTCAAGACCCACGAGATCTGAATTGGCCGGAACAACGGTCACGCCTGGCACCGCGGTGGCAACGGACGCATCCCTTAGCGTCGTCTCGCCGGATATGACCTCGTATGACGTGAGCGACCGGCCTTCCAGGCTTATACCAAAGCCAGTTGAGGCATTTCCTTGCGGATCGATATCAATGACCAAAACGCGCTCGCTAACGGCCGCCAGCGCAGTTCCCAAATTGATGGCCGTTGTCGTTTTGCCCACGCCGCCTTTCTGATTGGCGATCGCGAGGATTCGGGGGCCTGCCCTATCTGAAGTAGCGCCGCTCACGGGTTTACCCCTCCGTTTTGGCGTTCAAATTCGTAATCACGGCAATAACGGCACCGCTTTCGGTAACGCTTGGCACTTCAACGCAGGAAAAACTCCACTGAGACCGTGCAGCGTCCAATTCCCGCTCGAAATTGCGGCCCTTTGGAAACAACAACACGCTATCGGCCCCTGCATGCGGCGCACTGAGCGCCAGCAAATCAACGAGGGGCGCCAAAGCACGCGCACTGATCACACTGATTCGGTCCAGTCTATCCTGAAACGAGGCGGCCTCGATCCGCTCCGTAACAATGTCCACAGCAACCGCCGTCTGACGGGCCACTTCACGCAAGAATGCGCACTTGCGGTGGTCACTTTCCACCAGAATCACTGGTTGACGCAAATTATTCTCCCCGTCTTCGGCCGCCAGAATGGCGACAACGAGCCCGGGGAAACCCGCACCGGAGCCAAAATCGACCCAAGAAGCCCAATTTTCCAGGGCCAGACCCGCCAATTGGGCGCTGTCGGCAAAGTGCCGATGCCAGATGCTGTCCAGCGTGCTGGGGGCAACCAGATTTATCGTTTTCTGCCAGCGCCGTAGCAGGTTCTCAAAAACCTCAAGCCTCTCAAGCGTTTCACGTGAAACCTTGAACGCATCCGCGAATGCGGCCGGCCCCGAAATGAACTTCGGCGCACCGTTTTTGGTCATTACGCGCTCGCCCGAGCGCCAAAGCGTTTCAAGTGCGCGCCCAGCAATACCAGCGCGGCAGGCGTCATGCCTTCAATCCGCTCAGCCTGCGCCAACGATCCCGGCCGGTGCGATTCAAGCTTTTGGCGCAGCTCATTGGAAAGCCCGGAAATTGAGCCGAAATCGAAATCGGCCGGAATACGGGTGGCCTCGTTTCGTTTCAGCGAAGCAATGTCGATGTCCTGCCGCTTCAAGTAAGCGGCGTAGTGAGCATCAACAGTCAATTGAGAAACAATAAGGTGATCCAAATCAGCAAGTTGTGGCCAGATATTCACAAGTTGAGAGAACTCCGTATCGGCCAATGACATAAGCTCGAACGCCGTCCTGCGCCGTCCGTCCTGATTGACTTTCAGGCCTGCCTTTTTTGCCTCGTTGGGCGTCACCTGAAGCGTTTCCAACATCATGCGGCCGTCTTCGAGCGCCGCCGCCTTTTTCTCGTAGGCGGATTGTCGTTTCAAGCCCACACAGCCAAGGTCAATGCCCAACGGCGTCAGTCGCTGATCGGCGTTGTCCGCGCGCAATTTCAGCCGGTACTCCGCACGCGATGTAAACATGCGGTAGGGCTCGCTGACGCCACGCGTCACCAAGTCGTCGATCATAACGCCGACATACCCTTCAGAACGAGAAACGATGACGTCCTGCCTACCGCCGGCCGCAGACAACGCTGCATTGACACCGGCAACAAGGCCCTGCGCACCAGCCTCTTCATAGCCCGTTGTACCGTTTATCTGTCCGGCCAGAAACAGCCCCGGAACAGTCTTGAGTTCTAGCGTCGCGTGCAGCGATCGTGGATCGACATAGTCGTATTCGATGGCGTATCCGGGCTGACGGATTTCGACATTTTCCAAACCCGGCATGGTCCGCAAGAATGCGTCTTGCACCTCAGGCGGCAGCGACGTCGAAACACCGTTGGGATACACGGTGTCATCGTCCAACCCTTCCGGCTCTAGAAAGACTTGATGGGCACTGCGGTCGGAAAACCGCACGACTTTGTCTTCAATCGACGGGCAGTAGCGCGGACCAACACTATCGATTTCACCGGCATACATCGGTGCCTGATGCAGGTTATCGCGAATGATTTCATGTGTCTTTTCAGTGGTATACGTGATTCCACATTCGATCTGCGGATTGACAATTTTATCCGTCAGAAATGAAAACGGCACCGGCTCATTGTCAGCAGGCTGCATCTCCAAACCGGGCCAATCGATAGAACCGGCGGCAAGCCTGGCCGGCGTTCCGGTCTTCAATCTGCCCAGCTGTAAACCGAAGCCATAGAGCCTTTCAGATAACCCTCGCGCTGGTGCATCGCCGATGCGCCCGGCTGGAATTTTTTTCGGCCCCATGTGAATGAGACCGTTGAGAAACGTGCCCGTCGTGAGCACGACACTGCCAGCTGAATAGGACTGCCCGTCGGCAGTCACAACACCGGCAACCCGCTTACCGTCCATAATGAAATCGGCAACCGCGCACGCGATGACGGTAAGCTTTTCGCACGCGGTAATTTCTGCCTGCATGGCACGCCGGTAAAGCTTACGATCCGATTGAGACCGTGGACCCTGCACAGCCGGCCCCTTGGAGCGATTTAAAAGCCGGAACTGAATTCCTGCTGCGTCCGCAACACGGCCCATCAAGCCATCTAGCGCATCGATCTCACGCACAAGGTGCCCTTTGCCGAGTCCCCCGATCGCCGGATTGCAAGACATCTCACCAATCGTCTCGAACTTATGGGTCAGCAAAGCCGTGCGCGCACCCATCCGGGCGGCCGCCGCAGCGGCTTCCGTACCGGCGTGTCCGCCGCCAACAACGATGACATCGAAGCTTTGCGCGCCCATGGACCTGTCGAGGTTGAGTAATGATTGGATACGGCGCCGAAACTATCCGGATTTACAGAGTCCCGTCAAAGACTAAGCCGTTTCACGTGAAACGATTCTTATACAACTGCAAGTATTTTCACGCTCACTTGCCAATACAGAAGCGGCCAAAGACCTGATCAAGAACATCTTCGACATCTATTCGACCCGTTATTCGACCCATGGCCGTAGCCGCCAATCGAAGATCCTCCGCTCTGAGTTCCGCTCCTGCGCCTTTTTGCTCGCAAAACGCTGCCAGGTGCCCAACAGCGTCTTCCAAATGCCGCCGGTGACGGGCCTGCGTGATGACCGGCTCTTCCCAGGCTCCTATACGCTCTCGCACGATATCTGTGAGCCGCCTGACAAGTTCATCGAGCCCAGCGCCGGTCTTTGACGAAATGGCGAGGCAGTCGTCTGGCCCAGTGGAGGCCATATCGCGGGTGTTAGCCATCAAGTCTGACTTGGTCCAAACATGCAAAACCGGTACGTCGCCCCAGTCTTGCACCAGTTCCGGCACCCCTTCCGGATGAACGGCGTCACGCAACACGACAACCAGATCCGCCACGCGCACCTGCGAAATTGCACGTTTGACGCCCTCCTGCTCGACAGGATTTTCCGATGTGCGGATGCCCGCCGTATCAAAAACAACAACCGGAAATCCACCAAGATCCAGCCGCGCTTCAATCACATCCCGCGTCGTGCCGGCTTCCGGAGAAACAATTGCAGCCTCCCGCTGCAAGAGCTTGTTCAACAGACTGGACTTGCCGACATTCGGACGCCCAGCAAGCACGATGCGAAACCCATCGCGGATAATCTCACCACGCCGGTTGTCTTGAAGATACGCGTTCAGTTCCAATCTCAGCGCCTCACCCGCCTTTTCCGCTTCCGCAATCGTCTGGTCTCCGACGTCCCCCTCATCGGAAAAATCAATGGCCGCTTCGACAAGAGCGCAGGTTGCAATAATGCGGTCCCGCCAGCCCTCATAAACAAGCGACAACTGGCCTTCTGCCTGGCGCAAAGCCTGGCGCCGCTGCGCCTCAGTTTCCGCATCAATGAGGTCGGCTAGGCCCTCAGCCTCCGCCAAATCGATTTTGCCGTTATCGAAAGCACGGCGGGAGAACTCGCCTGGTTCCGCGGGCCTGCAATCAGCAGTAGCGGCAATCGCCACCACCATGGCCTTAACGACCGCCCGGCCGCCATGAACGTGGAATTCTGCCATGTCTTCGCCGCTGAAACTGTTGGGTGCGGGAAACCAGATTGCCAGACCGCGATCCAATACCTCACCACTGCGCGGATGCTGGAAACGCTGGTAGGTTGCGCGGCGAGGTACAAGGCCATCGCAGCCCAGCGCATGCAAAACCTCCAGCGAAGCCTCCCCTGAAACTCTGATAACGGCGACCCCGGCCCTGCCCGGCGCCGTAGACAAGGCAAAGATTGTCGGTTTGCGGGTTGCACATTCGCTCATAGGCATCAATTACTCGCTAGCAAGCCAGAGCTGCAACATCCATTGCCGCCATATCGTGCCGGGCGCACTGAAAGCCAATCAATGTCGGAAAACAAGCTGAAGTTTGAGACCAGTCCTTATCTGCTGCAGCATAAGGACAACCCAGTGCATTGGCGGCCGTGGGGACCTGAAGCCCTGGCCGAAGCCAAGTCCAGCGGAAAACCCATTCTACTTTCTGTCGGTTATGCCGCCTGCCATTGGTGTCATGTGATGGCGCATGAAAGCTTCGAGCATGTTGAAACCGCCGACGTCATGAATGAGCTGTTCGTCAATATCAAAGTCGACCGCGAAGAACGCCCAGACATCGATGCCATTTACATGGGGGCCCTGCATAACCTTGGCCAGCAAGGCGGCTGGCCACTGACAATGTTCCTCGACGCCGACGCGCGGCCCTATTGGGGTGGAACGTATTTTCCCCGCGAGCCGATGTTTGGACGGCCCGCATTCGTCGATGTGTTGCGCCAGGCGGCACAAGTCGTCAAAGAGCAGCCAGATAAGGTCGCGCACAATGCCGAAGTCATCACACAAGCGCTGACCCACCAACCCCAACCGGACCACGCCCTTAATGTCACGGAACCGCTGATCGCGGATCTGACTCAAAAGATGGTGCGCGCAATTGATCCGGAACATGGCGGCATATCCGGTGCACCAAAGTTTCCTCAGTGGACATTCTTTTGGTTGTTGTGGCGTGGCGCAATTCGCTTTTCGCAAAGTGAAGCGGCAAGCGCTGTTGAGAACACACTTCTCCATATCTGCCAGGGCGGCATTTACGACCACCTTGGTGGTGGCTTCGCACGCTACTCCGTCGATGAGCGTTGGCTAGCCCCGCACTTTGAAAAAATGCTCTACGACAATGCGCTTCTGATCGACCTGATGTGCGAGGTCTACCGAGAAACCCAAACACCATTGTTCAAGGCGCGCATTGAGGAAACCATCGACTGGCTTAAGCGCGAAATGATCGCCGAAGGCGGCGGTTTTGCCGCTTCGCTCGATGCAGATTCTGAAGGCAAAGAAGGCAAGTTCTACGTCTGGGACTTGCAGGAAATCACGGACGTTCTTGGCCCTGAGGACACAAAGACATTTGCGCGCATATACGACGTAACCGAAGGTGGAAACTGGGAAGGCCACAACATCCTGAACCGCCTCGACAGCCTTGAATTTCTTGAGCCAGTGGAAGAGGGCGCATTGGCGGATATGCGCGCAAAGCTCTTCGAAAAGCGTGCCGAACGTATTCGCCCCGGCTGGGATGACAAGGTGTTGGCAGACTGGAACGGCTTGATGATCGCTGCGCTTTGTAACGCAGCACGCACGTTTGACCGCCCGGACTGGCTCCAACTGGCGCGCGAAGCCTTCCACTTTATCGAAGACAGTATGTTCACGGACCAACGCTTGCAGCACGCCTGGAGACTAGGCCGCACAACCGCGCCAGCAACGTCCGCAGACTACGCCAATCTGATATGGGCCGCCCTTCGCCTGCACCAGACAACAAATGAATCGAAGTATTTGGATCGCGCAATTGAACTCACCGATACTTTGCATCGGCACTATTGGCTGACCGACAAGGGCCGGTACGCCGCAACGGCCGACGATACCGATGATGTCATTGTGCGGCTAAGCAACGGCACCGACGATGCAACACCGAACGCCAACGGCATCATGATTTCCAACCTGTCGAATTTGGCGCTTTTGACCGGAGACGATCGCTATCGCGAACAAGCGACAATGATTGTGGAGAGTTTCACACCGGATATCGCAGCGAGCATCATCTCGCATAATGGCTTGCTTGCCGGCGCGCTTGATCTCATCTCACCAACACAGGTTTTCATCGCCGGATCGGATCTGCCGGGCGCCGCCGAATTAGACCATGCGCTGCGAAAACTATCTCTACCTGGTGCCTTGGCGTATTCGCTGCCCTCAGGATCCGCAGCGCCCACCACTCCGCTGGAAGGAAAAGCCTCTATCGACGGCAAGGCAGCCGCATATGTCTGCATCGGTCCACAGTGTTCCGCACCGGTCACGGATGCAGATGCCTTGACAGAACTGATCTCCAAGCAACGTGCCGCACCGATGTAGAGTCGCTAGAGTCAAACTGGAGTCTTTGTGGAGTCATGCACGAGTCAAACGGAGGCGTTTCACGTGAAACACTTGCCTTCCGAAATGCATTTTAAGTAGTGCTTGAGTCGAATCCGCGCGAAATATTTTGACGCTTCAAACAAACGCGCTGTCAGGGTCGAAGATCATTTAATTGGTTGGTCACGATCTATCAGACGTCCACGCTGCGCAGGCCGTCCTGGGACGAGATAGATCCGATACCATTCTAAATCCTTGCGGGCCGCCAACTCTTCATCGCTAAGCTCGACGTTTGAATCATCATTCAGTTCGCCGAGACTCAGTTGATCAATCCCAACATTCTGAGCCGCAAAATACGCCGCATATTCACCAGGCTCGACCGTAGCCGATATTGGAGGCTCGTTGTCGATCACCGACATGATGTAGACGGCGCCATCAGGCGTGGAAAAATCTACACAAGTGATGCGTTGCCATTCTTCTGAATTCGGTGGCGTTGGAGATTGGACGAGTTCAACCCAATGATCATTCAAGTCCGCTGCGGTACCAACCATGCGGAAGGTGGGGGCGCCTGCGAAGCCGCGTTCGAACTTGTCATCATCCCAGTTTTCGTCGTCACCAAGATCCCGAACGGGATCTTGGCAGATAACAAGCTGGTAGTGGCTTGCAAAAATCCGTGCGGCGCCAAGTAATGATTCGGCCATTAGCGACCTTTTCCAGAAAGCGACCAAGACCACTATAGCGGCAGATTAAAGGAACTCGCGATCAGATCAGGTATTCATCGAGTCGAAGAAGTCGCCATTAGTCTTTGTCGACTTGAGCTTGTCGATAAGGAACTCAATGCCATCCATCGTGCCCATTGGATTGAGGATACGCCGCAGGACGTAGACCTTCTTGAGCTGATCAGCCGGAATGAGCAGGTCCTCTTTACGCGTACCGGACCGTGCCACGTCGATAGCAGGGAAGACACGCTTGTCGGAAACCTTACGGTCGAGGATGATTTCGCTGTTACCGGTACCCTTGAATTCTTCGAAGATAACTTCGTCCATACGAGAGCCGGTATCGATAAGAGCAGTCGCGATGATACTTAGCGAGCCGCCTTCCTCAATGTTACGCGCAGCACCGAAGAAGCGCTTTGGACGCTGCAAGGCGTTGGAGTCGACACCGCCCGTCAGGACCTTACCGGACGAGGGAACGACAGTATTGTAAGCCCGCCCCAAACGCGTGATGCTGTCCAAAAGGATCACCACATCGCGCTTGTGTTCAACTAGGCGCTTTGCTTTTTCTATAACCATTTCAGACACTTGTACGTGACGTGATGGTGGCTCGTCGAAGGTTGACGAGATCACCTCGCCCTTCACCGAACGCTGCATGTCGGTGACTTCTTCCGGACGCTCGTCGATTAGCAGAACGATGACATAGCACTCCGGATGATTGTCCGTGATCGAATGCGCGATGTTTTGCAAGAGAACCGTCTTACCCGTCCGCGGCGGTGCCACGATAAGCGCACGCTGACCCTTACCAAGCGGCGCGACGATATCGATGACACGTGCGCTCAAGTCCTTGATGGTTGGATCTTCAATCTCCAGCTTGAGCCATTCGGTTGGATAGAGCGGCGTCAGGTTATCGAAGTGGATTTTGTGACGCGTCGCTTCCGGCTCTTGGAAGTTGATCTTGTTGACCTTCAAAAGTGCGAAGTAGCGTTCGCCATCTTTCGGACTGCGAATCTCGCCTTCAACCGAGTCGCCCGTCCGCAGTGCGAAGCGTCGGATTTGCGAAGGTGAAACATAAATGTCGTCAGGACCAGGAAGATAATTTGCCTCTGGCGAGCGCAGGAAACCGAAACCATCCTGCAGCACTTCGACAACGCCGGTGCCGGTAATTTCCACATCCTGCGCTGCCAACTGCTTCAGCGTGGCGAACATCAATTCTTGCTTGCGCATGGTGCTGGCGTTTTCCACGCCGCACTCTTCTGCGAAGGCCAAAAGCTCAGCAGGTTTCTTGAGTTTTAATTCCTCAAGCTTCATTTCAGTCATTGGGGGATGCTCCGAAAAGGTCGTGGGCGCGATTGTTTTGGGTGGGATCGAATGATCAGAAGACGGCCGGACCGGGAAAGTAGGTGGGAAGATGTTTGAGCGCCTTGGCGCTTGCCTTGCACCGCCGAGCAACATCTGTCTGAGCAAATAGGTTGAACAGCGCGAGATGCAACCGGAGAGATTGCTGGGTGTCCAGGCTCGGAAATCACGGGCAAGTATTCAGGAGTAAAACAAATCATATCAGAATAAGGCCCGAGAGAAAAGCGACTCTCGTGCAACAGGCCCAATCAATCGGCCTTCCTAAAACGGCTTCACGACCACGAGAATGACAATCGCAATCATCAGCACTGTCGGCACCTCATTCCAGATACGCCAGTGCCGGGCGTCAGTGCTCCGCTCGTCTTCAGCAAACCGCCGGACCGATTGTGAAAAGTATCCGTGAACAGCCGACAGAGCGACAACCAGAATAAACTTAGCAATAAACCAATTGCTATAGTAAATCGTCTGGGCCCAGGCCATCCAAACACCTAATACCCAAGTAATAACCATCGCCGGATTAATAATAATCCTCAGGAGCCGCCGCTCCATAATCTTAAATGTTTCAGATAGCTCCGACCCGACGGCGGCATCGCAGTGATAAACAAATAAACGTGGCAAATACAACATACCAGCCATCCAGGCGATGACGGCGACGATATGAAAGGACCGCAACCAGTCGTAAACCGCATCATCGAAATAAAGGATCGCGAAGACTGCAAGCCCGCCTGTCACAACGAGTGCAACAGCTGCGCGCAACGCCACAACGCTTCCGCGTGGTGTATCTTGTGCCATTAATGCTCACCAGCCGCCGATTGAACGGCAACCACATTCACAGCGCTTGAAAGTGCGCTTCCGAACTCCACTAATCTCACCCCGAGTCAGCTGATCGAACAACATCCACCAGGCGCGCAACATTTTCCGGCGGTGTCTGCGGAACGATCCCGTGCCCAAGGTTGAAGATGAACGGCCTGCCCTTCATGGTCTCGACAATTTGGCGCGCACGCCGATCAAGCGCCTCTCCACCTGATACCAGCAAAAGCGGATCGAGATTGCCCTGCACAGCCATGCCGCCATCAATATCTCTCATAAATTTCAATGGCATAGATGTGTCGCAACTGACTCCGTTGACACCCGTTTGTTGTACAAAATCATGATAGCCGGCACCCGCACCGCGCGGAAATCCGATCACCGGCACACCCGGATACCGTTCGTTTAGTGCTGCCACGATTCGCTTAGTCGGTGCGACCACCCATTTTGAGAATTCCTCATCTGGCAGGCTGCCCGCCCAACTGTCGAAAATCTGGATAACCCCGGCGCCGGCCTCAATCTGCTGCTGCAGATAATCGATCGAAACTTCAACCAGCAAATCGATCAACCGCTGCATGGTGGCGGGCTCGGAATACGCAAGCTGTCGCGCAGCCGCCTGGTCCGGCGATCCGCGCCCACCAACCATGTACGTTGCAACCGTCCACGGCGCACCGCAAAAACCGATGAGCTCAACATCTTCAGGAAGATCCTGACGCAATCGCTGAACCGTCTGCGAAACGAGACCGAATTTTTCTCCCGTTCGTCCGGGATCCAAAACGGTTAGACCGGCCGCAGATGTTATCGGATCCAGCCGCGGACCTTCGCCTTCGACGAACCGAACGGGCTGACCGAGGGCATCTGGAACAACGAGAATATCCGAAAACAGAATTGCTGCATCGAAGCCATAGCGCCGGATCGGCTGCAGCGTGACCTCGGCTGCAAGCGCCGGCGTGTAGCACAGCGTCAAAAAATCGCCGGCCTTGCCGCGAACCTCTCGATACTCCGGCAAATACCGTCCGGCCTGACGCATCAGCCAGATAGGCGGCACTTTGCTAGGCTTGCCTTGTAGCGGCACCAGAAACTTACGGTTTTGCGTCACGGATACGTCTCGACTGGAAGCACCGCCCATAAAGCGTCCTTTTGAAAACCAAATAGAGTCTTCACTTGAGTGTTTTTATTCTCTTTTATTAGTCCCCCGAAGATCGGGGATTTCGAACTTGTCACGCGGCTTTCCAATTTTTCTCCACAAAGCATTTTGCTCCATGCAACATGTGGTGCCTTGCTGTAGGCGACAACACAAGACCAGATTGTATCATTGAAAGTCAACGTGTTGCACATCGCGTTGCCGCGACAATTAAGACGCTCATCATGTTTGCACCTTGTGGACGATATCAAACCCACGTTGAATGAGAACCGCTCTTCCAGTCTGTGAAAAAGTTCATTCATGCGGAAACAAATGTGGGTATCAAAGTGTGCAACAGCGCATCAACCGTGGAGCACCTGCGCGCTCTTCGGTCCAACACGGGATAACAGGGTTTTTATGCACTGATGGTCCACACCTCACCAAGCGAATTCCATTTGCATCTCGTGTCCGATTCAACGGGCGAAACTCTGACCACGATCGCCAAGGCTGCGTGTGTGCAATACGCCGAAGTTCGCCCAATAGATCATGTCCATCCGTTAGTGCGAACGCAGCGTCAGCTGACGCGCGTACTGGAGCGTATAGAGCAAAAGCCTGGAATTGTGCTCTACACCCTTGTCAACGAACAGCTTATCGAAGATCTCGAACAACGCTGTCGCGAGCTCAAACTTCCCTGCCACGCGGTCTTGCAACCAATTATGCAGGTTTTCGACTCATATCTTGGCGCGCCGAAACGGCCGACAGTTGCCGGCCAACACGTGCTCGATGCCGATTACTTCCGTCGAATTGATGCGCTCAACTTCACGATGGCGCATGATGACGGCCGCCTACCCGACGATTTGAACGAAGCCGACATTGTGATCCTCGGCATATCGCGGACATCCAAGACGCCCACCAGCATCTATCTCGCTCAGCGGGGATATAAGACCACCAACCTGCCGATCGTACCTTCGCTCGATTTGCCTTTGCAATTGACCGAGCCGCATTCTGCATTTGTGGTTTGCCTCGTGGCCAGTGCCGAACGCATTGCTGAAGTACGGCGCAACCGTGCGATGCTGTTGGGAGACCGCAATTTGGACGACTACGTCGATCGCAGTCTGATCGCGGCCGAAATCGCCCATTCAAGATCTGTATGCTCGCTCCATGGCTGGCCCGTTATCGATGTCACGCGGCGTTCCATAGAGGAATCGGCTGCTGCCATAATCAGGCTTATGAACGACCGAGAGTCGGCGGAAGCCAACGGCGGCGGAAATTCGGTAGCAACAAATGGCTGAGACGCGTGAAATCATTCTGGCATCGGCAAGCCAGTCACGTCGCCAGCTTCTCTCCGCCGCCGGCGTTCAATTCCGCGTCGTCCCAGCTGACATCGACGAAGAAGCCATCCGTACCGCATTGGAGATGGATTCCAATATGATCGATGCGCCCGACGTGGCGGAAGTCTTGGCGCGCGCCAAAGCCGAACAGGTCAGCGAAGCCTGCCCGGAGGCCCTCGTAATTGGATCTGACCAGGTTTTGAATCTCAACGGAGAAATCTTCTCAAAGCCCGAAGATATCGATGCCGCGCGCGTCACACTTCAACGCTTGTCGGGTCGAAGCCATGAACTGCACAGTGCAGTCGCCATTGCGGAAGGTGGTGCAACCAATTGGACTCACACTGAAACGGTGCGTCTTGAAATGCGCGAACTGTCAACGAAGTTTATCGCTTGGTATTTGGCCGAGGTCGGTCCGTCGATCACACGGTCTGTGGGCGCTTATGAGCTAGAGGGTTTAGGTGCGCAGCTGTTTGAGAAAGTGGATGGCGACTACTTCACTGTCCTTGGCTTGCCATTACTGGCCACATTGGCGGAACTCAGGCGGCGTGTGTTCCTGCCGGCATAGGCGCAAAGGGGTTAAAGACGACCGACATGAAAAAAGCATGCGTCATCGGCTGGCCAATCGAACATTCACGTTCGCCGCTCATTCATGGACATTGGCTACGCCACTACAAAATTGACGGCCATTACGATAAAAGAGCGGTTGAACCGGATCGCGCGGCTGAATTTCTATCAACGCTGGCCCAACAAGGTCTTGTCGGCTGCAATGTAACCGTGCCGCTGAAAGAGATCGCGGTTCACTGTGCCGATGTCGTTCATGGTGCCGCAAAAGCTGTTGGCGCAGCCAATACTCTTTGGCTTGAGGATGGAAAACTCCACGCCACAAATACCGATACCTATGGTTTTATGACGCATCTGTCGACATCGGTTCCAGGTTGGCGCGACACCACAAAAAGCGTTGTAATTCTCGGTGCAGGCGGTGCGGCGCGCGCCATCATCTATGGTTTTCTGGAAGCTGGCGTCAGCGAGATTCGCATTGTCAATCGAACGCGCGAACGTGCCGAAAACCTGCGCTCACATTTTGGGTCCAGTGCGCGCGTCTTCGATTGGGATGACCGGTCCCAGGCCTCTTCAGATGCAGGTGTTGTCGTCAATACCACAAGTATCGGTATGAACGACCAGGGCGACCTGGACATGGACTTCAACAATATCAACCCCGACTGCGTTGTTTGCGACATTGTATATGTACCGCTGCAAACCAAATTCCTGCGAGACGCCACTGCTAAGGGGCTGCGAACCGTCGACGGGCTCGGCATGCTTTTGCATCAGGCTGTTCCGGGTTTCGAAAAGTGGTTTGGGGTAAGGCCTGATGTCACCTCCGAACTACGCGACCTTATGCTTGCCGACCTTTCCGCCAGCTAGGAGCCTTTAAGGAAATGCGCATCGTTGGCCTGACGGGTTCGATTGGCATGGGAAAATCCACTGCCGCAGATCGCTTCCGAAAAAATGGCGTCGAAGTTTTTGACGCGGATGCTTGCGTGCACGAGCTGTACGAAGGTGCGGCCGCGCCGTTGATCGAAACCGCCTTTCCCGGAACCGCGGTTGACGGCGTTGTCAACAGAGAGAAGCTGTTAGCGGCTTTACTGGCGGACCCGAACGGGTTTGCGAAACTTGAACGCATCGTTCACCCCATGGTGCGCGAACGCGAACGCCGCTTCTTACAACTACAGCATGACAAGGGTGCCGACATCGTCGTCCTGGAAATCCCGCTACTCATTGAAACCGGTGCGGACAAGCTCGTCGACTCTGTCGTTGTGGTCAGCGCCGGCCCCAAACTACAGCGCGAGCGGGTCATGGAGCGACCCGGAATGACCGAGCAAAAATTTAAGGAAATTCTTTCTCGCCAGATGAGCGACAAAGATAAGCGCGCCCGCGCAGATTTCATTGTGGATACCAGTGGCGAAATTGAGCAGTCGGCAAAAGAGGTCGATAGAATCATCGAAAAACTAATTGATGGGTACGGCCCATGCCGCGCCTACCGTGAGCATTGGGCCCCGGGCGTCAATTGGCCCGCCTGATAACTTTGCCGGCTGGGAGCGTCACGAACATGCAGCGTGAAATCGTACTTGATACGGAAACCACAGGCCTTGACGCCCGCAACGGCGACCGTCTGATTGAGATAGGCTGCGTGGAGCTTATAAACCGCATGCCTACTGGCCGAGAGTATCACTGCTACATCAACCCGCTTCGCGACGTTCCCGCCGAAGCCGAGGCCGTTCATGGCCTGTCGACTGCATTTCTGTCCGACAAGCCATTGTTCGAAGAAGTCGCCCAAGACTTCATCACCTTCATCGCCGACGATGCGCTGGTCATTCACAACGCGGCGTTCGATATCGGCTTTCTCAATGCGGAACTGAAACGTATCGGCCGCCCCTTGTTGTCGATGGAACGCGTCGTCGACACCTTGCTTCTTGCGCGTCGCAAGCACCCTGGCGGACCGAACACACTCGATGCCCTGTGCAAGCGTTATGCGATTGACAACTCAAAGCGCGTCAAACACGGGGCGCTCTTGGATTCACTGCTGTTAGCAGAAGTATATCTAGAGCTTCTAGGTGAGCGCCAGTCGAGGCTTGACCTTGTCCAGGGCGGCGCCACCGCAACACACGGCAAATCCAATGAGATGGGCGGTCGCGGCCACACCTACGCTCGGCGGCCGTCCCCCCTTCCTGCACGTCTAACTCCGGAGGACGAGCGCCGGCACATCGACTTCGTCAAGACGCTTGGCGAAAATGCGTTATGGCGCCGTTATCTTCAGGTCCCGGGCGAATAAAAAGGTCGTTTCCTACCTCAGCTCGATGGCTTGGCCTGGGCTTGTTCCGCCTCATGTTTTTTACGCTGCATGTATAAGTTGCCGAAATCGATCGGATCGAGCAACAGCGGTGGAAAACCACCCTCACGCGATAAGTCGGCTACCAGGCGGCGTACGAATGGAAAAATGAGCGCCGGGCAGTTAATCAGCAAAAACGGCTCCAGCGCATTTTTGGGAATACTGTCAATGCGGAACAGACCTGCGTATACGAGCTCCATTTCATAAATGGTGCCAGCCTTGCTTGTCGCATGCGCCGCCAACTCGATTGCGCTTTCGTACAAGTTTTCTTCTACATTGCGCGCGTTGACGTTGACCTCAAGCTTCATGTTTGGATTGTCGCCGGGGCCTTTCAAGAGCCGCTGCACATTGGGATTCTCAAACGAGAGATCTTTGATGTATTGGGCGACGACCTGAACCTGAACAGCAGGTTGCTCTTGGGCCTGGGCTGCTGCGCCATCGGGTGATTTTTGGCCGTTGGTGTTGGTATTCTCTGCCATCAGTTAGGGGTCCACTATTTTTTGCACGCGATCCATGGCATCGATTCGCAAATGAAGAAAAGCCGCCGATGGGTCTTGTTGAATGTCGGGCGTGGCTATCACGGGTCGCGCGCCACCGCAAATTCTCGATTGAGCAGCGTTCGAAAAACTGCGATTTGCGCCAAATGTAATCTCGGCACACCTAGTCCTTGGTATTGGACGTGTTGTCATTTGGCTGAACGGTCCGTTCATCCACTCGCTCATAATCTCCTTCGATGATATCTCCGTCTCTGCCCGCAGACCATGCATCGCCCTGCCTACGGCCACCGCCTTCGGAGGGATCTTCGGTATCGCCGAAACCGGACACGGAAATATTTCCTGCCTTCCACAACCGCTTAAGGCACCAGCCGGCTATAGCGCTTCGCAGAGGAGGAACCAGCAGAACGAAACCTGTGGCATCCGTCAGTAGACCAGGGGTCAGCAGAAATGCACCTGCAATGAGCAGAAGCATGCCCTCCATAATTGGCTCCATGGGCACTTTGCCGTCCGATACCGACCGCATGAACTTATTGAAGACCGAAAACCCTTGGGCGCGCAGAAGCCACGTGCCTATAAAAGCGGTGGCAACGACAACAATGATGGTCTCCCAAAAGCCGATCCACTGACCGACCCTTATCAAGAGCGCAATCTCAATGAGCGGCACGATGACGAACATCAAGAACAGGACAAATGGGAGTGACGGTGCCATCGAATCTCGTCCGGTACCTCAACAAGTGTTTACCAGCTTTATAAAAACCACAGGGGCGTGCATTAATTGCGGCCCGTTAACGCGGTTGGCTTCTACTGGTTTGTGCCCTAAGTTGGACGCGATACAAAGCCTTGATATGGCCGGACGGCGGCCTCTTGGTCCTATATCCTGAAAATTGACCCTGGCACTTCCGCCGCGTAGACCATACATGATGGAGAATTCCTCCGGCTAGCCAGGTTGACCACCAAGAAAGTCCCGAATAATGGATGGCAACATCGACCTATTCACGCTTATCGCGTTGATTGTAGCGGTTTTTGCGATTTTCAAATTGAGAAGCGTGCTCGGTCGCCGTACCGGCGACGAAGAGACGCGCATCGAGCGCTACCGCAGCCAGCGCGAGGCTGCCGAAGCCAGCGTGTCTGACGACAATGTCGTCTCACTGCCACGCCGGGAGGGTGACGAGCAGACCACGGCGGTTGCGCCCGAAATCGCCCGCGCCGAGGCAGAGGAGCGCATTAAGGCGTTCGCCGGATCCAATTCGGCGCTGGCCGCTGGGCTGACCGAGATCGTGAAAAACGACCCGGCGTTCGATCCCGAAAACTTCCTCAATGGCGCCCGCCAAGCCTACGAAATGATCGTAACGGCCTTTGCCGAAGGCAATCGCCGGATGCTCAAAGACCTGCTGAGTCCCGACGTCTTTGATGGATTTGTCGGCGCCATACAGGATCGCGAAGGCCGTGGGGAACAGGTCGATCAGAGTTTCGTTGGCATAGACAAGGCGACAATCCTGGAAGCGGATATGAAAGAGGGCTTAGCGAACATCACCGTGCGCTTTGTGAGTCAGCTAATTTCGGCGACGCGCGATGCGGCAGGTGAGGTCGTCTCCGGCGATCCGCAGCGCATTAAGGAAGTCACCGACATCTGGACGTTCAGCCGCGATTTGTCGACGGCACGCGCGCGCCTCAATCCCAACTGGCGTTTGGTGGCCACGCAAGCGTCCAACTAGCCGAACTTCACCCGGTGGCCCAAAAAAGTTTTTTCCGTTGCACGGGCCGGCTCGGTTCGCCGCAGGACCAGCCGATGCATGATCTTCCCCGCCATTATCGCCGCCTGGAGTTTTCCGACCTTCCGGGCTGGGCCGACGATGATCACGAGGCGGCGCTTGCGGCATTTGCCCAAAATAACGCCCGCCTGGAAGGACAGAACCGCCCATCGGATGAGCAATGCGGCGTCGATAGTTCAGCCACCCAAGCCCTAAGCGATCTAGCTAGGATGGCATCGGCAAATCTTCGCACCAGTCCGCGGCACGGCGCACGCGCATTCTTTGAAAAGAATTTCACACCGTTTGCCCTCCAGCACGCACAATCCGAAGCCGGCCTGTTAACCGGCTATTATGAGCCCGAACTCATCGCCTCACGCCACCCAAGCAAGGCCTTTCCGGTTCCGCTCTATCGCCGCCCGGCCGATCTGGTGAATATCGTCGGCGAAAATCAGCGCGCCAGCGCCAGCATACCCCTGACACATGCACGCAAGACCGCGGGCCAGATTGAACCGATGCCGACGCGCGAACAGATCGAATGCGGTGCTCTTGCGGACCGTAAGCTCGAATTTGCGTTTTTAGCCGATCCCGTCGATGCGTTCTTTTTACATGTTCAGGGCTCGGGTCTCCTGAAATTCGAAGATGGCTCCAGCATCCGCGTTTCGTACGATGGCAAGAATGGCTACCCTTACACGTCAATTGGGCGTTATTTGATCGAGACCGGTCTAATTCCGGAAGAGCAGATGACACTCGAAACTTTGGCAAGTTGGCTGCGGGCCGACGGAGATCGCGCGCGAAGCGTCATGTGGAAGAACAAATCCTTTATCTTTTTTCGTGAGCTCGATGAACGAGAGCATGCCTCTCCGCTCGGATTGAACGACATTCCGTTGACGCCGGGCCGCAGCCTGGCTGTCGATTGCAGCCACCATACGCTTGGAATGCCAATCTTCGTCGATGCTTCGCAATTGACACACGCGTCATCGGGCAATGAACCGTTCAGGCGCTTGATGATCGCGCAAGATACAGGCTCGGCGATAAGAGGTCCGGAGCGCGGTGACGTTTTTTTCGGCAGCGGAAAACAAGCTGGTTTTTTGGCGGGTCGCACAAAGCATGCCTGCCGATTTTACGTCCTTTGTCCAAAACCGACTAGTGAATTGGCGGGCTAGGCGCGACGATGGCGGACAATGAAAAACCCGGAAAACATAAGAAAGACAAAACCGGTCGTGCGCGCAATCAACTGACCGACAACGACCATGAACTGTGGGAACGTCTGGCACAGTCAGTTGAACCGTTGCACCGGCACAAGAAGGATCGCGTCCATCGCTCAGCCATTACGAGCGACAATTCGAACGCAACACAACCACCGCCATCCAAACAAATGCGTAAGCCGACGATGCCTGCAGACCCTAAGCCGGCCGCTCATGCAAAAATACCAGTGTCCGGCCCACCGCCTCTGTCGAACTTCGATCATAAGTCAGCACGCAAGATTCGCTCCGGGCGCACAGCGATTGATGCAAGACTCGATTTGCACGGACTGCGCCAACATGAAGCTCACGACGCTCTGCGCAGATTTTTGAAGTCGGCGCAGGCGCAGGGACGCCGCGTTGTGCTCGTCATCACAGGAAAAGGCACCCACGATTTTCGTCGTCATACCGACAACGATTTCACGGACTTTGGCGCTTTGAGGGAAACCGGTGTGCTGAAGCGGCTGGTGCCGCAATGGCTTGCGGAACCGGAACTTCGTGCGATCGTGGTGAGCTATCAAACGGCCTCGCCTAACCATGGAGGCGAAGGAGCAATATACATTCGTTTGCGAGCCAGCCGCAGTGCTCACCGCAAGACGTGAGATAATGGCTCTTCACTAAGGACAAGCCTCGCCCAGCTTAGTTAGCGCCGCCGTCACACCGACCAAGGAGTACTTGTCGGTTGTGTTTGTGCCTCGCTGCGACGTCGCCTTAACGTTCATAAACGAGCCCTTCTTCATGGACTCAATGAGCTTCAGTTCTTGCGTCGCATCCGCGACAAATGCCTTGTCGTTTTTCGGATATAGCGTGAAGGCGTCAGAGCCAATCTGAACGCTGATTGGGCTCTTCTCCTTGATGGGGTAGCCAAGCCTGATGCTGACTTCGGATTTCACACCATCGTTCGGCCAGGCCGAAACGTAGAAGAACACAGGCGCCCGCTTCGCGCCGCGCGGCAATAGCTCCTTGGGCTGCGAAGCGGCAAAGCAGATTTGTTTTGACTCCTGCTTGTAGGAGAAGACGCTCCAGTCTTTAAACGTCTCAACGAGTTCGGCCGTTGCGGCCATGGCTGTGTTGCCACTGAAGAGTGTTCCAACGCTAAACACCGCCGCCAGTGCAAATGTCCGAGCTTTCATGGTTCTCATGAGGTCGCGTATTGCCCTTGAATCAATCGCTATAAGACTAGTGTTGCGTATTTGACGTTTGCCCGCCGTTCGCTGCGGCCGTCTTGAGCAAACGTCAAATACAAAAGCAACACTAGAACCAGATAGTTGCTAGTGTTCTCATGGCGCAGACATTTGCTCTCTCGGATGCCGCAAGCGTAGGCAAATGTCTACGCCGGAACACTAGAACCATATAAGAAAAATATGGCTGTCATGTCACCCTTTGCTGCGCTTCCTGCCGTGGCTGTGCATAAATGCCACGCTTTGCGGGTCCGGACCGCCTGAGGCAACGGGCCTGGGGGCAAAACGGGCCATGCTGATAACCCGGTCATACATAACAATTGCGCCAGCCATTGCGACGTTGACGCAGAACCTGGTCGGAATACGCACGACGAACTCGCATCGCTCGATTACCGGGTTGGATAAGGAGCCGAGTTCCGGTCCCAGGATATAGGCTGCTCGCTGCGGGTGCCGGAAACTGGGCAGATCGATCGCCTCTTCGGTCAGCTCAATGCCCACAAGCCGGCAACCCTCAGGCAGGACCATGTGGTCCAGCTCGTCCCAGTTGTAGTGCGGCAGATGATGCTTGCCCTTCGACGTGTCCGCACGCGCTTCCAGGGCCTGATAGGTCGCGCCGATCGTGAAGGTAAAACTCGCGCCAAAGCCATGTGCGCTGCGCATGAGATTGCCGAGATTGAGCGACTTCGACATGCGTTCCGCGCCGATGGCAAAATATCCGCGTGCAGGCGGTGGCCAGCTTTTGGCGGTCATATCAGGTAAACCTCGATCAGTATGTCGTCATGCAAGGCCGCGAAGAGGGCACGGATCTGTCCGCTGACACGAATACCATGGCACATTGTTAGCGATGCGAATTCCAGGTTTGTCACAGCCAATGCCCTTCAAATCAAGTCAGGAAGCGTGTAGGCGGTAGCTTCGCTTCTCTGAGCAAAGGAAAATGTGCATATGTCAATGAAGGCTGTGCTGTGTAAGACGCTGGGCGGCCCCCAGGCTCTGACCCTTGAGGATGTGCCAATTCCGCGCCCGGAAGCCGGTCAGGTTATAGTCCGGGTGGGCGCGGTTGCGCTAAATTTCTTCGATACGCTGATCACGCGCGGCAAGTACCAGCACAAGCCGGAGCTGCCGTTTTCGCCAGGCGGAGAAATCGCCGGCACGGTGGAGGAAATCGGCGCTGGCGTCACGGGCCTGAAGACCGGTGATCGTGTCATGGCCTATATTGGCTGGGGTGGCGCGCGCGAGCGCGTCGCGGTGGACGCGAGTGCAGCCGTTCCAATTCCCCCGGGCGTCAGCGTTGAGATTGCAAGCGCGGTAAGCATTACGTACGGAACCGCGACGCACGGGCTGATAGATCGCGGTGGACTAAAGGAAGCTGAGACAGTCGCTGTCTTGGGCGCCGCTGGTGGAGCCGGACAGGCGGCCGTTCAGATCGCCAAACTCATGGGCGCGCGCGTGATCGGCGTTGCCGCTGGCGGTGACAAACTGGAAATTTGCAAGGCCGCGGGCGCTGACGAAGTGATCGACTACACAAACGGAAACATAAAATCTGGGTTGAAAGAAATGACCGGCGGCCGCGGGGTTGATGTCGTCTACGATTGTGTTGGTGGCCCCCATGCTGAAGCCGCTCTGAGGGCAACCGCTTGGGACGGCCGCTTTCTCGTCGTTGGTTTTGCATCGGGAGACATCCCCTCAATTCCCATCAACCTGCTGTTGGTTAAAGGCTGCGCCATGATCGGCGTGTTTTGGGGAGAGGCAGTGAAAAGAGACCCCGTCGCACATCACGCCAATATGGTGCGCGTATTGGATTGGGTTGCATCCGGCCGCCTGCAACCTCGAATTGACAAGACCTTCCCGCTTGAGCGGGCGGTCGATGCATTAAAAATCATCGATGACAGGATGGCGCGCGGCAAAATAGTCCTGACGGTTTGAACGGCGAATTTTGCTGAGGCATAACCATAAAAACTGATATATCGATATAACCAGTGACTGTAACTCACTGGATTGGCAGATTATATCGGTAAGAGCGTTTGCGGCTGTAGGCCTTTTGCCTTTGGCGGCAGACGCTGTGTTGCGTTAGTCCAAGGTAAGTTTGATGTCGTTGCGTAAAATGCGGGTTCACTTCGGTCGGAATCTGTTCGCCCGTCCCGGTAAAAAAAATGACCCTCCGCATATCACCGATTGCACCCGATCTGGCACCGGCTGGTTTTTTGGCGGACTCGCCGCATTTGCGTTGCTGGCAGTCGCAGCCGTGAATTGGCTGGCACCTTCTGCAACATCGCCGGAAACATCCACCGCTACACTTGCAACTGAGAGCACACGCATTGCGGAGCGGCAGGTCCTGGGCAAGTCGCAAAAGCGAAAATACTGGCGGCGAAAGTATAGCAGGAAAAACGGCTATCACCGCACTGGTAAGAGCCAGCCGATGCACATCCGTCACTCACCGTTTCTACCCTTTGGAGCCATCTTTTCATTGGGACCTCCAGGCAAACCGCAGCCCATTGAAGAAGAACTGCCGCCGTTGCGTCCGGCAACCTACCGCACCGTTTGTGTTCGCATGTGCGACGGATATTTCTTCCCAATCAGCGCAGCGACACGCTCAAACCGGTTTGCGGCGGATGAGGCCCAATGCAAATCAAGCTGCAATGCACCGGCGAAACTCTTTGTCGCCCCGAGCGGGTCAGGCAAAATTGATGCTCTCAAAGACCGTCGCGGCAACCCCTATTCGGACTTAGAAAACGCCTACCTGTATCGCACAGAATACGTAGAGGACTGTAGCTGCCGCCCACAGCCGTGGTCGGAAGAAGCTAAAAAACTACACGCCTACTACGCACTCAAAGAGAAACAGGACGCTGGCGACAAGCTTGCCGGCGCCGAGCTTGAAGAGCTGCTGGGGTCTGACCCAATGCTGGCGGCAGATGTGAAGCAAATCGCGAAGGTGAATTCAACCATCGCACGCAAACTACGAGCCGGCGGCAGAAAGAGGCTGGCAACGCACACGCTACCGTCTGGCGACCAGAAGACGGGCTTGATGAATATGCTGGGGGGGCCGCAGCCAGCCCTCATCAATACCAAACCTGCCAAAGCCAAGAAGAAGAAGCGCCGCTGGAAACGTGTGACGACAACGCAGGATGTATTCCGCCGGAATATGTCGACGCCATATTGACCAAGCAGTGCCGCTATTTGGGACCGCCTCGCAGGTCTGTTGATTCGACCATCATTGCCTAAACGCTTTCACAGGCATTAACAAAAACTTAGTAGCCCAAAGACCGCTTGGCCAAACTAAGTGTTTGCGGCTCGGTTGGTGCGGCGACGGCGCATTTTCTTTCAAGTATTCAGAATTTATTTGCGATGTTGACGCCATTCTTATCGTGCTCCGTGCTGATCTCAAGAAAACAGAACGAGTTTAATGCACGGAACCGCGTAGCCCCGATATGAGGGGCAGTCTGATTGTAATGCGTTGTTAAGAGTTCTGTATGCGTCCGGTTGTATTGCGGGCTGCTTTCGCGGCCGTTTTTTTGGTGTGTACGCTTGCCGGTGGTCTGCATCAGGCCCGCGCTGAATCCTTGCTTCAGGCGCTCTTCGGATTCGGGTCCAAGCCAAAGCCGAAGCCGCGTTCGGTGCGGCCACCGAATTTCCATCAGTTCCCAAACGGAAATAGACGCGGCTTCAGAAATCCGTGGGCACGCGGTGCGTACCAATCACGGCAATCGGGACTCTATCGCACTGTCTGCGTACGCACCTGCGACGGTTATTACTTTCCCATCAGCGCTTCGACGACCCGCAGCAAATTCCACGCTGACGCCGCCAGTTGTCGCGCGCGCTGTGGACGCAATGCCAAGCTTTATTACATGCCGAAAGGGTCTGACGACAAAGACCGCATGAAAGACCTAAGCGGCAGGAATTATGCTTCTCTTAAGATGGCATACGTCTATCGCAAACGCCTGATCGCCGGTTGCAGTTGCCGTCCGATGCCATGGTCGGCATCTGAACGCGCCCGTCACACTCGTTATCAAATAGATGAAAGTATCCGCGCCGCTCGATTGGCAGCCGCCCAAGAACGCGAAAAAAGAATAGCGGCCGGTAGGCTTGAACTCAAGCAGTCGGAAGCCGATGGCGAGACGAAAGTCGCCGCACTTGCCGAAGACGGCGCCGATCAATCTTCAACGGCAGAGACGGACGACGGGGAAATACATGCTGGCGTCGAACAAGCGCCAAGCCCTGCATTTGAACAGGTGCGCACTACTGTCGCGGGACTGGGCGTTGATGGCATGCCTGATATCGGCGCCAACGAACCCGGATCGATTACGGCACCGAGCCGATCGCAAAAATCGCATATGTCACGATCGCGCAAAGCCATACGCGCAAAAAACGGGCGCAAAACATCCCGCAAAAAGAAATCCAAATCACAGTTCGGCGGCTTCTTCGCCTCCTCGCCATCAAAGTATCGATGGCCCGGCGACTAAAAGCGAAAAATCATCCAGTTGTGTGATGACATTACCAACGCCGGTCGGGCTCTAGCGCATCCGCATCCGAAAAATTTAATCCACCGCCAGCAAGCGCGAACGATTCTTCGGAGACGTAAGGCCCGCCACCGGTTTGCGGCCGTGACGAATAAAGTTCAAACTGCCCAACGAAAAACGGCTCGGTCTGAAACCGGCTGTGTCGCTCCAGGAAGCGGGCAAGCACGTCATGTCGCGTATACTTCAGCCGCGCCAGCGTCACGTGCGGTTTGAATACGCGCGTCTCCGCCGACAGCCCGGCTGCCCTCGCCGCGCGTTCATTGGCTCGCGCCAAAGCTTCAAGCTCCGGACAGGTTTCAACCCCGGCCCAGATCACGCGCGGCTCCTTGCCGCCGAAAACGCCAAGACCAGCTAATCTAATCTCGAATGCGCGAATGTCGATAGCAGCAAGCAAGTCGGCAAATTCACGTGCGAGCCTGTTATCGATGTCGCCGGCAAACCGCAACGTGATGTGCATATTCTCGCTGTCCAACCAGCGGACGCCGGGCATCGGCTCTGCAAGGCGCGCCAAGTCGTTCTTGATGTTTTCTGGCAGTGCGATTCCGGTGAACAAACGAGGCATGGAGGGCACCTTTGTATAATCAGGTACGGCTAACGCGGTGCATGAGCGGCCGCCTCACCCATCATAAAGATGTCTTTTGCGCCCGATTATCAATCCTTGGCGGCTTTTGCCCTTGCAATCAATTGTTCCACGATCGGCAGCATACCTTCAACAATCTTCTTCACGCCTTTGGCGTTAGGGTGAAGGCCGTCGGGAAGATTGAGCTTCGGGTCCAGTGCGACCCCCTCCAGAAAGAAGGGGTAATATAAAGCATCGTATTTCTTCGCCAGGGCTTCGAACATGGTGCCGAACGCGTCCGCGTAATCCTTGCCCCAGTTTGCCGGTGCATTCATGCCTGCGACGATCACCGGAATATTTCGCGCCTTAATGCGCGATAGGATTTTGTCCAGATTAGCTCTGGCAACGGCAGGATCGATGCCGCGCAGCGCGTCATTCGCGCCCAGTTCCAATATGACAGCATCAGCAACGTCCGGAACAGCCCAATCGAAACGCTCAAGCCCGGCCGCGGTCGTGTCGCCTGACACACCGGCATTTCCCACCGCAACATTATGTCCGCGCGCTTTCAGTGCCTTCTCAAGTTGTGATGGAAAAGAAGCAGATAAGTCCAGCCCGTACCCGGCGGTAAGACTATCCCCGAAGGCAACGATGCGAACAGTTTGCGATTCGTTGCGCGCCAGCGCTTGCCCGACATTCGATGGCAAAACAATAGACAAGACCAAAGCCCAGGTCGCAATGGCTCGGCATGCCGGCGCCATCACCTGAAAGTCACAAAACCGCCAATTCATCGTTCCGCCTTATCGTTCTGTAGTAACACCTGGTGAGTTAGTAGCCCGCTCTGCTGACGACAAGTCAATTGCCCGTAATCTGATCTTGGCACCGGATACGTAGCATGCTCAATACGCCACCAGTTTCGGAAAGGTAGATCGATTGTCGGCCCCCACAAGAATATCTGAGCCCATTGTGGGCCTAAAAAATGTCAGCCTCTCGCTCACCTCACGCGCCGGCACAGTTGAGATTTTGCGCGACATCTGCCTCGAAATTCCAAAAGGACAGTCCGCCGCGATTGTCGGTCCGTCTGGGTCAGGCAAGACGTCGCTTTTGATGGTCATGGCCGGCTTGGAGCGGGCAACCTCGGGCCAAGTGGTCGTTGCGGGACACAATTTCACGACACTCGATCAAGACCAGCTGGCATTGGCCCGCGGTGCCGACATCGGTATTGTGTTCCAATCGTTTCATCTGGTGCCATCCATGACGGCATTGGAAAACGTGGCGTTGCCGCTTGAGTTCCAGGGTGAGCCATCTGCATTTGACGCAGCGCGCGAATTGTTGTCCGACGTTGGCCTTGCCAAACGGCTGGATCATTTTCCGGCCCAACTTTCCGGTGGCGAGCAGCAACGGGTCGCCCTGGCCCGTGCAGTTTCAACCAAACCGAAACTGATCCTGGCAGACGAGCCCACAGGCAACCTTGACGGTAAGACCGGCTCTGAAGTCATAGAATTGTTGTTGGGATTGCATGCCGCCCATAACACGACCCTTGTCCTGATCACGCATGACCTGTCTGTGGCGCAAAAATGCCAGCGTCTGCTTCGCATGAATGACGGTGCGATCAGTGATGACGAGGACCGGCTCGCATCATGACGACAAAAACCATCGTTAAGCCTCACTTCGCCCGCCGTCGGAACGATCCGGGCCTCGTTTTCCGCCTAGCGATGCGTCAAATGCGCGGCGGGTTACGGGGCTTCTATATTTTGATCGGATGTATCGCGCTTGGCTTGTTCGTCATAACCGGCGTCAACGCCCTGTCCGATTCGCTGCGTGCCGGCCTGGAGCGCGAAGGCCGCACAATCCTCGGCGGTGATATCGCACTGTCGAGAATGCATGCGCGCGCCAGCGAAGAAGAACGTGCAATCCTGGACACCAGCGGGCGTGTAAGCGAAATCGCAACCATGCGCACAATGGCCCGCAATCTCGACACTGAAGATCAGCTGCTTGTCGAGTTGAAAGCCGTAGACAGGCTCTATCCGCTTGTCGGAGCTGTTGAACTGGCCGGAGACACGGCCCTGCAGGATACGCTGAAACGGGGAGCGGCTGCGGCGGTTGACCCTATCCTGCTGGAGCGGCTGCAGATCAAAATCGGAGACAGCTTCACCATCGGCGATGCGGCAGTTATCGCACGAGCGATCATCGAAAAAGAACCCGATGGGCTTGGCAGCCGCCTGACCTACGGTCCGCGCGTACTCATAAGCCAAGAGACCTTGGAAAAAACCGGCCTCATTCAACCCGGCGCACTGATGCGTTGGCGCTACGCGATAGCACTACCAGCCAACGGTCTTGCTGCCGATGACAAGGTGCGTGAATCAACAGACGTCCTAAAGGGCGAATTGAATGAATCGGGTTTCAGAATTCTCGACCGCAGCAACCCTTCTCCCGATGTCGTGCGCACATTGGAACGCCTGCGCCAGTTTCTGACTTTGCTCGGGCTGACCGCAATGCTGGTGGGCGGGGTCGGTGTGGCCAATGCAGTGGCAACCTTTATCGACCGCCGCCGCAACACCATTGCGACAATGAAAAGCCTCGGCGCCACCAGCGGTCGCATATTCATGGTGTTCTTGATCCAGGTTCTTGCCATGGCGATCCTGGGTGTTGTTTTGGGTCTTCTGCTCGGCGCTACCGTACCTTTGCTGGTTACAACGATATTCGGATCCGCACTTCCCATAACGGCCGAATTCGCTCTAAAGCCGGGCAGCATCGTCGTTGCGGTGGCATATGGACTTCTCGTCGCGCTCATGTTCACGCTATGGCCGCTCGGTCGTGCCGAACGTATTCCGGTAGCAGTTCTGTTTCGCGACGATGTCACGACGAACCGCGTATGGCCGCATCCAAGAATTATTGCCCTCACCGTTGGCGTCGGTATCGCTCTTGTTGTGTTTGCGCTGTTGTCTTCGCAATCACGTTTGATCGTTCTGTACTTCGTAACGGCCGTCACTTTGGTCTTTGGGGTATTCACAGCCCTGGGTTATGGAGTCACGTGGGCCGCCCGTAAGATCGCGCGTCCACGAACCGTTGAGTTGGCGTTGGCACTCGGCAATCTGGGTGCGCCGGGCGGCTTGGCCCGCTCTGTTGTGCTCTCACTTGGCGCCGGACTTTCGCTGCTGGTTGCGGTCGCACTGGCTGATGCCTCGTTTGTACGCGAATTGACAACACGTTTGCCGGCGAGCTCTCCAGACTACTACGTGCTTGATATCAAGAAGAACGAGGCCGATCGTTTCTCATCCATCGTTTCACGTGAATCACCAGAGGCAGAGGTTCGCCGCGCGCCAATGCTGCGCGGCAGACTAGTCAAGCTCAAAGGTGTTCCGGTCGATAAAATCAAGGCACCGCCAAGTGCGCGCTGGGTTTTGAGCGGCGACCGAGGACTGACCTATGCGGAGACGATACCCGACGGCTCACGCCTCGTCGAAGGCGAATGGTGGCCGTCCGGTTATCAAGGCGAACCGCTTGTATCGTTTGAGGCGGAGATTGCAAAGAGCTTGAATCTGACCATCGGGGACGCTGTAACCGTGAACGTGTTGGGTCGCGATTTGACGGCGCGCATTGCAAGCTTGCGTGAAGTCGATTGGGAAAGTCTTGCCATCAATTTCGTCATGGTCTTCTCGCCGAACACATTGAAGGGTGCGCCCAGCAACCTGCTTGCAACGATCAGACTTACACAGTCAGAGGCTGGCACAGATCAAAATTCTAGACAGGCCGATCTATCTGCTGAAGCGCGCTTAATGCGCGCACTTTCCAAGGAATTTCCTGCACAGACGCAGATCCGGGTACGAGACGCCATTGACCGTTTCAATGAGGTTTTCCAGAAAATCATGATCGCCGTTCGAATTGCCGGCGGCGTAACTTTGGTCGCCGGTGCATTGGTGCTAGCCGGGGCTCTCGCCACTGCACAGCGCCGGCGTATTCGCGAAGCAGTGATCCTGTCGACACTAGGCGCAACCCGCCGCCGGATCATGGTCACGCACCTGTTGGAATATCTGATATTGGCCGCAATAACGGCAGCGTTTGCCGTTCTGTTAGGTGGATTAGCCGCCTGGGCGGCCTTGACATTCATCATGGACGTCGAGTTCATATTTTCCGCATGGGCGGTGTTGCAGGCATTGGTGCTCGCTATCGGCCTTGTGCTTGTGTTTGGCGGCGTGGGAACCTGGCAGGTGTTGCAGGCCCGTCCAGTGCCTTACCTTCGGTCCGATTAGCCATTGTCTAGGGGGCAGGATCTGGCGGAAGGCACCCGGTGGCCTTAAGTTTAATGCCGGCGCCTTTGCAGTCCTTGGAATTTTTGGCATTTGGCTTCTTGAAACTGCCAAACAGGCACGTCATATCATTGTTGGAATCTGTCAACTTGCACGACTGGTCACGAGGAAAAACCATATGTCTCAATATGATAACCAATATGCGCAGCAGCCGACCGCCACCCGTACGGGTGTTGCCGTCGATGAGGGCCTGCGCTCGTACATGCTTGGCGTCTACAATTATATGGCCGCCGGCATCGCCTTCACCGGCGTGGTCGCCTATTTCCTGTCCACGCTTGCGGTAACAACCGACCCGAACGCGGCCGTCGCACAGCTCGGCAACGGCAAAATGCTCACCAGCCTAGGTGCAACGCTGTATAGCGCTCCATTGAGCTACATCATCATGTTCGCACCTTTGGCGTTCGTTCTGCTGCTGTCGTTCCGTGCCCACAAAATGAGCACTGGAGCCGCGCAAATAGCGTTCTGGGCTTTTGCCGCCGTGATGGGCATTTCGCTGTCGTCGATCTTCTTGATCTACACAGGCCAATCGATCACACAGATCTTCTTCGTAACGGCAGCTGCCTTTGCAGGCCTGAGCATCTGGGGCTACACGACGAAAAAGGACATCTCCGGTTGGGGTTCGTTCCTGATCATGGGCGTGATTGGCATTATCATCGCTGCCATCGTCAACCTGTTCCTTCAGTCAAGTGCGCTGCAGTTCGCAATCTCAGTGATTGGCGTGCTGGTGTTCGCTGGCTTGACCGCTTACGACACGCAGCGGATCAAGGATGAATACCTGGTGATCCGTCACGATACGGCTGCCACCGCAAAGGCTGCGATCCTTGGCGCATTGAGCCTGTATCTGGACTTCATCAATATGTTCATCTCCATGTTGCATCTGTTTGGCAACCAGGAGTAATTGGTCCTTCACATTCTGGATTAAGCGAAAAGGCCCTGCTTAGCGGGGCCTTTTTTGCGTCGCCCGTTGTCGAGCCATGAAGGTCCCACCTCGTTGATTTCTCAGGGCGGATATTAGCGCACGAGCCGCAGGCCTTTTTCCAAGACACCCAACACACGGCGAAGGTCATGTCCGCGCTTTAGAATGTGTCCCGTCGCGGCAATGACGCTGTATGCGCCCTGCCGGCGCGCCAGCCGTGGGTTTTTTTCGATACGCAACAGCGCGCATTCGCTCGAACGTCTGAAAATTGAAAAGACAGCCTTTTCGCGGCCCATATCGATGGCGTAATCGCGCCACTCGCCTTCAGCGACCTTGCGCCCGTAAACGGCGAGTATTTCACTCAACTCTTGTCTGTTGAAACGTATGCTGATCGGGTAGTGCTGGGACTGCTGACCGTGCCCATTGGCGTTTGCAGGAGCTGGCGACTTGCCGTCACCCGTCTCCGGCGGGCTAAACGCTATTATGGGGTCAGAATCGCGCAAATGAGGCTCCTCCCTGGTCAGAACTGTTACGATTGTTGCGCCAACAGGATGGGAATTCAAGCCTTACTGGTCGTTGGACCGATGTTGTAGCGGCCAGACCAAAAGGTAGCGGCGTGCGAGCTGCGTCGGCAACATTCCCGCTTCGCACAGACTTTTCACGCGCCGATTGGCGAATCGATGATGGCAAGACTGTGAAAGCCCGCAGCGCAAAGCCGCGAAATACCTTGCTTCAATAATACTCAACGGCACCAAAAGACCTTAGGAGGACCTAATTCATGACGCGCATTGGCCCAGGTGACGCCAAATTACGCAGCGATATTTAGATCGTTGCCAACGACCCGGTCCTCAATGATGAGGCTCTGGACTCTTATAGCCCCCCAGCCCCCCGGGGCCAGTTCAAGGGGTCGGGTCGTACGGCAACTGCTCCTAGTCTCAAGAGCAAGATCCTATAGTTCTCCTATCTCCTTTTGAAAGGACCGGTTTCCCCCGAACCGGTCCTTTCTTGTGTTGCCGGCCCCTCCTGCTATTGGATGCATGAATGCGTATCTTGCAGCTCCACCGAAACGCGCACCGCCACTTGATTTAGCAACGCGGAACGCCATAAAAAACTTCTCTTCCATAAGGCTTGGACTGCTGCGCCGCTGATCGGAATATGCTGAGCGGCGCGCATCTGCCTAAATTGCGTCGGGTGATGGAGCACAGCGATGACCGCCGAGACTAAGAGCAATGAGCACCATGACTTTCAGGCAGAGGTTTCCCGCCTTCTCCACCTGATGGTTCATGCCGTCTACACCGACAAGGAAATCTTCCTCCGCGAGCTGATATCCAACGCGTCCGACGCTTGCGACAAGCTGCGTTACGAGGCAATCGCGGCGCCCAACCTACTTGAAGGCGACGCGGACTTTACAATCAAGATCACGCCCAACAAGACAGCCGGGACGCTGACGGTTTCCGACAACGGCATCGGAATGAGCCGCGAAGAACTCGTCGAAAATCTTGGCACAATCGCACGATCTGGGACGCGTGCCTTTCTGGAGCGCCTGCAGGAACAGCCTGAGGGCAATGCGTTGATCGGCCAGTTCGGCGTGGGGTTCTACGCAGCCTTCATGGTTGCCGACCGCATCGAGGTGGTAAGCCGAAGAGCGGGCACGGAGGGCGCATGGATGTGGGTCTCCGACGGCACGACCGGTTTCGATATAAAGGAGGCGCCCGCCGACCGTGCAAACCTTGTTAGTCACGGCACGTCCGTAACCCTGGTGCTGAAAAAGGACGCCGAGGAATTCTTAGATCCCGTAAGCATCGAGCGCATCGTACGCACCTACTCCGATCACATCCTCTTCCCCGTGGAACTCATTGGTGAGAACGGCGAAGCCCGCCAGGTCAACTCGGCAAGTGCACTTTGGCAGCGCTCAAAATCGGAAGTAAAGCCCGAGGACTACGAAGAGGTCTATCGCACGGTCTCCGGACACTTCGACAAACCGGCCCATACGATCCATTACAAGGCGGAGGGACGACAGGAGTATGCGGTGCTGTTGTTTATACCGGAGCAGCGCCCATTCGATCTTTATGACGCCGACCGCAAAGGTCGCGTCAAACTCTATGTCCGCCGCGTGTTCATTACCGATGATGCCGGCTTGTTGCCGACATACATGCGCTTCATCCGCGGTGTCGTCGACAGCGAGGATGTACCGCTCAACATCAGCCGCGAGATGCTGCAGAACAACCCGATGGTCGCCCAGATCAGGAAGGCGTTGACGGGTCGCGTGCTGTCCGAATTGGAAACACTGAGCGAGAAAAAACCGGACGCCTACGACGCGATATGGGAGGCATTTGGTGCCGTCGTAAAGGAAGGCCTTTATGAAGACTTCGAACGCCGTGAACAGCTTTTGAAATTGTCCCGCTTCCGCACGACCGCTGGCACAGACAATCGCTCCTTGGCGCAGGTCGCGGAGGCGTTGAGACCCAACCAAAATGAAATTTATTATCTCGTCGGTGACAGCATCGATCGATTGGAGGCGAGCCCACAGTTGGAGGCGGCTACGGCGCGCGGCGTCGAGGTGTTGCTGCTTACCGATCCAATCGATGCCTTCTGGACCACCCAGGGACTTAGCTTTGATGAAAAGCCCCTGCGGTCGCTGACCCAAGGTGACGTTGATCTCTCGGCGATACCTTTGTTGGATGAAACAATTGAAAAGCCCGCCGACCAAGCCGATGCTGCAGGACTACTTGAAAAACTGAAAATCGTGCTGGGCGACACGGTCAGCGAGGTCCGCGCTTCGCAAAGACTCGTAAAAAGTCCGGTCTGCCTCATCGCGCCAGGTAGCGGCCCGGATTTGGAGCTGGAAAAACTACTTTCACGACAGGACAGCGGCGTCGGTCTGAAACCAATATTGGAAGTCAATACAGGCCATGCGCTTGTGACCGCCATTGCCAAGGAATTGGAGACGGCCGACACCGAAACTTCAGAAAGCCTGGCCGGTTTACTCTTTGATCAAGCCCACATTTTAGATGGCCAGCCCCCTGCCGATCCGGCGCTCTATACTGAACGTATCAATGCGCTGCTGATCAAGGCCCTAACATCCAGCGACCATGCCTAACAGTCATGGCGGGCAGCTTTGGCCGCCAGCAACGTGAGAACGGGCCCAACCAATGGCCGCGCCAAACTGGGCAGCAAAAAAAGAGGTTCCTTTGACCAAACGCGACGCAAGCTCCAACCCCTTTAGCAGCGCTTGGCGAACGCCTTTCAAGCTGCCGCCGTTCGAAAAGATCAAGCCTGAGCATTTCGGCCCGGCGATGAAGGACGCCATGGCTGAGCAGCGTCGCGCGATATCCAAAATAAAAAAAGATGAACGGCGCCCAACCTTTTCAAACACAATACTTGCGCTGGAAAAAAGTGGCTTGCCCTTAAGCCGTGTCGTCAGCGTTTTCTTCAACTTGGCAAGCGCCGATACGAACGCGAAGTTGCAGGAAATCGAGCGTGAAATGGCGCCAAAACTGGCCGCCCACGAGACCGCCATCTATTTGGATTCCACGCTGATGCAGCGCATCGAGTATCTGTACGAGCGCCGCCAGTCTCTAACGCTTACCGCTGAACAACGCCGGCTCATCGATCGTTATTACACATGGTTCCTGATCGCCGGCGCCAAGCTTAAACCCAAGGCTAAGAGACGCATCGCCGAAATAAATGAGCGGTTGGCACAATTGGTCACGGGCTTCATGCAGAATGTTCTGGCCGACGAACAGTCCTGGAGCATGGTGCTTGAAGACGAGCGCGATCTTGCCGGGTTGCCCGCCTCGGTGCGGGCTGCTGCAAACACAGCAGCCTCCGAACTCGGCCTCGGACCCGAAAAACACGCCATCACGCTGGCGCGCTCAAGCGTCGAGGGGTTTTTGACGTTTTCATCGCGCAGAGATTTACGCCAGAAGGCTTTTGAGGCGTGGATCGCGCGCGGAGAAATGGACACTTCGCGTGACAATAGGCAAATCCTCGCCGAAGTGGTCGCGTTGCGCGGCGAGCTTGCTGGTCTCATGGGCTTTGAGTCCTTCGCCGAATACGCGCTTCAAGACACGATGGCCAAGACACCGGCCAACGTACGCAATCTTCTAGGCCAGGTCTGGCCTGCCGCACGTGCTCGTGCCGAGGAAGAGTGCGCAGCCCTTGCCGAAAGAGTTCGCGCGGAGGGTGGAAACTTCAAAATCGCAGGCTGGGATTGGCGCTACTATGCGCAAAAGGAACAAAGCGCACGATTTGATCTCGACGAGAGTGAACTGCGCCCCTACTTCCAGCTTGAAAATGTCATTGCCGCTGCGTTTGAAACCGCACGCCGGTTGTTCGGGCTGCGGTTCAAGGAGCGCACGGATCTGCCGAAGTATCACCAGGACGTGCGCACATTCGAAGTCACTGACGGCAGAGGCAGACACGTTGCGGTCTTCATGGCGGATTATTTTGCGCGTCCTTCCAAACGCTCCGGCGCGTGGATGTCGAGCTATCGTTCTCAGCACAAAATCGGTGGCGACAGTCGCCCCGTTGTTGTGAACGTTATGAACTTCGCGCGAGGTGCCAAAGACGAAGCAACGCTTCTATCAATGGATGATGCACGCACACTTTTTCATGAGTTCGGCCATGGGCTGCACGGCATGTTATCCGACGTGTCCTACCCATCTATTTCAGGTACAAATGTCCCGCGCGATTTTGTTGAACTGCCTTCGCAGCTGTTCGAGCATTGGTTGACGACGCCGGAGGTATTGAAGGAGTTTGCGCGCCACCACAAAACGGGCCGTCCAATGCCGGCAAAACTGCTGAAAAAATTGAAGGCTGCAGAGAAGTTCAATCAGGGCTTCGCGACTGTGGAGTATACCGCTTGTGCGTTGCTCGACCTGGATCTGCACGAATTAGGCGACGTGGAAGACTTTGACGCGAGCGCATTCGAGCGCGATGCTTTGGCCAAAATTGGCATGCCATCTGAGATCGTCATGCGCCACCGGTTGCCGCACTTCATGCACATTGTCGGCGGCTATGCAGCTGGCTATTACAGTTACATGTGGTCGGAAGTGATGGACGCGGATGCATTCGCCGCATTCGAAGAGTCAGGCGATGTCTTCTCAAAGAAGATAGCTTCAAAACTCAGGAAATACATCTACGCGGCCGGAAACATGCGCGATGCGCAGGAGGCATATCAAGCCTTTCGTGGCCGGCCGCCGCAGATCGATGGTTTATTGAAAAAGCGCGGACTTACATCCTGAGGTCAGCCGCCTTGCCCGATGGCAAATGCGAAGCCGGTGTCCGCGCCGCCGAGGTGAGCGACAACAATAACTAGAGCCCCAGCCAGGCCGCACCGATGATTGGCCCGGTGCCGTTCTTTTGCACAATTACAACGCAGGCACCTGTATCCAGTCTCATGAATGCATGACGCGCTATGTGAATGGTTTTCCGGCCGCCGGACCACAAGCCTATTGGCGTAAGTTCGCGTACAACGTTCCGATAGATAAGTGTACGGCCCGCGTTCTCGCCGCGTTCGACTTTCACCTTCGCTTCCCGCTGCAAGACTGCCATCCAAATTGTCGCCTCGTCCGACTCAGCGTCCCGTCCCTCCGGCTCGAGGTGAACAACATACCGCCTCCCTAATGCACCGAGCCGCACTGAGACACTCACGAACGGCCCTTTGGCATTCTGCTCTTCGATAGCGTCATCGATTGATCGCTTATCTGAACCCAACACATGGCTGCGGCCATTAATGACGACTTGAGGCGTATAACGCCGTCCGCCCTTCAAAGTCTTGACATACCCTTCCAGACGCTCGGTGTTGCGTTCCGACGCAAGCGTATCTTTCCATCCTTTGTAATCCCAAATATCCACTGGGAGCGACAGAGCGATCACATCATCGCGATCTGCGTAGCTTTGCAGGACAGCGTCGGCGGCAGGGCATTCAGGACAAGCTTGGCTTGTGAACAACTCAACGACAGCGCGCAGCGGTTTGCCGGAATAGCCCTGCATGCGATAGGCCGCAGCATCTGACACGTGCCACACCGCGAGCAGGGGGAGGGCAGCAAGCAGCCCCAAAACAAACGACGCTGTCGCGCTACGTTTCGGCATCGTCGACCTAACCATTCTTCGAATATAACTTTCCTAAAGTTCTTACCTGATGAATATCGAACGCTGGTGGTTAATTACCAGTCACGAATGGTTGAGTCCGCGTTGATACGCACTGATATGCATCAAATTGGGGCAACTGCGCGGATCACAATATGAGTCCCCGCTACTTGCCTAGCCGCAGCCGCGACAAACTGGTTTATTGTGCAGTTTAGGCGGCCTCGGCAAGATTGCGCAGCACAAAATGCAGGATGCCGCCATTCTTGAAATACTCTAGCTCATCCAGCGTATCGATGCGGCAAAGGATCGGCACTTCGCGCGTTGAGCCATCGGCCGACGTTATTGTTGCAGTCATCGTCTGACGCGGTTGCACGTCGGCAAGACCCGCAATGCTGACAGTCTCATCACCTTTCAAGCCTAGTTTTGCCCATGACCAGCCGTCTTCGAATGTGAACGGGACGACGCCCATTCCGACAAGATTGGAACGATGAATGCGTTCGAACGACTGCGCGATCACGGCGCGCACGCCCAAAAGGCGCGTGCCCTTTGCAGCCCAGTCGCGCGATGATCCATTGCCGTATTCGATACCGGCGAACACAACGAGCGGACGACTCTCGGCGGCATAACGCATGGCCGCCTCGTAAATTGAAACGGTTTCGCCTGAAGGATAATGGACGGTGTAGCCACCTTCTTTGACATTGCCGTCAGCGTCGCGATGCATCTGGTTCTTGATGCGAATATTTGCAAAAGTTCCGCGCATCATCACTTCATGATTGCCACGGCGCGTACCGTATTGATTGAAGTCCTTCGGGGCCACCTGACGCTCAAGAAAATAGGTACCAGCGGGACTTTCCTTCTTGATAGCGCCGGCGGGCGAGATGTGATCGGTGGTGATCTTGTCGCCGAGCAGTGCGAGGATCCGAGCCTCTGTGATATCTTCAACCTTACTGGGTTCACGCGTGATGCCGTCGAAGTAGGGTGGGTTCTGCACATAGGTTGAGAAAGAATCCCAACCAAACGTCAGCCCCGAGCCTGCCTCGACCGCCTGCCAGCGTTCGTCGCCCTTAAACACGTCGGAATACTTCTGCAGGAACACATCGCGAGTCACGTTTTCTGCAATAAATTTTTGAACTTCCTGCGACGTCGGCCAGATGTCCTTCAGGTAGACCGGGTTGCCATCCTTATCGTTGCCAATCGGCTCGCTTGTAAGATCCTTCTGCACGCTGCCGGCAAGCGCATAAGCAACCACGAGCGGCGGCGAGGCAAGATAGTTGGCCTGAACATCCGGGCTGACACGGCCCTCAAAGTTCCGGTTGCCAGACAGCACGGCCGCTGCAACGATGCCGTTTTCATTGATGGCTTTCGATATTGGCGGCGGCAACGGGCCGGAGTTACCGATACAGGTCGTGCAGCCGAACCCGACGACGTTGAAGCCGATCTTGTCCAAATAGTCCTGCAGGCCCGAATTGGCCAGGTACGCGGCAACGACTTGACTTCCTGGTGCCAGCGATGTCTTCACCCACGGTTTGCTGGCAAGCCCTTTATTGACCGCGTTGCGTGCCAGTAGTCCTGCTGCGATCAGAACGCTGGGATTCGAGGTGTTCGTGCAGCTCGTGATGGCCGCGATGGCAACATCACCATGCCCGATATCATAGTCAGCCCCTTCGACCTGCGCCGACTTATCAAGCTCGTTTGGTTTTTTGTATTCATCCGCCAGTGATGCAGCAAAACCGGATTTGATACCGCTCAGTGCGATCCGCCCTTCTGGGCGTTTCGGCCCGGCCATCGACGGCTCCACGCTGCCAAGCTCTAGCTCGAGCGTGTCGGTAAACACCGGGTCGTCGGCATCTCTTTCGCGGAACAGCCCTTGCGCCTTCGCGTACGCTTCAACAAGAGCAATTCTCTCCTCGTCACGTCCTGTCATTTTGAGATAATCGAGGGTCTCGCCATCGACCGGGAAGAAGCCGCAGGTGGCTCCATATTCCGGCGCCATATTGGCGATCGTTGCGCGGTCAGCAAGCGTCAGATGATTTAGCCCCGCGCCATAAAATTCGACAAACTTGCCAACCACACCCTTCTTGCGCAGCATTTGCGTAACCGTCAGCACGAGGTCGGTGGCCGTGACGCCCTCGCTCAATGTTCCTTTGAGCTTAAATCCGATCACTTCGGGGATAAGCATGGATAGCGGTTGGCCTAGCATTGCTGCTTCCGCCTCGATACCGCCTACGCCCCATCCGAGCACGGCTAGTCCGTTGACCATTGTCGTATGACTGTCTGTACCCACGAGGCTGTCTGGATAGGCAACGGTTTCACCGTCCGCGCTCTCGCGCGTCCAGACCGTCTGCGCCAAGTACTCCAGGTTGACTTGATGGCAGATACCGGTTCCGGGCGGCACGACGCGGAAATTCTCAAATGCACCCTGCCCCCACTTGAGAAATTTGTAGCGTTCCGCGTTGCGCGCGTATTCCTGCTCGACATTATGCGCAAGTGCCAGCGGCGTCCCGAACTCATCGACGATGACCGAATGGTCAATGACGAGATCGACGGGAATGAGCGGATTGATCTGTTCGGGGTTCCCACCCAGGCTGACCATGCCGTCGCGCATTGCAGCCAGGTCGACAACTGCGGGCACCCCTGTAAAGTCCTGCATCAGAACGCGCGCCGGCCGGAAACCGATTTCTTGACTGGTTTTGCCTGACGACTGAAGCCACGCGGACATCGCTAGGATGTCGTCTTTGCTGACCGATCGCCCGTCCTCATGACGCAGCAGATTTTCCGCCAGCACTTTCATCGAAAATGGCAGCTTGGAGATACCCTTAAGTCCGTTCGCTTCTGCTTCAACAAGCGAGTAATAGACATAATCTTTGCCGCCGACCTTCAGCGTTTTCCGGCATGAAAAGCTGTCCAGCGATGACGAGTTGATTGCGCTCACGTAGCGATCTCCTGGCTTATGGATCAAATCAGTTTGAAACTGGCGCCGGCTCAATTGGCTGGCGATTGGCTACAAATTTTACAACTTGGCGCCGGGCCGACTGCCGGCAAAGACCTTGCACATGCACTGAACTGCTGCAATTTGACGGCGTATCTCTGGTTCGCAAGCGGCCACGGTGCGGACATGGGCCGACCTTGTAACCTCATTTGACAGTTGATGTAGCTTCATGTGTTGTGCCGCCGTTATATTGTGCGGCGCGTCAAAGTGCAACGAGACCAAAGAGCACTGAAGCGGCGGGCCGCCTGTTCTGATATTGTTTCATCGCTGCGACGCCACTCGCCCTGTCAGCCTGAGCCCGCAGGTATGAAGACACTTTAGCCATGGGAAACCGCTCTGATCCGTGCAGATTATCGCCGAGAACCTCATAATCAGCCGTGGCCAAAGCAAGATCATAGATGATCTGTCGTGGACCCTGTCTTCAGGCACCGCCCTGTTGCTGACCGGCCCCAACGGCGCAGGCAAAACGACGTTGATCCGCGCCGTGGCCGGCTTCATTCCGTTGACCGCCGGACGGTTTGAACTTGCCGGTTCAGATCCCGATCGGGAGTTCGCCGAACATTGTCACTACGTTGGACACGCCAACGGAATCAAGCAGGCATTTACGGTCGCCGAGAACTTGCGCTTTTGGGCGGAGTATCTCAATGCTGGAGATCTTACCGGGCATAACGGATACCATCGCGCGGTCGATACGGCACTGGAACGTTTTAACCTGACGTCGTTGGCCGACATTCCCGCCGGATATTTGTCAGCAGGTCAGAAGCGTCGGCTCGGGCTTGCACGGCTTTTGGTTGCGCCGCGCCCGATTTGGCTCCTGGATGAACCTTCGGTGTCGCTAGACGCCTTCGCGACAAAACGATTGGCGGCCGTCATTGGTGAGCATTTGGCGAATGATGGCTTGGTGCTTGCTGCCACTCATATTCCTCTAGGGCTGGAGGATGCGCAGGAGCTTCGGCTCGGCTTACACACGTCGACGGCTCCGGGCCTAAAAAAAGCAGGTGGCGAATGACAGCATTCATGACGCTGCTCCGCCGCGATTTGGCGCTTGCCGTTAAAGAAGGTGGCGCGCTGGGCACAGCTCTCGGGTTCTACCTCTTGGTGGTTGCTCTTATGCCACTTGGGCTGGGCCCCGACCTGAACCTGCTCGCACGCATCGCCGCAGGCGTTTTGTGGATCGCGCTTCTGTTGGCCGCGCTCCTGTCACTCGGCCGCATTTTTGAATCCGACAACGATGACGGTTCACTGGAGGTTATGGCCACCGGCCCGTTGCCTCTTGAACTGGTTGCCGCGGCTAAATCACTGGCACACTGGATTTCGACAGGCATTCCGCTCGCGTTGCTGGCGCCAGTACTGGGAATTCTGTTGAACCTGGATCTTAAAACCTATCCCATACTGGTTGCGACCATGTTGGCTGGGACCCCGGCCATCAGCTTTTTAGGGTCAATAGGGGCCGCTCTCACATTGAAGGCGCGTCGAGGAGGCCTGCTTCTGGCACTTCTCGTCCTGCCACTTTATGTCCCAACCTTGATCTTTGGCATTACAACGATCTCAAGTGCGATGTTATCTCCCGGTGGCGCGACGCAATCCTTCCTGATTCTTGCCGCTATATCGCTGGGCTCGCTCGTGATCGGCCCGCTCGCGTCCGCCATGGCGATCCGTTATCAGATGCAATGAGGCATAAGCGCCTTCATTGCGCCCACTAACCGGACAACTTACATTTCAAGCTATGCAAGAACAGTCGCTAACACAAAGGCTCGCCAACCCGACACGCTTCATGGCGTTGTCCGGCGCTCTGCTGCCGTGGGTTGCCGGTCTGGCCACCCTGTTGCTGATCTACGGTCTCTATCGCAGCTTCTCCGCACCGCCCGACTACCAACAGGGCGAGACCGTGCGGATTATGTTTATCCACGTGCCCTCTGCCTGGCTTGCCATGATGGCATATGTGATTGTGGCGATCTCCAGTTTTGGCCTCCTGGTTTTCCGCCACCCGCTGGCGGACGTATCTGCAAAGGCCGCCGTGCCGCTGGGCGCGGCATTCACAGCGCTCGCGTTGATAACGGGGTCGCTTTGGGGCAAGCCGATGTGGGGAACCTATTGGGTGTGGGACGCGCGTCTGACGTCGGTTCTGATGTTGTTGTTCCTGTACCTCGGGCTGATGGCATTGCGCTCATCGCTGGACGACGAGGCATTGGCCGGAAAACTGACAGCCGTTCTTGCGTTGGTTGGCGTTGTTTTGCTGCCGGTTATCAAGTTTTCGGTCGATTGGTGGAACACGCTCCACCAGCCGTCGACGGGCCTTACTTCGACAGTCCACTACTCCATTCGAATCCCGCTGTTGATTATGGCAGCTGGCTTTAGCGCAATGTTCATCGCAATGCATTTGCAGGCGATGCGCAATGAGATCTTGCGCCGGCGCGTCAAAGCACTTCGTGTCGCAGAGGTCGAGCGAGCGCGCTCGGCCGAATTGGCCGCAGCAGGGGAGTGACGCTAGATGGAGTTCACAACACAACATGCTCCCTTCATCATCGGTTCCTATGCGGCGGTAGTAGTTGTCGTCGCAGGCTTAATCGCCTGGCTTATCATCGATGCAAGACGACAGCGCCGATTGTTGGCGGATCTTGATGCCCGAGGCGTCAAGCGCCGGTCGGCGCAATCAGGTGGTCCGGGGACAGCTGCGTAGCCGAACTGTGGTGTGCTTTATGCTAGAGCACGCACCTGTCAAAGGTCATTGCCAGGAGAATTCAATCAATCATGGTGACGGAAAGTGAAACTCGGGACGAGGCCGGCGCGGCTGAACGCCCTGCCCGCCAACGCAATAACTGGGTCCTTGCACCAGTTGCGATATTTGCGTTGCTTGCAATCCTGTTCGCGTTTGCTCTGACGACAGGCGACCCGTCCAAACTGCCGTCGGCACTGATCGGCAAACCAGCACCCCAGTCCGTATATCGTCCGGTCAGCGGTCTCACCTATGCCGGTCGCCCTGTCGACGGATTCTCCACCGCCGATCTGGGCAACGGCAAAGTTTCCGTGGTCAATTTCTGGGCGTCTTGGTGCGGACCCTGCGTCGAAGAGCATGCCCATTTGACCGACCTGGTGAAAACGAGCGGTGTCGATCTTTACGGCGTGAACTACAAAGACACCGAAGACGCAGCCCGCCGCTTCATTACACTTCACGGCAACCCCTACAAGGCGATCGGAATCGACCCACAGGGCCGCGCTGCAATCGAATGGGGCGTTTACGGCATGCCTGAAACATTTGTCGTCGATGGTGACGGCCGCATTGCATTCAAGCACGTTGGTCCCGTTTCTGCGCGTTCACTTCAGGAACAACTGTTGCCAGCGATTGAAAAGGCACGCGCTCAAAAGCCTGCCGCGGCGTCAAAGTCATGATACGGAAATCGTGACGGCGAGATAAAAGTAAGGGGCGAACATGGCGCGAAAGACCGTCGGCTAGATATTTTCGAATTGACCTGTTTCGGTGTCGAGAACTGACAGTTTACCTTCTGCTATGCCGAAATGCGCGCCGTGCAGCGACAATGCCCCTTTGCTTTCCAAGTCCGCAATGAAGGGAAAAGTGCGCAGGTTTTTCAATGACGTTTGAATGCCGGCCAGTTCAAGCTCAAGCTGCAGCTCTTCGCGAGCCTTTTCCTGGTTCCTGAACAAGGTCTGCGCGCGTGTTTCCGTCAGCATCGAGACCCACTTGGATACAAACTGGGTTTCGGGCTGCGCGCCCGGCTCCTGCGCAAGAGCTGCGGCAATGCCACCACAACTTGCGTGGCCCAGCACGACAATATCCTTCACCTTCAATCCCAGAACTGCAAATTCAACAGCGGCGCTGACGCCGTGATAGCCACCACCGGTTTCAAATGGCGGAACAAGATTTGCAACATTTCGCACCACGAACAGCTCGCCCGGCAGGGCATTAAATATCCGCTCCGGCTCAACACGGCTGTCGCAACACGAAATAATAAGAACCTGAGGGCTTTGCCCTTTCTCAGTGAGTTCTCTGTAACGCGCTGCAAGTTGCGTGTAATCCGCATCACGGAAACGATGATATCTATCGACAAGGTATGCAGGGAACATCGCCATTTTTTACTCGTCTCCTCACAGCCCGCCAAGCGACCCAAACACGGTCGCAGGAAAATCATAACGACAGATCAGTTTTAAGAATAATGTTGAAGAACCCATTGGAGGGGGCAGACGCCAAGTGGCCTGCCTCACTCCGGGTAATCGATGATCGCGTCTGGCGCAAGCGTATTGGCACCCACGCCGCGCAACATCCGCTCCTATTGCTTGCGCATCACGTATCCACCGCCGCCTGTTGGGGCTTCCTGCTGCTAGCCGACAACAACAAGAACCCTACAACCGCAGAGATTATAGAACCAACCAGTACACCGACGCGGATATCGGCAGCATATGCTGGATCGTCGAACGCCAGCATGCCGATGAACAAGCTCATGGTGAACCCGATACCGGCCAAGCAGCCCGCGCCGAGAATCTGGCCCCAATTCGTGCCTGCGGGGAGTTCGCTGATTTTGAGCGACACGGCCAGCCAGGAAAATAAGAACACCCCAATCGGTTTTCCCAGAACGAGACCAAGCACAATGCCGAGTGTAAGTGTGCCCAACAGGCTATCGATGCCAAGCCCGGTCAATGCAACACCTGCGTTACCGAATGCAAAAAGTGGCAAGACGCCGTACTTGACCCACGGATGCAACTCCGCCTCGGTTCGCTCCAAAGGACCTGCGTGCACATCAGGGTTGCCGCTGGCATAAAGCGGTATAGCCAGACCCGTGACCACTCCCGCCAGTGTAGCGTGCACACCTGATTTCAAAACACAGACCCAAACAACTAGTCCGACCAAAATATATGGCCAGCGCCTTTCAACGCCTGAGATATTGAGCAGGCCGAGTAGCACGACACCTGCGGCAGCCAATGCCAGCGCCAACACCGACAGTTTCGCCGTATAAAACAGCGCGATGATGATAATGGCACCCAGGTCATCGATGATCGCAACGGCAAGCAGGAAGATTTTCAAGGAACTTGGGATCCGGGAACCCAGCATGGCCATGACGCCGACGGCGAAAGCGATATCGGTCGCTGCCGGTATTGCCCACCCTTGCGAAGTTACGGGATCGGCATAATTGAGCGCCAAGTAAACCAGTGCCGGACACAACATGCCGCCGACCGCCGCGAATGCTGGCAACGCAGCGCGGCTGGTAGAGGACAGTTCGCCAACCAGCAACTCACGCTTGATCTCCAAACCCACCAGAAAAAAGAAAATCGCCATCAGCCCATCGTTAATCCACAGCAGAAGTGGCTTATCGAGATTCAGCGGGCCAAACCGAAACGTGACCGGCGTGTTTTGAAATTGGCTGTAAAGCGGTGCCCACTCACTATTGGCTAAAACGAGTGCTGCAATGGCTGCAAACAGCAGAAACAGACCGCCGGTTGCCTCATGCTTGATGAACGCCAGGGCGCCCGTTATCGATTCTTTCACGGTTTCTTTTCCTCCAGCAGTGCCCGGTGCAGTTGTGGCGATCTATAGGTCTAAGTGACCCAAGCCTTCAAGGCGCGATGGTTGCGTGATTGACGAGCCGTGGTCAATAGACTGGTCTTCATCATACGAAGCAACTTTAGGTCTGGACTTCCACTGGTTCGATTGCAACTGGCGCCGCGCCGATCATTTGACCAATTTGTCTGAGTAGGCCGGACTGCGGGTTACGCTCCACTCCCTGCAACGCTTGATGAAGCCCGCCAACGGCACCTGCTAACGCCTCACGAGGCGTAAGTCCATTAAGGAGCAGCCCAGCGAAATGCGCGGTTAGAAAGTCCCCCGTTCCCTTAGGCGCGCGCGCTAATCTGGAGACACGGCACAACGAGGCTTCGCCATCCGCAATAAGCATCGTGCCAAGCTCTGGCTGCTCGTTTAACGGAATGGACGTTGCAATGACATTTGCGCACTTAATCGATCTAGCCGCCCGTATCGCGCTGCTGGGGTTAACGACCGTGCCATTGCTCAACCACTGAAGCTCGAACCTGTTTGGCGTCAAATAATCGGCTAGGCCTAATAGTGTGTCGCGGATGGCCTGCGCAGCCTCAACGTCGATGTAGAGCCCGCTCGGGTCATCACCAACAACCGGGTCGCAGATGACAGAGATGTCGCCGGCAACGTCACGCATATCTTGGACGAGTTTGCTGGCAAAGGCGACGTGGGATGGTGTCGGCAAATACCCTATGAGCATTGCATCGACTTCAGCGAGCCAGCCATTATCTGTGAGGGCGTGCTGCATTGAGTGAAGCCTGTCGATGGACACCGAACCGCCGCCGACATGTCGCATGCCTGCGTGATTGGAAAGTAGAACAGTCGGCAGGCCGATTACCTCGTGGCCGAGCCTTTCCAATACCGGCTGCGCGGCGCGCAGACCGACCTCTCCCCAAGCGACATAAGAAGAAAGGACAATAATCCGGGCCATGTTGCAATCCTGATCCAGCTATTGCGCCACGCTCACAGCAATAGCATGGCGGGGCAAAATGTCCGGTTGCGCCGAGGCTCGAATGATTTAGTGCGGGCCTCTGATTTTGAATGAAAGTGTACAAGTCCCATCAGTGCAATTGCTAATCGCGCAATTTCTGCTAGAGGGGCCTCCTGGACTTGCCCATAATGCCGGTTCAGCCGGCCAGCCAAGAAGGTCACAACATGATTGTCCGGCCCCGCCGCAGTGTTCTTTATATGCCTGGCTCAAACGAACGGGCGCTTGAAAAAGCAAAGTCTATTTCCGCCGATTCATTGATTCTCGATTTGGAAGACTCCGTCGCACCTGAGTCGAAAGTGGAAGCCCGCGAGAAAGTCTGCGCCGCCGTCAAGGCGGGCGGTTACGGCGGGCGCGAAATCGTAATCCGCGTGAATGCACTGGAAACCCCATGGGGTACCGGCGATCTTCTTGCTGCCTGCGCCTCCGGCCCTGACGCCATCCTCATACCCAAGGTATCGCATTCCGGCGACATCACGAGCGCTGCGAAGATACTTGCAGCCGAGCATGTGGAACAAAAGACTCGACTTTGGGCAATGATGGAAACGCCCATGTCGATCATTAATGCGCGCGAGATTGCCGCCACCAGCGCCGACCCTGCCAACCGCATGTCCTGTCTCGTGCTCGGCACCAACGATCTGTTGAAGGAAAGCCGCGCACGCGCGCAGCAGGAACGATTTGCGGTTGTGCCGTGGCTAGCCATGACGCTTGTTGCGGCACGCGCATACAACCTCGACGTTCTTGACGGGGTCTACAACGATTTCAGGGACGACGCAGGTTTGCGCGCGGAATGCGAACATGGGCGCACGCTGGGCATGGACGGGAAAACGCTTATCCATCCCTCGCAAGTTGCTCCTTGCAACGAGATCTTCTCGCCGACCGAGGACGAAGTCGAATGGGCGCGCAAGATCATCGCTGAGTTCAGCAAGCCCGAGAACGCCCATAAAGGCGTGATCACGGTAGAAGGCCGGATGGTTGAGCGGTTGCATAACGTCATGGCTGAGCGCACTGTTTCGATCGCCGATGCCATTGCCGAATTGAACTCCGCATAACACGGACTGCTGGCATTACCCTCTTGCCGCGCGAACTTGCGCCTTTGCTCCATCCACCAACAATCGCGCGTCGCCTTGCAGCGTGCAGATTTGAAAACCTTCTGCAAAGCGCTTCCGTGCCGTGGCGGGACCGTCCGTATGAACAGCCGTAATCAGTTCTCGCTCCCTAGCCGACGAGCAAATGTATTTCATCGCGTCAGTTACGGTTTTGTCGGTAGGTGCCATTGAGGGCGGCACACTGAGCGCCAGTGACAAATCCCCTGGTCCGACGTAGACCCCGTCCAGCCCCGGTGTGCGCAGAATGTCATCCAGACACTCCAGCGCACCGCGTGTTTCAATCATGGCCAGCAGAATCGGCTGGTTTGCAGCCTCACGCCAATATGCAGCTCCAGAGCCGGTCTGCGAATATTGCACGGCGCGATTGGGCCCGAACGATCTTTGGCCGTCGGGTGGATAACGGCAGGCTGAGACGAATGCCTGCGCGTCTTCAGCCGTGCTGATCATCGGGCAGATCACACCGTATGCGCCTGCGTCCAGCACCTTCATCGGCATTGCCGGTTCGTTCCACGGAACGCGTACAAACGGTGTCGCACTAGTGGTTGAGATGGCGCGCAACATGTCCACACACACCTGGTAGTCGACCGCACCATGTTGAAGATCAATCGTAACGCTGTCATAGCCCTGGTGCGCAATCAGTTCCGCAACGTGTGCACTTGCTATGGAGCACCACGCATTCAGTAGTTTGCTGCCCTCGGAAAGAGCTTCGCGGATCGGATTTGGACGCATACTTCCCTCAAATTGGCCTGGCGCATGATCCTAGCGAGTGCAGCGCCAATTCAAAGCGCGGCGAGTCGCGGCCATATGCAAGATAGTGTGCATCCGCCCAAAACAAACGAAGGGCGGTGCCATTGGCCCCGCCCTAGGTTGTATTCGTCCCTAGACTTGGTCTGATTATCGTTCTCTGTCGCTCTTTTCGAGCGTTCCAGGCAGTTCGCGACTGCGGCGCCACCATGTTCGACCCATCCGGCAATGTCAACAATTTAGACAGACTATCTGCAAAAGTTCTGCTGGTCTTGACGGTACGAAGCCAGAATACTTGGACCAGTATATTTCGAAAGACTGTAAGCCCGAGCGCCTTAAAGCTTTTGCACGCCTGCGTTGCAGTATTTTTGGGTCGTTATTGGCTCATCCGGAGGCATAATCATTGCGATGCACAAGAATTATCGCGCTGGATATTGGATTTTAGTGCCCGGCCGCTCATATCAGGTATTGCGGCTTCTTGGCGCAATAAAATACATAAAAATCAACAGGAAAAATAATGTTGGCCGTTTTGATGACATCGACTCCCATTGACTTTTTTGTTGCGACGCAGCATAAACAACCTGAATGCTTGTCGCTAGTGCGAACAGGTCGAAAAATCCAAGCGTGTAAGCCAAGGATATTCTGCAGGACAACAAGGGCGATCAATCATTAACGCGAACCGCATAAGCTTACACTGCGACCTGACCGACACTCAGCAAGCGACGGAAACAATGGACTTTTCTTCGGGCGCAAGGCTTCGCTGCCGAGCTGCCTGACAGACAAACCTCTGGGATATTGGCGGTGAACATGGCCAACGCAGTCAACGACAACACCCATGAACCGCGCCGCGGCAACGGCGCGGATGAGGGCGCGTACCTGAAACTCGTCGGCGAACGTGTGAGAGTACAGCGGTTGCGCCGCGGCATGTCGCGCAAAAGCTTGTCGCAATTGTCGGGCGTTTCGGAACGTTATCTGGCCGAATTGGAGCGCGGCTCTGGCAACGCATCGTTGTTGGTTCTACGCAGCATCGCAGCTGCCCTTGACGTTAAGGCGTCAGAGCTTGCAAGCGAAGAAAGCGATCGCCCCGTCGACATGCAGATCGCCGTCGAACAGCTTGAGCGTCTTGGACCCTCCCAGATTGCGGAAGCACGCCAGATGCTGACCAGTCGATTTGGGCACGCAAACATCGCACCTTCAGGCCGTGTCGCGCTAATCGGCTTACGGGGTGCCGGCAAGACGACGCTTGGCAGGAAAGCGGCTCACGCACTTGGTATTCCATTCGTCGAATTGGACGATGAAATCGAGCGCCAGTCGGGAATGGACCTCCGCGAACTGGTCGCAGTTCGTGGAGAGGCTGTTTATCGTAGGCTAGAGCGCGAGTGCCTGGAACATGTGATTAACAACCATCCGCGTGCTGTGATTGCGGTTAGCGGAGGCTTGGTGTCCGACCCAGGAACCTACGATTTGCTGCTCTCCTCCTGCTATGTCGTTTGGCTGGACACGAGTCCGAGCCAACTTTTTGAACGCGCACGTGCAGTCGTGCCGCTTCGGCCCAATGGGTTGAGCCGGCAGGCACTGATAGAGCTCGGCAAGGTCGTAAAAGAGCGTGAGCCTATGTATGCCAAGGCGCACAGCAAAATCGAGACGTCAGAACTGTCGATGCAGGAACTTGTCGAAGAACTGCTGGACATCGTCAAAAGCACAGGCCACTCGGCAGTTAACGGCGGCCGGTCAGGCAAAATTAGCGTTGCGAAGAACGGCAACGGCGCGCATCACTACTCATAAGGACATCACGCAACGGGGGCATTATGGGTGTGCTGGATCAAAATTGGTCCGGCCACCCATTTTTTTCATCCCGGCACGAATGCGCCCGCCAGCCCATCCGCTGGTGCAACACCGTTTGACCTGGGTTAGGCGTGCGTACAGACAGCGTTAGCCTTGGCGTCAAGTTGTGCCACCCACTAAACAACTCACTATGCTATGGATGATGTTGCCGCGACGGTCGCCAATTTACCGCATTGCGACCAGTGCGAACGAACAGTCCCATAGCGAGGCGAGGACAAAGGTCATTTGCGATCCATCCTACTCATAATCGGCGGCGGGATCGCCGCATACAAGTGCCTGGACCTTGTCCGTCGACTGGGCGAACGAGGCTTTAAGGTGCGCACAGTCATGACCAAGGGCGCGCAACAGTTCATTACCCCGTTGTCGGTCTCGGCGCTGACAAACGAGCGCGTGTTCACGGACCTGTTTGATCTGGATGACGAACGTGAGATCGGCCACATACGCCTAAGCCGTGATGCGGTTGTTGTGGCGCCAGCCACTGCAAACCTTCTGGCAAAAATGGCCAACGGCCACGCCGATGACCTAGCAAGCGCTGTCCTGATGGCGTGCAATAAGCCTGTGCTCGCGGTGCCGGCCATGAACCCGCATATGTGGAGCCACCCAGCAACCCGGCGCAATGTGGCTCAGTTGCGCGCTGATGGCATCCGGATACTGGAGCCTGCGACCGGTGAAATGGCAGAGCGCGGCGAAGCGGGCCAGGGGCGTTTGCGCGAAGTGCCGGACATCGTCGATGCTATTGAGCAGTTGTTGTCATCAAAAGGGAGTGCGGGGCGGCCCGCTTCGTCAACGCTCGGCAAATCGCTTGTTGGCCGTCATGTTCTCGTCACCAGCGGCCCGACACATGAGCCGATTGATCCTGTCCGCTACATTGCCAATAGGTCCTCCGGCAAACAAGGTCACGCCATTGCCGCCGCCGCCGCCGCCGCCGGCGCACGCGTCACACTCATTTCCGGACCCGTCTCGATTGCCGCTCCCGCCGGAGTAACGACCGTCCCGGTCGAAACCGCCGCTGAAATGCTAGGCGCGGTCGAGTCCGCGCTACCTGCCGATATCGCGATCTTTGCAGCAGCCGTTGCCGACTGGCGCGTCAAGGCGGCCTATGATGCGAAACTGAAGAAAACAAAATCCGACGCACCGACGCTGCGGCTGGTCGAGAATCCTGACATTCTGAAAACGATCGGGTCACGCAAAAAGGCGCGTCCGAACCTGGTCGTCGGCTTTGCGGCCGAAACGGATGCCGTCGTCAAACATGCGAAGGAAAAACTCAAGAAAAAGAAGGCGGACTTGATCATCGCCAATGATGTATCGACCGGCACCGGTGTGATGGGAGGTGAGCGTAATACCGTTCACCTTATCGATAAGACCGGCGTCGAATCGTGGCCGAAATTGCCGAAGGATGATGTTGCCCGCCGCCTCATTGCGCATCTGGCCGGCCGGTTGGCAAGCGGTCCAAAGTACGGGCGGACTGATGGCGGCGGCAAAGTCGGAAAAAAACCGAAAGAAGAGAAAAAAGGTTTTGCCAAAGAGCGAAGCAGCTCACATCACGGTGGGTGTGCGACGTCTCGATCACGCCTTGGACATGCCGCTGCCGGGCTATCAATCCAAAGGCGCTGCCGGGCTCGACCTTCATGCAGCATGTGCACACAACGCACCCATAACTTTGCCACCGAAAAAACGGTGCCTGGTTCCCACCGGCCTGGAGTTGGAGTTACCCATTGGTTTCGAGGCACAGGTTCGTCCCCGTTCGGGCCTAGCGCTTAAGCACGGGATCACCGTGCTCAACAGTCCTGGTACAATCGATGCCGACTATCGCGGTGAGGTCGGCGTTATTCTGATCAATTTGGGTGATGAGACCTTCGAAATTCAGCGTGGCGACAGAATTGCCCAGATGATCGTCGCGCCTGTCAGTCGCGCCGAACTGGTGGAAAAGCTGGAGTTGACGCCAAGCGAGCGCGGCTCGGGCGGCTTCGGCTCGACGGGCCAGACGCAGTCTTCCGAAAACAGTGCGCAATCTTCACGCAAGAAGAAGAAAAAGAAGCCGAAGGCGAAGCGCAAGAGTTCGAAGAAGGGCTGACACACCGGATCGCGACGCCAAATCTAACGGCTGGCATCGTAGGCTGCGAGCGCCGCGAGGTTTAGAATATCGCTGTCCTTGGCTCCGAGCGTGCTGATCTGCACCGGATAAGAAAGTCCGACCAGAATTGGGCCAATAATGGTGGCGCCTCCCAATTCCTTCAAGAGCTTTGTCGAGATCGATGCGGCGTGGAAGGCGGGCATGATCAGGACGTTCGCGGTGTCCGACAAGCGGCAGAACGGGTAAAGCGACATCAGGTCTTTGTTGAGAGCGACATCTGCGGCCATATCCCCGTCGAACTCGAAATCACAACCTCGGTTTTCCAGGATCTCGACCGCTTCACGAATTTCATCGGAACGCTCACCGCGTGGCTGCCCGAATGTCGAGTAAGCCAAGAGCGCCACACGCGGCTCGATGCCAAAGTTACGCGCCGCCCGCGCGGCTTCCTGAGCGATATTCGCAAGCTCCTCCGCCGTGGGCATGTTGTGCACGCTGGTATCCGCAATCAAAACCGCGCGCCCGCGAATGAGCGCAAGGCTGACACCGATCACGTTACGGCCAGGCGCTTCATCAAGAACGCGGTGGACATCTCTGTAAACACTCGTCCAATTGCGCGTAACACCGGAGACCATCGCATCCGCATAGCCGTGCACCACCATGAGTGCGGCAAAGACATTGCGCTCATTGGTGACCAATCGCTGACAATCCCGGCGCAGATAGCCGCGCCGTTGCAGTCGCGAATAGAGGTATTCGGTGAACTCCTCGGTGTAGGGAGAGTTACGCGTATCGTGCAAAATGTAATCGTCGCGCAACTCGATACCGAGTTCTTCGAAACGTTCTTTCACCGTATCCGCCGCGCCAACCAGCTGCGGGTCACCGAATCCCTGTTGCCAGTAATTATTCGCTGCTCGGATAACGGCATCATCTTCACCTTCCGCAAAGATCAGACGCTTGGGATTATTGCGCACTTTTTCAAACGTCGTTTGCAGCCAACCTGCGACGGGATCGAGACGGCCGGTCAGTCGCGCAATATAGGCTTCCATATCGACGATGGGTTTGTGCGCGACGCCTGAGTCCATGGCAGCCTTTGCGACGGCCGGCGGTATGCACGAAATCAGGCGTGGGTCGAAGGGTGCGGGAATGATGTATTCGGGTCCGAACGTGGGACGGCGACCGTGAAATGCACTCGCAACTTGATCGGGAACCTCCGCCCGCGCAAGCTCGGCGAGCGCCTCAGCCGCCGCAATTTTCATCGCGTCATTGATAGTTGAGGCTCTGACATCCAGCGCGCCGCGGAAAAGGAATGGGAAGCAAAGGACATTGTTGACTTGGTTGGGGTAGTCCGACCTGCCCGTCGCAATAACCGCGTCTTCGCGCACAGCCCGAACGTCTTCGGGAGCAATTTCGGGTTCCGGGTTGGCCATTGCAAATATAATCGGACGATCGGCCATGCTGGCCACCATCTCCTTGGAGACGATGCCGGCGGCGGAAAGACCAAGGAAGATGTCAGCTCCCTCAATTGCATCCGCGAGCGAGCGTGCATCCGTATCCTGTGCAAATGGCTCCTTGTAGCGGTCCATCCCCTCGTTGCGACCAGTGTGGACGACGCCACTGCGATCGCAAATGGTCACGTTCTCGCGTTTGACGCCGACTTGCATGAGAAGGTTGAGACAGGCGATCGCAGCAGCACCTGCGCCCGAGCACACGAGTTTGACGTTTTCAGCTTTCTTTTTGACGACCCGTAGCGCGTTGAGCACGCCAGCGACTGTGACAATTGCCGTACCATGCTGGTCATCGTGAAAAACAGGTATGTCGAGGAGTTCTTTCAGCCTGTCTTCGATGACGAAGCAGTCGGGAGCTTTGATGTCCTCCAGGTTGATGCCGCCGAATGTCGGCCCCAGATAGCGCACGCAGTCGACAAACGCGTCGCTATCTTCGGTATCCACCAGAACATCTATACCGTCGATGTCCGCAAATCTTTTAAACAGCGCCGCCTTTCCCTCCATCACGGGCTTTGCCGGCAACGCTCCTAGATTTCCCATTCCGAGAATGGCTGTGCCGTTCGAAACGATGGCGACGAGGTTACCTTTGTTGGTGTAGTCGTAGGCCGCGCTCAAATCCTCCGAGATTGCAGCAACCGGAATTGCCACGCCCGGAGAATATGCAAGCGATAAGTCGCGCTGCGTCGCCAGTGGTTTCGTTGGCGTAATTTCCAGTTTGCCTGGCTTGCCTTGCGCGTGAAATTGCAGTGCGTCCTGCGGACTGAATTGGGCTTCTTCAAACTTCTTCGCCATTTAGGTCTAACGAGTCCTGAAAAGAGGGAAGGGGCGGCCGGTGCGGTCCCCGGCGCGAGGTGGGGTAGAACCTGCGCCGTGCGGCCAGGAAATGCACCATATTCCCTGATGGTGGGCGGCACAATAAACAGCATGGCCGGACTGTGCGGCATGCCCCGGCATTATAGGTCGTTGTCAGCAGGAATTTCGTTAACGGCTGGCAATTGCGTCGCTTTGTTGTGCACGATGATGCAGGAGTCGCATCTCTCAGGCATTCCATCGCGCTCGACAACGCGCTATGCCTGCCCGCAATGTCCAACCGGCAAAGTGAACAACAGCTGCCAATGCCACCAAAGTCGAACAAATCAAGCGCCGAATCTGGCCAGAACGAGCGTGCTGAGCTTGCGGCAGATGCGCCGACTTTGACATCGGCTGCTGGTGATCCCTCGAAGAATTCGTCGCCGGCCAACAAGCCCGCCGGCAATGGGTCACCAAGAGCCAAATCCAAACAGCGCAATAAATCCGGCAAACCGGTCGTACAACAAGCAACGCCCTCGATGGCGCAGTACCTGGAAATCAAGACTGCCAACCCTGATAGCTTGTTGTGGTACCGCATGGGCGATTTCTATGAGCTCTTTTTCGAAGACGCGATTGTTGCCGCCGAAGCATTATCGATCACCCTGACAAAGCGCGGCAAGCACCTTGGCGAAGACATTCCCATGTGCGGTGTGCCGGTCGTTCGTGCGGACGAATATCTGCAGCGCCTGATACGCCAGGGCTACCGTGTCGCTGTATGCGAACAGTTGGAGGACCCCGCAGAAGCGCGTAAGCGCGGCGCCAAGGCCGTTGTGCGTCGCGATGTTGTCCGGCTGGTCACACCCGGCACCTTGATGGAGGATGAACTCCTTGATGCGCGCGCACGAAACTACCTCACGGCAATGTTCATGGTTGCCGCGAGCAAGAAGACTGATACAAACGCCAACCATCCCATCACGACCGCGACATTCGCGTTAGCCTCGCTCGACATCTCAACCGGTGAATTTGAGGTGGGGCGGGTCACCTACGACGATTTGCCAGGCGAACTGATGCGGCTGAGCCCGAAGGAAGTTCTCCTGTCCGAGGCGGCCGCAGGCGACGCAGACCTTGAGCGGCTTGTCACACTGGCTGGGGCATCACTTACCCCCACCGCCAGTGCATTTTTCGACAGTTCCGCCGGCGCGCGTGACCTCAAAGAGCATTTGAAGGTCAGCGAGCTGGGTGGCTTTGGCGATTATTCGCGCGCCGAATTAAGCGCCATTGGCGCAATTCTGAAATACGTCGATCTCACGCAAATTGGCCGCAAGCCTGTGATCCGCGCGCCGCGCCAGACGAGTTCGGAAGATATTCTCGTCATTGATGCCGCCAGCCGCGCAAGCCTGGAACTGATCCGTTCCACCTCCGGCGACAAGTCGGGCAGCTTGCTTTCGGCAATTGATCGTACCGTCACCGGGCCAGGTGCGCGCGAGTTGGCAGCTCGGCTTTCCACACCGCTTCGCGATCCTCATAAAATTAAAGCGCGGCACGACTCACTTCAGTTTTTTCTGGATCGTTCGAACTTGCGTGAGCTCGTCCGTGCCAGGTTGAAAGCTGCTCCGGATATCGCCCGTGCCGTCTCACGGCTGAGCTTTGGCCGTGGGTCGCCGCGCGACCTTGCCGCAGTTCGCGACGGCCTGTTAGTTGCGTCCAAGTGCTCTGAATTCTTGAACGAGGGAGCCGGCGCTATAGGTCTGCCAGCCGACCTGGAGGATATGGCAAATTGCCTACACTCAGCACCAGGCGATCTCCAGTCCAGGCTCTCCGAAGCGCTCGTCGATGACCCGCCGCCCTTAAAACGCGACGGCGGCTTTGTGCGCTCTGGCTTTGAGTCTGAACTTGATGAGGCACGCGCACTCAAAGACGAAAGCCGCAAGGTTATCGCAGCGCTCGAAGCGCAATACGTCGAGCTGACTGGCATCAAAACGCTTAAGATCCGCCACAACAATATCCTGGGCTATTTCGTTGAAGTGACGGCTGCAAATGCAGCACCAATGATGACAGAGCCTTCGATCGATACCTTCCGGCATCGCCAAACGATGGCCAATGCAGTTCGCTTTACCACTGTTGAGCTCAGCGAAACGGAGGGAAAAATCGCGTCCGCTGGCGCGCGCGCATTGAACTTGGAGCAGGAGATTTTCGCAAAGCTCGCTGCGGCGGTCGGCGAAAACGAAGCCGCACTCATTTCCGTCTCCGCAGCGTTGGCAGATCTTGACGTGGCTGCAAGCTTGGCCGAATTGGCCGAGCAGGAAGCCTACGTCCGGCCCGAAATACAACAATCACGGGCTTTCCTCATCGAGGGTGGCCGTCACCCTGTCGTTGAGCAGGCATTGCGGAAATCTGGACAAGGTCCGTTTATCGAAAACGACTGCACACTTGGCCGGCCCGTGGCGGTTGATGATGCACCCGCCTATGCACCGGGTTTCGATGAGGAGCGCGACGCAAGAATCTGGCTGGTGACGGGTCCCAACATGGCCGGCAAGTCGACCTTCCTGCGCCAGAACGCTTTGATTTGTCTACTGGCACAAATGGGATCGTACGTGCCCGCAAACCGAGCGGTGATCGGCCTTGTAGATCGGTTGTTCTCGCGCGTTGGCGCATCTGATGATCTAGCCCGCGGCCGCTCCACGTTCATGGTTGAGATGGTCGAAACGGCTGGCATCCTCAACCTGGCGACCGACCGCTCTCTTGTCATTCTTGACGAGATAGGACGCGGAACAGCAACCTTTGACGGCTTATCAATCGCCTGGGCAACCGTTGAATATCTGCACGAGGTTTGCCGTTGCCGCGCGCTCTTTGCGACCCATTACCACGAGCTCACCGTTCTACCGGAACAACTTTCTCACGTTGCCAACGTCACCGTTGCCGTCAAGGAATGGCACGATGAGATCGTATTCTTGCACAAGGTGAAACATGGCGCGGCCGACCGTTCTTATGGCATTCAGGTAGCCAAGTTGGCCGGTCTACCCGCACATGTCGTCGACCGTGCCGACCAGGTTCTAAAACTACTTGAACAGACCGACCAGCGTGCAGGCAGTGCCGCAAATGCACTCGACGATCTACCCTTGTTCGCAAACTCTCGGCCGGCAGACCCCGTCGCCGCCCAACCATCGGCATCGGCCGCTGATCGCCTGCTGTCTGAAACCAATCCTGACGAGTTAAGCCCGCGTGAAGCTTTGGAACTGTTGTATCGCCTGAAGGATGCCAACCGCGAGGCCGGGAAATAGGCCCCGCGGTCACACGAGACCGGCTGGCGGTAGGCAATCGCTCTTTGGTAGACTGGCCCGACCGGGCGCCGTCTGAGCACGAATATGGAAAAATCGGCCATGGGAAAAGACCTGCAATTGGAGCGTATCGCAAGCACGTCTGTTGCGCACACGAATGAGATGCATGACGGCGCCGGCGAAGGGCCTCAACTGACCGAATCGGGTTTGAGCAATGACACGACCACCGAGTCGGGAGAATTGAGCGCGCTATATTTTGATGCGCCCTATTTCAAGGGCGAGGCCATGTTCACGGAATTGGCTTCCCGAGCGGCTGAGCACGGCTCGTATGATGAGGCCCGTGTGGCATGGATAGAGCGGCTCAAGATATTGGTGCAGGATGCGCGGCGTGTTGCAAGAGCGCGTCTTGAGCTTGACGGAGATGGCCGGGCGTGCGCCCACGGGCTGTCAGTCTTTCAAGATGAGCTTATCCGTCTCATTTACAAACTGACGATCACATTCGCTTGCAAATCCGAGCACGACGCTCAGCCCGACAGCATGGCCATTGTGGCAACGGGTGGCTATGGCCGCTCGCTTCTTGCGCCCGGTTCGGACATCGATCTGTTGTTCCTTTTTCCCAAGGAGGGTCGAGAGCACGCCGAAAAAATCGCCGAAGCCATGCTCTACCTGTTGTGGGACATCGGATTCAAAGTCGGACACGCATCCCGCACCATCGATGAGTGTTTGAAGATGGCACAAGCGGACATGACCATTCGCACGAGCCTACTTGATTCCCGGTTGATCCTTGGCGACCGCACACTGTTCGAAGAGGAGCTGCAGCGCTTCCGTAAAGAGATCGTGAGTTCCTCAACGCGCGATTTCATCGATGCCAAGATGGTTGAGCGCGACGAGCGTCACCGTCGCTCGGGTGACGCGCGCTATCGCGTCGAGCCGAACATCAAGGATGGCAAGGGTGGATTGCGCGACCTACACACGCTGCACTGGCTGTCCAACACCATATACGGCGAGGACGTCGGAGAAGCGACTGTGGCGGCGGGAATTTTCACCGAGGAGGAAGCAGCGACATTCCGTAAATGCGAGGATTTTCTGTGGACCATACGTTGCCATTTGCATTTCCTCACCGGTCGCGCGGAAGAACGCCTGACGTTCGAGTTTCAGCCGCAGATGGCTGAAAGGCTCGGTTATAAAAAGCACGGCGGACAGCCAGCTGTTGAGCGCTTCATGAAGCACTACTTCCTGGTTGCCAAAGACGTTGGCGATTTGACCACCTTCTTATGTGCCGCGCTTGAAATCCAGCAGATGAAAACGACACCAGGTTTTTCCCGTTTCCTTCGTCCCAAGACGTGGCGCCCGAGTTCGAACGTCAAACTATCGAACGACTTCAAGATTGCTAACGACCGCATCGATGTGTCGAGCGACGACGTTTTCGAGCGCGATCCCATCAATCTCATTCGACTGTTTGCAGAAGCCGCGAAAGCCAACGCGTTCCTACATCCCAACGCCATCAGGTTGATCCGCCGATCCCTAAGGCTTATCGACTCGCGCGTACGAAAAAGCAGCGAATCCAATCGGATCTTCTTGGAATTGCTGACAGGCCGCGACGACCCCGCCGACGCCCTGCGCCGCATGAATGATGCTGGTGTTTTGGGTCGATTTATATTCGCCTTCCGCAAAGTCGTCGGCATGATGCAATTCAACATGTACCACCACTACACGGTCGACGAGCATTTGATCAGAACTGTGGGGATGCTAACCGATATTGAGCATGGCGGCGCTGCCGACGAGTTACCTTTGTCGACGGAGATCTTTGGAACGATACAAAATCGCAGGGCGCTTTATGTTGCCGCCTTCCTGCATGACATTGGCAAAGGGCGCAAAGAGGATCATTCGCTCGTCGGCGCCCGAATTGCACGCAGCCTGTGCCCGCGCCTGGGTCTCACGGCTGCAGAAACCGAGTTGGTCGCATGGTTGATAGAAGAACATTTGACCATGAGCTTGACCGCGCAGAACAGAGACGTATCAGACCCAAAAACCATCAAGGATTTTGCCGCTGTCGTAAAGACACAGGAGCGGCTGAAATTGCTGCTGTTGTTGACCGTCGCAGACATCAGAGCGGTTGGCCCGGGCACATGGAACGGCTGGAAGGGTCAACTGCTGCGTACGCTATATTACGAAACGCAGCAACTCTTGGCCGGCAAACATGCCGAAGAACCTGACAAGGAACGCATCGCAGCGGCACAGGCAACCCTTGCCGCGGCCTTGCGCAAAGAGGGGTGGAAAGCAAAAAGCATTGATGCCTTTATTGACCGGTTCTATCCCGATTACTGGCTGCGTTTCGATACGGACAGCCACATCGAGCATGCAGAACTTGCAGCCCGCGCCAGCATCGAAGGAAAAAAACTTGCAATCCATGACAAGACCGATGCGTTCAACGCGGTCACTGAGCTGACGATCCTGGCGCCCAATCATGCCCGTCTGTTGTCTCTGTTCGCAGGGGCTTGCGCCGCAACGGGCGCAAACATTCTCGGCGCCCAGATTACGACCACGCGCGATGGATTTGCACTCGACACCTTCCTCTTGCAGCGCCAGGTGGGCGGCGACGACGACGAGCACCGTCGTGTCATGCGCATCGGCAGCACGATTGAACGGCTACTGAAAGGTGAAAGCCGTCTCAAGGCTCTGCTTGCCAAGCGGCGCAATGCTGAACATAGGGTTGCGGCATTCTCTGTCGAACCGAAAGTCAGCATCGACAACTCGCTCTCCGAGCAGTTCAGCGTGATCGAGGTTGCCGGTTTGGACCGGCCGGGCTTGCTTTACGATCTGACGACGGCGCTTGCCGACCTCAATCTCGACATCTCGTCTGCGCACGTCTCAACGTTCGGCGAAAAGGCTGTCGACGCGTTCTATGTTACGGACCTTGTCGGTAAGAAAATCTACAGCAGGGAACGGCAGGACGCGATCAGGGAACGCCTTGAGCCCGTTCTGCGCGGCGAGGAGAGCTGACAGCATGTTGTACCGTTCATTCGCGACGGTCGGCGGTCTCACGATGGTGAGCCGGGCCCTTGGCTTCATTCGCGACATATTAATTGCCGCCGCCCTGGGCTCCGGTGCCGTCGCGGATGCCTTCTTTGTGGCATTTCGCTTTCCAAATCTGTTTCGCCGGCTGTTCGGCGAAGGTGCATTTAACGCAGCCTTTGTGCCGCTATTTGCGAAACGTTTGGAAGGCGAGGGTCAACAGGAAGCAACCACTTTTGCCCAGGAGTCGCTGTCGGTTTTGTTTTCGACACTCGTCGCGTTGTCCATAATAATCATTTTTGCCATGCCGTGGCTCATGGTGCTTCTAGCGCCGGGTTTTTTGGCCGACACCGACAAATACGACCTTGCCGTTTCATTGAGCCAGATCGCCTTCCCTTATTTGACCTGCATGTCGTTGGTGGCGTTGCTGTCGGGTGTGTTGAATTCACTGCATCGTTTCTGGGCCGCCGCCGCAGCGCCGATTCTTCTGAATGTTATTTTAATCTCGGCAATCACGCTGGCCATTGTACTTGGCTATGGAGGGGATCCCACCGCAGGGTATGTTCTGGCGGTTGGCGTTACGCTTGCCGGATTGGCACAGCTGGCAATGCTTTGGATTGCCGTGGCGCGCACCGGCATTAAGCTCCGCCTGTTGTCCTGGCCACGCTACACAGCGGGCGTGAAAAGGCTGGTCGAGCTCGGGATCCCTGGTCTCATTGCTGGCGGCATAACCCAGATCAATATCGTCATCGGCACGATTATCGCATCGCTTCAAGCCGGTGCCGTCTCATATCTTTATTATGCAGACCGGCTTTATCAGCTTCCGCTTGGCATCGTCGGCGTCGCCGTTGGTGTTGTGCTTTTGCCCGATCTGGCACGCCATCTGCGCGCGGGCGAACGAACTGCAGCACTTGAAAGTCAAAACAGGTCGTTGGAATTTTCGCTGCTGCTAACGCTGCCTGCAGCCGTCGCACTTGCGGTTGTTGCAATGCCCATTATCCAGGTCCTGTTTGAAAGGGGCGCGTTCAATGCCAGCGATACCGCGAATACATCCACCGCGCTAGCTGCATTTGCGATCGGTCTACCTGCGTTCGTTTTGATCAAGGTATTTCAGCCTGCGTTTTTCGCCCGTGAAGACACAAAGACACCGATGCGCTATGCGGCAGTCAACATGGTGGTCAATGTGACGCTGTCACTTGCCCTCTTCTATGCGTTTAAGGCTGCAGGTTTCAGGCCACACGTCGGCATTGCCTTGGCAACATCAATCGCAGGCTGGTTCAACGCACTCCTGTTGTGGCGCACCGCTGTCCACAGAGGAGATTTCGTCTCAGATGCTCAGCTGCGGCGTAATCTGCCGCTAATCGCGCTCGCGAGTGTGGTCATGGGGGCCTGTCTTTGGACTGCCGCGCCTTACTTCTCAGCTCATTTGGCTGCCGAGGCGGGTCTCGCCCACCAGATCGCCGGGCTTACCGTGCTTGTGGCGCTTGGCGTCATTTCGTTTTTCACCGTTGCCATTGCAACGGGCACGGTGAGCTTCCGCCGGTTTGCCCAGGCGTTCCGGCGTTGATGTATCCCTCGGCCAGAGAGCCGTTTTGACCTCCCGCGAAAGGAACATTGAGCAAGGGCTTGCGGTTGACATCGTGGCGGGCCATAACCCGCCGGATTTAAGTTCTCGCAGCACGCTTGCGCCCCGCTGCACATCAACAACAATGAGACCGGCCAGACCCAACAGATGTTCGTTCTGGGTGTGGTTCTTTTGATCGAAAGTGAGAAGATGGCATTTCAAGAACGTGTCTTTTCAGGCATGCAGCCCACTGGCAGCCTGCACCTTGGCAACTACCTTGGCGCGATGTTGCAGTGGATCGAACTGCAAAAGACGCACGAATGTATTTACTGCGTCGTCGATCTGCATGCCATCACAGTTTGGCAGGACCCAGAAGAGCTGCGCCAGTCCATCAGGCAGGTGACCGCCGCCTACATCGCAGCCGGGCTCGACCCCAAAAAAAGTATTCTATTCAATCAGAGCCAGGTTGCCGCCCACGCTGAGTTTGCGTGGATATTTAACTGCGTCGCACGGCTGGGCTGGCTCAACCGCATGACCCAGTTCAAGGAAAAGGCAGGCAAGGATCGCGAAAACGCGTCCGTTGGTTTGTTCGCCTACCCCAACTTGATGGCGGCCGATATTCTCGCATATCGTGGCACGCACGTGCCCGTCGGCGAGGACCAGAAGCAACACTTGGAACTAGCCCGCGACATAGCGCAGAAATTCAACAATGATTTTGCGGAATCCATTCGCGCAAACGGCCATGACGATGGCCTGTTCTTTCCGTTGCCCGAGCCGGTCATAACCGGTCCAGCGACGCGGGTGATGAGCTTGCGCGACGGCACCAAAAAAATGTCGAAGTCGGATCCATCTGATCTCTCGCGAATAAATCTGACCGACGACAAGGACGCCATTGCCCGCAAGATCAAGAAGGCGAAAACAGATCCTGATCCTCTGCCGGGAGAGGAAGAGGGCCTTGCTGAGCGTCCCGAGGCACAAAACCTCATTGGAATTTTTGCCGCACTGTCGGGCCAGAACAAAGCTGAAGTCCTGACCGATTTCGCCGGTGCACAATTTTCAGACTTTAAAAAGTCGCTGGCCGAAGTGACCGTTGAGCGCATGGGTGCTCTTAGCGAGGACATCAAGCAAATGATGAATGATACTGCCGAGATAGATCGTATTTTGGCCGACGGTGCCGAACGCGCCCGTGCAATCGCCGCCCCCATCATTGAAGAAGCCAAGGACGTCATTGGTTTCGTGCGATCGTGAAATCCACGCCTTAGCGTCTCCTCAAAATGTCGGCTTGTTCCGCGGTACTGCCACGCAGGTGCAACATCACACCTGCGGCATGAAACGGCTTGTCGGTAGTTTTATCCAATGGCAGCATGTCGACATGGAAAAGCGCCGATCCTTCGAAGCCGGGCACAACCGGAAATTTCTTCTCATTGTTGATGACAGCGATGAGGTGGAAGCCGCCCTGTATTACTCCGCCAGCCGAATTGCGCACTCTTCCGGTTCTATCGTGATGTGCTACGTCATCGAGCCGCAACAGTTTCAACACTGGATGGGCGTGCGCCAGGTCCAGTTGGAGGAGGAGACGGCGAAGGCCAAGGCTCTGTTTCGTCTGTTCCGTCGCAAACTCAATAATATAGGTTTTGACAATGTGGCTTCCGAAGAACTGATCAAGGAAGGCACCAAGAGCGAAGCGATTCTGGAGGCCATTGAGTCGGACGTCGACGTGGCAATTCTGGTTCTGGGCGCCGCGATCGATCAAAAAAAGGGTCCAGGCCCGCTGGTCTCCTCCATTGCGGCTGGCGCAGTTGCCGGTAATTTTCCCATTCCGATCACAATAGTGCCCGGACATCTCGATCTGGAGCAGATCAAGGCCCTGGCATGAGGCGACTTTCAAAGAGTTGATTGGTGGATTTCGGCAGTCCAGGCTCGACTTGCCGGCTAATTTCACTTATATCCTGAACCTAGAACAATTCTAAAGACCGCCACGGCCCTTGTCCCGGCGGCAGATATCGCTGGTCAGCCAACATCAGGCTCTTTCCGTCGCTGTAATTGCGGTGGTTTGCGGCGATCAACAGAAATGAGGACGCAAGAAATGTTCATCCAGTCCGAAGCCACGCCCAACCCGGCCACTCTGAAGTTCATCCCGGGAAAGCCCGTTCTGGGAAGCGGCACCGCTGATTTTCGCGACAAGTCCGACGCATCCGCCTCTCCGCTAGCTACGAGGCTGTTCGATATCGATGGCGTCGATGGCGTATTTTTCGGCTCAGACTTTATTTCCGTGACGAAGTCCGATGGCGAATGGCAGCACCTGAAGCCCATGATCCTCGGGGTCATCATGGAACACTACATGTCCGGCACGCCTGTCGTCGACAAAGGTGGTGCCAACGACGACGAGGTAGGTAACTACGATCCTGCTGATGAAGAGGTTGTTGCAACAATCAAGGAGTTGTTGGAAACGCGTGTCCGCCCCGCTGTCGCGCAGGATGGCGGCGATATTACATTTTCAGGTTTCCGCGACGGAATTGTGTATTTGCACATGCGCGGCGCGTGCTCCGGCTGTCCGTCGTCCACAGCGACGCTCCGGCACGGTATCGAAAATCTGCTGCGCCACTTCTGCCCAGAGGTTCAGGAAGTCCAAGCGGTTGCGGCATAAGGAGCAACTTGGGGGCGCAGCCGAACCCCGGGGAATTCTCTGACAAGTATCAGCCAAACCCCGCGTTTGCCCGCGGGGTTTCTTATTGGGAGCGACTTGGTGCATGCTCACTGTTGAGCGTAAGCCATCTGGCGCTGGTCCCATCCACTGGAGCCAAATTGGGTCCGCAAATTTTTGTCGAAGTCGCGTGAAGGGGGGTAACGATGTCCGCTCAAGAATTAGAGCAAGCAGCACTCGATCAGCTGTTTTTTTCAGCGCGCTCGTACAACGGTTGGCAAGACCGTGATGTGCCTGATGAGCTGCTTGTACGCCTTGTCGACACTATGAAGATGGCACCGACAAGCGCGAATTGCTCACCCGCCCGCCTTGTATTTGTGAAATCTGCCGCGTCCAAGCAACGGCTCAAACCGTTTCTTTCGGACAACAACGCGGAAAAAACGATGGCGGCTCCCGTTTGCGTCATCGTCGCCCAGGATATGGAGTTTTATGAAAAGCTGCCCAAGCTCTTTCCCCACACGAACGCGCGAATGTGGTTTGTCGGCAAGCAAAAGAAGATCGAGGACACGGCATTCAGGAACGCCACACTTCAAGGCGCCTACCTGATCATGGCGGCGCGCGCGCTGGGCCTTGATTGCGGCCCGATGTCCGGGTTTGATCCGGCTGGCGTCGATTCCGAGTTCCTTTCGGGCACGTCCTACCGCTCAAATTTTCTTTGCAATCTAGGTTACGGAGATCCTGCTTCGATATTTGACAGGAGCCCGCGCTTCGCATTCGACGAAATGGCGCAGATCATCTGATTGGCAGAATGCCAAACTGATCCTCATGCTGGCAATCTGGGCACTTGCCCGGATGGTAAGAGTTCAATACCGCCACCCAAGGAGATGGCAGCGCACATATGAAGATACTGGCATTCGATACGAGCTTTGCAGCTTGCTCCGCCGCTGTCGGTAGTCTGGGTACGTTCGGCGGCGGCGCTGAGATTTTGGCAGCCCGCTTCGAAGGTATGGAGCAAGGCCATGCTTCGCGTCTTATGCCGATGATAAAAGAGGTGATGAAAGAGGCGAGGCTTGGATTTGCCGAGCTCGACGGTCTCGCCATTACGTCCGGTCCAGGTACATTCACGGGCACGCGGATCGCTGTCGCGGCGGCGCGTGCCCTCTCATTGGCAACAGATCTGCCGGTATATGGCGCAACCAGCCTGGCCGTGATGGCGCGGAAAGCGGCAGCCGGATTGGCAGAAAATGGCGCTGGTCGTGACATTGCTGTTGCGGTGGATGCTCGGCGGGGCCAGTTTTACGTCCAAGTGTTCGCCAACGGAGCTCCGTACGACGATCCGCAACTTTTTGATCTTGCAGGCGCAGCCACGAAAATCGCCGAACGGTCCGCAGTTGTCGTCGGCTCAGGCGCGCCAAGCGTTGTTGAAGCTGCTCAACATCTCGCAAAAAAGATCGACCTCGGCCCAGTGGACCTTCTTCCTGATGCGGCCGACCTTTTGGCCACGCAATGTGAGTTGCTCAATCCCCCAAAACCGCTTTACCTTCGACCGGCAGACGCAAAGCCTCAAGCGAAATCGCCAATTGCCCGGATAAGCACATGAGCGTGCCAAACCAAACGAGTGAGGGACCATTCGGCATCGATCCCAGATTAGTCAGCCTCCTGTGGGCAGATATCGAACGGTCAGGTGAAATTGCTGAGTTACACGCCCAGCTATTCGACCCGCCGTGGGACGAAGCAGGTGTGCGGGGACTATTGGATAACCCTGGCTCGAGCGCATTGATTGCGAAGGTTCGCGATACGGCCGAAGTCAGCGAAGCGCCGCAACCGCCTGTCAGCGCCGGATTCATCATTGGACAGATCGCAGCCGACCAGGCGGAAATAATTTCGGTCGGCGTGTTGCCTGAGTATCAAAAACACGGTCTCGGCCGCATGTTGGTTGAAGGACTTGTGCGGGCATTGCAACGTGCCGAGGTAAAGCGGGTGTTCCTCGACGTTGCGGCCGACAACACCGCGGCTCTGTCGCTTTACTACAGGCTATGGTTCGAGCAGGTCAGCAGTCGTGCCGGATACTACAAGCGCCAAGACAACACGTCTGTCGACGCACTGGTGTTGTCGCGCGCCATTTGAAATATTTCAATTTGAAGCATGCAAGACGCGCGGATTACCCAAATGGTCAAAGAAAGTCACGGTGCCGTTGGGAAACTGAGGGCCGTCGCGATTCTTGCCGGTTTTGCCGCGCTGACACTTCCACTGATGCCGGTACAAGCAGCGCTTTTGCGCTTGTCGACAAAGCATGCACGCCAATTTCCGCACTGGTACCACCGTCAGGTCTGCCGGTTGTTGGGCGTCAGGTTTAACATCACCGGTGAAGTTGCTCCCGACAGACCAGTACTGCTCATTGCAAATCACACGTCATGGTTGGATATCCCGGTGTTGTCAGCCGTCGCGCCGGTGTCATTCATAGCTAAAAAGGAAGTTGGAGGCTGGCCATTTGTGTCGTCACTTGCGCGCCTGCAACGATCCGTATTCGTGGACCGCGAGCGCCGCACCTCGGTTGTGGAAACAACATCGGAAATTGCCAAACGTCTTTCACGTGGCGACACGCTCGTCCTGTTCGCGGAAGGGACCTCAAGTGATGGCAATAGGGTGCTGCCGTTCATGACCTCGTTGTTTGCCGCCGCCAAACCAGCGCAACGCCTGGTCAACGGCGATACAGCCGAAGTTTCCGCGCCCGCTAACACCGTGGTGCAGACACTTTCCATGGTCTACACCCATATCCACGGCATTCCATTGGGACGCGCGGACCGTGCCCACGTTGGCTGGTACGGTGATATGGAAATGACCGGACATGCGTGGCGGCTGTTCCAATCGGGCCCGCTGGATGTGCGAATAGTGATTGGCCCACCGGTGCCGCTCGATGAATTTCAGGACCGCAAGCATTTGGCCCGCGAGAGCGAAGGCAAGGTCCGCGAAGGTGTCGTCCGAATTCTGCGCAACAAGCCACACGATGAGCCAATTCAGGTCGTCAGCCCAAACCAGGAATTGAGGGCAAGGCGAAAACCTGCCAAAAGAGCCAGCGGTAATTGGGTTTAGTCGGGCCTCTTCGGCTCGTTCTATGTAAACGCCCCGCGGCATGGCACGCGCGCATTTCCGGACCGGCCCAAAGCGGCAAGCCTGCAACACGGCCTACGCCTGAAAAATTGAAACAAGAACGACTGAGCGAACGAATTGACCGGTAACAACAACCAGAAACAGAACGTTTTGAAAACGGTCAGTACGCGTCAGGCGAAGAAGGTGTTCGTCAAAACGTACGGCTGCCAGATGAACGTTTACGACTCAGAACGTATGGCCGAGGCGTTGGCGCCGCATGGCTATGAAGAAACGACGCAAGCGCACGACGCAGACGTTGTGATCCTCAACACTTGCCACATACGCGAAAAGGCAGCCGAAAAGGTGTACTCCGAGCTTGGCCGCATCCGTCAGCTCAAGGAAGCACGCGCGAGCGAAGGCAAGGACACCCTGATCACAGTCGCAGGCTGCGTCGCACAAGCTGAAGGCGAGGAAATTTCAGCGCGTGCGCCCGTCGTTGATTTGGTCATCGGTCCGCAGAGTTATCATCGTCTGCCCGAGCTGATTGCGCGTTCAAATGCTGGAGGCTCGCGTCTCGTCGATACCGAGTTTCCTCAAGTTGATAAGTTTGCAAAGTTGCCGCAGCGGATGGGAAACCGTGCGCCTTCCGCGTTTCTGACCGTGCAGGAAGGCTGCGACAAGTTTTGCACCTTCTGCGTCGTTCCGTATACGCGCGGCATGGAATATTCGCGTCCCGTCGAAGACCTTGCCGCCGAAGCAATCCGACTTGTCGAAGCCGGTGTTAAGGAAATCACGCTGCTTGGCCAGAATGTGAACGCTTACCACGGCGTTGGCGCCGACAACGAAACCTGGTCGTTGGCAAACCTCATTCGCTACCTGGCAAAGATCGATGGTATCGAACGGCTGCGCTATACGACGAGCCACCCGCGCGACATGGACGATGATCTAATTGCGGTTCATGCCGACGAACCAAAGCTGATGCCGTACCTGCACTTACCATTCCAAGCAGGCTCGGACAGAATCCTCGCGGCAATGAATCGCAGGCATACGGCAGATGACTATCGCCGCCTCGTGGATCGCATTCGGGAAGCCAACCCTGCCCTTGCGTTGTCGACTGATATCATCGTTGGATTTCCCGGCGAAACCGAACAGGAGTTCCAGCAGACAATTGCGCTCGTCGAGGAGATCGGATTCGCGCAAGCTTACTCGTTCAAGTACAGCGCCAGGCCGGGAACGCCGGCCGCGAATGCCGACGATCAGATTGCCGATGAGGACCGCAGCGAACGCCTTCAGCGCCTCCAACGCCTGCTGGATGCCCAGCAGATCGCGTTCAACGAAAGCTGTATCGGCCGTACGCTTCCTGTGTTGCTGGAGCGCGCAGGCAGGGGTCCGGGGCAACTTGTCGGGCGTTCACCGTTTTTGCAGGCGGTTCACGTGGAGGCGGCTGACGACTTGCTGGGCCAGATTATTCCTGTGGAGATCAGAGGCGCCAGCCGCAACAGCATGGCCGGTGTCATAAACGCAGCTTAAAGCTTGGATGAGGCGGATTTGGTCGGCGAATTCGCCCCATCCTCCCGCAAAAACGCACGCCTGAGCTGTGCTGGATGCCCTGGAGTTACTGGAAATTATTGCTGCTAAGCCATTGCCGCAAGAGTGGCGTGTTTGCCAGATATCGGTGCTTTTGCTTCACTTCGGCGGCCGGAATTGGCATGTTGGAAGCATGAGCCGAATGGGCGGCGACGCTGTCGTGGCGGCGAGCGCGCTTAATCCCCGGTGTATTCCGGCACGATAGGCGGCAGCGGTTGCCGGATTTAGGAGAGGACCTGTTTGACTGATATTCGCGGACAAACCGCCATACAGCCGGGGGGCGCATCCAAGACGCCGTCCGCGCAGTTTCGACTTGAGGTTCCCTTCGAGGACAACCGGCATTTGACCCACCTGTTGGGGGAATACGATCAGCATCTGGCCCTTCTTGAAGACCGCCTAGGTATCTCTGCGCATGCGCATGGCAATGTCGTTACGCTGACCGGCAGCGAAGAAGACTGTGAACTTGCCCGTCACGTTCTTGAAGCGCTTTACGACCAGGTGTCGTCGGGTGTCCATGTGGCTGGTGGCGATTTTGACGGTGTAATCCGGCACCAGCGCCAGCAAGCTGCTGGAACCAAATCCAGCGGCCAGGCTGAAATCGCAACCCGCCGTCGGGTGATCAGGGCGCGCACACCGTTACAGAGCGATTATATCCGCGCGATGATCGACGAGGACCTGGTGTTCGGTATCGGGCCTGCCGGAACCGGCAAGACGTATCTAGCGGTGGCCTGTGCCGCCAGTTACCTGGAACGAAATCTAGTCGAGCGTATTATTCTGTCGCGCCCGGCCGTCGAAGCGGGTGAACGTCTCGGCTTTTTACCAGGCGATATGAAGGACAAAGTGGATCCCTATTTGCGACCGCTCTACGATGCACTCTATGACGTCCTCTCACCGGAAAAAGTCGAACGGGATATCGAGAACGGTATCATTGAAATCGCGCCGCTTGCCTTCATGCGCGGTCGCACATTGACGAATGCATTTGTAATCCTGGATGAGGCTCAAAACACTACGAGCATGCAGATGAAAATGTTCCTTACCCGCTTGGGCGAAAAGTCCAAGATGGTGGTCACAGGTGATCCCAGTCAGGTGGATTTGCCGGTCGGCATGTTGTCGGGTCTTGAGCAGGCCGTCGATCTACTCAATGGTGTAAAGGGAATATCATCCATTCGTTTCACTGGCGCCGATGTCGTCAGACGTGACCTCGTGGCGCGTATCGTCGACGCTTACGACAAGGCCCAATAGGGCCGAAGAGACCATGACCGATCCAAGTGACAGTAGGCGCTCAGCAGACACCCGAGCCAGCATCGCCAATACCGAGGCCGACCAACGTTCGTCGCCATCGGGCATCGTCGTAGAGGTATTTGTAGAAGACGACGGCTGGTCTGCAATTGAAGATGTCGCCACCAAAGTTCACCGTGCCGCCACGGCGCTCAGCATCTCTCTGCTAGACGAGGTTAACGGACAGTCCGCGGCAATCGCGCTTTCCAATGACATCCGCATTGCCGAACTCAATGGCACCTATCGTGGTAAGCATACGCCGACCAATGTGCTGTCTTTTCCCTCAGCTCGTACGCCTGCCCTTGCGGCAGAGGAATTGCGCAGCGCGAACGAACCCGTGTTTATTGGCGACATCATACTTGCCGTTGAAACCGTCATGCGCGAAGCGAGTGAACTGAGGCGACCGCCCGAACAACACTTGCAGCATTTGGTTGTTCACGGGTTGTTACACCTACTCGGTTATGACCATGAAACGGAAAAGGATGCCCGGCACATGGAAGGACTGGAGACGAAAATACTGGAGCATATAGGTGTGCCCAACCCGCATTCGGGAGACGATCATGCCGTCGAACCACAGCAGGCATAATTGGAGACAGCATTTGCACCTGAAATGTGCAACCCGGCAGTCCGGCTTACGAGGCTGCAAATCTAACAAACGAGCAACATGGACTTGGATTTGAGATGAGCGTTGAAGGCTCACGACCCACACTGGAATCAAAAACCGAACAGGAAGAGCAACGGGGCAATGGCGCGCCCGGATGGTTCGGCAGTTTAAAATCCAAACTCGGCCTTCCCGGCGGCCAAACGCTCCGCGACACGCTGGAGTACCTGTTGCGCGAGGACGGCGGCTCCGGGGAAGAATCGCTCTCCACCGAAGAGCGTGAAATGTTTCTGCGCTTATTGACCTTCAACGCAAGCCGGGTTGAAGACGTCATGGTGCCGCGTGCGGACATCATCGCGGTTGAGGAGAATGAGTCTATCGGGTCCCTAATCGCCACCTTCGAGAATGCCGGCGTATCTCGTGTTCCCGTCTTCAACGAAACGTTGGATGACCCGCGTGGGATGATTCACATCAAGGATCTCTTTCGTTGGCTGATGGCGGAAGCAAATGCATCAAGCAAAAAGCAAACCAAAAAATCCTCCGACCCTAAGTCGACGGGCGCACCCACAGTTGTTGCGTTGAACGCCCTTGATCTGTCTCGACCCGTCTCCGTTGTAACGAAAATCCGCCGGCCCGTGCTCTTTGTTCCGCCGTCGATGCCCGCAATGAATCTGTTGATACGCATGCAATCGACGCGCCGCCATATGGCGCTTGTCGTTGATGAGTATGGGGGTACCGATGGTCTGATCACCATTGAGGATTTGGTAGAACAAATCGTTGGCGCAATCGAAGACGAGCATGACGAAGCAGAAGCTGCCCACATCGTTCAAGATCCCAAACTGGGTCTTGTCGCCTCGGCAAGAACCCCTGTCTCCGTACTCGAAGAACACATCGGCGCAAAGTTCATGACGCCTGAGGAAGAGGAAGACGTCGATACGCTTGGCGGTTTGGTCTTTACAATCGTTGGGCGTGTTCCTGCGCGCGGAGAAATTGTGCGCCACAGCTCAGGCCTTGAGTTTGAAGTTCTGGATGCGGATGCACGTCGTGTAAAGAAGCTGAAAATTTACTACAAGAAACAGCAGCCAGAGGAGGTTGCTCGCGCCCGCGCGCCCGCTGATGGTCCACGCACTGATCAGAAACGCTCAGCAAAGAGCGATTGAGGGCGTCCCGCCAACCAATCTATTTTCTCTTTAGCCAGGGCGTTCACAAAGCAGCGCGTCAGTTATCCGAACCATGACCAGATGGATTGATTGAGGCCAAGACCGCCGATGACCGCAGCGCGCGCAAATCCCAAATCAGCGTACAGCAGCATGCAGGCCTACAGCGCAGGATGGGCCGATGCGACCGCCCGCACCACTGGCTGGCGTCGCGCGGGCCTTGCCTTTCTCGCCGGTAGCTTAAGTGTGCTGGCCATGGCACCATTTTTTTGGTCGCCGGTATTATTCCTGACGCTCCCCATATGGATTTGGCTAATCGACGGCGCCTGCGCACGACCCGGCAACGAAGGACAGCCAGCCGCACGGCCTGAGTCACGTCTGTTCAGCCGGCAGCTGAGTTTGCGACGCGCTGCGCTCGACGGCTGGTGGTTTGGCTTCGGCTACTTTTTTTTCGGGCTGTTTTGGGTCGGCGAAGCATTTCTCGTCGAAGCTGAGGTTTTTGGTTGGCTGTTACCCTTTGCAGTAACATTGATGCCCGCTGGTCTTGCGCTGTTCTATGCACTCAGTTCGGCGCTTGCGTCTTACCTGTGGCCACTTTCGCAGGGTGTCGGCCGTATTGTTGGTCTCGCACTTGCGCTGTGCGGCGCCGAATGGCTGCGCGGTCACATTCTTACAGGCTTTCCTTGGAATACACTGGGATATGCGCTGACCTTTCCACTTGAATTGATGCAGTCCGCCGGTCTTGTCGGCATTTACGGGTTGACGCTGTGGACGGTCCTTGTATTTGCAGCACCCCTCGTTGTGCTTGCCGATGCGGGCCGGACGAGGAAATCCGCGGGGCCTAGTTCCGACCGGGTTGGTTCCAAAGTCCTCGTTGGCCGACCGTTGTTGCTGATTACAGCAACCACTCTGATGCCGCTTGCTGCCATGCTGGCTTACGGCCATGCGCAACTTTCCAGTTCTCCGACACGGTTGGCCGATAACGTGCGTATACGCCTTGTGCAGCCGAGTATCGCGCAACGAGAGAAGTGGATGCGCGAAAAGCAGGCTGCAATTTTTCAAACGCACCTAAACTTGTCGCAGCAACAGCCGGACGGCACACGCGATGACCTCAAGGGCATCACGCACCTGATCTGGCCGGAAGCGGCAATGCCTTTCCTTCCGTTGGACCAACCTGTTGCCATTGAAGCCATTGGCAAGCTTCTAGCGCCGGGTGCCTATCTGATTACCGGTGCCCTTCGTGCAAAGCAGCCCAGCGGGCAGACGAATAATGCAGGCGAACGACGGCAGATCTACAACGCGATGATGGTGTTCGGTCGCGGCGGCGGGCTGGCGGCTCTCTACGACAAGATCCACCTCGTCCCATTCGGAGAATATCTACCGTTTCAACAGACGCTCGAAGCCATTGGCCTGCAACAGCTTACGCGCATGCGTGGAGGATTCTCAACGGGGGATAAACCGCGACCGCTGCTTCACGTGCCTGGCTTGCCTCCAATTGGCGCTCTGATCTGCTACGAAGCCATTTTCCCGACAACCATTGTGCAAGGCGACAATCGGCCCGGAGTACTCATTAACGTCACGAATGACGGATGGTTCGGTTCGACCACCGGGCCCCACCAGCATTTCCATCAGTCCCGCGTGCGCGCAGTCGAGGAAGGTTTGCCACTGTTTCGCGCAGCCAATAACGGGATTTCCGCGGTCGTCGATCCGGTCGGCCGCGTCCTTCATAGGCTTGAATTGGATGCACGCGGGACAATCGATTCCGAGCTTCCCAGCGCTCTCGCAGCACCACTTTATGCCCGCTTTGGAGACATTGTCTTCATAGTCAACGCACTGTTATTCTTAATTTTATTCATAATCTGCCGGCAGTTTTCGGCCCTCAGCCCCATGAATCAACGTATTGGCGGAAATTGACCCAGCTGAGCCGGCGCTCTTGAGGGTAAACGGCTGCTTACGTATTCCACGCCGTACACACCACGATGAACACGGATAATTGACGTATGTCGCCCCAACACCTACGAATGGGCAGCGATTGGTACCATCGCATGCATGACAATTGGTGACCAAAAATAGCAACTTAGGGGACAGGCGCTGGCAAGTTTATGTGTGACGGTCGATGACCTGCCGATGTGATCGGCGGATGCTGAAATCGTTAGAAAATGCGAGCAACCTGTAGAAGGTACGGCAACCGGCCCAACTCACAATGCCGGTCATGCCGCAACGAGGAATAGATGGCGAAACAGCGAGCAGCTGACGTTGATACTGCAAGCGACGAACGCAATGCTCGGCGCCCAAATCCGGTGGATGTCCATGTCGGAAGCAGGGTGAGGTTGCGTCGTATGCTGTTGGGCATGAGCCAAGAAAAACTTGGCGAGCACTTGGGCCTGACGTTCCAGCAGATTCAGAAGTATGAAAAAGGGGTCAATCGCATTGGTGCCAGCCGCCTTTTCGATCTCGCTCAGGTCTTAGGCGTACCCGTACAGTTCTTCTACGACGAGGCACCCTCGACATCCAATGAGGCGGACCTCGCACCTGGATTTGCTGATCAGCCTGCAGAAAGCTATGTGGTCGAATTTCTTTCGACCCGCGAGGGCCTTGAACTGAACAAGGCCTTTGTCCGCGTTTCCGATCCGCGCGTCCGCCGCTCGGTCGTAGAATTGATACGCTCGCTGGCCGATGGTCCTCAAAACAGCGAGTAGCAAGCCCAACCGGCCTTTCACCCCTTCCAATCGGCTACACGTTACAAACCTCTCACATGCCTGGTCTGGCGCTGAGGCAAAGCGTTTGCGCTCTTGCCCCGTCGGTTTGAGTCGCGCTGTCTCCTCCACCGATCCCGAATTACTCCAATAGCCCTTATGTACACGTGTTTTGTGTGCCCTTGACCAAAGGTGCAAAGATTGCGACAACCCAGCCAATTTCCTTCACAACCTAGCTTCAATCTTGGGGGCGAGCTTGGCACGCACATCCTACCTGTTCACCAGCGAATCCGTATCTGAGGGTCATCCCGACAAGGTCAGCGACCGGATTTCCGATGAAATCGTGGACCTGTTTTACCGCGAGGGCGCGAAAGCCGGGATCGATCCCTGGCAGATCCGTGCCGCGTGTGAAACGCTGACAACGACCAATAAGGTTGTCATAGCAGGCGAGACCCGCGGCCCTGAAACGGTCTCCGTGGATATGATCTGCGGTGTCGTCCGCGATGCCATTAAGGACATCGGTTACGAGCAGGATGGGTTCCACTGGGCCAACGCCAACATTGATGTGTTGCTGCACCCACAGTCAGCCGATATCGCTCAGGGTGTTGACCAAGCCGGCAACAAGGATGAGGGTGCCGGCGACCAGGGCATTATGTTCGGTTATGCGTGCACGGAAACGCCTGAGCTTATGCCGGCACCCATCTACTACAGCCACAAAATTCTCGAAGTACTTGCCGAAGCGCGTAAGGCAAAAAAGGGTGACGCAGCAAAGCTTGGGCCCGATGCCAAGAGCCAGGTCACCGTGCGCTACGAAAATGGAAAGCCGGTTGCAGTGACGCAGATCGTTCTCTCCACGCAGCACCTCGATCCCTCACTGTCGTCGGCCGACATTCGCAAAATCGTCGAACCCTATATTCGCGACACGCTGCCCTCTGAGTGGGTCAGCGATGACACCGTGTGGCATGTCAATCCGACAGGAAAATTTGTCATTGGCGGACCTGACGGCGACTGCGGCCTAACGGGCAGAAAGATCATCGTTGACACATACGGCGGCGCGGCCCCGCACGGCGGCGGAGCGTTCTCCGGCAAGGACACGACCAAAGTCGACCGTTCGGCGGCCTACGCCTCTCGATACCTGGCAAAGAACGTTGTTGCCGCCGGCTTGGCTGAGCGTTGCACCATTCAGCTTGCCTATGCCATTGGCGTTGCCGAACCGCTTTCGATCTATGTCGACACGCATGGCACCGGCACGGTTGACGAGGCCAGCTTGGAAAAAGCGCTCGGAAAAGTCATGTCTCTGACACCACGGGGCATTCGCGAGCACCTCGGCCTCAACCGTCCGATTTACGCGCGCACCGCCGCCTATGGTCACTTCGGCCGCAAGCCTGACGATGACGGCGGTTTCTCTTGGGAGCGCACGGATCTTGCTGACAAGATCAAGGCGGCGGTTGCGTGATCGGGTGCGCCAAATTTGACGCGTCTTAACAATTCCATCTCGCACTGAAGCGCTCTATATCGCTGGCATGATGACGAGCGAGTCAGAACAAAATCGCCGCGAGCTTCGTTCATTTGGACGACGGTCGGGGCGAAAACTAAGTACGCGTCAGCAGAACCTGTTGGACACTCTGCTGCCGCGCGTGGGGCTCGACGTTTCCAATCCACCGCCGGTGCGGCTGGCTGAACTGTTTGCCGGGCCTGTCGAGACGTTTGCTTTGGAAATTGGATTTGGCGGTGCTGAACACCTCATCTGGCAGGCCGAACGCCACCCAGATACGGGGTTCATAGGCTGCGAGCCTTTCATCGACGGTGTCGTCAAGGCGTTGACGGCCATCGACCAACGAAAACTCACCAACATTCGCCTCTATGCCAACGATGCGCGCGATGTGCTCCGCTGGCTGCCACGAGCCTGCATTGATCGTGCGTATGTGCTGTTTCCCGATCCTTGGCCGAAGACGCGCCACCGCAAGCGCCGTTTGGTTAACGCGGAAAGTTTGGCGATGCTCGCGAAAGTCATGCACCCGGGCACGTCAAGGCTGCGGGTGGCCACCGACATCGGTGATTACGCGCGGACGCTTCTGATCGCGTATCAGCATTCCGGTCAATTTCGCTGGCTGGTCGATGAGCCCGGCGATTGGCGCAAGCGCCCCAATGATTGGCCGGCCACGCGCTACGAGCAAAAAGCCGTGCGCGAAGGCAGGCGCAGCTATTTTTTTGCATTTGAACGCACACAGGATTAAACCGCAGAAGGCCATCACCTCGACATCTGCCGGTGCCGCTCATGTGAACGCGTGCACATAGCTGCCTGTGGTTTACGACGACCACAACATGCACAAAAAAGCTTCACAATGAGCTTGCAACCGGCGCGCTGCTCACGTACTGTTGACGTGCTCATGATCATCTCAACTCTGAGAGTGGGCCCTCTGGGTCCGCTCTTTTTGTTTTGGGAAGGCGCGGTCGAGCTCAGCAACACAGGTTCAACTGGCGAATGGTGACGAGCGAGAGCGGCGCATCGAGCGATCGCTTTATCCGCGAGGCGGGGTTGGCGGGTGCAGTAGCAGCCCTCGTGGAGCCTGTCTTGGAGGATTTGGGCTTTCGGCTTGTGCGGGTGCATGTGTCAGGCGGAGACGTCAAAACGTTACAGATCATGGCGGAACGGCCGGACGGGTCGATCACCGTTGATGATTGCGAATCGATATCCCGCCAGCTATCGCCGGTGTTGGACGTTCACGATCCGGTTCCGGGCGCCTACCGGCTGGAAATTTCATCGCCCGGCATAGACCGGCCATTGGTTAGACCTACTGATTTCGAAACCTGGTCCGGTCATGAAGCGAAAATTGAACTGACCGAATTGGTCGACGGCCGCCGCCGATTTCGTGGCCGGCTGGAAGGATTTGAGGACGGGGAAATACGGATCGAGGTTGACCTGAAGGACGTCGGCCGAACGGTTCTAGGTGTTCCTGTCAATCTGATCGGCGAAGCCAAGCTTGTGCTGACAGATGAACTTGTTCGCGAAGCGCTGCGGCGCTCGAAGGAAAAGGCCAAAGCCGGCGAATCGCTTCACGACGGAGCAGAGCCGGATGACTTGGAGGACTGAAGCAAAATGGGCGTAGCTGGAATCAGCGCAAACCGTCTGGAGCTTCTTCAGATTGCCGACGCAGTGGCGCGCGAGAAGTCGATTGACCGAATGATTGTCATTCAGGCCATGCAGGACGCCATTCAAAAAGCAGCCCGCTCCCGTTACGGAGCGGAGAACGACATTCGCTGCGAAATCGATCCGCGGACCGGCGAGACCAGGCTCACGCGTGTGACCACGATCGTTGAGGAAGTCGAAAACGATGCGACCGAGATTTCGGTTGAAGTAGCTCAGCGGGATAATCCGGACGCACAGGCCGGCGACCTGATTACTGAGGAGTTGCCGCCGCTAGACTTTGGTCGTGTGGCGGCCCAGAACGCCAAGCAGGTCATTGTCCAGAAGGTCCGCGAAGCCGAACGTGAGCGGCAGTTTGAAGAATATAAAGATCGCGTTGGCGAGGTCGTCAACGGAACCGTGAAGCGGGTCGAATACGGCAATGTCATTGTCGACCTGGGCCGGGCTGAGGGCATCATCCGCCGCGACGAGATGATCCCGCGCGAAAATGTTCGTTATGGTGATCGCACGCGCGCCTATATTTACGATGTGCGCCAAGAGCAGCGGGGCCCGCAAATCTTCCTGTCGCGTGCCCGCCCCGAGTTTATGTCCAAGCTGTTCTCCCAGGAGGTTCCTGAAATCTACGATGGCGTCGTAGAGATCAAGTCGGTTGCCCGCGATCCTGGCTCACGCGCCAAAATTGCCGTCACGTCCAACGATTCTTCCGTTGATCCGGTTGGTGCCTGTGTCGGCATGCGCGGTTCGCGCGTTCAGGCCGTCGTCAACGAGCTGCAAGGCGAAAAAGTCGACATCATTCAGTGGCCGGGAGAAGAAGACGCAGCAGGCTTTGTCGTTAACGCCCTTGCCCCGGCGGAGGTGACGAAGGTTGTGCTTGATGAAGATTCAAGGCGCATCGAAGTTGTCGTGCCCGAAACGCAGCTTTCTCTCGCCATTGGCCGGCGCGGGCAGAATGTCCGGCTGGCCTCCCAGCTCACAGGCTGGGATATCGACATCCTGACTGAGGAAGAGGAAAGCGAGCGCCGCCAGAAGGAATTCGCCGAGCGGTCTCAGCTACTCATGGATTCGCTCGACGTCGATGAGGTCATCGCCCAGCTCCTGGTCACGGAAGGTTTTGCCTCGATCGAGGAAGTCGCCTACGTGGACTTGAGCGAAATTGCGCAGATCGAAGGATTCGACGAAAGCACGGCAGAAGAAATTCAGTCTCGTGCCCGTGAATACCTTGAAAAGCAGGAACAGGAACGCGATGCCAAGCGGCGTGAGCTGGGCGTTGCCGACGAACTTGCTGAGGTGGAAGGTGTCACCACTGCGATGATGATTGCTTTTGGCGAGAACGAGATCAAGACCGTCGAGGACCTTGCCGATTGTGCGACCGATGATCTCACCGGTTGGATTGAGCGTAAGAAGGAGAAGGGCGCCGAACCGGTCCGCCATTCCGGAATTCTGGATAATTTCGACGTTAGCCGCAGTGACGCCGAGGACATGATCATGGCGGCGCGCATCAAGGCGGGCTGGATTTCACCGGAAGACTTGATTGAACCTGAGCCAGAAGGTGATGGCGAAGAAGGGGCTGAAGCCGCCGAAGGAGACGAGGCGGAGAAGGCTGCAGCGGCGGATGCGGCAGAGCCTGAGCAGACGGCACAGGCGGACGTGACGGCGGATGATAACGAACCGACCACCGGCCAGCCCGGTTGATGAAGGTGGTAGGGAGAGAAAGGATAAGCGCGTGGGCGGTCGACAGCGACCAGCCGGAGGATCGGTTGATCTGGCTACGGGTGAGCCCGTGCGCCAGTGCGCCGCCACGCGCCGACTGCGCAATACAAGCGAGCTGATCCGTTTCGTCGCAGGGCCGGACGGCACAATTGTGCCTGATCTGGCTGGAAACCTGCCCGGCCGCGGTGTCTGGGTGAGCGCTGATCAGGCAAGCGTTGCTGCTGCGATCACCTCCAAGGCCTTTTCAAGAAGCCTGAAATCGCCCGTTTCAGTCGATCCCGGCTTGCCAGCACTGGTCGAAAAACTGCTGTTAAAGCGGGCGCTTGCTGCCCTTTCGCTAGCAAATAAGGCAGGCCTCGTGGTCGCGGGTTTTGATCAGGTAAACGCCGCCATTGAGCGGGGCAAGCTAGCCGCCCTACTGCATGGCCAGGATGCCGCTGCGGGCGGTTGTACCAAGCTGGATCGCAAGTTCGAGCATGTCGCAGCCGCGGCGGGCAAGCCTGCGTCAATCGTGGCCTGCTTGACCATCGAGCAAATGAGTTTGGCCATGGGCCGGTCAAATGTGGTACACGCTGGCTTAATACATGGCGGGGCGACGACACGTCTCCTGGCCGAAACTGAGCGACTATCACGTTACCGGACCGGGCTTGAGGATCGCCCGGCCGCGTAGAGCGGGGGGTGGTCGCCAGATGTTAGGACTTTGAACGGAAATCGTATGACGGAAACGAAAGACTCAACCGATAAACCAAGCCGCACTGGCGGGCGCAAGCCGCTGTCGCTGCAGCGTACGGTCGAGTCAGGCCATGTGCGCCAGAATTTCAGCCACGGCCGCTCAAAATCGGTGGTTGTCGAGAAGCGCAAGACGCGCAAGCTGGCGGCACCGGGAGCGAAGCCTGATAAAGAAAAGACAGCGGCCCCAGCGTCCAAGCCGGCTGTAGCGCCTGCTCGAAAAAAGCCCGCCGCACCACCCGCTGCGGAACAGAATGCAGCAGCAGCACAGCGTACGCTATCGGACGAAGAGCTGGCAGCCCGCGACAAGGCGCTTGCCGCAGCAAAGGTACGCGACGAGGAAGATCGCAAGCAGGCGGCCGCGGCGCCTCCTCCGGCTGCGAAGGCTGCTGTGACCAAGCCTGAAGAGGCTGCACCTGCAGCGCCAAAACAGGCGGAAGCTGCTCCCGCTGCAAAAGCAGACGAAGCACCAAAGCCTGCCGAAGACGCAAAAGCAGATAAAAAGGACGGGGCAAGAAAATCTGCTGAGCCTTCTGCCAAGAAGCGCGAAGAGCGCGACGCTGATAAGAAGGCATCGACGCCTGGAAAGACGAGATCACTCGATACCGCGATGATGCCGCGTGCCGGTGGCCGGCCGAAGGAAATATTGCTGCCAGGCGCCCCCGCGGCACCGGACGTCCCCGCCGAAGAAGCCAAGCCCGATCACGCCAAGCGTGCCAGCCGTGTGCAAACAGCGCGTGCCGTGGAAGAGGAGGGTGCTCGCGGACGCGGCGACAAGCGCGGAAAACAACAGCGTACACCGTCAAGATCTGGTGACGAGCGCCGTGAGCGCGGAAAGCTCACCGTCGACAAGTTGCTCAACACCGAGCAGCGTGAGCGGTCTTTGGCATCGTTGAAACGCCGGCGCGAGCGCGAGAAAATGAAAGCGGCCGGTATCCCTCAACAGCGAGAAAAAATCGCCAGAGAGGTCGTCATTCCGGAAGTGATCACAATTCAGGAACTTGCAAACCGCATGACGGAGCGTGCGGTCGATGTGATTAAGTTCCTGATGAAGCAGGGCGAAATGCACAAGATCAACGATGTGATTGACGCGGACACCGCGGAGTTGATCGTTGAGGATTTCGGCCATACCGCGAAACGCGTGTCGGAAGCAGATGTTGAAGAAGGCTTCATCGGCGAGGAAGATGCCGAAGACGCCCGCGAAGCCCGCGCACCCGTGGTTACTATTATGGGACACGTCGACCACGGCAAGACGTCGCTTCTCGACGCCATTCGCCAAGCCAATGTGGTTTCTGGTGAAGCCGGCGGAATCACCCAGCATATTGGCGCCTACCAGGTGACGACGCCGGCAGGCAACAAAGTGACGTTCATTGACACGCCGGGTCACGCAGCCTTTACGGCAATGCGCGCTCGTGGTGCGAAAGTCACCGACATTGTCGTCTTGGTCGTTGCGGCCGACGACGGCGTCATGCCGCAGACCATTGAGGCGATCAATCACGCCAAGGCCGCCGAAGTCCCGCTCATCGTTGCCATCAACAAGATGGACAAGCCGCAGGCGGATCCCAGCCGCGTTCGCACCGAGCTGCTGCAGCATGAAGTGGTCGTTGAAAGTATGTCTGGCGACACTCTTGAGGTCGAGGTTTCTGCACTAAAGCAAACCAATCTGGACAAGCTTCTAGAAGCCATCACGCTGCAGGCTGAGCTCCTTGATTTACGCGCCAATCCGAACCGTGCCGCCGACGGCATCATCATTGAAGCGAAGCTTGAACGTGGCCGCGGACCTGTCGGCACTGTCCTGATACAGCGCGGAACTTTGGCCGTAGGCGACATCATCGTTGCCGGATCGTCGTGGGGACGCGTGCGCGCCTTGATCGACGACCACGGAAAGAACGTTGCGAAGGCGGGACCTTCGGTTCCGGTTGAGATCCTCGGTTTTGATTCTGCGCCTGAAGCAGGCGATCAGTTTGCCGTCGTCGAGAACGAAGCGCGTGCGCGTGAAATCACCGAGTACCGTGTCCGTAAGCGCCGTGAGGCGCTCGGTCCGGCAGGATCGGGCCGCACGCTTGAGCAGATGATGCAGTCGCTGAAGGACGAAGCGGGCCGGAAGGAATTCCCACTTCTCATCAAGGGCGACGTGCAGGGCTCTGTGGAGGCTATCACTGGTGCGCTGAAGAAGCTTGGCACTGACGAAGTTGAAGCAAGGGTCATTCACTCCGGTGTCGGCGGTATCACCGAATCCGACGTAACGCTGGCGATGGCGTCAAATGCGGTTCTTGTTGGCTTTAACGTGCGTGCAAACACGCAAGCCAAGCAGGCTGCAGAAAGTCAGGGCATAGAAATCCGCTATTACAACATCATCTACGATCTGGTGGATGACGTGAAAGCGGCGATGTCCGGCTTGCTGGAGCCGACGATCCGCGAAATCTTCCTCGGCAACGCCAAGATCTTGGAGGTCTTTAACATCACCAAGGTCGGCAGGGTCGCAGGCTGCCAGGTCACTGAAGGCAAAGTGGAACGCGGGGCAAAGGTGCGCCTCATTCGCGATGATGTCGTTATCCATGAGGGTACGCTATCGACGCTGAAGCGCTTCAAGGACGAGGTCAAGGAAGTTCCGGTCGGCCAGGAGTGCGGTATGGCATTCGCCAACTACCAGGACATTCGTGCTGGCGATGTTATCGAGTGTTTCAACATCGAAAAGGTTCAGCGCACGCTCGACGATTGATCGGCTGAGCTGACAAGCACCCAGGCGGCATTTTTCCTCCGGCACCGCGTATGAGTGGCGGTACGGTGCCACACTTTCACACTAGGTTCGTCGCCTGAGATCAATCCGGTGTGTCGGAGCCATCACCCACATACCGGCAGTTCGCTGGCACTTTTTGAAAATCGATTGCGCAAGACAAGGCGGGAGGTCGGCATGTCCGAGCACGACAACCTGAAGCTTTCCTACAAGGTCCCCTACGCTAGGATCATGAAGCTAAGCCGATCGGCGAACAGACACACCTTTAGGGACATTTGGCTGATGTCGTGGGCATTGCGCCTCTTCTTCATCGTCTTTGCGCTCGCGATAATCGCCTGGCCTGAACGCGCCGCGGAATATCTTTACATGTTCAACAAGGCCGTGGGTCTGCCGCCAGAAGAAACCTGGTTGCCGATGTTCATAGTCGTAGGCGCATTTATCGGCGGTCTTTTCATCCTGCGCCGCCTCCAGCGCAACCGATTGCAACAACGCGTGGACTTCGACGAGACCATACACCTCACCATGGAAGAACGCGGCGTGCGCTTCGGGTCGAGTACGCTTGACTATTTTCTCAAATGGGCCGGTATTCGCGAAATCTACATGGAACCGGATGGCCCTGTTCTTGCGCATGGAACGTTCTACTTTCTGATTCCCAACGATGCGTTTGCAAGCGAACAGCAACGCGCCGGTTTTCTGCGCCATGTCCTCGCGCGCATAGAGCCGGAAGCCCGTAAGAAAAGTGAAAGGCAGTTGGCAGATGCCCTCGCGCAGTAACACACCATCTCAGCGGCAGCTTCGCGTTGGAGAAATGCTGCGTCACGCGCTTTCCGAAATGCTGGTGCGCGGCGATATTCATGATGATGTGATCGCAGGCCACGTCATCACGATCTCTGAGGTGCGCATGTCTCCCGACCTGAAGATGGCGAAAGCCTACGTCATGCCGCTCGGCGGTAGCGACGTGGCCCAAGTAATCGCCGCGCTCAATCGGAACAAGAAGTTCATTCGCTCCCAGATCGGCCGCGCGGTAACGCTGAAATATGTGCCGGACGTCAGGTTCTTCGAGGACAACACCTTCGATGAAGCATTGCGCATCGACGAGTTGCTGCACTCTCCGAAGGTGCAGCAGGATCTCAACGGAGATTGATCCGCCACCTGCCTCGTTTATCTCCGCATCCGCTATTGCCACTATCCAGTAACTGATAGGACAACTTAGGGAATGGCACGACGTAAAAAGGGCCGGCCGGTCAGCGGTTGGCTAATCCTGGATAAGCCTTCCGGTCTTACCTCCACCCACGCTGTGGGTAGGATCAAGCGCTTGTTTCAGGCGCAAAAGGCGGGCCATGCCGGAACGCTGGATCCGCTCGCAACAGGCATCCTGCCGCTGGCGCTCGGCGAGGCGACAAAGACTGTCTCCTTTGCCATGGATGGCGAAAAGTCCTACCGGTTCACGGTGCGCTGGGGTGAAGAGACCGATACTGACGATTCTGAGGGAAAAATCACGACACGAGCCGACGCACGACCAAGCCAAGAGGCTATTGAACGTCTCGTTCCCGATTTCATTGGCGAGGTCATGCAGGTTCCGCCGCGTTTCTCCGCCATCAAGGTGGAGGGCGAACGCGCCTACGATCTTGCGCGTAGCGGCGAAGAAGTCGAACTCAAAGCCCGCCCGGTTCAGATTGATGATTTACGGCTGGTCGCCAGCCCGGACCCTGATCAGGCTATTTTTGAAGCAGACTGCGGAAAGGGCACCTACGTTCGTGCGCTTGCCCGAGATATGGGCCGCGAATTGGGCTGCTACGGCCACATCACAGCGCTACGGCGGACGCGCGTGGGGCCTTTTAGCGAGGACGACGCTGTCAGTCTCGATGAGTTGGAGGCCGCCGCTGAGGATGCGCAAGGCCCTGAGGAACTCGATCGCTTTCTGTCTCCAGTCGAGTCGGCGCTCGACGACATTCCCGCCTTGCCTGTTTCGTCTGCAGACGCCGCCAGTTTGGCGCGCGGCCAGGCCATCATTATGCGTGGACGCGATGCCCCCATTCTTTCTGGTACGGCATACACGACGTGTCGCGGCATTCTGATCGCTCTGGTCGAGGCGGAAAAAGGTGAATTGCGCCCCTTCAGGGTGTTTCAGCAACCCGGCTGAGTGCTGCGGTGCTGGATGAGACGCGCTTTTTTGCTCGCAAGTTGGGACTGATCGTGTATAAGGCCCGGATCGCGCGCGCTTCTTGAAGTTCGCGCGAACTGTTTCTTTGGACCTTGCTGGACGACATCCCGGCTTCTCCAAAGATAAAAAGCGCTGAGATACAAGCGCTTAGTCTCCCAAATTCTGAAAGGAGTTCTGATGTCGAAGGAACGGCCAGAGCGTAAGGCTACCCGTGAGAAAGTTATCGCGGACAACGCCACCAAACCCGGCGATACCGGCTCTCCGGAGGTGCAGATCGCGATCCTTACCGAGCGAATTACCCACCTTACGGAACACTTCAAGACACACAAGAAAGACAATCACTCACGGCGCGGACTGCTGAAAATGGTCAGCCTACGCCGTCAGCTTCTGGACTACGTGAAACGCAAAGACGTGGCACGCTACCAGGGCATCATTGAAAAGCACGGCATCCGCCGCTGATGGCCACGCTCCGTTCTACCCGTTCAATGTGGGTCCAGGCGGATCGGGCAAAATCCTTGCGACAGATAGTTTAGTAATGCCGCGCCGGGTCCAACGGGATCGCGGCGCGGATCGTGTTTGCAGCCCTAGGCACATCGCCAGCGCTTTTGCCGCTTTCGATCTTGCTCTAGAACGGCACCGCAAACAAAAAAGACCGAAACGAAGACCGAAACGAAAGACGATAAACGCATGTTCGATATCCATCGTGTTGAAATCGAGTGGGGCGGACGCACGCTCAAGCTCGAAACCGGCCATATTGCCCGCCAGGCGGACGCCGCAGTTTTCGCCCAGTATGGCGAAACCAGTGTCCTGGCGACCGTTGTTGCCGCCAAGTCCCCCAGACCCGGCATCGATTTCTTCCCGCTGACCGTCAACTATCAGGAAAAGACATACGCCGCCGGAAAAATACCAGGCGGATACTTCAAGCGCGAAGGACGCCCGACGGAAAAGGAAACTTTGACGTCCCGGCTTATCGACCGGCCAATCCGTCCGCTGTTCGTACCCGGCTTTAAGAATGAAACGCAGGTCGTCATCACCGTTCTCAGCCACGACATGGAGAATGATCCCGACATTGTTGGAATGGTTGCCGCTTCCGCTGCACTCACATTGTCGGGCGTACCGTTCCTGGGGCCCATTGGAGCAGCCCGCGTTGGTCTCATCGGCGACGACCTCGTCTTGAACCCAATGCTCGACGAAATGCCGGAAAGCGCTCTCGATCTCGTGATTGCCGGCACACAGGACGCCGTCATGATGGTGGAGTCGGAGGCTAAAGAATTATCCGAAAAGCAAATGCTGGACGCCGTCATGTTCGGCCACAAGCACTTCCAGCCTGTCATCGATGCGATCATAAAGCTCGCTGAAACGGCGGCAAAGGATGCTTGGGACATCGAGTTGCCAGATAAGGGCAAATACAAGGATGCCGTCAAAGCCCTCGTAGGCGATGCACTTGCCGAGGCGTTCTCTACTCCGGAAAAACAAAAGCGCAACGAGATGATTGCGGCGATCAAGGAAAAAGTGTTCGCCGAGATTGAAGTGCCGGAAGGCGATGATGCCGAGGCAGTCCTTCTTGGCGACAGTTTCAAAGCTGTTGAGATGGACATTATGCGCGGCTCCGTTGTTAAGACCGGAAAGCGCATCGACGGCCGTGACCTGAGCACGGTCCGCCCTATTGTGGCAGAGGTCGACCTGTTGCCACGCACGCACGGATCGGCACTTTTTACCCGTGGTGAAACCCAGGCCATTGTCGTTGCGACACTCGGCACCGGCGATGATGAGCAGTTCGTCGACGCGCTGGAAGGAACGCGCAAAGAGCGCTTCCTGCTACATTACAACTTCCCACCTTATTCCGTCGGCGAAACGGGCCGTATGGGTGGTGCCGGACGCCGCGAGATCGGACACGGCAAGCTTGCCTGGCGCGCTGTGCATCCGTTGATGCCGGACCATGAAGATTTTCCATACACCATCCGGGTTGTCTCCGAGATCACCGAGTCCAATGGCTCATCTTCCATGGCAACCGTGTGCGGCACCTCATTGGCGCTGATGGATGCGGGCGTGCCGCTCAAAGCACCAGTGGCTGGTATCGCGATGGGGCTCATCAAAGAAGGCGACGACTTCGCTGTCCTGTCCGACATTCTCGGTGATGAAGACCACTTGGGCGACATGGACTTCAAGGTTGCCGGTACCGAGCAGGGCGTTACGTCGCTGCAGATGGATATCAAGATCACCGGCATCACTGAAGAAATCATGCGCATCGCGCTTGATCAGGCGCGCGACGGACGCATCCACATCCTCGGCGAAATGGCACATGCTCTGACAGACGCCCGCGGCGAACTCGGCGAACACGCCCCGCGCATCGAAACCATCGAGATCCCGACCGACAAGATCCGCGACGTAATCGGATCGGGCGGATCTGTCATTCGCTCTATCGTGGAAGAGTCTGGCGCAAAGATCGACATCAACGATGATGGCATCGTCAAGATTGCCGCATCCAAGGCCGAATCCATTGAAGCCGCAATGGCGCGCATTAAGGCCATCACGTCTGAGCCGGAAGTGGGCGAAATCTACAAGGGCAAGGTCGTCAAGATCATGGACTTCGGCGCCTTTGTGAACTTCTTCGGACCTAAGGATGGTCTGGTGCACATTTCCCAGCTCACACAGGGCCGGCCCGAGACCGTGGGCGAGGTTGTCAAAGAAGGTCAGGAAGTCTTTGTGAAGCTTCTTGGTTTTGACGATCGCGGCAAAACGCGCCTATCCATGAAGATCGTGGACCAGGAAACGGGTAAGGAAATCCCGCGCGAAGAAGGCGACACGTCATCGGACGACCAACCACGCGAGCGCCCGCGTCGCGGCGGTGGAGGCCGCGGGCCGCGCCGGGATCGCGGCTAACGCATTGGGAGAATAAGCCTGCGGTGACCGTAGGCAAAAAAGAACGGGCTGCTGGTCTGGAAATACCGGCAGCCCGTTTTTCATTCTATGTGCCACGCTTCATCCGCTAAGGAGCGGTGTCCGCCGAGGTCGACGATGTTGCGGCACCGCTTTGTCCAAGATCGATACCGTGTGGGTAGTGATTCCAGCCGACATAGGCAGCGACAAAAATCAGCGCAGTCAGAATAGCGCCGAAAATGAAGTTGTCTCCAAACGCCAGGTTCAAGAGGTTTCCGATCAGCGCCGATATGAACACCAGCCCTGCCAGAATCATGACGTCCGTCCAGTTGATGGCGGACCAATCAATAAAATCCATTCGAAGCCTCCCTGAGCTCCTTCGCATCTAAGGCCACTTCAGCCCCCTTCGAGTGGTTCGGTGGCCAAACCCCCACCCACAAGCAACAAATCTATATAGAACGTTTGCCGCTCTTGCCACCTTCACCGTTTGCGCCACCTTGTCATAGGTCCACCGCATAGCGAAACCGGGACGCGGTTTCCCGATCGGCCACGGTCACCTAACCGACTGCAATAGATCAGTTATTACCCCAATGCTGCAGCGCCAGAAGTCCCAACCTGGTAGACCTGCTCTGAGAACCTGTGCCCTGTTCACTGACAGGTGTCAGTCAGTGCAATTCGATGCGGTTTAAGCGCAGCGCATTCGCGATCACCGACACCGAGGAAAGGCTCATGGCCGCAGCCGCGAACATCGGCGACAACAGCACGCCCACAAACGGATAAAGCACTCCGGCTGCAATCGGTACGCCGATGGCATTGTAAGCGAAGGCAAAAAACAAGTTCTGTTTGATGTTCGCCATTGTCGCTTGCGCAAGACGCCGCGCGCGAACGATACCGGTGAGATCGCCTTTAACGAGCGTGACGCCAGCACTTTCGATTGCAACGTCCGCACCTGTTCCCATAGCGATCCCCACATCGGCGAGCGCCAACGCGGGTGCATCATTGACGCCATCCCCAGCCATTGCGACCCGGGCGCCGGCAGCCTGAAATTCGCGTACAATCTGAGCTTTGTCCTCAGGCAGAACATCAGCCCTGACTTCGTCGAGGCCAATCCGTTCCGCCACCGCGTTTGCGGTGCGTCTATTGTCGCCCGTAACCATGACGATCTTCAACCCTTCCGCGTGCAGCGCATCGATCGCTGCCTTGGTCGTCTCCTTGATCGGGTCGGCGACGGCGACAAGTCCTGCAAGGCGTTGGTCGATGGCAACAAACATCGCCGTCTTTCCGTCCGCACGCAGAGCCTCTGCCGTCTTCGCGGCAGAAGACACAACATCGATGCCAAGAAGATCCATCATCCGCGAGTTGCCAAGCGCAACCGCCCGCCCACCAATGCGACCGCGCACACCACGCCCGGTTTCCGCCTGAAAGTCACGTGGCGATTGGGGCTCGACGCCGCGTTCTTCTGCCCCCGCGACGACCGCATCAGCCAAGGGATGTTCACTTCCCCGTTCCAGTCCGGCGGCAAGGCGCAGGATTTCATTCTGCTCGAAGCCTTCGAACGCGACGACATCCGTCAATTTCGGTTTGCCAACCGTTAGCGTTCCTGTCTTATCGACGATGAGCGTATCCACGTCGGCGAAGCGCTCAAGCATCTCAGCATTTTTGACCAGCACGCCGGCATTGGCCCCGCGTCCCGTCGCAACCATGATCGACATCGGCGTCGCGAGCCCGAGCGCGCACGGGCATGCGATGATGAGCACGGAAACGGCCGCGATAAAGGCGTATGCCAAAGCCGGGGGCGGCCCGAGTAGGGCCCAAGCTATGAAAGCAATCACTGCGACGGATACGACAGCGGGTACAAAATAGCCGGCAACGATATCTGCAAGTTTCTGGATTGGCGCCCGGCTTCGCTGCGCGTCAGCCACCATGCCGACAATCCGCGACAGCACGGTGTCGCTACCCACCCGCTGCGCAGACATAACGAATGTGCCCGAACCGTTAAGCGTGCCACCGGTAACTTCATCGCCGACCGTTTTTTCTGCCGGAACGGATTCGCCGGTCAGCATAGACTCATCGACCGAAGAGCGGCCTTCGACAATAGCCCCGTCGACAGGAACTGCATCACCGGGCCGAACACGCAAGCGATCTCCGGCCGTAACGAGCTCCAACTTGATATCTTCTTCCGACCCATCGGCATTGACGCGTAGAGCCATTTTCGGCGCGAGATCGAGAAGGGCGCGGATCGCATCGCCCGTACGGTCCCGCGCCTTAAGCTCAAGCACCTGCCCAACGAGAACGAGAACGATGATGACGGCGGCAGCCTCGAAGTAGACCGCGACAGATCCTTGAGGGTCTCGAAACGCAGCAGGAAATACGCCTGGCAGGATTGTTGCGACAACGCTGTAGAGATAGGCGGCGCCAACACCGATACCGATCAGCGTCCACATGTTTGGGCTTCGGTTGACGAACGAATTCCAACACCTGACAAAAAACGGCGACGCAACCCAGAGGACAATCGGCGTTGCCAAAATCAGTTCCATCCAGTCGGCGAGGCGTTCGCCTATCCAGGCGCGAATAGGCAGCCCGACATGTGGTCCCATGGCGAGAACTAGTATTGGTAGCGTCAACGCCGTGCCGATCTTCAAGCGACGTACAAAATCTATCAGTTCGGGGTTGGGGCCCTCGTCACCAGTGGGGACCCCCATCGGTTCCAATGCCATACCGCAAATGGGACAGGTGCCCGGTCCTTCTTGCACGATCTCGGGATGCATCGGACAGGTATAAAGGGTACCGGCGGGCACTTCCGCGGCTTCCTTTGCCGCCGCCGCCTTGCGGTCGGGATCAAGGTAGCGGAGCGGGTCGGCAATGAATCGCTCTCTGCACTTTTGATTGCAGAAATAATACGTTTGGCCTGCATGAGAGTGCGAGTGTTTCGCTGTCGCAATGGCGACGGTCATTCCGCAAACAGGATCAATCGCGGTGTCTCCGCCGGCCTTGCGGTCGTGGTCATCACCCGGCCCGTGATTGCAACAGGATGGAGCGTTCGACTCTGTCGTTCGGGCGGATCGTGCTGTGTGCCCGTCCTCAGCTTTCTTGCCGCTCATAGCGCACAAACTCTCTTCGGTGACATGCAGCCCGATACACATATTGGGCATATTCGCCTTGACCAATATACCCCATGGGGGTATCAGTCAAGAATGCAGGAAACCACCAAGACAGCATGCCGCAGGAGGCTCAATCGCATTGAAGGGCAGGTCCGCGGTCTGTCGCGCATGATCGACGACGATCGCTATTGCATCGATGTGTTGACCCAGCTGGCGGCGGTCAGGGCTGCTCTGTTGCGTGTCGAGGAGCAGGTATTGCGTGATCATGTCTCCCATTGCGTCGCGGATGCTATGGCCAGCGGCAACCGCAAAGAGCAACACGTCAAAATCGAAGAATTGATGAGTGTTCTGGAGCGAGCCCGGCGATGATTCTGCGGCCGTAAATTGGTGCGCACAATTTGAAAAACGCCTATCGCCCCCGGGGCCTTCACCGAACCCCATGCGTGCTGAATTCTTTGGCGCATTGAAATTGTGGCACGTCAGGCCAGAACACGCGTGCGCGTGCGCTGATCTCTTGCGCATTCCCTGTCGTCAATAACCTGACACCAACTGGGATTTCTGTCGGGTTGTCCAGATATTGCGGTTTGCGTGCCAGGTAGTCCTCAAGGCTGTCAGCAACGATCTCTGGTTGCGAAAGGATGCGCGTGGTTTCCGGCAGATACATTTTGAACAAGTGCTCAACCAGCGGGAAATGGGTGCAGCCGAGTATCGCGCGGTGTGGCAGCCTACCATCTGCCTGTTCAAGCGCGGACTGAACACCAAGCCGCACGAGACCGTCGAGTTCCGCTTCGTCGGCTTCTTCTTCGATGGCACCGGCAAGGTGCGCGCAAATTTGCTGCACCACTTCGACTCGCGGGCATCGCTTCCGAATTTCTTCGCGAAAAACGTCTGATGCGATGGTGCGCGTCGTCCCGAACACCGCGATGGTGTCTGTATTATACTTTTGCGGATACTGCGGTGTCGTCACCGCCCAGGGTGTTTGCGTTGCTGCTTCGACAGTCGGGGCAACGATGCCAATGACGTTTCTTCCTGTCCATCCAGCATTGGGGAGCCACGACTGTTGCAGCTGACGCGCTGCCACCGCGGTAGCGGTATTACAGCCCAAAATGACGAGCCCGGCGCCCTGTTCGAAAAGCGCTTCCACCCCCTGCCGCGTCAGCTCGACAACCTCAGCTGACGACCGATTACCGTAGGGCACGTTTGCGTGGTCGCCAAGATAGGTGAAGGCAACATCGGAAAAGCGTTTCGATAACACGCGGAGTAACGTGAGGCCGCCGAGGCCGGAATCAAAAATGCCTATCATGGGAAAACGTGTCTGCGCCTGAAGGTTTGCGCCGTCAAGTGGACGTGCTCAGTCGTTCACGCAAATAGATGGCAACTGTGGCGCAGTGTCGTCGAAGCCGGCATTGATCGGGATGTCGCGGGAATAGGTGGTGTGGAGGCTGACCGGTCTGGTAACAGCGACGCGGCAACACGCGATCGACAAGGGCCTCTACTCACCCCCACTGAGCCTATTCACCCACAGAGGAAGCCAACTCTGCTACTCGGCGGCTTCCGGCGACTTTCCAGATCCAGAACGTGCACCAGCGGCGGCTTCCTGTTCCTTCAGCGCATCAAGCGTCGGCATGGCAACCATGTTGTACCCGCAGTCAACAAAATGTACTTCGCCGGTAACAGCGCCCGACAGGTCGGAAAGAAGATAAAGCGCCGATCCTCCCACTTCGTCGAGCGATGGCGTCCGGCGCAGCGGAGAATGATCGCGCTGGTAGTTGAAGATCGAGCGCGCATCCGAGACGCCCGAACCGGCAAGCGTTCGCATCGGGCCGGCAGAGAGTGCATTGACGCGGATATTCTGCTCGCCCAGGTCCGCCGCAAGGTAGCGCACGGATGCTTCCAGAGCCGCCTTCGCAATGCCCATCACGTTATAGGACGGCACCCAGCGTGTCGCGCCACCGTATGTGAGCGTCAGCATGGAGCCGCCGTCGGTCATGAGATCGGCGGCGCGCTTGGCGATTTCGGTGAACGAGAAGCAGGAGATCACCATCGTGTTCACGAAGTTGTCCCGCGAGGTATCGGCATACCTGCCAGACAGTTCCCTGCGGTCAGAGAATGCAAGCGCGTGTACGACGAAGTCCAGTTTCCCCCACTTGTTCTTGATTTCTTCAAAGACCTTGTCGACGCTCTCCAGATCACTGACGTCGCATGGAACAATCACATCTGAACCAACAGACTCAGCCAGTGGCATTGCGCGGCGCCCAAACGCCTCACCCTGGTAGGTGAATGCCAACTTGGCGCCCTGACCGGCGAGCACGCGTGCTATTCCCCACGCGATCGATCGGTCGTTTGCGACGCCCATGACCAATCCGTGTTTGCCAGCCATAAGCGGTCCGGGTTTGGCAACGTCAGTCTCTGACATGGTGGCCCTCGTTCTTGTAAAAGATGTGCGTCCGTAGTTGTCGAACCAGCAGGGGCTCGTTCTATCGTATTTCATAAGGGGCGGTCCTCAGCGAGCGGAAATGCCCGCATCAAGCCGCTTTATGACAGTCCGTTAACCATCCATGCGGCGGAATACAAGAGTCGCATTTGTTCCGCCGAAACCGAAGCTATTCGACATGACACAGTTAAGGGCTGCCTTGTCGATCAAGGACCGTGCGATCGGCATGTCCTCGAACTCAGGATCAATCTCTTCGATGTTGGCGCTCTCACAGATAAAATCGCCATTCATCATGAGAAGTGAGAATATGGCTTCCTGCACACCAATCGCTCCAAGCGAATGGCCAGTCAGTGATTTTGTTGCTGCAATGTGGGGTATCTGGTTTCCAAACACATCGCGGATCGCTTCGATTTCCTTGGTATCGCCGACAGGCGTGGAAGTTGCGTGCGGGTTGATGTAGTCGACCGTGCAGCCCAACCCATTCCCGTCAAGGCCCTGCATCGCCAGCTTCATACAGCGAACCGCACCCTCGCCGGACGGCGCGACCATGTCATGGCCATCCGAGGTTGCACCGTAGCCGGCCACCTCGCCGTAGATCTTCGCACCGCGTGCTTTCGCCCGCTCCAGCTCCTCAAGAACCAGCATTCCAGCGCCGCCAGCGATTACGAAACCGTCACGGTCCTTATCGTAGGCCCTGCTTGCTTTCGTTGGCGTGTCGTTGAATTTCGAAGACATGGCCCCCATGCCATCGAAGAGGGCCGACAGCGTCCAATCGAGTTCTTCGCAGCCTCCCGCAAAAATGACATCTTGCTTGCCCCAGGCAATTTGCTCTGCCGCATTGCCGATGCAGTGGGCTGATGTCGAACACGCCGACGAGATCGAGTAATTGATACCCTTTATCTTGTAGCTGGTCGCCAGCGCCGCGGACGGTCCTGAGCACATTGCTTTGGGAACCTCAAACGGGCCGATTTTTTTCGGGCTGGAGTTAGCTCTTGTTACATCGGCCGCAGACACGATCGCGCGCGTCGAAGGACCACCCGCACCAACGATAATCCCGGTCCTTTCATTAACGACATCATCGTCCTCCAGGCCGGCATCGACAATCGCTTGCTGCATGGCCAGATAATTCCAGCCAATGCCCTCCGACATGAAACGTTTCGGTTTGCGGGGAACTTGAGCTGCCCAGTCAATCTCGGGCGCCCCGTGAACTTGGCAGCGAAAGCCCAGTTCCGTGTATTTCTCAGCCGCGACAATGCCCGATTTTCCATCGCGCAGCGAAGCTTGCACCTCTTGCGTACTGTTACCGATCGACGAGACGATGCCCATGCCGGTGACGACGACGCGTCTCATCCGCAAACCCTTTCCAAAGATGCCCCGCGCTTCGACTGCCTAAAGCCGTGGGCGTCAACCTCAATCTCTTGCGGTGTATCGCTTCAAACTATCCTAGGCGCCCGCCGATGCGGCGGCGTCCTCCGCATCAAACAACGCCACTTTCATATCATTCGCCTTGTAAAGCGGCTCACCATCAGCAAGCAAAGTGCCATCTGCGATCGCCATCTTCAACTTTCTAAGGATGACGCGCTTGAGATCGACCACGTACTCCACGCGCTTGACACTTGGCAGCACCATCCCGGTGAACTTGACCTCCCCTACACCAAGCGCGCGGCCGCGCCCAGGTGCACCCAGCCAGCCCAAATAGAATCCCGTTAGCTGCCACAAGGCATCCAACCCGAGGCAGCCGGGCATTACTGGGTCGCCCTCAAAGTGGCAGTCAAAAAACCAGTTGAGTCGTTCGTTTCCCGCCACATCGAGTTCGGCGACGATTTGCCCCTTGCCGCTAGCGCCTCCCTCTTCCGTGACGCTCGTAATGCGATCGAACATTAGCATCGGCGGCAGCGGAAGCTGGGCATTGCCTGGCCCAAATAGTTCGCCGCGGCCACACGCAAGCAGGTCCTCAAAATCATAGCTTGAACGGCGCTCTGCCATGGGCTCCGCTTGTCCCCCCGTCATCATCGTCTGTACTTCCAATCCACGCATATCTCGTAGCGTGACAAACCGGCATGGCGCATGGGCCATGCACTCCAAAAACCGTTACGCCGGTCTCCTACCACAATCGAATGCCGCACAAAAGGCAATGACTTCAGCAAAAATGGTGCCCTGTGATGCCACCGGCGCCCGTTGGTAGCCGCAACCGGACAATCTAATTTTGTGGCCGTCACGTGCAGCTAAGCGGTGCGAGTGCTCGCATAGGCACCGCCGGCAGGGTCATTGTCATTACAGGCTAAATTGGCTGGGTTGCCCTGTCGCAGCGCAACCGCCCCAATAACGACCAGTTGCAATTGTCCAAAGTCCTAGTACTTAACGGCCTGCCAACGTGCACAATTCCTAATTTGTGGGTCAGTGGGCGGAAAAAAGCAAAAAGGCGCAACAAACGGCTTTGACCCTCGCGGGCAATCACAACGTCGCATAACATCATGATTTTTCGAAGAAATAATAAGGAGCCATCATCCAGCCCGCAAAATTGGCTAACCGTGCACCGCAAAACCTCCGTGCCGCGCCCAATAGCCTCCTTTCGCACCCGCGCTGCATGCTCTAAACTACGGATCTACTTTGACCGACTGCTCCAGCTTGAGTTTAATCAACTTGCGGGCATGCCGCTATTTGTGCTGAAAACGTCGGTACGAAGTGCAAATACTGAGTAACGAAGAAAACGGGGCGCCTTGTGTACGTGCCCCCGTGTGCCGATCTGGGTGGAAGATGGCTGACAATCACATGCCGCCGAATGAAAAACATCTGACCGAGAAGTTGCGCAAGGCCGGGTTGCGGCCGACTCGCCAGCGCATGGCGCTGGGCTGCTTGTTGTTTGGCAGCGGTGATCGCCACGTGACAGCCGAACTTTTGCACGAAGAAGCCGTCGCCAGCGGTGAGCAAGTCTCGCTCGCTACCGTATACAACACGTTGCATCAGTTTAAGCGCGCTGGCTTGCTGCGCGAACTCGCGATTGACGGTGTGAAGGCCTATTTCGATACCAATACGTCAAATCACAATCACTTCTTCCTGGAGGCCGAAGGTGCCTTGATGGATATCCCCAGCGACACCATCCAGGTCGACGGACTTCCCGAACCTCCTGCTGGAACGAAGATCAGCCACATTGACGTTGTTGTCAGACTTGCAAAAGACGACGACTAAGCGGTCTGCCACGGACCAGCATGCCAGCCAGGTTTTATCGAAGTCGCGGTTGCCTGCTACTCGATGGTTTCGCCATCGTAGACACCCCATAATTTCTTTTGTTCGACATATCCTTTGTAGGTACCGATCGTTACTTTGCACCAGCGCTGATCGCATTTCAGGATATTCGCGATAACGCCGGCTTCGACGAGCGCCAGCGCCCGTGCACTCTCGCTATCGTTGGAACGGATGGCGATACGTGGACGCTCTTGACCTGCTTTGACTTCCCAGGGCAGGACCTGGGCCGTTCTACGTCCAGACAATAGCCAGCGTAGCACCCAGCCGGTTGTACCCTCCGCATCGCGCACCTTTCGCCAACCCTGGTGTTCTTCGATGATTTCAACGGGCAGTCCAGCGCGACGAAACACCCACGCTGTTGGATAGTCGGTGCCGGGGCCTTTACGCAAATTGACCTCACTGGATTTGAGGCTGACGAAGCGCGGAAGCGGTCGCCCGGATGCTCCTGTCGCCGTCGCTTTCTGGGCAAATGCTTTCTCCGTGACGGCGCCGCCGATTGGGGCGCACAAACCTGCAACAGACAGGGTGAATCCCAGTATCAACATGCGACCGATGCGCAATAGTCTCATAAAGTCAAAGGCTCCTTGCAGTTTGATGCGTTAAGTTTTTCACAGGTTAGGGCGGATTGCACAACGTGAAGCCCCAGGTCTCGCCGTCTGCCCTGGGCCGTGATGCCTGTTTAACTCAATGGCTTTGTCATCGTCATGACCTTCTGGTAGAGAAAGGCTCGAAAATTTAGGGAGGTAGGAACCCAGCATTGGCGCCGGGTGCGGCCGTCCCACTTAAATCCATCTACAACTCCGTCGTCCAGACTTCCGCCCAAAAGAGTAAGAATGCCAAACAGTCCAAAGAAGCCCGTCGTTATCGTCACGCGCAAATTGCCGGATGTCGTGGAAACGCGGATGCGAGAGTTATTTGACGCCCGCCTCAATGTTGACGATGCGCCAATGAGTCAGGCTCAGCTCATCGAAGCCGTTAAAGAAGCCGACGCCATTGTGCCAACAGTCACGGACCGGATTGACCGGGCGGTCATCAGCCAGGCTGGCGACAAACTGAAGCTTATTGCGAACTTCGGTACTGGTGTCGACAACATTGACTTGGATACGGCACGCAATCGAGGCATCACTGTAACCAATACACCGGGTGTGCTGACGGAAGACACTGCCGACATGACCATGGCACTAATTCTTGCGGTTCCTCGTCGCCTCGCTGAAGCAACGAATTATCTCAAAGACACGTCGAACAAATGGACGGGCTGGTCGCCCACCTGGATGCTCGGTCACCGGATTTACGGAAAGCGCCTCGGCATCATCGGCATGGGCCGTATCGGCCAGGCCGTCGCGCGCCGCGCCAAGGCGTTCGGCCTGCAAATACATTACCACAATCGCCGTCGTCTTCCCGAAGAGGTCGAGCAGGAGCACGAGGCAACATACTGGGACAGCCTCGATCAGATGCTGGCCCGCATGGATATCGTATCCGTCAATTGCCCGCACACGCCTGCGACATACCACCTGTTGTCTGCACGCCGGCTCAAGTTGTTGAAGCCGACGGCCTATATCGTCAACACGGCGCGCGGTGAGGTGATTGATGAAAATGAACTGGCACGCCTGATTGAGGGTAATGCCATCGCCGGCGCTGGTCTCGACGTGTTCGAACATGAACCAGCGGTCAATCCGAAGCTGCTTGCCTCAAGCCGCGTCGTAGCATTGCCCCATATGGGCTCAGCCACGATCGAAGGGCGCGTCGATATGGGCGAAAAAGTCATCATCAACATCAAGACCTTTATGGATGGGCATAATCCACCTGACCGCGTCCATCCGGCGATGTTCTGATTTTCGCACGTTTCAAATGACACGGTTGCGATTGCACGCAAAATCGGTATGCAACGAGAACTCTACCGCTCGCAGGATTCTTACCTGTACAGCGTAGCACTATGCACCGTCTTGAGCGCATGCCTGCACGTGTTCGCCCTGATGGCTGGATAGATCGGTGATAGAGGGTGAGTTGCCAGAAAGTGGGTTGTCCGGATCCCATCCGATCTCGACAGTCTCGAAGCGTCCGCTCAAGGCGTCGTAAAGCAGCAGCCGCCCGGCCAAGCTTTCACCTGCACCCGTGATTTCCTTCAACACCTCGGTCGCCTGAAGCGTACCGATGACACCAACCACTGCACCGAGCACACCGACCTCGGAGCAGTTTGCCACCGTGCCAGGTGGCGGGGCCTGCGGGAATATGCAGCGATACGTAGGATACGGCTCGCCGTCCGGCTTGGTCAGGTGCGGCTTGAATGTCGTGACATGGCCATCGAACGGACCTACAGCGCCGAACACCAGAGTTTTTCTAGCCAGATAGCAGGCATCGGAAACGAGGTAGCGCGTTGCAAAGTTGTCGGACCCATCGGCAACGATGTCGAACGTGGAAATGATATCCATGGCATTATCGGCGTCGAGCCTGACGTCAAATGACTCAACGTTTACATGCGGGTTGAGCGACTCGATCGTGGCCTTTGCACTTTCAACTTTCGAAACACCGACGTGCGCGGTGTCGTGCACGATCTGACGTTGCAAATTGTCCAGTGAAACGACATCGTCATCAACGAGCCCGAGCGTGCCGACACCAGCTGCGGCCAGATAAACAGCAAGCGGTGATCCCAGACCGCCCGCGCCAATAAGCAGCACCCGTGCCGATTTGATTTTCTGCTGCCCTTGGCCACCTACTTCACGCAGTACGAGGTGGCGCTTGTATCGTTGAACTTCCTCGGGCGTAAGCATCACTCAAACCTCAAACATCAGCGATTTCGCTGGGTAAGAATAAATCGCTTGTGTAGTATCGTTCTGCGGATGACGGTGCAAAAGTCACAATTTGTTTGCCCTCCATGTTTTCGCGCGCGCCTATCGTAAGTGCTGCGGCAAGGTTTGCCCCCGTTGATATCCCTCCCGCGATTCCCTCAACTCGCGCCAGCATACGTGATACCTCAAACGCCATTTCATTTGGCACCGTTATGATTTCGTCGATCAGGTTCCGGTCAAGAATTGAGGGCACAAAACCTGCGCCAATGCCTTGGATTTTGTGCGGCCCCTTTTCGCCCTTCGAAAGCATGGGACTGTCCGATGGCTCGACGGCAACGATCTTGAGATCAGGTTTACGTGGTTTAAGCACCCGGCCACAACCGCTAAGCGTGCCGCCTGTGCCGACACCGAGAACCAGAAAGTCGATATTTCCGCCGGTGTCGGACCACAATTCTTCAGCCGTCGTTTGTGCATGAATTTCCGGATTGGCAGGATTGTCGAATTGGGCCGGGATTACAGCGTCGGGAAACGTTGCGGCAATTTCCTTTGCGCGCTCAATTGCTGCGGGCATGCCGCCAGCTGCCGGTGTCAGCTCAAGCTCCGCTCCTAAATGGATCAATATTTTGCGCCGCTCGATAGACATCGAATCCGGCATCACGAGAATAAGTCGATAACCGCGTGCACCGGCCACAAACGCAAGTGCAATACCAGTATTTCCCGAGGTCGGCTCAATCAGAACGGACTTGCCTGGAGTTATTTCGCCAGCGTCTTCTAGCGCGTCGATCATCGAGACACCGATACGGTCCTTGACCGATGCCATGGGATTGAAGAACTCCAGCTTCATTAGGATGTCGGCTTTGAGGCCGCCAGACTGTGCGATCTTTGACAAGCGCACAAGCGGGGTCTGACCAATTGTCTCCGCGATATTGTCGAAGATGCGCCCACGGCCCCAGGCCTGGGTGCCCGCAATTGTCTTGAACTCGATTTTTTTGCCCATGGCCTTGTAGCCTCCTCGCCGTAAAAGACGCTCGCCGCTTTACTATACTGATGAGGTTAGACCTCTAACGCAAAAGGGGAAACCAATTCGGGCAATCCAACCCGTCCCGGGATGCAGGACTTTGAGAAATTTGCGTTCGCGTACATCGAAAGAACGTGCAGCCCACGCAGGATAGTGCCGAGCGCCGCCCACAGGTGAGGCAACCGTCTTGGGCCAGCAATTAGGCACGGCAGCAATTCTGAAACCGCATTTGCGCTGCGGGACCAAACCGAGTTCCGGCCGCCGCCAAAAAAGTCGACAGCGCGTCGCAATCCGCTTCGTCAGACCCGCCGCTCAACCATCAGCTTTTTAAGTTCCGCGATGGCCTTGGCCGGATTAAGGCCCTTGGGGCAGGCCTTCGTACAATTCAGGATGGTGTGGCAGCGGTATAGCCGGAATGGATCTTCCAGATCATCGAGCCGCTGGCCGGTCGCTTCATCCCGGCTGTCGTTGACCCAGCGATAGGCCTGCAGCAGTATCGCCGGTCCCAGATAACGGTCCGAATTCCACCAGTAGCTTGGGCACGACGTCGAGCAACAAGCACACAAAATGCATTCGTAAAGCCCATCAAGCCCTTCCCGGTCTTCGCGGGACTGTTTCCATTCGGTAGGCGGTACTGGCGTATCCGTCTTGAGCCAGGGTTCGATCGAACGGTGCTGAGCATAAAAATTCGTCATATCCGGCACGAGGTCCTTCACGACCTGCATGTGCGGCAGCGGGTAGATTGTAATCGGGCCCTTAATTTCCTCAATGGATTCCAGACATGCGAGACCGTTCGTGCCGTCGATGTTCATTGAGCAGGACCCACAAATACCTTCGCGGCACGAGCGCCTGAATGTCAGCGTTGGGTCAATCTCGTTTTTTATTTTGATTATGGCGTCGAGCACCATCGGGCCGCACGTGTCCAGGTCGACCCAGTAGGTATCCAGTCGTGGATTCTGATCGTCGTCAGGGGTCCATCGGTATATGCGGAATTCCTTCCAGTTGCCATCCGGCTCTGGCTCGTTCCACGTCTTGCCCCGCCTGATTGTGGAGTTCTTCGGTAGTGTCAGCTGGACCATGAATTTTTCCGAGTTTCACCTTAACGTACCGCAATGGCGGCCAGCCCTTCAAATGAAGCCTTTGGCCCGCCAAGTCAACGTTGCCCCCGGGGGTATGGGTTGAAGATGCGCGCACCGGCACCAAATCCATGTCCTCACACTAACGGCTTAGTGCTGGAAGCAGGCTTTGCGACTAGTTTGGTAAGGTACGACATGTCGCACTTTGCGGCATGTTGCATGAGCGGGTAATCGCAGGATTAGGAGCACTGGGCACCAAGTCGTTTACCGGGCGAATAAACACCCGGAACGTCTTCATTATCAATGCGGAGAAATTGTCATGGACGCACAACAATTCACCGATCAGCTTGAGGAACAAATCAAGGCCTGGCAGCGTCAGGTCGCAGAGTTTCAAAGTCAGATACCGGGTGTCGGCGACGAACTCAAAAAGCAATACGAGCAGCAGATTACGGCTATGAACGAGCAAACCAAAAAAGCGCAGGAGATGCTCGAAAAAGCGCAATCCGCAAATGAAGCCGCCTGGACCGATATGGCCGAAGGAGCAAAACGCTCATTTGAGGAGTGGCAGAAGGCTGCACAGTCTGCCATGTCGCGATATAACAAGAGCTGATGGCGAGCTGGAGTCTGGCTTTTTATAAATGGGCTGCACGGTTCGTACGGCAAAAGGGCTGTCCGCCACTGGGTGTTCCGCGTCAAAAAGGGCGCGGGACGCCTAATGCCAGATAACAAAGAATGCTGTCAGGAGTGACAACCCTACGGTGAACAACACCGACAGTCTAAAGAGCGGCCAGTCCTTAACGCCGTCGCGCCCATCGTGTTTCGACTTGAGCATAATGCGCCTCCATGAACTAGGGCGTGCGAGCTGTACTTTTGGTGCATTGACAGTCCTTGGTAGAAGTCACGTCATTAAATGCCGCCATTGCTTGCGATCCAAGTTTCGTAACTTCCAAAACAGCCTGCGTCCGGGTTGAAACCCCCAGTTTTCGAAGAATAAGAGTAAGATGGGCTTTGACTGTTGTTTCGCTGATCCGCAGCTGGTGCGCGATCTGCTTGTTCAAAAGGCCTTGGCAGACTTTCTGTAAAACGCGCAACTGCATTTGCGTCAGCGTGCTAAGTCTTTTCCGAATAGCGGGTTCGACCTCTGGCGCTGCTGAGTCAACAAGCGTCTCCGCATCCGGCACCTCTATCTCGCCAGCTAGAATATTCTTGATCCCACGCACCATGGCGTCCTGTCGGCTCGACTTGGGAATAAAGCCTGCCGCCCCACTGCGCATGGCTTTATCGACGAGGCTGGCTTCGCTGAATGCAGATACGACCGCGACAGGCAGATGTGGGAATGACTTGCGAAGTTCGATCAGCCCATCCACGCCCCGCGTGTCAGGCAGCCATAGATCCAACAGTGCCAGTTCGAACGGCTCTTCGCTGCGAATGGCGGCCTTAGCCTCGCCCAAACTGCCCGCGTGTTTGACAAGTGGGTCGACGAAAGCGCCACACAGAGTGCGCCGCAGGGCGTCCGCGTAAAGAGGATGATCCTCAACAATCAAAAAGCTGTTGGCCATGCTGCGCGTCCCTCACCGACGGGTGTCCGGTCAATTGGGTGAGGCCATCCATAGGGTGAATTGTTGTGCGCTGCAATATATTTTATTGCGATGCGACATTATGCATATCGCATTGCAGCAATTTTTTGCTGCAGGAAGACGCACGAGCGCACGAAGTAAAATCGTAAAACATTGAAAAGCAGGGGTAAACAAAGATTTCAATAAGCAGCAGTGTCGAGGGAGCGGACCGCCGCCATACGGCTGGAGAGCGCACTGAAATTGCTGCCGTCGCCGCAACGATCAAGCGTCACTATTAACGGTTTCCTCCCGAAGCTCCCACGCGGAATGCAAAATAAAACAGTGCCAGGAATCCAATGTTGAAAATGGCATTGAGCCAAGCACCCGCCACGATGGATCCGGCGCTGTCGACCACGAACCATGCGCCAATACTCGACAGGATTAGTGCGCGCGCCAGCTCCGGCTCACGCGGATAAAGCCTGGTCGCGACAAGCCACATGAGAAAGCCCCAGCCGACCATGACGCCACCGGAGATAGCGCAAAGCAGCCGTGCCTCTGGCGAGGATAAGTCTTGCCCGCCATCGAGGGGCCAGTAGATGAGGTCGAGAAGAAATTGTGCGATCCCTGCCGTCGCAGGATAAGCTGCGAGCGCCACAACGACACCAAAACCTATCACGATGGCAGACGCCACTTTCAACCAAGTCATCACGACGGAGTTGGACATTATAATCTCTCCCGCTCTGCGACTGTCTGCTGTCACCCAAAATAGAGTGCGCATCAATACTGTGGCACCACCCGCCGTAACCGGCAATAAGGATCGTCGGGCGCGCAAGTCGCCACATGCGTCGTGTCGGCCCGCTAGGGTGGTAGATGTCGGTGCTCATGCGCAAGGCACGAATTCACCATGTCTCAAAACGCCTGATACTGTGAACTTTCCCTCATCTCGCCGGTTTGATATCGGCAAAGTAGTTCCTTCCAAGCCATTTCGAAATATCCCGCTTCAAGCGACTTGGACCAGTGAGCCGAATCCTGCTGCTGCGCATGGCCTGACCCAGCCCGATGTCGCCCATCCATACGCCCGTAAGCGTGCCCACATCGGTCCGGATCTCCAGATCGATGTCATAACCGGGATCCTTCATGCACACGTCGACGTCGCCATTGTTGACGACAAGCCACCAGCGCCTGAACTTTGCCGAGAAATCGCTGAATTCGAAATAAAGCGTCGTCCGTTTGCTGCCGAAGTAGTCCGCATTCATTGTCCGATGGATGTCCCACATCAAAAGCGATGGATCGAGATCTTCCCTTGACAGTTTGCTGCGCGCCCACCGGTGCCCCCAAAGACCCATCTGTAAAACAATAGGCTTCAATTCCAACCCAGCTTCGGTCAACGTGTAGCGGATGCCCTCTTCAGTCTCGGTGCGCGCAACCACGCCGGCAGCTTCCAAAGATTTCAGCCTAGTCGATAGCAAAGACGGGGAGATCAGAGGTAGCCCCTTTCTCAAATCGTTGAATGACTCGCTGCCCGCACCAAGCTCTCGAATAATGAGGTTGGTCCAGCGCTCTCCGAGAATTTCGGAGGTTTTGGCGATGGGGCAGAATTGTCCGTAACCACTCATGAGCTAATGATACGACGTTCCGCTCATCGCAACCAGTACTAAATATGTATTTAGTTAGGTCGAGCTGTGGAATCCCGAGCGTTGCACACATTGCGTTCTACAGGCCAAAAAAATGCTGTTTTAAGGCACCTTCTCTGCTCTGCCTGCGCGCATCAGCGCAGCCCTAAAATTATATTGGTACAAATTTTATACTTTAAACCGGGGATCTGCCTGCACGATGATTAGGCCATGGTTCGCACAAACAAAGGAGTAAAACCATGTTGCCATCAAGACTGAGATTCTGGTTGTTTGACCGCCTGTCGGTGAAGACCATGCGCTACGTAAGTGCCACTCCAGCAAGCAAGGCAAAAGGCCTTACCAAAAAAGTGTATGATATGATTAGGGAGGACTTTTTTAGAAATGGCTCTCTCACGAGCCGGTCGAAGGTCCCCGAACTCATGGCCGCCATTTGGACTGGTGGACGCGAGGCCATGTTGGTTGAGGACAAGGTCGACCGCACCACAAAGGACGCGATTTCTGCGGTGCTATCGCAAATCAACGACTGCCCCTATTGCGAAGATATGCTGGTTAGTCTCGTACATGCCGGAGGTAGCCATGAGGCGGCACGCGATATCCTTGCTCAGAACGATTTGCGTGAAACCAATGCTGATCTCAAAAAACGTTTGGAGTGGGTGCGTGCGGTAGCCACCCCTGGCAGAGGCGAGGTTCCTCCGTCACCCTTCGCTCGCGAAGAAATACCAGAAGTGTTTGGCACGTTGCTGGGCATGAGTGACATCAACCGCTTCAGTCATGTCGTCATGCAAGACTCTCCGGTAGGCGCCCCATTTGGATTGCAGGCCATTAAGTCCCTCATGCTGCGCCTGTTCGGTTCGGAGCTTGAGGTCACAAGAGGCATCCCGTTGGAGCCCGGCCGTGCACTTTCACTTCTTCCGCCGGCGCCGCTGCCTGAAGACTTGAGCTGGGCCAGCCCCAATCCGCGCGTAGCTGATGCGCTGGCCAGATGGACGGCGACAGTCGAACGGGAATCCGCGGGCGTGATATCGCCTGAAGTCAGGCGCACGGTCGAAGCCTCACTGAGCGGCTGGAGTGGCGAGCAAATGCCGATTAGCCGGTCATGGGTTGAAGCTGAACTTGAAGGCCTTGATGGTGATGACCGCGCTATAGCGCAACTGGCCATTGTCCTTGCCAAGGCGCCATATCAGGTTGATGAAAAGTTGGCTGAGGCCGTGCTTGGCCAGGAACGCGATGAGGCGCGGTTCGTTCGCATTCTCGCCTGGTCCTCCTTCGTCGGTGCGCGCCATTTCATCAGATGGGTCTGCGAAAAGGCAGGAATTGCACACACACGGGAACGGACCATTGCGGCCTAATCCGTCCCTGCAAACGCCACGTTTCGCCGCTTACAACGGCATGGCGCCAGGATTCATTTGCCTGGCGCCTTTTCTCCACCCAGAAGCTGCAACGTCTTGGAGTCGGGCTGGCCGTCGAAATATTTTTCGAGCGCCTTGCCAAACTCGGGCCGCTGCGACGCTGCGTCGAAAAGCGTCATGCTGGAGCAGAACTTCAGATGATCGGGGTATGAAAAAATCTGCTCCGCCGAGCGCCCGTCGAGCGAGCAGACAATATTCGTACACTCGACCAGCCTGGCCCCTAAGACGTCATGCTGCAAATAGGCTACGGCTTCATCTATCCCGCTCAACCCAAAAAAGTCCGCTGTCTCGCTGTAGCCCAATCCGCGCAACTGCGGAAATATGAACCACATCCAGTGACTCTTCTTCTCCCCGTCGCGCAATTCCGTACGCGCTGTCTCAAATTTGGAGCGTTGCGCGTCGACAAAGCGCTGCAAGTAGAACGGATCGACTACGTCGTTGCCACCAGTCTTTGACATCTGGTCGCGCTCCCAATACTGCCCAGAACACCCCCACCGATGATACGGTAAGCATCGTGGCAGTCAAAAAACAAGGGTGGCGCGTCTGTCGACATGAAGCGCCACCCCGTCGTTGCATTCGTCAAGCAGTGCGAAGCTCACAGGCAATCGCACCTGACATGCGAGCCAAGCACTGATGCCTTGCCAGCCAGATCAGGCAAGATCAAAGCGATCCGCATTCATCACCTTGTCCCACGCGGCCACGAATTCGCGCACGAACTTCTCGTTTGCGTCGTCCTGTGCGTAAACCTCCGCAAGGGCCCGAAGCTGTGAGTTTGAACCGAAGATGAGATCCACCCGGGTACCGGTCCACTTCACTTCGCCGCTTGCCCGGTCGCATCCTTCGAATACGTCCTGATCTGTCGTGGTCGGCTTCCACGCCGTGCCTGTATCGAGGACATTGATGAAGAAGTCATTGGTCAGCTTGCCAGGCTCTTTTGTGAACACACCGTGTTGGCTCTCGCCGTGGTTGGCGCCAAGCACGCGAAGGCCGCCGATGAGGACGGTCATCTCAGGTGCGGTAAGCGTCAGCAGCTGCGCCTTATCAATCAGCATCTTCTCTGCAGACACCGTATATTTCGATTTGGCATAGTTGCGGAATCCATCAGCCTCCGGCTCCAGCGGCTCAAAGGAATCTGCGTCTGTCTGCTCCTGCGAAGTGTCCATGCGTCCCGGGCTGAATGGAACCTCTATATCGTGCCCGGCATTTTTCGCCGCCTGCTCGACGCCCGCGCAACCGCCAAGAACGATCATGTCGGCAAGCGACACTTTCTTGCCACCGCTCTGGGCGTCGTTGAATGCTTTCTGCACGCCCTCCAGAGCGTCGATGACCTTCGCGAGTTTGGCAGGTTCATTAGCCTCCCAGTCCTTCTGAGGTGCGAGTCGGATGCGCGCACCGTTCGCGCCACCGCGCATGTCGGAACCGCGGAAGGTAGATGCTGATGCCCACGCAGCGGAGACAAGTTCGGAAGTCGACAGACCCGAGGCGAGGATTTTTGCCTTAAGATCCGCGACGTCCTTCTTGTCGATCAGCGGGTGATCGACCGCTGGAATAGGATCCTGCCAGATGAGATCCTCTTCCGGCACCTCTGGCCCAAGGTAGCGCTGCTTGGGGCCCATATCGCGGTGGGTCAGCTTGAACCACGCGCGCGCAAAGGCGTCAGCAAACTCGTCGGGGTTTTGATGAAAGCGGCGTGAAATCTTTTCGTAGTCTGGATCCATCCGCATTGCCATGTCGGCGGTGGTCATCATGAGCGGTACCTTCTTCGACGGATCAGCCGAGTCTGGTGCCATGTCCTCTTCCTTGGGGTCTTTCGGTGTCCACTGCCAGGCATCCGCAGGACTTTTCGTCAACTCCCACTCATACCCAAACAGCACATCGAAATATCCCATGTCCCACTTTGTCGGATCCGGGGTCCAGGGGCCCTCCAGGCCGCTGGTGATCGCGTCGCCGCCTTTGCCACTCTTGTGCGTGCTGAGCCAGCCGAAACCCATCGCCTCGATTGGTGCAGCTTCTGGATCAGGCCCAACTAGACCGGCGTCACCTGCGCCGTGAGCCTTGCCGAATGTATGGCCACCTGCGGTCAACGCAACTGTCTCATAGTCGTTCATCGCCATGCGCGCGAAAGTCTCGCGTATGTCGCGGGCTGAGCGTAACGGATCCGGCTCGCCATTCGGTCCTTCCGGGTTCACATAGATCAGGCCCATCTGAACTGCGGCAAGCGGGTTCTCAAGCTCCCGGTCGCCCCTGTAGCGCTTGTCGCCAAGCCACTCCGTTTCGCCCCCCCAATAGATGTCTTCCTCCGGTTCCCAGATGTCCGCGCGCCCGCCGCCAAATCCGAAGGTCTTACCGCCCATCGACTCGATGGCCACGTTACCCGCCAGGATCAACAGGTCAGCCCACGAGATCTTGTTGCCGTATTTTTGCTTGATCGGCCATAACAGGCGGCGCGCCTTGTCGAGGTTACCGTTGTCCGGCCAGCTATTAACTGGCGCAAAGCGTTGGTTGCCAGTGCCTGCGCCGCCTCGGCCGTCGGCGGTGCGGTATGTGCCAGCAGCGTGCCAGGCCATGCGGATGAACAGGCCACCGTAGTGGCCATAGTCAGCCGGCCACCAATCTTGGCTGTCGGTCATCAGCGCAGTCAGGTCCCGTTTTACTGCCGCAAGGTCGAGCTTATTGAATTCCTCGGCATAATTGAAAGCGCCGCCCAGAGGATTTCCAGCGGGAGCGTTCTGGTGGAGTATTTTGAGGTTCAACTGGTTCGGCCACCAGTCCCGGTTCGACATGACGCCGAGTGTCATGTGAGAGTGCTTTACCGGGCAATTGCTACCATCAGCCATGGGGTGTCCTCGTCATGCAGGTCAGGTTATTGAGCGTTCCGATACCATAGCCTCCTAACTAACCTATTCAACCAGGTAAAGATCGCTTCGCTGATCACCACAATAAGAATGCATGATGACCGGTTTCGACCACGCGCAAAAAGGCAGCACATGTTCAAAAACAGCACATGACGTTTCTTCATGTGGTCGTCAATTGTCACAACCAATATCGATGAGCCCGCGAGAACCCATTCAATCTCACGCCCATGTGACCTCTAGCCGAAGTTTTCCGCCATGAATTGATGCAGCCCGGCTTGTATAGAAGGGCATAAGACGTGATCTAGGTCAGCAAGGATTTGGATTTTGCAATGAAGCATCAATACCGCATCGGTGACACACTCATTTCCGCGACGCGCCGACGAACGCTCAAATGTCTTGCAGCTTTATCCCTTACGGCCTTGGCGCCCAAGCTTGCACTTGCCGCCCGCACCCCCAGTGCCACCGAAGGTCCCTTCTACCCAACGCCGGCGATGCGTTTTTCCGACGCCGACAATGATCTTGTGAAGATCGCAGGCGCCGTACGCACCGCCGGTGGTGAAGTCATCGTATTGAAAGGGCGTGTCCTAGACAGCGCCGAAGAACCTGTATCAGGCGCACGCGTCGAAATCTGGCAGTGTGATGCAAACGGGCGCTACCTGCATACCGCAGACCCCGGCCGCGCGCCGCGCGACGAAGCCTTCCAGGGCTTCGGCCATGTGGTCACCGGACCCGACGGCGCCTATGCCTTTCGAACGATTAAGCCGGTGCGCTACCCTGGGCGCACACCGCATATCCACGTCAAAGTCATTTACGAGGGCCAGGAACTCACCACGCAGTTCTACATCGAAGGCCACGAACTCAACGAAGGTGATTTCCTGTATCGGCGCATGTCCGAAAAAGAAAAACGTTCCGTCGGCATGACCTTCTCCCAAGGTCCTGACGGCCTTGAGGCAAAGGTTGATATTTTCCTGTGAGCGTGCAGTGCTTCGCGCACGTTTCGGCCCATAGAATTTCTGCTGACGGAAACAACCTTCAACAGAACGGCGTAAAACCACCCTGCCCCACAAATTGCAAAGGTATCCCTGATGAGTGAGCTCTATTCGGAAAAACACCGCAAACTACAGGAGCAGTTCGACTCCCAACGCATGGCAGATCTTATGGAGGAAGGAATTCGCCACGATGAGTTGGAGGAAAAGGAGATCGAATTTATCCGATCGCGAGATATGTTCTTCTTAACCACGGTTGATCCGAACGGGCGGCCCACTGTCTCCTACAAGGGCGGTGACAAGGGATTCCTTCGAGTGCTCGACACGAAGACATTGATGTTTCCAAGCTACGACGGAAACGGCATGTATTACTCAATGGGCAACCTGATGCAGAACCCTAAGGTAGGACTTCTGCTGATTGATTTCGAAACGCCGCATCGCCTGCGCATTCACGGGACCGCAGAGGTAAGCTTTGACGAGGCTCTTGTGGCGTCCTATCCGGAAGCACAGTTTGTTGCCAAGGTGGCCATTGAGGACATCTGGATCAATTGCCCGCGCTATATTCACAAGTATCAGCGTGTTGAGACGTCAAAATATGTGCCAAAGGAAGGGCAAGTAACGCCTGCACCGGCGTGGAAGCGCATCGATATTGTTCAAGACGCGTTGCCCAAAAAAGATCAGGGCCGTGCGGAACAAGACGGCGGCCTGCTAGAATTCGAAGATTACGAGGCATTGGTTAGTAAAGGCGAGGGCTGACCAATCTCATTGTCCACAAAATGGGACGGCAATACCGTCCTCGCGGTAGCAAGCGCCGGCCGGCCGTTGATCGATCGGAATGACGACGGACGTGCGGGCTATTGGCATGTGATGAACCGGAAGGCTGTGTTCGAGCCATCCTCATTTTCGAAGATGGTTCCATCACCGATCGCTATCGTCTCGGGTGCCGTTTGAACTTGAAAGATCAGCATTTCGTCAAACCCCTCGTTCTTACAGAACAGGTTCGCAGCCGCAGGCATGTTGGATTGCGACGATGCTGTGGTTCGGCCATCCAACTGGATGCCTTTGTAGCGAGGCTGCGGAAAAACTCGGGTGGGCTTGTGCACATGCTGCCGTTTATCCGGGGCTGACGCCTTGGCACTTGGTTCATTGACACGTTCGACGAGCCCCCCGGACTGCTCAAACACGCCCGCCAAATCTGGTGGAGAATATTTGACCATAACGGTGTTGGGATTTCTTTCCACGCCGCTCCAACAAGCGCCTCCGGAAATCAAAAACATTACCAGCGAGAGGCTATATCTCATATCAAGGGTCCTCGGTTCATCCGGTTCATTGGCTCAGCCTCACAGCCCAGTTCAGCCTCGCAACTCGCCTATAGCTCGCGCCATCACCGCGGCTTTAGGGGAATAGTCGACCGTCAGCCAAACATGTCAACCGACAAACTCGTTGGTTAGTCGCATGTAGTCGCGAAACGGTCCTGATAATTTTCGTGGGTAGGGATAGCATAACCGAAACGTCGGACCGCAACTTCGCTAGGAACTTGCTTCATTGCCCCGACGGCGTTGAGACGACGGTTGATTTCTTCCTGTGAGCGAACAATCTCAGCAACGGCAAAAACGCCACCGTTCAACGTGACGCTCATGCCGTAGATAGAAAGAGGTCTTACGACGTGACGACACCGCCGCCCCTAAAGCCAGGGAAGCTCAGTGGTACAGTGGTCAGGATTAGATCACAAAAAAGATGACCAGTGCAGCAAACAGAGCGGCCAACAAATATGCGAAAACCATGTAGCCGGCGAACAGCCCTGCAAGCATCGGGGCGTTACGGCGCGACATCACGGGGTGCGCCTCCTGCTGTGCCTTGATACGCTCCGGGTTGCGCCTCTCTGGCCCCCAGGCGAGGCGGACAAAGAACCATTTAAACGACAGACGCAGGTCACTCAAATCCGTGTTGCCGGGTGTGAACGACCGGTCAAGAACCCGATCAATCTCCCCGCGCTGCTCCACTGAGAGTGTGCCGGCGACGTCGGGCTTGAATTCACTCCAAAAGCGGTCGGTTGCGATCTCGGCTCCACTCATAGCTTACTCCAACTGCTGCCACATGGCGGAATGACAAGGGTCATATCTCGCCTTATCGCCCAGGACCATGACATCTAACATTTACTATCATGTTAGCGCACACGGCCAGTTGGACATGTAAATCCATCATTTTTTCAGTGCGCCGGCAGCTGCATGTTGCTAAAGGCAAGGTGCGCGGTTCTGCTCTAGCGGGCCAATGCAAGCAAAACGCATGGCATTCCGTGACTGCTGTCCGAAAGATGGACGACGGTCAGCATTTCGTTAACACCACAGAATGCATGTCTTGGTGTACCCGCTTTTGAGCCATTCCGTGTGCAACGGTAGCGGGGCGAACAAGTAACCCGCAGAGCTCTGAATCGATAATTATTTGGTTTGAAGCGTTTTTGCACGCCTCCGGTAATCCGCACGCACCGGTCTCGTAAGGCGAAATGTACGACCTCATGTATCTAAGCAATCATACATACCTGCCGGCCGCACTAACTCCTCAAATCTCACGAGGGTATCGGCGCCAGCAAAGCTAAGCTCATCTTTTCGACGTGGCCAATTGCGCTTCGATCGCCTCAATGAGACGCGCACACTTGCGTTCATCGAGCGCATCAGGATGTGGAGGTGCAAAGCGGCCTGCGTCGTTATCGAAATACTTGCCGTTTGCATCCGCGAATTCATCCGCGAGCGCCGCGCGGGTCAAAATGTCCGCGCCGATCCCAAGGTCGTTTCCATCGACGCCGAATCCTTCACGCACCATCTTGCTTGCCAGCAGCGAGCCCGGATTGACGGCAATAATGATTGGTCCGTCCGATCGGGACTGTGCCATTGCAGCGGACCACATGGTGATGGCCAGCTTGCTTTGGCCATAAGCCTCCATGTCTTCTTCCAATTGAACGCGACCGGCTAGAGCCTCCGCGTCGACTGCTGATTGGGCAGCCGACGACACATTGACGACACGTCCGGTCGAATCCATGAGCGGCAGCAGTTTCTGGGTTAGCAGATAGGGCGCAAGCGTGTTTACCACAAAGCGCACGTCCAGCCCGTCCTCTGTCGTCGTGTGAGGTGTTTTCAAAACACCAGCATTGTTGATCAGCACATCAAGGTGGTCGTGCCTGTCAGTCACGGTTAGTGCGAGCGCGTCAACGTCTGCCATGCGTGACAGATCAGCTGCGTAGGTTTCAACGCGCCCGCCACCTGGAAGCGAGGACAACAGTTTTTCAGTTTGTTCCAGTTTTGCCGGATTGCGGCCGTGCGCAAGCACATAGTGGCCCTTGGAAACGAGCACCTTTGCCGTTTCCAGTCCGATGCCATCGGTTGAGCCGGTAATCAGAATAGTTTTTTGCATGGTGCTGTCTTTCGCAATCGGTGGCGTGTCGTGAGTTCATCGGCTCTGCGTCTCGGGGCGTGCCGTGGCTGAGCAGGGAGATATTTGAACGGGAACAAATTGGCAAGTACGCAAGTTTTTGTATGGCAGGTACGGATTGTATCCAGCGGGCAGGGATATGAGGTTTAAGCGCTACGATTGTACGCACGTCTGTCGGGTCGAGGCTGCGCTGGAACGGATCGGCGGAAAGCGGAAGGCGGTCGCGCTCTGTCACTTGCTCGAAGGCCCCAAGAGGTACAACGAGCTAAAAAGAGATGTGGGAAACGTTACCCAACGCTTGTACCTGACCTGGCAATCTTCCTGGTCGTACAGGACCAGAAAAGCTAAGCTGGCCACCTTGACGCAAACGCGCCGCGGAAAGGTAAGGAGACCTCCAAAGATGTTGAAACGGCTCGTTACGGCATCCGCCCTGATACTGTTCGCAGGGACAGCTGCAGCACTTGATATCTCATCGGGTCGTTGGATCGACCTGACGCATGCATTCAACGAAAAATCAAACTACTGGCCAACCTCCGAAACATTCAAGAAAACACGCGTGTTTTTCGGCCGTACACCCGGAGGATGGTTTTACTCCGCCTACAACATCTCCACCGCCGAACACGGCGGCACGCATGTCGATTCACCTATTCATTTCGCACAAGGCGCGATAACCACCGACAAGCTGCCCATCGAGCAGCTCATCGGACCCGGCTTTGTTATCGATGTTACTGGTCAATCGGCAAGAAACGTTGACTATCTCATCACTATCAACGACATCACGAACTTCGAGGCAAAACACGGACAGCTTCCGCCCGGCGCAATCGTGTTGCTGCACACGGGTCGCGCGAAGCTCTACTCCGACCCAAAGGCCTACATGGGAACGACGGAGCGCGGGCCCGATGCAGTAGCAAAGCTACGCTTCCCCGGCCTGAGCCCTTTGGCCGCTGCACTTCTCGTCAAGCGGCGCATCGGCGCCGTGGGTATCGACACGCCTTCGATTGACCGCGGTCAGTCAAAAGACTTCGGTGCCCACGTGCGTCTGATGACCAACAATATTCCCGCATTCGAGAACGTAGGCGACATGAGCCAGTTGCCGCCGACAGGAGCGACGATCATTGCCCTGCCGATGAAAATAGAAGGTGGCTCCGGCGGGCCGCTCAGAATCGTCGCACATGTGCCGAATTAGTGCCGTGGAGCGGTCGTGATTGAAAGACCGCGTACAATTGGCCAGCGGCGTTCGTTACCGAGGTGTTTGGCGTCGATTCCACAACAAGCGGCCGAGGGAATAGAGTCCCAACGCAACGCCTGTCGCGAGTAAAAGGTAGCCAATCGGAATCAGCGCGAAGGGTTCGCGCAAAACACCCTGTTCATCGACATGGCTGCCGATGGAATTGTAGGCGACTACGCATGCTAGCGCAGCCCCGAGCAGCATGGCCGATGCAAGTGCGCTCGTCTTAGCTTTCATCCTATATTCCCAATAGAGGTGAAGGTGAACTACTGCCGTATTAAGTTGCATCTGTGACCAGCATGCGGCTGCGTTTCCCGATCATTGCGCAGGTGCCACCAATCACCTCAGCGGATCGTCTCCCACAGGTGTTCCTCTTCGTCGAAGCGGTCAAGCTCAATTCCCTTGAAGTCGCCACGCGAAACCACCCCCCAGATCTGACCTCCTTCGATGACGGGCAAATGGCGAAAGCCGCCGTCGTTCATCGCCCTCAGCGCATCGATCGCACGTTCATCAGCTCCGATGGTAACGGGGGTAGCGGTCATCACCTTTTTGAGCGATGTGTCTGCATGGTGCTTGCCATCCGCCAACGCGCGAACCGCATCGCGGCCAGTGAAAATACCGACCAGTCGTTGTGCCTCGTCAATCACCAGGACAGACCCGCACCGCCGCTTCCACATTTCGCGGCACGCCTCCTGCACCTTCTCATGTTGCTCCATGATCAGCGGTCTTTGGTCTTTGATGATGTAAGCAAGCGTTCGGCCCGTCATGCTTTGCCTCCCGAGGTCTCAGTGCACAACACTTGGATGACCTGAGCCAGCGGTCCGCCCTCATCAGGCTTTGCGAAAAGCAAACCCGCCGGTATCAAGCGCCTCATCGTCCCACTAGGAGTGTACGCGCGACGCCTCCCGACTTCAAACCGCACATGGACGCAGGCAAGGCCGCTATCGGTTCAAAGCCGCTCTGCCTACTGGCCTCCAATGACGGCTATCTCGTAGGGAACAGACCAGGGCAATAGTATGTAGGCAAGTGCATGCGTTTCCCGCACGCTTATTGGCACCTAGAGAAAGGAGCCGCCCATGATCCTCCACAGCGAAACTTTAATCGAAGCCTCTCCGGCAGATGTCTTTTCCTTCTTCGATAACATGGATAAGAATTACGTTGCCTGGCATCCTGACCATCATCAGTTTGAATGGCGTAAGGGTCGCGGCTGCGAGGTTGGCAATGTCTTTTTCTTCAATGAAACTGTAGCGGGTCAGGCGCAGCCTAAGGAGGTCGTGTTCACTGAGGTCAAGCGCGACCGCTTGATTGCATTTGCACCGACAAACCGTTTTTTTCGGCTGTTTTTGCCGCGTATCTCATTCCAGATGGAGCCTGTTGGGCCGCACACAAACCTGGTCGCGACACTCATTCTGCGTTTCGGACCCTTGGCCCAATGGATCAAACGCAGGGAGCTTGGTCTTGTCCGTCAGCACATGCACGAAGAGGGTGAAAACCTGAAGCGCATGGTCGAGGCCAACCAGGGCTAACAAGGCCCTTGCTGTTAGAGAATGAACGTTTCGCCAAATCCGCCTTTTCGCTTTGAACAAAACGCGGCTCTGTCTCATCTCAGCCCGAAAGTAGGCTCATAAGAAACCGCATCGCGACGAGAAAAAGGAATGCTGCAAACGCCAGTTCCAGGCCTCTTTTTGGCAGACCGTGCGCGAGTCGGACCCCGGCCGGCGCCGACAGCAAGCTAGCCGGAATAATGAGGGCTGCGCCGAGCAGATTGATGTAGCCCGCAGAATACGGTGGAACCAGCGGGTCATTCCATCCAGCGATCGCAAACCCTATAGCCCCCGGAATCGACACCAGCGGTCCAAGCCCCGCGCTCGTCGCGACTGCATCAAGCAGCGGGCGACCATAGAGTGTCAGGAACGCAACAACGAAGCTCGCTCCCGCAATGCTCATCAGCACCGACACGAATCCCACGGCGAGCCCGTAGATCTCCACCCCTGGCGGCTTTGGGATGTCATCGCCAAGTCGCCAATCATCACGACCCAGAGCCAGCTTCAATCCGAGAAGGCTTCCAAATATCACCCAAACCCATTTGAGTTCATTGCTGGAGGCAAACCCGGCGAAAATGGTTCCCATAATCACGCCCATGACCATCCAGGGTGCAAGACGTTTCAGCAGCGCAATGTCGACGCCGCCCTTCTCCCGGTGCAAGAAAAACGAACGGGTCGACGTCGGGATGATAACGGCGAGCGAGGTGCCGAGTGCCATGTGCATGCGTATCGAGTCATCGACGCCAACTATACCGAAAGTTTCATAAAGCACGGGCACCAGAATTCCGCCGCCGCCGATGCCTAACAGCCCCGAGAGGAATCCGGTGAGCAATCCCGCCGCCAGAAGTGCTGCAGCCAGGACGAACAGCTCACTGACTGAAACTTCGATGCCCATATTGCAATTGTCCCCGGGAGGTCGCCAAAACGCGCGCGCTCTGCATCGTGAACGACACCATGCCACGTTTCAGCCGCCTCCACCATGTAGACGGTGAACAGATTGTACGTTGATGGTTACACTGTCCCGAAGAGCGGCTTTTCTGAAGCAGGACCAAACCTGCACGCACTTGTCTACACGCCCTTGACGTGATGTCTCAATTGCGGAGACCGCATATGCCCGCCCGTCCATTTGACGAAGTTCGCGCCGAGTTTGAGTCCGCACTTACGCGCGCGCCGTGTTATGGACCTGTAATCAGCGCTTTTCGTGCTCTTGAAGTTCCCGGCGATGTCACTGATGAGCAACTCACCAGTCTATATTCCATCTGTTATGCAATCCTCTCAATCGAGCCCAGCGACCACACGTGCAATGAAGAGGGTTTGGATCACTGGCAGGCCGGACACCTAATTGCCTGCGCCCGTGAAGAGATCGAACAATCGATGTACGATCCAAATGCTAGCACCCGCGCCTGGATTGAAAGAAGCAAACAGCGTTTTCGTGATCGCGGCGAACCGGTCCCCGATGAATACGAAGAGGATGAACTCCCGCCTGCGCTGGAAATACCGTGGGATGAGGAAACGGCTTGGTCGCGGATCAGGCCGTTCCTGGACCGCTGCGAAGAGTTCATTGCCCGCGAACCGCTCTTTCACTTACCTCTTTGCTGGAAGGTTCACCACGACGGCTATCCCGTTTTTCAATCTGTCATCCAACGTTGGATCAAAGAGTTGGACGCCAAGGGTCTCGGCCCGCCGGATACCATTGCGGCATTCGCCAAGGCTGTCGAATTATCGCATCTGGGATTTGCGCTGGAAGACGCACCCTGGTCCCGGGTCGAAACCGAATTGATATCGCTGTTGGAACAGTCCCATCCCATGGTGGCTGCTGGAGCTGCCCGCTGCCTCGGAGAGCTTTATGCGGACGAGGATTTTGATTTCGATAGCGAGGATGAAGACGGCGCCTATTCGGAAACGCGGCCGAGCGGACATCCTGGGTTGGTCGAAATTTTAGAACGGCTACGGGCAGTCAACGGACATCGTGTGCACGTTGCCGGCGGCTTCATCTGTGGCTTCGACGAAAGCGCGATGGGCGGTATGCATGGCCTGTCCAAGCATCCAGCAGTCAAAGCTGCTCGCTTCGACTTCGACCAGTGGGTGCTCGATATTCTGGCACGCGAAAAGGAAGAACCCTATCTGCCCAACGCCCAGTCATTCTGGTTTTACGTGCACGAGCACTACGATTTTGACCCTGACTTCTGCATGCGGCTGATCGACATGGACCGCACCTTTGTTGCGCTGATGTGTGCCACCGAGCAGCATGAACCCGTGCAGGGAATGAAACCCGTGCTGCAACGTCTGGCAGAAGACGACGATGAAGAAATCGCCCACGCCGCCCGCCAGCACCTAACCAGTGTTTATGAGACATAGCCCGCCTAGCTGCCCTTGAAACCCATGTCGACGCCAGAACTATTGCAGCTCCGACCGCTCGATAACGCTGCTGCCCTCTTCGATGCGATCGCTTGGGTGTAGGATGACACGCTCACCTTCTCTCAAGCCACCGACAATCTCGCCGTGCAGCGAATTGCGGTGACCGATCCGGACAAGCTGCAGCCGCGCCACGTTGTCGACCATTTTGAACACGGCCCAGTCCTTGCCTTTGCGAAACAAAGCGCTGAGCGGCACTTTTAAAACATTCTCACCTCGCCACACGACAATGCGCACAAACACGCGGAAGTCATGACCGAGACGCTCCCATCGCTCCGGCTGACTTGTAAAATCAAGCCGTACGTTGACCCGCTGTTCCTCAATTCCTAATGCAGAAATTTTCATGAAGCCGGACGATTCAACGCGGTAGACGCGCGCATTCAACACGTCACCACCCCAACCTTCCACATAGGCCTTTGCACCTGTAGCCACGCGAACCGCATCGCTCGACAGCAAGTCAACGATAACTTCCAGATCTTTAGGGTTACCAACTTCGAGAATTGGCGCGCCCGCCTGCACCACGGTTTCACTTTCCACCATGATTTTGAGCACGCGCCCATCCTCCGGCGCCACCAGTTGGATACAGCAATTCTCTCCGTGCGGGCTGTCGGGCGCGCCCGGTTCGATCAACTCCGCACGCGCGCTTTCCAGTTCTCTGAGCTTTGCCTCAACATCAGCATGAGCATTTTCCAGCGCTGCCGTTAGAGTATCGACTTTGAGTTGTGCTTCATCACGTGCGCGCTGCGATATTGTTTGACGTTTTACGAGCTGCTGGGCGCGATCGAGGTCGGTGCGAGCAAAAGTCAATTCCGCTCTCACCCTAGTGACGGTTGCACGGGCGTATTTAAGCGCTGCTTCTGCCGCATTGGCTCGCGCTTTGGCCGCCTTTCGCGAGCGCTCATCGAGAAACGTCGGTTGCACGGGGTGTAGCGAGGCAACAAGCGTCTTGCCGGCTTTTACCTCATCACCGATTTCTCGTGGTGCCCGCAATACCCGCCCTGCCACCGGAGCGGAAACCGTGTAAACCTCTTTGATGCGCGTGACGCCTTCATCGCCAACCGTCACCTCAAGCGGTCCCGCCTTGATCTCGCCCGTGTCGACAGGAATCGGTGGTGTCGCCAAAAGGTAGGCGAGAAGCACCGCCAGAAGGAGCGCTGCAACCGCCCAGACCACATGTTTGCGCGATAGTTGCATCATGCGTCCTACTCCCTGGTTTTCAAGACGGCGATGAGGTTTAACGAGCCGATGCGGCGACGGACCAGCAGAGCCGAAACGATCGCCGCTATCAGAATGACAAACGCCGTATAAGCGTAAGTCGAGCGGTCGACCACGATGGGCACGCGATAAAGTTCGGTCTCGAAATTACTTAACAGGAACCAGGTAAAACCATATCCAAACAGCCAGCTCAGCGGAATTGCGAGCGCGACTAAAACAGCCGTCTCACCCAAAAGTATCCAAGACACTTCGCGTTCGTTGAAGCCCAGGACGCGCATGCTGGCAAGCTCGCGGCCACGTTCCGATAATTGCACGCGTGCGGAATTGTAGACGACCCCAAATGTGATCACCATGGCAAGTGATATATACACTGTTGTCATCATCGTTATGTGCTCCGCAACTGTGTCACGAAACGACTGCAATGATGATTTCATGAGAACGATTGCCGATACCGCCGGCATCTCTTTTATTGCGTCATAAAGTTCGTCTTCGCGCCCCTCATCGATCATGATCCCTGCAGAACGTACGGCGCGTCCATCGCCGAGCCGGCGGTTGAGTTCGGTAAGCTCCATGAAGGCCTGCAGGCCGAGATAACCTTGCGTGATCGCAGTTACAGGAACCCGAAACGTTCGGCGATGCCCTTCCTTTGTTTCAACGTCGATACTTTCACCTAAACCGACATTGAGGATTTCGGCGACCTTCTCAGAGATCGCGATTCCCACATCAGGTACCGCAATGGCGTTGAGATCGGTATCGAGCGGTCGTTCCAAGTCACTAGACTTTGGAATTCCTTTGACACTCATCCTTTTGGAGCTGTTTCCGTTGCGTAAGGTCGCCGAGACATCGCGATAAGGTTCAACCTGCAACACGCCTGGTAGGTGCCTCAGGTCCTCGATAACCTTCATTGGCCTGATTTCATAAAACGACACATTGCCGTCCTGCCTGCTGGCCTGGAAATATGTGACATCAAGCATGTGGTCCATGGCGTCATCGACCGAAAATGACATCACCAGCAACGCACCCGATGACGCCATTCCAATAACGGTCAGGCTCGCGCGCACCGGAAAACGCAGGATGTGGCGCATGATCATCATTGATGTTTGGCGCACGCCCTTTAAGAGGCCTATCTTCTCGGTCCACGAATGGCGGTATCGTGTCGGTACTGGCGGCGCCATCGCCACGGCAGGTGACAGGCGCAGCACGCTGTTGACGGCGCGGGCGCCACCGATGAGGGCTGCACCGAGCGCTACGCTTCCTGCCACAATGAAAATCCCAGGCGGATTTTGAAAAACCAAAAATGGAAAGTGAAAAAGAGTGCCGTAAAGCTCAGTCAGCCCGCGTCCGACCCAGACACCGAGGCCGAATCCGATAAGTATCCCAATGCCTGCAATTAGACCCGCAAACTTAAGGTAATGCGCTCCGATTGAAATGACGCCGTAGCCAATTGCTTTCATGAGGCCGATCTGTTCGCGCTCCATCGCGATGATCCGTGACAGCGTCATGTTTATCAGAAACGCAGCCACCGCCAAAAACACTGGCGGAATGATGAGGCTCATCGTCTCCAGTTGTTGCAGTTCTGAATCGATGAACGCATGTGACACCTGGTCTTTGCGTTCGTAGGCATCCGTCCCCCCATAAGGTTTGAGAATGCCATCGAGCCTTTCAATAACGGTTTGCACTTTGGCATCTCGTCTCAGACGCAACGACACTTCATTGAACGCGCCATCGAGCCCGAACGCTGCTTCCGCCGCAGTGCGCCCCATCCAGATTATGCCGAAACGCTTGTCATCAGGCACGATGTCGCCGGGACCCAAGGCATAGATAAACTCTGGACTAAGCGCAGTGCCGACGACGGTGAGTTCTTTTTTTCTACCGTTCAACGTTGCCTTCAAAGTGGCCCCGGGCGCCAAGTTGTGTGCATCTGCAAACGCGGCATTTAACACAACCTCCTCGTCGCGAAGCGGGTCGGGCATTCGTCCGAGCCGCATGTGCAAACCATTGAGCACCATTTCACCGTGACGGGGCAACGAGATCATCAGGCCGGTGGCTGGCTTGGAATAGCCCTCAACGTCAAGCAGCGCGCCACTCTTTATCCGCGTTTCGACGCTGGAAACGCCGGGGATCTTGGCGATCTCATTTTTCAGATGGACCGGTGCACGCTTTAGTTCCGAGAACAGGTCGGCAAACCGGTAGCGCTCGTAATAGGCTTCGCGCGTTTCCAGAAGCGACAAGTGCGCGCCCCTTGCAAGAACAAGTGTTGCAACACCGCAGGCAACCACCAACGCAATGGCAAGGGCCTGACCCCACATGTGAGCAAGGTCCCGGAATAGCTTTTTGTCCAGAGTGCTCATCAGTTACCAGCTCACCTCCGATGGAGAGACCTGCTCTTCATTCTCTTCAATGCGGGAGACAGTACCGTCGCGAAAATAGATGACGCGATGTGCGATGCGCCTGATCGCGACATTATGCGTGATGACCGCCGTCGTCGTGCCAAGTTCCTTGTTGACAGCGAGGAGAGCTTCCAAAACCTGAACGCCGGTGGCGGAATCGAGAGCACCAGTAGGCTCATCACACAGCAAAACTTCCGGCCGTTTGGCGATGGCACGTGCTATCGCCACGCGCTGCTGTTCGCCACCGGACAACTCGGCTGGGAAATGATCCATGCGATCTCCAAGGCCAACAAGTTTCAGCGCGGCCGCTGGCGTCATCGGGTGCGTCGAGATCTCAGTCACCAAAGACACGTTCTCACGCGCTGTCAGGCTGGGAATCAAATTGTAGAACTGAAAAACGAACCCCACGTGCTTGCGCCGATAATGCGTCAACCCCCATTCGTCGAGGTCGGTGAGGTTCTTTTCGCCAAACCAGACACTCCCGTCTGTCGCGCGATCAAGCCCGCCCAAGATGTTAAGAAGCGTCGACTTGCCAGACCCCGATGGCCCAAGCAGGACCACGAACTCTCCATCAAAGAGCTCAAGATCAATACCCCTAAGTGCGTGTACCTTAACAAGGCCCGTGTCATAGATCTTCGTGACCCCGCGCGCACGAAACAGCATGTGGTCTTCGCTCGCGGTCCGGTCCGTTATTGCGTTTGCCATATCCGACCACTCTCGCAAAATTGGACCATAACCGCATTGAGCAAGGTCATGGCAATGCCGGAGACAAGGTATTGTAGTTTCGCATTGTCGGTCGCACAGCTTTGTAGCGGTCTCATGTCCGCGCCAAATGAGTAGCGCTACGCCATTGGCGGCAACCGGCGCTTGCGGCGCAAGCACCGATAAGCGTCATCAAGGATTTCTGCATGGTCGAATGCCAATTCGAGCGTCCGCCAGCGAGACGTCCATGCCGCACTGCGAGCATCGTCGCCAGCCTTCGGCTTGGCACCAGGTATGACGGTCGCGAACGCGACACTTACACTGTGTCCACGCGGATCCCGGTCAGGCTTTGAGTACACCCCGACAAGGTGTAGTTGGTTCACAATGAGACCGGTCTCTTCCCGGAACTCCCTTCGACATGCTTGTTCAACCGTTTCGTCGACATCGACAAATCCCCCGGGCAACGCATGCACACCTTGAAAAGGTGGGTTCCCTCTTTTGATCAGCACAACCCGGCCGCGTCGGTCGAAAGCGGCACAATCAACACTCAGCAATGGGGTGATTGGTTTGGGCACGATTTGAACCACAACTGCTTGCAACCAGTCATCGGCAGGGTCAATGAGCCGCTGCGAAGCGGGATCAACGATGAACGAGAATGGGTATATTGCTATGCGCGAGGACCTTTTGTGTTTCGCTGCCTAAGACAAGCTTGGCCAAGCCTGTTCGGCCATGTGAGCCCATCACGATCAAATCGCAGCCAGCATCCACTGCAGCCTCGGCAATAGCCTTCCAGGCTTCCTCCGCAACGGCCTGACGCGTCACACAGGCGACACCGGCCTCCTTCGCCAACGCTTCGGCCTTTTCTAGGTATTGCTTTGCTTGGGCCTCGGCACCTTTCATGTAGTCGGCCTCTGGAAAAGCGACCATGATTTCACCGGGAGCGACCGTGTGCCAAGGCTTGATCACCGTAATCGCAGTTACTTTGGCGCCCAGCGCTTTGGCAAGGCCAACACCATCGGCCATGGCGCGTTCCGCGAGTTCTGATCCATCTGTCGCCAATAAAATGTGCTTGTACATGTGCTTAAGGTCACTCCGTATTTTTCGGCTCAATGACGCGCTCCATGGAATTTTGCCAAACAGTAAGCGCGCCGCGAAGCCTTAATTTTGGTTGCGTCCAATCTAGGAAAGTCAAGTGAACACACGCATTGGCAAAGGGGCAATGATATTGATCATAGAGCAGCCAAGACGTACCACTATATTTCTCGCTGGGAAGGCATGCAGCCAGCTATGCTGACGGATGGGTTCTAGGTGAGCTATCCTGTCATTGGCTGTGATTGCCTGCTCGGCGTCCGGTCCGATATTGCGCCAAAGAAGCCTCAAGTTCTCCTTTCGCGGTTAGATGCCGCCCATTTATGGAACAACGATATGACAGAGCTTCAACCAGACTCTTCCCGTGACGTCGCGAGCATGAGCCTCATTCGCCGCGTCAGCCTCGTAGTTATTTGGTCTTTCCCGTTCCTTCTTGCCGTTGGTGCCTACATGGCTGCGTCCTATACCGAATCGGCGGCAAGCCTGCGCACCAGTGTTTTCGATTGGCCGATATCGGAAGACGTTTATGGTTGGCTACTGCTGTTCGTATTGCTTTCGGGCGCTTGGCTAATTGGCGAATTCATATCCGTCACCAGCCGTGAAACCGTCGTGACGGCTCTGCAGATGGATGCCCTAATCAGCACTTTGACGGCACTGTTATTGACGGGCTTGGCGGGGTGGTACATCGGCAAGGGAACGCTTCAATGGTGGCTCGTCGTACCGTGGGTTGTAAGCATGGCCGATGCTCTGCTTGCCGGGTGGCTGGGCATTAATAACGCGGCGCAAAAACCGTTCCTGAGTAAGAAGGGAACCATTTAGCCGTTCACACCCTTGCCAGTAATGGTGAGGAGGGCCGCAGGCCATGGTTAGCTGCGGCCTGATGGTCTCAACGCCATTGCGCGCAGACCAAGCCTAGTCGCGATTTGGAATAGCGTTTTGGGGGCGGAACAAGCGATACTTGCGCCCCCCGCCGCCCCCCGTGCTCTCGGCAAGCACGACCTCGCGATCTTTACGCCATGTCGTATTTGGCATCGCACCCGCTTGCCCTGACACGATTGTCTGCCTATCTTTTTCTTAATTGATCGTAGCCGGCCCGGACGGGGCCGAGCGCAGGCGGAGTTATTCCCCTGTTGTCGCGCCGCGCCGCGCCGGTTGTACCCCGCAACCGCCGTAGTGGGAGGACGCTATGACAATCGCACCCACACTCAAATCATATCTGGATGAAAAGAACATCGACTACGATGTCATGAGCCACGACACGACCTACACGTCATCGAAGACCGCACAGGCTAGTCACGTACCTGGCGACTGCCTTGCCAAGGGCGTCGTACTAAGCCGGGAAGGCGGCTTTACGCTGGCTGTTGTGCCTGCCTCTTGCAATGTCAGTCTGGATGCAGTCGCAAACTACATTGATGGCCCTATTGAACTCGCCACGGAGGAAGAAATCGAAGCGCTGTTTCCCGATTGCGAGGTTGGGGCGATCCCGCCATTAGGGGATGCCTATGGCCTGGAGATGATTGTCGATGACAGCCTGGATAAGCGCACCGACGTTTATTTCGAGGCGGGTGACCATAAAAACCTGATCCACCTGTCAGGTGATCTTTTTCATAAAACCCATGAAACGTGCCCGCACGGGCATATCGCTGTGCACCAATAGGCGGTGTTCAAACGACGATCGGACCGGATGGGAGCCAAAACCCCAACAGCACCGGTCCGATTTTCTCTTGGCTCCTACGCGGCGGGCAGATCGCGATCCGGTCCGTCCCGCCAAGCCGCACGAAGGTGTCGTCTGGAAAGGTGTGGACCTCTTATTCGACCATCTTCGGACCGGACTTGATCTTGGGCATCAGTTCCGGCAGTCCGACTGTGTCGCAATCTGCGACGACATTGAGCTTGCCGTTTCCTTCCATGTAGAAGTGGTCGGCAACCATGGCGAAGCACTTTGAATCCTGGTTGAGTTCGCCGTTGCCGCTGATGTTCATGCGCCATTGCGGTGCGTAGACGATACCTTCCAGATGTATACGGCCGCCACCCTGAATTACCGTTTCGTAGATGTTGGGATTGTACCAGTCCAATTTGCGGTCAACCAAAACGAACCCTGCAAGTTCACCTGTATCCGGCGCTCTGAGGTCGATATCGGCGCCGCCGCGAACTTCGATCCACGTATCAAATCCTAAGAAGAACAGCGTGACTCCATTACCTGTCAGGGACGCACCAGCCTGTACCTGTAGTTTGCCGTGTAAGAAATTGTAGGTCCCAGGTTGCAGAGTGACGTGAGCATGCGGTTTCAATATCGTGTCACCGCAGTAAGTGCCTGGGGTCAGCGTGTAGGTCCCGCTCTTCAGGAGCAGATCAGTTTCTTTACATTGACCAACGTTGGCATTGTAGGACGCAAACTTGTCATAGAACGGGTCATCAATTTTCGCGCAATCGCTGTAGGGCGGAGGAGCGAAATGTTCCGCGCCGGATACGCCACCGACAGTGCAGAAGCCTTGTGCCGTAGCCGTTGCCGCACCGTCCGCATTGATTGACGTAGAGGTGTTGGAGTTCACCCAGACCCAGCAATTATGCGAGTTTGCATCGTTGATGCCCTGTAGGTGGAAGCCGTCAGGTGCTGATTCATTCAATGCCAGGATGCAGGCGACGCCGCCGTTTTCGACCTGCGAGCGCGCGGCTGCGGTCACCTCCATCGGCATTTCCTCATAGCCCACGATCTTCATGACTGCTGTTGGGTGTGTGTAGTTTGCCGTAACTCTCACTTCGGCGTTCGTCGCGTCCACCGTGTGGGTCACACCCTGGAGCCCAAGAAGTTTTAGGTTGGCGGCATATATGCCTTCTGCTGCCTTCTTACGGTTTTCATTTGCCGTTGCAGGCAGTTTGGCGCCGGCGATTGTCGCCTTGTCCACGAGATCCTGCAATTGCGTTTTTATCCGGTAGGCTTCTGCCGTATCGACCGCGACTCCGATGAGCAGCATCATCGGCATGGTTAGGAGCCCGAACAAGACCCCTGTCGTTCCAGCATCGTCAAGAAAGAATTTCCAAGAAAACCTACGCATGTTCGCTTCTCCAGCTCTCCGTAGAATCTACAGACGTGCGAAGCTGGTCCAGTTGGATAACAATTTCCTAAAACAAAAAAATACAATTGAATGCAATACGAAAAAATGCTTGGTGAGGTGCTGTTAAGTTAAAAAATGTCTTAAATTCAAATATGCAAGTGAGTCCTGAATGATCACCAGTCGGTAATAAAAGCAATTGACGACTGCTCTCAAATGCCACGAGATACAGCAACAACGAGCGGATACGTAAAGACTTTGATTGCCAAGTTTCAATGACGCAGGCGGGTGAAACCTAACGGCGTCATAGCCCATGGGAGTTCAACCGACAAACAATGACCTAGACATTCACAGCCACATGTGCGCCGATCATCGTCTATTGGCGGTGAAGGGGCAAACTGTGAGCAAGTTGTTTGAGGAACTCGATTATCGTAAGACGCCGATTGGTGCTTTGAGCCTTCGCCGCCGCCGGGACCTGTCGTTGGGTGTCGACGTTGTCGAAATCAAACTCGACGATGAGTTCTTGATGTCGAGCCACTTCACTGAATCGGAAATTGCGCTGGCCCGTTTAGGACTAGCTGAAGTGACAGATGAGGCGCCCGACGTTGTGGTCGCAGGACTCGGCCTTGGCTACACCGCACAAGCGGTTCTAGAGCATGGCAACGTCAGAACTCTCACTGTCGTTGAGGCTCTTGATGCCGTGATCGAGTGGCATGAAAAAAATCTGCTCCCACTCGGCGCAATCCTGACGTCAGATCCGCGGTGTCGGTTCTTGTATGCGGATTTTTTCGCGCTGGCCACCTCACAAGAGGGCTTCAATCCTGAGCGGCCTGCTCAAAAGTATCACGCGATCCTCGTCGATATCGATCACTCACCCGACCTCGTCCTACATCCACAAAATGCCGCGCTTTATGAACCTGAGGGGCTTCGCAAATTGGCAACGCATCTTCACCCAGGCGGCATTTTCGGCTTGTGGTCCAACGAGCTTCCTGATGCCGCTTTCACAAATCGGCTTCGAGATGTGTTTCGTGAAGCACGTGCTGAGAAGGTCACGTTCCAAAATCCCCTTCAGAATAAGGATTTCACACAGACAATCTATCTTGCCCGGGCATGATCAGGTGGCGCATTGCGGCAGGAAGAGCAGTATTGCTGCCTGTGCAACCGTGCTCATCCATCGCGGCTTCATGCCAGCTCTTGCCCGGCCCGTATGATGCCAAGCGCTCACACGCGTTAATCGCGTCTCATAAAAACCGGCTGCATTAGTCGAGCGGCTCTCAAAAATCCAGGTATAGTGCTCGCGTTACGTCGCGACGGAGCATGAAGCCAATGGGACGATCCAAGGACCAGGTCAAAGAGCAAAAAAACCAGCAAAAGGACGGCCGGTTTAGTCCAGCAGAATTGGGTGCAATTGCCCACTTGTACCGCGGTGAGGTCTACCGCAGCACGATTTGGCGTACACGCCTCGACAACACAACGAATTGGGCTGTCGTTACGCTGGGTATCGCACTCTCTATCAGTTTCTCAAGCACTTCCGCTTCTCCGCTACCGCTCCTGTTGGTCGGATTCCTGATCATCATTTTCTTGTCCTTGGAGGCACGCCGCTACCGCTACTTTAATGTGTGGCGCGCACGTGCACGGTGGATGGAAACGCATCTCTATGCGCCCATGCTGTACCCCGGCACGGAAAGAACCCAAAGCAACTGGAATGAGATTCTGGCAAAGGACTACTGCGATCCAGCCCACCACATTTCATTCCTGCGCGCCATCGGCCGCCGGCTTCGCCGAAACTATGCGTGGATACTCATGATCCAGGCGCTGTCTTATTTCGGCAAGGTATTGATCCACCCGACACCCCTCAGCACACTGGACGAGTTATGGCCGCGAACGGCCGTGGGACCCGTACCCGGTGAACTGATTGTCATTGGTGGTGTGCTCTTCAACCTGGGTTGGGTCGCTATAGCCGTTGTCACCTATTATCTCGATCACATGCGATACCGTTCGCAAAAAACCAGGATCGCAATGGGCTGATCGATTCGGCACGCGTACGTCGGCGAAGGGCCCCGGCTCAACGCGCTGGAATGCGTCCGATCACGCGGGAGCTGCGGTTCACGATCAGGGTTTCACCGGATGCCGGCGTGATACCAGTGAGTGCTTTAATGTTGGTCTTGTGCGTAACGAGTATCGTAGCACCACTGGTGCTCGCATTTCGAATTAGGGCGGCAAGACCGGAGGTTTGCGCTTGTGCGGTTGGACCCTTTGCCAACGCATTCAACGTACTGGTGACAGAAACGCCGCCAAATCCCAACAATTGAGCGGTTTGCTTACAACGGCACCACGCGCTGCTAAAGACGTTGGCCGAGCGAATTCCCCTCTTGCGAAAATAAGCTCCTGTGCGCCGTGCCTGCGCTCTTCCGCCTGAGGACAGGTTCCTTTGCGTGGAGCAGTCATAGAGGTTGATGTTCGGTGAGTCTTTTTTGCCCGGCGCACGCGCATGCCGCATCAATGCGATCGCTTGCCCCGTGGCGAGTGCTTTCCATAATTTCCGAGATTGCGCTTCCGCAACGTCAGGTGGCGCTATAACGGCCAGAGCGATCAAAGCAAGAGCGAAGGAGCGAACCAAACCGGTGGTGCCGGAACGTCTCCACCAGCATGCGAAAACTTGATCATGCATTTGTCAGGACTCCTCTCACGCTGCGGCTAGCAATCCTCTTACCAGACATTCTTGAAAGGAGTACAGGCGCGGGTCCTCCAGGGTGAGGTGCATCAATGAAGCCTGGCACGCCCCCCAGCTTATTTGAAATGCTTAAGTTGTAGGACACTGCGAGAATGCACGCGATACGTGATGTCTGGAGGTTCGACAGGTTTGCTTAAGCCACCTTGTGCCGCTTTAGTTCGCGCACCAGCAACGTCAGCCGCTCGGCGACCGCAAGCCCTGAATCGACGCTGTCCTTGAGCGTGGCCCTGTTCTGAATGAGCTGATTGAGCTGGTCCTGACACTCTCCGAAATCGAAGAACAATTCCTCAGGCGCGTCGATCTCGCCGTCTTCCACGGCACTCATGACGTCGAACGCATTCTGCGATGCGAGCACAAGCATCGATGCCACATCATTGATGAGAAGCTGATATAGCCGCGCAACGTCCGGTGTAATGCGCGGCCCGTGTACACCGAATTTCAACGGCGATGCGGCTGTACCGCCTTCACCACCAAACAGTTTCGGATTGCGTTGGAAGCGTCGGAAGATTTCGACAAGGCCCAGACAACAGGTCTCCAGGTCGCGCAGCGCTGCTCCTGCCTTTCGCTTGTTGCGGGCCCGCTCGGGTGTCTTTTCCTGTGCAGCCCAGTTGATTGTTGCTATGGAAGCAATAGCACCAAGCGCGGCAAGCCCAGGCAGAACGGCCGAGAACGGATCGGGGGCATTGCGGGTGTCGGTAGCATCGCTAGCGGCCGATTTCTTAGCCGTAGCCGGTGGTCCAGATGCTTTGGCCACGCGAGAACCCCCCGGTCAGATGTCCCACGGCCAACCCAGCCATGGGACCAATTGAAAGCTCATCCCATGATGGGGCCGCGTGAAGGCATTTTGGCGGCAATTTGGACGAACAGCGCAGATGCACACTCTGTGAACACATACGCCTACTCAAGGCCGCATGACAGGACCATCTGCGCCGCACGCGTGCCTTATCCACCGCGCTGTTGGTTCGATTCAATTGGGCTCTGGTTTCACCCGTCAGTACACGCGAGCCTTTGGCTTGATGTACTGCACCTCATTGGTGAGTGTGTAAGTGTGGACGGGCCGGTAGTCGAGCTTGACGTGGCGCTTGGCGTAGTCCGCCCAGGCAAGCGTGTGCTTCATCCAGTTCTCGTCATCACGTTCGGTGTGATCTTCGCGCGCGTGAGCCCCGCGGCTTTCCTTGCGGTTTTGCGCGCCGGTAACCGTCACGGCCGCCTGCGCAATCAGATTGTCGTATTCCAGCGTCTCAATCAGGTCCGAATTCCAGACAAGCGAGCGATCGGACACTTTGATGTCCGCACTGTCCTTCCAGATATCATTTATTTTTTTGACGCCTTCGTCCAGCACAGGCCCGTCGCGGAAGACCGCACAATTCGATTGCATCGTTTTCTGCATGCGCAAACGCAGCTCCGACGTTGGCGTGCTACCCTTGGCGAAACGGAACTTGTCAAGCCGCGATAACGCCAAGTCGGCAGAGTCTTCCGGCAGCTCTGCGTGCGCGCTTCCCGTCTCGATAACGTCCGCGCAGCGAAGGCCCGCAGCCCTGCCGAAGACAACAAGATCGATCAGAGAATTTGAGCCCAACCGGTTGGCGCCGTGGACCGACACGCAAGCCGCCTCTCCCAAAGCCATCAGGCCTGCCACCACATGATCGGGATCTCCGCTCTTAAGCGTTAGAACCTCGCCGTGATAATTGGTAGGTATGCCGCCCATGTTGTAGTGCACCGTCGGCAGCACAGGGATCGGCTGGCGACGCAGATCAACGCCTGCAAACACTTTGGCGCTTTCTGTAATTCCAGGCAGCCGTTCCGCCAGGATTTTCGGATCCAGATGGTCCAGATGCAGGAAGATGTGATCGTTGTCACCACCGACGCCGCGACCTTCACGGATCTCAATAGTCATCGAACGCGAAACGACATCGCGAGAGGCAAGGTCTTTGGCATGTGGCGCATAGCGCTCCATGAAGCGTTCGCCTTCGGAGTTTGTCAGGTAGCCGCCCTCGCCGCGTGCGCCTTCTGTGATGAGAACGCCGGCGCCGTAGATGCCGGTGGGATGGAATTGTACGAACTCCATGTCTTGCAGGGGTAGTCCGGCGCGCAAAACCATTGCATTGCCATCGCCGGTGCAGGTGTGCGCCGAAGTGCACGAAAAGTACGTGCGTCCATATCCGCCGGTGGCCAGTATCGTGCGCTTGGCGCGAAAACGATGGATGGTCCCATCGTCAAGGCACATCGCCACTACACCGCGGCAAGCACCGTCCGAGTCCATGATGAGATCCAGCGCGAAATACTCGATGAAGAATTCCGCCGAGTGCCGTAGGCTTTGGCCATATAGCGTATGCAGCATGGCGTGCCCGGTTCGGTCCGCAGCCGCGCAGGTGCGCTGCGCCGGAGGGCCTTCACCAAACTCGGTTGTCATCCCGCCGAAAGGGCGCTGGTAAATCTTGCCATCCTCGGTGCGGCTGAAGGGGACACCGTAGTGCTCAAGTTCGTAGACGGCGTCCGGCGCATGCCGGCACAAATATTCAATCGAATCCTGATCGCCGAGCCAGTCCGATCCTTTGACCGTGTCGTACATGTGCCAGCGCCAATTGTCCGGCCCCATGTTGCCAAGCGATGCAGCGACCCCGCCCTGGGCAGCGACTGTGTGTGACCGTGTTGGAAACACCTTGGTGATGCAGGCGGTTTTTAGGCCCGCTTCGGCGCATCCAAGCGTCGCACGTAATCCCGCACCGCCTGCTCCGACCACGACAACGTCATAGGTATGGTCTGTGATCGGGTAGGCTTTGCCATTGTGCGCCGGCGCCGCGGAGCCCTTACCGTTCGCCTTCTTGTTCTTCGATTTGTTCGCCTTAGCCGCCATATTGCTTCAAGCTCCGAAACTTAATTTCAACACCGCCCAGATACTGGCCGCCCCGACGGCGATCGCGAAGAACGTGTTGAATATCAAAAGCGCAATCTTGGCGCCTTCCGAATGCACGTAGTCCTCAATGATCGTCTGCATGCCCAGCCGCATGTGAATAGTTGCTGAGACCACCAGAAGACCTAACAGCAGTGACGGGACTGGCGAGGACAGCTTGGAAGCGACCGTCGCATGATCTGCACCAACCAATCCGACCAGCAGCCAGACCAAGTACAGACCGAGCACTAGATTGGCGATTGCCGTCACGCGTTGCAGCCAGAAGTGATCGGCGCCTTCCTTGGCTGATCCGAGATTGCGTGCATTCTTCAATGGTGTTCGCATCGACATGGCAGGTTCCCTCAGATCAGCCCGCCGGCATAGAGCCAGACTGCAACGGTCAGTAATGCCGATGCGACAATCGTACCCCACGACATCAGGTCCACGCTTTCAATATCGAGCGCTCTGCCGGTATCCCATATGAAGTGCCGGACACCTCCCAACATATGATGCAGGAGTGCCCAGGTATAACCAAACAACACCAACCGCCCCAACATGGTGCCGAACATACCATTCACATATTCAAAGTATTGCTCACCTGTCGCAGCCGCAACGAGCCACCACGCGAGAAGCAGAGCGCCGAAATATAGTGCCGCACCGGTAATGCGGTGCAGGATCGACATGATCATGTTGATCATCGGTCGATAGACCTGCAGATGCGGTGACAGCGGGCGGTTCTTTACCGCGGCACTTCCTGACTTTGCTTCGGCCATCCACCGTTCTCCTAGTTGCGTCGTCGACAAGATACTTAGCGCGGCTGCAATTCTGCGGCAATTGCTTGCCGGTCCATATAGTCCCGCACCCACAAATACGATTAGCGGGGCAAAACCACCCATATGTCGAGGTCCAGGAGCACGCCTTCGGCGTACTTGCCATCATCGTCCTTCAAGGGAAATGCCTCGCAGGATTGATCCTTGACTGCCACCAGCCGCGTGCGCAATGCGCCAATGTCGGTGCGGCCCGGTATCTCTTCCTTCTCCAGAATCTCAGACCATGCATAAAGCGTATCACCTGCAAAAAGTGGTGAAACGTGCCGGCCGCCGTTAATCGCAGCAATGTGGAAAGCATTGTTGAGGCCGTTAAACGACAGTGCGCGCGCCAGTGAAATGATCACCCCGCCATAAACAATGCGCCGGCCAAACCGGCCTTTGCTCTCGGTGTGTTGGTTGAAGTGTACCTTCGCCGTGTTTTGGTAAAGCCGTGTAGCGATCTGATGCTCGGCTTCCTCCAACGTCATCCCGTCGACGTGATCAATTTTTTCGCCAACCTCATAGTCACCCCACCGGTGTGGAGCACCAGCCAGATCAAAATCATATGCGGATACATTGATCGATTGTATCGAGTCAGCGAACTCAGACGGGTCGACCCGGTCGGGCAAATCCGGGACCACGGCTTCCGGCGCAGGCAAAGACAGATCTTTTTTTCGCACCATGACCCAACGTGTGTATTCCAACACGGTCGTTCCGTTCTGGTTCTTGCCCGTCGAGCGAACATAAACCGTGCCCGTCTTCCCGTTGGAATTCTCTTTTAGACCGATAACCTCGGACACCGTCGAAAGTGTATCTCCCGGGTAGGCAGGCGCCAGGAACCGGCAGCTCGCATAACCCAGATTGGCGATGGCATTGAGCGACACGTCGGGTACCGTCTTGCCGAACACGACGTGAAAAAGCAGCATGTCGTCTATCGGCGAACGTGGATAGCCGATGGCTTGCGCGAATGCATCTGACGATTGAACCGCAAATCTGGGCCCATATAGCCCGGTATAAAGCGCGACGTCCCCCAGCGAGACCGTCCGCGGCGTTGCATGGATAATGACCTGGCCGAGCTTGAAATCTTCAAAGTAGTTGCCCGGGTTGGTCTTGGTCGCCTGCATATTTGATGTTCCCCATGGCGTCTCAATTGGTGCTCCAACGCACAATCCGATTGTGCAGATGCAGCACGTACCGGCCGGCCTGACGGGTCCGGCGCCGGCTATTAAGATCGCTAGCTTTCATAGTTTTCGACAGCCCGCCCGGCGTTTGTTGCCCAGCGGCAACTGCTATCTATCCGGTTCGGCCTTCGAACCCAACCTGAAATAATGAGAAAAAACAGCGCGGGCGCACCAAGGCCAAGTCCGCCGGCGCCTGTGGATTGCCCGCTATGGGGTGCCTACAGTGGCGTGGTCCAATCCGCGAGTGACTTGTAAGGCTTGAAGAAAATCGGCCGGGTCGATTGACCCGGCCTTCTCTCCCTAGACATTTTTGTCAAGAAACATTTTTCTGGTGCAGGAGCCGCAGCGGTTGGCGCGCCGCGCTCATTGAATATACTCAGGACAACTGCCCCTTGGACCGCACCTCATCGGACAATCAATTTAGTACGGTCCAATATCAGCACACGCCTTCCGCAGGTAAAAGTGCAAATTTACGGGTTGGGAAATGAAAGACGATCATGTCAATCGGTTGGATCTGAATCTGCTGACAATTTTTGATGCAGTCATGACAGAGCGCAGTCTGACCAAAGCAGGTGTCAGACTAGGTGTCTCGCAGTCCGCCGTAAGTCATGCGCTATCCCGGCTTCGTGATATCACGGGAAACTCACTGTTTGAGCGTACCGGTCATGGTGTGCGACCGACTGCGCGCGCAGCAGAGATGGCCGATCAGGTCAGACATGCACTCGACATGTTGCGTGCAACCCTGCGCGCGGGCGATGCAGATTTCTCAAGCCAGTCAGCGCAGCGCACATTCCAACTGGATATTGCCGCCGGCCTGGATGCAGTGATCATCCCCAAACTAGCAGCGCGGACCGTCGATTGTTCCAATCTGCAATTTCGGATTTCCGGAGGACGTGCCCGCGATCTGCTGAACGAACTACGTTATGGGGACACGTGCCTGGCACTGGAGTGCGATCAGATCACTGATGATGACTTTGGATCTCAGTTGCTCTTTGAGGACCACTATGTTGTCATTGCCACCAAGGGCCATCCTGCGCTCAAAGACGGACTGACCCTGGACCTATTCCAAAAACTCGATCACGTGGCATTGTCGTGGGCAGGTGATCATGCGTTGACGCCACTCGGACAAAACCTGGAATCCGCCGGCATTTCCCGGCGTGTCAAATTTTCGGTACCAAATCTGGCCACGATACCGGGCATAGTCGAGGCCGACGATGTAATTGCCTGCATGCCCGAAAAGATTGCGCATGACTTCTCTGCGACATTTGATATCGAGCTACATCGCTTCCCAAATCCCATTCCGAGCCAGCCCGTCTACATGGTTTGGCACAAGAGCTTTGATAATGACCCGAGCCACAAGTGGTTGCGGGGTGTCCTGAACGACATCTGCCATGAATTATAGGCAGGCTGGCAGCAGGCGAATTTGAGGGCGAGGGGCAAACCCGCATCGATCCGTGCGGGACACATCCTGGGGGAAATGCATGACTGACGATGCAGAGGGCAGGAGCACTGGCGTCGGCGATTTGCTGCTGTCGCACGTATTGTTGGCTCTGATCATAACATTCATTCTGCCGACAGCGGTGCATCTATTGAATTTCGCAAAACTGCTCTCCATTCCACTCGGCTATTATATGGCCGCACAAGGTTGCCTGGTCCTTCTTGTCACTTTGGCGTTCTACCATGCCATTCGGCACGATCGGATCGCGCTTGCCGGTCTCGGTGGTGAGAAGGATCCCTTAGGTCCAGCACCGACACTGCGAACACTACTGTTCACCATTCTGTTCGCCATCGTTGCCGTTGTGCTCGCCTATCTTGCCGATATGAGCCTGTCCAAAGGTTTCGGGCGCTTCGGAGTTGGCACAGCATTGGTGATTGCCCTCATCGCGCTGGTTTCCGCAATTGGCTGGGTTGCAAAATCGACCAGCACAGTTTCCTACCCCTCCGGCTCTTCCATCGGCCTGGGCATGGACTGGTTGTCCGGTGTCGCTTTCATCGCTTCAGTCGGTGCCATCTATACGATGGGGTATGATGGGCTCGCAGTGGGGCTCGGCCTGGTTGCCGGTATTGTCTTCCACACCACTGTCATCGCGCCCTACGAGCAAACGTTTGCGACCCAGTCGTTACCGGGGTTCCTCGCCGCCCGCCTCGCCAGTCGCACAGTTTTTTTTGCTGCCGCCCTGATCGTCGCCATATGTGCTGCTGTCATGCTGGCTGCACAGATCGCGGCGGCAGGTGCCATTCTGGCTTTGATGCTTGGGCTTGATGTATCCGATGCCATAATTGCGGCAGCACTAATCGTTGCCGTCGCCGCATTGCTCTACCGTGCAGGCGATCGCTCCGGTGATCCGCGCCCAGCGCTCATTCTGACTGGATTGATCTCACTGGTTGCCATTTTTGTTCCTGCGCTATTGATGGCGCTGGAGTCCACCGGGCTAGGGCTGCCACATTTTACGTTTGGCAAGGCGCTGAATGAAGTCTCCGAATTGCAGCTATCGCTGCTCATGGAGGGCACTGCTGATCCGGTGACAATGACACCCTATTTGCGTCCCTTTGCACACCTTTCGCCATTCAACTTCACCGCTCTTGTCCTGTGTGTCATGCTAGGCGCAGCTGCCTTCCCACGTGCCTGGGCATCGCGCGCCCGCGCGCGTAACCCAAATGGGCAGGGACTGCGGCTGAACAAGCAACAAAGCGTTACCAAGGGCAGCACGCGGGCACTCCACGTTGCAGCTTGGGCGGCACTGGTCGTCCTTCTAGCGATGACGACGGCGCCGACAGTCGCCGCATTCACCAAGGCAAAAATCTATGCACAGTTGGATGGCCAGCTCTCGCTCAACACGTTGCCGTCATGGATATATCAATTGGGTAGCGTCGGGCTTCTGGAGGTGTGCGGCGAGGCGGCAAAGTCTGTCGCGTCGGTGGCAACCGCATGTGCGGGAACCACGGACGTACTGCGCCTTCAAGATCTATCAATAAGCATTGGTGCCATTTGGCTCGCCGCACCGCTGGCAACCGGATTACCCCACTTTGTATTGTGGTTGCTCATGTACGCCGGCCTGGCGGCCATATTGGCGGCATCCATCGCCACCCTTCACACCATCTATTGTTCGGTTCATGCCGGAGAGATAGCGCAAACTGCCAAGGCAACGCACACCGGTCTCGCCTTTGTTGCTTCAGCGGTTGCGCTGGTTATGGCCAGCACTGTGGCTTATCTCGCCATTGGGGATGTCCTCACGTTACTAACGTGGGCGTTTTCATTGTCTGCGGCCGGCCTAGCACCGGTGCTCATCGCGTCGATCTGGTGGCCCCGCGCCGTACGCGCAACGACCGCCGTCATCGCCATGCTTATCGGCTTTGCAATGGCGGGTTACTACATTGTGGGCACACATTTCTTTGCTGCGCACTTCGCGGAAGTATGGCGCGGCCTGTCGAATTCGGCGCCCTACGCATTTGAAGAAGTGGCTGACTTGCTGGCGAGATGCACGCCCGGTGCTGTGACCGGGGAAACGCCGCCTGATCAAGGAGGCGCTGCTTCTTGCAACGCCATTCCGTCACTTGAACGCAAGCTTGCAAATTGGTGGGGCATAAAAAATTCAACCGCTGCCATCTTTGGTTTGCCGTTCGGGATCCTGGTGCTGCTCGCGGCGGCAATCATCGCGCCACGCAAAAAGCCTTGAGAAATTTGCCGTCAATCGAACCGGCAATCTCTGAAGATGCATGGTCCCGATGCGGTAATTGCTGCGGCCGCATCAAAGTTATTGACAATAAAAATCAATATTAACGATCTCTGATCGGGCTTCGCTGGCGCTCCTAATTTGGGTGCGCGGATTATGTTGCGAAGCAAAATTTTTTGGTTGGGCATGGGCGTCTACGCCGATCAATACATCTTGGCCGACCAAGTATAAGTTGCGCGTTGCCCGCGTCAAAATCTCAAAAAACACTGATATTTTAGGCGTTTTCATTCGAAATATATTGCGAGGCAGGCATTGCGATACTTGCTCAGGTGAATGGAATTCAGACATTCGATGTATTCTGCGACATAATGCACCGCACAATTAATGCGTATTAACCATGTTTCGTTATGACACATCGCGCTCATTTCGCGTTCCCTGTAGGCGTGCGCTCGAACCGCTCAGAAAACCTCCTAGCAAAAACAAAACAGCAGTTGGGTTTTCTCAAAATAATAGCGGGGAAGGAGCAGAGATGAGAATGATTGGTCATGAGATCGCGCTCGCGCGACATCGCTTGCGCGGAGGTATGGGTGGGCTTGCCGTCATTGCAGCCGCACTAGCCTTTATCGGTACGTTACAAATTGCAACGGTGAACGAGGCACATGCTCGTGCCGACTGGTCGATGCAGGCTAACGTGTCCGGCGTCTACGGCGGTTCGCGCATGATGAAACTGCCGTCGGCCACCAAAGCTAAACGTCGCAAGGCCCGTGGCTATCGCGCCAAGCGCAAGAGCTACAAAAAGCGCCGATATAGCAAAGCTGCAAAGATTAGAAATAAGAGCGTCGCGAAGAAGGCAAAGAGCTACAAGGTCGCAGCCCTCGATAAGACGTTTGACGTCGCACCGCAGCCCAAGACAAGCTTGACCGGTGGCGGAGTACGCTGGATCGCATCGGCGTCTTGCTTGGACCCACGCTTGAAGGCGATTGTCTATGCCGTGGCATCCAACTATGGCCACGTGACCGTCAATTCCACATGCCGCAGCCGCAAACATAATCGCCGTGTCGGTGGTGCGCGACGCTCACAGCACCTGACCGGTAGCGCAGTTGATTTCAGAGTTCGTGGAAACCACCGCGCCGCCTATGCGTATTTGAGGTCGAACAGCGCCGTTGGCGGCTTCAAGCACTATGGAGGTGGTTTGTTCCACATTGATACCGGCCCCCGTCGCACTTGGTAGCGGCTGGATCGTTCCGCCAGCATGGCTCGCCGGCAGATTGCGTGATCTCAGGTTGATTTGCCGGCACGGCTCTTAGCCCGGCGACGAGACCGAACCTCTTCTGGAAGGTTCGCCACCTTCATCGATGCGCCGCCGCGGCACTCGCTGCGGCGGTGGCTCTTTCGCCTGCGGTTCTACTTTGCCCGCCGCTTCGTCAGGCCGGCTGGAAACGCTAATCGAAGGTGCATCCCACCGACCGCGCAGACTAATCAGATCCCCAATCACCCTGCCGCCTTCACTGGGCGCACCTGCTTGTCGCGCCCGTCCGGGAGCCTCCGGCCCAACCCAGACCTTCACGTCAATGGTTCGGGTCGGAATAAAGGCCTCGCCAGTTGCTGATACGCGAGTGCCCCCGCCCATCGCGTTCGCCTGGGCCAAGGATATCGTGCCATGCGACACATCGAGCCGCACGGCAATCTTGTTCAGTTTAGTGACACCCCGTCCGGATTTTCCCCATCCCGCCTCAGCGTTGTTGGACGCTGCAGGGTCTGCCCGTGTAATCAATGCGGCCAGATCAACGCCAAGAACGCCGCCATAGGGAATGTCGATATCGATGTTGCCGTTCAGGTTCGAGGTAAGATCGTTGTGCACAAGACCATGCGTTGCCAGGTCCAGCATGACATTAGCTTTGCCAAGAATAATTGCATGGGAGAACAACCGGTCAGCAGCACTGGAAATTTCCACTTGCTCCAGACGACCGCGCAATCCCATACGCGGAACTTTCTCGCTGACATCCAGGCTTACCTGAAGACTTCCGTTTCCGCCGTCAACGAACGTCAACTCCGCAAAGTCGGCGAGCAGCTTGCTCTCCTTTAGCGACACCGTTGCTGCGCAGTTTTTGAAGCGAATTCCATCGGCCATAACCGAATTGGCAGAAATGCGAAGATCAGCGTCGAGCCCTCGCAGCACCGTGCCATAGTCGCCAGAATAGCCAGCATAGGTCTTCAGCACCCTAAGCCAGTCACGCCCGAAGTCGGTCCCGACAGACTCGTTTCTACCTGCGGTGCGAAGAACACTGGCGCCTGCATTGAGATAGGGCGTCAAATCCAGCGAGTCCATCGCAACCGTCGCGTCAATTGACGGGCGTTGGCTGCCCGGTGAAAGCGACAAAGTCCCGCGGCCGGAATTCCCCTCGAGCGAAAAATCCGCGTCTTGAAGGGATATCGCGCGCGTTGTCCAGTCCAGTTTTCCTGAGGCCTGGAAGGCCCTCACTGGCAATGCCGCAGGCCAGTTTACGCCCAGCCAAATGAGCGCCTCACCGATTGAATTGCTGTCAATAGAGGTTTCGCCAGTTATGACCTGGGCACCTGCCCCGATATCTAACCTGCCATCGATATCCGCATCTAACAGGCGGCTCTTCAGGCTAAGTCGCAGGTTTAGCGCTGGAGACGCTGCATCGGTTTTAGGGTCCGGCGCCACAACATCCACGTCGAACTCGGCTGTTTCTCCACCATGACTGACCTGGCCAACCACCGTAATGCTTCGCTCGTTCGAAGAGCTCAGCTGTGCGGAGACGATATCGAATGTCTTGGCAAAACCATTCTTGCCGCGGAGCTTCAACTTTACATTCGATAACGTCAGCGAAACCGTCGCGAGCCTTTGCAGTGCACGAACAAGTGGGGCAAGTGGTTCCAAGTGGTCCATGCCGTGGCCAACGGCAGCCACGGCCTTGGCGTCACGAAGGTCAACCTCTATGACGGCGTGTTTTAGCGTAAGCCGCGCGGTGCCCGCGACAAGCCTGCGCACAACAGATCCACGAGCCTGCTTTGCAGCTGGTTCGCTGTCTTTAATCGAAATCGTACCGCTGCGCACGAGCACTCTCGGGTGCTCGGCGAGCAGAACCGGATTACTTATTGTGAAGGTGTTGCGTCCAGCTGCCAGAACGCCGAAGCCTCCGGTCACCACTTGAGGGCCACCACTAAAAAAATAGAGCGGGGTAAGAAGTCCAACTAAGGCCAGAGTAAACACAACAGGGACCGCGGTCCGATAAAGCCACCTGTTTCGCTCAAATTTCATCGATCCTGCCCTAGGGCTTTCACGCACACTCCCCGCAAAGACGCGCGCAACCGGCAACCCGCGAAGGTTGCCCACCAGGCCGCAAACCACCACTTGTTGCGCATGAGGGCTTGGCTCCGACAGAAATGAGCAAACCCGAAATCGAACCAACTCTCGCCAATGGATGGCGACGCAGTTATGGCCCACCTGCCTTCAGCCAGCTACTCGCAATCGATTTCGCGAAGTAGCACTTGGGACAGCAATACACAGGACCGGAATGGACAAGGAACCAGTTTTGGCTGGCAGTGCGAAATTCAGCCCCTGACGCACATCCAAAGCCTCAATGTTCAAAAGTCTATTCCCTCCGCTCCGTGATTGCGAGCCATATCGCGGTTCTCCACTGATTTTGCCCGACCCCACACGCAATTCTATAGTTTGTAGATAAACCCTTAGCGCAAATTATGACCAAGTGCGGTCAAAGGCTTATCTGTACCGCGAGTGCGACAAACGCACCAGCCTGTTACCCCGGCCGGCCGGCGGCAACGGCCCTATGCAAGAGCAGTACGGGCAACAAGCCGACACAAACGATGGTCAGCGCCCCCAACGCGGCTTCTTCAAATTGCTCTAGTTCGGCCAAGCTGTAGACATGTGTGGCCAACGTTTCGAAATTGAACGGTCGTAACAAAAGCGTCGCCGGCAGTTCCTTCATGGTATCGACGAACACGAGCAAGCCGGCGGTTCCCAGCGCTGGCAGCAACAGCGGCAGGTGCACGCGTACAAGGGTGGTAAAGGCGCTCTCGCCCAGCGCCCGCGAGGCGGCATCAAGATTAGGCGAGATTTTTTCAAAACCGGCTTCAATTGTCCCAAGCGCCACGGCTAGGAAACGGATGGCATAGGCCACGATGAGTGCCGCGATCGACCCAGACAGGAGCAGGCCGGTCGAGATGCCGAACGTTGACTCCAAGAAGGCATCGACCGCGTTGTCGAGCCTGGCTAGCGGAATGAGCAATCCTAGCGCGAGCACCGTACCTGGTACTGCATAGCCGAGTCCGGCGACGCGCACGGCCGGTTTGGTAAAAGCATTCGCCGAGACCCTGCGTGCATAGCCCAGAACCAATGCCAGCGTCACCGCAACACCGCCGCTTAGGCACGCGAGCAGCATACTGTTTCGCGCCGCGCCAAAAAAATCGCCTTCCATGCTGACGGCAGCAAAGACGACGGCATGACGCACAAGAACGCAGAATGGCAACACGAAACCGAGCACGAATGGCAGCAAGCAGAAGCCCAGTGCGGCCACCGCCGCAAATCCTTGAAGATCTTCAAAAGGTATAGGGCGATAACGACCTGTCGTGTGATGGCTTTGCGCGCGTCCACGTGCCAGCCGTTCCGCGGCAAAGAGCAAAACGATAAAGCCGAGCATCACACTGGCAATTTGAGCCGCACCTCCAAGGTTGGACCTCTGCAACCAAGTGGCATAAACGCTCGCCGTCAACGTCTGTACACCTAGGTATTGAACGGCTCCGAGATCGTTAAGGCACTCCATCAACACAAGCGCGACACCCGCTGCAAGCGCTGGGCGTGCCAGCGGCAACGCAACCGCCCAGAACGTACCCATCGGCGTGCGCCCCAAGGTACGTGCCACTTCCAGCGCACAAACCGATTGCTGTACAAAGCTCGCGCGCGCGGTCAGATAGACGTAGGGGTAGAGCACGGCCGAGATCACAAACATTGCGCCACCGAGCGACCGGATCTCAGGGAACCAATACTCGCGTGCCGATTGATAGCCGAACAATGCGCGAAAACCGCTCTGCGCCGGCCCCGAAAAATCCATGAGTTCAACGTAGCAGTAGGCAACGATATAGGTTGGCATAGCCAGAGGAATGACCAACAGCCGGTCCACCACCGAGCGGCCGGGAAACCGGTACATGGTGACGAGCCAAGCGCAGCTTGTTCCTGTTACGAGCGTCAGTGCACCTGCCCCCGACATCAGCATGACCGTATCGAAGACGGAACGCGGCAACACTGTCGAGGCTAGATGCGGCCATATGTTCTGTTCAGGCGTAAGCGCCAGCACCAAGACCGTTACGATAGGGACCACCATCACTGCGACGATGAGGGCCACCACGATGCTCCACAGTGGCGACGCGCTGGACTGCGCCCACCAGCGCGCAAGGCCTTGTGGCGTGCTCAATATGGAACGCGCAATTTCTACGAGGCGTGGCGGGGCAAATTGGGCGGGCTTGCTCATGAGGTCCCAATGGGCAATTGGCGAGATCGGAAGTCAAGCGTTGCTTGTCGTGTTTTAAGCGCGGGCAGCGGGGACCATTGCTGATCCAACCCAAGTCTACGCATTATAGACAGAAAACCTCAGGTTTTTGAACGGCACGCCTGCGTCTTATCCGGCAGTTCTAATTCGGCCAGTCTTAGTTCAGCCAGTCTTAGATTGGTATGACGCGATCTTTAGCAAATACGACGGAGACGATCGTACCTTGCCCTTCATTACTGGAAAGCGCCAGTTTGGATCCATTGGCCTGAGCCAGTGCACGAACCATCGGCAGCCCCAATCCTAAACCGCCGGAAAGGCAGCTTTCAGTGTTCTGGTCGTCGGTGCTACCGGGAAATTCCCCATCGGTCGTCGATACGTTTGCGCTGCTGCCACCGTGTAGGATTAGTTCGACCTGCTCGCTGCTCATCCCGCGCCCGGTATCCTCCACAGTAATAGTGAGCGGGCTGTCGGCGCTAAAGCGCGTCACAACGTGGATCGACCCTCCGTCCAAATTGTATTTGATCGCGTTTGTCAGCAGATTGAGCAGGATTTGCTTTAAGCTCATCGCGTCTGCAATAACGTGCGGGAGACGCTCAGCCAGCGTTGTCCTTAGTTCCAGCCCTTCGCGCTTGGCGACCGGCGCCAAGGATGACACGCAGCTCTCAACAAGCGCATTGACATCCACTTGAACGGGGACCAGCTGCGCCCCTGCCGGCTCGGCGGTGCGGTGTTCGAGCATTCGGTTGATGACATCAAGCACGTGGCGCGCACTGTCATGGATATCTGAGGCATAGGCCTTGTAGCGTTCATCCCCCAACGGGCCGAAGCTTTCTTCGCGCATAACTTCTGATGCAGCAACAATGGCTGTCAACGGCGTCTTGAGCTCGTGTGCAAGTTTGGCCAGATAGCCGGGCCGGCCCGCACGCCGCTCGTCATCCACCTCGCGATCATCCGATTGTTTGGCAGTCTTCACCGTTCCGGCCATTCGGCTATCTATCCGTTCCAACCTTTAACTGGTCAGCTCCGGTCTCCTGCTAACGATTGGTCGAGCAGCGCGACCTGTTGAGATCATGATCTTCGAACTAGGTTCGAATTTGCCGATTGTTGGACCACAGTTTTCAGCCGCAATTCCTTAAATCCGGTAACCGGCCTGACCCAAGCCCACATTCTTGCGCACCGCAATAATACGCTATTGCACTATCGGCCGCACTTCAGCTCGGTCCATTTATTGCGCGTCCGAGGGAAGCGATGCATTGGCCAATTCCATCGTGGCTGCATGTCGCCAACAATTCTTCTGTGCGCAGGCACGATAATTCATAACGCTAAAAACAGAAGCGATTCAATGCAGTTAGTCCGACGCTACCGATCTCAATTGGATCTGGCAACTGCAGCGCGGCGAAGTTTGTGGAATTTCTGCATCGCGCCCCGGCTCGCTCGCGCTATAGTCACTTCAGCGAATGGCTGCCGAACCGGTAGAAGTCCCCCCAAAGCCACTGCGACTAAGGAGAAGCCTGATGTATGAGAAGCCGCAATTCGACATACCTGAACCCGTACGCGAACTCGCTGAAAAGAACGTCGAACAGGCCCGATCAGCTTACAACCAGTTCATGGATATGGCCCGTCAGGCACAGCAGGCGGTTTCTCAGTCGCAAGACGCGATGACATCCGGTGCGATGGAAATCCAGGCCAAAGCTCTTCAATATGCTGAAAAGAATATTGATGCGAATTTTGCATTCGCTGCGGACTTGGCTCGTGCGCGCGATCTGAAAGAGTACATGGAAATTCAAACGCGCTATGCGCAGTCGCAGATGCAGGCCTACACGCAGCAGGCTCAAGAGCTGAGCCGCATGATGACGGACGCCGCACAGAAGGTTAAACCCTGATAAGAACGTATCGGCCGCGCTACCGGGCAGCCGGCATCTTTGTGTTTCGGCTCCAGCGGCAACCTTCTTGCGGTTGTCCAACCTTGTCCTCACGCAATTTCTCATGCGAAGTCTTGCCGCGCATGGCCGGCGCGGCATGAATTCAGTTGCCTGGGATGTGCTTGCGAACGATGTGCCTCAGTCGGTAGGCGCTGAAGACCAAAGCGCGCGCCGGCCCAGTTCTGGGGGCATAATCGCTAGAGTTGCAACCCGCGCGGAACGCCGGTATGAAGGCCTCTCCGCCATCCAATATGAGCGCCGCGACAAGCCTAACCGGCACGAACGAGGGCGGCGGATCGTTTATTTTTCTTAAAGCCAGCGACAGCGGCAAATTCTATTGCGGCTCGACTGGTGCCACATATTTATTATATGAACTCAAAAGTTTGCCGCCTTAGCTCAGTTGGTTAGAGCGCTAGATTGTGGATCTAGAGGTCACTTGTTCGAATCAAGTAGGCGGTACCATTCTTACCAGATCTTTCTCAGTCGCTAAGGCGACCCTTCACGCAACCTTCTGAATTCCGCTGTGGCCTGCCTGCGGAAATCTCGCAATCGACGCGAATGACCCCCAGCCACTTCGAGCTTATCTGACAGGCGTTGCTCAAGGGTTCTGCTTTCACGACAAACTATGCGTTCTCCCCTCTGCCGTTTTTTCGAATGGCACGCTAGACTAGCCTGCGTATTTTCAGTGCTCGCCATCTTTTTTGCCCATGTCCGATCCGATAGCCATCGAATACCGCGCGTTTATTTCCTACTCACACGCTGATACCCGCTGGGCCAAATGGTTGCACAAGCGGCTGGAAAATTTTGTGATCGACAAGGAACTGCACGGTCGCGAGACGACAACCGGCAAGGTTCCCAAAACACTTCACCCTGTTTTTCGCGATCGAAACGATTTCCAGACCGGACACTCTCTTACCGATCAGACGCTTGCCGCGCTCGATGCCTCGGGTGCACTCATTGTGCTGTGCTCCCCGGCTTCTGCAAAAAGCGAATACGTCAATGAGGAAATCCGGCTGTTCAAAACCAGGCACCCCCAACGCCCGATTGTGCCACTCATTCTTCAAGGAAAGCCGGACGATCCGGACCACGGATGTTTTGCGCCGGCGCTGCAATTTCAACTCGCAGCCGACGGGAGCATTTCCGATCAATCCTCCGGTGTTATTGCCTCTGACATTCGTGAAACTGGAGATGGACGCGAGCTAGCGCTGGCCAAGGTTGTCGCGGGCGTTTTGGGATTACCGCCAGATGATATCTTTCGCCGCGCGGAACGTGCTAGGCGCCAACGTTTGCGTCGGTGGATCGCCGGTCTATCGGGCATACTAGTTATTCTTTTGGGCCTTTTGGTTTATGCGGAGCTTAACCGTCACCTCGCAAACAAACGATATCAGCTTGCCGCCGCCGCAGCGATAGATCTGGTGATCGTACAGTCAACCTTAAGCCTAGCTGCAAGGAATGAACCTCTAATTTCAGAGAGAGATTTAACAATGGGTTTTCTGAAGAATTTGGATAACACTAAGATCAGAGACGCCATTTATCAACGCGTCAAGATTGAAAAGTACGGGATCGAGTGCCTTAAAGTCCAAAGGTTAGTCGAACTGTCAGAGCCCAATTCTATACAGAGAGCCCGTTTGTTTGACTCCTTCTACAGAGACCGACTAAGAAACCGTCGCCTCAGAGACATAATATCCTCGATGTGGCGACAGGCAGCGGACATACTAAAACAAAGACACCTTATTTCCTGTGGGCGTGATCCAGAGGTAGCCGCTCCAAATACCTACACCTATCTTCTCGATCAGACGTTAGATTTAATGAGTCGTCAGTGATGATTGGAACGATAGGAAAACAATGCTGATCAAATCAGTGATTCTCTGTGCATCGTTTCCCGTCTTCATTCGAAGTAAATTACTTCTCAGTGCGTGTGAAATGCTAGGGACATATTGAGCAATGTATCCAGAGATCACAATAGCTCTGCTGCTCGTGGTTGTTGGTTTGGCTCTTTGGCTTCGACGAACACAAACAGAACTGCAGAAAATTGCCAACCATGCGCCTTGTGCCATTGCCCACGTCGTTGGACACGGAGAAAAACTAAGATACCGGATCGTCAACCAAAAATACGCGGCCCTTTACGGGCGGCAACAATCAGAAGTTACCGGCAAGCATCCCAAAGAAATACTTGGGCCAGACGTTTTTGCACGCTCGCACCCTAATATGCTTCGCGCCATATCAGGCGAGACGGTGACTTTTGATCTTGAGTTAGGAGGAAGAATTGTCGAGGTCGTCTATCGGCCCGACGTGCCACACCCAGGCAAGGCGAGAGGTTTTATTGGGGTAATCACTGACGTTACTAATCTTCGCGGGCTCCAACAAAAATTGAAACGCGAGCAGATGTAACACGCTTCAGATCAGTGTCCGCATCTACCCCAAAGCCTCCACGGCGCCGTGTTCCCGGTTGGAGGCGACCAACATAAACGTGTTAGACTCATGGGCGGCAGATCACTTCCACGATGGCTTTGGAGATTGCCATGGAAGAAGCGCGAATTGCACTCCTGCAGAGCATGCCGGTCTTTGGGGGAATCCGGGCCGACACGCTTGAGTTCTTGCTTGGCTTTTGCCCGGCCGTGTCGGTCCGCGCCAACGACTTTTTCTTCCGGGAAGATGATGACGGAGATTCGATGTTCGTCCTTGAGGAAGGCGCGGTCGTCGTGCTGAAATCCTGGCAAGGTCAGGACTACGTGCTCGGCACTTTGAAAGCAGGCGACTGCTTTGGCGAGATGGCGGTGATGGATCTAGGTGCACGCAGCGCATCCGTGCGCGCATCAGAAGATTGCACTGCAATTCGCATCTCAGCTGCCGGCCTCTACAAAGTCTACGCAAAGGACGTCAAGCAGTTTGCGCTCATCCAGATGAACATGGGACGAGAAGTCTGCCGCCGGCTTCGGGAAACGGATCGCCGGCTGTTCGATGCGAAAATGATGTTGCCCGAAACAGACCTCAAACCTGTGTCCTCGACTGATTAAGGAGTGCGGCTCATCGCTCTAATGACAAGATGGTGCCGAGACCCACACGAGACGCGAGACAGGCATCGATCTTACGGTCGATCAGACATGATCTTGAATCTTCATTCCTGGAAAGTTGCAAGCCGGTTTATGGGTACAGCTATCCCTTCGGTCCAGCCGAGGGCAAGACTTGGCTGCGTTCTGACTTTGCCCAAACGAGAGGACAGCGCTGCCTAGTCGATAAGTCCTGCCACCGCTTGCTCCAGACTGGCGATGGAGGCGCCGGACCTCGCCAAAACGCGCAAGCCAACGTAAGCCGTAGTTAGAACCTGAGCATGGCGCGCGACATCCGACTCGCAGATAGTTTTGTCCCTGCTTTCCTCCTGTAGCGCAACGGCAAACGCCTTCGTCAGCCGCTTCAGCATACCCGCAACCACGCGTCCAATGTCGGCATCCTCTGCAGCGGGTCCAGCAGCGGCATTGCACATGAGGCAGCCACGCCGGTCTCCGCGCCGTGCGGCTTGGATGATACTGGAGAAAAGCTGCTTGATCGGTGTCTTCTCAGAACCCTCACGCTTGCTGCGCAGCAAGTCGATGGCAGGCTGAAGCACTTCGCGATCGTAATTAGACAATACTTGAAGAAACAGGGTCTTCTTGTCGCCGAATGCCTTGTAGAGGCTCCCGCGGGCGATGCTCATGCCGTCTAACAGGTCAGGAAGAGACGCGCCGTCATAGCCCTTCTCCCAGAATACATTCATCGCATCCAGTAAGGCGTCTTCAATCTCAAATTCTCTTGGCCGCGCCATAATTTTCCAATCCTCCTCGCCCTAACTACCTTATTCGGAACCGGTTAGTCAATAACTCACACATTCGTTAGCAGTCGTGATTTGAACCGATCGGTTCCAAATGGCATAAACCTCCCAGCAGCGGCAACGAGCCGATGCGAAATCAAAAAACCAAGTCAATAAGGAGAACAGAAAATGAAGACGATCATGACCGCCACAATTCTCGCTCTGTCCTTCGCCGCAGCTTCAGGCGCAAGCGCAGGACTTTACGTCTCCGACCCGGTCGTCATCGATCAGGCACAGAGCGGCCACATCCTGCTGCCAAACGGCATCTCGACGGGGCGCTAAGAGTTACAAACAAACATGCCAAATTAGGAACCAATTGGTACCGAATAGCAAAACGACCTAGCAAAGGCAACGAACCGACGCTGGGTCAAATAACCCAATCAACATGGAGAACGAAAAATGAAGACGATCATGACCGCTACAATCATTGCACTGTCCTTTGCTGCAGCCTCTGGCGCCAGCGCAGGAAGGATCTTCACCGACCCGGTTCTCATCGATCTGGCGCAGGACGGAAACATTCTGTTGCCGAACGGCAGAGAGACGGGGCGCTAACAGGACGATAACGCAAGAACTGGCCCCGGTGTTTCGCCGCATCGGGGTCGGTGCATTCTTCCCGCAGGTACGCCCGCGCAACATTTCGCGCAGAACAGTCAAGATATAGGAGCCACCCACATGTCAACCAACACTTCCAACCAGACATCCGCCTTTTCGTTTCGCTCACACGACGATCTCGCAGGGGTCGGCGAAACGATAAGCAATTTTGGCGTTGAGGCGCTGCGCTACTCCACGGCCACAGTCCTCGGCTGGATCGGTGCGATGAAATTCACCGCCTACGAGGCAGGCGCGATCCAAGGTCTCGTTAGTTCGAGCCCTCTGACCAGATGGCTCTACGAGGTTCTGTCCGTGCAAGGCGCGTCAAACCTTATTGGAACAATTGAAATCGCAACCGCCGTCCTTCTGGTTCTTGGCGCGCGCATCCCCGTCGCCGCACTCGCCGGCGCAATCGGCGCGCTCATCACCTTCCTGGTTACGCTGAGCTTCTTGTTCACGGCGCCCGGCTGGGAAGCAAGCCTTGGAGGGTTTCCAGCGCTGTCAGTCGTTCCAGGGCAATTCCTCTTGAAGGATGTCGTTCTGCTCGCCGCAGCTGTCTTTCTGGCCGGGAATGCGTTGCAGCGTGTTGCTGGCGAGGCGCGCTAACCCGCTAACACTAGGAGGCCCAAATGCCACCAATTGTACTTTATACGATGGGGCACTGTCCCTACTGTGCCCGCGCGAAAGCGCTTCTGCGCCAAAAGGGCGTGACGGATTGGACCGAGTACGACCTCGAAGTGGTCCCTCACAAGCGCGCCGAAATGGTTGCGCGTTCCGGCGGAAGAAACACAGTGCCGCAAATCTTTATCGGTGACACCCACGTCGGCGGCTCCGCGGATCTCGACGCGCTGAACGCTGCTGACGGACTCGACCCTTTGCTGGAACTCATTCCCGCACTGTAAATTGGAGAGCGGCCGGTCCCAAAACCGGCCGCTCCGACGTCGTCTCTTGGCCCAGTGGTTTGTCGGTTGTGACTCACTCATGAAATGAGGCTACCGAGTCGCCGACCCAGCCCAGTTTTTGAAAAGAGGAAGTCCTTGTGACCCTCCAAGCTCGGCGACTTGTCGAGCAACTTTAGTAGGTCCGCTGTGGCCTGGCCGCGGAAAGTCCAATATCGATACCAGTGGCCCAATGCCGACGCCTCGAATTGAGCGGATTCTTCGAGCCTATCGACTGCAACTTAGAAGCGGCGGGTCAATCCAGCGAATGGCGCCCAACGGTCCGATGCATCGGTTAAGCCAAAATTTACGCCGCCATCGAGCTGTGTATTACCATCTAAGGCATACGTAAATCCGGTTCCCAAAACCACGATATCCTCATTCCGGCTTTCGGCGTTAAGCGTTGCCGCGACTTCGTAGTATGTGCCAAACCGCGACGTCCATTCGTAAGCAAGTGCTAAGGAGAGAAATAGCTCCACGTCATAGTCGTTATCGTCCTCATCTTTAATGGCCGAAGCCCCTGCATTGAGTCCAAGGCCGAAATTCTCGGGCAGGACAACAGCAAACAGAATAATGATACCGCCTTCGACATCGCTTGTGCTGATACCGTTATCACTGTCCGTTGGAAGCGAAATGAAGGGTAGAAGTGCGAGTGCAACATCGCCGGCCTGTTCGAACCTGTCGTTGCCAAATAGATTTGTCTTGGCACGAATTTGCACTGAGCCTATGCCGTCATCACGTGTCTCTTGAGCGACACCCTTACGATGGGATCTAACGACTCCAAACGGTTGCCAAACCAAATTGATCTCAGTTCTGCCGGTCAAGCCGAAGCGAACATTAGTGGTGGCAAATTCAAACTCCTCTTCTCGAGTTCCATCACTATCCGTGCGTGATTTGGCATATCCGACGAGCGTGCTTTCAACCTGAGCATGCCCCTGGTTGACGGTGAATGGACTTTCAGTGAGGTCCGGCCGGTCCGTCGTCAAAGGACGCAAGCTGCTGTCGGCCAAAGCAACAGCTTCCGCAGCGACCAAAGCGAAATAAGTCAAGACCACTGTCGCAAATGCAAAACCAACACTACGCTTCATACCCTGATACGCCATTGAAATTGGGTTGACGGATCCTATAGGCTTGCAACTATATGCAATTGGGAATGATTTGCAACTAAATATTATTCTCCGTTTGTGTAATGAGATGGGAGAAAGGCGCCAAATGGTGATTGGGGCGTCAATTTCTGGCCCATGGCGTCGCGCGACAGCGTGGCAATGGTGACTCCACGCCGAAAGCAACAATAACTTTCTGCTCTGGGCCCTCAGCTTCCGTATGCGCTGCCGCGAATTATTTCCGCTGCCAGAGTGTAACCGGAACAACTCTAATACGGGCCAAGGCGCTTGCCCGCCATCTCAAATCATCCCGCTCCGATACGCGCAGGCGGACCAGTTCAATTTGGAAACTTCCCAGATTGCCACGTCATTCCCAGATGACGGCGCAGCGCACCTCGATACTCCATCGGTCCGGGGCATTGTCTGGTGTTGCCGGATCCTCGAAAGCGCTGTGGAAGCTAAATGTGCAGGGCTCGTCGCCCTCTGCAGGATCGGGTTCCGCACCCCTTGTGCGCGCCATCCGGCCAGCCGTATCCCATACTTTAAGCAGAAGCGCCTCGTCGCGTGTCATGTCAGGGTAGAAGTACCAGCGGTGTCCTTCAGCATACTTGGCGAAGTAGTTTTCACCGATCCTGTCGGCATAGTGAATCTCAAAGACAACGAGGTCCTCAGGCTTGACTAAGGCTGCATCAGACATTGCAAGCGGGTTCACGACAACCGGCTCATGCGCGATGTTACGCCAGAGGTTGATGATTCCACATCGGCCGGAGGCCAGCGATTTCTCAACTGCCTCCTCATCCAGGAGTGACTGCCCCTCGGTCAGAATAGCGCGCAGCGTATCATTCGACTTGGGCGGTTTTGTCAGATCGCGCAACCGCTGCGGAGCTGAGGTCATGGTGTAATCGCCGTGCACGACATGCGCCGGACCTTGCACTTCCTGCCCACCATCGATCCGTTTCTGACTTTGCTTGCCCACCGCAGACCGGACGTTGTGGTCGAACGCCGCAACCACGCGGGCACCGGCGGCCTCGCGTATCACCTGCTCGCAGTGCGGATAGTACTCGCGTAGAACCTGCTCGTGGTTCATAAAATCGATATCTGGGTTGGGCAGCGGCCGGTTTAGAAGCTCGAAGCCGTTACGATTCAACGTCGGTCGCGCATTTCCTTCCAGCTGACGGGCATCGTGTACCGGCACATCCCGCTTTACCAGGTCGACGCCGATCCACTCGGCATCGCTTCCGTCCGTGTCGCGCCGGGTTAGAACCTTGCTGTTGCGGACAAGTGAAGGCTGGGCTGAGTCAGCCATGTAACTAAACGTGCCAACACGAACGTCCGCCGTCTGGGCGGCAGATCCAACTGTCATGAGCGGCTCCATCTGACGTCTTCAAAATCATCGCCGTAGTGGCAAAAATATAGTCTGCCACCCGCAGGACTACAATGTATCGGGCCGGAATTGTGCAGAGGGAGAAAGGACACACAAAACGCTTTGCTTCGTTGGCTGACGTCAAACGAAAGTTCACAGGCACCTGGCCCACGCCATCTCTTGACGCAGGCAAGGTGAAGTATTTGTGAGGGTTTTCGTTTTGCTTGGATTAGCGATAGCGCGACGAGAAGCCAAAGAAGTTGTCGGCCATAGGACGCGGTGCACCCGCCACCTGATCCAGCAACCTGCACGTATACCTTGCTTGACTGCCATCGCCTTGAAGTTGCCAGGCGACGCACCGGTTATTGTACTCACAAAGCTGAGCGCACTGGCCGAGGTTGTAACCCATATTATAGGCTTGAAGAGTCCAGCTGTAATTGTTCAGGTTCAGTCCGTATCCCATCAGGGTTCGGCCGTCTGCTTTGGCAGCTGGGATCGGGGCAATAGAGCCGATTGGGCCAATAAGGGCGACCAGCAAAAGTACCGTGGCAGCAAGGAAACGCATTTGAGGTTCTCCCGATATATGAGTAGCAGTTGAGTCCTAGGGGCTTACAGCCCGCTATCTTTGTGTCGCTGTAGGCGCCCAATCGGTTCACTCACTGCCACGAGAAAATTCCGACCTCTTTTGTTTCCTTTACGCCGTTTGCTGCTCAGTGATCTCATTTAGGATTCGAGTATAGTTCTCGACCCCCTGCGCGCCGGAAGCCAGGTAGCGCTGCTGGAAGATCATGGCAGGAACACCCTGAATGCCGCGCGTCAGCCAGAAGTTCTCCGCGTCTCTAACCTTTGCAGCGAAGCGCTCTTCCTTTAAGGCCGCCAATGCCTCTTCGCCGTCCAGACCCAACGCGTCCGCGCACGCCGCCAAAACGGTTACGTCATTGAGATCGCGCCGGTGTGTAAAAAAGGCGGCGAAGAGCGCCATCTTCATTGCATGTGCCTGTCCCTTTGTATCCGCCCAGAATATGAGCTGATGCGCACGAAACGTGTTCACCATCCGCATGTCATCGGCATAGTTGAAAGCGAATCCAAGATCAGCGCCTAGTTTCGTCAGGTGTGCCCGCGCTTCCTGACTGCCTTCGCGCGTGGTGCCGTACTTGGCAGCCACATGCTCAAACAGGTCCTCTCCTTCGGATGCCATTTTGGGGTTCAGCTCGAAGGGATGCCAAATGACATCGGCTGAAATGCCGGTGTGTTGTAATGCGCGCTCCACCTGCTTGTAGCCGATGATGCACCACGGGCAGACAACGTCGGAAACGATGTCGATACGGATGTGCTTGTTGCTATCAGCCATACCAATCACGCAAGTTGTTTATGTAAGTCAGAAGTTACCAGCAAGTAGGTGCAGTGAGACCCCATCTCAAGAAGTCTCAACCCAACATGAGCCCCATTTTTGGGGGTGTGACAGCATCAACTACAGATCTGGACCTTTGGGCCTTGGCACGCGCGCAACGCCGCCGACAGCACAGCAGGATAACATCACAAACGTTAGGCGTCGCCGTCTTCATTGTTCGGCGACACGATTCCATGCTTACGGATTTTCCGATGAAGCGTCGCACGACTTACGGCGAGATCACGCGCTGCGGCAGTAATATTCCAACTCCTTGCGCGTAAGGCGTCCACAATCCGCTGCCGCTCACTGACAGCCTTGCTACCAACCAGTGTCGTTGGACATGGCCTTTCGCTCCGGTCCGAAGACTTGTCCAAGCCACAGTACGCCAACAGCGCATCCGGCGGGCAACCTCGATGGAGGTCAAAATCTTCGGCGGCGGAAACGGTAAAACGAATGACATTGCGCAATTCGCGCAAGTTTCCGGGCCACGGATAACTTCGCAAAGTTGCAACCAGTTCCTTGGACATTTCTGCGTCATCCAGGCCGCCGATCTCATCGCGGTAGATCCTCTGCACCAATGCGTCGAAGTCCTGGCGCCGTCGCAACGATGGAAGCGTCACTTGCGCGCCTTGGATGCGATAATAAAGGTCACTGCGAAAACGCCCAGCCGAAATCAATTCGAGCAAATCGAGGTTCGTGGCGCAAATGAGCTTGATGTCTATCGGGATTTCTCGCGTACTGCCCAGCGGTGTAACGATTCGTTGCTCCAGAACGCGCAGCAAGTGCGCCTGGAAGGCAAATGGCATGTCACCGATTTCATCCAGGAACAGTGTCCCGCCATTGGCGCTTGCGATCTTACCTACTCGGCCGTTCTTAGCTGCACCGGTGAACGTGCCGGCTTCGTAACCAAACAATTCACTGGCCAGGAGCGTTTCCGGAATAGCGGCGCAATTAATGGCAACAAAGGGTTTGTGAGCGCGATTACTTTCATGGTGGATGGCCCGCGCGAGCGTGTCCTTTCCGGTCCCAGTTTCACCCAAGATCAGAATGGGAATGTCTTTGTCCGCCGTATTTCGGCAAATCTGCACGCACAGTTGTGCTGCCGGATCCTGTCCGGCGATCTGGTCAAGCGGCTTGGCTGCCTCGGGGACAGGCGTCTTGATCGCGGTTGCGGACTTTGAACGGACTGCTTGCGCCTTCGCCGGCAAATAGACCGTCGCATATGTTTTGGATGCGTCGTCCACTTTGATACGGACGCTTTTGCCGCGAACCGGTTGAAGGTCCTTGGGGTCAATCTGCAGGACTTCAGTGATATCGCGGCCGATAACGGAAGTAGCATCTTTGACATCTAGAATTTCAAGCGCACGCGGAGCGATTTCAAGAACGTGGCCTGCATCGTCGAGAGCAATCATCCCGGACGACAACGACGGAGCAGGGCCCCGCCGGCTGGATAGAGTAACAACACAATTGTACTTGTTCCTATTGCAAAACAGTACGTTTGAAATTTCTGCAGCAGCCTTGCGGGCAAAATGATGACTGAAAGCCCTGGTGGCCAAATCCACATCCGCACGTGTTGACATATCGAACGCACCAATGACGTTCCCGCCTGCTCCCAGGATTGGTGCCGCTGAACAGCTGTACCGCCGGAATTTCTCGTTATAGTGAGCAGGGCCGAATACCGTGACGCCACTTCGCGATGCAATTGCAGTACCAATTCCATTGGTACCGACGGCTTGTTCTTGCCACACCGATCCCCGGTCGAGCCCCTCGATCCGAATTTCTTCGCTCGCCACGCTATCCGCATAGCTTTTTACGACGACGCCGTCGCCGTTGCCAATGAGCACAACTTGATTTGTCGTCCGGGCCAGTTTGCGCGCTTGATCGAGCACAGTCTCGGATCGGCGGACGATCTCTTCGAAGTCAGAAGTCAAGGCGCGCAGCTCATGATCGGAAACCCGCTCGACGTCTCTGTGCAACGACACCCCCAATCCATAATCGTTCACACAGCGCTGCCACGAAGCACGCAAGGTGTCAGTCAGTTGGGGCTGCATGTGTTCTGCTGAATAGCTCATCGTGCGCGTTTTCTCTGTTCGAGCCTGGACAAATTCGTCATTGGGCGACTTTTCAACCTGGCCCTCTAAGTCATTCGGCAATTCTTTAAGTTAGACGCCATGTTCGGTTGCGACTTGCATCCTCCGAGGCACTGATCCGGGCATCTGCCCAACGAGCCCAATGGAGCGGTTGGGCCGAGCACGCCGTCTAACCGGGCCACATCGTGTGGCTTGTGCCAAAGCAGAGCAGTGTTCCCGCTGAATTGCCTGCCAATTGGACTTCCGACCGAGGCCGATGCTTTCCCAACACGTGCATTCAGCCTTTTCAGCGCAGCCGCCAATACCGGTTCAGAACCCTGGACGAATGGCTTTCCCAAGCAACTTCGGATGGCTGATTTCGCGTCGCAACAATTTTATAGTGCATCGCAGCATTATGTCGCATAATTCTTGGCGAGGTGTCAAGTTCGCCTGAAATATGATGCAACTTGTGGCCTTAAGCTCCCATCAGGCGTTTGCGCGAGAATGTCCAGGCTTCAACGTCGAGAACCGGTCTGCGAACACACAAACCCTTATGGTTGAAACCGCGGGTTGCGAGCCCGCGAGCGCCGCATCAGATTGCGACGTTACAAATCCGATAGCGCAAATTGGTGCGGTGCTAATTGTTCTGAACCGCACCTGGGCGCGTGGAGGCAAAGTTATGTATGAGATCCACGCACAGGAACAATATTTTTTCGACGAACCTACATTGGATCAGCTGTCAGAATTCCTGGCGCGCTGGTCTGCGCCCTGCTGCATTTGTGCTCCGCTACTTGGAAAACATGCAGTTGAGCAAGGTGTTCCAGTAACCATCCTCGATGTTGACGAACGATTTGCCGACGTTCCTGGCTTTAGGCATTACGATCTTTACAACCCGGAATGGATCGACCAGGAATTCGATCTCATTTTTTGTGATCCACCGTTTTTCAACGTGTCCCTGTCTCAGCTTTTTAAAGCCCTCCGCCTGCTCAGCCATCACAACCTTCGCCAACCGCTTATGTTGAGCTACCTCTCGCGGCGGGCGAATGCTGTAATGGGAACATTCGCGCCCTTCAATCTGCAATCAACTGGCTACCGGCCGGGCTATCAGACGGTCAAAAAGAGCTCAAAAAACGAGATCGAAGTCTTCTCCAATCTTTGCGCGGAACAGCTGGAGGGCTTGGTCCAGGCATGAGCCGAACCCTCTCTTCGACAACGTTGGGTCCGCACCTTTTCTGCGGAGAACCTAGCAGCGACCTGGCTGGTGGCTATCATTCCGGTAGGCGCATCACGTGTGCTGCTTTTTCTCAGGGAACAGTACATGGAACGGCATCAAAAGGGCCTCAACAACAGGCATCAATACGCTGCCGATAACGAAGCCGATTGCTGCGTCAATCGATGCTGTGGCTAGCCAATTAACGAATCCCGACGTTCCTCCTGAAGCCGCGTAGGCGATGGATTTGATTGTTTCGTAGGGCATCGAAACATGCATCTCATGCAAGCTGTGAATGATAATGCTGCCGCCAACCCACAGCATCGCCACCGTTCCGATCGTTCCAATCACGCTTAGGACGCTGGGCATAGCGGCAACGAGGCCGCGACCAATCGCCCGCGTCGTCTCACCATGCTCAGCCGTAGAGAGCTTCAGTCCGATGTCATCGATTTTCACCAGCAGTGCGACTGCGCCATAAACAACGACAGTGATGAGCACTGCGACAGCGGCAAGCACAACCGCGCGCATCCAAATCGAATCGGCATCGATCGTGGCAAGCGCAATCGTCATAATCTCCGCTGACAGAATGAAATCCGTCTTTATGGCGCCCGCGACCCGGTTTTCCTCAAGGTGCGCAGCATCAAGGGTCTCCGCCTTTTGCGGTCCCGGCTCTTTTTTTTGCAACAGCCAGTGCCAGATTTTTTCTGCACCCTCGAAACAGAGATAACCGCCGCCTAAAATAAGCAGCGGCGCGATAGTCCAAGGCGCGACCGCCTGTAACGCCAACAGCGCAGGCAACAAGATCACGATCTTGTTGAAGAGCGATCCCCTTGCAATCTTGGCGACGATCGGCAGTTCGCGTGCGGCCGGTAGACCGGTAATGTATTTGGGTGTCACCGCGGCATCGTCGATAACTACTCCGGCCGACTTTGTGCTGGCCTTTGCGGTATGGGCCGCAATGTCATCTAACTGAGCGGCAGCAAGCTTGGCGATAGCTGCAATATCGTCCAGAAGTGCAAGAATGCCGCTCATGAGTCCGTCTCCATAAGTTCTTCGCCAAACACAATGCAGATCCTTTGTAACCATGCCCGCTATCCGCTCCGGAAGAGCATTTGGAATTTTTTTGTTGAAAGCATCACGTGGCGTTGGCCATTTTGGCAGTGTTAGTAGGCTGGATGTGTAGGAATTAAGTTCAAGCCCATGAGCTGATTGAACAATATCTTTTCCTGGCTCTGCGCATCATACACCGGTTCATTGACGACGGGTCCGCAGGAGTGTTGATGCAAATAACGGCGCGCTCTGTTACGCAGTCCGACAGTCACTGCCCGAGATGGCAAAAGTCCCGCCCGATCCACTATAATCTGCCTCACCCATATGTCTTGAGCCGCTCAGGTCCCCTCACCGATGCGTCGTTGCCTATATTTTGCTTACGGTTCGAACATGCTGAGCCAGCGCCTTGTTGAGCGCTGTCCAAGCGCGACAGCCGTCGGCTCAGGTTTTGTAACGGGCTATGGTTTCGGCTTTACGAAGCTTGGACGAGATCGCTCCGGCAAGGCAGGCTTGCAGGAGGCCGCCATGACAGGCGCCGTAGCGCGACGTGACAATGTCTACGGTGTGTTATTCGAGATCGCATCGGCCGATCTCGCCTTGCTCGACAACGTGGAGGGGGTCGGACGCGGCTATCTGAGAGAGGACAACCTGTCGGTAAACGCAATTGCGACGGGTGAGAGCTATGCGGCCACCACGTATATTGCCACAAGAACGTCTGCCGGATTGCAACCCTTCGATTGGTATAAGGCTTTGGTGATCGCAGGTGCAATTGAGCATGAACTGCCCGAGCGCTGGGTCGGGATGTTGCGCGCAACACCTGCGATTTCGGATCCTGAACCGGCAAGAGAAAGCCGGATGAATGCGTTGCAGATTCTTAAAGACGCCGGCCACAGCGGCTAAGCCGGGGCCCGATTAATCTCCAACCGCATGTCGGACCACTTCACAGATCACCAGAACATAACTTCAGCAACTCTAGTCCGATCAGGCGGCGGCTATGCGTGCGATTTTGCGGTGTTTTACGGGACGGGTGCCTTGCAACCAATTACCGGCGTAGTGGCAGCACGCTTTGGCCCCTAAGGACCGTTGAACGCGCACGCCACGACACCGGCAGCACGGCGATACGCTTTTACAAATTCGCTATGCTGAATGCCCAGTTAAGCGCAAAAGTGTTTCGGGATTACAAACGCAGGCCCTGGGCCGCCGGATGCGAGTGTGTGTATGCTCGCTCAGCGGCCGGAACACCTGCCCCATTTTCGGGGTCGCAACAGCCAGCCCACCAGCGGAACCATAATAAATCCAGGGACTACGCGGCAGGCGATGCTCGCCAGCCCATTGAACAGGCCTGGAACGATAAGCCGCATGCCCAGCCAATATCCCCAATAGGCCCACGACGCGACGGTCGATGGCGCCATCGACAATATGAGCTTGCGGTAGAGCGCATTCTCCGCCCCCATCGCGGAATGAAAGCCCGATCTCACGGGGCCCGGCGCTACGGCGCAGACTTTGATGCCCGTGCCAGCAGTCTCATGTGCGACAGCCCGCGTCAGGGAGATGATATAGGCCCGGCTTGCGTAGTAGGCGGCCTGATATGGGCCGGGAACGAATCCGCCCAATGATGAAATATTGAGGATACCGCCGCGCCGGCGACTGATCATTCCCGGAAGGAAATGGCGCATCAGCCGTGTTGGCGCACGCATGTTAAGCTCGACGAGCGCATCCTGGTGTTCCTGATCCTGCTCGCAGAACGCTCCCGAGAGCCCGATCCCGGCATTATTGATGAGGATGTCGAGATATAGCCCATGCTTTTTGAGCTCGCTCTCAAGCGCATCACCGGCATCTTCACTTGTCACATCAAGCGGTATGGCGAACGCGAGCGCTCCGGTTTGTGCGGCAACCTTTCTGGCAGCCACATTCAGCGGCTCCGGCGTCCTTGCCACAAGGCCGACCGTGTGCCCCGCTCGCGCAAATCGATGAGCCAGGGCAAGCCCGATTCCTCGTGACGCACCAGTCACCACAACCGCGGGCTCCAACTCGCCCTCTGCCCCACGCATGACCTCGCGGTCATCGACCATCTTACAAGTCCTCTACCAGGCGGAAAGTACCGCAGCGACATGATATCCGGATTCGTAACCGCATGTTTCAACCTATAGCGCATTGAATTGTGACGAGGCAGCTTGCGGCGTTAGCTTGCGCCGCATTAGAACTCATTGGATAGATGTCGGCGAAAAATATCTCGTCGGCAGCAGCTAATGCCTGCGTGTTTGGAGGTGCAAGCCAATGCGTTACAGCCTGGTCCGGTTGCCTTTTGCGGCCCGCTACGCGCCGCTGGTAATTTGCGTTGTGTTGGCGGTCCTCGCGCTTGCAAGCCTGGTCTACTTTTCGCGCGGTGAGCTAATGTCTCTGGTGGCGCTCATTGTTTTTGGCGGCCTTTCGCTGGTCGGCCTTCACGACCTTGCCCAGACGCGCCACGCAATCTTGCGAAACTACCCGATCACGGCCCATCTGCGCTTTATGTTCGAGGAGTTTCGCCCAGAGTTGCGACAATATTTCTTCGAGAGCGAGAAAGACGGCCAACCCTTCAGCCGCGACGAACGCGCCCTCGTTTATCAGCGCGCAAAGGGCACTCTAGATAAACGGCCATTCGGCACACAACGCGACGTGTATGACGAAAGCTATGAATGGCTATCCCATTCTATGATGCCGCTTGAACGGTCGCAGAAACAATTTCGCATAACGGTCGGCGGTGCTGAATGTAAGCACCCCTACCAATCTTCAATCCTCAACATTTCGGGAATGAGCTTCGGTGCTATCAGTCCAAATGCCATTCGCGCACTCAACAGAGGGGCGCGGCTCGGCCGCTTTGCACACAATACCGGCGAAGGTTCAATCAGTCCCTACCATGAAGAGCACGGCGGCGACCTCGTCTGGCAAATCGGGTCGGGGTATTTCGGGTGTCGCACGGCCAATGGCAGCTTTGATCCTGAACGTTTCGCGCGCACCGCCTCCTCCAGCCAAGTCAAGATGATCGAAGTCAAGCTTTCACAAGGTGCAAAGCCGGGTCATGGCGGGGTGCTTCCAGCGGCAAAAATCACTGCGGAGATCGCAGCGACACGTGCCATACCAATGGGTGTCGATTGCGTTTCACCTGCAAGTCATAGTGAATTTTCAACGCCCCTCGAGTTACTGGAATTCGTGGCCCGCCTACGTGAGTTGTCCGGTGGAAAACCTACCGGCATAAAGTTGTGTCTGGGCCACCCGTGGGAATTTCTATCGCTGTGCAGGGCGATGCACGAAAGCGGGATGACACCCGATTTCATAACCATTGACGGAAAGGAAGGCGGCACAGGCGCAGCGCCATTGGAGTATGCCGATCACGTCGGCATGCCGTTACGCGATGGCCTGTCATTTGCGCATAACGCACTTGTTGGTATCAACATGCGCGAACGCGTCCGGCTTGCGGCAAGTGGAAAAATCCTTTCGGCTTTCGACATAGCGCGCGCCGTCGCGCTGGGCGCTGACTGGTGCAATTCAGCACGCCCCTTCATGTTCGCGGTCGGTTGCATTCAGGCGCAATCCTGCCATACCGGCTGTTGTCCGGTAGGTGTCACGACGCAGGATCCCTTGCGCCAGAGGGCTCTTGTGGTCTCCGACAAATCCGAGCGGGTCTACAAGTATCACCGTGCCACCGTGGACGCCCTTGCCGAGCTCGTCGGTTCGGCAGGTCTGTCTCACACGAGCCAGTTACGTCCCCAGCATCTCTACCGCCGGGTTTCTCAACGTGAGTACGTAACATTCGCGCAGCTATATCCTAGCCTGGAACCGGGAGAACTGCTGAAAGGAACCTCTGACGTTCGCTTTCGCGAGGCATGGGAGTTGGCTGATGCGTCCAGCTTTGAAAAGCGACTAACCTGACCCTTGAGAGGTTGCTTTCCGCCGCTATTGCCGAGCCACGCATCCGTTCTCAGATTGAAACGTACCTGAAGTAGCTCGCCGGGTGTTAGCGGGTTAATCACCCGCCCGGCTTGATGACAAGTGAATTGCAGTGTAGCAGTCCAAAATATTGCGCGGACTTGGGAGAACATCATGATACCGGGCATCACCAGCAGACGAAGTTTTAAAGACTTGTCAGAGCAGGAAATCCTGGCGCTAGCAATATCTTCTGAAGAAGACGATGCACGTATATACAGGACATATGCGGAACGCTTACGTGCCGACTTCCCTGACAGCGCATCAATGTTTGACGGCATGGCAGAGGAAGAAGACCGGCACCGCCAGCGTCTGATCGCACTCCACAAGACTCGGTTTGGAGACTCCATCCCGCTTCTTCGCCGCGAACACGTTGCCGGCTACTACACGCGCAAGCCCGTATGGCTGGTCGAAAACCTCGGCTTGGACAAGATCCGAGCTGAAGCCGCCGCTATGGAAGAGGCTGCGCACAATTTCTATCAACGCGCCGCAAGCCGTACGACGGACGCGGATACGCGCAAACTTCTCGGAGATCTTGCAGCCGCGGAAGCCGGTCACATGAGGACGGCGGACAAACTGGAAAGCAAGATCCTGGATGGAAAGGCACGTTCGGAGGAAGACAGTACCGCCCACCGCCAGTTCATACTTACGTGGGTACAGCCCGGACTTGCCGGCTTGATGGACGGGTCCGTCTCGACCCTGGCTCCCATCTTTGCAACGGCATTTGCAACCCACGATACCTGGACGACATTTCTCGTCGGGCTCGCCGCCTCAGTTGGCGCTGGTATCTCGATGGGGTTTACGGAAGCGGCATCTGATGACGGTCAGATCTCCGGCCGGGGCTCGCCGGTAAAGCGCGGGTTTGCCTCCGGCATCATGACGACCATTGGTGGACTGGGCCATGCTTTACCCTACCTCATTCCGCACTTTTCGACCGCCACCGCGATCGCCATCGCCATCGTGTTTGTCGAGCTGTGGGTCATTGCATGGATTCAAAACCGCTACATGGACACGCCTTTTATGCGGGCGGCATTCCAAGTGGTGCTTGGCGGCGCGTTGGTCTTTGCTGCTGGAATTTTGATCGGTAGCGCATGATGTCTGGTTCTGAAACGTAACTGACACTCGCCTGGCACGCAGTCCGCTAGGACAACAATGCCTAATGCTGCCCGGGCTGCAAACTTGGCCGCCTGCCTTAAACCGCCTTGGCTTTTTTGTGGGCGAACTGGCGCTTACCGCGACGTTGCAGTCGATCTTCGTTTTGCGCACGGTCAGGCACACAGCAGATGTCGAATGTCTTATCGAGCAAGGCTTCGGCCTCCAGCGCCGGCAGAGGTTTGCTGATGAGATATCCTTGGATCTCACCACAGCCCATACCCTGTAGCGTTCTGAGTTGTTCGACCGTTTCGACACCTTCCGCCGTGGTTTGCAGGTCAAGACAATCTGCAAGTGAAATGATTGCACCGACAATGGCGTCGCGATCGGCCCCATCGCCAAGTTCCTTCACAAAGGATTGGTCGATCTTAATTTTGTCGAATGGAAAATTGCGCAGGTAACTGAGCGATGAGTAGCCGGTCCCGAAATCGTCCATGGCGATTTCTATGCCGATGTCTTTCAGCCGCCGCAATCTTGACGTCGTCGCCTCACCGTTGCGCAACAGCGTGCTCTCAGTGATCTCAAGCGACAGCCGGTCCGGTCTGAGTTCTGTTTCTTTCAAAATGCGCTGGACAATCTGCACGAGCTTCTGCTCATGGAACTGTTGAGGCGACAGATTAACGGCGATACGAACGTCGTTGCCCCATTTGTTGATCTGGCGACACGCTTCTTCCAAAACCCATTCGCCAATCGGTAGAATGAGTCCTGTGTCTTCCGCCACGGGTACGAAATCGGCAGGGGAGATAAAGCCTCGTTCCGGATGGTTCCAGCGCAGCAGTGCTTCAAAGCGAGTAATACGTCCGGTCTGAGAGGTCACGATCGGCTGATAGTAGAGCTGCAATTCACGGTTCGTAATTGCATCCGCCAGATCCTTCTCCAGCGCCTTGCGTTCCAGCATCTTCTGCACCATGTCGGGCTCGAACAGGCGATAGGTTGCGCGGCCCGCTGCTTTGGCCTGATAAAGCGCAATATCCGCATTCTTCAAAAGTTCGTCCGGGCAATCCGAGTCCCGTGGCGCAATTGCGTATCCAACGCTTGCAGTGACGAACGTCTGTTGACCATCGATCATGTGCGGGTTTTTCAATAGCGCAACCAGCCGTTGCGCACTTGCGTGGGCTTCCTTTGCGTTACTGATTCCGTGCTGAATGATTGCAAATTCATCGCCACCTAGGCGCGCCACGATGTCATGCTTACGAATTGATGACGTGAGCCGCTTCGCAACGTTCTTCAGCAATTCGTCGCCAAATGGATGCCCGCGTGTGTCGTTGATGGACTTGAAATCATCCAAATCAACGAACAGCACGCCAAATCCTCCGTTCTCAGGAAGGCAGCGCAGAGCTCGGTCAAGCTGCTCGCGAAAAACAGCCCTGTTTGCGAGGTTCGTCAGCGGATCGTGACGCGCCAGATGCACGATCTTCTGCTCAGCCTTTCTGCGGTCGGTAATATTGGTAAGTGTTCGTACGAAGCCGCCGTCGATCAATTTCTTGCTGCGAATGTCGAGAACAGTGCCATCTGGTCGTACACGTTCGAACTGACGCACGAAATCTGTTCCGCCAAGAGCGCGCTCGCGCAAGATGATTGTCTCTGCCGACGCATTCGACGCTGGTTTAAATTCGCCGCGCGACCACAATTTTGAGATCAGACTGTCAAAATTCTCCGTTTCCTTCACGTCCTCGTCGGTAAGGCCCATCAATTTCGTCGCTTTGCGGTTGTAGACCGCAAGCTTACGATTTTGATCGACCATGATGATACCCTGGCCCATATTGTTGAGCGTGAGCTCTAACTCTCGTGATTTGCGCTGGGCACGAGCTTCGTTTTTTGACGCCCTCGTCTGTTCCCGGCTAAGCCTCAGGTGATAGCGAACGCTGGCGTACATTGCGATGATGATCGCTAGTGTGACGGAGAACCCGACGAGCACGTAGCGCACGCGGTTAATGAACGTCGCTTCAGCTACGTCGAGCAGCGGGACACCGACACTCACGAACAGCGGAAGGTCAGGGATCTGGCGTGTTGAGAACAAATAGTTTCGTCCAGAGCCGTCCATGTCGCCTTTGTGCACGCCAACACGCACACGCCCATTATCAAATATGTCTGTTTCCCCGACGTTGGAGCCTAGTTTGAGGGCGCTACTGCCGCTCGTTGCGCGCACGATACCGTCAAAGCCTGACAGCACAACGATGCCTTTGTGGCCAAGGTCTATGGAACCATAGAATCTCGCAAATTGATCTGGATCCATTGAGGCTACAACAACGCCATCAAAGCGGTTTTCAGGGCCGGCTACGCGCCTTGTCAGTTGGACAGACCACCTGCCTGAACGCCTTCCGAGAACGGGAGGACTTATATGCGGGGTATCAGGCCGCTGTGTTTGGTGTATCCGAAAATGCGACCGGTCCGAAAGGTTGATTGCTTTCGGCGGTTCTTTGCCGATCGTGGTCGCCACAAGAAATCCGTCGCGGTCGACCATGGCGAGCTGAAAGCTCATATCGCTAAGCAGGTCTGGGTCGGGCAGCGGTTCACGGATCGCGTCTTCATATTTGTACTTTGATAGCGCCGTACGATACTCCTTGCGCGCGATCAGCAAGGCCTTGTCGAGTTCCTTAATCGTGCGTGCAACGTGCTCTTCGAATACGCGTGCAAAGTTCTTGACGTCCTGTTCGGCACCGGACCGGGCTACCTTGATCTCGCTTTGCATCTGCGAGTCGATGCTAAACCAAAGCATCGCGATCATGGCGACACCAAAAATTATACCGGGTTGAACAAACGCCACTCTCCGCGCGTAGAAAAAAGAGTACACGGCATTAAGTTTTCTTTCCGCGAAAATACGCGCTGCACTCAACCTTGCAGACCACTCCACAGCGCGCTCATTGAGCCAATCGGATTTACTCATCCCGCCAGCCCCAGTTCTAAGGGGCAGTTGCCGATAGGCGCAGTGAGTCCAATCGGGTCGCGAGGGTTGCGCGCCGCCCAGATCTCACCCAATCCTCTGATCTCGATACCAGACGTAACGAGCGCATTACGAACGGAACGCACAATTTCGACGGCGGTCGGCGCGTCACCATGCACGCAAATAGAATCGATCTCGGTTTTCACGACGCTGCCATCCAAGGACACAACTTCGCCGTCGAACACCATCCGTAATGCTTGCCTGGCAGCCTGTTCTGCCGACACGATCAACGCGCCAGGTCGGGTGCGGCTGGCAAGTCCGCCGTCGGCTGCATAGGCCCGATCCGCAAATCCCTCCCGTACAAACGGTAATCCTAGTTTCTCCGCCGCGATCTGCATTTGCGATCGCACCGGCACCAGGAAAATGAGCCTGGCCTCAACATTGGCAATCGCTCTCGCGATCGCTGACGCGATACTGAAGTCATCAGCAGCCATATTGGACAATGCGCCGTGTGGTTTGACGTGGGTTACCGTCAGGCCCTGACAGGTCGCCATCGCCTGTAACGCTCCGACCTGGTAAGCCACCAAATTTTCAATTTCGAAGGCCGACATATGCATCGGCCTGCGACCGAACCCTTGCAGGTCGGGAAATCCCGGGTGAGCGCCAATACCGATGCCGGCAAGCTTTGCCACTCTTAAGACTTCGGCCATCACGCTCGGATCGCCTGCATGAAAGCCGCACGCGACATTGGCGGAAGAAATATATTTTGCCAGGTCGTGATCGCAGCCCATGCGATAGGGGCCAAAGCCTTCGCCCATGTCACAGTTGATGTCGATAAGGCGTGCCACGCATTTCCCCTATAAATATTCACCGCAACCGGAATACAACTTTAAATTGCATACGGTTAAAGACGCGTGAACGAGAGGGATCACATTGAATTTGCGAGGAAATGTTTTCCGGAATTGTCTCCTGTCCACTGAGACAACAGGCCAAAACGAAGGAATTCAACAAGTTACATCCACTTTTATAGATCTGTGAAAGCTCTTGCCGACGATCACAACCTAAAGTGGTGCCGCGTGACAAACGAAGTGGAGATCGCTGCCACCATCATGATCAGATCCCGGGTGGCAGAAGGGTCATGAACTAGGTCAAACGGTGAAGCGAATGGGTAAAGTGAATAGCGAAGCGGGCACGTCATGGACACCAGTGCCTGATCGCACGCCTGCGACTAAAAAGTGTGGTGGCATGTCGTCTGGAGTTTCACCTAATGAAGAGGCTACCGCTTCGGATTGCGTGTCCTCTGAGCCTGCAATTCCCGCACTTACGATAGCCACGCTGGCATGCGCCTTGCTCGGATTTGCTGCACTCAGACTCATTTCAGCCTCGGCCGATGCGCACATTTGCGCCGACCCACCGTGCGCAATCGAAGATCCGGCGAGCCGGGCCGCAATCCGCTCATTCTAAAACTGCGCCCCGTTTTTATCGACGGGTGGTTGTGAGCGGCGCCGGACAATGTGCGTCGGTACCCTCATCTTAGTCTTTTGTTAATAATCCCGCATAAATAGTATTAAAAAATAACACACGCTAAAATTGAATTGTTGGGTGCCGTTGATCCGGTTGCTCCGTAATCGCTCAGGCATTGGATTTCGTTGGCGTCGCACGAACACTCATTCGCAGTGTCGGCGGCCAGCCCCAAGGCTGCGCGCATCGTCTTGCGCGCCGCAATGACAACCGGTCAGCGACCACTGACTACATGAGCAGTGCAGATGGAATACACGAGCTTGGTAGCGGCGCTGGTTGGATTGTTTTTTGCCGGCATGCTGAAAGGAGCAACGGGCCTTGGATATTCGTCCTGTGCACTGCCGTTCCTCGCCGCCGCAGTGGGCTTGAAGACGGCAATCGTACTGGTGATCCTGCCTGCAATGGTCAGCAATATTGCGGTCGTCGTTACAACAGGTTTCTTCCGCGAGACCGTGCTGCGGTTCTGGCCGCTGTTCCTCGCAACACTGCCAGGCATATGGCTGGGCGTTCAAGGGTTGTTGTGGCTCGATCAGCGGCTGACAGAAATTTGTCTCGGTATCCTCATCATCGCCTATTCAGTACTTTCTCTTGCCCGGCCAAACTTGGCGTTGCCCGCCTACCTTGAGCGGCCGTTGCAAGTCCCGGCCGGTCTATTGAATGGGATGCTGACAGGGCTGACCGGATCACAGGTGCTTCCGTTAGTCCCCTACGTGATGGCGCTGCGGCTCGACCCTGACCGCACGGTGCAGGCGATCAATCTTTCCGTGACTCTGGCATCACTGTTCATGGGGTTGGCATTGATCAACGCGGGGCTCATGTCGGTGCCGACGGCAACGTTGTCTCTTATCGCCATTGCGCCTGCCCTTGCAGGCATCATGTTGGGAACGCGTGCGCGCCGTATGATCCCTGCGCAGAATTTCCGTGTCGTTGTTTTGGCAACTCTTGCTGTTCTCGGCGCACTTCTGATCGCACGCGCTTAAGCACGCGCAGACTATACACCGGGTTATAGTTTTTAGAATTTCAGCCGCCCACCTGTCAGGACGACGGTCATGTCGCGCTCTGTCGCAATGTCGGCCAAATCAGCTTCGAACTGGCGCACTCCGACATAAAGTTCAAGCGCCGCATCATCAATGCGCTGCACGATTCCACCACCGGTGATCATGCCGGTGCTGACCGATTGACCGGCCGCATCGTTCTGCCACCCGTGCGCCTCTGCGTAGATCGCCGTGCGCCCAACATCAAAGATGCGCCGCGAAAAGCCTGAGCGCACGTGCCAGAATGTTTCATCGCTCAATCCCGCTCCCTGAACACGAAGCTTTGTCTTTCGCTGTCCTGCTGCAGCAGTAACAAACAGGCCGGATTTTTCATGCAGCGCCGAAAAGGACCCGTTGAGCACGTGCCGGTCGCGGCATTGGGCCCGCGCGCAGCCGACGGAGTTGTCTGACACCTCGCCATAGGCGATGCCACCGGCAATTGTGAAACCGTTGGTCGCCGAGGCATGGCGGAGCGCAACATCCCACAAGTCATCCTCTCCCCACGCGGCAGTTGCGATGAAACCTGCTACCGCAGGCGTGTCGTAGCGAATGACATTCTTACGGTTGAACTCGTAGTTGCCGCGCGTCACGCTACCCCAGGGCTGACGCGTCGCAAGACCGTCAATGGCGATGCCACCTCCCCATTGCAATCCGCCTGAAATCGCCACAACAGATGTCCCGCTGACATCGATCTCGGCAACGCCCGCATTCGCCGTATCGACGAGGCCAGTGTAAAGCTTGCCTAATTTTTTTGATTTTAAGATCCAAAAAGATCGTCTCAGGTTGATGGTTTGAAAATCGTCGGACAGTTCACCGACGCGATTTGAATCGGCCGACTGAAACTCCGCTTCAATCTTATAGCCGGCGCTCCATCCGTTTCCGATATTGGCCGAGCCCTTGATGCCGAAACGCGACGAGGCCGTATCGTTGTCGACGACGTACAGGTCCGACCCGCCACCGTTGTCCCAAAACATGAGTGCATGGTTCACCTGCCCGTAAATCTGCAGGTGTACCTGGCGCGGACCGGCATGTGCCACTGCCCGTTCAAGCTCGGCCAGGCGTTCCTCAACGTCCGCGCAGCAACTATTGAACTGCTCGTCGGCGGCGGTAGCGCCGGACAACGCGACGAGCCAAATGAGCCCTGCCGCAGCAAGCCCCTTGATCATGCATTTTTTCCCCTCGGAGGCGCATGAGGGCGCTCCGTCTGACCTTGAGACATGGCGAGCGCGTTCAGGCGCGAATCAGAAAAAAGCTAGGGCTTGAACCTTGCGGCAGGCTCGCATGAGAGCGGTCGTCCACATTTGTTGGCCTGGGTGTGTTGCCCAAAACCGCGCGTCGTCATCGTGACATGCGCACCTAAGCCCGAGTCCGTTCGCGCCAAACGCTATAGGATGGTACATATAGCGACCGGCAGGGGAGGGGTGATTGGCATGCAGGCGATGGCGCAAGTGATGATCATTTCGGTCATCGTGGCGGGGTTGGTTTTCGGAAGCACTTTTTTTATTCCAATTGCCATTGCTCTCCTCATCGCAACGCTTATTGGCGCGGCAGCGGACAGGCTACGGCGTCGCGGTCTGTCCGAGACAGTCGCGACTTGTATTGCCTCGCTCTTCTTCATCGCATCCTTTTTAACCGCCCTCTATGCGATCTTCCCCCAGATCGATGAGGTAACGGCGGCGTGGCCACGTTACGTAGAACGGTTTCAGGCCCTCATGAGCAATGCTTCCGAGTGGTTGGGCCCGCACATCGCCTCGAAGATCGCGGCGGCGCTCGGACATCTCGATCTGGCGCGCACGGTCCCCGGCCTGATCGGCTCCGCCGGCGCGTTTCTGGCAAACCTGATCCTCGTCGCGCTCTACACGGGCTTCCTGCTCGCAGAGCGCGGCACTGTGTCTGGAAAAGTCGTCAATCTCTTTTCAAGTGACGAGGAGCTGGCGCAAGCGACCGCGGCGTTAAATGAAATCGTCAGCGGTATTCGCGAGTACGTCTGGATCAAAACGATCATGAGTGTTTTGACCGCCCTGGTCAGCTACGCCGTTCTGAAGACAATCGGTGTCGATTTTTCCGAAACGTGGGCGCTGCTGATCTTCTTCCTGAATTTCATCCCGAATATCGGTTCGATTGTCGGCGTTGTGTTCCCCGCGCTGCTCGCACTCATTCAATTCGATGGGCTATGGCAGTTCTTCACAATTGCCATCATTCTGTCCGGCGCACAGTTTGTCATCGGTAATGTCATCGAACCCAAAATCATGGGCCGGACGCTGAACTTGAGCCCCTTTGTCGTCATGGCCTCATTAGCATTCTGGTCCATGGTGTGGGGCATCGTCGGGGCGTTCATGAGTGTGCCGCTCACAGCCGCAGTGGCAATCGCATGTTCCAAGCTGCCGAACTGGCGTTGGCTGGCTGTTTTATTGTCCGAAGACGGCGAGATCGACACGGCCGCAAGGGCTGCGCAACGCGCGTCATGATGGCAAGCGGACATCTCGCCTTCGTCGGCTGTGGGGCAGGAACGGAAGTAGCCTAGACTTGAACTACTCTTCCAAAAAAGAGAGATCTCTTCCGATTAGTGTTCTTTGTATCACAGCGGAGTATGATTGTATTCACGCAGTGGTGCAGCCCGATCGATCTACTCTTAGTGTGCGTTCAAGTCTGATGCTCAGGGTCTGTTCATTCTGAGCGTATCGTGAGTAGCAATCGGGATCGGTCATCGTGTTACCCCCATCACTCCCCCACAACTATAGCACCTGGAATTCACGGTTTAAAATTCGCTGCTTAGCCGTGCGCGCCACCGCGCAAGTTCTTGTTCTCTTGACCTTCGCTGCAACCCTTTTGTTCGCCGGTGTACCAAGCCAAGCGGAAAGTTTTACCGAGGACAGCGGGTTCTGGACGACGACGTCCACATCGTTCGAGCCGGCAGAAAAATGGCGTGCAGGCATCGCGGTTCAAACGCGCTCCCGAGAAGATTTTGCCGAACTGGAGAGAACTGTCATCCGACCGTCTCTCAGCTATAATGTGTTCGGCAAAACGTGGGTTACTGCGGGGTATGATGCGCATTTCATTGAATTACCCAATGACCGGCTGGAACAACGCGCTTGGCAGCAATGGCTGACGATCTGGCCCGCGAAACTTGCCTCATTTTCCGCCCGGGTCCGTTTTGAGGAACGTTTCATTGAGGACGTTGATGGTGCTGCTGTCCGCCTGCGCCTGCAGGCGCGCGCGGATTTTCCAATCGAGGGTACCGATTGGAAATTTACCGCAAGCAACGAGTTTTTTGTCGGGCTGAACGATCTTGAGCAGGGTCCCAATGATGGCTTCGACCAAAATCGCGCGTATTTAGGTGTCGGTCATCCTTTGACGAACACGCTGGCTCTGAAACTGGGCTATCAGATGCAATACATCAATCGTGAAAATACTGAAGATTTGATGGTGCACCAATTGATGATCGGGTTGTCGTTGCGCTAGATGGTTCAGGGCGTGAGCGAACAATGCGCATCGGACGTTATCTAAACTTTTTGCTTAGAAGTTGAGCATGGTGCGTCGCTATTCAGGAACGCTCATCACAGGGTCATTGTGGAATTGCCGCTAAGCCGCACATATTTCTAAGATCCGTGGAGACTCACCCGAATTTGTTAGAAACCGGATACAAGTCGGTACCACCCGGGGGCATTCGGAGAATGATGGGCGGACCGTAGATTCGTTCGAACTCAATCTAACAAGGCAAGGCAACGCGAACTTTTTCTTGCGGAGCACATTGAAGGTGATCTAGCCTTTTTGCAGGAAGGGCTTCATGGGATTCTGATGTGACTTGGGTCGACGACAATGCTGCGCACCTTTGGGAACAGGGGTTGGACGTAGTCTCGAATCCGCAAGTCTACTTGCAACTCGGCCTCGTCATAGCTTCGGTTTTGTTCGCCTGGGCGCTTGCGGGGTTTGTTGCGCGAAATGTCGGGCTCTTTCGCGTCGAACCGAAGCCTGGACCGCTGTATGGCATTTTGAAGTTCGCCCATGATTCGCGGCCATTGCTGTTTCCATTGTTCACCGTCATAGCACTTGGAATCGCCGTCTCGATCTCCAATGCAACCGCTGAGCAAGCTTGGCTCGTCCAGGGTGCACAGGGCCTAGCCATGGTGGTCCTGCTCTACAGCGTGGCCAACCGCTTCATTAGAAGCGAGGCTGTAATCGCGTTGATCAGGTGGATTGGCGTTCCCATCGCTATCCTTTATGCGGTTGGCCTCCTTGACGACGTTATTGCCCAGCTCGACAGCACCGCAGTAGAGGTCGGAAATATCAGGTTCACTGTTTACGGGCTCCTGAGAACACTTGTCTTTGGCGTAATTCTATTTTGGCTCGGCAGGGCATCCAACGATACCGGCAAGCGCGTTATCCGCAGTCAGAAGGCGCTTGATGCCGGCACCCAAGAGGTTCTGGCGAAACTATTCGAGATTGCAATCTTCGTCGCTGTTTTCCTGGTTCTTATAAATATTATGGGACTTGACCTAACGGCGTTGGCCGTTTTCGGCGGAGCGCTCGGCGTCGGCCTCGGGTTTGGACTTCAACAGATTGCGTCAAACTTCATTTCCGGGTTGATCATATTGCTTGATCGAAGCGTGACGGTTGGCGACTACATCGAACTGGAGGATGGCCGCGCAGGGACCCTTCGCGAACTAACCATGCGCTCTGCAACGCTAGAAACGTTTGAGGGCAAAGACATCATGGTTCCGAACGAGAAATTCATTACAACTTCGTTTGTCAACTGGACCCACAACAACAAGAAGCAAAGGTATTCATTGACATTTCAGGTCGCATACTCGACCGACCTGGAAAACTTGTTCCCAATTATTCGTGACATTGTCGCCAGCCACCCCAAGGTCCTGAGTGGTGACGACCTTCCAATCGCTGAAAGGCCGGATGCCGAAATCCAGAGTTTTGACGATTCTGGAATCACAATCCTTGTTGAATTTTGGATGGAAGGGATAGACGACGGCGAAAATCGTGTCGGGGCTGACCTCAACATGATGATTTGGACCGCATTACGAGCGCACGGAATTCAAATTCCATTCCCACAACGAGAAGTAAGAATACTTGGGGATGCTAAGGCCTGAGGAATGACCTCGACGGTTAACGCAAGGCGTGACCTAAGCGATAGCAAGGCCAGGCCGCGCCCAAAGGCAGGACCTGAACCTAAATCCAGTAGTCTCGCAAACCCCCCTCCGGGCCCACAGCCGCCATTGAGTAATACGCCGTGATGTCCGCGCCTCACGTGGACACAGACCTCCTCGCTCCATAGACGACTTCGCGCCTAAACACGCCCACACACCAATGGGCCCCACATTACTCCGGCAAAGCAAATGCGATCAGCGCACTGGCGGACGCATAGCCGAGCAGCCCGTGTCCGCCTGAACCAATTTGCTTGCAGATGCAGGTTGTGTTGTTTCGTTGTCATAACATGCCTCCCCCTCGGAACCGTCATACCGAGAGGGAGGATGTTTTGCGCTTAGACCTGTGAGTAGCCACCATCGACGGCAAACTCGGCTCCGTTGACAAAAGAGCTAGCGGACGATGCCAAGAACGCCGCCACATTGGCAATCTCCTGCGGTTGAGCAAGGCGGCCAGCGGGAGTCTTGGAACTCATGTCAGCGCTGAATGCTTCTATGACATCAGAATCCAGTCCCATCTTTTCCAAGATTGGCGTTTCTGTCAGTCCAGGCGAAACCGCATTCACACGAATTCCGCGCGGAGCCAATTCCGACGCCAACGTGCGCGCAAACGACCGAACAGCGGCTTTCGTTGCCGAGTAGACGGTTGAGCCGGGAATACCCTTACCGCCAGATACAGACGTGTTGAGAATTATCGAGGCGCCATCATTTAGGTGCGGCAATGCTTTCTGCACCGTGAAATATGCACCCTTAACATTGGTGTCAAACAGCCGGTCAAAGTGATCAACGTCGACCTGGTCCATCGGGATAAACTCCGCAACTCCGGCATTGACAAACAACACGTCAATTTTGCCATGAGTCGAGCGGATGGTATTGAACATACGTTCAAGGTCCTGCGTATTTGATACATCGCCTTGAACAGCTTTGGCGTTCGGGCCGAGTGCGGATACGGCGCGTTCAAGTCTCTCTTGATTTCGGCCGACGACAATAACTTTAGCGCCATCATTTACGAGGGTTTGCGCGGTGGACAGACCGATGCCGGAATTGCCACCAGTGACGACTGCGACTTTGTTTTTCAATGACATGCTCATGATCATCTCCATCTGAGTTGTGCGGTAAGTCCGCGCTGCTTGATGGAGGGAATATCGTACATGCCAATTCATTATTGAAATTGATTGTTATTATAACTATTATCACGCTCATGAATTTAGCTGGAATTGATCTCAACCTGCTGCTGGTGTTCGATGCCGTCATAAGGGAACGCCACGTCACGCGGGCAGGCAACTTGATCGGGATGTCCCAACCGGCGATGAGCAACGCGCTCAATCGATTGCGACATCACCTCAAAGACGAATTGTTTGTACGTGGCCCTGACGGCATGCGTCCAACGCCGCGTGCGTTGGAACTGGCAGCTCCAATCAGGGGGGCTTTGCGTAATCTAGAGGAAGCACTTGACCCGGTTCAGTTTGATCCAGCGACCGCAAACCGCAGCTTTACGATTGGTACTAACGATTTCTTCGTCTCGGCCCTCATGCCAGCAATAGCTGCTGCCTTGGAAAAAAAAGCACCTGGCATCAATGTCTGCCTCATGCCATCTGCCGGCCACTCATTTGAGATGCTGGATGCGCAGGAAATTGACTTTGGCATCAGTGCATTTGGCGAGATTCCCGACCGCTTTGGATCACAAATTCTTATCGAAGACACCTACGTCCTTATGATGCGAAAAGGGCACCCGCTTGCCAAGGGCAAGCTTTCGCTTGCGAAGTACGCCGCAGCGAGACACATGCTTGTGTCCCCGCGTGGCGATCCTCGTGGTTTTGTTGATCGCAGCTTGGCTGAACAAGGCTACACGCGCCAAATCGCTGTAACGATCAATAGCTTTACTTCGGCACCAGCGTTGTTGGCAAAGTCTGACCTTGTGCTGGCGGCCCCGAAGCGTATCGCCAAGACCTTTGCGCCAATGTACGGATTGGCCACCCGTCCTGCACCAATCTCTGGACCGCGAGAATATGCCTCCGCGACGGCTGTTTGGCACAATCGCCTTGCCAGCCACCCCGCACATCTCTGGTTTCGCGGCTTATTGAAAGAAGTGGCACAAACATTGCCGAGCTAGTTGTAAGCGGAGAGATGCATGGCCGTGCACAAGCTTGCTGGTTCGACCGTCTTTGACCAGGGAGCGGACCTAACCGTCAACGGGTGTACAAAAGATAATTCGATTGCCAAAAGGGTCATCAATCGACATGTCACGGTAACCCCAAGGTTGTTCCGTGACACCGGGTCGGGCGTTTTTGTAGCGCTTTCCGTTTAGCTCTTTACAAAATGCGTCCACATTGTCGACTTCGATGCGAAGCGAAGTGCCAGGGCAGGCGTCGCCATGATGCTCAGAAATATGCAATACGCAATTGCCGCGGATAACACCCATGTAGAGCGGTAACCCCTCCTCAAACCGGTGTTCGAAAAGGATCTCAAATCCAAGAAATTCGATATAGAACTCGCGCGCTTTTGCTTCGTCGAAGCTGCGCAGAATCGGGATCGGATGCTGCATCTTCATTGGGAAACCATGGGCGATGACAAATTCTTTGGAAACTTGCGGCACGGCGGGAAGACGCCCCACCACTATCCCGCTCCATAGACGACTGTGCGCTTAAACACTCCCAAACACCGAGAGCCCCCACATCACTCCGGCAATGCAAATGCGACGAGCGCACTGCCGGACGCATAGCCAAGAAGCCCGTGTCCGCCTGCGGCGACGGCAACGAACTGCGTTTCACCGATGCTATAGCTGACGGGCGGCGCATTCACGCCGGCGCCAGCGTTGAACTTCCACAAACGCTTGCCGTCTTTGGCATCGAAGGCACTGAAGTGGCCGTCGCCTTCTCCCATGAACACGAGGTCGCCGGCCGTGGCGAGCACACCGCCAATCAATGGCTGATCCGTCTTGACCTGCCAGTGAACCTTGCCGCCCGCGCGCGTATCGATAGCCGACAGCGTTCCCCAGCTCGGTTCCTCTTTGGCAATTTCGGTCAATATGAAGCTCACCGGTCCATCGGGACCTTCGCCTACCTGAGTACGGTACTTAGTCGGCTTATGAATGCCGGCAACGAAAACGAACCCTGTGCGCGGGTCAAAGGACGCTGGCGACCATGACGCCCCACCCCAAGACCCGGGCGCCGCGACGACGCCCTCCGGTGTCGGCGCCTTGAACATGTTTGATTGCGGTACGAACGGTTCGGAACGGTACAGCAGGCGCCCATCGCGGCGGTCGTGCACGTAAAACCAGCCTGTCTTGCCTGCGACGCCTACTGCAGGAACGGATGCGCCGTCGTGGTCGACCTCAAACAACACCGAGTTGCTTGCAACATCATAGCCCCACAAATCATGCGGGACCTGTTGGTAGTACCATTTCGTTGCCCCGGTTTTCACGTCCACGGCGACCAACGAATTAGCGTAAAGATTGTCGCCGGGCCTCAGGGCGGATACGTCATTGGGTGACGCGTTGCCGGTTCCCACATATATGAGCCCCAGTTCCGGGTCGAGCGACGGGGTGCTCCACGTTGACGTACCTCCGATGCGCCAGGCGTCCTTGTGTTTCGCAAGCGCCGCTTTTTCAGCATCGATATCGCGCGGTAGTTTGATACCGTCCTTGGTGACGGCCGTCATATTGCCGCTCCATTCGCCGCTGCGCGTAGAATGCCAACGCCACAGCTCTTTGCCGGTCTTGGCGTCATAGGCCGCGACAAAGCCTCGTTTGCCCAGGAACGTCGTGCTCGGGGGGGCTTTGCCTTTCCGCACGCCGCTAAAGATATTGTAGTAGATTCCGTACCCCGCAGACGTGACCCCGACAATCACCTTGCCATCGTAGACAAGCGGAGCCATCTTCGCCGGCAGCTGATCGGTATTGGTGCGCAGCGTTTTCTGCTCGTCCTCGCTCAACCCGGCAAGATCGGCTGGTGCAGGCTGCGCGACCAACGTCTCCCAGGCAACTTTGCCCGTCGTTTTGTCGAGCGCAATCAGACGGCCGTCGTTCGTCGCTTGATAGACAAACCCATAGCCGAGCGCTGCCCCGCGGTTGGCCGGCCCGCCGGTTCCACCGCTCGCACGATCGGGACGGAATTTGTGCTTGTAGCGCCAGATCAACGTTCCGGTATCAGCCGCCAGCGCGACGATATCATTGCCGGGCAGCGACACATACATCACACCGTCGGCGACGATTGGCTGCGCCTGATAAGATCCCTTGCCGCCGTGCTGATAAATCCAGCGTGGCGTCAACTTGCCAACGGTCCTGGTATTGATGTCGTCGAGTGGCGAATAGCGTTGGTTGGAATAACCATTGCCAAAGCTGATCCAATCATCCGTGCCCTTGCCAGCCGCGAGTAAGCGCGCATCGTCGACATCCGCCGATTGCGCGGAAGTGGCAGGCACCGCCAGAACCAAAAAGCACGCTGCAACTGTTGTCAGCTTTGATTTCGCCATATCAGTCATTCTCCTCGCTGCCCGGGTCCGTCTGTTGGGCTTCTGCCTTGCCGTCAGCCTGCGAGATTGCGCGGCCCCGGTCAATGTCTTGTTGCTTCTCAAACGTGTGATGCGAGACGTAACGATAGGCGCCGCCACCGGCGCGTCTCTGTGAGACCTGGCGGACCAGCAAGATCGGGCCGTGGTACCATGGCAAACAAGTTCCGTGCCATTCAACCGTCTCAAGTTTGATACGCTAAGCGCAATACGTCTTTCCAAGCTTTCCGCAAAGCTCGGTTGTCTGCTGCGATGGGGCTGGGCGTTGCTGTGGTGCCTGCACAGCGAAGCAAGTCGCCAAATCTCGCGGCCGACGCACTGCTGCATTCACAAACTGTGTTGAACAAAAGCACAGCGGCCCAATGCTCGCGTCCATTCCAACGTGCTCGCCACTCTGTAACGCGCGTAACAGACATGCACTGTTGCGAAGGCTACTGCTTCGACAATCGAGATACCCACGCCAGTCTTAACCGCGTCATGTTGGAGCAAATTTATGGATAATGTTGAAGGCTTCCCGCCGCACAAATACGACACGTACATCCCGTTGGATTATCCGCCTATGAAGATCGGAAATATCGATTATCCGAACGGCGCGCCAGAGAACTCCATTCCTAAGCCAAGTTCGGGCGTGGGCGTTGTGACCAACAACATCCGGAAATCCCACCCGCCTCGCGCGGAAGAATTCATGTGTCACCTCGGCGCGTTGCGCAGGGGCTGAACATCCATCCATTGCCAATGTTTTTTGCCGGGTGCCGAGACGCGCTTCGGGTTGGCATACCATTGTACAGAGCAAGAGGACGACTATGAACCTGATCGCACAAACGGTCGAAAAAGTAAGAAGCAAAGTTGCCGGTGGACATACCGCCAGGAGCTTTTCCGACCTATCCGCCTACAAATCCATCAAACAGCACAAGAACCTCGGTGCGTTACTCGGTATTGAGAACCCGTTTTTTCGTTTGGCAGAAGTGCCTGAAGGCGGCGCGACGCAGATCGACGGAAAATCGGTCACGAATTTTGCCTGGTGCGATTATCTAGGTCTGAGCCAACATCCCGAGCTTGTTGAAGCGGCCCGCGACGCAATCGAAAAATATGGCACGTCCGTATCTGCCAGCCGAATGGTATGTGGCGATACGCCATTGCACCGCGAGCTAGAGGACGAGATTGCGGACTTTATCGGCGTCGACTCCGCCCTCGTTTTTGTCAGCGGACATGCAGCCAACGTATCCACCATTGGCACGCTGATGAGTAGTGATGACATCATTATCCATGATGAGTTCGTGCATAACAGCGCCGTCGTCGGAATGCGTCTCTCCGGCGCAACGACCATGAGCTTCAAGCACAACGATCTAGATGCCCTGGAGTCCCTTCTTCGCGAACAACGCGCAAACCACAAGAATGCGCTCGTCGTGGTCGAAGGGCTTTACTCGACCGAAGGCGATGTACCCGACCTTGAACGCGTCATCGAGCTAAAAGAGCGCTACGGCGCATGGCTGATGGTGGATGACGCACATGGCATCGGCGTACTTGGACGCACCGGCCGCGGTTGCGCTGAGTTGTGTGGCGTGGATGCCCGCAAGGTTGACATTTGGATGGGAACGCTGAGCAAGGCACTCGCCTCATGCGGCGGCTACATCGCAGGCAACAGTGAGCTCATTGAGCTCTTGAAGTACTCCGCACCCGGGTTCGTATTCTCGGTCGGTCTGCCTCCCTCCATGACCGCGTCTGCCATCGCCGCATTTCGCATCCTGAGGCGTGAGCCCGAACACTTGGAGCATCTGCGTCAGAATGGCGAGCTGTTCAAGAGAGAAGCGCAAGAGCTTGGCCTTGATACCGGCCGGGCCATCGGTATTGGCATGGTTCCGATCATGGTCGGATCATTGACCAAATCGACCAAGATGGTGACGCGCATGTATAACCGCGGCATCAGCACATCGCTGATCGTTTCCCCGGGCGTACCGGTCAATGCCGGGCGGTTGCGGTTCTTTATTTCAGCCACGAACACGACGGATGAAATTCGCACCGCAGTGCGCGTGGCCAAGGAAGAACTGGCCAGCTGCTGAGTATTAGACAAAAAAGCGCCCGACGACGTGCCGTACATCAACGTGGCATGCCGTCGGGCGCTGCTGTTTTAATTTATCGATCGTGGTTGCACCGTTATGTCGAACGCACTTCAATGGCGCCTGTTACCCATCGCGCAGATCCTGACCGGGCTCGGTATTCTCATTTTCTGGCTTGCGTTCTTTACGATCGGCATCGCGCCGGAAAACCCGCCGGCCTGCTATTTTGCCTTTGAGCATGCCTTTCCCGCTCCTGACGCGATTCTCGCAATTGCGCTGATCTCCAGTGGCATCAATATCGTCAGGCATGGCCGGTGGGGCCATAGCGTCTCACTTGCATGCGCTGGCGGGCTCCTCTTCCTTGGCGTCATCGATGCAAGCTTTACGGCACAAAACGGCGGCTTCTCGGGCCCCATTGACGAAGCCCTCATGTCTGGCGTCATATCTCTTTGGTGCATTGGCGTTGGGTTGTGGATTATTGCTCTTCACGCTCGTGATGAGAAATTCGCATCAACCTCAGGTGCTTGAACGATGTCGAAGAAGGCCGACAAACAACAACGCGTTGTCCTGGTCACTGGTGACTCTTCAGGTATCGGCCGTGCGTGCTGCGAGCGCTTTGTGGCAAGTGGGCGTGTTGTTTTCGGTGCAAGCCGTTCCGAACCTGATGCTGCGGCCTGGACGCATTTGTCCATGGACATAACCGATGACCCGTCGGTTTTGACTGCCGTTAACGAGGTACTTGCGCGGGAAGAACGCATTGATGCCGTTGTACACTGCGCTGGCGCGAGTTTCATCGGTCCGTTTGAAGACACCTCGCCCGCTGAAGCTGCGCAAGTTTTCGAGGTCAACTATTTCGGCGCCGTCCGGGTCCTTCGCTCAGTGCTGCCAGCAATGCGGCGGCAACAGAGCGGCAAGCTTATCGTCGTGGGGTCCATCGGCGGCTTGATCGGCTTGCGCTATCTCAGCCATTATTGCGCCGGCAAGGCCGCGTTAGACCGTCTCATCGAAGCCCTCCGCCCCGAAGTCGCCAGGTACGGGATCGAAGCAACCATTGTGCATCCCGGCGATTTCAACACGAACCTCAGAACAAACTGCAGCACCAGTGCTGCTACAAAACTTGGCTCGTCCTACTACGGTGAATTCGAGCGGTATGCCGAGTTCTATCACCAGTGCGAGGCGCAAGGCAGACAACCCGACACTCTCGCAGCCAGGATCGACAGCCTGCTTGACCGGCGTCGATTGCCGGCAAAGGTCGTGGCGGGAACACGGTTGGAAACGATTGGAGCGATCGGCAAACGACTGCTCCCGGCCCGCCTGTTTGAGCGTATCGCCGGTATCATCCATAGCCCCTGACAGGCGGGCACGTTCTGCACAAAGCCATGCGCGGCAGCGCGGTCATCGGCCAGCCTTGGGGTTATCGCATTTTTTCCCACCAGTTGACGGCTAGGTCCGCTTCCATGCGACTTGCAGGAATTACCGCATTGTTCTCGAAGACGGATTGTGATCCTGAGGTGACATAAAGATACTCGATTTTAGCATGCGGCTCCCAGGGTTTCGAATATTGGAACGACCTTGAGTCCTCATCAGGGAACCTGACTTTCGGCTTGATCAGGGTCCTCTATTGGGGCACCAATTCATTGGGAAAATTATCGCGGACGGGAAAGTTCATGACAACTGAAAGCACCGAAGCCGAGATCAATGCAAATGACCTTCGCCGTCTCCTACGCGAGGCTACAAAAGAGGTTCAAAGAAGCCGTATCCCCATCTTGATTGCGACCCTTGCTGCGTGCCTCGCGCTCGTTTCAATGGCGGACGGAGAGGCAGGAAAACGTGCAATGGTTGCGCACATCGAGTCGGCGAACCAATTTGCGTATTTCCAGGCGAAAAACATTCGCAAGACTGATTCAGAGATTGCGGCAGCCATGTTCGAACGATTGGGACACCCAGAGCTCGCTGCGAAATGGGGCGCTAAAGCAAGTCGCTACGACGACGAAAAAACCGATATCCTAAATTCTGCAAAAGCTGAGCAGGCCAAACGGGAAACAGCTATAAGACAAGGCGAATATTTCAGCGTGGCGATCGCGCTTCTCCAAATTTCAATAGTGCTTGCTTCTGCATCACTCATTTTGGCTGGAGGCATGCTTTTGATCAGCAGCATATTATTAGGCTGCGTTGCAGCGATCTTTACGGTCAACGGCTACGGTCTCTATTGGCAGCTTCCCACGGAACCGTCCCAATTGGCCGCGTGGGTAATGGCGATGATGTAGCATCTTGCGGGAGCGCGAAGCTGCAAAATGGTTTCGTCTCTTGCGGACGCCAAAGCAGACCTTTTCTGTCGGCAATAGTTTTGCGGAGATTGACCTGGAGCTGACATTCGTTAGCTATTGTAGGATTGACTAAAGGAACATCAATCCTGATTGATCCTCCGCCCATATACGATCCACCTTATTGGTGTGACCTGCCCCGATCAATTGATCCGGGTTGAATGTTGGTTCATCGCTAGCTCCCTTTGCAATGGGACAAAGACTTCAGGTGCTTGCCGAACGGCTGGTATCTCAGATGCGACGCATTACAAATGGCGCAAGGCCGGATTTGATTTGCGTTCCTCACCAAGAAGCGAACCATTGCCATGCCCGCAAATGAAGGCGTAGTCGTCGCCAAGCGGCAGAATTTTGCTTTTAATCGCATCAATCAATGCTGTGCGGTCACCGTAAGGTAGATCCGTGCTGCCGATCCCGCCCTTCATCAAAACATCACCCATAATGATCAGACGGTGCTTATGGCTGATGTAGACGACAGAACCCGGCGTATGTCCCGGACAATGACGCACCTCCAGCGGATGGCCCGCAACATCGACGATATCGCCGTCATGCAGCCAGCGGTCGGAGGTCACGTCACGTACCGGCTGCCCCATTTTCGGGGTTTGCCGCGTCAGCCCGTTGAGAAGAAATGCATCATCGATGTGCGGGCCCTCAATTTCGATATTAAGTTCTTCCTGTAATTGGCGCGCACCGCCGGCGTGGTCGATATGGCCATGGGTCAACAGGATTTTTGTCGGCCGCATACGGGCTTTTAGGATCACATGCTTGATGTAATTCAGATCGCCGCCCGGGTCGACGATCGCGCCTTCAAAACTGATGTCGTCCCACCATAACGTACAGTTTTGCTGCATGCTGGTGACCGGAATGATGGCAAACTTTAGCTTGCCCAGCGTGCCCCAAGTATTCGTCGCCATGATATGCCCCTCTCTCTCAAAAAGAGAGTACCGCGCGCTTTGCTCAAAATCGAAGCCCACCACAGGACCACAGGTTCCACGCTAGAGCACGAACATTTTTTATGGAAATGTGTCGTGGGTTTGCGAAGCAGTGTGTAAACTCGCGTTGGTCCAACTGGCTCAGCACATTTCCGATCCGTTGCCAGAGGTCTTCGAGTGTGCGTTCGCGCGCCTTGCGAACGAGATGCTTGAGCTTAGAGCAAGACTTGTTCGATCGGATTGAGATCCGGTGAGTATAGTGGCAGGAATAGCCGATGAGCGCCTACATCTGTGATGTCGTGGCGAACGACCATTTGCGCGGTTAGAAACAACTGCCGCTAATGGCGCACAACCGGAACAAGCGTCATATGCGTCATGACACGCACTCATGCGCTTGACCCAACACCGGACCTGCCATTGAGACTGCCCACATCTAACGCGTGCGTTTGCAAGGCCGGCCTTCGACCGAACAGGTCCACCGACGGCCTGGATGTTTTTCGCAAGAAATATTTCGATCCGCCGCCTGATTGAAGTACGCCCATTCAGTTCCATACTCCCAGGCCGTAAACCCAGCCCAGGATGAGATTGCAGCTCTGATTGCAGCCTTCTTTGACTTGATGGGTGTGCTGCCGCTACCCCCGTAGTGCCAGTGGCCTTCCCGGCATTCTTTTCCAGCTTGCGCCTTATCCGACGCAAAGATCCCTAGTGCACTTACGACCAAGAGCACTGCGATGATCGTCCGGCATAAATGTCCTGTCATCTCGCCTATCAACCTCCCTGCAAAAGCGGATTCGCAGCTTGTAACCGCTCTGCAAATAGGACACGACGCGGCTAGATTGGTCAATTGCTGCATCACAGGTTGGTCAATGACTATACTAACCCCAGTATTTGACCGTGAACCTTCAAGGAGGCGACTGCTCACATACGTCCGGCAGGAATTTTTCACGACGTGACATCCTCAACCGGCTTATTTCGTGTCATCGTAGTAGCCGATCAACATGTGCGAAGTCTCCGCTCCATTGCGGAGCTCGCAGTCGCACTATTGCGTGACACAAACGGGGGAAACATGAAAACCACGACGCTTGGGCGCTCTGGAATAGAAGTGAGCCGTATCTGTCTCGGCACCATGACTTGGGGCAAACAAAACACGGAAGCTGAAGGCCACGAGCAGATGGACTACGCCTTGGCGCATGGCGTGACGTTCTGGGACACTGCCGAGATGTACCCGCTCGCGGGCGGACCAAAGCGCGTTGGCCGCACGGAAGAAATCATCGGCACATGGTTTGCAAAGAACGCCGGGCGACGGTCTGACGTTGTCCTGGCAAGCAAGATCACCGGCGTCGGCCACAAGAACATACGCGAAGGGCGCGGGATTAATGCACAGGAAATCAAGCTCGCTATCGATGGCAGCCTGAAGCGATTGCAGACCGACTACATCGATCTCTATCAATTTCATTGGCCGCAGCGCGGCGGCTACCATTTTCAGGAACAGTGGTCCTTTGCGCCTGAAAAGCAGGACAAGACCGCCGCGCTCGACAATCTGCTGGAAAGCCTGCGCGCCGTGGACGATCTGATAACGGCCGGCAAGGTCAGGGCGTTTGGTGTCTCCGACGATTCCGCGTGGGGTATCATGCAGCTCTTGCGACTGTCCGAGCACCACGGCTTGCCGCGCGTCCAGTCAGTGCAGAACGAATACAGTTTGCTGTGCCGGCTGTTCGATACCGACCTGGCCGAAGTGGCCCACCACGAAGATGTCGGTTTGTTGGCTTGGTCGCCTCTCGCCATGGGAATCCTGAGCGGCAAGTACCTCGATGGTGACGTGCCTGAAGGTTCCCGCAAGCAAATAATGGGCGGAAAACTGAGCCGGGAAACAGAAGCAGCGGTTGCAGCAACCCGCGCCTATGTCGACATCGCAAAGCGGCATGGACTCGATCCCAGTCAGATGGCCATTGCATTCACGCTGGCGCGCCCATTCACCACTGCAACCATAATCGGAGCCACCGGAATAAATCAGCTTGCAACCGCGATTGCTGCCGAGGCCGTCGAACTCAGCGACGAAGTCATGGCGGAGATTGCCGCTGTGCACCGTGCCTTTCCCATGCCCTACTGACCGGTCATCCCCATCTCGGCGCCTGTGTGATGACTGGCAGACGTTGCGATCCGTGCAAGGGTTGCGGTTGACACTGACGCCGGCGTTAATTCCCCGGCGAAAAGGATTGGCATATCGGCCTGATCTTGCTCGCTAACAACGGCCCATGTAGTGTTGGGTCCGCGCTGACCTTTGCATAACCTGCGCCGTGTCCGTGCCGGAGTGCTGCTCTTTCATCGTAACGGCACCGATAATACGACGCTTTCGCAACTGGAGCAGACGCGCGGCAACAAATTCCGCAAATCACAATAACAAATGAAATACCGGTTTAAGCACATTGTGGAATATGCCGTGGTGCGCGGCGTCGGTCTTGTTAGCAGTGTGCTGCCATATCGCCTGACCCTGGGCCTTGGCTGCGGCATGGCGGCGTTTGCATTTTACGGCCTGCGATGGCGCCGAGCGGAAGCCGAACGTCGCATCAGGGAGGTTTTCGGCGAGCAGTACACGACATCAGAGATCACAAATATTGCCTGGATCTCCCAACGCAACCTGGCCTTCAACATGATGGAAACGATCATGGCTTCACGCCTCGATCGCGCTTGGTTGGACAGGTACACCGAATGTCGGGACTCCAGCGAGATCCTTGCCACACATGTGAAACGCGGCCAGGGCGCCATACTGGCGGTCATTCACATGGGAAACTGGGATGCCGCGGGCATCGCCATGGAACAACTCGGCATACCAATGCTGGTGATTGCCCGAAGCCAGAAAAATCCTTTGATTAACGACTATCTCAATCGAGCGCGGTCCTTACATGAAAGCGTGGTTGTCGATCGGGATGACCCTGCGTTGATGAAAAAGGTTCTTGCCTGGCTGAAGGAGGGTAAGGTCCTGGCGATCCTAATTGACTTATACGCCAAGCAAGGTGGAGCCCAGGTGCCATTCCTCGGCAAACAAGCCAACATTGGAAGAGGTATTGGAGTGATCGCCCGCCATTCAGGTGCACCGATTTACCCTGCGATCACCATTCGCAAAGGCTGGACGAACCATTCTTGGTCTGTATGCGACGCCATCCAGTCCGACCAGAACCTTGATAAGAAATCTGACAGTATCCGTATGACGGAAGCCTGCCTGAAGTTTTTTGATCAGGTTATCCGGGAGCATCCCGAACAGTATTTCTGGTACAATAAGCGCTGGGTTCTCGACCCGCTGGAAAAGGAAAAATAGATTGTGAAGTTGTGAGGCGGTTTACCTTGACGGAGCCGGACCTACGCATCTGCTTCCTGTGTTCCGAAAGACTTTGCGAGCAAAAGTAAAAGTGCGATTTCGTAGTCCGGTTGTCGTCCATTCTTGCTGGTTATCAAATTTACGCCGCCGTCCTCGGCAACATGCAGTGCCAGACTTCCGTTAGGCAGAGTCTTCTCATCTTCAATATTATGCTCTGTCGCCGTTAGCAGTTCCCTGGCCATAGACGCACCAGGGTCATGAGGAAGTATGAACACGGTTTTGCTGAGATAGTCGTTCTGCAAAATCTGCTCCATCTCCCACTTGATGCCGGAACTCCGGGGATCCCCGTCAATGAAGACCACGATGCAGCGTGCCTGCTCCATAAGTATTGACGCAGCCTCTTTCCAGTTTTCGTTCGGGAAATAAGCGCGTGTTGCGGCTCCTCCGAATGAAGGCGTACCCAGTTCTTTCGGGTCGCCAATACCGACAAAGTCGGTAAAGCGCGCAATGGTGCGGCCAAGATTACTTTCTAGTGAGCGAATTTTTTTCCCCGTACTCAGCCGGATCCACTGTACGATACCATAAGCGTTTTCAATAAGCAGTGAGCCTAGAAACCAAACCGCAATGATAATTGTAATTGTGCCGGCAAGCCAAGGAAACCACTGTGCCAGCCAGTCACCGAGAAGCGCATGAGTTAGCGAACTCGCGGCCCAAAAAACAAACAGTAATATGATTAGGGGATAGATAAACGGCCCCACAATCCAGAACCAGGATCGGTTGGAAACAACACCGTAACCGTCCATTCCAAACGGTCGCAAATAGACGACTGGTCGTCGCTGTTTTCTACGTAGTTTCGACAGCGGTGTCGGTAGACTCGCATAAAGGAAATTACCAAGAGCGACCAACAACTCGCCCAACAAAAATAACGCATGCATAATAAGTGCAAGTAGCAGGAAGCCCAGCACAATTCCTGCAGTTTTCTGAATTGTGGAAGGTTCCACTTCCTCACATGAAGGCGCCAGCTTCTTTGCAATTTTTGGATTGTAGGATTCGCCAATGTTCTTCTTGATGCGTTCATCGAACCACTTCGCAGCTTTTTCAGCGGTAGTGGGCTCAGGCTGAATGCAGTCTTGTTCGTAGACGAGTGAAAAAGTGGGTATACTAAATTCATTTTCCACATATATCAGAAAATACAGCGCAGCGGGTATGGCTAGCACCCTGAGTGCGGCTTTTCCTGCCAAGACCAATGCGGTCCACGCGGCAGTAATTCCAATTTTCTGCGGATCCTGAAGGTGAGCTAGTTTTTGCAGACGCTCATCGCTGAATTGCCTGCCCGCAAGGCGCGGGTCCTTAGCTGTCCGTGACGTTCTAGCGAACATCTTGACAGGATCGGCATTACCTAAAAATAGTCGGGATATTGTGTGCGCCACGACGCCGACGAACATCGCGATCGCAAAGTATGTCGCATAAACAATGAATGGCGAATCGGGCTTTTGGCGAGCGATCTCCCAGTAGAAATAGCTGAGAGAGCCCCACGCGAGGATCCGTGCAACATAATATGTCTCGGAGTAATCGGTGCAGAACCACGCCAAGACGACATATACTAGTGCGCACGACATGGCGGCAACGAAGGTATAGTCGGAGAATGAATTCTCTGATCCGACAAGCCGCCAAAAAACGCCAACGACAAAAAGCAGGGCCCAGATACCCCGAGTGCGCCTCCCAATGGAAATCCAGCTCGCTACTTTAGAGACGTCTTGTGCACGCACGGCATGGCCTCCCCGTCCAGGGAAGGTTACTCATATAAACAGATCGCCGCCACTCTCGAATTAGAGCAAATGCAAACTAGCTCACATTGACCCGTGCGGTGGCGAAGACGTCCCGGCGCTCCATGATCCCATAGGGTTGCTAGTTTTCTGGATTGACGCTGATCGCAACGCCTTCGTCTAGGTGCGCAAGGGGAGTGATGCGGGTAGCGTCTAGTGGGCCGGCTAGTGGCGGGCTGGCCGGCGCTGCGGTAGGCGTCCTTTCGGAGACGGGCATTCAGGACGCCGCCGTCGCAGTCGCCGCAAGTCTACAAATTGCCGCCCCGTCGGAGCGCCTTCGGCGCGTGAGACAAAAAAGTGGTGCCGCTTGCGTGACTTGAACACGCGACCCCATCATTACGAATGATGTGCTCTACCAACTGAGCTAAAGCGGCTAACCGACTTGTGAGCGAAGTGGGAGGGATAGCGCCTGCGCGCGCCGATTGCAAGATTTGGTTTAGCCTCTTTGCCAGCTTTGCGCCCGCCATCTATGCGAACGATAGCAGGGAGCCTCCCTTCGCGCTAAGTTGTTTGTGCGCAGCTTTTTCGCTCACACTGCTATTCCTCGGCCCTCAGGGCCTCGGGCAGCTGCGCGGGCGCGCGGCTGGTATTTATGCTTGCGCCGACGCCCACGGCTTCGCCTACGCGCACAGCGGTCAACTCACCGCATGCCGGATCACTCGTTGCTACCAATGCAGCAATTCCCACCCCACCGTGGGTACTTCCCGCCGTCGCAGTAGCTGAAGGCGTTGCGACCGGCGCGTTCACGTGCCGGCGCTCCGCGCCGAACAGCACGTGAAGAATATAAAGCGTGCGCGGGTACTTCCCGGCGCGCATGTAGGCGTCGTGTCGCAGACGCGCTTTCAGCACGAAGGCGTATGCGTCGCCGCAACAACTAAGGTGCGCGCGCGCGTCGAGGTGGCGGCTCCCACTGGTTTGTCTCCACGTCTTCCGTACCTGGATCGTCCGGTGCGCGCGGCGATACGAAGATGTTTGGATCGGCCTGTTTTGGTGTACCTGGCTTTTCTGTGCGTGAACGCTTGGCCGATGCCTTGCCAGAGCGCTTTGTCCCTGTTTTGCTTCGTTGCGACTTGCGCGATTTGTCAATTTTTTCAGGGGACTTGTCCGACGGCTCCTTGCCGGACGCAGCATCTTCAACGTCATCCTCTAAGTCTAGCGGCTGCAGGGCAACCGGTTTGGAGGCGCGCGTCGTCTCGGGCTCGTCCGCCGTGGCCCCGGCAGTTGAGCTGTCATCGGTTGCCGAGCCTTCGTTTGCACTGGCAGGCCTAACCTCGATCTCTTCTGTCGTTGTTGTGGTGACGCCTTCTTCAATGTCTTCCACTGGTGCCTCGGCCGCAACAACAACCGTGCCCTTCGCCGCTGTCGTCGCTGGTTCGTCAGCCTGTTGCGTCGTCGTCACCGGCACGGCAGCCGCTGCCACCGCTGCGGCATCGTTATTTCGAGCACGGCCTGCATTCGCCGGTTCGCTTTTCGCAATTTTTGCATCGTAATTGGTCGTCGTTGTCTGAGCATTCGGCACCACCGCCGGCGTGATATCTTTTGCCTCTGAAACGGCCGGCGCTGATGCATTGCCCAGCTCAACAAGCTCTTCAAGCTTCTGCGCAAGGATGTCGCCATCGCGCTTATGCAGGTTTTCGACAGGCACCCGCCATTGAAAAGCATCGAGCGCGCCGCTCACCGGCGAAATTGGTGCCCATGTTTCTGAAACGACGCCATCAGCGGTCCAAACCGGGTCGCGCGGCGCGTTGACAGCGCGTGCCAGCCATTCGCGCACGCGACCCTTGTCGCCATGTTCTTCGCCTTCGATGCGCGCCATGAGCGTTGCAACACGCTGCGTTAAACGTCCATCGAGCAACGGCTTCAATGCGTTTCGTGCTGCGCCGAAGTCGCGCGCTTCAATCGCTGCAGTGGCAATCGCAATGGGCCCCTCCGCCGAGTGCGGGTTTAATTGCGCAAGCTTGGCAACGCGCGTCAACCGGTCATGCGGGCTGTCGCCCAGCCGTGCATAAGCATAAGCCGTGGCAAGATCGGGATGCGGCTGTTTCGCCCATGTCTTCTGCAGGATCTTTGTTGCCCGCGGTGTATTTCCGCGCGACGCCAGAATACGCCCGGCAATCGCTGACGCCGGTACCAAGTCGACGGCCAGACCGTGTGCTTCAAGTGCAAGATTGAGCGCTCGTTCCGGATCGTTGTCTTCTGCCGCCTGCGCCTGAGCGGTTAGCAACACGGCGCGGCGGCGATTAGCGCTCGTCTTGTCGATGTGACCATAGCTACGGGCGACGGCAAGCGTTTCCAGTGCGTTCGACCAGTCTCCGTCGCGGCACTGCAGATCAAACAGCGCATTCACTGCCCAATCGAGCTTCGGGTTCAACTTCACGGCACGTTGCGCAAATTGAATGGCGGCTTCGCGCTCACCCTCACGCTGAGCTTCAAGGAAAAGTCCGCGCAAGCCCAACTGCTCAGTGTCCGGTGCCCCGAGCATCGCTTCAAAGATTCGCCGTGCGGTCGCCTTGTCACCCGAAAGCTGTGCAGCCTGCGCCCGCAGCAGGTGCGTCAGCGGCTCATTTGGAAGCGACTTGCGCGCTTGTGCCGAATAGCGCACCGCGCCTGCCCGGTCACCGGCACCGATGGCGATGATACCGCCGGACAATGCTTCAAGACCGCGTTTCTGCCGCCGCCGCTTCAAGAAGTTTCCGATCGCCACCGGGCTTTTCCAGATGCTGGTCAGCACAACCCATATTGCCAGCAGCGCGCAAATGGTCAGCGCGAACCCGACGACCGCACTGAAGACACTGGTTTCAATACGGTAGCCTTGCCAGTCGATCATCAGGTCGCCCGGCCTGTCCGCCAGCCAGGACAAACCTGTCGCTGCCACGACGATGATAAACAGGTAGGCAATGAGACGCAGCATAGTGGTGCCCTTTTTATTCCGTGCTGGTAGCAGAAGGTGCCGCTGTCCCGCCAAGCGAGTCCTTGAGTTGGCCTTCTATTCTGGCAAGCGCCTGGTCGACACTGTGACGCGCACGTGCCTTGCCCAGCCAATCCGATGCCGGCTCAGTGGCATTTTGCGGCAGCGTGCCGGCGACGGTAAGCACGCCACCTAGATTACCCTCGTTCAGGTCCTGCTCCATGCGTGCGACAACGGCCTCGATGCTATTGTCGTCGGCCGAATAGTCGGTTCTTCTCACCCGGACCACGGATTTTGCGCCGGCCAGGAGCTGCGCCAGCACCGAACCCTCTGTCGGGCTTGCCTGACTGTCGATGATCGCATGTGCAACATCGCGAAACGAATTTTGCAACTGGCTGAGCGTGGGCACACCCTTTGTTTCAAAAGGCTTTAACATCTCAAGCTCAGAACTCTTGCCGCCGACTTTTTCCACCTGGGAAAGTTCTCGCTGAAACGCTTCACCGCTGTCGAGGGCACGCTTTAAATTTGCAAGTTCAAGTGACAGGACAATAAGCCTGGAATTCTCTTCGCGGCTTTGTTCGGATTTGACAACGCCCGATACCTTGTCTTCCAGCGCTGAAATTTTTTCGCTGACCGGAGACAGGGCGGACACCACATCTTCCGGATAACTCACTTTTGACAGGCGCAATTCAATGTCGTTTTTCAACTGTTCAAGTTCGGAGCGAAGTCGCGCATTTTCTTCGCGCTGCCGCCGCGCGTTTTCTGCGATCCGCTCCCTCTCTGCGTCCGCTGTCTCCGATCCGTGCGTGAGCCGCGCAGTTTCTGCCTGCAAGCCGGCTACAACTTTGTCAATTCGTGTTGTGCCGGCCTTAGCCGCTTCGGCAGCTTCAACGCTCTGCGTCAACTGCCGGCCAAATTCATTTTGCACATCCTGGCGCAGTGCCGCGGCCTGTGAGGCGAGCGCCTGTTCAAGATCGGTCAGCCGTCCCGTTATCGCCGCCAACTGTGGAATTGTACCAGTGTCTCCTGCGGGGGCGTCTGCTGCCGCAGCAATCGTGCCCAGCCGGTCTTCGACGGCCGCCAGGCGTTCTGCGACGTTGCTACCGCCTGCAACAGCCGCAGCATCTTTCTGATCCTGCGCGGCCGCACGCTCCTGCAATTTCGACAATGACGATTCCAGCGCACCAACCTGCGCAGTCACACTTTCAAGTTCGCCGATCCGTTTCTGTGTTTCAGCAAGCTGGCTCGCAAGCTCTGCTTGGTTGGTATCGTCTCCTTGCGTATTCGCCGCGCCGGATTGGGTTTCCAAGGCGGCCAGTCGCTCGTCAAGTGTTGTCAGCCGCTGCTCGGAGTCGAATGATGCACTTGGAAGTCCCAGGGTTCCAAGGAAGCCTGGACCAACCGCCTCCGCACCGACAAGCGCCAAAACACCGCCGGCAAGTCCGGCAACCAGATGGGACAGGCGTCCGCCACGCTCAGGTTTGGCAGTTTGTGGTCGGGGATGCGTCGTCTGTTTTTTGCCGCCACCCGCCGCGCCGCTTCCCGTCTTTGACTTCGCATCGGAAGTGGTCTGTGCGCCCGACGCAGTCGCCTTTTTTTCCTCCAGCGGTGCTGCAGCTTTTTCCGGCTCTTTCGAGCTCTTGGTCGTATTGGTGTTGTCGGATTTCTTTGTTGAGCCGGAAGCAGTCGTGACTTCTGCCGTGCTGGGCGAGCCTTTCTTGTCAGGTTCGCCATTTTCGGTTGAAATCACTTCTACTGCTCTCAAATCCAACGTTGCATAGGGCTTTTTTGACCCGCCTGTTCCGCCCGATGGCTTCGTGCCCGAGCTTGGGTCATTCTTCTTCGTCGTCATGGGAACAATTTCCTTCAGCGTATCGCGAACTCGAACCCAAAGTCTTTTGCTCAAAAATCTGGGTACTAGGGGGCGTCAGCCGTGCTCGCCGCCACAACGTAGTGGGCCAATGAGAAATTATCCTGATTGTGCCGCCAAGCGGTTAACAAGTGCAAGCATTTCCTCGGAGTTAGGCCTTTTGGCGACGTCGATGTTTACGTCTTCTAAAGATGTTAGCTGCGCGGCCACGGCATTGGACAAGCATAAATGATTAAGCTGCCGGGCTCTCTCCTTCAGACCTGTGGCGTCAACGCATTCGGCCCACGTTTTGGCGCTGCGCGGTGACATCAAGATGACGGCGTCTATGGTGAGATCACGCAATGCTGTTATCGCTTCCGGGCTCAAGCTACAGGCGGCCCGTGTTTCGTAAACACGGTGGACACGCGCGTTATATCCATTCTGCTCCAGGGCCCCCGCGATATCGAATGCGAGCTTGTCGCCGGCCAGGTGAACAACCGGACCGTTTCCCGCTTCCAGCTCCTGCGTAATAACCGGCAGCATATCGCGCGACGTGTTGCCACTCTCACGAATATCTCCGAAGCCTGCTGTTGCAGCTTCGCGCGCTGTTCCCGGTCCAACCACAAAAAGGGGCAATGCGATGGCAGAGTTATGCGCCGCGCTCTGAGCTACGGCGCGGATGGCGTTCCTGCTCGTTGCAATGAGTGCCTGCGCATCGGAAATATCCGCTGCTTGAACGTCGAGATGCACGATTTCGATCACCGGACTGATCACCACGCTGTGCCCGTGCGATTCCAGGACGCGCTTGGTGGCCAACGCGTCCTCTATCGGTCGTGTCACCAAAATACGCATGATCAGCTGGGATTGGCCGCGGCAAAAAAGTCAGGCCCGGCTTGTTGCAGAAGTTCGCCCGCTGCATCATCGCCGATCTGCAAAGCTGCTGCTGCCTTGCCCACGGTTGCCTTCCGGTACACTTCTGTCCCGTCCGGTGTGAGAATCTCTCCACGAAAATCTATGTCGCCGCCGCGCAAGAGTGCGAGGCCTCCGATGGGTGTCCGGCAGGAGCCCTCTAGCCGTGCCAGGAAGGCGCGTTCGCAGGCAACACAAAGAGCCGTTTCCTCGTCGTTTAGGGGACGGATCAACTGGGCAACTTCGCTTTCACCGTCACGGTGCTGAATACCGATAGCGCCCTGCGCAACGGCAGGAAGCATGTCATCGACCTCGACAGCCTTTGTGATGCGGTCAGAAAGCCCGAGCCGGTTCAGCCCCGCACAGGCGAGAAAAGTCGCCTCGGCAACTCCGTCTGCCAGTTTTTTCAGGCGGGTTTGTACGTTGCCACGAAAACCAACAACCTCAAGATCGGGGCGCAGATGCTTGACCTGCGCCTGCCGCCGCAGCGACGACGTACCGACCCGGGCTCCTTCCGGCATTTCCGCCAGCGAGGAGTACTTCAGACTGATAAAGGCATCGCGGACGTCTTCACGTGCCAAGACCGCACCGATCGTCAGTCGATCAGGCGGCAGTGTCGCCATGTCCTTCATCGAATGAACCGCAAGATCGATGCGGTTTTCGAGAAGCGCATCCTCAATCTCTTTCGTAAAAAGCCCCTTGCCGCCCACGTCGGCAAGTGGCCGGTCGACGATGACGTCACCGGACGTTTTAATGACTTCGATTGGAAATGCCTCAGCACTGAGACCGTGCGCCGCCATCAAACGCTCGCGAACCTCATGTGCCTGCGCCAGGGCCAACGGCGAGCCGCGGGTGCCGATACGTATTGTCTTATCGTGCAAGTTTAAACCTCACGGAAACTGCTAACTAACACTCGATTGCCTGCGGCCATACCTATAGTCCAGCTCACCGCCAACGGCGTGCGATAATCGGCCTCCAGCCAGCGCGCTCATTAATGCCCCCCAACTCGAACGAGCGCAAACTTAATCGGTGCGGCATGACCTTGCCGGTTCCTCGCTAGATGCTCCATATCGATGGCCCAAACGTTCTGGCCGGTTGTGAAACTCTCTCGTTATGCTATCTGATCCTGGCCCGGACACCCATCGTCCGAGCCGGCGCCCTCTGCCGTTTAAGCCACGAATATAACGGAAAACGCAACATGAAGCGGCCCGCACCGGGCGCGGCACAAACAAGCGATGTCATCGTGCTCGGCATTGAGTCGAGTTGTGATGAAACCGCAGCCGCCGTCATTATGCGTGACGGTCAGGGCCGCGGTTGCATCATGTCCAATATTGTGCGGTCTCAGTGGGAAAAGCATCGCGCGTTTGGCGGCGTTGTACCTGAGATTGCAGCTCGCGCCCATGTAGAGTGTCTGGACGATTTGGTTGCAGAGGCATTGCGCCATGCCGGTGTCGGGTTCAGCGATCTTGGCGCCGTTGCGGTCACCGCCGGACCGGGCCTTATTGGCGGCCTCATTGTTGGTCTGATAAGCGCGAAGTCGATCGCTCTCGTACACCGCCTGCCGCTTATAGCAATCAACCACCTGGAAGCGCATGCGCTCACAGTCGGCCTGACCGAAGGGCTGCAGCCGCCTTACGTTTTGCTTCTCGTATCAGGCGGTCACACGCAGCTCTTGCTGGTGCGTGGTGTTGCCGATTACATCCGTTTGGGTACGACGATTGATGATGCGCTGGGCGAGGCGTTTGACAAGACCGCGAAACTACTGGGCCTGCCGCAACCAGGCGGTCCGGAAGTGGAGGCGGCTGCACGTAAAGGTGATCCGAACCGCTTTAAACTTCCACGCCCGATGCTGGGCCGGCCCGAGCCGAATTTCTCTTTTGCCGGCCTGAAGACGGCAGTACGCCAACGCGCACAAGCTATCGCACCGCTAAATGACAACGATGTCGCCGACTTATGCGCTTCATTCGAGCAAGCAGTCGTCGAAAGTGTCCGCGATCGCTGTGCACGCGCGATCGATCTGGTGCAATTGAAATCATCCGGCGCAACCGCTGAGCACGGCCGTAAAGCCATCAATATGGACGATTGCAGCCACTTCGTCATTGCCGGTGGCGTTGCCGCCAATCGCGCGCTGCGAACGAGCCTTGCCGACCTAGCCGCGTCTCGCGGTTTGCATTTGAGCGCTCCGCCGGTAGAACTGTGCGGCGACAATGCCGCGATGGTGGCCTGGGCAGGAGCGGAACGCTTCGCGCGCGGCTGGGTCGACCCACTTGATGTGATGGCCCGCCCCCGCTGGCCGCTTGATACCACTGCACCGGCCATATTGGGCGCCGGGCGCAAGGGAGCAAAAGCGTGAGCGCTCCGCAACGGCGACACCAGCGTGCGACACTGGTGCGTGATCCGGCTGGCATGGTAGACAGTCGCCCGGACCGGCAGCAACCGAGCAGGGGCGGCAAATGAAAATTGAGTCCATCGGCGTTCTCGGCGGCGGTGCCTGGGGAACCGCCCTGGCACAAACACTGGCGTTGTCCGGACGCGAGGTGCTGCTGTGGGCAATGGAGCCGGAAACGGTTGCCGACATTAATGAAAGCCGGGTCAACCACGCTTACCTGCCGCGAATTTTGCTGCATGAGGACGTTACCGCGACATCCAGCTTGGCAGACGTGGCACAATGCGATGCGTTGCTGCTCGTAGCACCTGCACAACACATGCGTGAATTGACGGCCCAGTTGGCAGGTGACGTTGCTGCTGGAAAACCAGCAATCATTTGCGCCAAAGGTATCGAACAAAAAACGGGCAAGCTGCTCGGTGACGTTCTGGCTGAAACCCTGCCGCAGGCGCGGCTTGCCGCCCTTTCCGGGCCGAGCTTTGCAAGTGACGTGGCGCGTGGCCTTCCGGCAGCCCTAACATTGGCCTGCGCGGATGAGGAAATAGGTCGCCAGCTCGCTGTCGGCTTGGGTTACCGGCAACTGCGCATTTACTGGTCACGGGATCTGGTTGGCGTTCAGCTCGGCGGCGCCGTGAAAAACGTCTTGGCCATCGCAGCGGGAATCGTCGACGGTCAGGAACTCGGTGCCAGTGCACACGCCGCGTTGGTCACCCGGGGGTTTGCGGAGCTATGTCGCTTTAGCGAAGCGATGGGCGCTGAGCCTTCAACACTGCTTGGATTATCGGGATTGGGAGACCTCATTCTGACCTGCGGCAGCCCAATGTCGCGCAACATGTCGCTCGGGCGTGCTTTGGGTCAGGGAAAATCGCTTGACGAGGTGCTCGGCAAACGACGCGCGGTAACCGAAGGCGTCTATACGGCTCAAGCCGTCAACCGCATTGCCGCAGAAAAAAATGTCGAGTTGCCGATCGTTAGCGCTGTTAATGCAATCATATCGGGCGATTTGACTGTCGATGATGCCATTGAAGGATTGTTGACCAGGCCGATGCGCGCGGAGGCGCAGTAGCCTCCGATAGTCCTCGTGTTTCGGGCCTGCTCCATTTTTTCGACGCACTGTTTCCTCCACGTTAATTTACTCCTGCCGATGACATTCGTTGCGAATTCTTCAAAAGGGCGCCAAATTGAATGGGCAGGCGAAAGTGTCGGGAACAGACTTGCGGGGGCATTGATCGCGGCAAAAGGCCGCCGGCAGATGTGCGGCTGCCGACCGGTAAGCCGGGCCCGTTATGGGCAATTTGGAAACGTAAAGGCACTGGAGCAACTTTAATGAGGGCGAAAGCAGTGGTGCGGCGCGTCTTCGCTTGCTCAAGTCTGGTTTCGACCTTGAGCTTAATCGGTGTTGCCACACAAAGCGCCAATGCCGCCGAGATCACGCTCCATATGAAAGGCGGCGAATTTCGGGTGAGCGGCCAGCTATTAGCCTTCGATGAAAAACACTACTCTATCGATACTGAAGCGTTCGGGCACATGCGCCTCAGCACCGAGCGCTACACGTGCGTCAGCGATGTGTGCCCGACCGGGCCCTATGTGCGCGAAACTGCTCTGCAGGCAGCAGCCTTCGGCACCGGCGACCCTGCCGGACGCATCACGATCACCGGTTCGAAGTTGATCGCAGAGAAGTTGATGCCGGCATTGGTTGATGCCTACGCCCGCACTCAATCGCTGCAAGTCGAGAAAATCACCGAAGCAGAACCGGTTGATATGACATTCAAGCTCCGGGATTCAAGCGCCAACGAAATGGGTGTGATTGAGCTACAAAGCCGCAATTCAGAACAGGCATTTTCAGCATTGAAGGCCAAAGAGGCGCTCGTTGGAATGTCAGCGCGGCCGGTGAGTAAGGCCGAGGTCAAAGCACTTGGCGAGTTGAAATTCGGTGACATGCGCAGCGCCGCCAACGAGCATGTCATCGCGCTTAGTGGATTGGTTGTGTTGGTTCCACCAAGCAATACGCTGACAGAAATATCGCTGGAAAATTTGGCCAACGTCTTTTCCGGCAAGATCAAGGATTGGTCGGAGATCAAGGGACCGTCCGGCAAAATCAATATCTACGCTCCGGCGGAAACAAGTGCCAGTTGGCAAATCTTCCAGTCGAGCGTACTGGCCCCACGAAACCTGAAAATTGTCGAATCCGCAACGCGCATCGAGAGTTCCTCCGAACTCGCGACTAAGCTGGCGGCCGATCCTTTGGGACTCGCAATTTCGCACAGAGAATTTCAAGGCAAGTCGAAAGCGCTGGGACTTACCACATCCTGCGGTCTCAAATCCGCGCCGACGCAGTTTTCGCTCAAGGCGGAAGAGTATCTCTTCAGCCGGCGAATGTATCTCTACACACCAGGTGAACCCGCCAACCACATGGCCAAAGGGCTCTTGAAGTTTGCATTGTCCGATGACGCTCAAGACCTTATCGAGAAGGCAGGCTTCATGAATCAGCAGCCAGACAGCCTTACTTTTTCCGAGCAGACGCAGCGCTTCGAATATGCACCCAAGGTCAATCCGGACGACTTTGACAAAAAACTGATGGATGACATGACCGGTGAGTTGAAAGACGCACAGCGCTCGTCGTTCACGTTTAGGTTTTCCGAAGGCACCGCTAAACTGGACAGTAAGGCATTTGCCGACATTGCGCGGCTGAGCGCGGCGCTAGCGAGCGACCCCTTAAAGGGCAAGACAATTATCCTTGCCGGCTTTGCCGACAGTGTCGGCCCATTTGATGGCAATCTGCAATTGTCCAGCCGGCGCGCAGAAACTGTATTGAATGCGTTGAAAGAGCACGACGCAACCAAACTCGAAGGCATAAAAGTGGTGACCAAAGGTTATGGCGAGATCGCACCGGTTGCCTGCAATGACACGGCACAGACGCAAGCCATCAACCGCCGCGTTGAGGTCTGGTTCAAGGAGTAGGAGCCACCGGCCTACATCTTATCAAAATAGCTCACGTGCCGCGGGTCATTTGTGCTCGGCTTGTTTTCGCTCACGCTGCTGTTCCTCGGCCCTTGGCCTCGGGCAGCTGCGCGGGCGCGCGGCAGTGCCGCGGGTCGCCTTGCTCCCTGTTGTGCCAGCCAGCACGCTCGGCCGAAGCTAGGACACCTCCCGCCGTCGCGGTAGCCGGAGGCGTCGCGATCGGCGTTTGCACGTGCCGGCGCTTCAGCGCCGAATAGCGCGTGAAGAATTTAGAGAGAGCATCAATAAAGACGGGTGACACCATCATGACCGCGCTCTTGCATGCACCAGATATCTTAAAGGCCCCTGCGTACGTGCCGACAAAGGCCAACACGTCGAAAGCACCAGGCCAGCCTTTGCCCTACCTGCCCCAATCGTCGTTGGCGTACCGGCGGCAATACCGGAATTGTCCCACCTAACAACGGACGTGCCTGTCACGACAAAGTCGGTTTTCACGCCGTCCATGCGCGTCACGCTAATCGTATCTCCCATCTTGACATCACCGATGAAGCCGAAGTGCGTATCGCGATGCGCAGCCAGTACCGATTGACCCGGGTCACCAGGCAATGGCGTCGCTTCAACATGACCGGGACCGAACGCCAGCGCCTGTCCGCTTGATCCAGCAAGAATGACCGCCGTCGCGCCGATGCGTTTCACTTCGAGCCGCGCTACCGGCCATGTATCAGCCCAGCTCCATGGCTTCACGATCTCACCACTTTTAAGGCTTTGGCCAAACGCACGATCCAGCAAAATCTGCGCAACGATTGCTTTCGCATGTATGTAGAACGCTTGTGCAATGAACATGAGCCCGGCGGCGAAGAGCATGAGGGCGGCCGCGATCATGGATCGTGATCGCGGCCGCTGTGCCGCTGAACTGCACTGGATGGGGGAACAGTGCATCGTTGCCTCGTTCAGCGGGGGATCGCAGCGGTTCGCCCGCGCGCGCCATAGAAGGCTGCCGCAAGACCGAGCAACACCAACAGCAATCCAATCATCAAACGCAGCTCCGCATCCGTTGCTGTCTGCGGGAGCCTGACGGCGACGATACCGGCAGCATTGTTTAGGCCGCCTGTAGCGGGCCGCGGCGCCACCGCAATCTGCTTCATCATTGCCTGCTCAAGCTTGGGTAGATTTGCCGGAGTGTTGAGGACTGCTTTCTCTAGACGGCCACCGTTCTTCCCGGCATCGCGCTGTCGTTCGCCGCCCATATCTGCGCGCTGTCCTCGTTTGCCGAACACTTTTTCAAAATCCCAGCCGTCCGGCAGATTGAGCGGGACGTCCGCGCGGGTGAGCGCAACACCGTTCGGCCGCTCAGGTGTCGCGTCCACTGCCACCAAACTTGTCAGGCGGCTGACCAGATGATGGTCCAGTGCCAGCCGCAGGATTGCCTGTTCCGCATCCTGAGGTGTCCGCCGCCCAAGACGCAAATCGACCTCCGCATCGGCAATCTTGCGCCGCGCCCAGATTTTAGAAATGCCGTTTCCTGTCGCCGCCCCAGTCAACGCCAGCTTGGCCACCCATGGCTGCGAGCCAATCATGCCGGAGATTTCCAGACGGCCCGCGGTGCCAGAAAGCTTTGCTGCAAGCACGACCGGCTCGCCGCGGTAAAGGTCCGGCAGCAGGCCCGGTGTTGTCACTGCGTCGACACCGGTAAAGGTGGCTTGCAAGTTGGTCACGACCGGGTTTTCCAGCTTTGCAAAGAGCTCCTTCATCCGTGCTTCCACCTGGGCGGTCGAGCCGATGTGTGTCACGGTTCCTCGGCCAATTTCCGCTGCGCGCGCCATGAGGTGCGAATTTGGCGCTGAACCGATACCGACCATGAACAGACGCGAGCGGCCGCGATGGGCAGCAATAGCGTCAAACAATTGTGCTTCATTGCCGATGGCGCCATCGGTGAGAAAAACAACCTGCCGCAAGTATTTTGCGCTTTGTGGCCCTTGTTCTTTCAAGGCAGCCAGCAAAGGTGCCAGCATTTCTGTGCCGCCGCGCGCATCCAGCCTTGAGACAAAGGACTTTGCCCTTGCGATGTACTTGCCTTCAGCCGGTACAGGGTTGCGAAACACCAGATCAAACGTGTTGTCGAAGCGGATGATATTGAAGCGGTCCTGAGGTTTGAGCCGTTCAAGTCCGAACATGAGACTTGCTTTCGCCTGGGCAATCGAACGCCCGCCCATCGAGCCTGAGTTATCGATGACGAAAATGACCTCACGCGGCATTGCCTCATTGCCGTTTTGATCGTTAGCAGACCCTCCTTGCGCAATTTTCGTATCACTCGTCGGAGGTGTGATCATCGCGAGAATGTAGTCGTCACTCCCGACACGCTCGTGAAAAAGGCCGACTGTTGGTGCAGCCCCATTCTTGGCCGTCCAGCTAAGTTCAAAGTCGCGGTTTGCCGGTGTCGTCCCATCGGCAAGCTTGAGTGTACGAACATCCTCGGACGACGCATCTGAAACAATCTTATGGTGGTGGCTGGTCACCTCGCCGAGGGGAAACCCTGCGTTAAGATGGACCGTCAAGGTCACGGGATTAACCGGCGGGGAGACTTCAGGATCGAGGACCGGTGGCGAAATGCGTTTCCGGTCCGGGACGGGATCATTCACTTGTCCCCATCCACGGCCATCTGCATCGAATTCGACTGTCTGGACAATCGGTTTGGGGTTGTATCGAGGCGCCACCACCATAGGAAAGCGCAATGAGAATTCATCGCCGGTTTGCTTGACTGTCTGCTGATACTCCAGCTGCAAAACAATGCTTTCACCCGGCCCGATATTGGCGATCGAGTGAGTGAAGATGTTCGGCCGTTCCTGTTCGAGCAGCGCCGCCTTTTGACCAGCGGCTTTGGCGCGTTCATAAATGACCTTGGCTTCCTGTCGTTCCTTGATGTCGCCGATGATGATCTTGTCGCCGATAACCATTTTCAGCGTGTCGACCGCTGCTGTCTCAGGCAGCGGGAAAACGTAGACCGCTTCGACCCACCCTTGCGTCGGATTGACGAAATGCTGTGTCAGACGCCCGCGCGCGGTCGGCCCATTGACCGTAATGTCCGCGTCCATTCCAAGCCGCGGTGCTTCAATAAACTGTCCGTCCTGATGCCCCTTGAACAGGAGTGTTCCGGTGCGCGCTTCAGCTGGCGTCATGAGGCCTGTCATGGCGGCCTGTGCCGCTGCTGTTCGCGACAGTTGGGCACGTTCTTCGCGGGCTTGGGCGCTCAGAGCCATCCCGCTTACCCCAAAAAGCGCCGCAATCGCCATGACCATCAGGCGGCGGCGCGCGGCCCGCGCCAGGCCAAATTGCTTGATCTGGCCCGGGCTTGGTTGAAGTACGCTTCTATCGGATGGGCGGGGACCGACCTTTTGATCAGCCTCGCCGGCCTGGCGGTTGGAAAGCATAATGAGCTTGCACTGATTGCCTTCGGGGTTTGAACACGTCATGAAAAATCCTCCTGTAGACAGGCCCCTCCCGTTTTGGCCCGTGACGTCGGTGAGTTTTTCAATGTTTCGCCAAGGTGTTCGAGCGTGATGTTCTGGCCTTTTCTGTACTGGCCTGCCAATCGGCCTCATTGCTGGCGGTGATTTACGGTCAATGGCGCTTCATTACGGAAATGTGCGCAAATGTCCGTCTGAATGCTTGAAGAGATGAACCCGGGGGACGCGTGTCTCGATGACGATGGCAACCGAAAAGAAACTGACCGACGACGAAAGCCGTCGTGTCGCGGTGACCGTGCGCGAGGAACTTGCGCGCCGCCACATTACCCGTCAGCAACTTGCACTGGATGCCAAGATTAGTCTGTCGACTTTGGAAAAGGCGCTGTCCGGAAAGCGACCCTTCACGATTGCCACGACTGTCCGCTTGGAAGAGGCGCTAAAGCTGGAGCTTCGCGACACGCAAGGCAATTCGCGCCAACCTGAGAATCTTCCCTCTCTCGCGCCGGAATCTTTGGGTTCTTATGCCAGGCCGGCTGTGACCTGGATTGAGGACAATTACGTCACGCTCAGACCGTCGTTTGGTGAACCCGATGCAGTCTACGCCTATCTGACCAGGATAGAATGGGATGACGCGCAGTCCTGCCTGGCTTTTCACGAATCAGAACGCATGGACCGGGACTTCACCCAGTGGGGCACGGTCTCTATTCCACACCAGTCCGGTCACATCTATTTGGTCACCAACCGGCATGGTCAGTACCGGCTGATTGTCGTTGCACGCCCGACCATCAATCGCGAGATGCACGGCATTCTGACCACGCTTCAGGCAGGTCGCGGTTCGCAGCTTCTGCCGGTGTCGACACCCATCGTATTCGTCCCGCAATCGGTCATGACCAATCCGCAGTTCGGGCGCGTAACTTCTGCCGACGACTGTTACGATGAGTATCGTGTCTATCTCAAACGCACGATCGAAGACTCTTACGCGCGACTTCTGCAGGGCTAAAGCGTGTCGTATATATTTGAGGTCACCTTGACCGGGAGCAACGCGACCCGGCGCATGCACTCCGATCGTCGCGCGTCCTTTCACGCGCGGCGTGAATCGGCAGTGCCAAGAATGCGCCGCACCGTCGGAGGTGCTGCGCGTAGCGCGAATTGCGCCGTGAGACAAAGCTTAAGGCGAGGCGCATTTTGTGCGACTCGTGGCAGTGACCTTGTTGCGACCCAAGTTGAAACCTGACCGAACCCTCACTCTGCCGCCGCCACGTCCGCGCGGGCCCCATGTTTATCGGCCCCCGTTAGCAATCTCCGCAACTTGCCCGCCGCCTGACCGATATCACCCCCAATACCGACAAGTGCCGGCACAAGGACGAGCACCAGGATCGTCGCGGCGGCGAGTCCGAAGACCAGGGTCACAGCCATCGGAATTAGGAACTGTGCTTGCCGGCTTGTCTCAAACAACAATGGGGTCAGACCGCCGATCGTCGTCAGCGAAGTGAGCAGAACCGCCCGGAACCTGTCGCGCGATGCCCCAATGGTCGCTTCTTCCAAATTGTCGCCCTCGCCGAGCCGTTGCTTGATCCGGCTCACCAGCACAATCGAGTCGTTGACCAGAATCCCGGAGAGCCCCAGAAGGCCGATAAGACTGATAATGGTCAGGGCGTAGCCCATCACGTAATGACCGATTAGTGCGCCGACAAAGCCGAACGGGATAATCGCCATCACCGCAAGCGGTTTCCAGTAGCTCCCGAACACGATGCCCAGCACGATATAGATGATGCCGAGCGCTAGAAGCGCACCTTGTTGCAAATCTTTGAATGATTTCTGTGTTTCGTCAGCGCGGCCTTTGAAGCTGTAGCGTAGTCCATATTTCTCCGCGATGTCTGGCATAACCTCAGCTTCCAGACGTGCAACCACCTCCTGAGTGCTTGAGACGTCGGCATCAATGTCGCCGGTAACGCCAACTGTTGTGACGCCGTCTTTACGTTGCACGATTGAGAAGCTCTGCCGTTCTTCGATTGTCACGGCTTCCGTTAGTGGAACCCTCGCACCGGTCGGGCCTGTCAGATAGAGCTGCTCTAGGTCTTGTCGCCCGGATAAGGATTGCTTGCGCATGACCCTGACCGTGATTTCTTCATCGTCGCGGGCAAACCGCGTTGCCACGGCGCCGTCAAATGCGTTGCGGACCTGCCGGCCGATGCTCGCGCCCGTAAAGCCGAGTGCGTGACCACGCGGTGTCAGCGAGAATACATACTCTTGCTTGCCGTAAGGAAGGTCATCGCCGATTGCCGAGACGCCGGGAAATGCCGTTAGTGCCTCTTTCACGTCATCAGCAGCTTTTTTCAAAACTTCGGTTGGGGCATCCTGCAACCGCACATCGACATCTCGGCCCGGCGGTCCACCTCTGCGCCCTGCGATGGCGACGCGCTCAACACCAGGAATCTGAGGAAGCGCTTCGCGCCAAGCACGGATGACTTTTTTAGTGGCGATACTTCGCTGTTCGCTGGGGGTCAACTGCACATTGATTTCTGCCAGATTGTCCCCTTGCGAGCGTTGCGCCTGGCCCAACACCGCAAAGCTCGCCTCAACGAGTTTTGTCTCATCCTTTTCCTTGAGGTTCGCCAGCAGTTTGCTTTCTACCTGATCAAGCGCAACGAGAAGTTTGCCGACGGCTTTAGCTTGGTCAGGCTTAGGTGTTCCAGGCGCAAACTCAACGGTTGCTCGCAGGTTTTCCGATTCCGGCGAGGGGAAAAACTGGAAGCCAACACGTCCGCCGGCGAGCATGCCTACCGCCAGTATGAAGCTGGCAACAAGTGCTGCAACCGTTGTGTAACGCCAGGCATAGGTCAGCGTAACAAAGCGGCTGAATGCCCCATCGCGCAACTTGGCAAATCTAGCATCGAACATCTGACGCGGTTTGCTCGTTTTGCGTGCGCGTTTGCCACCGTGCCGAAGATGGCCCGGAAGGATGAGAAAGCACTCGACCGTGCTGGCGATCAGAACTGCAACAACGACAAGTGGGATGGCAACCATGATTTGCCCGATTCTGTCGCCAACAAAAAAAATCGGCAGGAACGCCGCCATTGTTGTGATCGTCGCGGCGATAACGGGGGGAAACATCGTCAGCGCGCCGCTCTCTGCGGCCGTCAGGCTATCCAAGCCTTGCTGCTCCAATGTTGCCGCCTGCTCGCCAACCACAATGGCGTCATCCACAATAATGCCGAGCATCATGATGAGCGCAAACATTGAGATCATATTGATTGACTGTCCGCTCAAATACATAACGGAAAGTGCTGCGAGCAACGCCACGGGAATACCCGCCGCCACCCAAAATGCAATTCTGGCATTCAGGAAGATAAACAGCATGGCCAAGACGAGAACGAGACCTTGCAATCCGTTATTTATCAGGATGCCGAGCCGCTGCGTGACGAATTTTCCGCGAATGTCGTAGACGTCAATGTCGAGTGATTCAGGCAGCGTTGCCCTTTTTGTATCGATAACATCCTGGGCAATCCGCATCGTCTCCAGCGTATCGGCGCTCAAAGCTCGCTGGACGTTGAGTTCGATTGCAGGGTTTCCCCGGATCAGTCCGATTTTGCCTTCACGCTCAAACTGCGTGTTGATTTTTGCAATGTCCTTTAGAAGAACCTTTTCGCCGCCGGCAGCCGATTTGATTTCAATTTCGCCGATGCTTTCCGGACTTCTGCGCTCAGAGCGCGAGCGCAGTTGAACATCAACCTCGCCTTCCAGTTTTCCGGACGGCAAGTCCTGTGTGTTATCGCGAATGCGTTGGGCAACTGTTTCAAGCGTAAGCCCCAGCCGTCGCAACTCAAACTCGTTGAGTTCAATCCAAATCTCTTCGTCACGCTCGCCACTCATGGATATGCGGTCGATTCCACCTGCCAGCAGTGCGTCACGCAACTCCTTTGCATAAGTGTTGAGCACTTTTTCCGAGAATGGTCCTGATATCGCGATCTTCGCGACAGGATCATACATCTTCGAACGTGCGATAATCGGCCGCTCAGAATCCTCCGGCAGTGTCGTGATGCGCGAAATCGCTTGTTCGATATCGCTTTGCGCCTTTTGTAATTCGGCATGCGCATAAAACTCAATCGAGATGACGGCCGTCCCGTCGCGTGCGATCGATGTGACTTCGCTCACATCGTCGAGGAAACGCAGTTCCGGTTCCAATACATCAAGAATATTGGTGGCAACGTCCTCCGCGCTGGCACCCGTCCAAGGCACCGTGACGCTGATCGATGGAATCTCAATGTTCGGAAAAAACTGCCTGTTCAGCCTGAGGAGGCTGAATAGGCCCACCATGATGATCATGGCCATCAGAAGATTGGGTAATGTCGGGTGGCGCACAAACGTGCTGATGACGCCGCGCGGCGCCCGTCCACCCGCATGCGCATCCGGCGGCCCGCTTCTAGGCGCGCGCATCTTGGGACTTTTGGTCACGGCGCGGGGACCTCGTTGACCTTAACTCCATCACCAGGTGTTGAGATCCGGGTGGCCAACACACGCGCACCGTCTTTCAATTCACCGGTGACGAGAATGTCAGCGCCGTCGCTGCCAACGACATCGACGGGCCGCGATTGCAGACGTCCTTCCACCACCACATAGACTTTGGCACCCTCATAGAGCGCAGCATTAGGCAGTCGAATGACATCGCTGAAGCGTTTATCAGGAAGCATGATCTCCACAAATGCGCCGGGTCTCAACTGCACAGGCCGAGAGGGGTCAGTAACTCGCGCAAAGACTTCGACGCCACCTGTTTCAGCCGCAATGCGCGCACCAACCCGGTCGATCGTAGCCGAATACGTAAATGTGCTTTCTCCCAAAATCCACTCAACCTCGACGTTGCGACCCACAAGCGAGCCTTCCGCAGCAACAATCCGGCCGAACTGCTCATCGGTTAACGAGAACCGTGCCTCGATCCAATCCCGATCGATAAGTGTCGCCACCTTGTCATTGGCGCTGACCATGCGTCCCACTTGTGACGTCACGTCGTTCACGAAGGCATTGAAGGGCGCCTTTAGCCGTGTCTCATCGAGACGTTGCTTGGCCCGAGACAGAACGGTCTGCAGTCGCGACACGGTTGCTTCTTGTTGGACAACCCGCGTCCTCCAAACGTTCAGATTGTTTGCAATCTGGTCGGCCGCCTGTTGGCGTTGCAAGACAATCTGCTGGCGGTCATCCACCGTACGCTTTGATACGGTTCCGCGTTCAACTAGCGGCTTTGCTCTATTCAGGTCGATACGCGCCAACTCTAGCTGCTCGCGCGCATAGGTTAGCGAGGTTTCCTCCATCTTGATCGATGCCTGGAACTCATCGAGTTTCGCACGAGACTCTTTCAGTTGCGCACTTACCTCTGCAACCGAATTGCGAAAATCGAACGGGTCGATCTGAACGATGATTTCACCTTTGGATAGCTGACCGCCTTCTCTTAGCGCATCGCTCGCTTCAACGACACGACCGGACACCAGCGATCGAATATCGACCTGTCGTCCTGCAACGGTTGTTCCGTAAAGCTTCAGTGAGGGCTGAAGCGTAATTCGCTTCGCAACGACCGTATTGATGGCAAAGCTGCGTTCCACCTTCGCGCGCTTCGGTGCATCCGGTTTCGTTGCCTTAAGATAGGTGTAGCCAGCCAGGCCCGCGCCGATAACAGCGAACGGCATGATAGTTTTCAGGGCAAGTTTTCCCAGCCGTTCGCCCAGCCCTGCCCGGGCCGCCCTGCGATCAACGGTCGGCGGCCCGATCTCGTCGGGCTTGGTCCGCTCTCGCAGTACGTCTTCGCGAGAGCTCACGCCATGGACTTTCTTGTCATGCACGTTCATGAGTTCATGTGTTGCTGCTTCACCCGCTGCACGGGCTGGGCTCATTCCTCGATACCGGATACATATTCTTCAACGAGTTGCGGAATTCCGGCCTGGATAGTGGTTTACGTGCGGCTGTCGGCAGCGGATTTCCACTCTAGCCGATATCTGCTTCAACATCATTGTACACGCTGTTCGGCCGGATTGGGGCCGCAAGATGTACGAGGCATTAATGGGAGAAGCTGTCGTCACTGCGGCCAAGTTGGCGCCTCTCGGTGCTATTTAGATCCCTGTCACCACAAGTTTACTGTTCATCAGCGTGTCCTAGCGGCTTGAAGAGGCGGCCAATCCTGGTCAAATTGCCCGTCCGGCGAGCCCGTGATGTGCCTTCACGGCGCAAACCAACCCACCAATGAGACCAAAGATGCCAGCATCGAAAACCACGAAATCTAAACGGAAAACAGTGGCCAAGCCGGCCGCGAAAAAGGGTACTGCTTCCAAAACAGGCAAGAATGCTTCCAAGGCCGAGACGGCGAAGACATCTACCCCGGCCGGTAAGCGCAAGTATTGGCTCTTCAAGTCCGAGCCAGACAAATTCTCCTGGGATATGTTGAAGGCGCGCGGCAAGAAGGGCGAGGAATGGGACGGAGTGCGCAATTATCAGGCGCGCAACAACATGCGCGCAATGCAGATTGGCGACTTGGGGTTTTTCTATCACTCGAATGCGGGCAAGGACATCGTCGGTATCGCTGCGGTCAGCGCCCTGGCACATCCTGATTCGACAACCGATGACGAACGCTGGGAGTGCGTCGACGTGGTTGCCGTGTGTGATATGCCGAAATCTGTCTCACTTGCCGACGTAAAGGCCAACCCTAAGCTCTCGGAAATGTCGCTCGTCACGAGCATGCGTCTTTCCGTGCAGCCTGTTACACAAACCGAGTGGAAGGAAGTCTGCAGGATGGGCGGACTGGATATGAAGAGCGTGGAGACCGGGCTCAAACGGTCCCTTCGCCAGTGAGCTGGTGGCCCTGTTCCACCTATCGCGTCTGAACAAGCGATTGTTGATTTGTACATGGGCGATTGTGAGCAAGTGGAGTGCGACGGACTTGTTCCCCGGCTCGACATAGAAAATGCAGATGCGGTCGGCGCGTTCTTCCGCGCCAATACACGCACCATGCGCCCACCACTCGTTCCGGAGATAAAACTTCACCTTGCCGAGGAATCGATTCCCCTATGGACCCGGACCGAGGAGGAACTAGGTGAAGCAAATATTCAACCGCCATTCTGGGCGTTTGCTTGGGCGGGCGGGCAGGCATTGGCGCGCTATCTTTTGGACAATCCCGAGGAAGTTCGGAACCGGCGCGTTCTTGATCTTGGAACGGGCTCCGGAATTGTCGCCATAGCGGCAATGATGGCTGGCGCAAAAAGCGCGATGGCAGCCGACATCGATCGGCTTGCACTTGCCGCGACAACTTTAAATGCTGAGGCTAATGGTGTTGCAATCAACACCACCGGCAAAAACTATCTTTCTCCGGGCAATGACAGCGCCAACCTGAAAAACCATTTCGATGTCATTCTGGTGGGAGATTTATTCTATGAGCGCCAAGCAGCAGAGCACCTATTACAGCTAATTGGCGCAAGTATTGCCAACAAAATGCCTGTTTTTTTGGGCGATCCTCTGCGTAGCTACTTTCCTCTCGAGAAGTTTCGCAAGTTACGCTGCTACAAGGTTGAGGTGACGCGCGAACTTGAAGACAGCGAAATTAAGAAATCTTGTGTTTGGGCAGCCCATGCGGCGGGCGGAATTTGAATGAGACACGAATGAAATAGCACGGCGAAAGTAGCATAGGTCACGCGCTTACAAACGGTGCCCAACGTGGAGCGCGCCCCAGGTGTCGCGCGACAAACGGGAGAAACGTTTATGGATTTTGCAGGACTGAATTATTGGGCGGTGTTGGCGGCCGCTATTGTCAGCTTTCTATTCGGATCCATTTGGTATGGCCTTTTGGGCAAGCAGTGGGTCTACGCCGTCGGGAAGACGGAGGATGAGATCAAGACTGCTGCTGGATCGGTACCGCTCCTCATGATCAGCGCATTCATTGCACAGCTAGTTATGGCGTTTGTTTTTGCCGGCGTGCTGGGCCACCTGGGCACAGACCAAGTCACCTTGAAGAATGGCGTAATCTCCGCAGCGTTTCTGTGGGCTGGTTTTGTACTGACGACAATCTTTGTCAACCACAGTTTCCAAGGCCAATCGCGCAGGCTGACTGCCATAGATTCCGGCCACTGGCTTGGCGTCCTCCTATTACAAGGCGCGGTACTAGGAATGCTTGGTGTCGGCTAATTGGAATTTCAGCTGGACTGGAACTGATGCCCAATAGGGATCGGATCCGAAACACGGTAAGTCCGCCGCCGCTTTTTGTGGTGGCATGGTGAGGGGCACGGTATGGGCGGTGAGAGTTTTTTTTGAGGCTCTCGCAAATGAGCCGAGCGTGAAGAGCGGGGAAGCGTGACCTCTGCTCATGAGTGCCGGCCAGAGGCGCGAGGTTTGCCCTATGAAGTTCAGTATTGGGTAACGCCTTGCATCAGACCCATGGAGAAGTGTCTGACCTTGATCAAGTTTGGGCGTTGCGTCTCAAACCGCGGGTTGGTCGCTTAAGCGGAGTTCCGGGCAAATGCAGCTCAAGATCATCTCAATCCCAGTGAAAGACCAGCAGGAATCAAAAGCGTTCTATCGCGATATTCTTGGCTTTTCCGTAATGAAGGAAGAGCAAATGGGGCCTGAAATGACATGGCTCCATATGGAACCGCCGGAAGGTGGGGCCGGCATTGCACTGGTGACCTGGTATCCGCAAATGCGGCCCGGGAGCGTTCATGGCCTTGTACTTGAAACCGAGGACATCGACGCACTGCACGACCGCCTGAATGGTCGGGGATTACCTGTTTCTGCGATATCGAGCGCCAACTGGGGACGTTATGCGATGTTTTCGGACATAGATGGCAATGGTTGGATACTCACTCAAACGATACCAGGAACCTGACCGCCAGTTTTGTACCTGCCACCATTTCTGTCCTCCTCCGCCCCGCCATGGGAACCTGGAAATTTAGCAGGTCCAGCGCGCTGGCCTGATGTCTTCAATTGGCCAGTGACGGCAAATTGTCTCGGCCGTTTGTAGGGTTGCCGCTATTGCGAAGGCTGGTCCATAATGCCGCAAAATTAATCGATAACTGGGAGGGTGGACCGCATGTCAGAAATCGTGCATCCGGTAACTGAGGACTGGGCGAAACGGGCATGGATCAACGACGCCAGCTACAAGGAACTCTATGAGCGCTCAATCAAAGATCCTGAGGGCTTTTGGGGTGAGATGGGCAAGCGGCTTGACTGGATAAAGCCCTATACGACGGTCAAGAATACCAATTTCGACCTCCCCGATATTTCCATCAAGTGGTTTGAAGACGGCACGCTGAACGTTTCGGCGAACTGTATCGATCGTCATCTGGCTTCGCGTGGCGATCAGGTTGCGATCATCTGGGAGGGTGATGATCCCACTCAGGACGAGCAGATCACATACCGTCAGTTGCACGAGCGCGTGTGTAAATTCGCGAACGTAATGAAGGCGAACGGCGTCAAGAAAGGCGACCGTGTCACGCTATATCTGCCGATGATCCCTGAAGCTGCATATGCCATGTTGGCATGCGCGCGCATCGGCGCGGTGCATTCTATCGTCTTCGCAGGTTTCTCGCCCGACAGTCTTCAGAACAGGATTGAAGGCTGCATGTCCAGCTTTGTGATAACCAGCGACGAGGGTGTGCGTGGCGGCAAGACGGTACCCTTGAAGGAGAACACTGACGCGGCGCTCGCAAAAATCGATCATGAAGTCAAAGTACTGCTGGTTCGCCGCACCGGAGCCGAGGTGCCCATCACACCAGGCCGCGATATCTGGCTTCATGAAGAGCTTGTCAAAGTCACCGCAGACTGCCCGCCCGAAGAAATGAACGCAGAAGATCCGTTGTTCATCCTTTACACGTCAGGCTCCACCGGCAAGCCAAAAGGCGTGGTCCACACGACCGGCGGTTATCTGCTATACGCCGCAATGACGCACCAGTACATTTTTGACTATCACGACGGTGACATCTACTGGTGCACGGCGGACGTCGGTTGGGTTACGGGACATAGCTACATCGTATATGGCCCGCTGGCGAACGGCGCGACGACACTGATGTTCGAAGGCGTACCGACATATCCCACGGCGTCGCGCTTTTGGCACGTTGTCGACAAGTGGAGCGTCAACACGTTCTATACTGCCCCCACGGCAATCAGAGCTCTCATGGGCGCAGGTGACGACTTGGTTGAGCGCACCGACAGATCATCGCTGCGCCTCTTGGGTTCAGTGGGCGAACCGATCAACCCTGAAGCCTGGGAGTGGTACTACAAAGTGGTCGGCGGCAGTCGCTGTCCAATCGTCGACACGTGGTGGCAGACAGAAACTGGCGGCATATTGATCGCACCGCTTCCCGGTGCGACACCACTAAAACCCGGCTCGGCGACCCGCCCGTTCTTTGGCTGTAAACCAGCGCTTGTTGATGAGAAGGGCACGGTGCTTGAGGGCGCAACTGAGGGCAATCTTGTCATTCTCGACAGTTGGCCCGGCCAGATGCGCACGGTTTATGGCGACCATGAGCGCTTTGCCCAAACCTACTTCTCGACGTATCCGGGGACTTACTTCACTGGCGACGGCTGCCGGCGCGATGAGGACGGGTTTTATTGGATCACGGGCCGCGTTGATGACGTGATCAACGTTTCAGGTCACCGCATGGGTACGGCCGAGGTTGAAAGTGCGCTCGTTGCGCATCCAAAGGTCGCCGAGGCCGCTGTCGTCGGCTACCCGCACGAAATCAAGGGCCAGGGCATTTACTGCTATATCACCTTGATGGGCGGCGTGGATCCATCTGACGATTTGAAAAAGGAGCTCAAAACGCACGTGCGCTCCGAAATCGGTCCGATCGCATCACCCGATCTCATTCAATTCGCTCCAGGCCTACCTAAGACCCGGTCTGGCAAAATTATGCGCCGCATCTTGCGCAAGATCGCCGAGGATGATTTTTCCAATCTTGGGGATACCTCGACCCTTGCCGAACCGGCCGTTGTCGATGACCTGATCGACAATCGGCAAAACAGGCCTGCTGGTTGATCAGCTGATCGAAGCAGTTTGCAAGTTGCAATGCGTGCAAGAGAAAAAAAGGGGCATGCCGTCATAACGGCATGCCCCTTCTTGCGGACCGGTGGTCTAATGGCTAGGAGACCTCGCCCGTCAGTTGGTCAAACGTAGCTTGTTGAGCTGAGATGCAATGGATACGAATGCCAGCCGCAGCTCCTCTCCGTTTGCCGCATTGAAGTAGTGATCACCCGACGTTGCGCACTCTGCCAGCAATGCTGCTGCATCGGATGGTGCTTGGAACGCTACCGAATAAACAACGACGCCCTCATCCTTCATCTCCGCGCACACTTCACGCGCCTGTGTTGCAGAGTTTCCGTTGCTGCCGACGTAGTACTTATTGAAGACGCCGTCTGTCATGAGCAGAACCGCCTTGGTTGTCTCAGGCTCGCTGTAGGCAACCGGCTCGCTCGCCGCCGGCCATATGGAGTTCCAATTGGGAGAAACCAAATACCATGCCCAGGCTGCGCCCAAATGCCCGGCCGTATAACCGCCCGCCTGATAGGCGTCGATCTGGCTCTTCAAATCGCTCTTATCTTCCGATAGCGGTTCAATTTTCGCCGACGGGCAGGTCATTCCGCCGGTGTACCCAAGCGCGTCGACACCAATCGGCGCTGCGTCCGTAAACGCCTGCGACCCTCCGCGCTCGTGCACGCAGTCGGTGCTGATGCCGTCCGTAACCGCGCCTGCGTAAGTGCCCGCGTTGATCGCTCTTGCGTAAGGCGCCAACCCGATACGCACTTTGTGAGGCGTACCGCCGTCCGGCATAAGGATATCGATTAGGTCTTTAGCCGCCAACTTCAAGTCTGCGATTTTTTGTCCACCCATCGAACCCGTGACGTCAAGCGCCATGCCAAGCTCGATATCGCGCATCTCAAATTGTGTGGCTGAATAAATCGGTACATCGACGCTGTCATAACCGGCGACCTTCATGAGAGTCATCGGAAGGTTAGCTTCTGCGGAAATTGTCACGGAACCTTCTGCCCGGTTGATGGTGATGTCAGGTGTTCCGAGTACCCCGAGCAGGGCCCCCGGCGGAACATTTGCATTGAGATAATCAAGCGCAATTTGCGTCACTTCCGCATCGCTGGCACCTCCTGAAAGAAGCGCTTTACCCGCTGCAAGTGCAGCAGCATCCGCGGCGCCTGCAAGACGCGTTCTCACGTGTTCGATACGCCCCAGGTCGATCGCTACGCCTGCGGCAAAAACCAGCCCGAAAAACATGAGCGAAACAATGAGCGCTATCGCGCCGCGTTCATCGGAACGAAAAGTCTTGAAGAGTTCTGTGAGTTGTGCAGGCATCCTGCATCTCCTTAATCCACCGTGTCCTAGCCTGCCCCGATAGATGCAAGGATGGCGCCGCCACTTGCCTGCTCCGCGCCCGTCAAGTCGGCCGATCTATTGCTAGGTTAGTGATCCGTAAACGGAGCTGTGTTGGAGGTGTTAACGTCAAGCAAGTGGAAAGTGTTCGTGATGCAATGCTACAGATAAGAGATTGGCTGTGGACGATTAATTCTTAAATATACTGGAGCAAACCAATCATTTATACTGATGTTTTTTGATTATATTGGTTCGAGCGCCCAATATTTGTGTGACGAGAAAATTTATCAGGCCGCGCGTATCTTGCGCGATACTTGTAGCAGTGACGGTTAGTTCTATTTCGATACAATTTTCTCAGAAATCAGAGGTAATTCCCTTTTTTTCCCAGTCACCGTACCGAATTGGGTCAAGTCCGTCGCGTCCGCCCACTTCTTTGGCCCGTTTTGAGACGGCTTCATCATTAATCCGCCGCCGTTCCTCCGCTTCCGCCAACGCACGCTTAGCCGCCTCACTAAGGGATTGGCATTTTTCTGTATCCTCGCAGGCAGGATCGTTACCCGCTTTGTTCTTCATTTTCCGATCGTTCATTCTGCCGCTTTTCCCTTTCTGCGATCCCGGCTGATATCAGACGACGAAACAAGGCAGCAACCAAACAATCTGGTGGTCGCGCGGATTTGTTCCCATATTGACGGTTAACCAGCCTCCAACGTCCAACCGATCTACGACCAATTCGGGACTTTCGCCAATGCCTTTGAACTACGCCAAGACAGCTCTGCTCCTAGCCCTGCTGACCGCTATTTTCGTCGCTATGGGCGCCGTCGTCGGCGGCCGCACAGGTATGGTGATCGCGTTTGTGGCCGCGCTGGTCATGAACGTGCTCAGTCTTTGGAATTCCGACAAAATCGTCCTCAGGATGTTCAAGGCGCGCCAGGTAGACGCATCCTCCGCCCCAGTCTACTACGGCTTGGTCAAGGATCTAGCGGCCCACGCGGGTCTGCCACTGCCGAAGGTTTTCATCATACCTTCTCCTCAGCCCAATGCGTTTGCCACCGGCCGCAGCCCGGAGCATTCCGCTGTCGCAGCATCCACCGGGCTATTGGAAACGCTGTCGCGCGAAGAACTGGCCGGCGTCATTGCGCATGAACTTGCTCACATCAAGAATCGCGACACGCTTACAATGACAGTGGCGGCCACTATAGGTGGCGCCATCTCAATGCTTGCACAGTACATGCAATTCAGCATGCTGTTTGGCGGACATCGCAGCGACCGCGGTGCGCTCGGGTGGATTGGCGCGATTGTCGCGATGATTGCAGCCCCCTTCGCCGCAATGTTGGTTCAGATGGCGATCAGCCGGTCACGTGAATACCAGGCAGACCGTCTTGGCGCGGAAATTTGTGGCAATCCGTTGTGGCTCGCCTCCGCTTTGCAGCGTATACACGCTGTTGCCCGGCGCAAAGTTAACCCCGTTGCCGAACAGGTTCCTGCGGCAGCACACATGTTTATAGTCAATCCACTCACTGGCCGCGGTGTCGACAATTGGTTTTCCACTCACCCTGATGTCAAGAACCGGGTGTCGGAACTAAAAGCGATGGCGCGCGAGATGGGTGTCGCCTCCAAACCCCTTTCGCCGGCACCGGCGGAATCTGACATGGGCAATAGATCCGACGAACCCGACACGGTTATTGGTCCCTGGTCGAGTGCTAGACAGCGGCGTAAGAAAAAAGGCCCGTGGGGCTGAGCAAGATGCAGCGGGTGTTAGCGTTCGAAACGCCCGGATTATCACGTGAAGGCAGGGACATTGAAAGACAACCGGTCCAACAAACAAGCCAGCCCCCGCGCAAAATCCGCAACCCCGCGTTCACCAAAAGGCAGCTCACAAACGGCCAATTCCCCTCACAAAGACAAGAAGCCTCGTCATAAACCGGCCGCCAACCCCCGTCCGCGCAAAGCGGGTCCGCAAGCGCGCCAGAAACCAAAAGACAATTCGCTCTCGGGTCTTGCGGCCCGCCAGCTGAGCGTATCGCTTCTTGACGACGTGCTTATGGGCGGCCGCTCCTTCGACGATGCGCTACGGGTTCGTCTGGCCGAACCAGCCGGGCGATCCTTATCGGAACGCGACCGGGCGTTTTCACGCGCGCTCGCCGCTGCCGTCCTTCGCCGGCACGGACAGCTTGGCGCGGTGCTTGATAAATTTCTCGAAAAGCCGCTGCCTATCCACTCAGGTAGCTTGAAATCGATATTGCTTAGTGGCTGTGCTCAGTTGCTAATCCTGCGCACCCCGCCGCATGCAGCAATCTCACTGGCCGTCGATCAATGCCGCGCCGACCGTCGTGCCGCTCGCTTTGACAAACTCGTCAATGCCATTCTGCGACGCGTTTCCCGCGAAGGCGGCGAACTATTCCAGGCAATGGACATTCCATCCTCATGTGTTCCGCCGTGGCTATGGAGCCGGTGGTGCGCACACTACGGAGAGACGAAGGCACATGCGATCGCCATGGCCTCCATCGAGGAGGCCGCGCTGGACATCTCGGTGAAGCATGATCCCGCGGGCTGGGCGACCCGGTTGGGCGGGATTCAATTGTCGACCGGCACAGTCCGCCTGCAACCAGGCGGGCGCATAGAAAAGCTCAAAGGGTATCGCGGGGGCGCATGGTGGGTACAGGATGCCGCTGCTGCGCTACCGGCAAGGCTGCTGCCAACAAAGCGCGGGTCGGAAGTAGCGGATTTATGCGCAGCACCGGGCGGCAAGACCGCGCAATTATGCATGACCGGCGTAAGCGTTACCGCTGTTGATTCCTCTGGCGCACGTCTTGAGCGTGTGCGCGAAAACATGCACCGACTGGAATTGTCGCCTCAATTCGTGGTTGCTGACGCGTCAACCTGGAAACCCGATAAACGTTTCGATGCGATTCTGCTCGACGCCCCCTGCACCGCGACAGGTACGATCCGGCGCCATCCTGACATTCTTCATCTGAAACGCGAAACCGATATCGAAACTCTCGCCGAGCTGCAGGCCAGATTACTCGACAACGCTGTATCGCTTCTCAAACCGGGTGGCACGCTCGTCTACTGCACATGCTCGCTCGAACCGGAAGAGAGCGAACGCCAGATTGCGTGTCTGTTGGCACGCAATTCGGCAATTGCAAGGGATCCGATCAAGCCTAATGAATCGGGGATCGATGCGGAATGGATCACGGAAAATGGCGATTTGCGAACATTGCCCTGTCATTCGCCAGCACCGGTCACCGAGGGTTCGGAAGGTGTGACGAACGAACGATCTCCCCTGGGCGGAATGGACGGATTTTTTGCCGCACGCCTCCGCCACACAGGCTAATTCCGCACTTCTCCACAATACCGCCCTCAGGCCGTCACGGCCCGCCTTGCGTTGGTCATTGTGGCAGAGTAGCCAAGGTGACCTGTCAGTTAAGATGACCTGTCAGTGGAAGATTAGGACCTGCAAAATCACGCTCTAACGACGGCATCACTGTTCAATTGAACTTTGCCTTTTGGTTCGCGCGGGGGGATGTGAATGCCGCGGCTGAGTTTATCCGAACGCGTCAATGTTACGGCGCTAGCGGCCGACCGCTCGCTTCGCCGTCTCGTATCGCGCGTACTCTACTCTCCATTTCTGCGGTGGCGATACGGGTCAGCCTATGCCGACCAGCTCCTGATCGTGCCCCAGGACTTGCGAACCGCTGATCCCAGTTTGTGGCGCGAGTTCCGGCTCGGACAATTCGGTCTTGCAGGCTCCTGCGTTGAACTGGAAGGAAATTCTCCGTTTGAGTTGACGCCGCCATCTGCGGGCTGGTTGCGCTCGCTGCACGGTTTCGCCTGGCTGCGTCACCTGGAGGCGACGCGCGAAGATGAGGCCCGCGAGGCCGCTCGCAGTCTTGCTTTGGAATGGACGTTGCGATTCCGCAGTGGCACCGGGGTACCTTGGCGGCCCGAAGTGCTCGGGCGGCGCCTGATTTCCTGGATCACGCATGCAGGGTTATTGCTCGACGGTGCGGACCCGAAGACCTACGACGCGTTGGCGGCAAGTTTGGGTTTTCAGCTTGTCAGATTGTCCGCAACCTGGCGCGAAGCACCTGCAGGTGAAGCCCGGCTACTTGCACTTATAGCTGTGGTGCTGGCGAATTTGTCCGTTGCCGGTCACGACCGTCAGTTACGCGAAGCAGAGCGCGCGCTGACAGATGAATTGGACCGGCAGATCCTCCCTGATGGCGGTCATGTAAGCCGCAATCCGGCAGTCCTGTTGGATCTTGTGCTCGACCTCTTGCCACTCAGCCAGTGCTTCAAGGCGCGCGACCTGGAGCCTCCGGAAGGTCTCTCCAAACACATTCCAAACATGCTGTCGATGCTTCGTTTTATGCGCCTTGGCGATGGCTTGCTTGCCCGATTCAACGGCATGAGCATCGCCTCGCCTGCAGGATTGGCAACTGTCCTTGCTTACGATGACACCACAAAGCCGCCAGTGATGAAACGTGCGGCTTCCTCAGGGTATTCGCGCCTGGAGCGTGGTGACACCATTGTCATTGCCGACGTCGCACCACCCCCGCAGTTGCAGCTTGCCGGCAATGCGCACGCAGGCTGCCTCTCGTTTGAGATGAGCGTTGGCAGAACGCTTCTGCTCGTGAACGGTGGTGCGCCTGGTCCCGCCGACGCGGAGTGGCGCGCAAAATCGCGCGGTACCGCTAGCCACAATACATTATCGATCGGTGACAAATCTTCCTCCAAGCTCGTTCGCCACGCGCTTCTGGAAGATTTGGTCGGCGCGGCACCCATCCGGTTTCCCGACAACGTAAGCAGCCAGATCGAAGAGTCGAACGGTAGCCTGCTACTGACCGCACAACATGATGGCTATGTGCGTCGCTGGGGATTGATGCACTCGCGCATCCTGATTTTATCGCAGAATGGACAAAAGCTAACTGGTACTGACCGCATCACCGGTTCCACAGGTGTTGTACGTTTGAAACGGGATTTACCGTTTGCTTTGCGCTTTCACTTGCACCCGGAAGTCGAAGCACAAACTGACGAGAAGACCGGCAAGATTGAGTTGTTCCTGCCTGACGGTTCGGTGTGGTGGTTCATCGCCCCGGCGGACATGCTGACACTGGAAGACAGCATTTACTTTGCCGATTCTGCAGGTCCCTGCAGGTCGACACAGATCGTGATTCGTGGAGCGACATTCGGAGAGACCGAAATAAATTGGGCGCTCGAATCAGCGGTGTCGTGACGTTTCCTGCTTGGGGCAAGAGACATATTTGCGCAGGAACCGGCAAGCCTATGATCGTAGGGTGTTGAAAACTTCGCGACACCATTTGCCGGCTCATCCAGCGTCAGACATTTTCGCAAGTAACTCGAGAACGCGACGTCTTGCCGCCGTGGAGCAACGGCCAATCTACATTCAAGATAAGTGGTGGCATAAGGCGTTATTCCAAAAAAGGCCGCGGTTAAAAACTGGACGAAACCACTTGTCCCGTTCCGCGACGGGGCGACAACAAATACGCGAGAGCATTACGAATGAGCGATACCAAACCTAAGATTTCCCGCGCACTCCTATCCGTTTCTGACAAAAGCGGCCTTGTACCGTTTGCAATCGGCTTGTCTGAATTAGGCGTGGAACTGGTGTCAACCGGCGGTACGGCCCGCGCACTCGCCGACGCCGGCCTTAACGTTCGCGACGTTGCGGACCTGACGCAATTCCCTGAGATGATGGATGGCCGCCTGAAGACGCTTCATCCGCGTGTGCACGGTGGGCTCTTGGCCATTCGCGACAACGCCGAACATCAAAGCGCCGCACAGGAACATGGAATAGGTCCGATCGATCTGCTGGTGGTCAATCTCTATCCCTTCGAAGAGACAGTCGCGGCGGGCGGCGATTACCAGACTTGCGTTGAAAACATCGACATTGGTGGTCCTGCCATGATCAGAGCCGCCGCCAAGAACCACGCCTGGGTTACGACCATTGTCGATCCCGCTGACTATGAGGCGGTGTCATCTGAAATGCGCAGTAATGCTGGCAGCACGACATTACAAATGCGCAGCCGGCTGGCCGCCAAGGCTTACGCACGCACCAGTGCTTATGATTCCGCGATAAGCAATTGGTTCAATGACAAGCTGGACATTGAAGCGCCCGCCTACAAGTCCTTCGCAGGCAGGTTGAGTTCGGCCTTAAGGTATGGTGAGAACCCCCACCAGTCGGCAGCATTCTATGTCACGGGAGAGATGCGCGAAGGCGTCGCCACGGCAACGCAGCATCAAGGTAAGGAGCTATCTTACAACAATCTCAACGATACGGACGCTGCATTCGAACTTGTCGGCGAGTTTGCCGCCGACGCCGCGCCGGCGGTTGCCATCATCAAGCATGCAAATCCGTGCGGGGTTGCTATCGGGGAAACGCTCAAAGCGGCTTATGACAAAGCGCTTGCCTGTGATCCCGTCAGTGCGTTTGGCGGCATTGTGGCGCTCAATCGGCCGATCGACGCGGAAGCCGCAGAAGAAATCACGAAGATCTTTACCGAGGTCGTGATCGCACCGGGCGCAAGCGACGACGCAAAAGCAATTTTCTCAGCGAAGAAAAATTTGAGGTTGCTGACCACCAATGGCCTGCCTGATCCCGGCGCACCCGGAATCGTCGCCCGCACACTTGCAGGTGGATTGCTGGTACAGTCGCGCGATAACGGCATTGTGGGTGCCGGCGACTTGAAAGTTGTGACCAAGCGCCAGCCTAGCGAGCAGGAACTGGCTGACATGGTCTTTGCAATAAAGGTCGCCAAGCACGTAAAATCCAACACGATCGTCTACGCCAAGGATGGCGCAACCGTCGGCATCGGCGCTGGCCAGATGAGCCGCATCGATAGTGCACGCATTGCTGCCAGAAAGGCATTGGATGCAGCCGAAGCTGCAAACATGGAACAGCCGCTGACACAGGGGTCCGTCGTCGCCTCTGACGCGTTCTTCCCCTTTGCCGATGGTCTGTTGGCTGCCGCCGACGCGGGCGCTACCGCCGTCATCCAGCCGGGCGGCTCCATGCGCGACGATGAGGTCATCGCAGCAGCGGACGAAAAAGGCCTCGCAATGGTCTTCACCGGCATGCGCCATTTCAGGCACTAATTGCAAGTCTAGCAAAAGTGATTGGGAGGTCCGTGCCTCAAAGCGGCCGCTGTCGTAAGAGGTGATGAATGACCGACGCCTCAAAACATGCCGGCACGGACAACGTCGCACTGCGCCCCGCGACCGAAGCGGACTGGGCGCAAATCTGCAATTGGCTGCGCCTGCCACACGTGCAGCGTTGGTGGGGCCCTGCGTCTGGCGGCGAAGCAGCCGTGCGCATTGTGTTTGAAACACCGACAGCCGTTGCCCGCATTGTGGACTGTGACGGCGAGCCGATTGGGTACGCGCATGCCATCGAGGCGACCCACTGGGGCGAGGAACTGCCGGAAGGAATGCCGCCGGGAACATGGGACGTTGATTTGTTTATTGCGTCTGTGCCTCATCGTGGGCGCGGATTGGGCAAGGTTATCCTCGATCAACTTGCGGAAGAAATCTTCTCCACGACCATGGCAATCGCGCTTTCCGTTTTTGTTTCCGTGCGCAACGAGGCCGCGGTGCGGGCTTACGAAAAAGCCGGCTTCAAGTGGGAACGGGTTTGGAACGATCCGATTGACGGACCTTGCTGGATGCTGCTGCGACACCGGCCTTGAGAATTGCCCGCAAGTAAATCAAACACCCTCGTGGGCACCTCCCGCCGTCGCAGTAGCCGGAGGCGTTGCGATCGGCGGCTTCGCGGGCCCGCGCATCAGCGAGGAATAGCCCGCAAAAAAACGACGACTGGTTTCCCAGCCGCCGCTTTTCGTCTCAACTATATAGCTCGTCGATCTCCGCGCCAACGGAGATCATGAGCAATCGCCGTCGTTAGATGACGTCGATGTCAGCTGGCAGGTAGCTCGTAACTTCCAGACCAACTTCCTGCTCACGAACCTGTGGCTTGCTCCAAACTTTCATGTTCTTTCCTCCTATTTAAGGGATAAGTTTTGGCTTTCCCATTTGCACTATACTTCGACGGGTCCATGAGACCTAATCGAATTTTCCTTCATGCGATATAAGCATTCCTAATGCGGACTGACCGATGTTCAATTATGTTGTTTGACGGGCAGCAGCATGAGCAGGCCGGCGATCAGAAAGATGGCGATTGAAGCCATGCCAGCGCGCTGACTTCCGGTCGCTGCTGTCACCGTGGCGACCATAAGCGGCGCCAGGAACGCCGTAACTTTTCCGGAAAATGCAAACAAACCAAAGAATTGTGTGATCTTTTCCCGTGGCGCCAACCGTGCCAGCAATGATCTGCTTGACGCCTGCGTCGGTGCAGACACAACCCCGACAAGGATCGCAAAGGCGAGGAAGACCAACTCACCCGTTGACGAGAATGGCGCCGAGCCCGCCAACTTTGGCGCGGCCTCGACAAAGAAAAGAACATGATCTTTGTCGATAGAAAGCAGCCCGAACGCGCCAATGAGCAACGCGATCAGCGCCGTCATAATCACGGTTTTTGCCCCGACCCTGTCGTCCAAAATGCCACCCGCCAAGGCGCCGAGTGCACCGGTCAACGTAAGCACAATGCCGAACAACCCGAGCTCAAGAGCTCCCCATCCAAAAACCGAAGCGCCGTAAATACCGCCAAAAGCGAAAATGGCGGTCAATCCGTCGGTGTACAGCATGCGGGCGATCAGGAAATAGAGGATGTTCCTGTTATCGCCTAACGATTTGATGGTGCTCCATAATTCGGCAAGAGCGCTTTTCTCGCCTGTGCCCGCTGGGCGCGCGTATTTGACGTCGGGGACAAACAGAAAGAAAGGGATCATGAAAATCAGATACCACGCAGCGGCGAACGGGCCGACGAGCCTGTCCGTCTCGCGCGCGCCGTGATCCAGCGTCAGCAGCGGATCCAAGCCTAGAAGGGTCTTTCCGCTCGTCGGCTCGGCGACGATGAAGCCTGCCATGACGATGAGGCTGATGAGCCCGCCGGTGTAGCCGACGGCCCAGCCCGTTCCAGACAGCCGGCCAAGTTCGCCTGCTGGCACAAGGCCGGGCATCAGCGAATTGGTGAAGACTTGAGTGAATTCCGCTGCGATCGTGGCGACCACGAAGGCCGCCAGAACAAGCATAATCGTCGAGGAGGAAGCGTTTGGAACGGCAAACCATAAAAATGCTAGGCCGCACGCCAGCAGAACCGAGAAGAGTGCAATCCAAGGTTTCCGCCGGCCACGACCGTCGGCCAAGGCGCCGAGCAAAGGGCTGCCAATCGCAATCACGACGCCTGCGGCTGCGGCGGCATAGCCCCACAATGCCTGACCCACCGCGCCATCTCCAACGACGACATTGGCAAAGTATGGCGCAAACAGAAACGTTAGCACCAGTGTGTAGTAAGGCTGGGCCGACCAGTCGAATAAAACCCAGGACACCAGCGCCCGCATCGGCGCCCGTGTTGTGACGACAGGTGCCGCCGGTGCATTCGATGTTACGTCTTGCAAGACCTACCGCCTGTATCGCGTTGCCATTGCGCCCCAGATCGATTGACCGGCTGTGACTGGGAGCAAGAAAGCAGGCCGGCGATCATGGTCTACACGAATGTGGTCCGCGTTGCGACCGCAAGTGCTCATTGCTGTGGAATTGCGGGTGTTTGTTTGGCAGGCATCCAGGGCATCCTTCCACATTAGACAGACTCGATTTAATTCATTGATTTAACTTGTGTTTACCAAGAAGCATGAGCTTTCTTCTGCGCTTCGTGAGGGTCCGGTACTGTAGCTGGAGCTGGGGACTGGGCTGGGAGACCCTTTTTCGCGCTGCCGCGACGACCTCGCTGAGAGCCGCGAATGCCTTCCTGCCGAGTTTTGCGGTGCCAGGGCCACTGGCGCTAGGGCAAGTGCGGGAGACACATGTGATGGGTGCGCAACGGATTACACTGGCAGTTTTGGCCATGACGGCCGCGGCTGTAACGACAACGGGTGCGCTCGCATCCGATCGCGGCTGCCGTGGACGCGTCGTGGAGTGCTACACCAAGGTTCGCCAGCCGGATGTCTATCGTACGGTGACGCGACGCGTTGTTGTAAGCCCCGCCCGCCGCGAGATAATTCGTAAACCCGCTGTGATGGGGGAACGTGTCGAGCGCGTCGTCGTCCGGCCAGCGCGCACACGCGTTGAACATGTGCCCGCCGTCTATCGAACCCTACACCAACGGGTCAAAGTGGCGCCCGCAAGTGTCAGCTATACCAACGAGCCCGATGTAATCCGTACTGTTTACAGGGATGTTGTTGTGCGCCCTGCAAGCTATCGTTGGGAGACGACACGCGATCGGCGTGGCAATCTCAAACGGTGCAAGGTTCACATCCCAGCGGTCACGAAGCGGGTGGCACAACAGGCGGTCGTGCGCCAGGGCCGGCGCATTCGCCATGTCACGCCAGCTGTGTATCGTACAGTCCAAAAGCGCGTTCTCGTTCGCCCCGAGCAGCGCCGGCTCGTCCAGGAGCCAGCCGTTCACACCCTCAAAAAACGGACCTATGTTATCGAGCCGGCGCGCAACCGCGTTATCCGCCACCCTGCTGTAACCCGTCTCGTGCATGAGAAGGTGCTTGTCAGCCGCGGTCGCGAGACCTGGGTGAGAACGAGCCACCGGTAGAACCGGGCTTAAGAAATGCGTTCAATTCACTCTGATCGACGTCAAATTCAGGCCTCGGATGATAAGATGGCACGTTGATGTCACGCACATGACGTACGCCCCCTAATCTCACCCAACCCACACGTCACGCCGGTGACGTGCTAATTTCTATTTCACAAGCCTGCAAAACTTGGCTTTATGACCCTCAGACCGCCATATTCACCGGGCAGATCGAATGCCCGGGCTGCGGCAGTCGCATTTGGCACGGCCACGGCGGTCGCGCCGGTTAAACAGGCATCGGGTTAGGGGAATTCGGGGCGCTATGCAAAACACGGTTGCTGTGATGAATACCAAGGGCGGCGTTGGCAAGTCGACCCTGGTTCTAGCGCTCGCCGAAACTCTGTCTGCTCACCACGGCAAGAACGTGCTGGTAATTGACAGCGATGCGCAGGCGACCGTGTCCAGCATGTTGATGACGGTCAATAACCTTTATCAACTTCAGCGAGACGGTCTCACCATTGTCGACTTCCTGGTCGCCCGAGTGTTGCGCGACTCTCCAGCAGAATGGAAAGACTTCGTCGTTCGTAATGTCTCTGATGTCGACGACGCACGTACGGTTTTCTTAGTCCCCAGCGACATGCAGCTTACATTGTTCGAGCGAGAGGTCTCCAAGGAAGGCCTGCATGCTGAGTTGCGTCAGGTGATCGCCTCGGTACTCAAAGATGTCCGCGAAGTTTTCGATGTTGTTCTCATCGACTGCCCGCCAGGTCTGTCGGTCCTGACAGAAAGCTGGCTGCGTGAGGCGGACTTCCATATTGCACCGACCAAGGCGGACTACGTTTCGGTTTGTGGATTGGAGGTTTTTCGCCGCTTCAGGGCACTCAATCCCGAGATGGGATTTGCGCAAAATCTTGGTGTCATCGTCAACATGAAGGACGGTCATTCACCCTCCGACGAGGAATACCATAAGTGGCTGCTTCAGAATCCCGAAAACCGGTGCTTCTCAGCTCCGGTCCCTAGGTTGAATGCACTTCAGGACGCGGCCCGCTTTGATGCCCATCAGCGTTCCTATCCGGCTAAATACCCAGGCGTAGGCGGTACCGCGCTACGATCGCTTGCGGACGAGCTGCTGCAGCGCCTCAGCGAATCTCAGAGCCAAGCGCAATCATCAAACGATGTTTCGGGAACCACTGCCAGCAGCGCGGCCTGAGCCTTGGCCATCCAATAGCTGGAAGCCGCAGTGTCTCGCTAAATTTTCATGAAGATTTGGAGCGGGCGATGAGATTCGAACTCACGACTTTCACCTTGGCAAGGTGACGCTCTACCCCTGAGCTACGCCCGCGACCGCAAATAGCGGAAAAAAGGGCGCCGTTGGAACGGCGCGGTTGCGTCTTATGGCGCATGTATCAGCCGAATGCAAGGGCCAACGCCACCCCCTAGTGGTTTGCCGGAAATTGCGTTGAAATACCCCGCAGGTCGGGCTGGGAGTCCACGATGTACCCGCCTTGCAGACGCCCATGATTACAGCGATATTGGCCGCCTCGAAAATCGGGCCGACCGCCCCACCCTTGCAGAGTGTTTAACGCCCGAATGTCCACAGTGCCTGCCACGCGCGATGACCTGTTTGCCCGCCTACAAGACTTGGGCATTGCGACAGAAACAATAGATCACCCGGCTGTATTTACGGTTGCAGAGAGCACCGAACTTGAGCGTAACATTCCTGGTGGGCATACAAAGAATCTCTTCCTAAAAGATGCCAAGGGCCGTTTGTTTCTTGTAATCGCGCATTCCGCTACCCAGGTGAACTTAAAGCAACTGTCAAAGAACCTGGGCGCGGCACGCTTCAGCTTCGGCAAGCCTGACCTCCTGATGGAGGTCCTCGGCGTACCGCCCGGAAGTGTGACGGCATTTGCATTGATGAATGATGACCACCGGCAGGTGCGTGTCGTGGTAGACGAAGCCCTGATGGAATATGACTCCGTCAACTGCCATCCTCTGGAGAACACGGCGACAACGAACATTGCCCGCAGTGACTTGTTGAAATTCATTCGCCACTGTGGCTTTGAGCCGGAAATCGCGAGTCTTGACGCAAAAAGTAATGAGTAATTGGCGTTCTACGCACTTGCGCCCGCAGCTATATTAGACTGGAATGCGCCGCTGAACTGAAAATAGCGCTCGGAAAGTGCGCATGCACTTTGGCGTCGCAAGGAGAATTCTATGGATTTGACAGCAGGCAACAGTCCGACCACTGCCCCGGGCGGCGCAGCAGGCGATCTTATCCGGGAAAGCTCAACCGCCAGTTTCACCAAGGATGTGATCGAGGCGTCACGAACGGTGCCCGTCCTCGTTGATTTTTGGGCTCCGTGGTGTCAGCCCTGCAAGCAACTGACGCCGGTGTTGGAAAAGGTTGTCAAAAGTTACGGTGGCCGGGTCCGGCTGGTGAAAATCAATACAGACGAACACCCAGCAATAGCCGGTCAGCTACGTATTCAATCACTGCCGACTGTTTATGCTTTCGTCGACGGCCGGCCGCTTGATGGTTTCATGGGCGTACAGCCCGAAGGCACGATCCGCGAATTCATAGATCGACTGGCCGGCGGTGATGCAGCGGCTGATCTTGAGAACGCGCTCGCTTCGGCTCAAGAAGCGCTCGACGCGGACGACCTGCAATCCGCAGCGGAGATATACGCCGCGATCCTTCGCGAAGACAAACAAAACGCCAGCGCGTTGGCTGGGCTCGCCCGCTGCTATCTGAAGAGTGGCGACATCGAGCGCGCGGAACAGACAATCGCGCTGGTTCCGCCTGCCGAACAAGAAAGCGCTGCCGTAAGTGCGGTAAATGCCGCTCTTGCATTGGCCCGAAAAGCAGGTGACACCGGCGATATCGACGAATTATCGAAAAAGGTTGCAGCAGATCCCAAAGACCACCAGGTACGCTTTGACTTGGCTGTCGCCTTGGCCGCAAACAATCGCAAAGCCGATGCAGTGGACGAACTGTTGCAAATCATTCGCGCCGACCGTACCTGGAATGAAGACGCGGCGCGAAAGCAGCTGGTCGAGTTCTTTGATGCATGGGGCCCGACCGATGACGCCACACTCGATGGCCGGCGGCGCCTATCTTCGATACTTTTTTCGTAGCGGCGTTCCATATTTGAGCAACTCAGCGCCTGTGGTTAGAAAGTCGAAAGCGTGGTTCTTGCAGACCGATACCGACGCCCCGCGGATTTGCCCGCCGTAATACCGGTGTTCCCACTGCGTGGTGCTATCTTACTGCCGCGCGCCAACTTACCACTCAACATTTTTGAACCACGTTATCTGGAAATGATTGACGATGCGCTGGGCGGCGAGCGCATTATCGGCATGGTACAACCGACATCGTCCTCCGGTGTTGTCGAAAGTCCCTCTGGCAAGGCCGTTGAAATGCGGAGCGTCGGATGTGCTGGTCGAATTACATCCATGCAGGAACTTGATGATGGACGCCTTGTGATCACGTTGAGCGGGATCGCACGCTTTGACATTATTGACGAGCTTGAAATTGCAACACCCTATCGCCAAGTCCATGCAGATTATTCGCGCTTCGAAATGGATTTTCAGGCCGGTGTGGGTGAAGACGAGGTTGATCGCGAAAAATTACTAACCGCACTTCGCGAGTATCTTGATACCAACAATTACAAAGTGGATTGGCGTGCAATTACCGCGGCATCGAGCGAATTCCTGATCAATGCCTTGGCCGTCATGTCACCGTTTGGAGCTGAAGAAAAACAAGCCCTGCTGGAGGCTGAGACGCTGAAGGCACGCGCACAAGTACTCGTTGCGCTTGCTGCGATGGAGCGGGCATCAGGTGGTGACTCAGGCGGTACGCTGCAATAGGCCTGCGCAATGCTCGCATGACGGGATGGCTGGTTCAATGAATGACGATGACACTGAAAAACCGAGAGCCGTAGGCGCAGGTATGAAAACAAGCGGTGCCGAAACGAAACCGGATGAACCCCACACGGAAACTGAGGAAATAGATCCCTTGTTGCTTCGGCTTCTTGTCTGTCCGTTTACCAAGACGCAACTGCGCTATGATGCCCAAACAAATGAGTTGATTAGCGAGGCCGCCCGTTTGGCGTTCCCCGTCCGACATGGCGTCCCTCTCATGACGCGGGAATCCGCGCGCCATTTAGACGATTGACCCACGAAAAAGTGGCAAGATCCGACCAATTCTTAAGCATCACCATATCGTCCCAAAGCGTCTCAAATGTAAGATGAGTTGGGCCTGAACGGGTTTGTCCCACTCGCAGTACTTCGGCACCCGGCCGCAATTGTTAAGCAATACATCATGCACGATCCGATTAACCAATCGGTTTTAACAATTGTTCAGTGCGCCCGTGTTTGCTTTCGCCAGGAAGTACAGATTTCAGGCGAGTTAGTGTTTCAATTTGGTGGCAAGATAACCGGTGGCTCAAACCGCCGGTCTACGGGGCGCTGCGACAGCGTGCGCCCTGGCGGCGCGCGCGCGCTATTCCACGCCTGCATCAATTCATGGCAGGGCCTAGTAAACCGCTTCCGTCCCAAGAAGGCTTTGGCATCGACGGAAGCAGGCCTCAATGATCGGTTTGAAGACCTGCATGATTTGCATTGGCAGATCAGTGAGAACGAAATCCTCTACAAAGATCTGTTGGACACTCAGGATGAAATCATCCTGCGTCGTGATGCAAACGGTTGTCTGACTTATGTTAATCGCGCCTTCTGCGACGTATTTGCGCTAACCGCTGAAGAGCTTCTTGGCCGCCCTTTTCGGATTCCCATCGCAGATGCCAGTAGCGGCGTACTGATAGGTGGAGAACACGACGTAACGGATGAAGGCGAAGATGTGCATACGCGCATCCCAGACGACGCTGATAGCCACCGGTCACGAAACACCTGCTCCAATCACACTGGCGCGCGGCTAAAGCGACGTGACGAATTTGTGGAGACTGCGGCAGGTCCGCGTTGGATAAGGTGGGTCGAGCACGAACTTCCGTTGCGCCCAAATTCACCGCTCGAAGTACAAGTCGTCGGTCGCGACATAACCGAGGAGCGGATCGCGCAGGAGTTATTGCGCAAAGCGCGCTCGGCCGCAGAATCCGCCAACAGTGCAAAATCGCGCTTTCTGGCCTCAATGAGTCATGAAATACGCACGCCTATGAATGGCATTCTGGGCATGTCCAATCTGTTGCTTGAGACGGGCTTGACGCCGGAACAGCAGACCTATACACGCGCCATTGACCAATCCGCGCGCACACTTTTGGCGCTGATCGATGAGATTTTGGATTTTTCACGCATTGAAGCCGGCAAGCTCGTACTGCGTCCCGCTCCGTTTTCGCTACAGACCAGCATTTGCCGCACCGTTGAGCTTTTGGCGCCGCGGGCTCACGAGAAGGGCCTCGAACTAGCCTGGGTCATTGACAAGGATCTGCCCGACTATGTTGTCGGAGATGAATCTCGCATCAGTCAGATTGTTGTAAACCTGCTCTCCAACGCCATCAAATTCACAAAAACCGGCGGTGTGACGGTGGAGGTCGCGGCGGCATCGCCGACAAACGCGGTTTCTAACGACGGCAACGGCAATATTTCTGCAGACATACGCCTTGCAATATGTGTTCGCGACACAGGCAGCGGGCTTGATGCACAGGACGCCGATCGGCTGTTCAACGAATTCGAGCAAACCGAGACGTCGGCCGGCGATCGCAAAGGTGGTACCGGACTTGGATTGGCGATTTGCCGACGTTTGGCTCGGTCAATGAATGGAACGATAAGCGTCGATTCCAAAGTGGGTGCAGGCGCTAAGTTCCTGGTGGAGCTGGACGTGCGCCCAGCCGCCACGGGGTGTGGTGAAGCCCCGAAATCTGATTTACGTGCGGCAGCCAAATGCCACGTATTATTGGCCTTCGATCTCGCTCTTGAACGTGAAGCGATGGCCAGAACGCTACGTCAGAACGGGATTCGTGTCAGGCAAACCGATGCAGCCGCCGCCACCGATGCAATCGTCGAAGCATCGCAATCAGGTCAACCATTTGATCGCGTCATTATGGCGGGTGCTCAGGACACGCCCTGGGCGACAGAAACGCTTAAGCTCATGCGCACACAGCTTAGCCTGCATAACAGGGACGTCGAACCCAGTGCCATTGCACTGATTAGCGCGCCTGAGCGCCACTTGTTACCTGATTTGAGACGTCAGGGTTTCGACGCCTACCTCATTCGCCCGGTACGGCCGCTGACATTGTTCAAACAGCTTGCAGATCCTGGCAGACGCAACATTACCTCTGCCGGCCCAATGCAGCAGCGTGACCATTCCATCGACTCAAACGTGCCCGTCTCGACCGCCACCACGGGCAGAATTGGTAGCAACGACCGGGAATTGGTTTTGATCGCCGAAGACAACCAGATCAACGCACTATTGGCGAACAAGATCATCTCTAAGGCCGGCTATGCTGCAAAAACCGTCACCAACGGCGCGCAAGCTGTCACGTATATGGAGCGTGCGCTGGGGGGCGAGACAAGAATGCCTGCTCTGGTGCTGATGGATATCTTCATGCCCGAACTCGGTGGGCTTGAGGCAAGCGATAAAATACGCAAGCTGTTTGCAACCTCGGCACAGGCCGATGTGGATTGCCCGCCGATTATCGCGCTCACCGCAAATGCTTTCGCGGAGGACCGAAAAAAGTATTTGCAAGCGGGCATGGACGATTATCTTGCCAAGCCATTCGACCCCAGTGACTTGGCGGAACTACTGGCGAGATGGTCGCTGCCCACACGCGTGGCCTAAAAATCCAATGCTGGTCGTGCGTCAGTTCTGCTTATTATCATATTGAAACGAAATAACTTTACACATGCTCCGGCGGGCCCGGCAGGGTGCCGTATTCCTGCCGCTGAACTGTCATCGAATTGTGATAGAGAGTTTGCCAAACACAACCGGCATCGCAAAATGCGCGGGCATACCCAATAGAATGCGGGCATACCCAATAGAATAGTGTATACGACACGAACCGTCGGGGTACATTTGCGTGTGGATCAAGCCTTTCCGAATGCCCGGATTGATTGCCGGTTTCGATCCCGACCAAGGTGCAGGGTATAACACGTTCTGCTTTGCGTCGGCTCGAAGGGGGAGAGCTACCAATGAATTTCATTGATAGGCCAACGCATCATCGCGAACAGCCTTGCAAAAGAGCACGACAAGGCAATCGAACGCCTGCTAGGCGCATCGTCCAGACGCTGCCGATAGGAATGCGCTCGTTCTTGCGTGAACACACACCCGTACCAGTCAGCAAAGTCTACGGGAACGTTGGTGATCTGGAAGTGCGGTTGGCGACAAGCCCACTCGATATCAAGCGCGCTCAGCGTCTGCGCTATGAGGTCTTTTACGAAGAGATGTCGGCAACACCGAGCATGAAGGCCAAGATGCGCCGGCGTGACGAGGACCCCTATGACGCCGTCTGTGACCATTTGCTGGTCGTCGACAATGCCCGCCCCTCAACGAAGGACGGCCTCTGGGTGTCCGGCCGCAATCCAAAGGTAGTCGGAACCTATCGCGTTCTGCGTCAGGATGTGGCTGAGCGCCGGCTTGGTTTTTACACACAGGCCGAGTATGACATTGCGCCGCTGATCGAGAGGCGGTCTCCGGACTATCGATTTATGGAGCTTGGCCGCAGTTGTGTTCTAAAGCAGTTTCGCAACAAGCGTTCTGTCGAGCTGTTGTGGCATGGTCTTTGGACGTACGTGCGCGAACACGGTGTTGATGTGATGCTGGGGTGTGCAAGCTTTGCGGGTACTGATCCGGACGCACACGCAATGGCGCTTAGTTTTCTGCATCACAACGCGCTCGCCCCACCTGAATGGCGCTGCCGCGCCCACGACCATTTGCACATTTCGATGAATAAGATGCCCGCCGATCAGGTTGACGCAAGGCGGTCGCTAAAGGCGCTGCCGCCGCTCATAAAGGGTTATCTGCGGCTTGGCGCGTTTGTCGGCGACGGTGCAGTAATTGATCGCCAGTTCGGCACGACCGATGTTTTGATCATTTTGCCCGTTGAAAAAATTGATCCGCGCTATTTCAGCCACTTCGGATCACCCGATGAAGTCAAAAGTCGAATTGCTACCGGCAATGCCGGTTGACCGGACCGTGTATGCTGCGGATTGGCGTGCGGGTACGTGTTTGTGCGCATATTTTTTTCGCTGATCCTCGGAAAAATATTGCGCGAACCAAGTTTTTATTGGGCGAATGGCAGGGTTGCGATCCCGCCCGCATCCAATTTTGACTTCCCGTAGTGCGACGATAAAATTACAATCACATATTGATGCATAGCGACGCCCACGCGGGGCATAACAGGGGCTAAATCCGACACACTGCGACGGGCCGGTATGGCAAACGCGTGCTTTGGACGCTAGGAGAAAAAAATGCGCCGTAGACGTACTTTCGCGCATGATGACACAATGCGGATTTCCAAGAGGTCTTCATTTTTCCTGACGATCGCTCTGGCCGTCTTGACGGTTTGGTTGCCCGGCCTTGCTGAAACAGCCGCAGCCAGGAAAGTTGCGCTTGTTATCGGAAACAGCAACTACGAGCATGCCACCAAACTAAAAAATCCGGTCAGCGATGCCACAGCCCTCGCCAAGACCTTACAGGCAATTGGGTTCGACGTCATAGCAGCCTACGATTTAAACCGCCGCGATTTGGATAATCAACTTGTCACATTCGCGGAGAAGGCGGCAGATGCAACGGTTTCTCTCGTCTATTATGCAGGCCACGGTCTTCAGGTACACGGCGACACCTACCTCGTCCCTACAGACGCAAAACTGAAAGCCGAACGTGATGTCCGCCGACTGATACATGCAGATCATGTCTTGAAGGACGCGGCGCAGGCCGCCAAGCTCGCCGTCGTCATCATGGACGCCTGCCGCGATAATCCGTTCGTAAAGCGACTTGCCGAGGCAATGGGCCCGACGAGGTCAATGACCGTGGGACGTGGTCTCAAGCAAATCTCAGATGTGCCTCGAAACACGTTGGTCGCCTATGCGACGCAGGCGGGTAACGTTGCGCTCGATGGCAAAAGCACGAACAGTCCCTACGCCACAGCTCTTATCAAGCACATCCATGCGCCCAATAAGGATATCCGCATGGTCTTCGGGTCGGTGCGCGATACGGTGCTTGAACTGACCAATCAGCGCCAGGAGCCCTTCATATACGGGTCTCTCGGTGGTGAACCACTCTACCTGCACCACGGTGAGAGTTCTAGCGCGCCGGCTACCGCCGCACCCCGTTCCGAACCTGAACGCGAAGAGGAACTGGCCCAGGCCTTGGATCCCGAACTGGTACGCGATGTCAAACTCGTGCCCCAGACAGTGAAAAGAGTGCAGCCAATCAAGGACCAGTTTGCTGCATGGCAAGCAGCCAAGGTCAACAACGACTGGGCGCGCATCGAACGCCTGCGCATAGAATTCCCGGATTCGCTGTATGGCCAGCTTGCCAGCCTGCTTCTGCAGTTGTCGGATCGCGCCGAGCTTACTGTCAAGCAAGCCGTGACCAAGCTTGCCGACTATCGCGCCGACCTGAGCCGTCTGTCGCCTGAATTCATCAAGGCAACACAAAGGAAACTATCACAGGCCAGCTATTATGGTGGCGATCATTCCGGCATACTCAACACACAGACGCGCGAGGCGCTTTATGCCTTTGTCCGCGATGTATACGGCGGCGGAAACGTCACGTACGAGACCTTCGTGGTGCTTGCCGAATTGTCTGACACGCAAAGCGTTTCCGAACTGCTCTCCGGCCGGTGGAAGGGCCGTTATTTCTACCCCCGCGAACACAGGGGCCGGATGGATGTTCCATTTGAGATGGATCTGGTGCTCTCGCAAGGCTGGATAGATGGCTACGTGTCAGAGCCCAACACGTTTGGTGACAAGACGTCCAAGAACCTTTACGCGACTTTCTCTGGCGCCATTACCGGCAACAAGGTTATCTGGACCAAGAAGTATGATGGCACGGGCGGCATTTCCCACTCCGTTCGCTATACCGGCACACTTGACCGCAAGAAGAGAAGAATCGAGGGCAGATGGATTATTAGCTCCAACTGGAGCGGAAAATTCCATATCGAATTGGAATAGTGCCAGTTGACGCCACTCAGCACACAGGCTCCAGATTGATCGGGTGGCATACAGCCCGTCGGTTCAGCTCTGCGGCGCGGAAGCCACCATCACCTGCCCTCCCGCCCTGTTTCCTAAACCCGCCCTGCGATGACCTGTTAAGAACGCGACGCAGTAGCCTCTTGCAACGGCCTCATTTGTGTCTGCCAATGTGCCCCGGTCCGGCCAACTTAATCGATTGGTTGCGGGCTGGTAGCGCCACCTCACCCCGCGGCCACGCAGGTCGCAGCCGAAACAGTTCTAGGCTTAAGCGATGGTAGGATCTATTTTTCGAATTCTGGTGCTACTTGTTCCGGCAGTTGGCGTATTGGCGTTTTTATGTGAGGGCCTGACGGCAGGCGAGACAACACTCCTAGAATCGCGCGAGTCGATCTACAACAACATCTACATTTATGAGCGCGACCAGTACGTCACCATGACATTCGGACATAACAGGCGCTTTTATACCGAAACTGTCTACGATACGTCCGATGAATTGGCACTTCCGGTTACCTACACACGCTACATGACGCTGGCCCTTGCCTATGCGCGCGAGGTAAAGAGCGTTCTGGAAATCGGTTTCGGAGGTGGGCGCACAGCCTGGTATCTGCATAAACAGATGCCGGAAATCGAGATGCTGTCCGTCGAGCTCGATCCTGTGGTTGTCGATTTGGCTCGTAAATACTTTGGAATTCGCACCAATGAAAAGTTTCGCGTCAAGGTCGCGGACGGGCGCCGCCATATGCTCGTGGACGAGACACGCCACGACGTTATCATGATTGACGCCTATCGCGGACCATTCGTTCCGTTTCATCTCCTGACGAAGGAATTCTTCAAGGTTGTGAAGTCACGCCTCAAACCAGGGGGGGTTGCTGTACAAAATATAGAACCGACAACCATGATGTTCGACAGTGCACTCGCAACGATCGGTGAAATTTTTGATCACGTCGACATTTACGAGGCCAAGGGCAATATTGTCGCCGTCGCCTATGACGGTAAGGCGCTTAGTCAGGGCGAGCTGAAAACGCGAGCGCAAGCGGTGCAAGACCAGTACAAACTTGTCTACGCATTACCAGATATGCTCAGCCGTCGCCGTGTGGTGGATGCCGATCTTGATGCAAAGGTCTTGTCAGACGATTTTGCTCCAGTCGAATCACTCCTTGCCATCGAAAAGTACAACCGCAAGCTCGACGACATTTCACAAAAGGCTGCGCAATGAAGAACTCGCGCCGTCTCTCCATCGCATTCGTTTTGTCGTGCCTCTTCGTTATCGGCTTTGCGCTGATGGGTTTTGAGATGCTCGGCAGCCGCTATCTCAACCCCTATTTCGGCGGCGGCATCACCACCTGGGCGAGCCTCATCTCTGTCGTGCTGCTGGCTATGATGCTGGGGTATTATGGCGGCGGATTCGTCGTCGACAGCTTTCCTGGACTGGGTGTTCTGATCATCTCCGTTCTGACCGCAGGCATATCTTTGATATTCGTTCCGGTCTTTGCCGACGATTTGATTATATCAATCATGACGACATTCGGCGATGGATTCTGGGGCGTCCTTCTCGCGTCCTTTTTCCTGTCCTTTATTCCAGTCGGACTCTTGAGTGCATGTTCTCCCTACGTCGTGCGCCTCTTGCTCATCGACCTTAAAGCCGGCGGCAAGACCACAGGGTTGGTCTACGCCGTTTCCACATTTGGAAATGTTGCCGGGACACTTGCCACGACATTTTATCTCATCCCATCCTTTGGAACGCGGGCGATTACATCCGCTTTCGGTATGATACTGATCGCACTTGCCATACTGATTTTTTCACTGCGCCACCACATAACGCGCGGCCTCATCTCCAAAGGCATAACGCCAGCACTTTTGGCGCTCGTATCGCTGCCCCTTATTGTCGCCCCACATGGTCCTGCAGAGGCGGCCTCGCGCGAAAACATAAACCCCTTGGCACAAGTCTCCGCCTTCTATCCCGAAGGTCCGCTTTGGCAGGATGGCGATTTGTATTACGCGGAGATGCAGAAAAATCGTGTCATGCGACTTCGCGGGGGCAACGCGGCGACCTTTTGGCGCGAGGAGGGTTGCGGACCAACGTCACTTGCTCGATACAAGTCGGCTGATTTTATCATTCTGTGCCACCTGGCCGCCAAGCTGGTGCAAGTCAATGCTACTGGCGAAATACTTAGTGAAATGAAGCTCACGCCGAGCGGACAGCGGTTCATGGATCCCAATGATTGCCACTCGGACGGCGCCGGTGGCGTCTTTTTCACCGACCCGGGTCCCTTCTCATCACCCTCCAGCGCTAATGGGACGGTTTACCATCTTGCGCCGGATGGTCGGCTGACAGTCATTGCACGTGATCTAAAGTATGCAAATGGGATAGCGTATGACGTGAACACGCGCACGCTCCTTGTCTCTGAACATTTGGCGCGAAAGGTGTGGGAATACACGCTGGATGACCGCATGAAGGTTGTGTCCGCGCGCGTGTTTTTAGACATTGCAAGCCTGCTTACGCCGGAAGCACTCGTTAATCCTCTAATAGGACCTGACGGCATCGAGTTCACCCACAATGGCTCTGCGGTTATTGCCATTTATGGCGCCGGACTACTTGTCATTGTCTCCGCCAGCGGCCAGATAAGACAACTTGAGACCGGCATAAGATACGTCACTAACATCGCATCGAATGGCAGCAACATCGCTGTTGTCGGCTCATTCACCAACAACCGCCCTCTCAATCAGGGTCGGGTCCAGATCTTCGACTTGCAAACTATAGAAAGCGCGCGAAACGGCCATGTGTTGTCTGTCACAAAATAAGTTAGCTCGAGGTAAGATATCGGCCATTGTGGGGTTTGTATTGCTATGCATGTTGTCCCTTGCCCCGCCTCCCTCGTATGCCGCCGACCGATCCGGCGGCATTGGCGAATTGATGCTGCGCAAACATGAGATTTCTGAGAAATTGGCGCGCCAGGTCGCTTCCTGCGTAGGACAAAAAGACACCGACCACATTGCTTTTCGCGGCTGCATCGACTGGCACTCTGCGGTACATGGCGTATGGGCATTGCTCGCCTATACCAACGCGACAGGAGATCAACGCCACGTTGCTCTCATTAGCCACATCTTGACGCCGGAAAATATTTCCGGCGAACACGAATACATTAAGAAGCACCCACATTTCGAAATGCCTTATGGCCGGGCGTGGTTCTTGCGCACGACGCTTGCGTACGAGACCGCATTTGAGTCCGGCGCGCTGCAGCCCATGGCCGATGATATTTTTCAAAGCCTGCTTGACCACTACGAAAATTCACCAATAGAGCCGACGTCGAAAAGCTACGACAGCGCTTCTTGGGCTCTACTGAACATGTGGGACTACGCGCAAAACCGGGGCAACGAAGCAGCGCTCACAAAGCTCCGTTCTTGGACAACCAAGCACTTCGCCTATGACGGTGCGACCTGCCCGCCGAATGCTGACGGCACGTCCTTCATGGCGGTGTGTACCAACTGGGCTTGGCTTGCCAGCCGCGTCCTGGATACGTCCCAGTTGTCGGCCTGGCTTCAGAACTTCTTTTCAAAGTCCGGCCTGCCACGGCCGGTCACAAAACCGCGCAATTGGCATCATTATGGACAGAACTTCTCGCGCGCCTGGGGCCTTTGGGCTCTCTATCAGGCAACCGGGGAATACAGGTATGCCTCGGCCTATACCGAACATTTCCAGCGGGGATACGAGCCGGAAACAAATTGGGCTGGCGACTACAAGGGTGTCGGCCATTGGGTTGCCCAGTTTGGCATGCTCGCGGTTACACCGCTGTTCTGAAGAGCCCTTAGCGTTCAGCGACAGACCGGCCGTAACGGGAAAGATCCCATATCCGCAAAGTTCCGTCAGCGCCTGCGGTGACCATGCGCGTGCCGCTGGCATTGAAGACGATGCCCGAGGCGCCGGTCGCTTGGTGCGCCAATGTCGTGATGGCGCGGCCTGAGCGCATACTCCACAAGCGCACGGTGCCGTCGAGACTCGCAGAAGCAAGCAGCGATCCGCTAGGCGAAAATGCGAGACCCTTCACGGCGCGCTTGTGACCGCGCAGGCGCCGTTGCAGGCGCCGTGATCTGGGAGACCAAAGCCGGATTTCACCGTTAAGCGCTCCTGCCGCAAGCCTGTTTCCACCCGGAGCGAATGCCAACGACGAAATAAAGTCGCCGTGCCGACGATAAGTGCGCAGCTTTTCGAAATTTCCAAGGCGCCAGAGGTGAACGGACTTGTCCGCGCTTCCCGTTGCCAAGTAAGGCCCGGCGGCGGAGTAGGCAACGGCTTGGACCGCATTCTTGTGGCTGTCAAAGACATGGACCGGCTGAGCATGTGCCTTAACATCCCACAGGGCCACTTTCCAATCATGTCCCGCAGCTGCCACACGTTGGCCATTGTCGGTAAATGCGACCGACCAAACACTGGCCTCGTTTCGCCTGAAGCTTGCGACCTTGCTTCCGGCTTCCAGGTCCCAAACGTCGACGTGACCATCTTCGTGGCCTGTTACGGCCTTTTGGCCGTGCACCGAAAGCGATGTTGCCGAGCCGTGGTCCAGCATGATTGTTCGCTGCAATGTTCCACTTTGCGCATCCCAAATCGACAGCATGCCGTCTTTGCCGATCGAGACGATTTGCTTGTCGCCACCCGCGAAGGCAACGGCCGTCGCGCCAGAGGCATGGGCCGGGATCTGTGTGACCAGCGGAATGCTGGCAGCGAGCGCAGGTCGTTCCGAAATTGAGCCTGTCTGCCTCGGCCTGCGCCGCGCATCTGCGTCCACAGTTGTTGCGGCCGAACGGGTGGCAGCGTTGTTCTTGCCCGCGGCTTGTTTGGTTGATGGCTCAGGCGCCTCTGCGGCAGGAAAATTCTTCATCTCCTGCTGGATCATGACGGCGCCGGTGGCCACACCAACTCCGATCAGCAGCTTCACGCCAAGCGACGTCAACCAGCGACGCGATGACCGTGCCGGCCGTGGCTTCGGCGGCATGCGCCGCTCAATGACGGCCGGGGGAAGGATGCGCAGCTTGGCCGGCTCGGCCGCCGCCTTCATTGCCTTGGCCTTGCCGCCCGCACCTTTCGCAGCTTTGCCATTGGCCTTTAGCTTTGCCTTTGCATTGGCGGGCTTACCTGGCCCCGCCTTCTTTTTCGCCACCTTTTCGCGGTCACGCCGCCGCCAGCCTGGAAACGAAATCGGCTTGACGAGCGTGTCCAGTTTTACAGTTGCCGCGGAACTCGCTGCTGGTGCATCCGGCACTGGGGCGACGTCCACCAGCACAGCATCACTGTCCGGTGCCATTGCCGCTGACGGGTCAGCAGCCCCATCCTCTGCACCGGCGAGAGCGGCGGCGAGCGAGCGGCGCTTGTTGGCAGCATGGTCGGCACCTTGCCCACCCTGTCTGCCGGGTGCTGCTTCCTCCTTGTTGCGGAAGCGATCGAAGAAGTCGATCATGCCACCCTGCGGGCCTGGCGCGTCGGGCGGTGGTGGCGTTGCGACTGCTGGTGAGATTTGCTCTGCCCCGGCGAGCGGCACGGTTGCAACATCGCGATCCCCCGCCGCGGGCAATTTCTTCTTCCTGGCGCCGCGCCTTATTCCAAATAGACCGCCGCCTGCCGCTTCTTCTTCAGCAGGCGCGAGCAGGTCCCCTCGCCAAGCCGCAATGGATTGCGGGCGCTGATCGACCTGAAGCGCGAGCGCTCGATCTACGGCCTCGAGAAAACGCGGCCGATAGGAGCTAAGCGCCGCCGTCGCTGCGGGAATAATTTCATCCTTCACCATACGTGATGGCGAGTCCGGCGGCCGCTTTCCGCTAACCGCGTGGTATAGCGTTGCACCAAGCGCGTAGATGTCGGTCCAAGGACCCTGCTGGCGGCTGGTCGCGGCGTATTGCTCGTAAGGGCTGTAGCCGGGTTTTACCAACGCCGAAACGGTCTTCGAATTGGTAGCGATTTCACCGCGTGCCGAACCAAAGTCGATAAGAACCGGTGTGCCATCCTTGCGGATAATAATGTTGTCCGGTGCGATGTCACGATGCAGGAAGTCCGAGTCGTGGATAAGGCTGAGCGCGTCGAGCAGGGGTTCGAGAATACCATCGAGTTCCTTTTGTCGTGGCGCGCGGCCAAGCCCTTTCAGCCATGACTTGAAACTTTGACCTTCCTCGAAATGAAGCACCATGTAGCCGGTATTGTTCGCGCGAAAATATCGATAGACGCGAACGATATGGGGATGATTGAATTTGGCCAGTGTTTGCGCTTCTTCGATGAAGCGATCGAGCCCCCACCGATAATCAACATCACTGCCCTGCGAGCGAGGCGCGGCGTCGATACCGTTCGAACGCGCTGCAAAGTCCGCGGGAAAATATTCTTTTATGGTGACGCGGCGCGCGAGCGCGATTTCGGTGGCGAGATAAGTGACGCCGAATCCCCCCGCACCCAGGACGCGCTCAATGCGGTAGTCGCCCACGAGTTCCGTTCCGCTTGGTAGGGCGATTAGGTTGGTCATGATCCCCTAACTGCCGCGGTTGACGTCTGTGGTTCCCTCACACGATCTCCAATGATGAGCTGATCCGTTGAGACCAAGGCCCTTACCCATTCAGAAAATCGGCCGCTTAATCGGCCCAGACGGAGGGCAGCCGCGCAAGCGCGCCGGCCAATTAGCACCCGTGCTTTGACGAATCCGTCCCTATTCTTCTCATTTTGCCATTAATGGAACAGGAATATGGCGCTCCCGCGAGAATTCCTTGCAAGATTGGCAAATCGCTGTTGTGTAATTAATTATTGTGGACCGGCGTGGTTTTTTTGGTGCTGACGTGGCAAGGGGTCCGGCCCTGGGGTGGTTGGGCCCCATTTGGCGCGAAGCATATAATCCCGCTGCTGCTTGCGATATCGGGGGCACGACGCTAATGCGACGGTCGACGAGACGTGGTGACAGTCGCTCCGACAGAGGAAAACCACCAGGTCGTTGCCTCTGGCCATACGCGTGCCTGGCCATCACCTCCATTGCAGTCGCCCCAAGCGCCACATATGCCGTTGAATTAAAACACTATTTTTCGCCTCAGGTGTTAGGCACCGGTATCGGCCAGATCGCCGTTGATGACTTCAAGAACCTGGTTGGCGTGGGCTTTGAGCATACCCCAGCGTTAATTCTTGGGCTTAGCCTGTTACTGGCAGTTCCGCTTTTGGTCCTGGTTGGCCTCGTGCTGCGCTGGGCGCTGCGCAAACCGGCGGAAGTGGAAGAATTTCCAGATGCGGGTGTGACCCGCCGCCAGACCGAAATACTGCCTCCCGCCGCTGAACCCGCAATAGACAGCACAACTATGGGCATCACGAAGCCCCACCGAACGGCCTGGTTAGAGGTTGAGAATGGTCGTATCGCTCCCTCATCCACGGCCCAGACGACGGTTGAGGATGGGCGCACACGCTATCATTTTGGTCGCGCATCCATGATGCGCATTGGCCGTGAAGCGGACAATGAGGTCTGCATCAGCGAGAAGACAGTTCACCGCTACCACGCCGTAATTCATCGCTCCATCGATGATGGCCGCTACACGATCACCGACCTGTCGGGCGAGGATGGCAATGGGCTCGTTGTGAACGGTGTTAGGCTCAACAACAAGCGCCTGGCAAACGGCGATCGCATTGCACTGGGCCGCGCGCTGCTGCAGTTTCATTTGTCAGCGTAATCATATGCCGTTTCCATAGGTGACTTGAATCGGAGGCCCACCCTCTCCGAGCGATGGGACCCATCGGCACATTTGCCCAGCAATGGCAGGTATTTCAAATGGTTTCAGCGTCGTGCTCGTATTGTCATTCAAGCGACTGGAAACCACAGTTTCCCCCAGCTGACAGCAATTACGTTCTTTTTTTGGCCCGGTTCGATAGGATACTAGCTGTGTGAGCGGTTCTGTCCGAACTATTAGTCGGTGTGGCAGTTGGGCAGTGAACTGAATAATTCCCTTAGGTTTAAGGAGCGAATGGGGATGGGAGATAATTCCAAGGGACATCGGAGTGGACGGTTTCTAGGGTCGCTGAAGGACGCCCTTGCGGCTGCGAGCAGGGAAGATACCGAACAGGTTCGCCGGCGTGAGGCGGCCGCCAGGGCGGCTAATGAGGTAAAAGCTGAGACGGCCAATGAGCCGTTGCCGCTGCCGCCACCCGAAGCGGAAGGTTTCGATACGGACAAGACGGTAATTACGCAGGCAAATGAAGACGCGCCCGTAACGATGAGTGCCGCAGAGGCGGCGCGCGAGGCGCGTGGAGGCAATGCACCGAACGTAACAGCGGTTCGGACCAGCGCAGAGGACCAGCACGTGGAATTCGATACCCATCCAACAACAAATGTCGTCAAGGCAGCGGCCGGAGGCGACGGACCCGCACCGACAAAAATGGTTCGCGGCAAGCAACAGGTGAAACGCGGCAACTTCGAGCAGGATCCGGTTGTCGGTTGGCTCGTTGTTGTGGGTGGTCCGGGCATTGGTTCGTTCCGGCCGATCTTCGAAGGCAACAACTCAATCGGCAGGTCTGCAAGTCAGCGCATTGCGCTGGACTTCGGCGACGATGCCATCTCCTCAGAAGAACAGGCGTTCATTCGCTATGACTCCTCTGACCGCTCATTTCTATTCGTGCCAAACCTGTCGAAGACCAACATCGTGTCCATCAATGACAAACGGCCGACAGGTGCTGTCGAGCTGGCACAGATGGATGTGATCGTCATGGGAAGGACCCAGCTCGTATTTGTTCCCTTCTGCGGCGCCGAATTCGACTGGTCAGAGCTTTCCGAAGCCTAAGCGTCCATCTGCGGCCAACAAGCTTGCTGTTGCGCTCTGACCGTGATTGTTAAGGCAGAAGCAAGAATACATTGAAGTCAGCTGCGGTTTTGGGGCTGGTGCGCAAATATGGGTACCTGGCTTGTAACACTGGAATTCCATGCACGTATTTGACTATGCATCTCAGACCACGAGGGGTGCGCGCGAATATCAGGAAGACAACGCAAGCGTCTGGCCCGGCGATGGCGAGGAGCCTGACCGGCAGCAAATGGGCGGACGCCTTCTGGCGGTACTTGCCGACGGAATGGGCGGCCATACCGGCGGCGCACTAGCAAGCCAGATGGCGTGCGCAAAGTTCATTGAAGCCTACACTGGCGACGATGCGGACACTGGCCACGAAAACGATGGTGAGGGAAGCACGCACGAACGCCTTTTGGGCGCGCTCAACAATGCCAATAATGCGCTCGCCGACCGCGTCGCGGAAGAACCCATGCTCTCCGGCATGGGCTGCACTCTGATTGGTGTGTCCTTCACAAGTCAGGGCGCGGAGTGGGTGAGTGTGGGCGACAGCCCACTTTACCTTTACCGCCGTGGCGAGGTTGCTCAGCTCAATGAAGACCATTCGTTGGCGCCGGAACTTGATCGTCTGGCCGCGGCTGGCCGCATCACGGCGGAACAGGCAAAGGCGGATCCGCGTCGGCATATGTTGCGTTCCGCAGTGACGGGCGAAGACCTTGACCTGATCGACCTCTCAAAGCGGCCGCTGGTGCTAGAGGAGGGCGATTACATCATCCTGGCCAGCGACGGATTGCAGACACTTGATGTCGGCGAGATAGAACGCATCGTCTCGGCTTATGCGGAGGATGGCGCGGAACGCGTTGCCGGCGCTTTGATCCGCGCTGTAGAGTCTATGCGCGATCCACACCAGGACAATGCCACCGTGGTCGCGGTGCGTGTCAATTCACAAGGTGCTCACGCAGGTTCGCCAACCGACGAAGAGCAGGTCACGACAACGGGACGTTAGGCGAGCCCTCCTGACGAGCATCGGGTGCTTAGGCTTGATTGGCTAGTGCAATGCCCGGATTGCCGACGCCAGTGGACCGCTTACCCGGTTACGTTCGCGCTTATGTCGCCTTCTTCACCCACCTGCATCCGCGCTTGCGCAATTTCGCGCAGGTGGCTGGCCACTTCAGGGTTCGCCATCGCCAGTGCCGCAAAATCTTCCTTGTGCAGTTTTAGAAGACGCGTTCGGCTGACCGTGACAAAACTGCCTCGATTGACGTCGTCTTCCAGCATGGCGACAACACCGAAGAAATCACCCGTCTCATATTTGCGCGCTGTGTTCTCCGATCTCAGCTCGACTTTGCCCGCGGCTACGAAATACATGGCGTTGCCCGGGCTGCCCTTTGATAGAACTTCGACATTCGGCGGCAGGTTATGGGCATGAAGAAGCGGCATGATTTTGGCGATCTCGGAATGATCGAGTTCTGCCAGTAGCGGAATTCGAGAGATGAGCGACCAATTGACGACGAAATCGCGCCGCCCGACTTCTTGCGCGAACCCGGTCGAGATAATCGCTACCGGAAGCGCCAGAATGCATAAGCCTGCGATCATAACCACTCCGCCGAAGAGCCTGCCCAAATAAGTAATTGGCGCAAGATCTCCATATCCTACAGTGGTCAGGGTTGCCATCGCCCACCAGGCTGCGTCCGGTATGGAAGCGAACTTGTCCGGTTGCGCTTCTGATTCCAGAAAGTAGATGCCTGTGGAAGCAAACAGTAGCGCGCCCATCAGCAATAGCGCAGCACCCGCCAACGCCCGTTTCTCGTTCGATAGAACACGCAGCAGCGTGTGCATGGCCGGGGAGTAGCGCGACAATTTTAGGAAGCGCAACAGTCTCAGGATTCGAAGGACCCTGAGGTCGATATTGATAAGTTGCGAAAGATAAAACGGCGCGATTGCCAACAGGTCGATGATCAATGAGCTACGGCCCGCAAACTTCAGGCGCGCGCGCCATGGGGTCATCCGCGACAGGAACGGTACTTCTACGGCGACCCAAAGGCGTGCAATGTATTCGATCGTGAAAATCGCGACGGAGAATATCTCGAAGTACTCAAACTCGCGTCCGTATGCGCGATACAGGCTCGGAACGGATTCCGCGACGAACGCTGCAATGTTGAGCAAAATCAGGCTTACGATGAAAACGTCAAAAACAACGCTTAACTTGTCGTCACCGCGCCCAAGTTCGATCACCTCGTAGACCCGTCGCCTGAGCGTCGCTCCGTCCCGTGACACTGGTGCGCGCACCGATTGCTTTTTTGTGTTGCTAGTCTGTTCGCTCACGCTGGCGTCTCTCTCTTCATTGTGTCGGGTGGCAAGACTATGCGATGTCTCTTTTAATGGAAGACAAGCCTGCACAATCCAAATTCGCGCAATTCGCCGATATTCTGTCAACGAGCGGCCTTGCCGGCCGCCGCAATCAGCCGGTTGCCGGAGCCCTTTGGGTCGTGACGGCCATGGGCCTGATGGCCGGATTAATCGCGCTCGGACGCCATGCTGCATTGGAAGGCATGCACCCTATGCAGGTGATGTTCTTCCGCAACGTGTTCTGTGTGCTTTGGATGTTACCTCTACTATTGTGGCGCGGCACGTCGCTGCTGTGGACCGACCAGATCCATCTCTATGGCGCCCGAGTCGGCCTGAGCTTTGTTTCAATGTCGGCAATGTTCTATGCCGCTTCAATTATTCCAATCGCCGAAATTACCGCAATTGGCTTCTTGTCGCCGCTGTTCGGCACCGTCTTTGCCGTCCTCCTACTTGGCGAAACCGTGCGGCTGCGTCGGTGGTGCGCTCTGGCCATCGGCTTTGTCGGTGCTTTGATTATTCTCAGGCCCGGTCTTCTCCAGGTCGGCGCCGGCCAGTTGGCTGCGCTGTGTTCCGCCATGGCCCTTGGCGTTATCGGACCCCTGGTGAAGAAGCTCACGTTGGTCGATGATGCTGACCGTGTGGTTTTCATCACCAATATTCTGCTGACCTTACTGTCCATTCCGCCCGCTCTGTTGGTATGGCAGTGGCCACCCGCCGGGCTTTGGCCGTATCTGGCCGCGCTGGGCCTTTGTGCGACCCTGGGCCACATGGCACTCGTGCGCGGTTATACTTCGACGGACGCATCGCTTGTTATGGTCTTTAAGTTTGCGCGATTGCCATTCGCCATTGTCATTGGTTTTCTGGCTTTCGGCGAACTGATTGATGCATTTACGGTGTTTGGCGCCATCGTGATTTTTGCAAGCGCAGTCTACATCACCCGCCGTGAAGCTGAGCTTGCCACACGCGATAGCATCGAAAAGGAACTGCGTGGCCGGCGCGAATGAAAAAGGGCGCAAGCATGAACATGCCTGCGCCCGGGCCCGCTGCCGAGTTTGTCGCAATCCGAATTGCCTTTGGACGATTGGAGCCAAGAATTGGCGCCCGTGTCGGTGTTGAATTTTCTCGAACGATGCGCCCTGCGACGCAGCCCGATTCAAAATTTCATTCACGCAAAGAATGACCTGATAGCGTGCGCCATTCAACAGGGACCATGGTCCTGCCGAACATTTTCTTGACGATAAAGACGGGTGTTGACGACATGCAGAGAGCTGCAACGTGCATTCTGAGCGCGCCGTGATGTTGACACATTTCATGCAGCCACGGAGACGAAAAATGGCTTACGGTTTTGCTTTGCGTTCTCAATCTCTTATTCGTCCGCAGACAGAACAGTCACACAAAAATGTTTGTTCATTCTCAGATTGGAAACAGCTATCCACTTATAAGTTCATGACATGACGTAAGAGAGCGCGTTGCACTGTTGCAACGCGCAAGTAGGATGGTGAGCAAGGTGTTTGCGGCAATGGTTGGCGCCCGTTACGCAGTCGCCCGTTTTTTGTGCAAAGTAGAACTCCGCGAACCGCTACGTTTGCAGTCCACCACTGGAGAATGCCGCGATGGCCGCAACAGCGCAGACCTGCAATTTTGGATGGCTGGCACCGGGCTTTGAGCTTCCGGCGACAAACGGAACGACCGTTTCGTTGGACGCAGCAAAAGGTGAACGCGGTACAGTTGTCGTTTTCATGTGCAATCACTGTCCCTATGTCAAAGCCATCTTGCAAAAACTCATTCGCGATGCCGAGGACTTGGCCAAGCTTGGCGTATCGACAATCGCAATTTCATCTAATGACGCAAGCCGTTATCCCGAAGATTCGTTTGCAAATATGAAGCGGCTTTCGGAGGAGGCAAAATTCCCATTTCCCTATCTCTATGACGAGACGCAAGGCGTCGCTCGCGCCTATGGGGCCGTGTGCACTCCGGAATTCTTCGGGTTTAATGCCGATTTAGAGCTGCAGTATCGCGGGCGTCTGGATGAAAGCCGTTCAACGCCGACGCCAGATACTGTGCGCCGGGATCTGTTTGAGGCAATGAAGCTCGTAGCGGAAACCGGCAATGGTCCGCAGGAGCAGGTCCAATCGATGGGATGTTCGATCAAGTGGAAAGAATAGAGCGCGTCCGCGTCAGATACAAAAGTCTTGTTTTGGAAGCACCCACCCTCCAGCCGTAGCGCGCGCAAGCTGGTACTCGCACTCAAGGTAAAAAAAACGCGATCGAGACGGCGCCCGATCGCGTCAATGATTGCAATAAATGGCTTGGCCTATTCGGCCGCCTCGGCTTTCACTTTCCCGCCCGCCTTTTCGATCCGCGCAGCGCAGAATTTGAACTCGGGGATCTTGCCCATTGGGTCCAGCTGCGGATTCGTAAGCACATTCGCCGGAGCTTCTGCAAAACAGAACGGAATAAAGATCATTCCGCGTGCAACATCTCTGTCCGCGCGCGCTTTCAGCGTGATTTGTCCGCGCCGCGTCGAGATCTTCACATCATCACCTACCTTGAGGCCGAGCTCTTCCATTTCATCAGGGTGCAAGCCAGCGATTGCCTCAGGCTCCAACGCGTCCAGATTACTGGCGCGCCGCGTCATGGAGCCCGTATGCCAGTGCTCCAACAACCGGCCAGTGGTCAGTACCATAGGGTATTCTTCGTCTGGTTTTTCATGCGGTGGAATGAGCGATGCCGGGACAATACGGGCCCGCCCGGAGTCGGTCGGGAATTGATCCCCGAATATAATCTCATTGCCGGGTTTGTCTGGAGCATCACACGGATAGGTGACGCTACCTTCGTTCTCCAATCGATCCCAGGTGATGTTCTCCAAAGAGGGCATGACACTCGCCATTTCGGCGAACACATCCGAGACATGACCGTACTTCCAGTCCAGCCCCATACGTTGCGCGATTTCCTGCACCAGCTCCCAATCCTGTCGTGCATCGCCAGGTGTTAGAATAACCGGTCGCCCTAGCTGAACCTGACGGTTGGTGTTGGTGAACGTTCCCCATTTTTCCGCGTGCGCGGAAGCCGGTAAGACGATGTCCGCCTGCCAAGCCGTCTCGGTCATGAAAATATCTTGCACAACAAACAGGTCGAGTTCGCACAAAGCCTCTCGCGCCTGTCTTACGTTGGGGTCGGACATCGCAGGGTTTTCACCCATGACGTACATTGCCTTGACCATGCCTTCGTGGATCGAGTGCATGATCTCCACCACGGTCAGTCCCTTGTTCGGATCGAGTTTGGTACCCCAAAGCTCTTCGTACTTGGCTTGTACGGCCGGATCTTCAACCGAGATGTAGTCTGGGTAGACCATAGGAATTAGGCCGGCGTCGGACGCGCCTTGCACGTTGTTTTGTCCGCGCAACGGATGCAGTCCCGTACCAGGCCGTCCGATCTGGCCGGTGATCAAAGCAAGCGAAATCAGGCAGCGCGAATTGTCTGTTCCGTGCGTGTGCTGGGAAACGCCCATGCCCCAGAATATTATGGAGCGGGGCGACTTTGCATAGATGCGCGCAACTTCTCGGATCGTCTCCGCCGGTATGCCGCAAACAGATTCCATGCGTTCAGGCGAAAACGCGCGAACCTTTGCGCGAAGCGCTTCGTAGCCGTCGGTGTGTGCCTGCACATACTGAACGTCGACCATGCGCTCTTCGATGATCGTGTGCAGCATGGCGTTGAGCAGCGCGACATCTTCAGATGGCTTGAATTTGAGAACATGACTGGCAACCGCCGACAAGCCGTGGCGCTGATCGCGAGGATCCATAATGATCAGTTTGGCACCGCGCCGCGCCGCCTGTTTCAGATACGTGGCCGCGACGGGGTGGTTTTCAGCCGGGCGCGCACCGATGACGATGATGCAGTCGGCATCCTTGGCAGCCGAGAATGGCGCCGTTACAGCACCTGAGTTCAACCCCTCCATCAACGCCGCCACTGACGACGCGTGGCACAGGCGCGTACAGTGATCGACATTATTGGTGCCAAAGCCCTGTCTGATGAGTTTTTGGAACAGATAGGCTTCCTCGTTGGAACCCTTTGCCGAACCCAGACCAGCAAGTGCAGACGGCCCCCAGGTTTCACGGATGCGCTTAAAACCATGCGCAGCCATATCGAGCGCTTCGTCCCAGGTTGCCTCGCGGAAAACTTCCGGAATCTCCGAGGCCGGACGTCCGATATCTGCCTCGCTTTTCGGTACGCCCTCGCGCCTGATAAGTGGCTTAGTCAGGCGGTCCGGGTGATGCACGTAATCAAATCCGAACCGGCCTTTTACACACAGCCGGTTCTCATTTGCCGGGCCGTCGCGGCCATCGACATAGAGAATCTTATCGTCCTTGACGTGCACAGTTGTCTGGCAGCCTACCCCGCAATAGGGACAAAGAGTGTCCACGCTCCGGTCTTCGAACTGCGTACGCTTGCCTGTCTTTTTGTCGAGGAGGCTTGCCTCCATCAATGCGCCGGTTGGACAAACCTGAACACATTCACCACACGCCACGCACGTGCTCTCACCCATACCCTGATCGAAGTCGAAAACGACCTTGGATTTATGACCGCGATAGGCCATGCCGATCACGTCATTCATTTGCACTTCACGACAGGCACGAACGCACAGATTGCAATTGATGCACGCATCCAGATTGACGGCGATGGCAGAGTGCGTGTTGTCGGCGGGCGGGCGTTCCCCTCTGGGTAACCTGCTGGTCGTCGAGACATCCATGTCTGCGATCCATTGCCAGAAACTTGACTCCGGATCGTGGCTATCCTCTTTCGCCGGCTGATCTGCCAAAAGAAGTTCGAACACCATCTCACGTGCTTTTTTCGCGCGTTCTGTCGATGTTTTGACCTTCATGCCGGCGGCCACCGTGCGTTGACAGGATGCGGCCAGCACGCGCTCGCCTTCAACTTCAACCATGCAGGCGCGGCAGTTGCCGTCGGCGCGGTAACCCGGGCCAGGATTCCAGCACAAGTGCGGGATGGTCGTTCCTTCCCGTTTCGCCACTTGCCAGATGGATTCGCCGGCTTCCGCCTCGACTTCCCGACCGTCCAGCTCAAACTTGATTCTATCGGTCATGACATTGTCTCTTCGACTAGGCGTTGTGCGACCCGAAGTCGGGTCCGCGAATGAAGGATTATGGGAGCTCGCATCACCTTGGCGCCGATCATGTTTTCAAGTCCTCCGGGAAGTACTTGATGACGCTGGCAAGCGGGTTTGACGCTGCCTGGCCCAAGCCACAGATTGAAGCATCGCGCATGACCTGCGACAGGTCGTCGAGCAGCTCTGTATCCCAGTCCGGCTCGCTCATCAGCATAACCGCCTTCTCCGTACCGTTACGGCAAGGCGTGCACTGGCCGCAGCTCTCATCTTCGAAGAAGCGCATCAGATTGAGTGCCACGTCCTTCATGTTGTCCTTATCCGACAGAATGACAACAGCGTGCGAGCCGACAAAACACCCATATTCTTCAAGCTTGCCGAAATCCAGCGGCAGGTCCCCTTTTTCAGCCGGAAGTATGCCGCCCGAGGCGCCTCCAGGCAGGTAACCTTTGAACTCATGGCCCTCCGCCATGCCGCCACACTTCTCAATGAGGTCGCTAACGGTCGATCCGGCCGGTGCTAAAACAACGCCTGGCTCCTTGACGCGACCCGATACGGAATAGGAGCGAAGGCCCTTGCCGCCGTTCACGCCCTGATCGGCAAACCAGTCAGCGCCTTTGGAAATGATGTCAGGGATCCAGTAGAGCGTCTCTACGTTGTTCACCAGCGTGGGCCGATTGAAGATGCCGACCTGCGCAACATAAGGCGGGCGATGCCGCGGCAGTCCGCGCTTGCCTTCGATCGATTCAATCATCGCGCTCTCTTCGCCGCAGATATAAGCGCCAGCCCCACGCCTCACTGTCAATTTGGTGTGCGGTGCAAGCCCTGCGTCGACGATCTTTGGAAGCTCCGTTGCGAGAATTTTCAAAATGGCAGGATATTCATCGCGCATGTAGATGAAGACCTCTTCCGCCTCCACGGCCCATGCTGCAATGAGCATACCCTCCAGAAACTGATGTGGTCGCCGCTCCAGATAATAGCGATCCTTAAACGTCCCAGGTTCGCCCTCGTCACCGTTAACGGCCATCAGTCTCGGACCCGGTTCCGCACGCACAAAACCCCATTTGCGGCCCGTTGGAAAACCAGCGCCGCCAAGGCCTCGCAGGTTGCCGTCGCTCAACGTTGAAATGACGTCATCGACGCTCAGCTTGCCATCAAGACAGTCTTTCAGGACTTTGTACCCGCCTTCTTTTTGGTAGGCTTCAAACGTTTGGAACTTTGGAATCTCAGGCGAGCGCTCGCCCGATGAGACAATCTTCTTGATCTTGCTAAGAGATGCGTGATCGACATGGCGATGTCCGACTTCACACGCTGGTGCTGTGTCACAGGATCCGATGCAGGGCGCACGCACCACGCGCACACTGCCACCCTTCTTGGAGGCAAGGTCTGCACTCTCAAGGGAGTTGATGAGCTTCTCTGCTCCCGCCATCATGCACGACAGACTGTCGCAAACGCGGATGGTTGTTTTCTCCGGCCGCTCCTCATCATCGTCGACAACGTCAAAGTGAGCGTAGAACGTGGCAACTTCGAAAACTTCCGCCATGGGAATGCGCATCAACTGCGACAGGCCATGTAGGTGGCTTGCAGGCAAACATCCTTCTGCATCCTGTATTTTATGCAGGTACTCGATTAAGAGGGCCCGTTCATATGGCCCATCTCCGACAAGCTTGCGTGCACTTTCGACATCGCTATCGGCCAACACCCGGCCTTTAGGATAAAGCAACGCATTCCGGCGTCCTGCGCCCGGATGGTTGGCACGCTTACCCTTCCCATTGGATTTAGCTGCCAAGCGCTTCCCCCCTTGCGACATGTCGCCCATTCCTTATTCCTTATTTCGTTATCAGACGCATGAAGCGATTGGCGCTTAGGTCTTCGCTCGCCAGCCGCGTTTTGCGATAACGTTTTGGGCCGGTGATTGTCGATGAATCGGACCGGAGGCCGACCAACCGCCCAGCCGCTGTTATCAGCTCCTCATTCTGTTGCAAATTGCGCAACGAATGCTCTCTCTTTCCGGTGTGTATGTCGTGAATTCAACTGGACTGGTCAAGGGCTTATGAACACTAGCCTTGGCAATTCGCATAGGCATGCCTCTGCACCCCGGGGTCCTGGCCGATCGAGCGGCCCGGCCGGCCCACCTACCGATTGATCGCTGGTCAGCGTCCATCGCCACCTGCCACTGGATTGCAGAGGACGACCCAAGCTGATGGAAGTTGCGAGATACGATACCGACCGCATCAAAAAGCCCGCACGTTCGCGCTGCATAACAAGCACAGCGTGCGACTAAAGTACATCCTATCCTGAAGCCAAGCTGCGTGTCGAGGCCACAACCTTGTCACGAAGACGCGATGCTTTCGCAGCTGTCCAGCTTGCATAGCCGACTGTCAGGAAAGCGACCGTCCATTGTTTCCACTCACTGAAATCAAACTTCACGCTCTTCCGACTACCTGGCGGGTCTAGGCCAATCCGCATTTCGATCGGCGGCACTTGGCCGCAACGCCCATCGACATGCACTTTTGCGCCGAGCCGTCACAAGCCTTCCGATCTGAGGGGTCATCTTAGACGTCAAGATCAGGAAAAGACTGAAAAGTCAGGGGCTTTCCCCCCTTTATGGCCCGTCCCTGCGCCGCCGCCAATCCCCGGGATGACCGGCCTCCCGCCAAACTTGGAAGCAAGCGCGGGACTGTGAAATCGACTGGTAACCATCTTGGCGGGAGGCATTTGTCCAAACTGCACGCTGGACGCAAATCAATTTCCCGGCGAAATTATCTTGTCTCCCAGAAATATTGGCCATCACCAAACGTCAGAGCTGGAGCAATTATTTGCCGAAGGAACAAGACAACAACAAGAGTCGTCCTGGCTTCTGGCGCAGAATTGGGCGTCTGCTTCATGGAGGAAACGGCAGCGATACCAAGCCTGTGTCATCGAACCACGAAAAACAACAAAATGAACGCCCGTCTGCGGCAGGAGGGAATACAATGAGTGTTAAGTCGGACATCGAGATCGCGCGCGAAGCCAAGCTTCAACCGATAGGGGTAGCCGCCGCAAAGATCGACATTCCAGGCGAAGCGTTGCTCAACTACGGACCCTACAAGGCGAAGATCTCCCAGGAATTCATTGGCACGCTAAAGGACCGCAAGGATGGCAAGCTCATCCTTGTTACCGCGATCAATCCGACTGCCGCCGGCGAGGGCAAAACAACAACGACGGTCGGCCTTCACGATGGCCTCTCACGACTGGGCAAGAAGACAATAGCCTGCCTGCGCGAACCCTCGCTTGGTCCCTGTTTCGGAATGAAAGGTGGTGCCGCCGGCGGAGGGTATGCGCAAGTCGTCCCGATGGAAGATATCAACTTGCATTTCACTGGCGATTTTCACGCCATCACATCGGCCAACAACTTGCTGGCCGCGATGATCGACAACCACATCTACTGGGGCAACAGTCTCGGCATCGATGAACGACGCGTCTCATGGCGCCGCGTTCTTGATATGAACGATCGGGCGCTGCGCCAAATTGTCAATTCCTTGGGCGGCGTGGCGAACGGATTTCCGCGCCAAGACGGATTTGACATCACCGTTGCATCCGAAGTGATGGCAATTCTGTGCCTCGCCACCGACCTTGCAGATCTGCGGCGCCGTCTGGGCAACATTGTCGTTGCTTACACACGCGAGAAGAAGCCGGTCTACGCACGCGACGTGAAGGCCGACGGCGCGATGACAGTGTTGCTGAAAGACGCGCTCATGCCGAACCTGGTGCAAACGCTGGAAAACAATCCAGCGTTTATTCACGGCGGCCCGTTTGCAAATATCGCGCATGGCTGCAATTCGGTTCTGGCAACGAAGACCGCATTGAAATTGTGTGACTATGTCATCACCGAAGCCGGATTCGGTGCCGACTTGGGTGCGGAAAAATTCTATGACATCAAGTGCCGCATGGCGGGCCTGAGCCCTGATGCTACAGTCATCGTTGCAACCGTACGCGCTCTGAAGATGCACGGCGGCGTATCCAAAGATGATCTCAAGCACGAAAACGTGGAAGCGGTACGCGCCGGTTGCGAGAACTTGAAGCGCCACCTTGAAAACATGAAGAAGTTTGGTGTGCCGCCGGTTGTCGCCATCAATCGTTTCATCACCGACACCGATGCAGAGGTTGCAGCCGTCAAGGAAGTTGCGGAGAGCTACGGAACGAAAGCCTTCTTGTGCACGCACTGGGCCGACGGCGGGGCCGGTACCGAAGAGCTCGCGCGCCATGTCGTCGAGGTCTGCGATGGGGGCGCCGCAGCCTTCAAGCCGATCTATCCGGATGACATGCCGCTTATTGACAAAATCCGTACGATCGCGACACAGCTCTACGGCGCGTCGGACATTTCTACCGATGCATCAGTGCGCAATCAGCTAAAGGAATTTGAGGCCGGGGGATGGGGCAAGCTTCCAATCTGCATGGCCAAGACACAGTACTCCTTCTCAACTGATCAAAATCTTCGCGGTGCCCCCTCAGGTCACGTGGTGCCTGTGCGCGAAGTTATACTGGCCGCGGGAGCTGAATTCATCGTCGTCGTTTGCGGAACAATCATGCGCATGCCTGGCCTGCCGCGTACGCCCGCAGCCGAAGCAATCCGGCTTGACGACAACGGTCAGATTGAAGGGCTGTTCTAAGTTGATCACGGCGACATCCGCCTCGCCCGCTAGTAAGACGGCGGGCGAGGCGGATGCTGTAAGCCCCGGTTCCACGCGTTCGGCTTGTTCCACTTTTTCAGACAAGTGTATGCAACATAACTGGACGCGCTTCTTTTGGCGCGCACCGTTCTGCCTCGTTTAGATTGGGAAAAAGCGCGACCTCGGAGACACTTGCCAGCGTCAATACCGGCGTGTTGTTATTGGTGCTCTGAAAGTTCAATGGCTTTTTGTGATCAGGTGCAGGGATGCCGCGTGGCTGCGTTGACGTTGTTTCCAAGCTGACCGGGGCGCCGGCCCAGAGAGTTCGTCATGTTGTGAGGGTTTAGAGACATGGCGGGCGTACTGGATCTGCAAACTTTTCTAGACGACTGGGCCGTTGCTGACGCACGGCGCGCAGACATCGCTGCGACCATCATGGCGATCTGCAGTGCCTGTCGTGAAATTGGTGCGCTTGCCGCCCGTGGATCGCTTGCCGGACTGCCGGCATCGACCTCCACCGCTAATGGACAAGGAAACGGCGTTGCCGAACGGCCAACGGTATTCGACCTGATCGCAAACGATTTCATTGTCAGAGCGTTGCGTACCTGTCCGGTCGCTGCAGTTGCTTCGGAAGTCTTGCGCGATCCCTGGGTCATCAATCGCGACAGCCCGTTGCTCGTCGCGGTCGATCCCATGGATGGCTCCACCACGATTGATACCAACACGACTATGGGCACGGTGTTTTCCGTCCTGCCCGCACCTGCCAATCTTGATCCCGACAATCCGGCCTCAGCATTCCTGCAAGCTGGCGAAGACCAACTGGCCGCGGGCTTTATCGTCTACGGTCCTCAGACGGCACTTGTTCTGTCACTCGGAAACGGCACACACATTTTTACTCTTGATCCGCCGCGCGGAACCTTCTGTCTCACGGACCGTGCTGTCGAGATTAACCCTCATACCCGTGTCTTCGCCGTAAACGCATCCAACTACATGCACTGGGACGATGCGATCCGAACATATGTCGATGATTGCATGCGAGGTACACATGGTCCGCGACAGGTCGCATTCAACATGCGTTGGAGCGGCTCGCTCGTCACGGAGATCTTTCGCATATTCATGCATGGCGGCATTTATATGTACCCCGCGGACAAACGGCCGGGGTTCGAACGGGGTCAGATCCGGCTGATCTATGAAGCAAATCCAATTGCTTTTATTGTCGAACAGGCGCGCGGCAAGGCCTCGACCGGCAGACGTTCGGTACTTTCCATCGAGCCGCGCAAGCTTGATCAAAAGACACCCGTGATCATAGGTTCGCACACAGAGGTCGACTATGTTGTGCGCATTTACGGCCAGCCAGAGGCTTATGGCGAGCGCTCGCCTCTGTTTGGCCGGCGCGGGTTGTTCCGTCTATGATGCAACAGCCCTTGCTAACGCATTCAAGGGTACAAGAACAAGAAGTGCAACGACGCGAGCAAAGAGGCCAAGCGCGCCATGTCAATAAAGCACCCAATCATTTCTGTTACCGGTTCATCGGGAGCCGGAACCACCGCAGTTAGACGAACGTTTGAGAAGATCTTCAGGCGCGAGAATATTCGCGCGTGCTTTATCGAAGGTGATGCGTTTCATCGCTACGACCGCCATCAAATGCAGGTCGAAATTGATCACGCTACAGCTGAGGGTAACGATCACTTCAGCCACTTTGGTGAGGCCGCCAATCTCCTGGACGTATTAGAGGAAACGTTTAAGTCCTACAGCGAGACCGGCACGGGCCGCACGCGCAACTATGCCCACGACGAAATCGAGGCCGGCCGGTATGGCATACCGGTCGGTACCTTCAGCCAATGGCGCGATCTCCCGTCAGAGTCAGAAATACTTTTTTACGAAGGCCTGCACGGGGCTGCCGTAACTGAGAACGTCAATATTGCCCGGTACTCTGACCTCAAGGTTGGTGTTGTACCAGTCGTCAACCTTGAATGGATTCAGAAGATTCACCGCGACCGCGCGGTACGCGGCTATTCTACCGAAGACGCCACCAAAATCATCCTGCGCCGTATGCCTGATTATGTGAAATACATCTGCCCCCAGTTCTCCGAGACAGATATCAATTTCCAGCGTGTCCCAATGGTTGATACCTCCAACCCATTCATCGCACGCGCGATCCCTACGTTGGAAGAATCCATGGTTGTGATCCGGTTCGCGCGGCCCAGGGGAATAGATTTTTCATACCTGCTGGCAATGCTGCACGGGAGCTTTATGTCGCGCGCCAACTCGATCGCAATCCCTGGCGCCAAGACAGATCTCGCCATGCAGCTCATATTTACGCCAATGATCATGCAGCTGGTCGAGCGCCGCCGCCGCGCGCTTTGATGCAAACACCGCTATAGACTTGACCCTCCGCATGTCTAAAAAGGCCCAACCTCTGGCGTATCCTGCTAGGCAAACGTGGATAGTCAGTCCCATCGGACTTGGAAGGACGCTTTTGCGGCTGGTAAGGTAGCCTGTACGAAACAGAATCGCTGTGAAAAACCCGGACGCCCTCTGGAGTCGTGCAGGCAGTCCATTGGTTCGAGCATCGTTCGCATAAGGTGGAGCAGGAGAACACAAGCTATGTCGCGGCCGCTCATTATCGCACCCTCGATTCTTTCCGCCGACTTTGCGCGTCTTGGCGAGGAAGTATCCGCCGTTGACACTGCCGGTGCTGATTGGATTCACCTCGATGTCATGGACGGGCACTTCGTCCCCAACATCACGTTTGGCCCACCGGTTGTTAAGGCGATCCGGTCGTCCTCGAAAAAGGTGTTCGATTGTCATTTGATGATCGAGCCTGCCGACCCGTACCTGGAAGCGTTCGCCGAAGCAGGTGTTGATATCATTACGGTGCATGCCGAAGCGGGCCCCCATTTGGACAGATCGCTACAGGCCATTCGTGCGCTTGGGTGCAAGGCAGGGGTCTCGCTAAATCCTTCGACGCCGGAAAGCGTGATCGAATACGTTCTCGACAGGCTCGATCTGATCCTGCTGATGACAGTCAATCCGGGGTTTGGCGGGCAGGCGTTTATTCCTGCGGTTGTCGATAAGGTTGCGCGGGTGAAGAAAATGGTCGGCGACCGGCCTATCGATATTGAGATCGATGGTGGCGTGACACCAAAGACCGCGCCACTCGTGGCAGCCGCCGGCGCCAATGTCCTGGTCGCTGGCTCAGCCGTTTTCAAAGGCGACGGGCAGGACGCATATGCCGCCAATATCGCTGCCATCCGTGCAAGCGCTGAAAAGGCACTAGCCCAATCGGCCGCCTAAGCCTGGCAATTGCGATGGCTATCGATGAAAACGGGACAGCGACATGACCGGCCAGTCGTTCATCGATTCGCCTTTGCCCATCGACGCGGTTCTGCCCCAGGTGCGACAAGCCTTGTGCAATGGCACAACCGCCGTTGTGATGGCACCGCCTGGTGCCGGCAAGACGACCCGCATCCCGCTGTTCCTTCTGAACGAGCCTTGGCTTGCTGGGCAACAGATCATTCTGCTGGAGCCCCGGCGGATTGCCGCCCGCAACGCAGCTCAGCGTATGGCCCGCTCACTGGGGCAAAGTGTCGGCGCAACGGTCGGTATGCGCACGCGCCTTGAGACACGCGTCTCTGACAAGACGCGGATCGTGGTTGTCACCGAAGGCGTCTTTACACGCATGATCCTCAATGATCCTGCATTGAATGGTATCGGTGCGATACTCTTCGATGAGTTTCACGAACGATCTCTCGACGCTGATTTTGGATTGGCATTAGCCCGCGACACGCAAGGCGCCTTGCGGGAGGGTTTACGTATCTTAGCGATGTCCGCAACGCTGCAGGATGAAGAGCTCCGAGCCTATCTGGATGACGCACCCGCGATCGAAAGCTCCGGCCGCTCCTTTCCGATCGAAACGCAGTATTTGGGGCGCGACACGACCAAGCCGATGGAACAGCAGATGGCGGCGACTATTGGACTCGCATTGCGTCGTCACACGGGCTCGATTCTGGCTTTTCTGCCGGGACAGCGCGAAATTCTGCGCGTAGAGCAAAGATTGCTTGAGGCGGAGCTTCCTGCTGACACGGACATTGCACCGCTCTTTGGTGCACTCGATCCGAAACGGCAGGATGCAGCCATCGCGGCGGCTCCACCGGGCCGGCGCAAGGTCGTTCTCGCAACCGATGTGGCCGAGACCTCGCTCACCATCGAAGGTGTGACAGTTGTCGTCGATTGCGGCTTGGCACGTGTCCCGCGTTTTGAACCGGGCGTAGGCATCACGCGTCTTCAAACCCTGCGCGCTTCGCGTGCCTCAGTCGATCAGCGCCGTGGACGCGCCGGCCGCACGAGCCCAGGCTTTTGCTATCGGTTGTGGGACGAACCGCAGACACGTGCACTTCCCGCGCACAAGTCCCCCGAAATCTTTAACGCCGACCTCTCCGGACTTTGTCTCAATTGTTCCGAATGGGGTGTCACCGATCCCACAGACCTCGATTGGCTTGACGTCCCGCCCGTCGGTGCCCTGGCGGCAGCCAAGACCGAGTTGCGGGCGCTGCAGGCGATTGATGCCGATGGACGCATCACAAATCTGGGACGCGCCATCCACAAGTTACCGCTACCACCGCGTCTGGCTTGCATGTTGGTTGAGGCAGCCCGACGCGGTGCGGCCAAAAAGGCCGCCTCAATCGCCGCTATTCTCGTCGAGCAAGGTTTGGGAGGTCGTGAGACGGACCTTTCCGTGAGGTTGGACAAATTTCAGCGCGATGGGTCTGCGCGCGCAAAACGGATGCGTCGGCTGGCGGATGAATGGGCACGAGCTGCATCGGCTCAGGGCACATGCGAGCCGGGGCAGCGCGCCGGGTCGAGCGAGCCCTCGCTTGCAGAAATTTTGAACCTGGCGTTTCCCGAGCGAGTTGGGATTGCGCGCGGAGGTGCCGGCGAGTTTCTCCTCGCTAATGGCCGCCGAGCGAGGCTACCCGAGGACGATCCCTTAGCAAGGTCCAAATTTGTTGTGGTTGCAGAATTGCAAGGCGCTGCCGATCGCGCGCGTATCCTGCTTGCTTGTCAGGCGTCGCAGTCGCAAGTGGAAGACTTCGCCGCTTCAAGAATAACCACATGCAGCGAAGCGTCGTTCGACGTCCAATCTGGGGGGGTATCTCTGCGCCGCGTCGGACGTTTGGATAACATAGTGCTTAAGGAAAGTGCGGCTGCGCGTACCGACATTGACGTGAGCGATGAAGAACTCGCCGCCATTCTCGCGCGCGGTCTTGCCGCACGTGGCATCGACCGGTTGCCCTGGTCGCCTCAGCAGTTGCAGACACGCGCGCGCGTTGGATTTCTCTCTGCTTCCGGTGTCGACGTATTGCCAGACCTCACGGATGAGGCTCTTGAAAAATCAGCCGAGCAATGGCTTGCGCCATTTATCGTCGGCAAAATGCGAATGAGCCAGATCACCGCGGCAGACCTCGACAATGCGTTGCAAGGTCTGCTGCCCTATCCGCTGTTGGAAAAATTAGACGATCAGGCGCCTACACACTTCACCGCGCCAACAGGGAATCGACACTCAATCGATTACCAAGGTGAAGATGCACCCGCTTTGCACATCCGCGTACAAGAGCTCTATGGCATCAACATTCATCCCAGCCTCGCCAAGGGGCGCCTGCCCTTGACGCTCCATCTCCTCTCGCCAGCCAACAGACCGGTCCAGATCACCCGCGATCTGCCCCGCTTTTGGTCAGGCACGTGGAGCTCGGTCAAAGCGGAAATGAAAGGGTGCTATCCGAAGCACGTCTGGCCGGATGATCCCGCGAGCGCCGTTGCGACTGACCGTGCCAGAAAGAAAAAGAAAGTGCCTGGCAGCTGATACATTGGCGTGGCTGCGTGCTAAGAGTGCGGCCGAGGCCGGTTTCAATTGATGAACGATTGAGGTTGGCCGGCGGGGGATTTCAAAGCATGGCGAACAAGACCATTGCCGTCATCGGCCGATCCGGCCAGGTTTCTTGCGCGCTGCAACGCGCGGCCAATGCTCGATCCATACCGCTTTTGGCGGCCGGCCGGCCGCACGTGGATGTGGGTGAACTGGATAGTATTGCCGCCTTCCTGCAATCCGCCGAACCTGCGCTTGTCATTAACGCCGCGGCCTACACGTCCGTTGACGACGCGGAAGATCATCCCGAAGAAGCCGGTCACACCAACGTCAAGGGGCCCGCCGCGCTTGCCGCATATTGCGCGGCAAAGGGCCTGCCACTCGTGCAGCTTTCCACCGATTATGTCTTTAACGGCTTGAAGGGTGAGCCATATGAGGAAGACGACGAAGTTTGTCCGTTGGGAACCTACGGCGCATCCAAGGTGGCTGGCGAGATGGCCGTGGCCTCAGTGCTGCCGCGCCACATCATACTAAGAACGTCTTGGGTCTATGGGCCGGACGGTAGCAACTTCGCCCGCACAATGCTTCGTTTGGCGCGCGAGCGCGAAGAGTTGAAAGTGGTCAATGATCAGCATGGTTCACCGACACTCGCCGGCGACCTAGCGCATCATATTTTGGAAATCGCTCCACGCTTGATCGAAGCGCCGGACGGTGATCGCGTGTGGGGAACCTATCACCTTGCAGGTTCAGGCGAGACAACCTGGCACGGACTTGCCGCAGAGATATTTCGCTTGGGCAAGGAGGCCGGTCTCAAAGTTCCCAAGCTCATTCCCATTCCCTCCAGCGAGTTTCCGCTCAAGGCACCGAGGCCCGCAGACTCGCGCCTCTCGACGCAAAAGTTTCAAAAAATATTCGGTGCTTGTCCGAAGTTTTGGCAGGACAGTCTGGCCGATGCCTTCCCCGAAATTGCCGACAGCGTATAAGAAAAAAAGCCGGCAGGATTCACCATGTGAACGGTGGCCCTGACGGCTATGATATCGGGGCTCTCGTTTCAGCGCCCTAAGCGTAACGGCCTATCAAACGTCGTCGTTACGCGTGCGCCGATTCGCTTTTCTTCGGCGTGTTGATATGCGGCCCGGTTGGTCCATGGCTCGGTGGCGACTGCGCTACCGCAACATAGGCCTCGCGCAAACGTTCCGGCGACTCAATCAGCGTGTCGCGCCATTCACCAAGATCGAAGCCCGTTTGGATCAAGCCACGCAGCATACCCACATGGTCTGTGAGCCCGACGCACTGCGCACCGACCATTTTGTTGCCGTGAAAGTTGAGCTTCAGATATTTGAAGTTTTCCTCGTCGACGAGCCGTGCCGTCTTTCCACCGTCGACACCCTGCCATAGTCCAAACGACGACGAGATGAGGCCCATCGTATCCAGCACGTTCATGTTGAGCGAACCGCGGTGTTTGTGTGTGTGTCCAGCCATGTTGAGCGCTGCGATCCGTCCATGCTCGACCGCGACGGGCTGAATGGCGAGCATGTCCGGTTTGCCTGTAGACAAATCAACACCCTCGCAGCAATCGCCAGCGGCATAGACGTCCGGTACGGTCGTTTGCAAGGTGTCGTCGACCTTGATGCCGACATTAACTTCGACACCTGATCCTTCCAGAAAACCGACGTTCGAGCGCACACCTGCCGCCATAACGACAAGTGCAGCCGGTATAGTTTGACCATCCGAAAGGTGCACAGAGAGACGCGAACCTCCTCCCTCTTCCTTATTGTCGTCACCAGAGCCGAACATTCGACCCCACAGGTTCTTCTTGGTGACGTTGGAGGTTACCTTTTCGACCTTTGTGTTTGTCAGGACGCGAACGCCTTTCTTCTCGCACCACCGTCCGAGCATACCGCCAGCCGTTTCATCCATCATGCGTGCGACCATGCGCGGCGCAATTTCGACAACAGTCAGCTGGCAGCCACGTAGATATAGCGCCTCCAGAACGATCGATCCGATAAAACCGGCGCCGACCAGCACCACGGGTGCGCCCTTATCAGCCAGCTTCAGAATCGCGCGCGAGTCCGGTAGCGTCCAGCACGTGTGAACACCTTGCAGAGTTGCTCCGGGAAGTGGCGGAATGATCGGGGACGCACCGGTTGCAATGAGAAGCTTGTCGTAGCTGACCTTGCCGCCGTCCTTTAGTGTTAGCGTCTTGGACGCCGGGTCAAGCTTGGTGGCTTCCCCAGTAACATACTTGATGTTGAGTTTGTCGTAGTGCGCCGGGTCCTGGCGCAAATACGTGCCGTCCTCGCCAACCTTGCCGTAAATGTAATAGGGGATTGCCATTCGGCTGTAGGGCGGTTCGGGCTCCCCGCCGACAAGTGTAATCGATGCGGTCTTATCGACGCTGCGCAAGGTTTCGGCAGCAGTAACGCCGGCCGGTCCTGCACCAAGAACGACATAATTCATTTACTCACTCCCGATGAGGCAGAAAAACGCAAAAAAGCGGCCCCAGTTGCTGGAGCCGCTTCGCGCAAAAAGCTCATTAGAGCTGCAGCCGTGAAAGTGTCTCGTTGGTTGGGACACCTTCGTTGGTCCAGCCTCGCAGCTGGTAATATTCTGGCAGCATCTTCTCTAAGCCGTTGACGAGACCCTTTGCAGGTCCGGTCTGAGCTGGCTCGCTGACCAGCCGCGGTGGCAGTTTGTCATCCGCAGCCGTAAAGCCAGCCCTATTGTTGAACACGCGCTCCATGTTCCAGATGCGCTCGCCGGTCTCAAGAAGCTTGTCTGGCGACCAGTCCCCTTCGCATGCCGCATCCACCTGCGGTGCAATGTCATTGAGTGTCCATGCGAACGTTGTGAACACGCACAGGCCAGAACTGTCGACAGCAGCGGTTGCGTCCTGGAACGCCTTGACGAGCGCCGGCTTGCCGTCTGTCGCAAGCGGATCTGTTTTCTCGGGAATTCCAAGAATTTCCGACGACACTGTGTAGGACCGCAGATGGCAAGCGCCGCGGTTGGAAGTTGCATACGTCAGACCCATGCCCTGGATGCCGCGCGAGTCATAAGCGGGGAACTCCTGGCCCTTAACAGCCATCGCCAATTCCGGTTTGCCGTATTTGGCGGTCAGTCGTGCCGACCCAAGGCCCAGCTCCTTGCCGAAGCCTTCTGCCTTACCGGTAAGCTCGACGCATTTGACCAACGCTTCAGCCGACCCGAATTTCAGCTCTAGACCACCGGTATTCTCAGAAGTGATCGCGCCCGTTTCATAAAGCTCCATGGCCGCAGAAACGGTAGCTCCAAACGAAATCGGATCTAGCCCCTGCTCATTGCAGATGAAGTTCACATACGTGAGGGCTTCCAGATCGTCGACACCAGTGTTCGAACCCAGTGCCCAGGCGGCTTCGTATTCCAGACCACCCGAGGCATGCCAGTATTCCGGCTTGTTCTGTACGGTGAAGTGCTTTTCGTCGATCTTTGAAATGCGCCCGCAGGCAATCGTGCAGGCGAAGCATGCCTGATTGGTCTGCAAGTTCTTTTCGCCGTCCGAATCGCGCGGCGTTGCCATGGCTTCGGCCGAAATGTCGTGTGCGCCTTCGAACTGCACGTCGCGGTGATTGCGCGTCGGCATCGCGCCGGCTTCGTTGATGACGTTCATCAACACCTGGGTGCCAAACGTTGGCAGGCCTTCGCCGGTAACCGCGTTTTCGGCCAGAACCTTCTTGCCCGCAGCGGTTGCTTTCAGGAAGGCGGAACCGTCTTTGACCTTGACGCCCTTGGTCCCACGCACAGCCACGGCTTTGAGGTTCTTCGATCCCATGACCGCGCCGACACCCGAGCGCCCAGCGGCCCGGTGTAGATCGTTGACGATAGCGGAATAGAGAACTTGCTGCTCACCAGCGATTCCGATGGTAGCAATGTGCATCATCGGGTCCTGGTGCTTGGCCTTGATCCATTCGTCCGTATTCCACACGGACGTGCCCCAGATCTCGCTTGCGTCGTTGATCTCGACCTTGTCGTCGATAATGGACAAGTAGACCGGTTTGGGTGATTTGCCTTCAAGTATCACCATGTCCCAACCAGCAAACTTCAGCTCCGCACCCCAATAGCCGCCAGAGTTTGAGCAGGCGATCGCATTGGTCAGGGCGCCCTTGGTGATGACTGAGTAACGCCCGCCCGTGGCGGCACATGTTCCCGTCAGCGGGCCGGTTGCGAAAATCAGCTTGTTGTCAGGACCGAGCGGATCGGTCTTAGGGTCGATCTCTTCCACGAGATACTTCGTGGCAAGCCCGCGCTGGCCTAAGTACTGCGCTGCCCAGTCCATGTTGAGCGGCTCTTCCTTGACTGTGCCCTCGGTGAGGTTGATTCTCAGGATCTTTCTCGTCCAACCCATGTTTCTCTCCCTGGGACCCATCGATACAAAGGTTTATCGGGCCCCGTTGTCTTAAGCTTAAAGTCCTGACCAGCGGCTGGGTTAATGCCACCTCAAGGGTAGCAGGTCACAGGCTGCTGGTTCGCGTGACGAAAAACCAGTTTTATTGCGCGGGGCTTCTAATGTTTGGCCGGCAAATTGGGACCGTCGGCCTCGCCCGTCCCAGTCTTCGTCGCCCACGCCTTCATTTTATCAAATCCGGCTTGCTCGCTGTCCTGGAATGTGATCGCGCCAGTCGGACAGGCTTCCGCGCACGCTGGCTTGCCGCCGCACAGGTCGCATTTGATGACCTTGCCGGTCGAGGCGTTGTAGTTGACCGTTCCGAACGGGCACGCGATTGTGCACACCTTACAGCCGACACACAGGTTCTCGTGAACGATCTTCACGCCCGATTCATTCGTCGTAATAGCGTTGACGGGGCAGGCCTGCTGACACCAGGCTTCTGCACATTGTGTGCAGGTATAGGGCACAAAGCGGGCTTCGGTATGGAAGTCGAATACGCGAATACGCGACTTCGCAACGTTAAACTCACCTTCGTTCTCTAACGAGCAGGCCATTTCGCATTGTTTACAGCCCGTACATTTACCCGGGTCGATCACCAGCGACTGAAGCATTTCCCCTCCTGGCTATCTGATTTTTATTGGTTATCTAACTATGCACGAAGACGAGGTCTTGACCAAGTCTCTAATGCATCGACCAAAAAGCGCTGGACGGATAGACCTGCGCCCTCGCCATTGTCGCCGAGCCTGAGGTGGGCGGCCATTGCACTTCAGTACAGTTTGTCGCCTTCACCCACGCATTTTTTGTCGCTAACGGCCGCAATCTCTGGTGCACCTGGGACAATGCTATGTTAGCTGGCTATCCGGGCCCAGCCCGGCAGAGGATATTGCAGTGCAGCACGTGGCCTCAACTTTGGTAACGCCCGCGCGAAGACGGATGGCCGGCGATTAAAAATGCTTGATGCTGCAACATAAAGGCCTGCCGTTCGGGCAGGGGGAGCGTGAATGAATATCTGCATGATCGGTGCAGGCTATGTCGGCCTGGTATCGGCAGCCTGCTTTTCCGAATTCGGCTGGTCGGTCGCATGTATCGATAAGGATCAAAATCGGCTCGATCAGCTGAAAAGCGGTAAGTCGCCGATCTTTGAGCCGGGCTTGGATGATTTGCTGGCACGCAATATGTCTGCAGGACGTCTTCAGTTCGGTGATGATCTGGGGGCGGCCGTCAAGGCTGCAGACATCGTCTTTCTGGCCGTTGGTACGCCCATGCGCCGTGGCGACGGTTATGCGGACCTGACATATGTGTACGCTGCAATTGAGGATATTGCCCCGCATCTCTCCGGATTTACTGTTCTGACGACCAAGTCGACTGTGCCGGTGGGCACGAGCCGTGAAATTGAGCGTAGGCTGCGCGAGTTGCGGCCCGATGCGGATTTTGCGATTTGCTCCAATCCGGAATTTCTGCGCGAAGGCTCTGCCATTCAGGATTTCACCCATCCCGATCGCGTGCTCGTCGGCACCGACGATACGCGTGCACGTGACGTCATGGAGCAGCTATATAAGCCATTGGCGATTCGCAATGCGCCTGTGATTTTTGTTTCACGGGAATCAGCCGAGCTGGCCAAGTATGCGGCAAACGCCTTCCTTGCCATGAAGATCAGTTTCATCAACGAAGTCGCTGACTTGTGCGAAAAGGTTGGCGCCGACGTCCAGGAAGTTGCGACCGCTATCGGTAAAGACCGGCGGATCGGCGACAAATTCCTGCATCCAGGTCCTGGCTACGGCGGCTCCTGCTTCCCCAAGGACGTCTCTGCAATCATTCGTACCGGCCGGGAAGCCAAGACACCGGTCTCGCTGATCGAGCAGGTGCAGCGTGTCAACGATGAACGCAAGATCGCCATGGCCCACAGGATTGAAGCTGCCATCGGGGGCTCGCTGCGCGGTAAGACCATTGGTGTCCTTGGGGTGACCTTCAAGCCCAATACCGATGACATGCGTGACGCACCTAGCCTCGTGATCATTCCGTTGCTGCAGGAACGTGGAGCGACCATCCGCGCTTACGATCCGGAAGGACGCGCTCAGGCCGAGCCCCTGTTGCCCGGCGTGGATTGGTGCGACAATGCATCGAGTGTGGCCGAAGGTGCCGATTTATTGACGGTGCTAACGGAGTGGAATGAATTTCGGGCGCTGCGCTTGGATGAATTGCGCGCAAAAATGAGCGGCGACCTGCTTGTGGACTTGCGCAACATTTATCAGACAAATGCGGCCACTGCCGCCGGCTTCCGCTATTCAGGCGTCGGCCGGTCGGATGTTGATTTGGCATGACCGCGCGCTGCTGAACTCCTTGCCGTCGAAAAACTGTTTAGAGTGGAGAGGGCATGAAGCTCAAATCGATCATCGCAGCGGCAGTCCTATTGTTTGCGCCCCTTGCAATTGCGGCAGGCGAGGCGCGTGCAGCAAACGATCGGTCATACATTCTAGCAACAGCCTCAACGGGCGGTACGTACTATCCGGTTGGCGTCGCGCTGGCGACGCTGGTAAAAGTAAAGCTTCAATCGAATAAGGGTGTGAGCCTCGCCGCCATCAACTCAGCTGGTTCGGCTGAGAACCTCCGGTTACTGCGTGAAAAGGAAGCCCACTTCGCGATACTACAGGGGCTCTATGCTGCTCATGCGCGCGCCGGGTCAGGCCCGCTAGCAGCCGAGGGGCCGCAAAACACTCTGCGCTCCATCACCATGCTTTGGCAGAATGTAGAGCACTTTGTCTTACGCGAAAGTATGGCTAAGACCGGCACGTTCGCTGATTTTGTCGCTGCCAAAGGCGCGGTCGTTGCGCTGGGCAAAAAGAATTCAGGAACGCTCGGCTCGAACGCTCACATCTTAAAGAATTTTGGCCTCGACATCGCGCAGGATTACAGGCTCTTTCATGGTGGCTACGGCCCGAGTGCGGACTCCGTTCAAAACGCCAGGGCGGTCGGCATGAACACATCAGCCGGTGTGCCCGTAGGCGCAGTCACAAAACTCTTTGCTGCGATGCCCGGCAAGGTCCGCCTTCTCTCTTTCACCCCCGAGCAGGCCAAAACGGCAGACGGCGGTCTCCGCCTTTGGTCGCCATTCGAAATCAAAGCCAAGACTTATCCCGGCCAGGACGAAGCCGTGACAACCATTGCACAGCCCAATATTCTTGCCGTTCATGCTGATGTCCCGGACGAGGACGTCTACCTCATCACCAAGGCAATCTTTGAAAACCTTAGCTTTCTGAAGGCAATCCACAAAGCTACCGCGGCAATGTCGCTGGAAGCTGCAACACGCGGTCTGCCTCTTGCCTTGCATCCAGGTGCGCTACGTTACTTTCAAGAGCGCAATATCGATATACCTCCGTCCTTGATCACGGACTGAGCTGCAACACCAGTGAAAGACTGTTTAACAGCATGCCTTCACCCGGATTCGAAAATGATGCACCGCTGCGAGGCCCTGACCACGTCGGCGGCCCCCCGCTTCTGGAAGGCCCTTTGGCGGCGCTGACATTCGCGTTGTGTGTCGCGATTTCTATCGCACATCTCTATTTCAACCTCTTCAATCCGGTGTCGGTTCAGGCGCAGAACATTTTTCATTTTGCCGGATTTGCGCTGTTGTGCGCGCTGACCGTGCCGGCTGCTCAGAAAGCCTGGGCACTGACGACATGGGCGCGTGTGCTCGACGTAGTAATCGGACTGCTGGTCGCCGGTGCGGCCATATATTTGATCTTCGCCCAGGATGCTATATTTGCCCGTGGCGTTCGCCTTAGCACCGCCGATTGGATCGCATCTGCGATCGTTGTCCTGGGCGCCATCGAACTCACGCGCCGCACGACGGGTTGGATTATTCCCGCGCTAATCATGCTGTCGCTCAGCTACATCGTCTGGTGGGGTGCGCACATAAACGGTATCTTCCACTTTCCAGGTCTGTCACTTGAAACGGTGATGTTCAGATCGGTCTACGGCGACGATGCGCTGTTTGGGAATATTGCGCGTATCTCCGCCACGTATGTCTTTCTGTTTATTCTGTTCGGCGCCTTCCTGCTCAAATCCGGTGCCGGAGATTTTCTGATCGACCTGTCGTCGGCACTGGCCGGCAGGTTTCGCGGTGGACCAGGTTTCGTCTCGGTTATCGCCAGCGGTCTGACGGGTACGATTTCAGGCTCGGCTGTTGCCAACACCGCCTCCACGGGTGTCATTACCATTCCGATGATGAAGCGCGCAGGCTTTCCAGGACCCTTCGCCGGTGGTGTCGAGGCAGCCGCGTCCACAGGCGGACAGCTCATGCCGCCCGTCATGGGAGCCGGCGCCTTTGTCATGGCGGCATCAACCCAGATCCCCTACACGACCATCATCGCAGCTGCATTGTTGCCCGCCCTGCTTTACTTTCTCACCGTTGCCTACTTCGTGCGCATTGCTGCTTTGCGCGTTGAACCCTCGACAGGTGCGCGACCCGAAGCACCTCCGTTGCCAATAGTGCTTAGGCGTTCCGGTCCTGTCTTTATCATTCCCATCGGCGCACTCGTTGCAATGTTGATCGCAGGCTTCACGCCAACCTATGCCGCCTGCATCGGTATTCTGGCCTGCATAGCCGGGTCGTGGTTCACGACGACTCCAATGGGCCTGCGGGAGATCCTGGACGCTTTGGCGCTAGGCGCTCGCAACATGACGACGACAGCGGTACTGTTGTGTTCCGTCGGATTGATCGTCAATGTCATCGCAACAGTGGGTGTCGGCACGACCTTCTCATTGATGATATCCGAATGGGCGGGCGGCAACTTGTTCATCGCAGTCATCCTTGTTGCGGTCGCCTCGCTCGTCCTCGGCATGGGTCTTCCCGTGACCGCATCCTATATCGTTCTGGGCGCGTTATCTGCTCCAGCATTGCACCAGTTGATTTTGCATAGCCAGCTTGTCGATCTCATCGCTGCGGGTGCGTTGCCGGAAGGAGCCCGAGCAATTTTTGCACTTGCCGATCCTTCGCTGGCCGCCAAGCTGTCCAGCCCGCTTCCACTTGCCGAAGCACGATCTCTTGCTGCTGATCTGCCGCTGGAGGCGCGCAGTATGCTTTATGAGCAAAGTTTTACTGCCACCGCATCGGCGGCGGCACTTTTGTCAGCCCATATGATCGTCTTTTGGCTAAGCCAGGATTCCAACGTGACACCACCGGTTTGCCTGGCCGCCTTCACGGCAGCCGCGATCGCCAAGGCACCGCCGATGCGTACCGGCCTCGCCGCTTGGCGCACGGCCAAGGGCATCTACATAATCCCCTTGCTGTTCGCCTACACACCGCTGCTAAGCGCATCATGGCTGGATGCGTTGACAATATTTGCGTTCGCAGCCCTTGGTCTCTGGGCGTTGAGCGCCGTGCTTGAAGGTCATTGGGAAGCACCATTGCCGATGTGGATGCGGTCGGCCCTCGCTGTCCTAGGTGTGATCCTGTTGTCGCCGCTGGGCCTCATTGCACATGCCGGTGCCGCCGCACTAATGGCATTGCTGTTCTTCTTGCACCGCAGGTCGCCGCAAGGCACGGGACGCGCAATGCCATAACCGCATTGTTCGACTGCGCTACTGCAGATAGGCCAGAAGGTATTTGCTAGCGAGGACGCCACCGATCAAACCGACGAACAGCGCGGGTAGAAACACCTGCCAGGCATTGCGGCGATTGGCGCGCGCTTGCGCGTTTGCAAGCCGCCGCGCACTTTCATCGTCCAGCTTGACGCCCTCATCCGCCATCTGTGCAAAAGCCTGCGCGCTGCTTTTCGCCTGTGTTGCCAACTGCGGTAGGTCCGCGAGCAGTCGGCCGAGCGTTGACGCGCCCTCGCCCGCTTCACGCAGGCGGCCCGCGGCGCCGAGATTGCGCTCCACCCATTCCTTTGCGATCGGTTCCGCTGCCGTCCAGATATTCAGTGTCGGATCGAGCGATCGCGCCACGCCCTCAACGATCACCATGCTTTTTTGCAAAAGGATGAGTTCGGGACGGGTCTGCATATCGAACACGTCCGTGTAGGCAAACAACTGGCCAAGCAGATCGGCCATTGATATTTCATCGGCTGTGCGCCCATGGATTGGCTCGCCAATTGCACGCATCGCCTGCGCGAAGACTTCCAACTGCTGATGCGGCGGAACGTATCCTGCTTCGAAATGCACGGCGGCCGCTCGCGTATAATCGCGTGTGATGAGCCCGTACAGAATTTCAGCAAGAAACTTCTGCTCCATTTGTCCCAGCCGCCCCATGATACCGAAGTCGACGGCCACCAACCGCCCCTCGGCATCGACCATCAGGTTTCCCTGATGCATGTCGGCGTGGAAGAAACCGTCACGCATTGCGTGGCGCAGGAACGACTGCAGCACATTGAGCCCAAGTGCGTTGAGATCGCAATTTCGTTCTTTAAGTGCCGCATGATCCCAGATCGGCGTCGCATCGATCCACTCCAGCGTGACAACACGTTTGGAGGTGCGCCGCCAATCAACATCCGGCACCCGGAACTTCTCATCATCCTTGGTGTTGTCCGCCATCTCGGAGATCGCGGCAGCTTCAAGCCTTAGGTCGAGTTCAAGCTCCGTCGTTCGCTTCAAATTGTCGACGACGGCAACGGGTTTGAGGCGGCGCGAGGGTGGGTGCCAGCGCTCAACCATGTTCGCGACGAAGTAGTAGCTGTCCAGGTCGCGCTTGAAGCGTCGCTCGACACTGGGTCTCAGGATCTTGACGGCTACATCGCGGCGTTCGCCGCTTTTATCAACCACCACCGCCTTATGCACTTGCGCTATAGAAGCTGCCGCGACCGGCGGGCCGAATTCGACATAGTGGTCTTCAAGCTTGCCGCCTAATGCATCCTCAATGGCGCGGCGCGCCTCCGCCATTGAGAAGGGTGGTAATTTGTCCTGTAAGTGCGCCAAATCACCTGCGAGGTCCTCACCGATGACGTCCGCGCGTGTCGCCAGAAACTGCCCCAGTTTGATATAGGACGGCCCCAGCGATGCCAGCGCATTTGATATGCGTTTCGACTTCGGCTGTCCGATACGGAATGGATAACTGAGCGCCTGGATGGGCAACGTCAAAAGCCGCGCAGCATGCAGTGCCAGCGGCACCTTTTCGCCTTTGGGCACAAACCGCACGCCATGCTGTGCCAGCACGATGCCGGCACGCGCGAGCCGCAGCATATTCATCACCGCTGAGGCCATGGCGTCAGATCTTCCAGCCGGAGTGAATGGCGGCAACACCGCCTGTCAGGTTGCGGTACGAGACGCGTTCGAATGATGCCGTGCGGATCATGTCGGCGAAACGCTCTTGATCGGGAAACTTGCGGATGCTCTCGACGAGATACTGGTAGGGCTCTGCCGCACCGGCCGCCAATTTCCCCAGTCGCGGAATAACTTCGAACGAGTGGAAGTCGTAGAGTTTTTCGAGGATCGGCACCTGCACCTGAGAGAATTCCAGGCATAGAAATCTGCCACCGGGTTTGAGTACGCGGTAGGCTTCGCTCAGCGCCTGTTCGATATGAGTAACGTTGCGAATGCCAAATGCGATCGTGTAGGCATCGAATGAGCGCTCCGCAAACGGCAGGCTTTCCGCATTTCCTTCCACCGCTTCGATACGTCCATCAAGCCCGGCGGCACCAATTCTCTCGACACCGACACTGAGCATCTCTTTCGAAATATCACAGATGACGGCGGAAGCGCCGGGACCCGCTGCACGCACGAACCTCATTGAAACATCGCCCGTTCCACCGGCAACGTCGATGAGCTTATAGGGACGAGCCCCCTTTGGCGGATTGAGCCAGCTGATAAGATCGGCTTTCCACAGCCGATGCAACCCGCCAGACATAAGGTCGTTCATCAAGTCGTAGCGCTCAGCGACGGTGGCAAAGACGTCATTGACGAGCCCTTGCCGGTCTTGTTCGCGCACCTGTCGGAAACCGAAGCTGGTTGCCGTATTGTCGTCGGTGTGTTTGCTCATGGGGCGGACAATAGCGAAGCTCGCAGCCGTGCGCCACGACAACCGACCCAGATGCCGGCGGCTTTGCGCCGCAAGGTTAGTTTTTGGCGGCGGTGAAATGAAAGAACTGTCGGGCCGATATAGACTGGAAGAGATGCCGCTTGCCTGAGTTACCCGAAGTTGAGACGGTTCGCCGTGGTCTGGAACCAATGATGGCCGGTGCAACTCTGACGAAAGTCGAGCAGCGCCGGCCCAATCTGCGCTTTCCGTTTCCCGACAACTTTGTCGCGCGCCTAAAGGGTGCAAAGGTTCTGACCCTATCACGCCGAGCCAAGTATCTGATGGCGCACCTCTCAAGCGGCGAGGTTCTCGTCATGCACTTAGGGATGAGCGGCAGGTTCACGATCGAGCCTGCGCCAAATTCTGATATTTCCCATAGCGCGCCTGGTGGGTATGCGCATGCCGCCGGCGGTAATCCAAAGCATGATCATGTCGTCTTTCACCTCGCTGGCGGCTGCAAGGTCACCTACAACGACGCACGCCGCTTCGGCTACATGCTGCTCATCGACGAAACAGAGCTTGAAGCGCACAAACTCTTTCGCAACCTTGGTGTCGAGCCGCTGGGAAACAGGCTCAATGCCGCCTACCTGGCCGCACTGGCATCCGGCCGCAAGTCTGACCTGAAGGCTTTTCTGATGGATCAGCACGTGATTGCGGGTCTTGGCAACATATACGTCTGCGAGGCCTTGCATCGCGCACGGTTGTCGCCAACGCGGCGCGCGGGCACGCTCGCTGGTAGAAATGGAAAGCCAAGCGATCGAACGGAATCCCTCGTCGGCGCTGTACGGTCTGTTCTACGCGACGCTATCGCGGCTGGTGGATCCTCGCTGCGCGACTACCGCAAGGCTGACGGAGCGCTGGGTTATTTCCAACACACATTCCGGGTTTATGGACGTGCAGGCGAGGCATGCAAGCATGCGCGATGCGGTGGCACGATCAAGCGTAAAGTGCAGTCTGGGCGCTCGACGTTCTACTGTCCGCGATGCCAGCGTTAATAGGTTTGGAAAGGCCTGCTAATCAGATGCACGCCGCGCTCGTAATCGCCAGTGCGTGTAGGCTGCAAAAAGGGAAATGTAGACAAGCCCGATGCCTCCCATCAGAAAAACATGGTTCGCCGGCCAGTCGACTTTGTTGCTCGACAGTTTTCCAGAGTGGATCAGGAAGAACAGCCCGCCCAGGGCAGCCACTGCTTGCAAGGCAGCTAGACATGCCGCCACGTCTAAGGCTGTTCGCGCGCGCATCACATTGTCCCTATCGCCAAGCTGATGCACATAACCAAGTAGGACACCGGCAATAAGAGCCATCACGGTGCCGTATTGCCAGGAATGCCACCACCACAATGCGGTGAGCAGATAGACCGACAAAATCGTAATAGAGCCCCACGCACATATAAGAGCCATCAGTCTGGCATTGCGCCGTGAGGCGTGCACTTCATCTTCTTCGACTGTGTCCGCATCGTTAGGCCACAAGTGCCTGTTTATGAGGAAGCTCGCTGTGACTGCCGCCAAAGGGAACAGCGCGGCGCTGATAAGCGACAGAAGCTTCAAATCTGCATGCGCGGCAAAGACGATTCCACCAGCGCTCAGCGCAAGGATTGCCACCAGCAGCGGAATGAGCGGTTGGAGCGACATTCTTGGCCCTGTTCGTCAATGAAATTGCCAACAGCCCGGACTGGGCTGTTTGGCTTCTGCGCGGTAGCAAACGAACAAGCGCCCGTTGCTAGCTTGGCGGTGTAATCAGGTCTCAGAGCTCTTTGCATGCTTTCGCTGTTCAAACAGCGCGTACGCACTTATCGCAGCAAGTGCGATGGCGCCAAAAAAGAACACGTTATTGCCCGCCCAGTCTTCCCAACCTGGCCGCGCGTGCTTGAAGCGGTCCAACTTACCGTCAAGATAAAGTCCGACAACGGTGACGATCATGCCGGCAAGTTGAAAGGCCGCCAAGCCGTTGGCGATTTTGAGCATTGTGTCGTCCTTGGCACCTTTTGCATCGTCGCGATCCAACGTTGCAGCGACGAATAGGCAGACGGTTGCTGCCGCCGCACAAAGCAGGAAAAATTGCCACCATTCGCCCCAGGACAAATAGATGAGGTAGATCAATAACAGGCAAAGTGCGCACCATGCCCACACGAGCCCCATTGATCGGGCCGTGGCCGCCGCAATGGCGTATTCGCTAGCACCCGAATTACGGGCCCTGCGGTTGGCTGCAATGCCGAAGATACCCAGCATCAAGCTCACTAACCCAGTCGCGGCCATCTGGGCGGTATTATCGCCCGTAGCGGTCGTCAACACGACACCGCAAACAGATATCGTTAGCAACAACATCCAAATCAAAGTGAAGACCATCTTCCCCTCCTCGTCTCAGCCCCGTCTGCGCGTCCTATCGATCGTGCGCGCTTAATTTTGGTCTGGCGCTATTGGCGCACTGGGTTCCGCCGGCCCGCGAAGCAAACTTAGCCCTGCGGGCAAAATGATGCAGGCAGTGCAACTTTGTACGGCCGTTCCGAACTTATTGCCTAACGTTACGAGATTCGGCTTCGAAAGTACGCTTGGCGGAGTATAGATACCGTGCGTGGGTGCGCAAATTTTCATTGGTCGAGCAATCGCGGACCATGCCGCCACAGATTCGAGTTGTGCGAAGGTAGGCAGCAAGGTGTATTTGCCAGTTCAACGGCTAACAGCCAGGTTGAAAATCTGGGCCCGCCGGCTGCGGCGCGATATCAGATTACTGGCCCGTGCGATGTCGGACCCTCGGGTAAGCTGGCCAGCGTGGCTCGTCATTGTATTCGCACTGGCATACGCGTTCTCGCCGATCGACCTTATTCCGGATGTCATTCCGGTCATCGGCTTTCTAGACGAGCTTATTTTGCTGCCGTTGGCGATCGCACTGGCGCGCCATCTCATTCCAGAGGCCGTTCTCACAGACCATTCGCAGCCTGCTGACCGGCCGCGTGAGCCCGGATTATCGCCGGTTGATCAACGAGATGCCACGCGACTGGTATGGCTGCGCCGATTAGGTATGACGTTAGTGGCCGCCACGTGGATAGCCTTGGCCTACTTCGCCGCCCTGGCCGTCGCATCCTCTCTTGGGTCCGGACCGGGGGCGGCTCATTGATCTCAAGGCGTTGGGCCTGCGCACCGGAGGGTGCGAACATCGTTGACCAGAGCGGTTTCAGACAGTATACGACGGACAACCTGACACCGCTCGGAGCTTAAGTTCCGGGCGGTTAACGTGTTTTGGCCCTTCCCTGGCGATAAACCGGTACGCCGTAGGTATATTCCATACGGCGCTCCAAATCCCGCCACGCGAGGGGCGAACGAAATTTAGTCGAAGAGGACAAGAACCGATGGCCAACACTAAGTCGGCAAAAAAAGCGGTGCGCAAGATCGCCCGTCGCACCGAAATCAACAAGTCGCGCCGCACCAACATGCGCAGCCATGTTCGCCAGGTCGAAGAGGCAATAGCCAGCGGTAATCAGTCCGCGGCGAAAGATGCACTCAAGACGGCCGAACCTGTGTTGATGCGCACTGCGCAGAAGGGCATCGTGCACAAAAACGCTGCCTCTCGGAAAGTTTCCCGTCTTGCCGCACGCGTGAAAGCGATGGCTAACGCATAAGAGTTTTTTTGCTTCTCGCTGCTTCAATTTAGCTTGTTGCATATTCGTCACATGGAAGATCTTGAGAGGCGACGCTCCGACAAAAAATGAACGAACCTAACTGTCGGATTCTTCGGGTGAACAGCACCGATTCTTGATCCATTCGGTCAACTCGCCGACTCGGTTTCGCAAGCCTCCCTCAAAGTAAAAAACACATTCCTACGGCGCCTAAAAATGAGGCGCCGTTTTGCGTTTGTAACCCTGTTCAAAAAGCAGCCGAAGTGCTGTGGATTCAATGGGGTTACCCACACCCGAAAACGGCATTTCGACAACGTCTATTGTATTCCTTTAGTGCAATAGTTACGGGCTGTTTCGCGCCATTGTTGCGCTCCTTGGCGGGTTGCCATTCAAATCCTTTCCAGTTAGTTAATGACAGCTGGCGGAGGACAGTTTCATTCGCCGTGTAAAGCGTGATGACGAACGATGGGCGTGTACGTTCGTTCTACCTATTTTGTATCCGCGTAAAACCCAATCAACCTTGGGCATGCGAGTCCTGCGGTCTGTAGCACTTGGCTTGCTCTTGACGTGATGAGTCGGTCCTAAGTTCGGCGCAGTTTTGGTGCTAGTCGAGCAGACGTTGTTGTTTGTCGTCATTAAGCGGGCCCCTAAGTGGAGGAGTAGTGTTGGCAGCAGGTAATGCCGCCCAGGTCGATGATGTTCCAGCCATGCAGGCGTGGGACAGCCTGAAGGCCAAGCCGGACTCAGTTTTGATTGATGTGCGGACACAGGCGGAATGGGCGTTTGTTGGATTGCCAGATCTCAGTGGGATCGGAAAGTCGGTCGTCAGGATCGAATGGCAATCCTTCCCGGATAACCAGGCTGATCCGGCCTTCGTGGATCGGCTAGGCAAATATCTGGATCAGGCCGGTGTGGGGAAAGGTGCGGATCTATTCTTCATTTGCCGGTCAGGCAGCCGCAGCAGATTGGCTGCGGAGGCAATGGCGTCAGCGGCGTATTTGCGATGCCATAATGTTGCCGATGGGTTCGAGGGACCACTCGACGAAAACCGGCAAAGGGGAACGGTGGCTGGCTGGAAGGCGGCCAAACTTCCCTGGGTGCAGGGGTAAAGCACCCTAATTCGAGAGACTGAGTTTTGGAGTGTTGCGCACGCCTTGCTAAAGGCGGCGAACGGCTTCCTGCGCGCAGTCTCCATCTGAGGGCAAGTAATTCAAGTGCGGGATAACATCATGGAACTACATCAACACGATACGTTCGCAGGGGGAAAGTCACCAGCGCAGGCCTCAAAGCCGGAAGCGAAGAATGGTGCCGCTGTACGCAAGACGGCTAAACCTTTGGAAAACGGCGGCCAGAAGGTGCGCGCATTGCTCCGAGCGCGGCTTGGCGAGGACGTTTACACGAGTTGGTTCAACGCACTGGAATTCGATTCCATAGAGGCGGGAACCATCAAGGTTTCCGTGCCGGTCAAGTTTTTGCGCAACTGGATTCAGAACCACTATCTCAGCGATCTGCTCGACTGCTGCAAGGCCGAATTCAAGGATGTCGAGAAGGTTGAGGTGCTGTTGCGCCAGCCAGGAGGGCACAACGCCAACAGGACAAATGCCGCGCAGCAGGTGCATCAGCAGCGCAATTCGGCCGACCAAGAGGCTCGCGGCACCGCAACTGGCGACACGCTCAATTTTTCCAACGCCTTGAATGCACTCGGCCCACGTGTTGGACGCACACAGGTGGGCGGTTTTGAAGGTTCACCGCTTGATCCGCGTTACACATTTGAGAGCTTCGTTGTCGGAGCGTCAAACCGCATGGCACATGCTGGCGCAACCCAGGTCGCCGAAACCGTGCTTGGCAACAATTCCGGCTTCAACCCGCTCTACATCCATTCCTCAGTGGGGCTGGGTAAGACGCATCTTCTGCATGCGATCGCGTGGGAAGTGCAGCGCCGGTCCGCAAATGCACAGGTGCTGTACCTGACCGCGGAACGCTTCCGTTATCAGTTTGTTGAAGCGCTACGAAGCCAGGATCCGTTCTCGTTCAAGGACAAATTCCGCTCCATTGATATCCTGCTCATTGATGATCTCGAATTCATGCATGGTGAGAAGACGGAGCAGGAGTTCGATCACATTATCAACGCATTACTTGATGGGGGCCGGCAGGTCGTCGTGGCTTCCGCACGCGCACCGGGACATATTGATCGACTTAATGAGCGCATGCGTTCTCGCTTGCAACGAGGTCTTGTCACCGAGATCAAATCGCTGGATCACGATCTGCGTCTAAAGGTCTTGGAAAAGAGGATCGCCGAAAAACAGGCGATGGATTCCTCGTTCGATCTGCTGCCTGAGGTGCGGGCTTTGTTGGCTGAGCGCCTGACGGAAAACGGACGCGAGTTGGAAGGCGCCGTTACACGTCTGTTTGCGAATTGGCAGTACATGCGCACACCGATCACGCATGACATCGCTGAAACCGTCATCCGTGATCTCGTACAAGGCCTGGAGCCGCGCCGCATCAAGATCGAGGACATCCTGCGCATCGTATCGCGCCACTACGGCGTCTCGAAAGGTGACCTGCTCTCACAGCGTCGTCATCGTTCGGTCGTGTGGCCACGCCAGATCGGCATGTACCTGGCCAAACAGCTGACCGCCAGGTCGCTTCCTGAAATCGGCCGCCGGTTCGGCAATCGGGATCACACCACCGTTTTGCACGCGATCCGCAAGATCGAGGGGCAGCTCACCGACCAGCCGCGTCTGCGCGACGAATTGGATGAACTGAAAAAGCTTCTCAGCCACTAGGCCACCGGGGCAGGCAATTCGCCACGAATGCCACAACCGGATAGTTCGGCGCCAGCGTGAGGGCAACCGCGGCGCCGGGCTTGTAGCGGGGAGAGAGCGGTGATTTTTTCAAGACGTCACCGCTCTCTATTTTTTTGCCATTGAACGCCTGTCACGTCGCGGGTCTGCGCACGTTAAAGTTGCGCGAGCAACGCGAGATAGGGGCGAGAAGTGTCGGATCAAGGGCTATGAGGCCCGCTGCTAACCCCTAACAGTTCCCCAACATGGTGCCGTGCGGCACCGGTCTGGCGCCAGCTGGACCCACACATAGTGGGTTGCAGCACCACCCCCCTTGAAAATTAGGGCCGCTTCGGGTCAATTGGCACACCACGCGATTCCTCTGAAATCCCCCCTGTAGCGAAGTGTTAGTCGGGATGCCCCTCAAGATGCTGGGGCGTGGATGACGTGTCCGAGGCCTCCACTTGGGGGTGCAACCAAAAGAACCGCCGGGGAAACCACCATGCGGCTAGTCATCGAACGTGGCGAACTCCTACGCGCGCTTGGCCATGTAACAAGCGTTGTCGAGCGACGCACGACGATACCCATACTTTCCAATGTCCTGCTAAAGGCGTCGGGCAGCGAACTTGCATTCAAGGCAACCGATCTTGAGCGGGAAGTCATCGAGCATGCGCCGGCAAATGTTGAAACGCCTGGCGCGCTCACAGTTCCAGCCCACGTGTTGCATGATATCGTACGCAAACTTCCCGAGGGCGCCCAGGTTGAGCTTGCAAGCAATGCCGACAACGGGCGCCTTGAACTTTCAGCCGGACAATCTCGCTTCGCCTTGCAGACCCTGCCGGCTGAAGATTTTCCTGATTTGGCCCTGGGCGAAGTGTCTCACTCCTTCCAGATGCCTGCAGGCGAGCTTAAGCGGCTAATCGACAAGACGCGGTTTGCCATTTCGACCGAAGAGACCCGCTATTATTTGAATGGCATTTACCTGCACACAGCTGGAGAAGGCGACGACGTTATGCTGCGCGCCGTTGCAACCGACGGTCACCGCCTGGCACAGGTCGAGCTGCCGCTGCCCGATGGTGCATCAGGTATGGCAGGCGTGATTGTACCGCGTAAGACGGTGCATGAACTCTACCGCTTGTTGGAAGCGACCTCCGATGTGGTCAATGTTGGGGTCAGCGAGACAAAGGTGCGCTTTGAAATCGGCACGGTCACGCTGACATCCAAGTTGATAGACGGCACGTTCCCTGATTACGCCCGCGTCATTCCGCAGTCCAACGACAAGGAAATGAAGGTTTCCAAGAGCGAATTCATGGGGGCGGTGGATCGCGTCTCCACAATTGCGAGTGAACGCGGCCGTGCGGTTAAACTGGCGCTGGCACCTGACAAACTTGTGCTGTCGGTCAATAATCCGGAAGGTGGCAGTGCCACCGAAGAACTGGGCATCGATTACGGTGCCGATCCCATGGAAATCGGGTTTAACGCACGTTATTTGCTGGATATCACCGGCCAGCTTGAAGGTGAGGAAGCTTATTTCCTTCTCGCGGATCCCGGTTCGCCCACCATGGTGCGCGATGCCGGTGACGACACATCGCTCTACGTCTTGATGCCGATGCGCGTTTAGTGCCGTCGCGGCAGCAAAAAGGTTTTTGTCCGAAGAGGTCGTGCCTGCTCTCATGCGCACCCTTCGCATGAGAGTTCGTCGTGACCAGAGCTGAGGCCAAGGAAGGCATGAGTGCAGGAAGCACATCATAACGCTATGCCCTTATCCAACGGTTCTGCAGACACTGGCTGCGAGTCCGGCCCGGTTTTGTCAGGCCCCCGCCTCTGGGTTGCACGGTTGGCACTCACCAACATGCGCAACTATGCCCATCTTGCGATTGATACCGGTCCGCAGCCGGTCGTGCTGGTCGGCCCCAACGGCTCGGGAAAAACGAACCTGCTGGAAGCAGTTTCATTACTTGCGCCGGGCCAGGGCCTGCGTCGTGCGCCCTTGTCGGATCTTGCGCGCGCCGGCGGTCAGGGGGACTGGGCGGTTGCCGCGAAGGTACAATGCGGCGCCGATCTCATCGACATCGGGACAGGACTGCGCTCTGCCGCCAACGCGCAGGGTGTCAACATGGAGCGCACTACGCGCCGGATTGTGCGCATTGATGGTGAGCAGCAGTCCGGTACAGGCGTGCTTGGCGAATACGTGGAAATTGTTTGGGTGACACCGGCCATGGACGGCCTGTTCGTTGGCGCCGCTTCCGAGCGTCGCCGATTCCTCGACCGGCTGATCTTGTGTTTTGACCCCGCCCACCGCTCGCTTGTCGGACGCTTCGAGCGGGCCATGCAGTCACGCAACCGGTTGCTTGCCGACGGGGTACGTGACAATGCGCGCCTGCAGGGGTTTGAGCTTTTAATGGCTGAAGCCGCGGTGGCAATCGCTGCCGCTCGTATTGAAGCAGTCGCTGCAATGGCGGCTATCACGGATGAACGCCGCGAGCGGGACAAGGCTTCACCGTTCCCTTGGGCGGCAATGGCGTTGGAGGGCACGCTGGAGAGTGCGCTGAATTCTGCCGCGGCTGTTGATGTCGAGGACAGGTATTGCGCTGATTTATCCCACAACCGGGAGCGCGATCGCGCAGCCGGCCGCACGCTTGAAGGCCCGCACCGTACTGATCTCGTTGTTACCCACGGTCCGAAAAATGTCGGTGCAAAGCTTTGCTCCACCGGCGAGCAGAAGTCCCTTTTGGTGGGGCTGGTTCTGGCCCACGCCCAACTGGTCAAGCAAAGGCGCGAGGGTGCAGCCCCCCTCCTCCTGCTAGACGAAATAACCGCCCATCTTGACGAGTTGCGCCGCAAAGCGCTCTTCGAGGAGATACTGCACTTAGGCGCACAGGCGTGGATGACTGGTACCGATCGGCAGGCATTTGCCGCACTTTCCGGTAAGGCCAGTTTCTTCACGGTTGACGATGGCCGTGCGACGCTTGACGAGGCCCCGGGCAGTACGCAATCAGCGAACACGTAACTAATTGTAATTAAGCTATAAAAACGTGTGCATCTGGACGCACTACGGTGTGCTTTTTCCACCTGTCTCCCGATAGGATGTGTTAGTATCACCAGCACCGAAAATAGCACCGAGGAACGTCACTCTATATGAGCTCCAGTCCACAAGCGAACGAGCCCCAAAACGGGGACTACGGCGCCGAATCCATCAAGATGCTGAAGGGCCTGGAGGCCGTCCGCAAGCGTCCCGGCATGTACATCGGCGATACCGATGACGGGTCTGGCTTGCACCACATGATCTACGAGGTCGTTGACAATGCGATCGATGAGGTGCTCGCCAACTATGCCACCCAGTGCCACGTCACATTGAACCCTGACGGCTCGTGCACCGTGCGCGACGACGGCCGCGGCATCCCAACCGGGATCAAAGAGGACGACGACCACGAGCCCAAGCGCTCTGCAGTCGAAATCGTATTCACTGAATTGCACGCAGGCGGCAAGTTCGACCAGAACTCCTACAAGGTGTCCGGCGGGCTGCACGGCGTTGGCGTGTCGGTGGTCAACGCGTTGTCATCTTGGCTGCGCTGCACGGTGTGGCGCGACGACAAGCGCCATGAGGTTGAGTTTCGCAATGGCGTAACCGTGGAGCCGCTGCGGGTCGTTGGCCCGGCGGAAGGCCAGCAGGGCACCGAAGTTACCTTCCTGCCAAGTACGGATACATTTTCTCAAGTTGAGTTCGACTTTGATACGCTGGAGCACCGCCTGCGTGAGCTCGCGTTTTTGAACTCAGGCGCCAAGATCGTTCTGACCGACAATCGCCACGCCGACGTAAAGTCCCTTGAGCTCATTTACGAAGGCGGCACGTCTGCGTTTGTGCGTTACCTGGACCGCTCCAAGACCAGCCTTATCCCTGAGCCCGTGATGATCAACGCTGACAGGGACGGTGTGCATGTCGATTTGGCGCTGTGGTGGAACGAGAGCTACCACGAGAATGTGTTGTGCTTCACCAACAACATTCCGCAGCGTGACGGCGGAACGCACTTGGCCGGGTTCCGTGCTGCACTGACGCGCATCATCAACAAGTATGCCGAAGAAAGCGGGATCGCGAAAAAGGAAAAGGTTTCGTTGTCGGGCGATGATGCACGCGAGGGCTTGACCTGCGTATTGTCCGTGAAAGTCCCGGATCCAAAATTCTCAAGTCAGACGAAAGACAAGCTGGTTTCCTCCGAAGTGCGTCCGGTCGTCGAAAGTATCGTCGGCGACAAGCTGGCCGCTTGGTTTGAAGAAAACCCGAAGGAAGCGCGCACCATCGTCACCAAGGTTGCCGAAGCTGCGGCAGCCCGCGAGGCGGCTCGAAAGGCACGCGAGTTGACCCGGCGCAAGGGCGCGTTGGATATGGCGAACCTGCCCGGCAAGCTTGCCGAGTGCCAGGACCGCAATGCCGCCAACACCGAACTTTTCATTGTCGAGGGCGACAGCGCCGGGGGCTCGGCCAAACAGGCGCGCACGCGCGAGTTTCAAGCCGTCTTGCCCATTCGCGGTAAGATCCTGAATGTTGAGCGCGCCCGCTTCGACCGCATGCTGTCCAGTCAGGAGATCGGCACGCTGATCACAGCGCTGGGAACAGGCATTGGCCGCGAAGAATTTAATGTCGAGAAGCTGCGCTATCACAAGATCATCATCATGACCGATGCTGACGTGGATGGTGCACACATCCGCACGCTGCTCCTGACCTTCTTCTACCGCCAGATGCCCGAGCTTATTGAGAAGGGGCATCTCTATATCGCGCAGCCGCCGCTGTTCAAGGTGTCACGCGGAAAGTCGGAAACATATCTCAAAGACCAGCGTGCACTGGAAGATTATCTGATCGATGCCGGGCTTGAGGACGCCGTTCTCGTCACCGGTAGCGGTGAAGAAAGAGCGGCTGCAGATCTGCGTGAAATCGTGTTCGAGGCGCGCCGGACCGTGCGCGTGATTGATGAATTGCACTCACGCTACGCTCGATTTGTCGTCGAACAGGCGTTGATTGGCGGTGCATTCGATCCTGGTCTCATTCAGTCAGCCAACAAGGCCGGCGGCGTCGCAGAGGGTGTTGCCAAAAGGCTGGATGAACTGGCTGAGGAAACCGAGAAAGGCTGGGAAGGTCGGTTTGGAAACGACGGCTTCCTGTTTAAACGCGAGGTGCGTGGTGTCACCGAGGCACACGCGCTTGATATGGCGTTGCTTGGTTCGTTGGATGCCCGCCGCCTGCACGAGCATCGACCAGCGCTTGTTGACGTGTTCGATAAGCCTGCCACGCTTCGGCGTAAGTCAGAAGCGCGTACGATCTACGGTCCACGCGCGTTGCTTGACGCAGTTTACGAGACTGGCCGCAAAGGCATTTCCATGCAGCGCTACAAAGGTCTTGGCGAGATGAACGCTGACCAGCTCGCTGAAACGACGCTTGAACGAGGCACGCGTACGCTCCTTCAGGTGAAGATCGACGATCTTGCCGAGGCCGATGAAATCTTCTCGCGCCTGATGGGCGATGTCGTTGAACCGCGCCGCGAGTTCATTCAGGACAATGCGCTCTTGGTCGCGAATCTGGACGTCTAGACGATCGGAAAACTGACGCCAATTTTGCGACCAATGCTCCTTATTGGTGTTTTGGCGAGCCATTGAACACCTTCACAGATGCCTAGCTATGTTCTTCTTCCGCCTATCAGGCTTTCAGAAGTTCGAAGATCTGATCCTTTAGCAGAAGTCGTTTCTTTTTCAGGTCCTCGGCATGTTCATCCGTGATATTGACACCGGCCGCTTCGACGCGGTGAATTTCGCGGTTTAAGGCATGGTACTCCTCGGACAGCTTGTGGAAGTGCGCATTACTCACCTTCAGTTCGTGAATCTTGTCTTTGAGTTCGGGAAATTCTTCGGCGAGTTCGTGGGGAACATGCGTCATCTTCTATCCTCTTCTGTCCGTTTTCCTGTCCAAAGCCTTTCACGCACACCCATAAAGCGGCCGGTCGCCATTCAGCTTGCCTGCTGAACATCACCGGTTCCGTGCCGCCGAAGTATGCAAGTGTTCTAAGGGCGGGTACGGATGCTGACCTGGAACGCACTGAACGCGCGTTGATGAATGTCAATCAACACAAAAGACAAAAGGCCCGCACTTGCCGCCGACGCGGCTTTCCGCTTGGTTAACCGGTCCTTTACAGCCGTTCCGCTACTATCTCGCTCGCGTGACTGTTGGCTCTATTAGAGCGTCAGTGGGCACGACGCATTTTCTTTTAGTTTTCGGTAGTTGGGTAAGGCCGTCAGTATGGGCATTTTCCGTCGCGACAAGGGCGGCAGCAAGGGATCTTCCGGCGGCAAAACAAAATCGTCAAAACGCCGCTGGGGCATAATTCTGCCCCCGACGGACGAGGACGGCCCGCGCACGCTTGTCGGCATGCTGCTGAGCTGGCTGCCGCTGCATATCCGATTGTGCCTCCTCATTCCCTTTTATGCTGCATGCTTTGCGATCGCCGCATCGGGCGTTCTGATGGTCTACTATACTATGACGTTTCCCGATCTGCTGGCTCTGCAGAACAGTTCACGCGCGCCCGTTATCAGGATTCTGGCGCGCGATGGCTCCGTACTGGCCGAGCGCGGGAACTCTCACGCTTTCATTCCCATCAAGCTTTTGCCACCACGTGTCACAAATGCCGTCATTGCAACCGAGGACCAGCGCTTCTACCAGCACTGGGGCGTGGACCCGGTAGGATTGGTTCGCGCCGCATTGTCGAACTTGCGTGCCGGGCGTTATGCGCAAGGTGGATCGACACTGACCCAGCAACTTGCAAAGAACCTGTTTCTGACGCCTGAGCGCACGATTTCGCGCAAGCTTGAGGAGCTGGCTCTGGCCTTTTGGTTGGAAATACGTTTTACGAAACCGCAGATTCTAGAGCTGTATCTCAACCGTGTGTATTTCGGCGGAGGCGCCTATGGCATCGAAGCGGCCGCGCAACGCTTTTTTGATAAGTCCGCGCGCGCTTTGACGCATGCAGAAGCCGCTCTGATTGCTGGTTTGCTCAAGGCTCCTTCAAAATATTCCCCGAGTGCCAATCCAGGCGCGGCGCGTGCCCGCGGCCGCACCGTTCTCAATAAAATGTACTCCGCCGATTTGATCACGGTAGACGAATTGCGCCAGGCTTTGCGCCAGCCTCTGCGCTTCGCTCCCAACGACAAGCCAAAGAACGAAACCGCCGCGGGTGTGTCTTACGCCGTCGATTACGTGTTGGAGCGCATGCCCCAGCTGATCGAGGGCGGCACATCCGAGATCATTGTTGAGACCACGATCGATCATGGCCTGCAGTTACGTGCTAACGATATCCTAAAACGTTCAATTCGCATCAATCGAAAAAAGCACAACGTCAACCAGGCTGCGCTGGTGGTCCTTGACAACGAAGGCGGAATTCGCGCCCTCACCGGCGGTCTTGACTATGGGCGCAGTCAGTTCAACCGTGCTGTTGCTGCACGCCGGCAGCCAGGGTCAGCCTTCAAACCTTTCGTTTATCTGGCCGCCCTGGAAGCCGGGGCCAGTCCAGACACGGTAAAGTATGATTTGCCGGTCAACGTCGATGGCTGGACCCCGAAGAATGGCAATGGAAAGTTCTCCGGTGCGGTATCGCTGCGCCAGGCCTTGGCCCATTCGATCAATACAGTCGCCGTTCGTGTCGGTCTTGATGTCGGGGTGCAAAAGGTTTCTGCGACGGCGCATCGCTTTGGCATTACTTCGCCGTTACGTACTGATCCGTCCTTGGCGCTTGGAACTTCGGAAGTCTCGCTCCTGGAGCTTACCGGTGCTTATGCCATTATGGCTGCCGGTGGTGATCGTATAGAGCCACACATCATCCGCCGCGTGCGCATGAGTTCCGGCCGTGTCCTTTATGCCCGCGCCATCTCGTCAGCGAGGCGCGTCGCCTCGCTCAACCATGTTGGCGAGTTGAGTGACATGCTCAGATTGGTCGTTGCCGAGGGCACGGGGCGGCGTGCTAAACTTGCCGGCCACATTTCGGCAGGAAAAACAGGAACGAGCCAGAGCGCGCGTGATGCATGGTTCGTTGGCTACACCGCCCACATGACGGCCGGCATCTGGGTTGGTAACGACAATGCTTTGCCAATGCGTGGCGTGTCGGGCGGTGGCCTGCCTGCAGAGTTATGGCGAAAGGTCATGACGGTCGCGCATCACAGCAAGGCCCCATTGCCATTATTAGCCACAGCCGAACTTCGTCACAAAAAAAGGCTGCGAAAGAATTTACCGCCAAGCCGACGTACCTTGCGTGCTGATGAAACAGCAGCAAATCCGATCCCGGATCACGCAAAGCGGCAACGTATTGTCGTCAAACCTCCGGAAGAAGCTGCAAAAAAACCGGCAACTGCAGCGGTGTCTCGCGGTAAGGGCAACGATCGATTGCGCAAGCGATGGTCGCATGCAAGCCAGGCACCGCCGCAGCGAACAAAGCCGAAGAGGCAGCAACCAACAAAGGCCAGGCAAACGGCGACACGGCCGAGCCATCCGCGCCAGCGCATTAGCGAGGACTTCATCGCCCGCGCGCTGGCCGAAACGGCAAAACAACACCAACAAAAAGATATTGCTCGAAATCGCAAAAACCGCCCTGACGGTATGATGTCGCTCGGCCAGACGCAGTAGGTCATCGGCGTCGCACTCGTCCGCGGCCAGCCTCAAGCCGCGGCCTGCATCATTTCGAAAATTTGAGCAGGTCACGCGTTGCCAGCCCTTGGTTCTGACATGTGAACACACTAGGTATAGGTTTCGGCAGGACGGCAATGCACGGGAGGGCAAAGCACCTGGAGGCGGCATGGATACCGCTTTGCACAGGATTTGCCAGAAACTGGTCCGGACTGGATCGCTTGAGATACGCTATCCCGATGGCAAGACAAGAAGCTACGGCGATGGTGGTGGTCCGCGCGCCGCCATCAGTGTTCTAACACCACGCGCACTGTGCGCTATAGGGCGCGACCCCAAGTTGGCGCTTGGCGAGTGTTACATGCGCGGAGAACTTGTCGTCACAAACGGCGATATCTACGATTTTCTCGCGCTTGTAATGCGTAATGAGACGCTGTTCACTCTGAATACGGCCTGGCAGAACGTTCTGTCTTGGCTGCGATTTGCTTCGCGTTCTGTCGCACAATTCAATGGCCGCTTCCTGTCACGCCGCCATATCGCCCACCACTACGACGCTGACTTGGCGTTTTACGACCTCTTTCTCGACGGCAACCGCCAATATTCGTGTGCGCTCTTTGAGCCCGGCGACGATCTTGCCGCCGCTCAGCGCCGCAAGATGCACCACATCGGCAAGAAACTTATACTAAAGCCGGGCATGCGTGTTCTTGACGTTGGTTGCGGTTGGGGCGGACTGGCGCTTGAATTGGCGCGCACCGAACGCGTGCGTACCACTGGCATTACGCTGAGCCGACAACAATTCGAGGCAGCATGTCAATTGGCTTGGCGTCGGCAAATGGCCGATCGCGTTGAGTTCGCTTTGCGCGATTATCGCGATGTGGACGACCGTTACGACAGGGTTGTGTCCGTCGGCATGTTGGAACATGTCGGGCTGACGAACTATGAGACATATTTCAAGACCATTCACAAGTGTCTCAAAAAAGATGGCGTTGCTCTTGTACACACCATAGGCCGCTCGGATGGACCGGGTTTCACGAACCCGTTCATATCAAAGTACATATTCCCAGGCGGCTATTTTCCGGCACTGTCTGAGTTATTGCCGGCGATCGAAAAATCAGGGCTTTTCCTGACAGATGTCGAAGTGCTGCGTCTGCATTATGCCAAGACTCTTGAGGCATGGCGAAAACGGCTGCGGCAGAATTGGGACGATGCGGTGCTGCTCAAGGGCGAAGACTTCTGCCGAATGTGGGAGTTTTACCTCGCAGGATCGGAAGCCGCCTTCCGCGAACAAGGTTTGGTTGTATTCCAGATTCAGCTGGCAGCGGCGATAGACGTGGTACCATTAACGCGCAACTATATCACCGGTCCTGACAAACCCTCCGCGCCTGCCGTACCGCCGCCACCATCATTATCCCGCGAGGCAGGTAGAGCCCGCAGAGAGAGCCCGCCCAAAGGCACCTGAGTAGGCATGGCAGACACGCACGGGTGGTTGTTTGTTGCGAAAGACCGAGACGGTGTCAGGCAGACTTGCGCTCATGTGGCCAGCGTAAGAAATAACTGCTTGTTGCGGCGCCCAGCAGCGCCAGCAGCGCAACGGATCCAACCTGCCAAACAAGAATCATCGAACCTGAGTCCTGCGGGTGGAACAGCCGCAAGGAGCCCGCGCCCAACGCTGCTGCGGCCAGTACGGCAAGGCCCATTGTAATGCCGGGCATGACCGGCGCCCCCCGGCGAACCATGGCAACGATGAGAATGGCTGGAACGCTTGCGATCAGGACGATGCAGGGCAGACACATGAGATCAAGCGAGACCGCAATCGCGTCGATGCCGCCAGCCCGCCACAACAACACGGTGTTGTAAGCCAGGACGCCAAGCCATACTGCAAGCGAAGGCAACGGCGCAAATTTCTCCCACTGCGGCCGTCCAGGATGGACTGTGCAAAACGCAGCTGTCGCCGCCAGTACACTCGTTACAAATGCTGACGACAATTCGATGATAAACAACACTTCGCCTAGTTTGCTAAAGATGTCCGCACGTACACCCAGGAACGCGACGACAGCACCTGCGAACAAAAGCGAAATTACAAACCACAAAAGCGCGCGCCAAATTGGTGGCGGCAACCGCCGCACGGCCTTGGCGTCTTTTGCGAGCCTTGAAATAATCTGCTCTGTCTGCATCGGTTGACGACCTAGCGATCTAGAATTTTTCGCATGGACTTGAGGGCGCGGTGAACACTGACTTTTAATGCGGTGACGCTCCGGCCGGTTTGATCGGAAGCTTCTTTCAGCGACAGACCGCGGACCTTTACCAAATTGACGGCCTCTTGCTGAGCCTGTGGCAGCAGGGAAATGGCATGAAGAAGCTCGTCGGCCACCTCGACACTATGCTGTTCAACATTCGTTGCAGCACCGGCGAAAGTTTCAGGCATGACGTTCACGGTTGTTTCATGTGCGTGCCTGGATGCCCTCTTCCGGGCGGCATCGGCAACCCGTCGGCGTGCAATTGTCATCAGCCAAGGCATGAATGCCCGTGAAGGGTCGTAGGTGTGTCTAACACTGTGCAGGCTGATCAGGATATCCTGCACCACATCCTCTATCTCTTCGCCATCGAGCCAGTTCCGCGCCGCGACGTGACGAAGTAGGGGCAACATCTCACGCAAGAGCTGGGCATAGGCAATCTGGTCTCCGGCCTGACCCGCACTCATCAGTTCGCGCCAACGCCGTTCCCGTCGCTGTCGTTCAACATTGCCCGCGCCGGCCATTCCAAATTCATCCCAACGGTGGCTTCATAAGGAAAGCTTAGTAGATGCGCACGGATATCGCCACGAACGTTCTGCGCCTGCTGGTCACAACCTCGCTACTTCGTGCCACCTTCTAAGGCACCGATTGCGCCTCGATCAAGAAATTCTCGGCGTGCTGGAGGGCGGACGAGTTCATTTCCCCATTTGTTTTGTGAAGATTGGACCAAAAGCAGCTGATGCAGGCTCTCCAGTCTGGTCATTGTCGTTAAAGATTCCGATGTATGAAAGTTCACCTGGTTTCTCGCCGAACGCCGCTTCGAAATCCTCCATGACGTTGCGCGCCTCCATCAGCCACTTGCCACGGTCCCGTGGGCCATGCAGCTGTACGAACCGCAGCATCTTGAAGCGCGAGGACCGAATGACCGTACGATCGGGAACGGGTGTCGACGTCCACACATAGGCGAGTGTCGGCACATCGCGGTTCCATACTGTCGGATTACCAAATACGAATGCAACCATCGCCGCGAAGTCTTGCCGGTTTTGCTTCGTGATGTCGGCGCTGCGATGAATTTGATCAACGCGCCACGACCAAGTCACGGACGTAGGCTGGCTCTGTCGCAGGTTGACCGGCTGATAAAGCCCGCTAGCTGATTTTTGTGGTTGACTGCGCAGGTATTGCCCGTACGGCCCGCTCTCAACTGAAAAGTTGTTCCGGGACAGAAAGTCGACACGTTCGGCGGTACGAAGCATGCCGGCCGGGTCGGCAATTAGCACGTCAGCCTTCGCTGCAGTCGCGGCGATGCACAGCAGGCATGAAAAAACGCCGAGCAACCTAAATGTGGATGTCAATGACGACCCCCGTCGTGAATGGCCAGCTCAAGCTGGCGGATTACATTTAATTCTGATTTTTGCTTCGCCGTCGGCCGCCCTGCACGTCTTTACAATCTTCCCCTCGGGGTGGAAGGCGTGAAAAACGAACGCGAAGGTGACATCGTAGGCAACATCGGCGCGCTGACCGTCTGGACCGCTCTTTTGCGCAACGACGTTGCCAACATCGCGGCCGCCGGCGACGGTACCTTGATCAAGAGCCGAAGCCTGACCCTTGCGCCACGTAAGCATAACGCCTGAGATTGATATACTCTTCTTTCTGCGCAACAGCTCAAGTGTCACTGCACTCGCGTCTTGACCGTCACGTACAACAATCACGCGTGCCATCGGGTTTATGCCGGGAGGCATTTCGCCTGAATAAAGAAATGGAACGCGGCTTGTGTCATACCCTTTGTACGGATTGCGCCCATAGTCTCGAAGATCGGGGTCGCTGGGGACTAGCACACCGCCCTTTGGATGGCGCTTTAGAAACAGGGAAAAGGATTCAAGGCGCGAGGGAACGATGCGTAGCTTTTCTCCTGTAAGCTCGCCCACAATTGCTTCACCAGAGAACTGCTGCCACCAGCTCTCGGTTTTCCGGTCATACATTACCAGGTCGGATTTTCTAAGTTTTCCGGTCGTACCGAAATCCAATGTGCCAGCTGCGGTGAGCCGGTCAAACACGATGGCGGCATTGCATAAGGGACAATACGTTACGGCTACAGGAATGCCGCCAACCATGTCGTTTACGATTTCGTGCCACATCAAAATCCGGATTGGATAGGCCCGCGAGTCGCCATTGATCGACAGCCCGATCACTGCTTCGTTCGCGGCCAACCGATCTTCTAGTTCAGCCGGCTGGAAGGCCGGTCTGTCAATCGGTGGAATTCCATCCTTCGGCGGTCCACCGGACTCGATTTCGCGCAAATTAATCGATCGTTTCGAAAAATCAGTATGTGTCCAGCCCTCTCGTCGCCATTGATCGGGGTTAGCCAGAACCGCGCCTGCGAGCGCAATGAGACACATACAACCCGCACAAGACAAACTCGCAAAACGTCCAATTTTTCCAAGCCCGATTAACAACCTAATACGACCCCAAATATTGCTGCGGGAAACCAGCTAAAGGCGAAATCGGGGTTCCCCGATTAGGTTCGCCTGTTGCGGTCCAGTGCAGCGAACGCACCAGCCCGCATCTATCGACGTCGAACTTTTCGTTGAGGTTTGTGCCGAGGTTACGCCTGAGTTGATCACGACTGATCACAGCGCAGTCATACTGTACGCGCGCTTACGAGAGCGCACCTCAACAAACGGGTGTGCGGCCTTGGAAATCGTAACAATATGCGAAACACCGCCCTTCACGCTGAGGCCAACTCTGCTGAGGGGGTTGAGGCATTGAGGCCGATTGCAGTCCTGACGCACTGCGCTATTCGCCGGAGGCCTCCTCCGGCGAATAGTCCACCACGCTTTCTTGCTCATTCGGGTCGGTACGCGCGACAATGGCAATCGCTGGTTCGTCCTGGCTTAAATTACGCGGCTGATGCGGCACGTCTGCCGGGATGAATATAAAATCGCCCGCCGAGTTGATGACACTCTTGGCAAGGTTTCGCCCGTATCGTGTTTCGACCTTACCTTGAACAAGATAGACAGCTGTCTCGTATCCCTTGTGAATGTGCGCCTTCGCCTGGCCGCCTGGCGGTATCACCACCCGCAGCATCGAAATGCCTTTGGCGCCGGCGGTTTTACCGGAAATGCCAGGAAAGATCGGTATACCTTGCTTTGAGGCCTCTGCCTCGGCCGGACGAACAACGACGATGTCGGCGCTGCTGATCTCGTCGCTCAGCGCATGTTCAATCTGGCCCTCTAAGCCGGCCATCGAGGCCAAAAGCGTCAGCGAAGCAATGCTGAGCAGGCGGCCCTTGCATAGGTTCAATTCCATCATGAGCAGGCTCCTTGTTACTGACGTGGCCACAGTCGGCCCGAATGGAAATGAAGGCCAGTGAACTCCAACACAATAGCGCCGCTCGCACCACGTAAATGCGTGCCGTTCAGTATTGCCGCCAAAAATCTGTGATTTTGCATCCGTCGACACCCCTATTCGTCCTTGAACGTCGCCACGGCTGGATTATCTGCTAAGATGACGACAGTTAAGTCCGCTGAATCAGCAAGAATCCGGATTGTAAATGGAAGAAAAAATAGAAGTATCCGCCAATCGGCTTGCGTCTACCGCAAATACTGTCGAACAGGCCGCCGACGTTGTCCAGGAGGCTGCATCTCGTGTGGAAAGTAACGTCACACACGGGATTCAGCCTGATATCAATGAGCTTCGCATTTACATGAGCGAACTGAACGAGACCGCGGATGTTCGCCAGAAGCGTCTGCTTTGGGCAATTTGGGTGCTTATCGGAATCAATCTGGTGACGTTGCTGGCCGTCGTGATGCGGTAGGCTTACCTGCCATCCACCTTCACCGGGCCGGGTGCCTGTCCTTCGTCGGCCAACGCCACCGGCCGACCCTTACCTTGCCACTGCTTTTCTCTATTCGCCGGCTGAATGGCCCCCTGCCGTTTTTGCGGGCCGCGCGCGGTGCAGTCACGGGTCGTTTGGCCCTCTGTGGGTCCGGTGTATTGCGCTTTGCCGGTATGTGGCACGGTGTTCTGATGGACCTGGCGTCCGGTATCGATGTGGGCGCCATAGCGGCACGCTTTCACAAGACGATCATTGATGCCGTCGTAGCCACCGCCACCGACCTTGCTGCAACACATCGTCTGGACACGGTCGCGTTGTCAGGCGGCGTCTTTCAGAACAAGTTATTGTTTGAAGGGGTCGTCGATGGGCTCAAAGCCAGCGGGATTTCGACAATTCTTACGCACAGGCAGGTGCCTGCAAATGACGGCGGCATTTCATTAGGGCAAGCAGTCGTCTGCGCTGCAAGAATGTTGAAACTCTAGATTGAATTTCTGACGGTGAAGGCGCGGCGCAACTTAGCGAGCCGGACAAATGGAACTATTCAGCGCCGTACCTATGCAGGTTCATCCCATAGACCTGCAGCCAGTTCTTTGCCTCGTCCGTCCGCGGCGCTGTTTTTTGGACCAACGCCCAGAATTTCGGTCCGTGGTTCATTTCCGCCAGATGCGCCACCTCGTGTGCCGCCACATAATCCAGAACGAACGGTGGCGCCATAACGAGACGCCAGGAGAACGACAGTGCACCGGTCGTCGAGCACGACCCCCAACGGCTGACCTGATCGCGCACACTCAAACGTTTCGGCCTAAGCTTGAGCCGTCTCGCGTGATAGATAACCGACCGATCCAAATCTGCGCGTGCTTCTTCAAATAGCCAGTCGCGCAATCGCCGCGGCGCATGCTCACACGCGCCTGCAACATGGATTTCGCGACATCCGGCAGCTGACTCGATGACCGAAACCGGACCATCGCAATCGCTGACATTCTTGGTCTTTTTTCCGTCGAAGACGACCCGGTGCACGACATCGCGCAACGGCATCAGTATATCGTTTTCAAACGGGACCGGCGCGGGCACGTTTCCCAATCGCTCGCGCACCCAGTCGATATGTTTGTGAACAAACGACTGCGCCTCGCCCAGATCACATTGCGTGGGAAGTGTTACGATGACCGCTCGCCGGGTACGGCTGACGCGCAATGTGAGGCGCCGCGCAGCCGGATGCCGTCTCACCTCTATCGGTGCTTCGAGATCCCCAAGATATGGATCATCGAGTTTTGTGGAAGAAGAGGCGTTCCGCCTGCCCATTCTCTATCCCCGAATTAATCCCAGCGGTTTCACTTCACCATCGCGTCCGCGAAAACCAGCCAGCCGGCACAAATGTTTGCGTGCGCCCAACGTTGAGATGCAATCGATTATTGCGATCGGTCCGAATATCGAGCCGATTGCATCTTCCGGTGCGCAAACGATTGGCTGTACCCCCACACGAGCAAACCCATATTCTCGTTATCGTCATCAGCCCTGATAGGCTGGCGACGCGAATACATGGACTGCAAAATATGTCTAACAAGTGTTGGCCTATTGCCTCCAGTGGGAATAACCAAGAACATGCACGTGAGGCCTCGTGTGTTGCCAAAGCGCCCCAAACCCACGTGGCCCGATTGCATCTTCGAACCGTGCAGGGTCCGCCCTGGCAAGCGGGTCTACTGCAATCGCACAGCCGTAAGAGTGTTTTTCATTCAGGCGTTTTCAGACGCTGCGACCAGCCAGAACCGAAGTCGCAAATCAGGTCGGTCTCACACCTAGGACTAATGACAGCCCACCGAAAGTCACGTCTGGCAGGAATGTGTTTCCTTTTCCAAAGAGCACATTGCCAACAAGGGCTTAGCACCAGGCTCGTCCTAACGCCGGTAGCACTTCAAGCAGCAACGTGTGGAAACAAAACGTGAAGTCAATGGTGGTGCCGAGGCGTGCACCGGCCTGCTCTTCGCTTGTCGCGATGCACCGCCGGCCCGGGCAGCAGACCCTCAAGCATCATTCGCCCAGCCAGTGCCCAAAGCTGTATCCCAAGCGCCATTGGCGGGACATCTTCTGGATCTGTTGTCGCAGGCACAGGCTGAGTGCTAGACACGTGCACGCACTCCCTTTCCACAATCCGCTGAACATTTGATCCCAAACCACGCTCGCGTAGTTTTCGCGCCATCGGGTCCGGGGATTGGTCGTTAGCCGGCGCGAATGTGAATGCGACCGATGCTACGTCTGCTCCGCTAGCAAGCCGTTTTCCTTTCGGCCGTGAGGCACTTTCAAATACGGGAATGCGGGAGGCACGGTGATCATGTTTGCGCATGAACTGCATGATGCGCGGGGCAATGTCAGAATTGAATTTCGATCCGTTGAAGATACCGTAATGACCGACGCCGGGGCATGTGTAGTGTAATTTCTTCCCCGGTGCGATGCCTGGGGTCAGGTCAAGCGCTGCACGGCATTGCCCCAGGCCTGTAATATCGTCTTTTTCACCCTCAATCGTCATCAGAGCGGTTCGCTTGATTTGGGTGAGGTCCACTGGCTTGCCACGGTGGGTCATCTCGCCTTTGGCCAGTGAATGGCGCACGAAGACCGTATCGATTGTCTGCAGATAGAATTCCGCCGTAAGGTCCATGACGGCCAGGTATTCGTCATAGAACGACCGGTGCTTTTCAGCGGAGTCTCCATCGCCTTCGACAAGATGTTGGAATAGGTCCTTGTGTGCCTTGAAATGCCGGTCCAGGTTCATTGTCATGAATCCGGTAAGCTGCAGAAATCCCGGATAGACCTGTCTGCCTACCCCTAGATTTGGCCAAGGAACGGCGGTGATGACGTTGGCGCGGAACCAATCGGTACCACGCTGTTCGGCAAGATCATTTACTGCCGTAGGACTGACGCGCGTGTCGATTGGCCCGCCGGCGAGAATGACGGAGCGTGGTACGGCCGCGTCCTGTTCTGCTTCCATCCGCGCAACCGCAGCCATCATCGGTACCGACGGCTGACAAACGGCGAAGACATGCACGTCGCCATTGAACTGGCGCAACATCTGCATCAGGTAATCGACGTAGTCTTCCAGATCGAAGGTGCCAGCCGCAAGCGGAACGTCGCGCGCATCCTGCCAGTCCGTAATATAGACTTCGTGATCCGGGAGAAGTGCTTCCACGGTGCCGCGGAGCAGCGTCGCGAAATGCCCCGACATGGGAGCGACTAGTACAATGCGCGGGTCCATGGCCCTGCGTGCCGCACTCAAGTCGCGTTTAAAATGCACCAGCCTGCAGAAAGGCTTGTTCCAGGCGACCTCTTCACTGACGGCAACTTGCTTTCCGTCGACCCGCGTCACGTCCAATCCAAACACCGGCTTGTTATATCGCCGGGTAGCGCGTTCAAAAACTTCACAGGCCGCGGCTGCATGTTTGCCCGCCGATGTATGTGACATTGGATTGAAGGGATGATTGAAAAACATCTTACACGAGCCAACCGCCACCCGCGCAGGCTTCACGGCAGCATGGCTCATCTCGTACCATTGATAAATCACGGCCCTTAGCCCCCCTCAGCCTTGGTCCCATCAAGTGATACGCTAAATGGAAACTATTACCCGCTCGCAGTTGAACTCTTCGCAGGTCTTTGTCGATATGTGCGCTTGATCGCAGATCAGTAATTGCGCTGGCGGCCACGTCACCCGTCTGACGCTGTGAGTTCTACGCTAAATTCTATAAGGCGAGTACGCATGGCAGCACAGCAAAATTTCGCCGCAACGCTGTCCAAAATCTAAAGTCATCAACATGATTCGCACGCCGAAACTGATTCGCAGCGCACGATCCGATGACAACGCTATTACAACCTCGGCCGAAGTAAAGAGTCCAATTTCGCGGGCGACGCCGGAAACCGAAGGTGTGCAATATATCTGCCTGACCGGTCCATCACAAAAAGCAGCGGATCGTAGGCAATCCGAATGTTGTTATCCGAATTAGCTGGACGCGAGAAGAAAATCTTGTAGGCCTTTGCCGCATCAGCAATGTTCTGTACCGAACCGGTAAGGCCGATGAACGCGGGATGGTAGTCTGCCAGAAAGCGCTGAAGCACCTCCGGTGTGTCGAATTCAGGATCAAGTGTAATGAATACTGGTACGATTTTTTTTGAATTTTCGCCCACTGAGTGAAGCCATTGAGACACGACCTGCATTGCGGCGGGCGTCAAGTTGACTGATCGCGTATAACCGAACAGCACCAAGATATGGCCGCGATTCTCAAGATCAGCGTCCGTCGTCGCTTGCCCGAGATGGTTTACGAGCTTGAACGGACCGCCTATCTGCGCGACGCCGGTTAGCGACGGCGCCGGGTGTGCGACAGGCCCTGGCGGCTGAGGCCAGTGCCCGAGACCCACCAGTCCGCTTAGCGCACCCAGGAAAAAACCCCCGATAACGGCCGCCAATAGTCGTTTGCTGACAATCATATCTGCGCCCGCGCTTTGCAATCGACAACAGTTAGGGACACTATCGGGAAATTCGACCCGTCACCAGTGTCGAACAATAACCGGCTTGGCGTCTACCGAACGACAAGCTCCGAAGCATACCGCAGAAGTCTCGTGACAAGACCCGCTCATGTCACGTTTGGCAAAAAACGAGAGTTATTGTGCCGTCGATCAACACCCATTTAAACCGCATCGTTACGGAAAGCGGGGCAAGCACACTTCGGCTTCAGACAATTGTGCGCCTGCGCTGGATCGCCGTTTTTGGCCAACTCGTCGCAATCGCGTTCGTAAGCCTAGGCCTGGGCTTCGAGTTGCCCGTCGGCTACTGCATGACCGTCATTGCATTGTCGGCCTGGCTGAATGTCTACCTCCAAGTGCGCTATTCCGCGAGCCACCGGTTGTCGTTATCATTCGCCAGCGTTCTGCTTGCTTACGACATCTTTCAGTTGGCGGCGCTGCTCTACCTGACGGGCGGTATCGCAAATCCATTTACAATGTTGATCGTTGCGCCCGTTACCGTATCCGCCGCAACCTTGCCGCTGCGAAATACAATGGCGCTAGGGGTAATGGCAATTGCCGTGACGGCACTGCTTGTCACCAATTACATGCCATTGCCCTGGTTCAGCGAGTTGAGGTTCGAACTGCCGCTTTTTTACAAGCTTGGCATCTTGGCTGCGGTGGCTGCCAACATCACCTTTCTTGCCCTTTACGCCTGGCGTCTAGCGACGGAAGGCAACGCGATGACGGCGGCGCTTGCTGCAACAGAAGCAATTCTTGCGCGCGAGCAACGCTTGCACGCTCTGGACGGTTTGGCGGCCGCCGCAGCCCACGAATTGGGCACCCCCTTGTCCACGATCACCCTTATTACCAAGGAGATGGAACAGGATTCACGGTTGCCCGAGGCGTTTGGCGATGACGTGAGACTGTTGCGCGAGCAGGCGCTTCGCTGCCGCGAGATCTTGCGCAAATTGACAAAAACTCCCGGTGCTCAGGACCCGATGCACGCTCGCTGGTCAATTCGCGAATTGCTGACAGAGGCCGCCGAACCATATAGCGGCGGAAATATATCGATCGATGTCGATATCGCGCCGACCGCGGCCGAGACAAAAGAGCCTGACGGCCTTCGCCTTCCCGGCGTCATTTACGGACTAGGAAACATCATCGAAAACGCGTCCGATTTCGCCCAATCTCAAGTGAAGGTTAAAGCGAGGTGGGATGCACATACCGTGCTTGTAGAAATCATCGATGATGGTCCGGGATTTTCGCCTGAGATCATGGACTCTCTGGGCGAGCCGTATGTTACGACCCGCGCCGCAGGTTCGCACAAGCCGGGTGGTGAGGCTTCCGGTCTAGGGCTGGGTTTCTTCATTGCCAAGACATTGTTGGAGCGCTCAGGTGCGGATCTGTCGTTGTCAAATCGCCCCGATCCCGAGCGCGGCGCCGTTGTGCGAATAAGCTGGCCGCGTGAAGCCTTCTTGCACGGCCCAGCCGCGTAGCTGGAATCACGTCTGTGCGGCGCGTTTATTCTGTCACCCGGTGACGTCATGCACTATGCTGCCGAGCTGCGGAATTATCCTTTTGCGCATCAATGGACTTGGCGTTCAGAGTTATAGCGCTATAACTAAACCTCTACCGGAGGATATTTAAGGTGACAGAGGATCTTTCGTTCCGCCAGGATGAATTGCCGGAAGACAGCTCGCTCATCATTGTCGACGACGACAGAGCGTTCCTTCAGCGCATGGTCCGTGCCATGGAGAGCCGGGGATTTTCGGTTCGCGGCGCTGAGACTGTAGAGGCCGGCATAGAGCTAATACGGCAGGAGCCGCCCGCTTTCGCTGTCGTCGATATGCGTCTTGAGGATGGCAACGGATTGGACGTCATTGCCGAACTATCGCATACCCGGCCAAACGCACGGGCTATTGTTTTGACCGGCTATGGAAATATTGCCACGGCAGTGTCGGCTGTAAAACTTGGCGCTGTCGATTATTTGGCAAAACCCGCTGATGCGGACGAGGTGACAGATGCGCTCTTGGCGCCGCCGAATTCGAAGGCTGCGCCTCCGGAAAATCCCATGTCGGCAGACCGGGTGCGTTGGGAACACATCCAGCGCGTCTATGAACTTTGCAACAGAAACGTGTCGGAGACCGCGCGCCGCCTCAATATGCACCGGCGCACATTGCAACGGATATTGGCGAAACGCGCACCGCGTTGAGAACCGTTTGCAAACATCTGGCGAGGGTTGCTAGTCCGCCGCGTTTTCGCCATCGGCGTTGCGGGTAAGCGCGTCGATCTCAAGCTGAGTTTTTAGGTCCGGGTCCATAACCCTCGATAGTCTGTGCGCCGCAGATCGCGCAAATAAGATCATCATTGCCTTGCGCCGACCGCCGGCCAACTTATCCTCAGGTGCGTTACGCACCACTTCCCCCCCGAATTTGTCGGCAAAAATGAGCCCCGCCTCCTCCGGCAGAACTTCGATCGGAAAATCCGGCGCAACCGCGAAAAAGAAGCGGTCGCAGTAGTCTTGGTACTCCGGCCACTTGGTATCTGCTCGGAAGTCCTCAAGCGAGGACTTGATCTCCACCATCCATATTTCACCGGACCCGGAAAGACCCGTCACATCCGCCCGCCGTCCGTTCGCCAGGACCAGTTCGCAAACACTGGCAAGACCGTGCGAAGAAAGAAGTCTCACGACGCCTCTTTGAATGTTGGCAGCGCGTTGCGACTGCCGGCCATCGATAGGTACGCTGACTGTCTTTAGTTCTGGGGTCTGCCGCTGGTGTGCCATCGAACTGCCACTTCTCGATGCAAGCTGCGCCGCGTGTATGCGAGTAAACGGACCTGTTGATTTGAAGGGTCCACATATGTTCCGTCAATCTAATATGGAATTGCAGGCCCGGGGGGAAGTGGGTCTCCATCTTTTCGCTGGAACTACACAAAATTCCAAGGTGTAGATTGCTGCCCGTCTTGCCGAAGCGCGTCAGCAGTTAAGGCGAGCACGCAACCGTTTTGGGGAGCGAGTTCTGTTCGCGTTGCGTCTGTTGCCGTGGTAGACCATCCGACTGTTGGGGGGGGGCTGGCGGGCTCTGAAGACGGTCATTCTGCCGGCAAGTCCTAGCCAGTTGTCGGGTCTTAATGTTCAGGCAAACAACCAGAAATAAGGGTGAACAGCGCTAATCCATGTTTTTCAGACGAACAAAAAACGCAAAGTCACTAAGCCAGGACGCGAAGGCCGCTAGCTCTGCGCTCGATGCGGAACCAGGCCAGGAGGCATCCTCAACCGGCATAAACGGCACGGCAGGCTCGCAAGGCGACGCAATAGAAAGGCAGGCCCCGGCGCCGCTGAGCCACGACCGCTTACGCCGCCGCACACCGGTTTCCGAATTACGCTTCAAAACGTCCAGCGAAGCAGACACCACAAAAGACCCGCTCGGGCACGAAGTGGCAATCGAAGCTGTGGAGTTTGGTGCCGCGATATCCGCCGACCAATTCCACATATGTGCCTGCACGCCGCCTGGGACCGCGGCGCGCTCCATCGTCTTGGATATCCTTCGACGCGCCGCAGCGGCCGCCAAACCGTCCAACGAGCGCATCCTTGTCACGCAATTCGAAGGACCCGATTGCGTCCGCGTGATCACGCTCCCGTATGGGCGTGGAGCTAAATTCGCCTCAGCTTTGTCAGCCGCACTTGACGATATCCGTGATGCGCTGCCTGCCGCTTTCACCAACGACAGCTACCAGGTGCGCGCTCGTGCAATAAGCGAGCAATATCGATCTGAGACAGAGCGTGCGATCGACGCTCTACACCAGAAGGCCTATCAGCAAAATATTGCCGTGCTTCGCACGCCTTCCGGTTATGCCATGGCGCCGATGCTTGAAGGCAAAGTCGTCCGATCAGAGGTCTTTTCGAAGCTCCCGCCGAACCTGAAGTCAGAGGTCGAACGCAAGATTGCCGGACTTGAAGAAGAAATGTCCGAAATACTTGCTGCCACGCCTGCGCACCACAAGCAGCGTCTGCATGAACTCGCCGAACTCGACAGGAAAACAGTCGCCGAAGTCATCGCCGCTCCGCTGTCAGAGTTACGTCAAAAGTTTTCTGAAGAGGCGTCGCTGGTCTCATACCTTGACGAGATCGAAAACCAACTTTCTGTGGCCGCAACCCGATGGCGCGTGCTGTCCACCAAGGATGGTACGACAGACGCAAGGACGCTTGATGAAACCAGCTTCCAGCCATTCCTTGCCAAAGTATTGGCAGGTGTGCGAGGCCCCAATGCAGCTGACCGCGACAGCCACGCGGATGCGCCCGTGATTGAACCGTTAGGGCCAGCGGAGGCCGATCTGGTTGGCGCTAGTTGCGCGGGCGGCGAGCGGGCTGGCTATACTCGCCCCACAGCCCACGAAATTGAACCGGGCGCCATGTTCCGCGCGGATGGCGGTTTTCTGGTGATCGACGCTGCCGACCTCGTTGGATGCGAAAGCCTGCGCAACATTTTGCGAACCACACTTCGCACTGGTCGCATCCCACCGTTCAAGTCGAGCCTCAAAACGCAACGCCCCGCCGCAGCGATTCCCATGCAGCCTATCCCGGTTGGATTCAAATGCGTCCTTTTGGGCTCGCCGCAGGAATTTGACTGGCTACGGCGCGAGGCTCCTGACTTGATTGACGTCTTTAAGGTCCACACCGTCTTTGACGAAGGCTTGGATCGGACCGCCGATAATGAGAAGGCGCTGGCCGCGCGCATCGCGCATTCTATCGCCGATGCAAACCTGTTGTCGTTTGAGGCAGGGGCTATTGCAGCGCTGATAGACTACTCATCGGAACTCGCAAGCAACGCCGGCAGATTGTCGCTAAGGCTGGAGACGTTAAATGATGTGGCTAGCGAGGCGGACCATATCGCCCGTAGGGCTGAACGAAAGGCTGTAAAGACCGAAGACGTAACGGAGGCATTACACCGCCGCCACCGTCGCAGTGTCGACCTTACGCGTGTCGGGCACCGAGGCGCCGCCGGTGGGTTAGTTGATGCGCAGACTGAGACCACGAAAGAACCTCGGGTTGGTGCGATCATGGCTGTGGCAACCACGTATGATCGAGATCGCCAGGACCGCGGCGGGCTCATCACATGTCTTGCCTCCATCGCACCTGCCAACTACTTGCACGTCTCGGATTCAAATCTTGACAGCGCGATTGATGCTACCCAAGCCGACATCGTGTCATCCTACCTGACACATGCCTTCGAGCCTCCGGCATCGCCATTGCACATGTCTGCAACGCTAACGGCTCATGCCGGTGAACATGCACGTTCGCTTTTTTCCAGATCGAACGAAAGTTCTGCCGCACCCGTAAGCCTTGCTTGCACATGTGCGGTGCTCTCAGCGCTGTCTGCAACCAAGATCCGCTCCGATATCGCAGTGCTCGGCGGGATCGATCAGACCGGAGCTGTACGCTCTGCCGGCGACGTAAACACCGCTGTTGCCACCGTATATGACAGCTTTGCCGCCAGCGGCCTGAAGGAATTTGGCGTCGTCATCCCGAAAGCGCAATCCGATCGCTTGATGCTACGTGAAGACATTGTCTCTGCCGCGCAAGACGGCAAGTTCAAGGTCTGGGCAGTAGCCGATGTCGGCCAGTGTCTTGAAGTCCTCAGCGACAACGCGTCAGGCACACCGGCCGCCGACGGCACCTACCCGCGCGACACAATAATGGGTAAAGCGCAATCCCGGTTGCTGAAGTTTGCCAACCCAGCCGACAATACGCGCGCCAATGGAACTGTGCGTGCAGGCACAAACGGAGCGGGTGCATGATCACGCACGTGGCCGAGGCAGGCGAAGACCGAGGTCGGGTCGTGCTGCATCTGGATGCCGCAGCCTCTGCGATCGACCCCGCCGCATTTGCCGCGGTTCAAATTGCCGAAGCATATCGTTCCGAAATCGAATGCCTGTTTGTCGAAGATCGACGCTTGATCGATCTCACGACCTACGACTTCGCCACCGAAATTGCGCAAAACGGCGACATTGCGAAGCCGCTCGCAATCGCTGGCGTCGAAGGCGACTATCGACTGCTATACCAGCACGTCCACGACCGGATCATTGAGGCAGCAAATGCGGCGAATATCGCAACTCACACAACGCTTGCGCGCGACGAGCCGCTGCGCGCGCTTGCCGAACGTTGTGCCAGCATCGGTCCGTGGAATGTCGTGGTTCTTGCAGAACCCCTGAGAGGACACTTCGGGCCCCTGTTAGATGCCATTTTCTCCAGTGTTCCTGACATGACCGGTGTCGTCGCTGTTAGTACGCGCAAAGCGCCTTCCAAAGGCCCCGTCACAGCGGTGGTGGAAGATATCAATCGGCTGCCGGCGATGTTGAGCGCAGCAGAGCGTCTGGCGTCGGTTCGGCGCGACCCTGTGTCCGTCTTGTTGATAGGTGACGATCCTGAATACGTCGGTTGGATGGAGGACCAGGCACGATTGGCGATTGCTGAATACAGCCAAGCTGTTGAGATTGAGAACGGCGCTCGCACTTTCGGCGAGACCGACTGCATCGCGGAGCGGTTGCGTGCGATGAAAGCCAGCTTCATCATTGCACAGTTCGCGGGCCGCACCGTTCCTGCCAATGATCTCTCCGCCATGGCCGCAACGTTGTCGTGCCCCCTCTTTCTCGTTCGCTGAGCGCTATTTTTATTTTCCCAACAAGCGCACTAGTCCCGCTTTGAGATAAAGAAGTTATTGCCGGACCCGACGATCTTTTCATCGACAGTACCGATCACTTTTTCATCGCGCCCTTCGTAGTCAAGCGACGTCAAGATGTGCCGCATCGCCTCCAGCCGCGCCCGCCGCTTGTCATTGGCGCGCACGACGAACCAGGGGCTGACCGCTGTGTGCGTGAAACGGAACATCTCTTCCTTTGCAATCGTGTATTCTTCCCACCGCTCGATTCCAACGAGGTCAATCGGTGTAAGCTTCCAGTGTTTGAGCGGATCATGCCGGCGTTGATGAATTCGCTTGAGCTGCATCTCGCGCCCGATGGTTAGGAACAATTTAAAAAGTTTTATGCCGTCTCGAACCAGCAAGCTTTCAAAGTCCGGTGCCTCTCTCAGGAATGCGGCGAGCTCGTCCTTGGTGCAGAACCCCATGACACGTTCAACGCCGGCGCGGTTGTACCAGGAGCGATCGAACATCACGATATCGCCATGTGTTGGCATGTGCTGCACATAACGCTGGAAATACCACTGGCCGCGTTCGGTCTCAGTTGGTTTAGGCAATGCGACGGCACGAGCATGCCGTGGATTGAGGTGCTGCATGAAACGCGCGATCGTACCGCCCTTGCCGGCCGAGTCGCGGCCCTCAAAGACGATAACAATCCTCTGACCTGTTTTTAAAACGTGCGTCTGCAACTTCACCAACTCGGTCTGCAGCGCCACAAGTTCGGCTTCGTAAGCCTTCCGTTTCATTTTGTGTTGATAGGGATATCCGCCGGATGTAAACGCCTTCTCCGCGATCTCCTCCGGCAGTTCGGGTGAATCGATGTCAAAGCCCTCCGGCAAACCACGAGCCGTCTTGACGTTGGCCTTGTCGGCATTATCCGCCGTCTTTGACTTGCTCATCCCTTACTCCTTCGCCTAGGCGCACGATCCATCGTGTGCCCCATTTAGCACCTGTCGAGCCTGCAGTCTGCGCGAACTGGTCACGTTGGCAAACCGCATTACAGGCCGCCTTGTTGAAAACGAGCTATATTCGCGAAGCACGACCGTTGAATACGTTTGAAATGCCCACCAGTCGATAGCCGCGAAGGCAGACACTTGAAGAACGCCGGTAACGAGATTGCAGAAATAATAGCCGCGCTCCAAAGCCGGGCGGACAGGCTTGGGCGCACGCTATGGCCGTTCTGGGAACGCCTGTCGCTGCGCTGGCCTCCGGTTGTGTTAGCCGGGGTGATCTTTTTCATCATGGCGGCGAGAGATCAGATCTCGGCGGGATGGGCTGTTGCCGCTGGTGCGCTGGTGGCAGTGGCGGCCGCATTGTTTACAGGTGGTGCTCTGCGCCAGGCTCTTGGCGCAAGGGATGGGGCGTCACTGCACGACAACGGCAGGCGCGCTGGTTTGTCGAAACAAGCAAAAAGCTGGCGCAGCTTGATCGATGCGATGCCGGACGCAGCCGTCGCTCTTAATGCCGGCGGCACGGTCGTACATCACAATGAGCGGGCGTTGGAACTCTTCCCCAACATTCGACGCGGCCAGATGATTGCCCAGGTCTCACGCAATCCCGACCTCCTCGCCGCTGTTGACAAAGCCGTCAACACGTCTGGTGCCTTGGTCGTTGATTTGCACGAATGGGTTCCGGTCGAGCGACACATCTCGTCAACGGTGACGCGATTGGAGCATGTCGATCGGTCAAGCAAGTCGCCAGCATTGCTCGTCACGTTTCGCGATCTGTCTGAGCAGGACAAGCTCGATAAAATGCGCGCAGACTTCATTGCGAACGCGAGCCACGAATTGCGCACGCCATTGGCCTCCTTGCGCGGATACGTTGAGACGCTGCAAGGGCCTGCCAGTAACGATCCTGACGCACGCGATCGCTTTCTTGCCATCATGGCAAGTCAGGCGGCGCGCATGACGCGCCTGATTGATGATCTCTTGTCGCTTAGCCGGGCGGAAATGCGCGTGCACCTGCCCGCACGCGGCAAGGTCGATGTCAACGAGGCGGTCAACTATGTCATGCAGACGATGGAGCCGCTGGCTGAGGGCGCGGACATCAATCTGGAAGTCAAGAACCTCCAGGCGCCGGCGTTCATCCGCGGTGCGCGCGACGAGATCGTCCAGGTCCTGCAAAACCTCATCCAGAATGCAATCAAGTACGGGCGTGATGGCGGACATGTCACGGTCGAGGTGTTCCGCAAGGAGCGCGGTCCATTAGGCCCCGCCCGCATTGGCGTAAACGTGATTGACGATGGCTACGGCATTGCGCCCGACGATCTGCCGCGCCTCACCGAGCGCTTCTACCGTGCAAATGTCGCCGCCAGCCGCGAGCGTGGCGGCACAGGATTGGGGCTGGCCATTTGCAAGCACATTGTGCTGCGCCATCAGGGTGAACTGAAATACGATTCAGAGCTCGGAAAAGGCTCTAAGTTTACTGTTCTATTTGACGAACTGGGTACGCCAGACGCTCGTTGAGATCATTGATAAGGTCGTGTCCTAGTTTCCGTGTTTCCGATATTATAAAATAATATCAACACATTAACATGTCATAAAACAGAATCCACACTGGTCTAAACCATGGGTGTCGGCGCAGGGGGCGCCGGGCGGGGATCGGCCCAAGTTGTCGGTGCGATCCATTCATCACCCCAACTCAAGGGAGATCAGCGTGAGCACAAGGTTCATCGCTACCTCAGTGGCTGTTGCAGTCGCTGGCACAGTCACGTTCGCCGGTGCGGCTTCGGCACGTGACCAAATCGATATCGTCGGTTCCTCGACGGTATTCCCATTTGCAACCGCAGTTGCTGAGAAGTTCGGTAACAAGACGGACTTCAATACACCGAAAGTCACCTCCACCGGCTCCGGTGGCGGCTTGAAGCGCTTCTGTAAGGGTGTCGGTGCCGAGACGCCGGATATCACCAATGCGTCGCGCCGCATGAAGAAGAAGGAATGGGACAACTGCCAGAAGGCAGGTGTCAAGGATATCGTCGAATTCAAGATTGGTTTTGATGGTATCGTTATCGGGAACGCCAAGGCGGCACCGTCGCTGAAGCTGACCCTCCAGCAAGTCTATCTCGCCCTGGCCGCAAAAGTTCCCGATCCGGCAGGTGGCGACAAGCTTGTTGCAAACCCATACAAGAAGTGGTCCGACATCGATCCCTCGCTTCCTGATGCGGCGATCGAAGTTCTTGGTCCCCCACCGACGTCCGGTACACGTGACGCTTTCGAGGAGCTTGCCCTTGGCGGTGGCGCAAAGAATGTCGCGATCCTGGCTGAGCTGCGCGGCCTGAAGGCAGAGGATCCCAAGATCAAGGAAATCGCCGGCAAGTTGGGTCTGAAAGACGAGGACCTGGCAAAAGACGGTAAGGCCCTCAAAGGCAAGAGCATCTTCAAGAAGCTCGCCTATCACATCCGCGATGATGGCCCTTACATCGAGGCCGGCGAAAACGACAACCTGATCGTTTCCAAGCTTGAGGCCAATCCGAAGGCTGTCGGTGTCTTTGGCTTCTCCTTCCTCGATCAGAACTCTGACAAGATCAAGGGCGCTGAAGTCGACGGTATCGTGCCGACCTTCGAAGCCATCTCGTCAGGAAAATATCCCGTGTCCCGCTCGCTGTTCTTCTACGTGAAGAAGGCACATGTCGGTGAGATCAAGGGCATCAAGGAATTCCTCGCCGAATGGACTCAAGAAGGCACCTTCGGCGAAGAAGGATATCTCGTCGATAAGGGTCTCATTCCACTGCCGGAGGATGCGCGCGAAGCTGCACGCAAGAAGGCTGCAGAACTGACCGTCATGACGGGTGAAGAAGAGCTGAAGTAAGTATGCGTCTTTGGCTTATAGGACGATGGGAGACCCGGAATAGACCGCCGGGTCTCCTATTTGCAGGTTGAACTTGAGACTTAACCACACACTTTCGCGCCGACGTCTTGATCGCAAATGAAGAATCCTGCGAGTGATTGGAGTAAGGCGGCCTCTCCACTGTCGCCATTTGGGGGCTTCTGATCATGCTGAGCATTGCTGCTCTTGTTGTGACCGCGCTGACGCTTGCGGCATTTATACTCGGACGCTCGAAGGCATCCGCCCTTGCCGCCGGTGATCTGTCGGCACTTCACTCTCGCCCCAGCTATCACGGCCTTTATTGTGCTCTTTGGACACTGATTGCAGGCCTCACAGTTCTACTGCTCCTCAATGTCGGCATGAACGCGTTCATCGAGAACCGCATGTACGCCGGCCTGCCCGACGACATGCAGCAGTTCGAGGAGATCAAGAAACAGCGCATTATCTCCGACGCGAAGGCCATTGCTGGTGGTCGAATTGTATCATCAGAGTCAGACGCACGCGTCGCTGAGACGCGTCAGGAATTAGCATCGACCTTTGCGGGTTGGAACTCACTCAGGATCTGGCTGGTTTCGCTTTCCAGTGTACTCGCCGCAGCAGTCGCTTTCGCAATCACCTATGCCCAATTGTCTTTGCGATGGCGGGCGCGAAATAACTCCGAGAGAGTCATAAAGTCCGCGCTCGCCGTCTGCGCCGTTATTGCCATTCTCACGACGATCGGCATCCTGTTTTCGCTCATCGGCGAAACACTGAACTTCTTCCGCAACATCGATTGGCAACTTCAAAGATTTCTCTTCGGCACCCACTGGAGCCCGCTGTCTGGCGTCTTTGAAGGTAAGCTCGATCCGAAGACAGTCGGCGCCGTACCGCTGTTCGCGGGCACATTCCTTATAACCCTGATCGCAATGCTCGTTGCGGTGCCGATTGGCCTGATGTCGGCGATCTACCTGTCCGACTACGCCAGTGACCGTGTACGTGCATGGGCCAAGCCTATGCTTGAGATACTCGCCGGCATTCCCACGGTGGTGTACGGCTTTTTCGCCGCCATTACCGTCGCGCCAATGTTCAGGGGGCTCGGCGAGACCTTGGGCCTGTCGGTGGCCTCTGAAAGTGCGCTGGCTGCGGGTACGGTCATGGGGATTATGATCATACCGTTCATCTCGTCTCTATCAGACGACGTCATCAACGCCGTGCCCCAGTCACTGCGCGATGGCTCGTACGGTTTAGGGGCGACGAAGGCTGAAACGATCAAAAAGGTTGTTTTGCCAGCCGCACTCCCTGGCATCGTCTCAGCTATCCTGCTTGGGATTTCGCGTGCGGTTGGCGAAACGATGATCGTTGTCATGGCGGCCGGCCAGGGCGCGAATCTGACGTGGAATCCACTCGAGGCAGTAACCACGGTGACGGTCCAGATCGTCGCGTTGATCACGGGTGACACAGAGGCCGACACTGCAGCCGGTCCGGCCTTTGCGCTCGGCTTCACACTTTTCATCATCACGCTGGCGCTGAACATGCTCGCGCTCAGAATCGTCCAGAAGTACCGCCTGAAGTACGAATGACCAGAAACGGGGAACGAGGCCATGGCTAATGCCAAGGTTGTAACAGGGGTTCATACGACGGACGAAGCCCATGCGCGTCTGCGTAAGCGTTATCGCTCAGAGGCAATCTTCAAGAGCCTTGGTATCATCGCCGTTCTCCTGGCAGTGACGGCGCTTGCCACTCTGCTTTGGAGCGTTCTGAGTAAAGCCGCTGGCGCCCTGACGGAAACTTATATCGTCGCCGAGGTCGATTTCGACGCTAACCAAATCGATCCCAAGCTCACCAAGGATCCAGACGTCATTCGTAAGGCCGACTACGGCCTCATTGTTAAAAACACGCTCAAATCGGAATTTCCTCAAGTCAAAGGCCGCAAGGACAAGCGCCAACTTTATGGGATCGTAAGTGATGGCGCTGCGCTTGAGCTGCGTGCCGCTGCGCGCGACAACCCGCAAATTGTCGGGCAGAAGCGGCTTATGCGTCTGTTGGCCTCAGACGACATCGACCTTTGGTATAAAGGCACGTACGGTTCGATGAGAAAGCTACCCTCGGTGGGAACCGCAACGCCCACTGGTACCGAGGGGGACATCAAAGTTGTGGTCGAATCCAACGCTTTCCAGCCGATCCTGCAAGAGGTCAAGCAGTCATTATTTGTGCAGGCACGAGGTTTCGAGCGCGACGCCGCAGCACAGCAGCGCGGCATTGATCTATATGAACGAAAGCTCAAGTCGGCCGGTGACGACGAGGAGTTACGCAAAAAATTTGAAAAAGCCCTGAAACGCTACCAGCTGGCGAAAGAAGCCCTTCTCAAGAAGCGCGATCAGTTTATCGAGCGCGCCAATGCAGCAGGAGGAACCGAGCAGTTGGAGAAGGTGCTCCCCAGCTTCCTGGTGTACATCAATGGCGGCGTCGTCAAGGTCAGCAAGGTCAGCGTAGACACCATTGAAGGGCCTGTCCTTTTACCCATGACGTCCGACGCTCCAGCTGCCGCGGACCAATGGCAGTTGAACAAGGTCTCAACCGGCGAGGCCGCCCGCAACTTGTCTGATAAGCAACTCGTATGGCTTAAAAGTCTGGAAGACCAAGGCCGGATTGAACGCAACATCAACTGGCGCTTCTTTTCGGCAACCGACTCGCGCGAAGCCGAAATGGCCGGCATATGGAGCGCGGCCGTTGGCAGCTTCTGGACCATGCTCGTAACCTTTTGCTTGGCATTTCCGATTGGTGTTCTAGCAGCGATCTTCCTGGAAGAATTTGCGCCCAAGAACCGCATCACGCATTTTATTGAGGTGAACATCAACAACCTGGCAGCCGTGCCTTCCATCGTCTTCGGTTTGTTGGGCCTTGCGGTCTTCATCAATTTTTTTGGCCTGCCTTGGTCAGCGCCGCTGGTCGGCGGTATGGTGCTGGCGCTGATGACACTGCCCACCATAATTATCGCTGCACGCGCCGCGATAAAGGCGGTCCCGCCGTCGATCCGCGAGGCAGCTCTTGGCGTTGGCGCATCCAATGTTCAGGCGACATTCCACCACACGCTGCCGCTGGCTATGCCCGGTATCATGACGGGCACAATTATCGGCATGGCTCAGGCGCTGGGAGAGACCGCGCCCCTAATCATGATTGGCATGGTTGCATTTATCGTTGACGTACCCCAGGGCGTGACGGATCCAGCTTCGGCACTGCCGGTACAGATTTACTTATGGTCGGATTTTCCTGAACCGGCATTCGAGATGAAGACTGCCGCTGCAATCGTGGTGCTGCTGTTCTTCCTGGTAATTATGAATGCACTCGCCATCCTGCTCCGCAAGCGCTTTGAGCGCCGCTGGTAGGAAAGAGAGTTTGCGTGTACTTTGCCGATGAGTGCCGCAGTGGAACGGAGACGTAGGTCGCACAGATGGAGCAAACAGACCCCATGAATGACCAATCTCAAATGCAAGTGCAGCTGGCTGCTGCGGCCACTACGAAGCCTGACGACAAGCCAGACTTGTTGGCGACGAATGGCGTCAAGATCGCGGCGCGTAATGTCAGCGTCTACTATGGCGACAAGCAAGCTCTGTTTGACGTAACCGTGGACATTGCCAAGAACGCGGTCACGTCGTTTATCGGCCCGTCCGGTTGCGGCAAGTCGACGTTTCTACGTTGCATGAATCGCATGAACGACACCATTCCGATTTGCCGCTTTGCAGGTGAAATCACCATGGACGGCCAGGACATCTACAGTCCAGAATTGGACGTCGTCGAGCTGCGCGCGCGTGTCGGCATGGTCTTCCAAAAGCCAAACCCGTTTCCAAAATCCATCTACGAGAACATTGCTTACGGACCACGCATTCATGGGCTATGCGCCGACAAGACAGAGCTCGACGGACTCGTTCAGAACAGCCTCGAGCGCGCGGGGTTGTGGGACGAAGTCAAGGACCGGCTGGAGGAGCCAGGGACAGGCTTGTCCGGTGGTCAGCAACAGAGATTATGCATTGCCCGTGCAATCGCCACGCAGCCTGACATAATTCTGATGGATGAGCCGTGCTCTGCCCTTGATCCAATTGCGACAGCTCGTATTGAGGAATTGATCGACGAGTTGCGTCAGAACTTTACAATCATCATCGTGACCCATTCCATGCAACAGGCTGCGCGCGTTTCCCAACGCACTGCGTTCTTCCACCTCGGTGTGCTTGTCGAGGTCGGAGATACGACCGACATATTCATGCGGCCGAACGATCAGCGGACGCAGGACTACATTACCGGCAGGTTCGGGTGAACCTCACGTTCTTGCCGCGCTGGCCCCGAATGAAAAACGACGCGGAGTCGTTGTCGGATGACGATCGCATAGATGTTGAGAGCCCAATTCAGGAAACACGCCGAATGTCTGAACATATCGTCTCATCATATGAGGAAGAGCTGGCGCTGCTCGACAAAAAGATCGCGCAAATGGGCGGCATGGCGGAGCGCATCCTGGGGCAGGCTTTCGAAGCACTAGAGGATCGCGATCCGCGTCTGGCGGCGAGCGTTGTCGCAAGCGATGCAGAAATTGACGAGCTCGAAAGAGAGATCGAAACCCAAGTGATCACGATGATTGCGCGCCGTCAGCCTATGGCGGACGATCTTCGCCGTATCATCATGGCGTTGCGCATCACCACGGATCTTGAACGGATCGGCGATCTTGCCAAGAACATCGCCAAGCGAACCTTGGCGATCGCCTCCGAGCCGTTGCCGAAACCGCTGATGACCGGCTTGCGCCATATGGTCGAGCTTGCCTTGCAACAACTGAAGGAAGTCCTCGATGCTTATGCCGATCGTAACGCTGAACGTGCACTTAGCGTCTGGCGCAATGATGAAGAGATCGACGCGATGTATAACTCTCTCTTCCGCGAGCTTTTGACCTATATGATGGAGGATCCCCGCAACATAGGTCTGTCGACGCATCTGCTTTTCGGTGCCAAGAACATAGAACGTGTTGGTGATCATACGACCAATATCGCCGAGACCATTCACTTCCTCGTAAGGGGCGAGCTGATTTCCGACAATCGGCCCAAGAGCGATCAGACCAGCACGACACTCATCACGGGAACGTAGTGTTTGCAAAAAGAAATCCGATGACTTGCAGACCTGGTGCCGGTGAGCTTGTTTATGCCAACCCGGCGGAGAACAAGGGAGCCTCAAAGGCAAAGAGCGGGCGAAACTGATGACAGCAAAAGTCTTGATCGTTGAGGACGAAGCGCCGCTGGCCGAAATGCTGCGCTACAATCTGGAGTCTGAAGGGTATCGCGTCTCCCACACTGAGAGCGGTGAAGAAGCCGAGCTTTTGGTGGCGGAGGAAAAGCCCGATTTGGTGTTGCTCGATTGGATGCTGCCGTCGGTATCCGGGATTGAACTGTGTCGGCGCATGCGCTCACGATCCGATACCAAACAGATCCCGATCATCATGCTGACGGCGCGCGGTGAGGAAGCTGATAGAATTCGCGGCTTATCGACCGGTGCCGATGATTACGTCGTCAAGCCGTTTTCGCTCCCTGAACTTATGGCCCGCGTGACGGCTGTATTGCGTCGCGCGGCGCCCGATCGCGTTGCGGAGATTTTGAAGGCAGCAGATATCGAACTCGACCGGGCTGCTCACAGAGTCACGCGAGGTTTGCGAGAGGTCCGCCTCGGTCCGACAGAGTTCCGTTTGCTGGAGTTCCTGATGGAGAGTCCTGGTCGTGTATTGTCGCGCACTCAGCTGCTCGACGGTGTCTGGGGACGCGACGCGTTCGTTGATGAGCGCACTGTTGATGTGCACATTGGCAGGTTGCGCAAGGCACTAATCCGCGGCAAAGAGAGCGATCCGATCCGGACCGTGCGTGGTGCAGGTTATGTCTTCGGCGAACACGCGAAACACTGACGAACCTCTGTAACTTGCCACGTCACCTTGCTTGATCTTTAAGTCTCACGCGTGCTGATCGGGCTTCGCCCGGCACGCTCCGACGGGGCGGCGCAACGCGCCGGGTCGCCTTGCTCCCTGGGGTGCAGGTCAGCACGCTCAACGCATGCGTGGATACCTCCCGCCGTCGCGGTAGCCGGAGGCGTCGCGATCGGCGCGTTCACGCGCTGGTGCGCAGCACCGAATAGCGCGTGAAGAGAATCAAACCCATGCATGGAAACCTCCCGGCGCGCATGTAGCCGAAGGCGTATGCGTTCGGGCCCGTGAGCCCGGTGAGTAATAGGCAGAACGTCATCCCGGGCTTGGCCCGGGACCCATCCAACCATCGAGGTCAGGAGACCTCAGACATGTGGGCAGACCCCCGCCTTCGCGGGGGTGACGGCATGTTGTACTTGGCCAAGATGCAGGCACGCGCACGGATACCTCCCGCCGCGCCAGTAGGAGGCTCCGTCAGCGTCGGCGCAAATTAAAAAAAATCCGGAGGCGTCGCGCGATCGGCGCCTTCACGCTCCGGTGCGCAGCACCGAATAGCGCGTGAAGAGATCAAACCCATGCATGGAAACCTCCCGGCGCGGGTGTAGCCGGACGCGTACCCGTCGGCGCAAATAGAAAGCAGCAGCGAGTGACCCCGGTTAGCGGCGAGTTGACCGGCGCGGGTGTAGCCGGAGGCGTACCCGTCGGCACAAATAAAAAGAAAGCCGGATGCTCGCCCCCCGGCGCATCCGGCTTTCCCCCCGCTGCCGAGCGCAATGCGCTGGCATTTAACTGATCTGCTTACAACCCCACCGGTTGGCTCGATTAGGTCTCACGAACCGTGTTGCTGCCTATCGCACTACGCGTCGGCCGGCTCTGTTTGAGGCTTCGGTGGCGCTGATGACGTGATAGCCGGTGTTTCGGTCGGTTTGGCAGGTCCGCGCGAACGCCGTCTCGTATTTGGTGGCTGGAATGCTCGTCGTGCATGGAATTCGCAATAAGGAAGACCAGAAACTTTTTTCTTCCCGCAGAAGTGGAACTCGCTGTTTTGCGGATCCCCGATTGGCCACCGGCAGGAAGATTCTGTCAGCGTTTGGATGCACTTTCGCTCTGCTGGCGGAATAACCAGTTCTTCTTCAGATGGCGTAAAGGGTTCCGCTTCCGGGTGATACAATGCGCGCAGCGCTGAATTGCCCGATGATGAAAAGCGCGATTTTGAGGCCCGCTTATTGGTGGCAGAGCGCGGCCTTGTCCTGATTGTCTTGATGCGTGTCGTCGTCGCGCGCCCGGAAAGCCCGAGCCGATGCACTTTGCCGATAACTGCGTTGCGGGTCACACCGCCGAGACGGCCGGCGATCTGGCTGGCGCTCAAGCCTTCGGCCCAAAATTTCTTCAGAAGCTCCACCCGTTCATCCGTCCAGGCCATCGCTCGTCACTCCTCGAAATGCAAAATCACACCCGCTCAACAACGCACCAGCATTTTGCGGTGCGCAGCGGACAACTGATGATCGGGCAGACAGCGGCGCATGAACGAAACGGCGCGCAATTTCGTCTCGCGCATTTATGAATGTGCGGATGACGACGCGCAGCGAGCCGACACACAGGGCGACTGACCGATTGACTGACGCTTACAGATTGGACGCGGGACATTTACGCGCGAGAGCTTCAAACACACTTTAAAGTACCTGCAACGCTGCAGGCGAAGCTCGCGATGGCCGGCAGAGTATGCAAAATAGGTCGCGATACGCGCGACATCTCGTTGCCGACTGGGGCGTAACCTACAACATCCTGAAATGCAGCCACAAGGGTTACCGCCCGGTCTCTTACGGCTTGCGACCGGCTACGTGGCGCAACAGCAACAACGTCGATTCGGCTGTCAAGTGTTGCATTTGGCTTGCAAGCCCAGAGAATCACTGCCCTTGCTGGCGGTTGCAGAGGCATTTCGGCGCTCATTGACAGTGATGAATTCAGTGCTTATCACCAACTATTCTCGCGCCTTGAAGCAATGTATGGCGCGGCTTTGGCGTACGTAGATTGCATAGAAAAGCGCGCCTGCGTTGTGCAATGATAGTGCATATAGGACGCCGCAGCTCCGGCTTGGCCCGGGAGGCAGTATAAGTTGCAGGCGTGGGCTATTGGCCAGGAGGTCACTTTTCCCGCGTTGTAATGTGGCGGAAAGCGCTTGGAAGCCGCGAAAATGCGAGGCCGCCACTGCAGGCGGCTTTTTTCATTGTAGTTCGGAGCTTGCCAGAAGGAAATATGTCCGCATCCCTCCAGTCTACCCGAGCCGCGCCACAGGGACCTGATGGCAAGGCGACAAATCCGGACGCGGTAATGCCGACTTACGGGCGGTTCGACGTTGTGTTTGAGCGCGGCGAAGGCTGCTGGCTCATTGCCAACGACGGTGAGCGCTATCTCGATTTTGCCTCAGGTATTGCTGTCAATGCATTGGGACATGCTCATCCGCGCCTGGTCGCCGCACTGACCGAACAGGCCGCCAAGCTTTGGCACACATCCAATCTCTATCGTGTTGCCAATCAGGAGCGGTTGGCTGAGAAGTTGTGCAACGTCACGTTCGCCGACTACGTCTTTTTCTGCAATTCCGGCGCGGAGGCCTGCGAAGGCGCCATCAAAACGGCGCGCCGTTTTCATTTCGTCGGCGACAGGCCGGAGCGCACCCGCATCATCACATTTGAGGGTGCGTTCCACGGACGCACGCTGACGGCATTGTCAGCCGCTGGCAACCCTAAGCATCTTGAAGGCTTCGGCCCTGAGGCGGAAGGCTTCGATCATGTCCCGTTCGCCGACTGCGACGCGGTTGAGGCGGCGATCGTTCCGGAAACGGCCGCGATAATGGTTGAGCCGGTACAGGGTGAAGGTGGTGCGCGGCTTGTAACGCCAGAGGTGATGCAGAGACTGCGCGAGATCTGCGACCAAAACGGTCTTTTGCTCATCCTCGATGAAGTGCAAACCGGTGTTGGCCGTACGGGCAAGCTTTTTGCGCACGAATGGGCCGGCATCACGCCTGACATCATGACCATCGCAAAGGGTATTGGCGGCGGCTTTCCCTTAGGCGCGGTACTCACCACCAAGTCTGCTGCAGGCGGTATGACCGCCGGCATGCATGGCTCCACGTTTGGCGGCAACCCGCTTGCAACGGCGGTCGGCGAGGTCGTTCTTGATACGGTTCTGGAACCTGGTTTCCTGGAAGCCGTGCAGAAAAAAATTCTTCGCTTTCGTCAGGGATTGGCAGGGCTTCAAGACACATACCCCACTGTCATCGAAGAGGTGCGCGGGCAGGGGCTGCTGATCGGCCTGAAACTCAAGCCGCCGTTTGCTGAGTTTGCTTCTGCCGCGCTTGAAGAAAACCTATTGCTGGTGGGAGCTGCTGATAATGTCATTCGCGTTCTACCACCGCTAATAGTGGCCGATGATGAAATTGCTGACGGTTTGGCCAGGCTCGACCGGGCCTGCCAAAAGCTGTCGAACAACACTTAAGACCTCAAATCAAAGACAAAACGAAGGCCGGCTTTGCGCCATGTCGACACGCCATTTTATCGATCTAGATGCCATTGATGCAGCCACTCTGCGCCGCATAATTGACGCCGGACATACAATGAAGCGCGCGGGCAAACGCGTGCCCTCCGACCTGCGCCCTGAGGGTGTGGAAGATTGCATCCTGGTTATGGTTTTTGAGAAGCCATCAACCCGCACGCGCGTGTCGTTTGACGTTGCCATGCGTCAGCTTGGCGGCCAGGCGATCAATCTTAATAGCAACGATCTGCAGCTCGGCCGCGGTGAGTCCATCGCAGACACCGCGCGTGTCTTGTCGCGGTACGTGGATGCCATCATGATCCGTGCATCCTCGCATGAGTCCGTTCAAGAACTCGCAACCCTAGCATCCATACCGGTAATAAACGGCCTAACCGACTATAGTCACCCCTGCCAGGTTATGGCTGACATCATTACGTTTGAAGAACACAAGGGCGACATCTCTGGCCGCACGATTGCTTGGATCGGCGACGGTAACAACATGACGACGTCCTGGATGCATGCCGCGGTACGCTTTGATTTCAACTTGCGTATTGCCTGTCCACCGGAACTTGCGCCCGACAAGACGGTTGTTGAATGGGTGGAAAAAAACAACGGCAATGTCGCAATCGTTCATGACGCGGAACAGGCAGCTGCAGGTGCCGACTGCGTTGTTACCGACACCTGGGTTTCGATGGGTCAGTCAGATGCGGAGCGCCGCAAGCAATTGCTGCGCCCGTTTGCCGTCGACGACGCACTCATGGCACGTGCCGACAAAGAGGCGATCTTTATGCATTGCCTGCCAGCTTACCGCGGCAACGAAGTGACAGCCGAGGTCATCGACGGTCCGCGCTCGGTCGTCTTTGATGAGGCTGAGAACAGATTGCACGCCCAAAAGGCTATTCTCGCCTGGTGTCTGGGAGGCTGACCTCGGATGCCTGAGTCTGGCACAGATCGTGAGCAAGAAACGGGCGCAACAGACCCTTCGATACCATCGGTAGCAGATGATATCGTTCTGCCTTTTCGCACTGTAAAGTCGGACGTGCTCGGGCGGCTCGTACGTTTGGGCCCAAGCGTCGACTCCATCCTTAAGCGGCACGATTACCCCGAACCTGTTGCCGTGGCCCTTGGCGAAACGCTGGCATTGACCGCCTTGTTGGGTGCGTCTTTGAAGTTCGACGGCCGCTTGATCCTGCAAACAAAGACGGACGGGCCCTTAAATTTTCTTGTCGTCAACTATCAAACCCCTGGTCACGTGCGCGGCTATGCGGGCTACGATGAAGACAGGCTTGCGGACCTGATGGGCGAGGACGAAAATGTTCCCCAGTCAACCTTGCTCGGAAACGGCCATTTAGCCATGACCATTGATCCTGACGGCGACATGGATCGCCATCAGGGTATTGTCGCGCTTGAAGGCCAGTCCATCTGCGGCGCGGCACTCAATTACTTTCGCCAATCAGAACAGCTACCGACGTTTATACGGCTCGCCGTTGCGCGCCACTACGCGCCTGCAGCCAATGGCAACGAACCGAATGCCGGCACCGCGCGACCCTGGACCTGGCGCGCCGGCGGGCTCCTTCTGCAGTACGTGACGCCCGAAGGTGGTCGCCATTTGCGCGAGGACGAAACCGAGGAAGATGAAAAGGTCATGGCCGGGGAGGCGGACGAGAAGTGGCAGCGCGCGCGCATCCTCGCAGCCACCGTCGAGGAGCACGAACTCATCGATCCGATGCTGTCACCACAGCAACTGCTATATCGCCTCTTCCATGAAGAGGGCGTGCGCGTCGTAGAGCCACGCCAGATCGTTGAAAGGTGCCGGTGTTCCCGCGCCCGCGTCGAGCAGTTCCTCACGCAGTTCTCAAAGGAAGAACTTTCCGATATGCGAGAGCCAGACGGCGGGGTGTCCGTGACATGTGAGTTCTGTTCGACCCAATACCTGTTCGAACCGGGAAAATTCTAGTCAACTTGTCGGCGAATGGCAGATGCACGCGGCGCCTGGAAGGCAGGACAGTCGGCCCTAACCTTCCATCCAGTCGGCCAGACGGTCGAGAAACTGCGAGCACTGCTCGAGCTGTGCTACGTCAATCCATTCATTCGCTGTATGCGCCTGTGCAATGTCTCCTGGACCGCACACAACCGCCGAAGTCCCCGCGTCCTGAAACAGGCCCGCCTCTGTTGCATACGACACGGCAAACGTCTCATTGCTGCCGGTTAATGACAGAGCCAGCGCGACGACATCGGAGTTGGCCTGGGCAGTAAACGGCGGCACCGCGTTCGTTCTTTTGATCGCAATATCGGCCTCAGGAGCAACGCCCCGCATCTCCGGCACGCAGGCGTTCGCCGCAAACGAACGCAACCGTTCCTCCACCACGTCGGCGTCCATACCCGGCAGTGCGCGCAAATCCAATCCAAAGCGGCAGGAAACTGGGACGATATTCGAGGCCGTCCCGCCTTCGATCTCCGTCACTTGCATCGTCGCATGCGGCGGCTCGAAGCGGTCGTCGTTCCGCGCATCGATGAGGCTTTTCTCAATTTGCGAAATCTCATCAAGCAACTTGCTGGCGTAGGTAATGGCGTTAACGCCCAAGTGCGACATGCTTGAGTGGGCAGCGCGTCCCGTAATCGTGACTTCCCAGCGAACCGGACCTTTGTGAGCGTCCACCACTTGCATGGATGTCGGTTCACCCACAATAACCATCCCCGGCGTGGGCAGCTCTGAGCCAAAGGCTTCAATCATCGGCCTCACGCCGGTGCAACCAACCTCTTCGTCATACGAAAACGCAATGTGCACCGGCCTGCCGAGCTGCCGCTTCAATAAGCCCGGCACACGTTCAAGAACACATGCGAGAAACCCCTTCATGTCGGCCGTGCCGCGCCCATAAAGGCGCCCGTCCTTCTCCGTCATGACGTAAGGGTCGCTGTCCCAATCCTGCCCTACGGTCGGTACGACATCCGTATGCCCCGACAGGGCAATGCCGCCATCCTTTTTCTCACCAATAGTCGCGAACAGATTTGCTTTGTCGCCATCGCCGTTGACAACGAGCTGGCTGACCACGCCGTGCTGCAGCAAATAGTCCTCGACAAATCGTACAAGCGGGAGATTGGTTTTGTGGCTGGTCGTGTCGAACGAAACGAGTCGCGCCAGCAATTCATGCGTCGTGTAAATCGGGCCGGTCATGACGTCACCATCATCCCCCTAAGCGCGCTAATTCACACTGCGCACTGTAAACGGACTATCGAGCGAAAAGGCGGGAATTGCCACGTCGAACAACTTTCCCTCGTCGTCGACCATCTGATAACTGCCCACCATAATTCCCGACGAGGTGGAAAGCGGACATCCAGATGTATAACTGAACATGTCACCTGGCGCGATGGTTGGTGTTTGACCCACGACCCCAGGCCCGCGCACTTCTTCCGTCACACCGCGCGCGTCCGTTATTTGCCAGACACGTGATTTGAGCTTCACCGGTTCGTTTGTTTCGTTGACGATTTCGATCGTGTACGCCCAGAAGAAGTAGTCTTCGTCGGGAGACGACTGCTCCTCGATGAATTGGGGCTGCACGCGAATTCTTATCCCATGCGTGCAAGATTCGTATGATGTCACGGAATCCAAGATTACTTAGGCCTGCTCTGCTATTGGCGCCTGGCAACATTCCCGATTTGGCCCCCGCCGGTCAATGCTCTCAGGTGCCGGACGTCTCAGCATGGATAATTGCCCCTCGAAATTTACTCCGTTTGATGACGACTCTGCCCACAAAATTTGATCGTCCAACGACCGCAAGCCTCTACTGGTCGCTCAGGCCGCCTTCATTGCCGCCAGCGCCTGGGTCAGATCAGCGGCAAGGTCGTCGACATCCTCCAGGCCGACAGACAGGCGGATCATGCCGTCAACAATGCCGAGTTCGGCACGCGCCTCCGGCTTCAGGCGCTGGTGAGTTGTGGTGGCCGGGTGGGTGACAAGGCTTTTGGTGTCACCGAGGTTATTTGAAATCTTCGAGATGCGCAGAGCATTCAGAAAACGGAAAGCTTCGCGCTTATGTCCCTCGACCGTGAATGTCACGATTTGTCCATTGCCCTGCATCTGACGCCTTGCCAGATCTGCTTGCGGATAGTCCTCCCGACCTGGATACAAAACGGTCTGGATACCAGGCTGTTCTGCAAGATAATCGGCGATTTTTGCTGCTGTTTCGCATTGAGCCTTCACACGGATCGGTAGCGTTTCCAGGCCTTTGAGCAGAACCCAGGCATTGAACGGGCTCATAGATGGCCCGGTCTGGCGCAGGAAATTATGCACATAGTCCGTAATGTAGGCCTCGCCGCCCAGAACCGCACCGCCCAGGCAACGCCCCTGCCCATCGATATGTTTGGTCGCCGAGTACACGACCACATCCGCTCCAAGCTCCAGCGGCCGCTGCAACATCGGCGTGGCGAACACGTTATCGACAATCGTCAGAATGCCATGTGCCTTGGCAAGTTCCGCCACAGCGGCAATGTCGACGAGGTCCAATGTCGGGTTGGCAGGCGTCTCAAAAAAGAAGGCTTTCGTGTTCTCCTGTACAGCAGCTTTCCACGCCTCGATGTCCCTGCCATCCAAAAGTGTGCAGGCTATTCCGAACCGTGGGCACAAATCCTCAACGATATAACGGCACGAACCGAACAGCGCGCGCGCGGCGACGATGTGATCACCAGCATTTAGATAAGACAGGATTGACGCCGTTACCGCAGCCATCCCAGTTGCCGTCGCGCGAACCGCTTCAGCACCTTCCAGCAACCGGATGCGCTCTTCGAACATATTCACGGTTGGGTTGGAAAAGCGGCTATATTGATAGCCCGGCTCGACATTCTTGAAGCGGGCTTCGGCCTGTTCAGCGCTCTCGTAAACGTAGCCCTGCGTCAGGAATACCGCTTCCGACGTCTCCCCGAACTGCGAGCGCAGCGCACCGCCGTGCACCAGCCGCGTGGCAGCGGCCCAGCCTTCCTGCTCAATCTGCTCGCTGCTCTTTTTGGCCTTCTCGGTCATGCGCTGAGCGTCTCCTTCCGCTCGCCGACAAATGCACTCTACCGGCTGGTATCCGGTCTTTGGCCCCTAGTGCTCCCGGCAACAAAAAACCCCAAAATTCGGCGGCTCGGTCCTCACGCTGCGAGGCCGGGCACCCGATTTTGGGGTAACGCTCGGCCTTTTTAGCGAGTTGTTTCAAGTGGCTGCAAGCCGGCCGGCCAAATCACCACATCGATCTGAAACGGGGATTACCGCCGTTTGGTGCTTGGCGTCAAGAGGCGCGTAAGGTAGCACCGATGCTGAATTTACAAAGGATAACACCGAATGGGTTCGCCTGCTCGCTCCACTGACGTCGTGGCTGGCACCGAAAACACGTTGCGCCGCCAATCGTCGTTGTCGCCAACCGGCATGTCCGGCGTGTTGCCGGTGCAGGAAATTCGCGACCTGATCGACTCTGGCGCCATCAAGCTTGCCGAGCCACCCGCCGCCGATCAGGTGCAGCCGGCCAGCCTTGATCTTCGCCTGTCGGACGTTGCCTACAGGATTCGTGCAAGCTTTCTGCCTGGTCCTGGCGTGAAGGTGGCGGAGAAGCTCGACGCATTGAAGCTTCATGAGATCGACTTGTCCTCAGGCGCTGTTTTGGAGACGGGGTGTGTATATGTCGTGCCGCTGCTGGAAGCGCTGGATCTTGCCCCGGCGCTGACCGCATCTGCCAATCCGAAAAGCTCAACCGGGCGGCTGGATGTATTCACCCGCGTGATCGCTGATGGAGTCTCTGCGTTCGATCAGATCCCGGCCGGTTATTCAGGACCGCTCTACGCGGAGATTTGCCCGCAGACATTTCCGATCGTGGTACGACGCGGCTCCCGCCTCACCCAGATCAGATTTCGAACGGGTGTGGCTGCCGATAGCGATCAAGCATTGCTGGACCTACATGAGCGTGAGCGGCTGGTTTCCACGCCCGACGCCGACATCGCCAATGGGCTTGCGCTGTCCGTTGATCTTGTCGGAGACGGTGACGGCCTCGTCGGCTATCGCGCCAAGCGCCATTCGGGGCTCGTCGATATCGACAAGCCTGCAAGCTGCAACACGGGCGATTATTGGGAGCCCATACGGTTGAGCGGCGAGCGTCGCCATATTGTTCTCGACCCCAACCAATTCTACATTCTGGCCTCCAAAGAAGCCGTACATGTTCCACCGACGCATGCCGCTGAAATGGAGCCATTCAATGCGCTGGTCGGCGAGTTTCGCGTGCACTACGCCGGCTTCATGGATCCCGGTTTCGGCCACGCGGCAGCAGGCGGCGAGGGTTCGCGCGTCGTCCTGGAGGTGCGCAGCCACACGGTGCCCTTCATCCTCGAAGACGGTCAGATCATTGGCAGGCTGGTCTATGAGCGCATGACACAGACGCCGGAAGTTCTATACGGCAGTGCGCTGGGCTCAAATTACCAGGCGCAAGGTCTGAAGCTCTCAAAGCATTTTCGTTGAGCGCTTCCCCCGTATTGCTCTTCTCCCTGCATCTGAGCGATCCTCGTCCTCCCGACAAGGTCGTTATATATTTTCTGCTTCACAAGGGATTGCCGACGTGCCGAAGTTTTCCGCCAATCTGACACTGCTGTTTGCCGAGGTCCCCTTTCTTGAGCGATTTGCAGCAGCCGCGCGCGCAGGCTTTGCCGGCGTCGAATATCAGCTCGCCTATGAGTTCGATAAAGCTGACATCAAAGAGGCCTTACACCAGACCGGACTGGAACCTGTCTTACACAACCTGCCGGCAGGCGATTGGGCTGCGGGTGATCGCGGGGTTGCCGCCGACCCCACCCGCATCGGCGAATTCAAAGATGGCGTGGAGCAGGCCATTGAACACGCCACATTTCTGGGCTGTAAACGGCTGAACTGTCTTGCGGGAATTCCGGCAGCCGGCACCGAACCGGCTGCGGCACGCACAACGCTCATCGACAATTTGCGTCACGCGGCCGCCCAATGCGCCAAGCACGATATCCAATTGCTAACCGAGCCGGTGAATACGCGTGACATCCCCGGTTTCTTCTTGTCGCGGTTTGATCAGGCGCTTGAAATAATTAGTGAGGTTGGCGCACCTAATTTATCGGTCCAATACGACATCTATCACATGCAGATCATGCATGGAGACCTTGCGCACACGATCCAGTCCAATCTGGATCGCATCGGCCATATTCAGTTTGCCGACACCCCAGGCCGGCACGAGCCAGGCACCGGCGAGATCAACTTTCCATTTCTGTTTGAGCACCTCGACCGGATTGAATACGCAGGCTGGGTCGGGGCGGAATATTTTCCAGGCGGGTCCACGACTGATGGCCTCAACTGGTTTGCGCCATGGCGCAGCAACGCCTAACCGCAACAATTATGTCTCACGCGTGCTGTTTGGGCTCCACCCAGCACGCTCCGACGGGGCGGCGGGCTTTGTTCGTGCGCCGACACCCACGGCTCCGCCTACGGGTGCGGCGGTCAGCGCTACGCCAACCGCATCACGCGCCACAGCCGTTGCTGCGCACATCACGCCACCGTGGAGACACCCGCCGTCGCAGTAGCCGAAGGCGTTGCGATCGGCGGCTTCACGTGCTGGCGCTTCAGCGCCGGAAGGCACGTGAAGCATTAAAAGAGAGAATCACCAAAACCTCAGGCGCCCGGCCCCGCATCAAAATTCACCCGGTCCATAATCTCCGAAGCGGCTTTGCGGTGCTTGGCGATCTCGCTAAGTGTCAGCTTGTCCGGGTTCAGGGCGCCCCAGCTCTTGACGCGTTCCGAGACCTCGACGCCTGGTTTCAGCGGGTATTCGTTGACAATGTCAGCGTAGATTTTTTGCCCCTTATCCGAGGCGAGAAACTCAATAAGCTTTATCCCGCTTGCCGCATGCGGTGCGTGTTTCGCCAATACCGCGCCTGAGATGTTGACGTGCGTGCCTCTATCCTCGGCATTTGGGAACAACAGCTTGACGGAAGCAGCCCATTCTTGTTGTTGCGGCTTTTTCTTATTCGTTTGCATAGCCGCCATGTAGTAGCTGTTGCCGATCGCGATGTCGCATTCGCCGGCATAAATTCCCTTAACCTGATCGCGGTCCCCGCCAGCCGGTTTGCGTGCCAGGTTGTCACGCACACCGCGCGCCCATGCTTCGGCCTTCTCAACGCCGTCGTGCGCAACAATCGATGCCAGGAGGCCAATGTTATAGGTGTGTTGACCGGAACGCGCACAAATGCGCCCGCGCCATTTTGGGTCGGCAAGCTCGGCATACGTTATGCTGTTTTGTTCAACGCGTTTTTTGGACGCATAAACAAGACGCGCGCGTTGTGAAAGACCAATCCACTGGCCGGCCGGGTCGCGATAAGCAGAGGGGATATCCGCAGCTACCGCCTTCGACGTAACCGCTTGCGAAACCCCCTTGTCGACGGCATCCGTAAGCCGGCCTATGTCCACGGTAAGCAGAACATCGGCTGGGCTATTGCGCCCTTCTGCCGCGACCCGTTCAATAAGCCCGCTCTTTGCGTAGACGACATTCGTACGAATGCCCGTCTCTTCGGTGAACGCTTTGAGCAATGGCGCAATCAGCCCCGGCTCGCGATAAGAGTAAATGTTTACCTCTTTATCCGGGTCCGCTGCAGCAAGTGGAAATGTCAGGAAGCTGCTGGCGGTGAATAAAATTGCCAGCGTGAGGGAAGCAAGCGCAAACTGGAATGCACGCCCGCCGGCTGCGGCGGGAAACTTGATCGTCATGGAGGTCCTCCACTTGTCGGGGGTCAAGGCCCCGCAAATGATGCCGACCGATATTCCGCACCGTAGGATTTCATCGGCCTTTCGAAAGACGCAAACAACCGCGTGTGTACTACCGTGTCAAGAAAAGAATGCTTCCAATTCCAGTCATGTTTGTGTCTTCGTGAAATATTGGAATTGTTCTAATTAATCCTATTCAAGTAATCACAAGGTGCGTCGCGTAAGAAAATTTCTAATTGCTGCGACTATGCATGTAGATAAGATGGAGTATCCAACAACGCACAACATGCCGGTGAGCGAGCAATGGCAGAGCCCCGGTACGACAAGGCAGATTTTTTCTTGGGCTTGATGCATGAACGCCAAGGTGCCGGCGCAACAATCGGTCATATCGTGACGAGGCAGGATGTGAACGCAGGACATCGCTGCCGGATTATTATTGCGGATAAGAATCCAGTCGTGCGCGCCGGTCTGTCCGATTTTCTGGGTCGCGAAGACCGTTTTGATGTTGTCGATGCATTGGCTGACGGCGCCAAGTTCGTCAGCTTTTGCGAGCGAGGCGGCGCCGACATCGGCATTATCGGTTGGTCGCTGCCTGACATGACGGGCTGCGATGTTCTCGACATCGTCAGAAGGCGTCAGCTGCCGGTCCGCATAATCGTCTACACCAATGACGCTGATCCAGCAGTCTTGCGCGATTCCGTGAAAGGTGGCGCCTGGGGTTTTGCGCTGAAAAGCGATGATCCCGAATTGCTGGTCGATACCGTCAACAGTGTTTCGCGTGGCCGTTTGAGCCTTCCCTACGTCGACATCAAAACACTTGTCGACGACCCACTCGATGTTCTCACGACCCGCGAACGCGAGCTGTTGCGCGCGCTGGCAAACGGATTGACCAATGAACAGATCGCCGCGCGCATCGGCATTTCCCACAATACCGTCAAGTATCACTTGAAGAACCTATACGACAAACTTCAGGTCAAGAACCGGGCCATGGCGGTGGCGCTCTACATGTCGTTGCCAGCCACCGCGCGCTAGCGTTCTTGGTCGAATGCCAGCTTTCATCGCGCAAATTTCAGGTGCGGCAAATTCCCCCTGAAAGCCACCCGGCCCCCCATTTCGCCTAGCTCTCACCATCTTCTTCCGTGTCACCAGAGGTGAGCGCTAACCATTTGTTTTAACGCACATATTTGGGCGTTAGGTTGCGGCGGTGCCAACACCATAAATCGGTCTGAGCCGGTACCGGGTAGGGGAAGACTACCCGTTGGGATCCAGCAGACATACCCTGCCGCGCCGATCCGGTCACCGAACGGGTGTTGTGCCATCTGAGCTGATGGTCGATCAACGCGGTTAAGTTTGGGGGCAGATGGGATGACAGCTGAACGCGCAGCAGTACCGCTCAGCCAGGACATCTGGGCCGCGACCAAGCCAGCAGGATAATTGATCTGACTGTTGTCAGTTCGCACGTCAGCGCAACGTGTTTCGACACGCCAGGACAACAAGAAAGAGCGCCAGTTGATTCCAAAAGAAGGGCGGTGTTCCTTCCTAAATTTCCCTCGGGTGGCTGAAAACCGGGTCTCAGTTTGACGCCAAAGCATCCGACCGTTTAACCCCAATTATTAAAACAAGAACCAAGCAAGAGAGGAAACAAAAGGCAAATGAGCTATACACTCCATCCCCCCCGCAAGACACGGCTGCAGCGCAGTGAGCTTGCCGTTCCAGGCTCCAACACCACGATGATCGAAAAGGCAGCCGAGAGTGCCGCAGACTTCATCTTTCTTGATTGCGAAGATGCTGTTGCTCCGCCCGACAAGGAGCAGGCGCGTAAAAACATCATCGAAGCTCTGAACGACATCGACTGGAAGGGCAAAGGCAAGTCCATCAGCGTCCGTATCAACGGTCTCGACACGCATTACATGTATCGCGATGTCGTCGACATCATGGAGCAGGCAGGCGACAAGCTGGACACCATTTTGGTCCCGAAGGTCGGTGTGCCGGCCGACATGTACATGGTCGAAGCACTGTGCTCCCAGATAGAGCAGGCCAAAGGCTACACGGAGCCGGTAGGCCTTGAAGCCTTGATCGAGACGGCACTTGGCATGGCCAATGTCGAAGACATCGCCAAAGCTGGCGGCCGTCTGGAAGCTATGCACTTCGGCGTCGCCGATTATGCAGCAAGCCTGCGTTCTCGGACCGTTGTGATTGGCGGCCTCAATCCAGACTATCCTGGCGATCAGTGGCATGCCTCGCTAACCCGCATGCTGGTCACCTGCCGGGCATACGGCATTCGTGCGATTGATGGACCGTTCGGCGATTTTTCTGATCCCGATGCATATGTCGACGCCGCAAAGCGCGGCGCTGCGCTCGGCTTTGAAGGCAAGTGGGCAATCCACCCGTCCCAGATCGAGCTGGCCAATCAGGTTTACTCACCGCCGGCCGCTGAAGTTGAGCGTGCCTACAAGATCATCGAAGCTCTCAAGGAAGCGGAAGCTCAAGGCAAAGGTGCTGCCTCCCTCGACGGCAAGATGATCGACGCCGCCTCCGAGCGCATGGCGACGAACGTGATCACAGTCGACAAGCTTATCAAGGCGTCATCGGGTAGCTGATTCTATGTGAAGACCCGCTGCTGCCCCTATCGCGTTTGCAATCAGGCCAACGTGACGGGGGCGGCGGCGGACAGACACGTCGTGGCAGCGAACAAACAAGAAATAGCGAACGCTGCTTCGAATTCCGTAAGAACCTGAGGAAATGCAAAGATCCAGGAGGTCCGAAAATGGACATTCATGAATATCAGGCAAAGGAGCTGCTCTCGAAGTTTGGCGTTCCCGTGCCCCGCGGCGGTCTCGCCTATAGCCCTGAGCAGGCAACCTACCGTGCGAATGAGTTGGGCGGCGATGTGTGGGCCGTCAAGGCGCAGATCCATTCCGGCGCCCGCGGCAAGGCAGGCGGCGTCAAGATTTGCCGAAACGACGACGAGGTCTGGGAAGCTGCAGCCGGCATGCTTGGCAAGCGGCTCGTCACGGTTCAGACAGGCCCACAAGGCAAATTGGTCTCACGCCTTTACATCGAAGAAGGCACAGACATCGACAAGGAGATCTACCTAAGCTTTGTCATGGACCGCGCAGCCGAGCGCATCGTCGTCGTCGCGTCAGCCTCGGGCGGTATGGATATTGAGGAGATTTCAGAAACCCAGCCAGATTCAATCCTGCGCGTATCTGTTGACCCCGCAGTCGGTATGCAGGCCTTCCAGGCACGCGAAGTTGCATTCGGCCTTGGTCTTGATGCATCGCTGACAAACAAATTCGAGCGTACGATCATGGGCTGCTACCGGGCGTTCCGCGATCTCGACGCAACGTTGCTGGAAATCAACCCGCTGGTCATCACCAAGGGCAAGACAGTCGTCGCACTCGATGCCAAGATGTCCTTCGACGAAAACGCTCTATTCCGCCGCCCTCAGATCTCCGAACTTCGCGACAAGAGCCAGGAAGACCCGCGCGAGACCTACGCGTCCGATCGCGGCCTGTCTTACGTTGGATTGGATGGAGACATCGGTTGCGTCGTGAACGGTGCCGGCTTGGCCATGGCGACACTGGATATGATCAAGCTCGCAGGCGGCGAGCCTGCAAACTTCCTCGATATCGGTGGTGGTGCCAGCCCCGAACGCGTTGCGAAATCATTCCGCGCCGTTCTTAAGGACAAAAACGTCAAGGCGCTGATGATCAATGTGTTCGCAGGCATCAATCGCTGTGATTGGGTTGCCCAGGGCGTCGTCGACGCGGTGAAAGAACTCGATATTAAACTCCCTGTCGTCGTGCGACTGGCCGGGACGAATGTCGAAGAAGGCCGCAAGATCATTGACAATAGTGGCCTGTCGGTAATCACCGCGGACTCGTTGCGCGACGCGGCTGAAAAAGCCGTTGCTGCAGCGAAGTAAGCGGAGGGAGGACAACAACAATGGCAATTCACATCAACGAGAAGACACCGATACTGGTCCAGGGTTTTACCGGCAGAATCGGCACGTTCCACGCTCAGGAAATGATCGACTATGGGTCCAACGTGGTCGGCGGCGTGACACCGGGCAAAGGTGGCACTGAGCATCTGGGCCGCCCAGTGTTCAATACGGTGAAAGGTGCTGTTAAGGAGACGGGAGCTGAAGCATCGATCGTCTTTGTTCCACCTCCATTTGCCGCAGACGCAATCATGGAGGCGGCTGATGCGGGTATCAAATTCTGCACCTGCATTACGGATGGTATCCCGACCCAGGACATGATCCGCGTAAAGCGCTACATGCGCCGTTACAAGAAGGATCGCCGCATGCGCCTGGCTGGCCCCAACTGTGCCGGTTCGATCAGCCCAGGCAAATCCATGCTTGGTATCATGCCGGGACATATCTACAAGCCCGGCCGCATTGGCGTCATTGGCCGCTCCGGCACGCTAGGCTATGAGGCGGCCGAGCAGATGGCGGCTCTCGGGCTGGGTATCTCTACGGCCATAGGTATCGGCGGCGATCCAATCAACGGCTCATCATTCCTCGACTACCTGATCGATTTCGAAAACGATCCGGATACTGACGCCGTCTTGATGATCGGTGAGATCGGCGGTCCGCAGGAAGCTCAGGCAGCCGAGTATGCCCGCGACCACATGAAGAAGCCTGTGGCCGCCTACATTGCCGGTTTGTCCGCACCCAAAGGACGCCGCATGGGCCACGCAGGTGCCATCGTAACGGCGTATGGTGAGGCCGCCGACGAAAAGGTTGAGATCCTCAAAGCTGCAGGTGTTACGATTTGTCCAACGCCGTCCGACATGGGCGCGACTGTCAAAAAGATGGTTGAGGGCATGAAGTCGTAGCGGTAGTGGACCCAAGCGACCCCTTGGCGGACGGGCATGACAATCATTGTTGCGCCAACAGCCTAGGGCAGACGAATGACGGACCGGGGTTTGGCGATGGCTTCATCCCCGGTCCGTATCAAACGGTGAGGCTCGCAATCGGCGGCGGCACGGCGTCGATGACGTGCTCAAAAGCAGGCACGGATCGGAAGGGTGAAATGAGCTTATGGCAACAGGCCATCTGCTCCAGCACACGAATATTGCTGGAAGTTCCATATGCGGCCTTCCCCGTGGCCGAGGACAATTGTGCCAAAGAAGCACGACAAACTGCTGCAAAAATCATCTTGAGTGGAGGAAAACGTGTTCGAAGCCCAACAGCAAAAAGCGTCGATCAAACTTGACGAAGTTCAGCTGCGTGACGAACTGCGCTCACTCCGTCGATTGATACCGGATAGCCCCTGGCTCAATCCCATTACGGCAGTCGCCTTCGACTTATCGCGCAAGTTGGAAGCTGGCGACATCTCCTTTGAAGAGCTCAAGGCACTCGCGGGCCGCCTTCTCGACAACGCTTGTGTAGAGCGGGCCCGTCGCATGCGTTCACGCGTCGAATTCGTAGACCAGAACGCAACGATTAATGACTTCTCTTCATTTATTCAAAGCACGATCGATAGCTCGGGCTCCGATGCGGACGCGCTCTCGAAGTTTGCAAATCGTTGGGAACGGGCCCGCTCCGGAATTGTGCTGACGGCCCACCCGACCTTTGGGTTGTCCGACGGTTTGTCGCGCCGCATGATCGAAATTGCCGTCGACAACGACGAATCTGCAGCCTCCGTGATTGGCCATCGTCATCGCCCGGACGATGGTATTGATTTGGACTATGAGCACTCCCGTGCGCAAGACGCGATCATAAATCTTCGCAATGCCTACGAGGAGTTGTTGAACAGCTTCTATTCTGTCGCTGCAGCACGATTTGGTGATGACGCATTCTCACTGCGACCCAAGCTCACGACCATCGCCACCTGGGTCGGGTATGATCTAGACGGCCGCACAGACATCACGTGGATCCGCTCCTTTGTCCTGAAGCTTGAAGAAAAGAAGGCTGCGCTTACCGATATCCGTGAGCGCTTCCTGACGTTGAAGCATCATTTGGGCGACGAGAGTGAAATTGAACGCTTGGCCCGCCAGATGACCGGCAAGCTCGATCTCGCTATTGCCGCCGTCACAGAGCAGTACAAAGCTTTGAAGGCAGTCGCTGAAGAGGACAAGCCTCTCGCAGAGGGGGCCAACGTCGTCACGCGACCCGACGGCTACAACATCACATCTGTCTCGACACTGACGCAGATCCTTGACGATCTTGTCAGCACTGTTTCAAGCCCACAAATGAAACGCTCTCTCGCCGCCTTGCGCGGTTTGATCGAGGCCACAGGTCTGGGCACCGCACATATTCACGTGCGCATCAATGCAGCTCAGCTCGACAACGCACTGCGGGCCTTTGTGCACGAGCCATGGACGGCCGATCTCTCAGAGCGGCGCGCCTTGGAACAACTCGCCAAAATGATCGACGAGACCGAAGAGGAAAGCGTCAACTTCGGCACGCTTGATTTAGAAACTGCGACCGCCATCCGGCAATTTGCGCTCATCGCTCAAATCCACAAGTATGTCGATGCAGACACGCCGATTCGGTTCCTCATCGCCGAGTGTGAATCGCCGGCGAGCGTCATGATCGCGGTATTATTTGCCAAACTGTTTGGCGTATCGGATGCGGTAGACATCTCGCCGCTCTTCGAAACACCGTCGGGACTGGAACGTGGCGGCCGGCTTATCGGCGAACTGCTGTCCCAAAAATCGTACCGGGACTATGTGTCCCGCCGCCGGCGTCTCAGCATCCAGGCAGGATTTTCCGATGCCGGCCGCTTTATTGGTCAGGCAGCCGCCACTATGGCAATTGAGCGTCTTCATCACTCAATTGCAAAGCAAATCCATAAGGCAGAACTAGGCGACGTCGAAACGTTGATCTTCTCCACCCACGGCGAGTCCATGGGGCGTGGTGCACATCCCGGAGATCTGCGCCGCCGGTTGAGTTACGTATTGCCACACGAGTCGCGCCGGCGATTCGAGAAATACGGGCTGCCGATCAAGCATGAGACCAGCTTCCAGGGTGGTGACGGCTACCTGTTCTTTGCCAACCGACGGCTTACGACGCGAGCGTTGGCGACCGTCATCATGGATGGTGGCTACCTGGAACGCGATCCCGACCCGTACTACGATGATGAGAACCTTTCGCTGGACATATTCCTGCGCCTGCGCGCTTATCAGCAGAATCTCTTCGCTCACAGCGGCTATCGCGCCTTGCTGGGGGCGTTTGGGCCAAATCTTCTGTTCAAGACGGGAAGTCGTGCGGTAAAGCGTCAATCAGATACTGCTGCGCCGGTCGACCGGGGCGATCCCTCGCGCATGCGCGCAATCCCCAACAATGCGATTCTGCAGCAGTTCGGCTACGTGGCAAATGTCGTTGCCGGGCTCGGTGCAGCCGCGGGTTCAGATCGCGAACGTTTTGTAGCCCTGGCAAAGAAATCGCAACGCCTGCGCACGATCATTGAAATGATAGCGCGCGCAAAGCAGCTCTCCAGCCTGAACGCGATGAGCGCCAACGCTCAGATATTTGATGCCGGCTTTTGGGCTTCGCGCGCATCTTGGGGATGTGAGCCCAAGCTCGACAAAGCGTTTCGATTGTTATCGACGACACTCCTGAAAGACGACCGCGCCAGCGACATCCATGGTCTGACGCATCACCTGCGGCTCGATGCAATCGACCTGCATGCGATACTGGAAGAAATCGGCCTGGAAGGTGGTAAGGTTCCCGACGACATACGTCTTGAACTTGACCTTCTACAGGCCATTCGTCTCGCATTGATCATGCGCATCTTCATCCTGTGCGCCAGGCTTCCGCGTTTTGCACCGCGTAACGATATGTCGCCAGACCAAATCCTAAAAATGGCGCTGTCGCTCGACATTCCCGAGGTTCTCTCATTCATGCGCATGGCGTTCCCGCGTCGAGCAGGTGCGGAACTGCAAAGCGATGCCTTTACAGAGTCCGCCACCTACCGTCCGCACGGCATTGAGGACTATGGACGCTTGGAGACGGAAATCCTTGCACCGATGGAAGAGGCCTACGAATTTATCCGCGAAATCGGCACGGGAATTTCGCATCACTTCGGTGCTTTCGGATAACAGGCCTGCGTGAAGTTGCACAAGTTTTTGCAACTTCACGCACCTTACAAACCCTTTAGGTCACCATAGGTGAGAGCAAAGACTTCGCCCTGGCTCTCTTCGGTGTCGAGCCACATAAACGGCAGGCCGGGGTACTCCGCTTCAAGCGCATCCAACGCGCGGCCCGCTTCGACGATCAACACGCCGTCTTTGCTTAGATGGAGAGCTGCTTGCGCCAGGATCTTGCGCACCAAATCTAGTCCGTCAGGACCGCCAGCGTGCGCCATTACGGGCTCCGCGTCATACTCTGGTGGAAACTGCTTTATCTCGTCATCCCTGACATAAGGCGGATTGGCGATGATGACGTCATAGCGCTTTTCGCCAATAGCACTGAATAAATCCGACTTAATAACCTGAACGCGCTCACCGAGCCCGTAGTCATCGACGTTCTTTTGCGCAACCGCCAGGGCATCATCGGAAAGGTCTGCTCCGTCTACCGTGGCGTTGGGGAAATACAAGGCTGCAAGGATCGCCAGGCAACCCGAGCCCGTGCACATGTCCAGAACACGTTCCACGCCTCCTCGATCGGGCACAATCGTATCAAGGCCAATGGCGAACAGTTCGCCGATATAGGATCGTGGAACGATGACGCGTTCATCGGTGTGGAAGCGATGCCCCTGGATATAGGCGCAGCCGGTCAGATAGGCGGCGGGTTTGCGCGTATCGATGCGCCGCGCCAATTGCACAGCCACCTTCTCACGTTCGCTGCGCGTAAGCCGCGCATCGAGCCAGGGCTCCAATTCGCTAATGTCGAGATTGAGCGTGTGCAGGATCAAAAAGGCAGCTTCATCAAGTGCCGTTCCGGTACCGTGGCCGTAGCTAAGACACGCAGCCTCGAACTCGCTGACTGCGAAACGAAGCCAGTCACGGACCGTGATAAGGTCGTCGATGACGCGGTTGTCGAACCAGCGCTCAGCTGTATTCGACTGAGATGTTCTCGTTATAGAAGGTAACTTCTTGCCGGCCACATCTGTGTCCTGGATCGGTCAACGAAAATGTTGTTCGGTCAATTCCAGGACCAGTTCATTCTAGCTGGTCAAGACGCTGGATGTCGAACGGTAGGGCAGCTAAGCAGCTTTTGTTGGAAAGATATGCCTCGCTCAGCCAATAGCCGAAAAGTTGACCAGGCGTTGGCGATCTTCATCCCAAAGTTTCAGACCCGCGCAGGCAAAGCTATCCCACAGCGACAGCCGGTTTAGTTCGCTAAGCTCAGGCGATGCGGCAAGACATTCCGCCAGCCGGTAATTTGGAATCATGCTGTTGAGGTGGTGAATGTGATGAAGGCCGATGTAGCCAGTGAGCCATTCCAGCGGCCCTGGCAGCGCGTAGTACGAGCTGCCGTAGATCGCAGCCACCTGGAAGTCCCAGTCCTCGTTGCGCTCCCAATGGGCTTCCTCGAACTGATGCTGAATGAAAAACAGCCAGCCTCCGATCGCAGTTGCAAGATGCAAGATAGGCCACGCCACGAACACTGTCGACGACAGGCCGAATGCTGCGATCAAACCACCATAAAAAATAATCAGCGCCGCATTGAGACCAAGAACATTTTTCCATGCCTGCCTAACAGGAACCCCATGACCCCATGGCAACCGCTGCAGCACGAGGAAGAACAGGGGCACACCCAGTCCGAACAGAAAGATCGGGTTGCGATAGATCTGGTATAGAAATCGGCCGAACGGCGAACGCGCCTGGTACTCTGCAACGGTAAGCGTTGTGATATCGCCGACGCCACGTCGGTCCAGATCGCCGGATGTCGCATGATGACGGGCGTGCTCGCGGCGCCAGATCTGATAAGGTGTAATCGTCAGCACACTCAGCGCGTGCCCCAGAAGATCGTTCAACGTGCGTGTTGCAAAAAACGACCCGTGACCGCAGTCATGTTGAATGATGAACAGCCGTACCAGCAGGCCGCCGGCCGGAATGGCGAGCAGCAGCGTCAGCCAATATGCCGTCTCCACCGTTGCAAACATTGCCGCCACGTTGGCCGCGAACAACGCCAGCGTTATGAAGAGCTGCGCAAGCGCACGTTTTGGCTGGGCACCCATGTAAGCGGTGCAATGCGCGGCCACCCGGCGTGCAAATTCTTTCTTGGCGGAAAACGATGCGGTGTTTGAGTCCGGCGCCGCATTAATTGTTTGGTCATCGGTCTCGTAGGCTTCCTGGGCGTCGGTCACAGTGTGATTACCAGTTCTTCCGGTTGCTCATGGCGTGGTGATCCGTGTTCCTGCACGAACCGTCGAATGGATGATGAGTAATCCCCTGACAGAAACACCATCAACCCTTTTGAGCGTGATGTCGCACAGGCGGCGATATCAGTCTGCACAGCGCTCTAGCACATTGGTTTGCCGGCTGCGAAGACCCATTCGGGTAACACTCACAAACAAAATGACAAATCATTTTCTGCTGCAGTGCAACGACACATGGGCTGGGCAACGGTTAGTAATGCCCCCAAACCTGCACCACGGCCCGACCTGCGCCGTCGGCATCGGAGTCGAAAATCCGTGATCTATACCTGAGCTTTATCGTGTCGATTGGCCGCGGGCCATCTTTCAGGTCAATAGGTCCGAATACACCGTTCGCTTTGACCTTCGCCTTTGTGGGAATGTCATCAGTGTCGCCGTTGGCGTATTGGATAGACAAGCCGTCAAGTGTAATGGCGCGGTCTTTGGCCACAATCTTGATCTGTGTCAAAGGGCCGGTGGTTGTACCGATCGTGATTCGGTCGCTATCGAAACCAAAGAAGCCGGCAGATTGCGCACCAAGCAAAACCCAACCCTCGTTGTGGCGGCGGCCCTCGCCCTCCACGCCCAGCCAGTCGTCACGATACTGTGCGTAAACGCCAATCACGGCTTGGCCGCGGAAGCTTGGCCTGGAGCGGTAGTACAACGCGATGCGATCGATTTCCCCCGGCCAATCGATCAAGTACCAACGCGTCCAGTCGTCCTTTATGACTTTGCGACCGATGCGGATAGTCCGCACCGTTTTGTCATGTCTTATGACCTCTAGGCGTTCAATGTAGATATCGTTTTTCGAAACGTGCATGCGCAGGCGATGAAACTTTCCGACATCCTTGCCAACCCGGATGACATCGGTGTCCTTGCCAAAACCGACATAGTGCGTTGCGATCAAAATCCCCTGAGTTTGACGATGGTCGTCTGATTGCGCCTCGCGATGTGGAACAACCGCCAGCATGCCCAACAGGATGACCGCAATGGTTGCAGCCGGTCTGATTTTCCGCCCTCTCATGCACTTATCTCCTGCCTGGTTGCCTAGCTCTCCGGCCGAGCGTTGTCTGATTTGCTCAGTGTCATTGCTTTACCGCCCGCCCAGGGCTCTGTAGCATTGTGCAACTTCACAGCAAAAAAGTGGTCTACAACGCGGGCGGCTCACCGATGACCTATGAAACAACCAACACAGCGCGACATTCGTTTGGCCCGCACGCGATGGATGCGGCAATTGTTGATCTGAAGGCACAATTCGCCGACCGCCTCAGTATCAATGATCAACTGTGCGCCCAACACGCAAACACACTGACATGGATTGCTGCACAGGCGCCCAATGCCGTCGTTTTTGCTGAAACTACTCAAGAAGTTTCTGACGTGGTGCGCGTGGCGTCCCGTTACAAAGTGCCAATCGTCGCCTTCGGTGCCGGAACGTCACTGGAAGGTCAAACCAACGCACCGTTTGGTGGAATATCGCTCGACCTTTCGGCGATGGACCGCATTATTGAAGTGAACGCGACCGACCTTGACTGCGTCGTTGAGGCAGGCGTGACACGTGCGCGTTTAAACTCCTACCTGCGTGACACGGGTCTTTTCTTTGCCGTCGATCCAGGCGCGGAAGAGGCGACGCTTGGCGGTATGGCGGCAACGCGCGCGTCTGGCACATGCGCGGTTCGCTACGGTACCATGAGCGACAATGTGTTGAATGTAACGGCTGTAATGGCTGACGGCAGCGTCATCAAAACCGGTGGCCGAGCCCGCAAGTCGGCTGCGGGTTACGATCTTACCCATCTTCTAGTTGGATCCGAGGGCACGCTTGGCATCATAACCGAACTCACGTTACGTCTGCATGGTACGCCCGAGGCTGTGATGTCGGCTGTTGCACCATTCGAAACACTGCGCGGCGCCTGCAATGCGACAAGCCTTGCCATGCAATTGGGCCTGGGCCTGGCACGCATCGAGCTGCTTGATCCAGTGCAAATCAGCGCCGTCAACAAATACTCCAAGACCAGCTTCACCGAGGCGCCGACATTGTTTTTGGAGTTCCACGGCTCTCCTGGTGCGGTGCGCGAGCAGGTCGGTATCTTTGAGGAGATTGCCAAGGCTGAGGGAGCAGTAGAGTTTCAATGGGCGGAGCTGGAAGAAGAACGAAAGCGGCTGTGGAAGGCGCGCCATGATGCATTTTGGGCAATCACGTCCACATGGCCTGGCCGCAAGACACTGGTGACCGATGTGTGTGTGCCGATATCGAGGCTGGCTGATTGTATCGCTGAGACTGAAGAGGATGTCGCGCGCTCAGGCCTAATCGCGCCGATTGTAGGCCATGTCGGTGATGGCAACTTTCATGCGATCGTGCTGTTCGACCCCGATGATGAGGCCGAGCGCGGCCAGGCCGCGGAACTGGCCCACCGTCTGGCGGAGCGCGCGATAACCATGGAGGGCACATGCACCGGCGAGCATGGGATCGGCCAAGGCAAGATCGGGCTGCTTGAGCGCGAGGCAGGCGCAGCCGTGCCAGTGATGAAGGCTGTGAAGGCGGCCCTCGATCCGGACAATATCCTCAACCCCGGTAAGATCTTTAAACCTTGAGTTTGGACCGCCGGTGTGAAGTTGGCCGTCACAACAACAAAACGCCCACCTGGCTTTTTTGAGCGAGGCGGGCGTTTTTGATCAGTCAGGCAATCGTTTCGGAGCTGGTGTTGCCCCTGCACCCTTGTGGGGTGCGTCTGTCTTAGTGCTTAGCGCAGCTTAGCGGCGCGGCGGGCAACTTCTGCCTTGGAAACTTCGCCGGCTGCAACAAGTGCGTTCACGCAGCGCTTTGAGAGGCGGTGACCGTTCTTGCGCATGCACTGGCGAACGGCTTTGCCGCCGATGCCGTGCTGGCTGCAGTATGAGAGGTAGTCGCCGGCGCAGTTGCGCTTGACCGAGAGGCTGACTGCGGAAGCTGCTGTTGCCTGGACTGCGATGGCTGCGATTGCGATGCTTGCGATTTTGAGTGTGCGGGTCATTGGTTTGCTCCTGGGTGTTGGGGGCTGATTGCCTGTCTCTTGAGAACAAACTTACGTCCCAGACCCAAGACCGGCAGTTCCGCACGGAACGGGTGGAAAATTTCTTTGAAAAAAAACGCCCACCTGGCTTTTTTGAGCGAGGCGGGCGTCTTTGATCAGTCAGGCAATCGTTTCGGAGCCAGTGTTGCCCCTGCACCCTTGTGGGGTGTGTTTGTCTTAACGCTTAGCGCAGCTTAGCGGCGCGGCGGGCAACTTCTGCCTTGGAAACTTCGCCGGCTGCAACAAGTGCGTTCACGCAGCGCTTGGAGAGGCGGTGACCGTTCTTGCGCATGCACTGGCGAACGGCTTTGCCGCCGATGCCGTGCTGGCTGCAGTATGAGAGGTAATCGCCGGCGCAGTTGCGCTTGACCGAGAGGCTCACGGCGGAAGCTGCTGTTGCCTGAACTGCGATGGCTGCGATTGCGATGCTTGCGATTTTGAGTGTGCGGGTCATTGGTTTGCTCCTGGGTGTTGGGGGCTGATTGCCTGTCTCTTGAGAACAAACTTACGTCCCAGACCCAAGACCGGCAGTTCCGCACGGAACGAGGGGCGATTTTCTTTGAAAAAAGTTCATTGAGGCCTGTAAAGCCAGGATTCCGATCGTTCACAGAGCGCCACCGGCGCCAATGCGTGTGCGCCGCAATATCGTGTTGTTAGCGCAGCAGAGGCAGGTCTTATTACCGAAACCAATAGGACGTGTGCGAACAAGATTGGCCCGAATCGGCTAATCTCACCGCTCCAGAAATGTGACCCGCCGCATTCCCCGGCCAGCCGCTCGAAGGATAAAAAGCGTGACAAACGCGCCGCCACGATCATGGGCAGCCTGCCATAAACGGCGATTGGCGCCGCGTTCTACCCTGCGGCATGGCGTCTGGGCCAGTCTGGCAATTGCAACAGCAACCTTAACCGCCGGCCAGCCCTCCTACGCTCAATCCGGACTGGTCATCGACGTCGACCCCACGGTGACGCTCACCTGCCTTGCGCGTGTGACGTTCAGTGCCAGTTCCAGCGTAATGACGCAGTTATTCGCAGGCACACCTGGTGGAGACGTCGCCATCACCACCCCATCGGCAAGGACCACGACCAGCTATCTAGGCAACGACATCAATGTTGCGTTGACAGGCCTAAATTCGGATCCGACAACGGATCCGGATGCCATTACCGGCACCGTAACCGCGTGTCGAATTGACGGCACTCCCTTACCTGGGAATTATCAGGTCGACGTAAGTTTGACGGGCAACACGACGCTGGACGGGCCTGGCGGCTCAAACGTGTCGGTTAGTACGATTGGCGCCAGGCTAAACGGTCAGAATGGTGGCTACCGTCAGTCGTTTACGTTCCCCGGCAGGACGTTTCGCCGAAATCCCAGTGTCTTCCTCGACTTTCAAATTGGCTTCGACCTGTCCAATGCCGCTCAATCCGGCACGCACTCCAGCGCCAATTCCGGCACCTTTACGGTCACCGTGACCGCGCCGTAGACCAACATCCTCCTCTGCCTTTCGATTGATGCATTGGACAGGTGCCTCCGCAACCTATCCAGAGGCTGGCGCAATCTGTCCGATCGCAGGTCACCGCTTTACCGCAGATTAACCATGACGGATGTACTTTTGGCCCTGGTGTAAGCTTTCAAGGGGTCTTCTAGTGCTATGAAGAAGTTAGTAATCGCAGTCAGCATGGCGTGCGTCTTCGCGTTGATGCAAATGCCACGTGCCCAGGCGGCCAGTGTCGACATCGATATCGATATAAGCCTGCCTGATTTTCTCATTCTGTATTGCTACAACAGCGTCTCGGTCGATATCGATTCATCGAACTTCTCCGCTGTTCTGGCAACCGGCGCCACGCCAGATCCCGATGGCGCAAGAGTTGAGCTGGGAACCAACCAGAATCCAACAACCAGCGGTGCGACGTCGCTCGATGCAGATTTGGACATCACCAATGATGCAGCCATCGGCGCGCTTGCTTCAACGGCCAACCTTAACCTGGACAACATTTGCGCTGTTCGCGGCATCACCTCGACAGGCTCAGCGGATGTCGCTGTAACCAGTGCACCCGCCACGTTCGCACCAGGTACGATCACAGGCACGGGCCTGACAGGTGCAGACGGTGCCGGTTCCATCGCAGTTGGTGCTGTGGCCACGTCCGTCGCTTCCGTGGCCGTGTCCGTTGGCGCACTCAATGCCTTCGGTGTGACGTTACCGCTTGATTTCACCAACGTGACACAGTCCGGCAACTTCGCTGCGGCCGGCGTCGTAACGGTGCAGGCATCCTTCCCATAAAGGGTCGCAAGACGGTGTCATGGCCGATCGATTATCCACCGGCCATGACCCCGCGCTAACACACTGTCGTTTGTATCTCGTCGACGAGCGTCCATTGCAAAAATGGACCATGACGAAGAGGACAAACAGACGGACATGTTGCTCAAGACATCAATTGCGCTAATCGCAACAATCGCGGCCTGGCTGGGTTCTACCCTGCCGGCCGCTGCATTTACGATGGCGGTCTCGCCAACCCGTTTCGAGATCCCGTTGGGCGCAAAACCGGTTGCTCGCTCGCTGAAGGTCATCAACCGCGGCAACGAACCGATGACTGTAAGCATCAAGGTCGGCCATTTCGATCTCGATGAGAACAGCAAAGTCCGCGAGATCGCACCGACACCTGAGTCTCTTGATCAGTGGATCATAATCCGCCCTCTCAAATTCACAGTCCCAGCCGGCAAGACCCGTACGATCAGATTTGCGGTCCGCCCCTATAAGCGACCCTCGCCGGGCGAGCACAGGGCGATGATCTTCCTTGAGCAGCAAGGAAGCCACGACAAGACACGCAGCCAAAAATCGCTCGAGGTACGTTTTCGTTTCGGCGTCGCCGTCTATGGCCAGGCTGGCCCGGCAAAGCATGCTTTCAAAGTCAATGGTGTCAAAACCGACCCCACCGGATTCGGACTGGACATCAAGAACTCCGGCAACGCCCACGTTCGTACGAAGGGTCGTTATGCTGTCTGGCCTGCCGACCGCTTCCCCGGCGAAAGCACTGCCCGCGCACAGTTGCTCGCAGCTGATCGCAAGGACGGGAACATCGCGACACCCAAAAGTGCCAGCGCCGCCGGCTTGCTAACCGGAACACCAGTCCTTCCCGGCTACCGCAGAACGATCAGGACGGATTTCGGCGCCAGCCTGAAGCCAGGTCGCTACCGTCTTGTCGTGGACGGTGCGATTGCGGGCCGCGCCATCAAGCGCACGACGACCTTTTCCGTGGAGTAAAGCAACATGTGGCGGGCCTTGTTTAAAACGCTCAAAGTTTTGTCGCTGGCCGGAGTGGTCGCGCTTGTGTGCGTGTGCGCCAAGCCGCAACCCCTTTACGCCTTTACCGATTGCCGCGCGGTCCTCAGCGATCCCGGCCGAGCCCGTGTGGAACTGGCGCGCGAGCTGCGCCTCGACCGCATCACCGCCCGCGACCTGTTGAGCGAAGACGCAGACCGGGGCCGATATGTCGCGAGCGAGCGGGCGCTTCGTGCGCCGTCCAAGCGCCAATCAACCTTGTCGCGCGAGGTGCCCGCATTGTGGCGTCTACGCATCCCGCGCACTGTCAGTCCGGACAGTCTGCGCGTTTCCCATATCTTGCGCGGCGGCGGCGATAGCACGGTTGAAGCCTTCACTCTGCGTAACGATGCAACGCACCACCTGCCTGCTGTCGTTACCCCGCTCCGGCCGGTCACAATATGCAGGAACGACACGCACCAGGTCGTGGAAGGTGGCGTGCGCATAGAGCTTGATGTTGCGCGAATGCCCTCAGCCGGCCGCTACGATCTTGCAATCGATACGCATGTGGAATTCCGATAACGATGAGACACGAATGCCCACATGCAGTTGGTGAACTGCCTAGAGCAACGAGGGGCCGCGTATGCGGCCCTTCGTTGCGTCTGGCATTTGCCAAATTGCTGCGGTTGTTCGTTCTATGTTCGCTGTTTTGGCCTGCTTTTTCGGCAAAAGCCGAGACTGCGAGTGAAGATCTAATTGGCATCACGGTTCAAAATCGTGAGGTCGCGACGCTGCTTGTTCGCAAATCAAGCGAACGTTTCTGGCTTCCAATGGATGAATTCGCGCGTCATATATCCATCAAGGTAACGTCAGGCGAAACAGCCGGTCCGGTCACGATTGAGACGCCGTTTGGTGCGGTCGATGTGCCTCACGGACGCTTCGAACGCGCAAATGGAATTTTATACATCGACCAGAAATTCTTTGAGGAGCGACTAAACACGCGCTTTGAGTTTGACGACGAAGCCTACACTCTTGACGTTGAGCCGCCATGGATCGGGCGCAGGTTGGCGCAAGAAAAAAAGGAGGTGCTCGACGAACTTGAACCCGAGGCAGTGCCGCCCGATTATGGATTTGCAACAATCCATGGCGATACCTCATACGAAACATTTGGCGGTGACGAAGGCCATTGGTCAAACACGTTGCGCGCAACTGGTCACGCGTATGGCGGCGTTTGGCAGGTCAACTATTCAGACAACTTCGACGAACAACGCCGCATAAGCGATGCCGTTTGGATGAAGCAGCTGGATGACCGGCGCATGGTCCAGGCCGGCCATCAAACCGTCGCGTTGCACCCCTTGCTAGGCTCAATCGAACTGACTGGCGTGCAGGGCGCATGGTCATCCAAACCAATCAAACCTGGGCAGGGAATTTTTTACCCCGGCGCCCTTCTAAACAGACGCGGCCAGCCGCAAAGAACATTTTCCGGCACAGGACCTGTTGGCGGGTTTGCAGAATTGTGGATCGACGACCGGCGCGTAGCGCGGCGCGAAATTGGCATCGGCGGGACATTCGAATTTGTCGACATCACATTGCCCGCACGTCAAAGCCGCGTGGAGCTTCGCATATTCGACCATCGCTATCCGACCGCCCCTGTAGATGTGATCACCGAGACACTTCAGCTGTCCGACTTGCTATTGTCGGAGGGTGACTACACGGCAATTGCCGGTGGCGGCGCGGCGAAAAATACCTTTGACCGTTTCTCCCGCGAGACGGATTACGACATTGAGGCATCCGGTTTCGGATTTGGTCGCTATGGAATTACCGACTATCTGACGGCTGAGGCTGCAATTGTTCGCGATGATGAGCATACGCAAGTACTTGCCGGGGGCGTTGTCAAACTGACACCCGATGCAATCGGATCTGCTGCGATTGCCACCAACGACGAGGGAGATTTCGGTTACGACGCCGAGTTAAGCTGGCAGCAGGCTTCGTGGCGCCTGCTCGTACATTCCTACTGGGATTTGCCTGATGCGCGCCGTCTGGAAGACCAAGAAGACGACGATGAACTTGTCGACCGACGCCACGAAGCACTTTTGGGATACCGTTATGACAAGTGGTTGGAGGTTGGCCTCATAGGCCGTTACGGCCAAGACACGGTCGATGAGCGAGACGATCGTTTTATCTTGCCCTATGCCGTCTGGCGTCCTCATACAGACCTAAGCATAAGGGCGACGCCGGTCACTGGCGCCAAGTATCGTGTTGACGCCAGCTACCGCGCAACGCCGGACGACCATTTCTTCGCAACGCTCAACCAGGATTACGCCAACCTCACCTACACGCGTCGTTTAAATGATAACGGGTTGGCGCTGACCGCAGACGCATTCTATGACGTTGATGAGCATGATGCCGGAGGCGCGCTCGGATTCACTGGCCGCGAGCTTGCCGGACTGGACATAAGCTGGCGTGCGGCCGGTTCGTATTCGCAAGACGGATTTGGCTTTGATGGCTCCGTGCGCAAGGAACTCACACCTGGCGTGATCGGTTTCGCTGAAGCCTCCTCGCAGGTCGGACGCCTTGCCTTCCGCAACACCGAGGATGTCCGTGTGCGGGTCGGCGTCAATTTCGATCTTGCTATCGCCGATGGCGGTGTCGTCCCCTCGACACGTCGTGGAGTTCGCGCAAACTCCGGCAGCCTAGCCGGCTCAATTATTCCAGGCGGTGGCAACGACGACCTTGAAGGCATTCCCGTGCTTGTTGACGGCCGGGTCGCGGGTCGCACATTGAAGGGCGGGCATTTCTACATTCCAGAGGTGGAAAAGGGCAATCACATTGTAGAGTTTGATGAAGAGGGACTACCGATCGAACACGTTGCAGAAAAGAGAACCGTTGTCGCGCGCGTCGCACCTGGTGCTGTCACAAGCCTGAACTTCGAAACCCAGGTTGAATACGGTGCCGCCGGTCAAGTAACGGGACCTGCCGGGAAACCCTTGGGCTATGTGCCTCTGATTGTGAAGGATGCGTCAGGTACAAAGATTGCGGCAGTCGAAACCAATGGCTTCGGGTATTACCGGATCGATAATTTGCCGCCCGGAACTTACACCGTCTTGGTTGACCCTGGCTCCCAAGGTTCGGCAACGGCCGCTCGCCAGTTTACGGTCATAGACGATTACATTTTCAAGGTTGACCTCAAGCTGTGAGGATAATTATGCGCCGTGCCAGCGCGGTTAACTCCATACCTGCAGCGACGCAGGCGCCTTCGGATTTTTTTAATTTGCGCCGACGCCGACGGCTCTGCCTACCGGCGCGGCGGTCAACTCGACGCTAGCCGGATCACCCGCTGCCACGGTCACAACGTAATCCGTGCAACCGTGGTTGCCTCCCGGCGCGCATGTAGCCGAAGGCGTATGCGTCGCCGGGCTCACGGGCCCGAATGCGACCGCGTTCGGAATAGCCCGCGAGCAAAAAACATAGGTATTGCCGCGCGCCCGCGCAGCTGCCCGAGGCCGTTGGGCCGAGGGCATAGCAGCGTGAGCGAAAACAAACTGGGAAAGGCGAACCGACGCATAGTCGCAGCAACGGAATATCAGCGTGACACCGCCGCAAAAAACTTCTCGATAAAGAGGTTGTAGATTTGTGTCAGCTCAACGAGGTCTCGTACCGGTACGTGCTCGTCCACCTGATGGATGGTCTCGTTGACAAGTCCGAATTCAATCACCGGGCATACATCCTTGATAAAGCGTGCATCCGACGTGCCACCGCCCGTTGACAAAGCTGGCGTGCGTCCGGTCACGGTTTGGACGGCTTCGCGCATCGTCTCTACGAGCGGTCCCGGCTTGGTCAAAAACACATCGCCTGTGCCCGACATCTCCAAAACGTATTCGGCACCGATGTCTCCGGCTTCTGTCTCGCAAATATTGCGCACCCACGCCTCAATCCGGTCGCGGTCCCAAAGGTCGTTGTAACGAATATTGAACGTCGCATGAGCGCGTCCGGGTATGACATTCGTTGCCGTATTTGGCACTGAAACGATGGTGACCTGGAGCTGCGAGGCTTCAAATGCTTCGCTGCCCTCATCGATCGGTGTTTGCGTGAGCTGGTCGATCATGCGCGCAAGTTTAGGTATCGGGTTATCTGCCATGGCAGGATAGGCGGCATGACCTTGCACGCCTTTGACGACAAGCTCACCGTTGAGGGATCCACGCCGCCCTACTTTGATTGCTTCGCCCAGCTGCCGTGGGTTTGACGGCTCTCCGACAAGGCATGCATCGAGTGTTTCGCCGCGCTCTTCAAGCCACCGCAAAACCTTCGCCGTCCCATTAATCGATGGGCCTTCTTCGTCGCCTGTGATCAGAAACGAAAGTGAGGCAGGCGGTCCGGCGCCGCCGCAAGCATCAAGATAGTCAAGACTCGCGGCGAGAAAACAGGCAATCCCGCCCTTCATATCCACCGCGCCACGGCCATATAAAATGTCATCCTTGATCTGTGCGGCAAACGGGTCCGACGTCCAGGCACTGGTATCTCCCGGTGGCACGACATCCGTATGGCCGGCAAAGCACAAGTTGGGGCCAGCGCTGCCGATCCGCGCGTATAGATTTTCGACATCCGGCGTATCTTTGTCACTGAAGGTCATGCGGTGACAGGTAAATCCCGCACCCGTCAGCACGTGTTCCAGAAAATCCAGTGCGCCCGCTTCAAGCGGAGTCACGCTGGGGCAACGCACCAGCGCCTGCGTAAGCGCTATCGGATCGGAATGGGCAGTCGGCATAGGGCGGATCGCGGTACTTCTTCAATTCAACCGGGAACAAAACTAGTCCCGTGGATCGGGACCGTATTTGTTGGCGCCTCGCGTCCCGCGCGAGAAACCGAGCCGCACCAGAAACCACAATCCGGTGGCGCCGACAATACCGGCGAGCAGGCTCGTCCAGTAATGAATCTGCTCCACACGCGGCGTCCACCCGGTAAACATCGTAACCGCCGACAACGCCGCAGGCGCATAAAACAACAGCCCCACGAGCCCGCTTCGCCCCAGATCGTGTAGGCGTTTGGTATTGAGCGCCGCTAATGGAAAAAGCAGCGCAAGCGACCACGCGAGCCCTTGCAGACCCATGGAACGCACATATGAAATGGCTTCCGAAAACGGATCGGCAGAAAAAACCGCACCGAATGAAAATGGACTGATCAGAATGAGTACGATCAATCCGATCCAGTAGTAGGTGCGCCCAATCCGTCCCTTAAAACTCGTGAAAAGGCTTATCGGATTCATGGCTCATATCCTTCGCTTGGAACTCGCTCGGTGGCCAAGGGTTCAACCGGCAGCAGTCGCATTGCTGTCCTTTTCGGTCATAGCCCCGCTGGTCGGAGCGGTGGCGGCGTTCTGGATGAGTGTAATCTTCTGCCAGATTTTTCCGGAAATGTTCGCCGTGATCTGCCCTAGATCACTCGATGTCTCAATGACGAGCGGATCGCGCGTGCCTTGTGCGTAAAGGGCCGCGATCTTGGCGGCAAGTGACAGCAATTCCGAACAGTAGTCGAGGTAGCGTGTGAGCTCGAACGGCGTCAGCTCCCGTTGCGGCGACGACGGAGTTGACGTTCCGACCTTGGATATTTTGCTGGGATCTTTGGTGAGTTGATGCATGTCGATGACATGGACAAGCGAGCGCAGCTGGTGCAAATCGTCGAGCGCCTTTTGTCTTGCCCATCGGCTTTCCAGCGTCGCCAGAAAGAACACGCCGGCACCCATGACGACCATTGTATTGACCGCCGCATCGATGCCCTCAAGGACACCGAACAAATTTTCCGCGGTGCGTTTTACCTCGATAATCGAGCCGACGTACAACAAGACGGCAAGCCCGGCGGCCAGAAACAGGGCAATCGCCACCCGCATCGCGATATTCGGCCGTGAAATTCGTTCCAAGCGTTGTTTGGTTTGTCTTGAGACCCCGACGAGTTCGCCACAAACTCGGGTAAGGCCCGCTCCGGGAAACCGCTCCGAGATGCGCGCTTCCAACTTAATTAGCGTTTCTGTGATCTTGTCCGGGTTGAGAGTGCGATATGGCATGCACTTTTAGTGCGCGAAGGCACAGCCCCCCGTCAATGCCATGGGTCTCCCAACGGGCACTTTGCCCACCGATCATTGCGTTTGGGCAACCGGCGACGTAATGAGTGTTGCTGGACCCGCTAACTCAGGTCAGCTTGAAGAGCTTAGCGCTTTCGCAGACTGAGACTGCCAGTTCCGCTGGAGCTGGTCAGTGTGACCCTCTGGCTCGACCCGGAGACGGATATCCTGACCCGTCCGCTAACGTCGAATTCCGGACTGTAGAAGTTGCCGACATAGCGATTGCCACGCACCTTGGAGAGTGTACCCGTTTGCGTAACCTTGGCCGACGGGCTGGCGCACGTGGCGACGACGCGAAACACCTTCGGGGTTTGTTTCGTGTAGCGCGCGCGGCAACGCACTTTCTCGCGCGCGCCCGACGAGAACTTAATATATCCATTGCCACGCCATGACCCCTCCAGCCCATCAGCAGCGGCCAGACCGGGAGCGGCAGTTGCGGATGTCACCAGCATGCCGACACTGGCCAAAGCCAATATCGAGAGAGTTGCGATCGTGGTTCTCATGGGCAAATGTCCTCCAGAAAATCGAAATTCTTTGCCGTCTGCCGGATAACGCTCGCATGCGGTGGCGCATGCACTGCCAGATGAAGGGCGCAAACCAGACTCTTGACACCAAAAATGGATTAGAAACTGATTCACGCGTCTGCGGCAAACTGGAAAGCCTGTTGGCCAACATCCAGCCACCTTACGCGAACGTGTGCAGGGAGCGATGTTCCGTTGGTATCAACTATGTCAGCTGCCATCAGCGAACGGCAATTCACAACTGATCACATCAGTCGACGAGCATCCCTGTTACGTGCTTTCATGGGCCGCACCATTCCGTGAGCCGACAACGGGTAATCGTGCCGACGCGTCTGAAAATTACTGTACGACAGAGGATATGAACGCTGCATGACCAATCTCGCCAACCGCGCAGAAGTTCTCAAATTGCTGGCTGATGTTGCCGAAATTGAACACGCGCTGACGCCTGCGGAAGCCGATATGTTTGAGCAAATAAAGACGAAGTATGAAGAACTAGCCAATGGCAGTTTCGACGATAAGATCTGCCTGGAGGTTATGATCCGTAATGTCGCTATTCGCGAAGGTTATGGAATGAGCGTGACAGAGGCATCTGGGCGCAAGATCGACCTTCCGCGCAAGTAGGGTGGTGACAAAACCGCCCAGGATCCGAAAAAAACGTGCACGGACGTACCGCGTGCTTTGGCATTTATCGTCGAAAATCGACATCGCATTGCACTGCAGCACGGCGCTCACGTCGTGACCTTCATTTACTGTGGACGCTTGAAGGCTCGTCACCGTTGACATAGCGTGGCTCGGATGAAACGCCGCAAAACACAATTCCATTTTGCATTTGCGCGTGTTTCAGGGGGTGGGGGCCTCGATCCATTGGCGGCTCCATTATGCAAATGGGCGCGCAGGCGTACCGACGGGTGGAGGACTTATTCATGGAACAGATTGTTAGGCAGGTCCTGAAACTTCTTGAGCAGGGCATCATCGCGATTTTCAAGTTTTTAGAACTGGTTTGGACCTGGTCGTTTGGTCAGATTATCTCGATTTTCCAATCCGATTGGCAGAGCCTGCCGATTTGGAAGCTTGTCATTCTGGCCGCCGTTCTCATTGCCATCGCCTATGTGATCTACAAGGTCGCGCTTCATATCTGGGGTGCTGTGCAAAGCGTGTTTCATGCATTCGTCGCCTTGCTGACCGCATTTGTTGCGGTGCTACCCCAAATTGTGGTCGCTGGCCTGCTGGCATTTGCTGGTGGCTGGGTCATTCAAAATGTCAATCTTTGACCGCCCCGGCGGTTTAACCATAGGAAATATAAGAGATTTCTTGTAGGGTGCAGGCGCCATAACAATGGCCGCGCCGCGAGGCAACCGCGCCCGGCGGGTTGCCCAGAACGGCTTCATTAATTCGCGCAAGCTGTTTCCTAGGGAATAGCTGGCGCCCGCTTCCGGCCTCTAAGACGGTATTTATTGAGGCCAGAGGAGTTATTCATCATGTCAAATGCCAAGCATTTCGCGGGAGCAATTTTATTTGCTGCTGCAGCTACCGTCCCGGTTGCCGCTTCTGCCGGCACCGACCCACGTGGCGTATGGTTAAATGACACCGGTCGCGGTGCGATTGAAATCAAGCGTTGTGGTAGTCGGCTTTGCGGTCACGTCGTATGGGTCAAGGACACCAACGACAAGAAGGGCTGCGGTCGCCAGATCATCGGCAATCTTGCCAAGGTAAACCAAAGAATGTGGGACCGCGGCTGGATCTACAGCCCAGAGCGCAAGAAGCGTTTCGATGTCGAAATTGTTCCGCTCAAGAATGGCAACCTGCGTGTCAAGGGATACGCCGGATCGAAGTTCTTCTCCAAGACGATGATCTGGACACCGGCGCCTGCGAATCTGAAACGCTGCGGCGAAAAGCAGGTGATCGCTAAGAAAGAGACTAAGCCGGCAGTCAAGAAGGTTGCAGAAACGAAACCTGTTGCCAAAAAGCCGGCTGCGAAACCGCAGGTCTCTGAAAAGAAGAAGCCTGAGCCTAAGGTCGTGAAGTCAGCTGCTGTCGTCGAGCCGAAGGCAGAAAAGGTAGAGACGGCGAAAGTTGAGCCAAATTCTTCCGCGGATGTCTTTGAAAAGGCGGCCGTCACACCATCAGAGCCGGAGCCGAAAAAGACGGTGACGGCACGCGCCGAAACGGATACAGCGGTCGTTTCGGATGCACAGGAAGTAGCGTCTGAAAGCCCGGCACCGAGCGTTTCCGAAACAACGGAAGAGGCCGCCGTGGCGGAAGAAACTCAGACGGCCGAGGCCGACACCGGCGATGACATCGACGTTGTTTCCGAAGGTGGAAACGGAGGTTCAGGTCTGAATTTCGGCAAGTTCCTCAAGCGCACCGACTCCGGCCGCTGCAAGCTGGACCTGCCTTGGGTAAAGCTAAACTTCAAGTGCAATGATCTCGAAAAGCTGATCGACAGGTAGAGCGTTTCGATCACGCATAGTACAGTCAACATCAAGAACGGCCGCCAGATTGTCAGATCAGGCGGCCGTCTTTATTGGACCGGTAGCAGCAGCTCTGAATCGCTCCAACGCTAGTCGCGCAACAACTCATTGATGCTTGTCTTTGAGCGCGTCTTTTCATCCACCCGCTTGACGATGACGGCACAGTAAAGCCCAGGTCCCGGCGTGCCGTCGGGCAACGGTTTTCCAGGCATAGTGCCGGAGACGACAACCGAGTATGCCGGTACCCGGCCCATATGAATCTCACCGGTTGCGCGGTCGACAATTTTCGTCGACGCCCCGATGTAGACGCCCATCGAGAGAACGGACCCCTCCTCTACAATGACGCCCTCCGCCACTTCAGCGCGCGCACCGATAAAGCAGTTGTCTTCGATAATGACCGGCCCGGCCTGCAGCGGTTCGAGCACGCCACCAATACCAGCACCGCCGGAAAGGTGTACGTTCTTGCCGATCTGCGCACACGACCCCACGGTTGCCCAGGTATCGACCATTGTTCCGCTGTCCACGTAGGCACCCAAATTGACGAACGACGGCATCAACACGACGCCTGGCGCAATATGAGCGGAATGACGTACGACGGCACCTGGAACGGCGCGGAAGCCGGCGTCCTTAAACTGATCTGCCGTCCAGTCGGTAAACTTCAATGGCACCTTGTCCCAACCATGTGCGCGGCTGGCGTAGGTCCCGCTTTTTTGAAATGGAATAATCTCATTGTCATTGAGCCGGAATGACAAAAGCACGGCTTTTTTCAGCCATTGATTGACGGTCCATTTGCCGTCGGCCCCTTTTTCAGCGACCCGCGCCTTACCACTGTCGAGCATATCAAGCGCCGTTTCGACGGCATCTCGCACAGGCCCCTTGGTCGCAAATGTAACGCCGTCGCGGGCTTCAAACGCCTCGTCTATTGTTTTCTGGAGATCGCCATCCGCCATCGTCATCGGCCTTTTCGTCATGAGTGTCAGGAAAACAGTGTGTCGCGGCTTTTCGCTCAGACCGTGCGGGCCTGTCAATCGCCACCACGTGTCAGGGCTTGGAGCCAGGAATGGACCGACCAACCACGGCCACTGGCAAGGACCGCCCATTCGGTCTTATTCTCGCGCAGCCCCGGTGCGACAACTCCGGCGATCCGAATGCTGGAAGATAACAAGGAGTAAGGCCTATGACAGCGACAGCTCAATCCGGCACCACACTGCCCGGCGCCCTTTTCGCCACTTTGTTCGCGCTGGTGCGCTTCGTCGCCATCCTGATCGTCGAATTGATCGCCACCATTCTGGTCTACAGCTATCTCGCCCTTTTCCAGCTTGAGTGGTTCGGCTATCTAGCGCGGCTCGCCTCGCAGGTTCTGGACCTTTTCATTGTCCAGTTTCAGTACTTTCTGCCCGAACTGACGAACACCGCATATGCCACATTGCTCGGCGAATTGGGTCCCAAAGCAATGCTGTTGTTGCTAATCGGACTGGTGGTGGGCTCAGTCTTACGCCTAGTTGGTTGGTGGATTGCGCGAAGGATAACCGGTTGATCGGGGCTGTCGCCGAAGCCTACGCCGGCGTCAGTTTAATACCGCTTCGATAAGCTTTTTGGCATCTGCGCTGTCCCACTCCGCCGGTCCGACCAAGCGCCCCACTTCGCGCCCGCTGTCGTCGATGAGCAATGTTGTCGGCATGCCAATCACGCTCAAGGCGTCCTTGGACTTCATTTTTGGATCCATGTACAACTTGAGATTGCCGATCTTGTGCTTGGCCAAGAATTCCTTAGACGCCTTGGCGCCGCCGCGATCGAGGCTCAGGGCCACCACCTGGAACTTGTCACCACCCAGATCGCGTTGTAGCCGGTCGAGTGCGGGTAGCTCCCGGACGCAGGGTGCGCACCACGTTGCCCAAAGATTAAGGAGGACGACCCGCCCCTTGAAGTCGGCAAGCTTAACCGGCTGTTCATCAGCATCGTTGAACGATAATTCTTTCAAGTCAGCTGGCGGGTTCTTATAGACAAATGCAGCCATTTCGCCGTGCGCCCTGGATTGCTTACCATCAGGGCTGGCGGCCGTCGTCGGCGCCTTAGGGGTTGCGGTCTCCTCGCGCGGCCCAAGCGTGAGGTAAGTGGCCAGAAAACCTGCAATTGACGCGAGCGCCGCGGCCCACAGGCAAGTGGCGATCGATGGACGTTTGGTGGTCGAAGGTGCGGTCTCAGTCATCTCAGTCTTCCACTTAGCATAAGGAGTGCCTCCTCAAGGGAGCACGTCGGAGCACAATATAGTGACCAAGAAACCAGCCAACCAGATGTGGGGCGGCCGCTTCAGGACATCACCTGCGCGCATCATGCAAGAGATCAACGCATCGATAGACTTCGACAAGCGCTTGGCGCCACAGGATATCCGTGGGTCCAAGGCGCATGCCGCAATGTTGGCTGACGTTGGGATCATCACCAGGGCGGATGCGCGCGATATCGCGCGGGGACTGGACCGCATTCTCGCTGAAATCGAAGATGGCGACTTCGAATTCTGCAGCGCGCTGGAAGACGTCCATATGAATGTCGAACAGCGCCTGAAAGAGATCGTCGGATTGGCTGCCGGCCGGCTGCACACGGCCCGATCGCGCAATGACCAGGTTGCAACCGATTTCAGGCTATACGTACGCGATTGCATCGACGCAATAGACGCCGCGTTGGCGGGGCTGCAGTTGACCCTTGCCGAAAAAGCCGCCCAGCATGCCGCGCTCGCCATGCCCGGCTTCACACACCTCCAGTCGGCCCAGCCGGTGACGTTCGGTCATCATCTCCTCGCCTACGTGGAGATGCTGGCGCGCGATCGCGGTCGCTTTGCCGACGCGCGCAAACGGCTGAACGAATGCCCGCTTGGTGCAGCTGCGCTTGCCGGGACGTCGTTCCCAATTGACCGGAAGGCTACGTCTGCGGCTTTGGAATTCGACCGTCCGACGGCCAATTCGCTTGATAGCGTGTCGGACCGCGACTTCGTTCTGGAGACGCTGGCCGCAGCAACGCTGTGCGCAATGCACTTGTCGCGTTTTGCCGAAGAAATCGTGCTGTGGACGACGTCGCAGTTCGGCTTCATTAAGCTATCGGACGCCTTCACGACGGGCTCGTCCATCATGCCGCAAAAACGCAACCCGGATGCCGCCGAGCTGATCCGCGCCAAGGTGGGCAGGATCGCCGCTGCCTTCCAGGGTCTCACAATGGTCATGAAGGGGCTTCCGCTTGCCTACTCCAAGGACATGCAGGAGGACAAGGAACAGGCGTTTGACGCCATCGACAACCTGGTTTTGGCGATCACCGCGATGGCCGGCATGGCGGCTGATTTAGAGCCCTGCCCCGAAGCAATGCAGGGCGCGGCGGGCCAGGGCTATGCCACCGCAACCGACTTGGCCGACTGGCTGGTGCGCGAACTCAAGCTACCGTTCCGCGACGCCCACCACGTCACCGGCCGAATTGTGGCACTCGCGGAGGCTCAAGGCGTGCAGCTGGCGGATCTGCCCTTAAAGACCATGCAATCGGTCGAAAACGGCATAACTGCTGACGTTTACACAGTGCTCAGTGTGAATAATTCGGTCAAAAGCCGCACCAGTTATGGGGGAACCGCGCCACAGAACGTCGCTAAAATGGCCCGCCGGTGGATCAGGCGGTTGGAAAAAGGAGCCCATCCGCGCTAGAACCTTGGGATCAAACAAGAACGGTCCCGTCCGGAGCTTAGGTTCGGGGCCGCTTGTGGCTGTTCTGAACCGGCCCTACCCTCGCAACATTTGTGAAGCGTGGAAGGGTCGTGGGATTTGATGCGGCGTTGTTTGCTCGCGGCCAGAGGCCAGGGCAAACTTGTTCGTTTATTTGTGATGGGCACACCGATGGGTAACGCAGTCCGGGTCTTGATTATGGCGGTTGCCGCAGCAGCGCTGCTATCCGGTTGCGGCGTGCGTGGCTCGCTTGAGGCGCCGCCCGAGGCCCGCGCAGCCGGAACGAACACGTCCGGTGAGCCGGAAGACCCCGGCAAAGATTCTGCTGCCACACCCAAACCCCATCGTGGCTTCATCCTTGATGGCTTACTATAACACTCCGCCGCAGCGCGATCAGTCCCGCCTTTATTTCGCGTTTTTCACCGATACGGCAGAGTATTCGGCGCAGTTGCTCGTGGTGGCCAGCACGGCATGATTTACACCCGTGCGCGATTTAGCCCGATCTATTCACCAGCCCATGAACCGTGATCGCCCAGGGCGGAGCGTGGCCGCAAGGAGAACGTCGAAAAGCGTATAGGGTCATACGGTTGAGACGTTCGACACAGCGGCTGGCCCGCCCAGGGCGACCTTGTGCGGTGGGGTCAAATGTGTGAAATGCGTCGTCGAACCACTTGCCCGATGCACCACATCGGCCTACGTGCTTCTCCTAGCCCTTCGCACATTTGACCTCCATCACGGCCGTGTGATGGTGAATAGATCGGGCTGAATTGTCCTGCTAAAAGCTTCCGCCATGCATCACTTTCAATACGTCAATGGAGTGCTCTACGCCGAGTACGTCAGCATCGAGTACTTGGCGGACCAAGTCGGCACCCCTTTCTACTGCTACTCCACCGCAACGCTAACGCGCCATTACGAAGTCCTGGCCAAGGCATTTGCCGGCCAGGAGGCGCTTATCTGTTTTGCCGTTAAGGCCAATTCCAACCAGGCTGTTCTTGCCACGCTGGCGAAGGCAGGTGCTGGCATGGATGTCGTCTCGGAAGGCGAATTGCGCCGCGCCCGAGCCGCCGGCGTTCCTGCTGACAAAATTATCTTCGCAGGCGTCGGCAAAACGCGGGATGAGATGGCCTATGCGCTTCATGAGGGCATCCTTGGTTTCAACGTCGAAAGCGAACCCGAACTTCACGCCTTGTCGGCCGTCGCAGCCGAAATGGATCGAACCGCCTCCATCGCCATTCGCGTCAACCCTGACGTCGATGCCAAGACACATGCAAAGATCTCGACCGGAAAGTCAGAGAACAAGTTCGGTATTCCCTTTGCCGATGCGCCGCAACTCTTTGCCGCCGCTGCGGCATTACCGGGTTTGAAAGTTTCCGGCATTCACATGCACATCGGTTCCCAGATCACCGACTTGCAACCCTTCCGCGACGCCTTTGTATTGATGCGCGAGTTGGCCGTCGATTTGCGCGCTGATGGCATTTCGTTGTCGCATCTCGACATTGGCGGTGGCCTCGGCGTGCCATATCGTGCAGACGATGAAGCTCCGCCACACCCGGATGTCTACGCCGCATTGGTCGATGAGATTTTAGGAGATTTGGGCCTGCGAATTGTCCTCGAACCGGGACGCATGATCGCGGCCAACGCTGGGGTTCTTGTGACCCGCGTCGTGTTCGTCAAAGAGGGGCACGACAAGACGTTTACAATTGTCGACGCGGCGATGAATGATCTTGTACGTCCCACACTTTATGACGCCCACCACGACATCGCCCCCGTGCGCGAGGAGCTGGACTCCATGCCACCAGTCGTTCAGGACATTGTCGGGCCTGTGTGCGAAACAGGTGATTATCTGGCGGAAGACCGCCGGTTGCCCCCATTTAAGCCCGGCGCGCTACTCGCCGTGATGGGGGCTGGCGCCTACGGAGCGGTGATGTCCTCGACCTACAACAGTCGCCGGCTGATACCGGAGGTGCTCGTCAACGGTGAAGAGTATGCGCTCGTGCGACCCCGCCAGTCTTACGAAAATTTGATCGGTCTGGACATCATCCCGCCGTGGCTGAGCGATGCCTGAATTTGCCGAATTTCTGGGGCTTTGAGGCAGCACTGTCCCGCTGGCGGGCAACCCTTTTCGATTAACAAAACTTAAGGTCCGAAACTGCCTTTGCAGTGCATTTTTTCTCCGCATCCATGCTAGGCTGCCGCCATGACAAAAAGCTCAAGTCTGTCCCAAATGATTAACCTGTCGTTTGAGAACAAGGTGCGTGCCAGCCTGTGGGCGCTGTTCTTTGAGCGTCTTTGGCCACGTCTTTGGCTGATCATTGGCATCGCTTTGGTCTTCGTGCTGGTCTCGTTGGCTGGGCTTTGGACGTCGGTACCGCTGTGGGCACACAAGGTTGCGCTGGGCTTGTTTGGCTTGAGTTTGTTTGCAGCGATCATCGTTGCAATCCGCGTCCGCTGGCCGACACGCGATGAAGCGGTCCGCCGCCTCGAACGCGTTTCCGAAATTCCGCACCGGCCGGCATCATCTTACGAAGACACCCTGTCGTCGACATCCACAGATTCCGCCAGCAGTGCATTGTGGCAGGCGCACCGTGAACGGCTTGCAGCGGCGTTGAAGAAGTTGCGTATTGGTCGGCCGCACCCGCGCACTGATCGCACAGACCCGTTTGCACTGCGCATGTTGTTAACTCTTGGTGCTGTTCTGCTTGTGGCACTCGCAGGCAGAAGCGCTCCGGAACGGTTGGCCGCCGCATTCACGTTCGACGCCACATCTGTTCTGAGTTCCATTCGACTTGACGCATGGGTCGCGCCACCCGCCTATACCGGCAAGCCGCCTGTGATGCTTGCAGATGGTGGCCGGTCCGCGGCGGCAAAAAACAAGACAGACAAGAAAGGCGCGGCCGCTGATACACCTAGTTTTCTTGAGGTGCCGGTCCGCAGCAATTTGGTTGTGCGCCTGACCGGGCTCGACGTTCCACCCGGCGTAACACTTGAGATCAAGTCGGACAACAAGCCAGCCCAGATCATCAAGGCCAAGACACCCAATACTCCCGCAGCGCGTGCGGCAACGACGCGGCTTGTCGAACTGCGCCATTTGATCGAAGAACCGAGCACGGTACGACTGATGGCGGCTGACCGGGAAATGACGTCTTGGAGTTTTGCCGTTATCCCTGACGAGCTGCCGCATATCTCACCGACGAGAAAGCCACAGTACAGCCGTCGTGGATCCATGAAGCTCACCTACGACGTGAAAGACGACTACGGGGTGGCTTCAGCTCTGGTAAAAATGAAGCGCTCACCCTGGGAAGGTGAAAGCGCGGACGATACGCTTGCTTGGGCACGGCCCCAGCCGTTGACAGGACCGCGCCCGCCGCACGAACGCCCACCCCAATTGACGTTGCGTCTGCCCAAGCCAAATGCACAGTCGCCGGAAGCATCCACGACGCTAGAACTCGGTCAGCATCCCTGGGCGGGACTTCGCGTGACGATGCAGTTGGAAGCAGTCGATGTGGCCGGTCAGGTTGGCCGCTCGCAGTCATTTGAGGTTGTGCTTCCGCAGCGGGAATTTGAAAACCCGCTTGCACGTGCCGTAATCGAGCAACGGCGCAAACTCGTGGAGGACCCGCGCAATCGCGATCGCGTCATGCGTGCGCTCGACGCGTTGACGTTGGAGCCCAAAGGCTTCATCGACGATATCCAGGTCTATCTTGGCTTGCGTACCGCATACTATCGCATCAAGCGCGACCGCGATCGCACCAGCCGCAATAGCGTCATCGAACAGCTCTGGCACGTTGCGGTGCGCATTGAGGATGGCGACTTGTCGGACGCCGCTCGGCGTCTGCGTGAGGCGCAGGAAAAGCTCGCCAACGCCCTGCGTGATGGGGCGTCCGATAAAGCGCTTGAAGAGGCGATGCGCGAATTGCGTGAGGCCTTGAACGAGTATGCCAAGCAGATGGAGAAGCAGGCGCAAGACAATCCCATGTCTCCGGGAGACAATGAGCGCCAGCAAATGCTTTCCATGCAGGACCTCGACAAGATGATGCGCGACATCGAGGACATGGCCAAATCAGGCGCTCGCGAGCAGGCCGAACAGATGTTGAGCGACATGCGCGATCTACTCGACCGTCTGCAGTCAGGCAAGATGCAGCAGGAGCAGGCAGAACGCGAACGCCAGCTAAACGAGCAGTTCAATAAGCTCGGCGACATGGTCGGCGACCAGCAGAAATTGATGGATGACACAGCTGGCAAACAGCGTAGTCAGCGCGGCGGCAAGCAGCAGGGCCGCATGCCCGGCGGAAAGGGCAAGCAGCAGCAAGGCCAGCAGGCAGGTCGCGGCGGCCGGCAGCAGGGCCAGCCCGGGCAAAGCGGCGCCAGGAGCCGGCAGCAAGGCGGGATGCCGACACCCGGGCAGATGGGAACTGGAGAGCTCGGTCGCCGGCAACGCGAAATTCACGATCGTTTGGCGGCGCTTCAGCAGCGAATGGCCGAACTGGGCATGGGTTCGCCACAACAGCTCGATGGTGCTCGAGACGCCATGCGCGCGGCAGAGGATGCATTGCGTGAGGGCGATATGGGCAACGCCATGAGCGAACAATCGCGCGCCCTCGAGCAGATGCGCCAGAGTGCGCAATCTTTGGCCAATCAGATGAAGGCGGAGCGGCCTCAACGCTACGGCGAAAATGGCGAACAACCGCGCGATCCGCTCGGAAGGCCGCAACGCACGCGCGGACCGCAAACCGGTGACTCGGTCAAAGTGCCTGATAAGATTGACATGCAGCAAGCACGTGAAATCTTGGAAGAGCTGCGCCGTAGGCTCGGTCAGGCAACTAGGGCTCAGGAAGAGCTGGACTATATTGAACGTCTGCTGGAACGTTTTTGACGTGCGTGGATGGTTAGGTCGGCCGAAATTTGTTCGGCCCTTTGGTCCTTGTATACCATAGTCCGCGCATAACGGCCGACAACGAAACTCCTCTTGTATCGCTTGGTAAGCGCGTGGAAGTACGCTTATGCGAGCAATCACAACAACCCCCGGTATAAGTCACAAAGTGCGTCACAATCCTCGGCGGTTTCTGTGTCGTTCGAGCCAGCGCGTGCAAATCACGTTGTGTAGATCTTTCTTGCATCATTGAATGCATCGTGCGCGCACTCTAAGATCACCTTCAAGAGACACGTTCTTAGCGTTAGGGAGCGCGCAAGCAGGCATTGAGATCGCTGCCGCGGCAAAAAAAGCCGCGATTGATACAGTGTCGGCGCGTTTGCATAAATTAGTATGGACATTGACGACCTGCGGATTTTCATTCGCGTGGCAGCGGTTCAGAATCTGTCAACCGTTGGACAGGAGTTTGGTCTCACAGCCGGAACAATCTCAAAGCGTATTCAGGCGCTCGAGGATAGGTTTGCGCTTCGGCTTTTTGACCGCACGACACGATCTGTTCGTATCACGCAGGAGGGGCAATTCTTCCTGAAGCATGCGACCGCCGTTATCGATGAGCTTGGCTGCGTTGAAGCCTTTGCTGCGGAGGCTGCGCAGACACCTGCCGGACGCATTAAGTTTGCCACGCCGGCAAACGTTGCCGGTCAAGATATGGCTGCCGCAATCTTCGAGTTCATGTCGCGCCATCCGCGCATTGAAATTCAGGCCGATTATTTCGACCGTGCGGTCAATTTGCACGAAGAGGGCTACGACCTCACCATTCGTTCTGGTGCATTGTCCGATAGTGCGCTGATTGCCAAACGGCTCAAGCAAGATCGCTACGCGATCGTAGCGGCACCCGGATACCTCGAAGGCAAGAAGAAGCCTCTGGCGCCTCGCGATCTAGCCCGTCACGAATGCCTCATACTTTCCGACAACCAACAGTGGTCGTTTCGCAAACGCGGGCGCGAGCGTTCTGTCAAAGTGAAGGGCCGGTTTAGGTCAATGAGCGCCGATTTTATCCATCGGGCCGCGCTTGCTGGAAAGGGAATTGCGCGCTTGCCGCAAAACCGCGTGGCCGCCGATTTAAAGGCCGGTCGCCTGAACGAGGTTATATCCGATTACGAGCCCGTCGGTGCGGCTGCCGTCTGGCTTGTGCATCCCTCATCGCGCCATGTGCCTTTGCGCGTACGTTGTTTTGTCGACTTCCTGTCGGACTGGTTTTCCGACCAGCCCAGCGATATCGGCGCGTCGCATGGCTTGTCTGAAGGCTCCGTGCCGCCGCCATTGCAGGATCTCAATCCAACAACGCAGCCCGGCGATGGCAACCCGCCGCGCCCGGTCTGATCACCGGGTCTTTTATGCGCACGTGGCTTGCAAGGAAAGTCCACGGTTTACGCAAGGGCGCAAAGCATCGTGGCCGATCGCGGCATGCAACGCCAATGTTTCTCAAATTTTCCTAAGGCGCCGCCGGGCGCGTAGAAAATCGGACGCCAAGACCGCCGATTACTTGATGGCTCGTTAGCCGAGTCTTCAAAGTACCGCCAGGTGGTTCATTGCCGGAGAGCCAAGCACGGAATTGCCGGTATAGATCTGCAAAGAGGCCGATCTTGGTACCGTCAAGTTCGCTCAAGGGAACGGTGTAGTCGGCGAACGTAAACTTGTATTCTATAAAGTACGACATGCGCGGCACGCGAAACTCAAGCCCGATCAGTGCTTGCACGGCAGCCCCTGTGTATTGGTATTCATAGGTCCTGCGCCCACCTTTGCGCAGTTGGATCTCGCTGTGCGGCAAATTAATGCCGCCGCCAATCCCGACATACGGCGACAGTCTTGGGTGTAGATCGGCGAGCCGCAGCAGCCCGTTGAGCGTCAGCATGTTGTGACCGTGGCTGAACTCTAGTCGGCGAAAAACTTTTCCAAGTTCAGCTTCCTGCGGCGCCTTTTCACCGTTGAGGATGCCGCTGAACGCCGCATTGCGATCCAGTATGGCTTTTGTCTTCGAGTGCGTGAAGTCGAGCATCGCACCAGTGCGGCCTTCACCGAACCAGCGCGCGATGCGCACACCATAGTAGATTGGGTCGATAAACGGCTCGCCCTTCCAGTCCACCTTGTTGACACTGAAATCGTGCTGTCCTGCCTTCTTGAGGCTGACGGTGCTTGGGTAGGTGTAAGGCGCACCGCCATAACCTGCAACAAGCCACTCCGCTTCCGGCGGCGTCAGTTGCGTAGCACTATTTTCGTGTTGTTCGGCCCTAGCGCGCTCCGCGCTTTCACTGTCGTTTGCGTCTGTATGCCAAACGGACGCGGTAAACACCGACAAGGCCGCGATAGCTGCGAGCCTTGAGAAGAGATCAACCCGTTGCCACTGCGCCGATGTTGCCGGCGTCGCCGTTCCATGCGGCAACCTCGAATACGGTCGCGCAACGCGAGAAAAGAACATTGGCAATTAAGTCCCCCAACCTGTCAGGCAAGTTCGAACATTGAAGCGGCTACCTGCCATCCTTCACGTTCGGCTCCCCGCATCCGTCTTATCAAGACGCTGCGCTTTTACGATCTTGGATGGCGAACACTTAGCAGACTGTGCGTTTGAGAAAAAGCATTGGCTGCAGGGTCGGCGAAATCTGAGGTCGGTCAGTTTGTCGCCGGTGCGGGCTCGTCTGCCGCCATCTCTCCGGTGAGTCTCGCCAGCATGCGCCTGACAGCGACGATTTGTGGTGCCCTTCGCGTGAGGTAATCGCTGCCCGTATAGCCCCACCAATCCCAGCACGATTGGGGATTGAGACCGCTGATCGAAACCTGTGGGAACAGCACAATAATGTTGTTGTTAGCGGCCCATCGCGCAAAACCGCTTTTTCGTGTGAACGCATCCCCAACCATCGAACGCGACTGTGAACAGCCATGAAATGCGACATGGATCCGGCATCCGGACCCATTTGTTTCGCGGCACTGTCGCGGAACGAACACAATGCCCGTTTCACTCATCCCGTGGCGCGACAACCCGTCGGTAAACGGATTCTGATCGAATTCGAGGAACGTGCCGTCAAGGGGCAATGATGGTGCCGCGAGCGGGCCGTAAATGTGCGTCAGAAGCTCGCGCGCCTGATCGTAGTCGCAGTCGGCGATGAAGGGTGATTTCGATGCGTCACAAGCCGTACCTTGATCCATCGTTATGAACGCGTGGCCGGCCGGCAGGTTTTTCACAAGCTGAATGTCCGCACTATCGACGCCAAGCTGCCGGTAGAATTTGTTGGCTGCATCCACGACGGCCGGAACCACGGTGGTGTCGCGTGAACCTGAGAACAGATAGATGCGGTCCGTCACAACAGAGCTGACCGGATCGATGTCGCCGGCTTGGGCGCGCTTGCGCGCCTTGTCCGCAAGCGCAACGGGGTCGGGTATTCCCCATATCTCAAGCGTGTTGAGCATGCAGCCGCTGACCGCCCGCGATGCATTGAGAAATACAGTGCCCGGCGAGGGCATAAGGCCGGTAAAGACGCTTTCCGCACAGCCATAAGGACCACCGGCGATGACGGCTGCGCCTTTCACAAAAGAACCGTGCGCCAGCTGAAATTGACCCGCCATATAGGCCCCTGAGGAAATACCCGAGACGCTGGTTTGCGAGATGTCGGCCTCTAGAGCGATGAGCTGTTCACGCTGGTTGTCTTCCTTGCTCTTTTCCTCATTGCCCGGCACGAACATCAATATAAACCAGGCAAGAGCAACGCTGACCATTGTCGCCCAGGTCGTCCATGAAAATCTCGCCCAGGTGAACCAACTTCGCAGCGGATTGGTCATGATGCGCCTTGCCTTTTGTTCTTCGACATGCCGCTTTATGCATCAAATCGCCATGTGGAGGCCAGAGCGCAGATTAAAAAGGATCGCTCGCATCCCGATTGGTATTGGACAAACTTCCGATCGTCGCCCCGTCCCCAGCAGCAGTTTTACCAGCCTGTCCCGTGCATGCATCAACAAGGCGAGCCCGGAGGACCCGGCGACGCTCACTTGAGGCGCACACTGACACGGTCCACCCGACCCTTGGCATCGACAACACTCAAGTCGGCAAACCCCGCGCCGTCAGGCTCCCAGACGACATCGCGGCGGTGGCGGCTTGAAGCAATTGGTGCGCCATTAACAAGCCACGTTAAGGGGAGCGCGCCGCCCTCAGCTTTGAGCAGAAACGGCTGCGGCCCATCGCTGTCTTGCATTTCGATTTCGGCCCGATCCGGCGGGAAAGCAATCACCACAGGCGGCTCCAGAAATGCGCCGCCTATGTTTGCCACGGCCTGACCAGGCCTGCGAAAGCGCTTCAGCGGCGGCGGCAGATTTGCACCCGACGTCCTGATGGCGCCGGCGGGAGCTTGCGCCAATGGTGCCCTGCGTTCGCCAATGCGCGAAAATGCGTCGAACAGAATGGGAGCGGCAGCCACGCGACCGACGAGTCCTGGTGTGGATGTTCCATCCGCGCGCCCGACCCATACAGCAATTGTGTGGCGCCCATCGTAGCCGACGGCCAGTGCGTCGCGATAGCCGTACGAGGTTCCCGTCTTATAAGCGATGCGTCCCGACTTGCCGTTTTCCGGCGGCGGCGCATCCTTCAAAATATCAGTCACATACCAGGCAGCAACGTCCGATAACAGGCGCCGCTTTGCATCATCGGTGATGTCACCGCGTAATGTTCGTTGGTCACCTTCTCCAAGCCGGTGGTGCAGCTTCACATAACGGCCGCCATTGGCGAGGCTCGCATAGGCCTGCGTCAGGTCAATCAGCCTTAAGCCCACGCCGCCAAGCGCCATCGCTAGCGACGGCTTCGTGTCATCCGGCAGAGCCGGGCTAATCCCTGCGCGATCGAGCCGCCCTGCAAACCGTTCCGGTCCAATGGCATCAAGCACTTTGACGGCCGGAATATTGAGCGAGCGCGCCAATGCCTCGCGTACGGTCACGGTACCGTTAAAGTCATTGTCGAAGTTCTTCGGCGCATAGCGTCCAAAGCGCGCCGGCCGATCCTCAATCAGCATTTCGGGGTGTGCTTTGCCAAGCTCAAACCCCATTCCGTAGACAATCGGTTTTAGTGTCGAGCCTGGTGACCGCACCGCCTCACCCATGTCAATGGCACCAAGGCGGCTCTGATCGAGATAGTCGGCCGAGCCCACATAGGCAACAATCTCGCCACTTGCATGTTCCACCGCGATGATCGCGGTTGAAAGCTTGTCTCCGAGTGATCGTGCGTGGTTGCGCGCCAAGCGTTCCATCGAGCGCTGTAGTTCACGGTCGATTGTCAGCTTGTGAATGCGAGCTCGCGCAGCAACTTCCTGTTGATCCTTTGCGACAAGTTGTTCGGACAGATGTGGAGCAAACTTAGGAAACGATCGCCGCCGCGTTGGCACGCGCTCCAGCTTCGCCCGCGCCGATTCAGCCGCGCTAACCAGCCCCGCCTTTTTTACACGGTCTAAGACCCGGTCGCGAGACCGGCGCGCGGCGCCTGGGTGCCTGTCCGGCCTGCGGCTTTCCGGCGACTGTGGCAGGGCCACCAGCAGTGCGGCCTGGCCAAGCGAAAGCCGATTGGGCTCCTTGCCGAAATAGGCGAGAGACGCAGCGCGCACCCCCTCGATATTGCCGCCAAACGGCGCAAGCTGCAGGTAGAGGTCAAGGATCTGGTCCTTGCTCAAGTTCTCTTCCAGCTGCAACGCGCGCACGATTTGAAAGAATTTGCCGCTGATGCTGCGTTCATGCCGCCGGTCGATCAGGCGCGCCACCTGCATTGTCAGCGTCGACGCACCTGAAATGATCCGGCCGTTGGTGACGAATTGGGCTGCCGCACGCATCATCGACAGCACATCGACACCACCATGCTGATGAAAGCGCTTGTCTTCGAAGGTGAGCAGAATTCTGAGATATCGTTGGTCAACGTTGGCGTTCGAAACCGGAAGGCGCCAGTGGCCCGTGGTCGTCGTGAACGCACGTAACAGCTGACTCTTTCGGTCAACAACGGTGATGGACAAATCCTTAGCAATGTCGACCGGGGGCGGCCCAAGCTGGGCCTTCGCATAATTGAGGGCCATCCGCCCGCCTGCCATGACTATCGCCGCGAGCCCTAAAATCAGCGCGGTAACGGTTGCCAGCCGCCTAACACGGCTGACACCGTTCGCCACACTACCCTTTTGCTTCACCGCTGGGCTGGACAAGCTCATGGCGTTACTCTTTGCCTACAACCGTGAGCGTACCTGAACCGGTGCGTGCATGCCGCTCAGGCCGATACATGTCCTCCACCGTTGCCGCGGGATGCACGAACGCGCCAGGCGTCACTGCGCGCACGATGTAAGCGGCCGTCATTTCCGTGCCTGCCGGCTTGATCTTGTCTCTACGGCTTGTCGGATAAAGGTCGAATGCTGCAACGAACCTGTCGTCCTTAAACTCAGCATGCCGTGCGGAAACCGGCGACTTCAGCCACGGCAGCGATTTGATATCGCCACTGTCGACAAGGCGTGGGTTTTCAATTTGTAGCCCTGCCGGCAGCCGATCGACGATTAGCGGGCGTCCGCCTTCATGCTCGCTGACGACTTTGAGAACGACCACCAGCCGGTCATTCTGATTGACCGTGGAGGTGCCACCAGTCGCACTTTCAAGCTCTACCTGGGTGCCATCAAGTTTGTAGTAGCTGCGCGTGATCGTATAGCCACTTGCCAGTTCCGGTTCGGGCGTCAGCGAAGAGCCGTAAACGGAGATAACAGCATCCACTTCGTCCTCACCGGTGTTGGTGATGCGCAGGCCATCGTCGCCCAGATCGGCAAGTCTGAGCGAGCGACGCAACGGCCCGGTCTGTGACTGACCATCGACAAGAACACTGGTTGTCTTGGCTTGGTCGGCCAGCGCGTTTGCCGCGAGCAGCATCCATGCCTGTTCTTGGGTCGAGGTACGTGTGCTGTTCTCGTAGGCCGTCGCCACAACGTCGACAAGGCGCACGGACTGATCACGAGCCACACCCGTCTCAGTGGTCAGTGCCACCAGTGCCGCGCCATCCCGCAGGACCGAGCCGTAGTCGGAGCGGGCCAGGAGGCTTTGCGACGATTGGTTGAGATCGGCAATGGAGGAGGCAAACGCACGCTCTGCACGTGGCTTGTCGCCGATCATTGCCAATGCCGCGCCTAATTGTGCCTTTGCAATAGGTGTCGAAAAGCGCTTAAGCCTTGCGTCCGCGTAGTAGCGCAGCTCGCCCGCCGGTGCCCGGCCATTGCGTGCAAGAACGTAAAGCGCATATGCCCGGTCTTCACCGCCCTTTTCGAAATCGCCGGCATATGAAATGTAGTTCTGCAGCCGGTCAAGCGCTTGCGTGAAGCCAAGCGGGTTGACGGCATAACCGGCCTCCTTGGCGCGTGTCAGAAAGTCGGTGACATAACTCGTCAGCCAGATGTTTGTATAAGCCGGTCCCCAGGCACCGAATGCGCCGGAGCTGTCCTGCATTTCGAAGACGCGATTGACGGCCTCTTGCACGCGCGCCTTGAGCGCTTTGTCGCTTGCCAACCCGGCGTCCGCCGCAACGGCGTTGGCATAAACCAGCGGCAATGCGCGTGAAACAGTTTGTTCGACGCAGCCGTATGGATAACGGTCAAGCTGCGTCAGCAACGTCGGCACATCGAGCCGTGCTGCCGGCCCAACCGAAACGTTGATGCGCGCAAGCTCGTCGATGAGATCGTGCGCCAGCGCCCGGCTCACGGTAATATGTGCTCCTGGCTTCAGCTTCGATACTGTCGTGCGCCGAATGTCACCAGCTGGCGGTTTGACGTCGAAGGTCAGTCGCCGTTTGACGTCGATGCCTTCCGGACCGGACACCCTGACATCAAAGATGTGTAAGCCAATGCCGGATGGTTTGACCTCAAACCGTTCTGTCCGGCGCTCGCCCGCCGCCAGTTTGACGGAGCGCGTCAAAACTGTCGCACGCGGTCCTTCGCCGGCCTGTTGGTCGGCAATTACGTTATAGATATCGTCAGGGCCGTCGACATTGTGCACATCAAGTGCCATGCGGACGGTGTCACCCAGCGTTAGGAAGCGCGGGCCCGCAACGGTGAGCGCCACCCGGTCGCGCACGATGACGGCGCGTGCGGCGTGCCCAAGCTTGTCGGCACTCCACGCCACGGCCATGACACGCACCGAGCCGTTAAAGTCGGGCATGTCGAAGGTGACTGCAGCCTTACCATCACTGTCGACACTGACGATTCCTGAATAGAGCGCCACGGTTTCTTCAACCGGCGGACTACCTTGCATTGACAAACCGCCATCACCATCGCCGCCAGAGCGCAATGCGCCACGTTCAGCGCGCATGCCATCGATGAGCCGGCCATAAAAGTCACGGATCTCAGTCGCAAGCCGGCGCTGGGCGTAGAACCACGTCTCCGGTGCGGGTGACTTAAAGCGTGTCAGATTGAGAATGCCGATATCAACGGCAGCAATGGTAACGTGCGCTTTTTCTCCGGAATTGAGTCCTGAGATCGTAACGGGCACGGTGAGTGTGCTGCCCGACTTCACTTTCTCCGGTACGTCGAGCGACACATCTAGCGTGCGTGGGCTTTGGTCGATGCCAATCCAGCGCACGCCAACGGCGCGGCCGGGCATGCGCTTTTGTGTTCCATCCATGGGCCGGTAGAACATCGCGGTGGCATAAGCACCAGGACCCCAGTCGGCACCGACAGTGATGTCAACGTCGCCGCCGCCTGCAGGAATTTCAGCCTGCACCATGTCAAACAAACCGTTGCCGAGCACAGCAATGAGCGCCGTGCCAGCCCGTTTTGTGGCTATGCGCAGTTTTGCCGTTTCGCCGACCTTGTAGCGTTCCTTGTCAAGTGCGACGTCGAGCATCTCCGGGCTCTCCGCCGTCTCACCGCCGGTGTACCAGCCTGCGTTGAATCCAATCGAGCTGACGGCACCATCCGCGTCGGCGTCAGCCACTTCCAGCTCATATCGGCCATACTTGACTGGAACCTTCAACGTCGCACCTGCATCCTTCGCCGTGTCCAACTTGCCATCGGAGACTTTGCGTCTAAGCTCGATTGCCTCATACGACCAGTTTCCATTGCGCGCATACCATTGCCAGGTTGTGTCGATCCGATAGAGGGTCCAATCGAGGCCCGACTTGGCGACCTGTTGGCCCTTTTTGTCGAGCGCAATGATGTCAAATTCGGCATCGGTGTCTTCATCCAACGCAAGATCGTCAAACTGTGGTTTGATGCCGATCCGTTCCAGACCCAGATCGACCGGCACCGTTATGCGGCGCTCAATCGTACGCCCACCGGATTCGCGCAGGCGCAGTAGAACGCTTGCCTCCAGCGGTTTTTGTGTCTTCGTAACCTTTGGTAGCGACACCTGGACGGTTGCTTTGCCTTCGCCGTCTGTTTGCGCAAGATCGCCCAACGGTTCGCGCACCGGCGTTACGATTTCATCGTGAACGCCGAACAAATAGCCTTTGAATCCGGAAAGGCCCTTGCGCGATGGTTTGACGATGATGTCGCCTTCAATCGCAAGGTTGTCCGCCGGCGGTCCGTAGAGGAACCGGCCTTCCGCCGCAATCGAGACAGGGGCCTTCGGCGCAATGACGCCGTCACCAGCAGAAAGGGTCATATCGAGCCGTTCCGGCACGAAGTCTTCCACTAGGAAGGAGGCTTCCGCGATTGGCTTCTTGTTGGGATCTGTATGCAGCTTTGTGCGCCACGTTCCCGTCATCGCGCTGTTGCTCAGGGACAGAATGGTCTCCCGGCCGCCGAGTCCTTGATCGACAAGCGGCACGCGGGTGTGCTCGACGCCGTCAGGGCGTACGACAACAAGTGTGACAGGCAGAGCCGCAGCTTTGCCCGCGTTATCGCGCACAAGCGCGGTCACGTAGGCGTCTTCACCTGGCCGGTAGACGCCGCGCTCGGTGTAAATGTATCCGTCGATCGGTCCAGGCGCTGCGCGCCCCTTGACGCCACGATCCGACAGGTCGAACGCCGAATTCGTCAGATCGAGAAACGCATAATCGGCGCCGTTGCGCTCAGCAACGAGCATGGCAGGCTGCAGCCCGCCCTCGCCACGTTGTAGCCCGCCTGCAAATTTCACATAGCCGGAAGCATCCGTAGTCGCCTTCGCCAACACTTCATTGTTGCGGGCAATGAGCCGAACTTGCGCATCGGCAACCGGCTTCGAGGTCTCCAACGAACGCACGAAGCCATGCACACCGTCATCGCCGGAAAACGCGGTCAGACCCAGGTCTGAAACGATGAACCACTGTGTTGCAACCTGGTCGTCGTGTTTCTTGTTGCCTGTGCTTGGGCGCGCAGCCAGCAGATAGGCGCCTGGTTTCAAGGTTCCAATTGCTTCGCTTACGGGAAATGCGGTGGTGGTATCTGCGTTGAGCTTGCGCTTGACCGCCAGTACGCCCGAATAAACCTTTTCACCTGTTGCTTGGCGCATGCGGTTGAGATCCCAGCGGGACAATTGCTGGCCAAGTTCGCCATTGCGCAGGTGCTCGGCAAGCGCGCGGTCACCGATGCGATAGACCTCGATATCGACGTTGTCGGTGTTGACAGAAACCACCGGAATACCCTGTTGGCCCGTTGACGGCAGGACGTAGGCGCGGCCGGTAAATCTGACGTTGGGTTTCCTGTCCGGCAGATAGACGGCAAGCTCGACATCCTTTTCCAGCATCTCGCCGATTTCCGCCGGCAGGCCTGCGCGGATCAGCATTTCATAACGTTGGCCGTGTGCCAGCCCATCAACGCAAAGCTTGCGCCCTTCCGCGGTCACACCTTGCGGGTCCTCGCCGTCGATCGAGATGTACTTGGAAAATTCCGTAACCGCCTTCGCCAGACCTTCGGAGAACTCAACGCAGATGCGCGGTTTCAGCGTTTCCGACTGCGCCTCGTAGTTGACCATTCGAAAACCGTGCTGAGCTTTGAGCGCCGTCAGTGACGCGCGTACGCCTGCGTCATCTTTAAGCGCCAGGCTCGTCTTCAAAGCTTCAATCGCGGGCCGCCAGAACGAGCGCCGCTGCAGCGCCGTTGAAAGCACGCTCAGGGCTTGTGCCTTGCGCTCTGCTGTTCCGGCGCGCTGATATGCAAGATACGCCGCCCCGCTAGCATTGACTGGAATGTCATAGCGCTCCGACCCGCGTGAGCGCGACGTGTCAATGGCGAGAAGCGATTTTGCCAGCCCGATCCAGGCAACTGCGCTATCCTTGTCCGCAACGACAGCGGCGGCGAACTCGCGCGAAGCGCCGCGCGCGTTGCTTTTCAACAGCCGATTGCCGCGTGCAACATAGACGGCGGCCCTGGTCTCGCCCGGCTTCCAATTCGCGCGCAGATAGGTTTCATAACGCTTGGCGTCAGACTGAATGGTCTGGTTTGAGAAACGAGGCTCAGTCTTCGTTTCGTCAGCCACGGCCACGCTTGCGGCGATACCAAATAGGAATGCAGGAAAGAGAAGCGTACGAAGAAGGAAAAATATTCTGGAAAAGCGCATTGTTGCCACCTGTCTTATTTGGACTGCCTGAAGCAATCGGGGACTTTTCATGCTCCATTGTCGGCCGCCGTCACGCATGATGTGAAGTGCAACAGCCGCGAATGTCCGAACCGGGGCGATAACGCCGAATTATCGCTATTTCCCGTTGCTTGCGGCAAAATTCTTGAAGCCTTCACGCCGCATTCAGCATGATCAACATGCCTCGCCTCACGCCATCACATGGGCGCTGGCGATCCGGCCAATTCTTGCCGCCAAAACGGCCGATGTCATTGAAAGCTAAGCAAAGAAAAAGGCCGGCACGAAGGCCGACCTTTTCTTAAGGGTCCGCAGTGAGTGTATGGGGGTATGCGGAAGACCCTTGGGGGGTGGTTTTCAAGTCATTTCTGGCACTCAGTCCTCAGTGCCGTGTTGAAACTGTAGGTCCGTCGCCGTCCAGACCAAGCTGCAGCGCAATGGCATCGATCGGACCGGTCGGTATCTGCCGTTCGGCGTCCGAGTCCCTGGCCACCGCGACGGGTTCGGCAGCGCGCCAGATTTTTTCGAATGCCAAGCGCGCCCACGCCGCTAGTTCCGGCTCCCCAGGCGCATAGCATTCGAAAGCATCACGCTTGCCGGGCTCGCGGCGCATGCAATCGCCAATCCAAGCGTCTGCGTGACCTAAAACGAGTTGTTCGTGCGCCTCCAAGAGGCGCGCGTCATGCGTCAGTCGAACGCAGCCCGCAATAAGATCGGCGTCGCCGTGCGCCTGGTCCTCGTCGGCCGTAGCTGTATTGGTGTAGACACAGCGCACACTGAGTCCTGCGGCGCGGATTGTTTCTGCCGCGTCCCGAACCGCACGTGCAACCGGGCTCGCGGGCGAGCGCGCCAGAATCAAAATCTCTTGGGTGTGGGGAAGTTCATCGCACTCGCCAGCCGAGGCGAGCGTTTGCTCGACAAAAGACAGAAGCCTCGCCTCCTTCTCCTCTTTTTTTATGACTTCCATACCGGCAGGAGAATTTGGGCGCATATTTTTTTCCTTAGTCGGTGGCAGCCTGAACGCGCAGAGGGCGGCGCGCCGGCCATCGAGCATCTGTTGTCAGACCCATTTAGCGCCAATTGGGTTAAACAACCGTTTCGCTCTGCCCCGTTCCGGCTCAGCAGCGCCGCAATAAAGTTTTTCCAATTCTGCCGGCCTTAACGATTTATGAACCTGTCCTACTCGGCCGCGGACGGACGCGATGGGCTGAGCCGCTGCGCCAGTGTCACCATGTCTTCATGGTCGGCTTCATCGGCGGGTTCGATGTCCTCAACATCCAATAATTCAGAAGCGGGCTCTGGCTCGAGGACGAATTCGGTACCATCCTCCTCTTCAATCGCTGGTTTGGGCGACTGTTCGACACGCAACACTTCCGGTGCTGCCACGGCTGGCGCCGCCTCTGTGCCGCGCAAAATAGCGTTCGGTACGGCGGCGGCCGTTGTCGGAACGGTGAATGTCGCCGTTTCGCGGGTCAGCGTCACGGTTGTTTCGTCAACGCATTGCAGGTCGTCTGCCGGCAGCGCCGCCTGGCCAGCAGAACTCGGTGAGCGCCGGCGGTCGTTTTCATAACCGGCCAGACTAGGCGACAACTTAACAACTCTGCCGTTGCTTCCGGCTTCCCCGCCGGTATCGCTCACATGTTGTTGGGAAGCAGAGGTGTTGGAGTTGGCCGCGCCGTTTCGCTCAAGAACCACTTTGCGTTCTTCAAGGTCGCTGTCGTCATCGATAATGGGCGAACGCCGACGGCGCCGGGCTTCATCATGTGACAGTCCGCGCAGGCTGGGGAGCGAAGCGCGGTATTTCTCGTCTTCCATCTGCCTTTGCGCCGCGGCTGCATGCGGCCCAAATTTCGCTTTCAGCTTCGCATCGATGTTCGCGCTGTCCTGTGGCGAGGTGCTTTCACGCGATCGCATTGCGCCAATTGCGCCTGACATACCGCGCTTGGCAGCCGCCTTGCCGCCACCGCCAGGTAATGGGCCGGACGGTAGCTCAAACCCGTTCGAATGCGTGGGGTTTGCGAACGGGGGTTGTGCTGGACTTGCGGCACGGACGCGCTCGCGTTCAAGCGCTTGTTGCCGTCGCTTGTCTGCTTCGACGCGCTTGGCCGCACCCATCACCGCGCCCAGGATCATCTCCGGCCAGCGGTTGTTCCCAAACGTGTAGATGCGGAAGTCGGGCGAATCAGCAAAGAGGCTATCTTGTGCGGTTAGTTTTTTACGCGCGAGAAGCTTGGCCGTGATGTAGGGCGTATGCCGGTAAACGCCGAACGGTTCCAGGGATGCGAACAACGATGTGAGGACCCGCACTTCCCGCTCCCGTGCCGGCCGGTCGGGTGTGTCCGGTGCCGGGCTTAACGGGATAGCGGCATGATAACGCCCGCTCGTCTCGAAGATGGCGTGATGCAACACCTCGATCATCGGGCAGACCCGCTTGTCCTGCCGCTTCTCATCCTCGAACACCAGATAGAACCGGCTCAAGATTTGATAGACGGGACCCTCTGCCGCCTCGTGCATCTTGGCTTTGATTCGCGCATACGTGTTGAGCGGCCGCCCCATCGAAACGAGCAGCAAGCACAAGTCGACGAATATGGCGATCGCCAGCGGAATATAGTCGCGTTTCGAAAGCCCCACAGGCTGGGAGTAAGTGTCCGCAGCCGCTGAACCTCCGCCCCCCCGGCCGGAAGCGGATTTCGCCGCCAATGTACGCACGGCCTCCGCTTGCAATTCGCGCATTTCGTCTGCAGTCGGTGGCATACGGAATAACACGAGGCCCAGCAGCGACGCCGTCAGACGCCTAAACGCTTCCACCGTCGCCTCTGAACCTTCGACCGCGGCGACCTCTGGCCGGCTAAGCTCGGGAAGGCCATCGATCGCTCTTACGACCCCACGCAGCGCGGCCTGCAATTGCGCATCCGGACATGAAAAGGTACCGCCCTTTGAGTTGGGGAAAACTGATTGTGCAGCTCGCGTATCCAAATCGGAACGGATTTGGCGAAGCTGCGGATCCGTACGGAACGCGTTGAAGCCAGTGACCGTTTTGTCGAGACGACGGCCTAGAGACTTCATAAACGCATTCCGCGTCCCCGTCTTCGGATCTATGGTGGCAGCACTGTTGCCGGCAATCTTGGTGAGATCCGCGTCGAGCGCGGCGAGGTCGGCTTTAACGGTACCGATACGGCCACCCACGAATTCCGACGCAAATGCAAAGCGCTGGGCGTCCGCATCACGCAAGGCTCGGCGCGGCCCGTCTCCTGGCCGGCTGTTCGGACAACTCGTACCCTTAGTGCGTTCCTCAACGGCCTTCTTTGCAGAGATTGATTTGAGCTGTACCAGCGTGGCGTTCAGCTGTTCCAACCGTGTCGCGCCGGCATGCAGCGAGTTTTGAACCTGTCCAACGGCCGATTCCGCCGATCTCGTCGCTTCCGAACGGCTTTCCAGAACTTTCCAGTAAAATCCGAAACCGAAGCCGACGGAAATGAGTGTGAGAAAGATGTAGCCGAAAACGTAGAACACCTTTGTGGTGAAGTTGATGGGACTGAATAGCTGGTCCAGCAACCAGATGATCATCGTCATCAGCATGGCGACGGAAAAGCCGATGATGATCTTGTAGGTAAACGGCAACTCGCCCATGTTCGACTGGATGAGCTCAAGCATGCCGACGTAGGTTGCCACCCAAGACAACGCACCAAGTCCGATAACCAGGACAAGTTTACGCCAGTCGCGGGCCGGTTGTTCCGGTCTTACCCAGTCGTTGAAATCGTCACTGAAGGAAGAGGGGCCAGCGGGCCCGTGTGGATCGGTCCGGGCCGTTAGCGGCTCACGCGGCAATGCCATAAGGAACTTCCTGCCAATTCACGCGCTGTGCTTCTGGCGGCTGCGAAACTCAAGCTTCCCCGGCTGAGTTCAATTCACCTGACATCAAGTGAATGTGCGGCTTTTCCATTGCACAAGCAGTTGTCTAACGCTTTTCAAACAGCACCGCGTCGACGTCCGATTTCTCCTAAATCAATGGACGCATACAGGCACCAGACCAGTCCCCAGGCATTGTGATCCATGTTCGTGATTAGAGACGCTTTTGGACGCGAGTTGGGCTGAAGCGTGGCACAAAGTGGCAGCACGGCGGCGATCAACAAAACTATTAATGCGGCGACTAGGACGGCTCCGCCTGTGCGCACAGCGGGAGGTAACCAGCGTAGGACCATAATGTTGATCGCGGCGCTATTCAGCGCTGCCGCGCTGGCACCGCGATATCGGCGACGGGTACGCCTCCGGCTACACCCGCGCCGGGACGTGCCCAAGCATGTCGCTCGTTTTCGGCTGGCACAACAGGGAGCAAGGCGACCCGGCGCATTGCGCCGCGCCGTCGCAGCGTGCCGGGCAAAGCCCGAACAGCACGCGTGAGACAAAACCATTGCGTCGCCGGACTCGCGGGCCCGAGCGCAGCGAAGAATAGCCTGCAAATAAAACTACCATTTATTTCCCGCGCAACGCACGCAGGTGCAACTCTCCAGCGCTTTCTGTATTGGAAGAGGCCTCGCTCACCGAACCTGTCGCAACCGGTGCGGGGCTTTGCCTGCGCCGTCTTGGCAGGAGACGGATTTGAGGGTTCTCTTTTGCATGCCGGGCAAGATCGCTGAGCAGAATATCCAACAGTGGAGCAGCAACTTGCGAGGAGTGCAGCGCGCGCGCCCAAGGCTTGTTCGTTGCCCCCGTTCCCACCAGCACCACATAGGAATAAGCCGCACCATTTGAAAACTGCAATCCGCCCGTTGCCCAGACATCTATTGTGGCATCGCGATCGATTCCAACCTGGGTTCCGGTTTTTGAGAAATGAAGCCTGAGATCAGAGCGTCGGCTAGCGCACCAGTGCGAAAGTGATTTGAGCGTGCCGTGACTTCTACCATTGGCTTGGTAACACACAGGCGCTTGCAAGACCGACCGCAAGAACCGCCGCCCGCCTCGTGCGATGACGGACTTCGGAACAATTGACGCCTGGCTACGCTCTTCTGCCTGCTTCTGCGCTTCCGGTGTTGTGTAGTCGAAAGTTTTGACGAGCGAAGGCAGCCCCACGGGCTTGCGGTCGCGGCCAATAAGTGAGGCCAGCACGACACCCGACATCTGATGCACGCGCCGCGGCGAGCCAGAAATCTGACCCAGGACGGCGGCTGTCGATGGCGGTGTACCCTCCCCATCCACCCCTTTTGGCGGCATGTTGAAGCCGAAGGTCTTAATTATGCGAGCGACACGGCCCTGCCCCACTTGAGCCAGACGGTTGACCAGCGGTTCATTAAGGGAGCATGCAAACGCTACGATGGCGCGCCGGCCTCTGCGCTGCGAGCCATTACGGGTACATGTCTCCAGACCACGTGCCGGCGCGGCTGTGTCCAAATAGAGCGAGCCGACGCTGTCTTTCATTTCATTGGCAAGAGCGATTGCGGCGATGACCTTGCCCGTGGATGCCAGCATCCGCGGTTCCAACTTTGACTCATAAAGCCCGGTTGCGGGTGCGCGCGCAGACACCGAGCCAAAGTAGGTCGCCGTCTCGCCTGTATCGAAATACCGCACGATTTCACCGTCGCTGTTTGCTGCCACAACGATGACATTAGGAACCTCCGTATCGGCATCCCGTTTGTCCGGGTCGAGCGTGTAACCGGCATTAATCCGCGCCGCATATTTCTTATTGATCTTTTTCAGGCCCTCTCGCACGCGCGTTCTATACGCGAGGTTTTCTGCAGCATCGAAACTGGTCGTCACACCGCGCACGTGATTGCGCCAATCGTACCCGTAAGTCTGTTTCATTTCCTCACGGATACCGAAGCGCGCAGCCGGCATCAGCGTGTTGGCGCGGATGACGGGATTGGCTTCGGCCCGCTTTGCCCAATCCGGTGCATATGTTTCAAGCGCACTTTGCAATGCCGGCTTTACCTGCGGATCGGGCGGGCCGCCGGCAAGATTGACAAGATCGAAAACGACTTGGCGCTGAACCTCCGCCTCATTGATGAGCTTTTCGGCACATACCCTTGCACGGACTTCGGCAATTGAGCGCCACCGGTCGAGACGCACGGCGTTGAGGTTTTCGGTGCCTTCGAGAAGAATGACAGGCTTGTTGACCGCGGACGCCAGCACGAATTGCTCCGCGATGGACAAGTCTTTCGCTTCCTTGCCGAACACGATCTGGCTGGCGACTTCAACACCGTAAAGCGATGCACCGCCAGTGCGTTGCGCTAGCCAAAGGTGGTTGGCCGCCCAACGCTTTAGTGGTTCGTCGTCTCCGTCTTTCGTCAGCTCATGATAAATGATTGGCGCCAGCCGCCACTCGGAGAATTTGCGCGCAAGCTTGTCCAGCGGTGTTTCATCGACGCGCGGCGGTGTTTTGTAAATCACGCGTGCAAACTGCATCGGCAGCGTCGAACCGCCAATACCCAGACTGGGCCGACCAAGCCTGATGGACCGCGCAATCGTCGTGTAGGGAATTTTCAAGACACCAATGAGATCAATGCCGTGCGGATTGAGCACGCCGCCAAGACGCCGGTCCTCATGATAAAGAAGGCATTTCCAGAAATGTTCGGGCACGGTGCGCACCGGGATTGATTTGTGATCCGGGTTTGCCGTGTAGCCACCGACCTCGATGGCCTCGCTTCCGTAGTTGACGTCACGGCGGCTATCGAGTTCTGGCGCAAACGTGCCCACGAAGTTGTTGCCGGCATCGTAAATGGCGGTCGCCAGCCATCGTTCCGCGTCATAGTGCAATTTTTCAGATTGGAAGGAACTCCTATCCCACGCGAGAAATGGTGCCAGGCCATAAACAAGAAAGGCTGCGAAGACGAGATAGGCTAACGCCGCCGTTGCCAGGTACCTCAGCGGGCCGAGTTTGGGGTTGACGATGACCCAATCGACGATGAGGCGCACACACTTCACCGGCACCGAAACAATGAGTTCGACAAGCCTGACAAATATTCTAAGGAGTTCCAGCATGAAGTTGGTTTACCGGGGCATGGGGCGGCCGTTGCCGAAGGCACGATCCGCACTCATAAGACTTGGCCAATAGTAGCGATGGCCACAAATTCCTTGCGTCGTGACATGACTTCCTTTCGCCAATTCCGTTCGACAGTCTTGGGCATTTACCGCCCCGGCGGCGGTATCAAAGTCCCCAAGAGCTGGCCGTGCACGAGGCGCGCAAGAAACGCGGACCAAAAGTGCCCGGCGCCGCCATCGGCCGCTATGCGCTGGTTTGCGCACGTACGGAGCCGAACTTGGCGCCGTCGGACACCAATGAGGGAAGTATCGCCGGTTTATGGCGGGGGCGGGGCTGTCAGTCGGCGCTGATCCCAAATTCGCTAAACGGGATGAACGCCACAGCATCGCCGGTGCTGATTTGCTCGATGCCTTCGGCAACTTCGATCAGCCCGTCAGCGGCTTGCAGGCCGGAAATCAGGCCGGACCCGTCGCGCGGAAACTTTTCCACTTGGAGAGTTCCGTCGATCCGACGCGTTGTGCCGCGCAAAAATTCACGCCGCCCGGTTTTGCGTTTCCTGATCTCAAAGGCGGCTGGAAGTGGAAACCGCCGCGGTTCCGGCCAATGAGCGCCGCCAAGCGCGCGCAACAGCGGAAAAACATACATCAGATAGCAAACGAAGACGGCCACTGGATTGCCGGGCAGCCCGACCATCACCGTATCGCGGCCGCCGGTGGTGATCTGGCCGAACATCATTGGCCGTCCTGGTTTGACAGCCAGTTGCCACAGATGACGCTTGCCGATGGCATCCAGCGCCGCCAGCATATGGTCTTCCTCACCTTTGCTGGCACCGCCCGAAGTAAGGACGACATCATACTCTTCCGCTGCCTGGCGCAGGCGATCCTCGATCTTCTGGCGGTCGTCCGGCCATATTCCAAGATGCGTCGCGTTTACGCCGGCAAGGGCTGCAAGGCCTGTCAGCATCGGAGCGTTTGCGTCAAAAACCTCGCCTGGCACGAGGTCTCTGGCGCCCGGCGAGATGATCTCGTCGCCGGTGGAAACAATCGCCACCTTGAGAGCGCCAAAACACGAAATAGAGTTCCGGCCCGTTGCGGCCAAACACGCGACATCCTGCGGACGCAGTACTGACCCTGCTTCCAACACCGTTGAACCTGCCGTAATGTCTTCGCCAGAAGCCCGGACGTTGGCCCCCGGCTTCAGCCCGGCTGGAATACGAACGCTTCCATTCTCGCCAACCTCGACATCTTCCTGCATGACGACGCTGTCGAGACCCGACGGCATAACGGCTCCGGTGAAGATGCGCACGGCAGTTCCCGGCTCAACCACTGCGGCGAGTGGACTGCCGGCCGCTGCGCGGCCCAAGATTTTGAATACGCTTCCCAGCTTGTCGTCATAGTCGCTTGCAGCAAACGCATAGCCGTCGACCGCTGCATTTGTGTGCAGCGGCACGTCAAAGGGCGCTGTAATGGGTGCTGCCAGCGTGCGTCCTGCCGCCTGCAGAATATCGACCGTTTCCACAGGTGCAATGGCCGAGACGCGTGAGCGCAAGAGCGCCACCGCATCTTCATGGCGCATACGGTCGCGGTCGTGGACGAAACAGTCGTCGATAAGCGTACGGGTCATCTGCGCAAGGCAACTTCCGATCAAAGTGTGGTGCAGGCGCAAGACTGCAATTCAGCTTGGCCCACCTTAAGGCTCAAATGAGCAAATGGTGTAGTCTACTCGCGCGTGCTCATGCACACGTCATAGCAGCTGATCGGTGGCTGGTTCCAGGAGTCGTTTTGTGGCACCCACTCAGACGCGGCACAGGCACAACCACCCGGCACGCGGCACGTGGATCCGCACGGTACAAAACGTAGACGTTAGAATGAGCTGGGGCGCCAACCCCAGCAACCTTCAGGCGGCTTCTCGACGCCTGGTCGTCATGATCTTAAAAGGTGTGCAGCAGCACAAACAAACCGACACCTATTGCTGGCCCCGCAAGCGTAGCTAACACCAGCATGACAAAAGACTTTGTTGCCATAACACGAACCCCGCACTTACTCCTTCGCAACTTAAACGCTAGTGACCCGAGAGCTGCCGCTTTCACGTCACGCCCTTGTCGCCCGAACCCCTCACGCATCGGTCGACAAAATGATCATACCTCGAACTATTTTTTTTGACACCAAAATTTTGCAGGTCTGTCATATGCTTGTGAATTGTAGGATAGACGACAAAGCAACGCGCAGGCGCAGGACCGTATTGCTGCGCAACATCACGCCTTTTCCAGTGATGATTCAGAAGTCTACAGTGGCGACGCCAAGACCTGCGATGCAAAGAATAACTGTTTCACGTATAGGTTGAACGGCGGTCACACCCAAGCCGGCCGCAATATCATCATGAAAGTGATAATTCCGCCACGCCTCGTTCGGCCCGAGCAATTCTCCGTACCGCGTTAGCAGTGCTGCGCCCCGAAGCGCGGGAGTTTTGGGGCTTAATCAGCCCAAGCCTGGATTCAACCGCGGCCGTCAAACAGCTTTAGTTGCCGTTCGTCCTGCCCCTTGGTCTCATGCGCCAGCTGCTCGATGCGGTCGAAGGGCACCTGCTCCGCCGAAATGAGCGAGCGTTGCGCCTTCATGGAGCGCACCAGCCCTTCCTGTACGAGGTGGAATTCACCGACGGTCTGTCCCGGCAATACGGCAGCTGCGTCAAGGCCGCTTTCAGATTGGAAGGCTGCCTTGAGTTTACGCAGGGCTGTATCTTCGCGTACCCGGCCGATAAACCAGCTCGTGATCTGATCGCGGCTCTTATAGTCGAGATCGCCAGGAGACTGCGTCGCGAGCATCAAGCCAAGGCCTGCGGACCTGGCGCGTTTGAGCAGACTTTGTAGCGGTTCCGCCGTTGCCGGTTTGGCTTGGGCCGGTATGTAAAGGTCGGCCTCGTCGAACATGACGACGGCTTGTAGCTCATCGTTCGGGTTGCGTTGGCAGAAGCGCAACGCTTCCGACAGGAATTGCGCAACCCAGAAAAGAATGTTTTCGTTGTCGCCCAAAAAGCCGGTGTAGACGACGGAAAGACGTGTGCGGCCTTCACGTGCGAACTCGCCAAGTCCCAACAGCGATTCCATCCGCAACGATTCACCGCCGCCTTCAAACATTGCAGAGTTGCGGTGCCTCAGGCTGTCCAACTGTGCCACGAGATCACGGCGCAGCTTGCCTGAGGGGTCCATGCGCTGGGTGAGGTCGGTAAGCTCAGGATGCTCGTCTTCCAAAAGATCGATCAGGTCAGCAAGCGTCACTTCGCTGGAAGATACCGAACCAAGAATTTTCAATGCGACCGACAACACACCCGACTGCTTCTGATGCGTGGCCGAATTCCTCAAATGCAGCATGTCACCAAGCGCGGCAGCCGACAGATTGGCGAGCAACTGCTGTTCGTGCTCGGGCAATTCATTGATACCGTTTGGCAGGAGGGTGATGGAAATCGGACGTCCCGACGCACGGCCAGGCGTGTAGACCGCCACGTCTATTGCATCGGCGAGTTTCTCACGCTCCGACTGGCGTTCGCTGAATTCGTCTGTCTGCGCCCGCCACACATCCGGATTGGCATAGCTGCACAGGTCGCCTTTGCGATCGATAAGAACCGCGGGAATTCCGCGTAGCAACAGCTGCTCGATTAGGCTTAAGGCAAGTGTTGTTTTACCCGAGCCAGAACCACCCAGAACCGCCGCGTGCCGCTTTAGAACACTTGTGTTAAGCGTAATCGGTTTGCCGCTCGCTTGGATGTCGCGACCGGCATAGATACTGCCGTGCGCATAGCCATCCTCATCGAGGATAACAGACAGCGGCAGTTCATCTTCCTTGGCACTATCGGCATCTGCGTCGGCATTCTCCCAACCTGACGACCAAGGCACGACCTGTCCCGTGTCGCCTGCCTCATCATAACCAAGGCCGTCAAGATGCTGCTCCCCGACATCGACGGGAGCGGAAAATTCATCGCGCAGTGCCACTACTGTGCCACCAGGCTGCATGTCGTTTGCGGCTACACCGGCTGTGTTCGATGTTGTCGGACGCGCGGCTGTTGCCGGGCGTTGCAAGTTGCTGCCCAGCAAGTCGAGACGTAACAATTGGACAACAGCCATTACATTCGAAAGCAGTTTGGCATTTTCAAACCATTTGCCGAAGCCGGGGTCGTTGCGGTGGTGGGCGTGAAACTCACGCACCATCATCATCCGCTCCCATTCCGGGATCGGTACAAGAACCGAGCGTCCGCCCCCGTCGCGGAACTTGCGAAACGCCTGTGCGGTTTGGTTTTTCCTATTCGGCGGAAAGTCCGATGCCCTGAGCATGAAGCACGCTTTGCCCTGCATCGCCGGCAGCACTTTGTCGAGTTGTCGCTTAAGCCCGCCTCCTTGCGTTGGCCGGTTACACAGGAACACGCGTGAATCAGAAGCTAAACCGGATTTGTGCGCGATGCTGATGTCGATCACGGGAAGGTCGTCGGCAATTTCAAGCCGCTTTACGTCCACACTGAGCGTGTCTGACCATTCATCCGCTGCCAGCGGCAGCGCTGCAACGAGAACGTCCATGAGTTCGTTATCGTCGGAGGGAATTTCCGCCTCCGACTGACTTTGAAAGCGCTCCCACATTTCGCGGTAATCGACCGGCGGGATTTCTGTCTCCGGCTCTGCAACAGATCCGGCATCAAACCCGAGCGCTGCTGCCAAGGTAGAGATGAAGCCGGGGTCTTCGCCCGCGGTCTCTTCAGGTGTCGGCTCAGTTTGAGTTCTTAGGCGGCTATGCGCATGCTCCAGAAGCCGGCGGGTAGACAGCCCCCCAAATTCTTCGAAGAACTGTGGACCGAAATACTGTGACGGATCCGGAAACTCCGGCCCGTCGCCATCCTCAGCTGCTTGGCATTCAAGACGCCGCGCGATGATAAGCCGTGCTTCTTGCGGCGTGCGGCTTTCCAGCAATGCCACGGGGCCGGCCTTCTCCACGCGATCGATGTAGGATTGGGCAAGAACGCCGCGCACCTGGCCATAAAAGTCTTCAAGGCAGGAGATGATAACGATAGCGTGCGGCAGCCGGTTGGCGATTTGAATGAGATCGCGCACAGCCTTTTGAAAACGCTCTTCGGCATTGTCGAAGAAGCGCAAGTCCTCAACCTGATCGATGCAGAACACGAGCGCGGCCTTGTCCACGGTCCACATCAGTGTTCCAAGTGCGGTTATAATCTCAAAGGACCGGTCCTCACCGGTATTGGGATCAAGCGCACCAACCGCTTCCTGCGCCAGATCGGTAAGCTGGCGACCGTGCAGATACTGACGAATGCGCTGGTCGATGCGTGGATCGCGCCGCTGCAGATAGAGCAACGCACGCACGATATTGATATCGAGCTCGCTGTCGGAAAACGTCGGACTTGCGACAATGTCGTCGGCAACCTTGAGCACAAGTTTGGCCAGCGCAAACTCATCAAGCGGTGCATCGCGCAGCTCGTCCAGGTCTTCCTGCTGCAGCAACTCTGCATTAGAAACGATTTTGTCTGTTAGGCGCGACAGTGCGCTTTCGCCGTCTGCTCCGCCGTCCGGGCTGTATGGTTTTTCCAGTGAATGGACGAGCCGGCGCAAATAGTAGTCAGCATAATTGCCCACATCCGGGGTCATCTGCGCGTAACCGAAATAGGCCGAACCGGCCCGATGCGCATCCGTCCTCAAGGCGCGAAGCAAATGGGTTTTTCCTGCACCCGATTGGCCGTGAAAGAGTAGGATGCGAGCCTGCGTGGCCGATGCGCCAGTCGTAATCGTCTCCAAAAGTTCAAAGAACTTCCTGCGCGCCTTGACATGCACCTGCTCGACATCCATCGGATCGGCCCGCCAGATGTCGTCTTCCCAGGTAATTGAGTGCTCGAAGGCCTGCGACAGCTTATCTTGAGTGTCTGCCTGTTGAGCGTCCTGCTTCATCAAAATTCAGTCCCTTGAGCAATTTAAAAGTCGGATAGCCTAATCGGCCTCCTCGACGCGTACATAGTGCCACGTCGTATTTTTGTAGCTGATCGCGGAGGCGTCCAACTCGGCAATGGCTCCCTTTTGCTTCAGGTCCGCTGAAGCAAGAACCAGCAATCCTGTACGGTGTGCTTCGGCGAGCATGCATTTGAACTCGATCTCGGATAGCCCCCACTCCGGACGCTCCGCCGACACCACGTTCCACACGTGTGCAATCATCGCTTTGCGGTTGCCTGGCCAGCCTTCGGAGCACGTGCGCGCGGCCGCCTGAACACAGCGCGCGAACGTTTTTGGGTCGGGTCGATTCTGTTGCTGAGGTCTCGCCGCTCCACCGGGCAGCCCGGTGTCATTGGCCGCTGCAGGCAAGGGCGGGTTCGCTGCACGATTACTGTCGTGCCGGTGGATCGATTTCTTTGTTCGCGCTGCACCGGTCGCGGGCAGTTTCGCTCTTTTGTCCTCAGAACTTTTATCGTTGCGCCCCACCGCATGCGAAAGCGCACGTGTAAAAAGCGTACGAAGAATAGCGCTTCGCAGCGAGTCCAGATCAGTCTGACGAGCATCGATGGCTTCTGCTGCGAGCCCGGCGATCAGCCTCCCATCCGTACCGAAATCCCGTGGTCGCGCCGACAGTTGCCCGGCAAGCATTCGGCCGGCTTTTGCCGAAAATCCCGTTCCCCCGCCAAGGCCTGTCTTGATCTTATTGCCAAACGCGCGCTCAAGCGCCAACACCGCAAGTGCGGCCCGCAAGCTGGAAGGCGATTGATTGCCCTTAAGAGGCAGTCCAAAAGCCTGCTGCACAACGAGCGCACGCAGACCTTCGGGACGTTTGAGATGCTTTAATCTGGTCGCGCCCGGCGGCTCGAGCCCGAGCGCCTTGGCAATCAGGCGTCCATCACGCAAGTCCGCCCATGTTGCCTGGCTGGCACACTTGCGTCCGAGGAAGTCGTCGGCCGCTGAACGGCCCGCTGCCGTAACAGTAAGCCGCCCGCGCGATTCGGTTGCGAGCTGGTCGCTCAACAAGGCTGCCATTTCTTCGCCTGAACGCGCCCGCCATTCGCCCGGCGATAGCTTGTGGGACACATGCCCGCTCAGGTCGCGCACCATCTCCGCGCGGGTTGCACCGTTGTTCGCTGCCACACGCAGCAACACCAACGAGCGCAGCAACGGCAGCGAGACTGACGCATGCGCCGTCGGGTCTGATGGGGCTTTAAGGGCCGGCATCTGGCACGTCTCCTGGATAAACGAACTCGACGGCTTTCACCTGTGCAGCCATTGGCCCTCAGGCCGGCCAACACAGGGAACCATCGTTTCCGGACGCGCGAATCACCGGACTCCACCGCCAAACTATTGACGATTGCAGGCACACGTTAAAGAGGGAGATTAATTTTTCTGAGGAATTAGCAGACCGCCGTGGCCTGATTGTCAGCCTGTGGGGATCAGGAGACGCCGATCATGACAGTTGGGTCGGCTTAGTGAGGCGCATCATTTGCGAAACGCCAATTGGCTTTTGCGAAATGCCCATTGGTCCGGCATTGCGGTGAACTCTCGTGAAAAGGCAGAGGCGCATGACTGGGTCGTGCCGAAAAGACCATGCCAATCAGCCCGCGAACGACGCCCTAATGGCATTCTCCAGAGTGCCTCTCCGTGAGCGTTGTCATGAGGATGTCAATGGCATGTTCGACATGTGTAGCTGCAGCGCTCGTGGTCTCGTCCTGAACGAGTTGATCGTAGAACCTGGCAAGCAGCGCCACAATGATCGGCAATGGCATATTCGCTAGTAGCTCTGGCGATGCTTGGTTGAGCAACATGTCGTAGGGATTTTGGGCCATTTTGAAGTCTCCACCTCTCCCACCGCTGACGTTGTCATTTGCCGCAAAACGTATTGACCAGCGCACGCCCAACGGCGAATCGCCTCCCAGGACAGCCTCATGCTAGAACTGCTCGCCCCTTCTCCCAATCGCACCTGCAAACAATCAATTGTTCTCTATGGGCATAAATAGCGTGCCCACGGGCAGGACCCGGCCCATCCGCACGATTGTGGTCGCACACGCAACCTTCACCGTCCGCCCCGCGAAAACACAGCTGCGAGCGAACGAACAGGCTCCGATACGATCGTCAGGTTTTTGCCGCCGCCGCGCCCAATTGGCGACACCAACGTAAGGCTTTATGGCAATCATGCGCCGGGGGCACGGCGGATCGCTCGTAAATATGAGCGTCCGGGCGGCTTGAGCGCATGGCTTTCCAAGCCCCTGGGGCCATGCAATTCGCGGCATAGTTCGCGTAAGTCAGGCCTACTGTCTTAACAGTCTCGACGGTCCGCTCGCACTCCGCGCGGGTATGGATTCGAATCGTAACGATTAATTAGCGTTAACGTGAAGTTAACAGGTTGGTGTGATGCTCAATATGTTTGCCGCTGCCTCATTTGCGGGAGTTAGAGTAATGTATCGCGTCGCACTTTTGGTGTTTGCCGGCTTGGTCCTGGCTGCCTGCAGCATGAACACCGGGCCCATTTCTACAGGGTATGCCGAAAACCCGTCTGATACCGGGTCGATAACCCGCATGCAGCCCTATCCGGGCGGGTCGTCCTCAAAGCGCACGCGTCGTAAGTCCGCTCGCAATACACGTGTTGCGGCGATTAATGACAAAGCGCCCAGCGGCACCTACCAAACGCCAACACAAGGTGCGTTAAGCGGTCGCGATTATTCTCGCACCACATTGCAACCTTCCTTCGCGCGCGACCTCATCAACCAATATCGCGTTGAGAACGGCCTGAAGCCGTTAAAGCTCAACGCTGAACTCACTGCCGCGGCAAAAGCCCACGCACGCGATCTGGCCAAATGGGACCGGATTTCCCATTACGGGTCTGATGGCTCAAACCCGTGGGACCGCGTCAAACGTGCCGGTTACAAAGCCCGCTTGGCAGCTGAAAATGTTGGGACTGGTCAGACTTCATTCGAAGAGGTTCTGAAAGGTTGGAAGGCCAGCGAAGGGCACAACAAGAACCTGTTGTTGGCGGATGCCGAGCACATGGGCATAGCGCTCGTGCAGGATCCGAAGACCGAGTTCCGTTCGTTCTGGGCGTTGGTGCTCGGCGCCTCTATGTAGAAAACCCAGCGAACGGGTGCGTGCCGGTCTTTCTATATCTGCTGACGCGCGCCTAAAGATTACGCCAGATCGCAATATCCATTGACAGCCTGCTGCGCACGACGGCGTAAGCCAGCATCGAGGCCGCGACAAGCGACAGCGACGTGGCAAGTGCTGCACCCAGCAAACCCAACCACGGCACGAAGAGCAGGTTCAGCACGACATTCAACACCGCACTCGCAGCCAGCAGCGCTGCACAGCGCCTCTGTTCGCCCAGCATGTTGAGCAGGAATTCGGCCGGTCCCATCGCAGACCGGAACAAAAACCCGACCACCAGCACCAGCATGACAGGGTAGCCGCTCGCAAATTCCGGCCCGAACAGCCACAGCAGTGGTTTGCCAAGCGCCAGGATGAGCACGGCAGCAGCAAGCGAGGGCCAGAACGTCCAGCGAACCGCGTCGCGGACGAATGAGCGCAGTTCTTTCTCATCGCCGCGTGCATTAAGCGCCGAAAACTGATTGGCAAACGCGCTGCCCACTGCGTAGTGGACGAACATTATGAGGGCCATCGTCTTTGCCGCGGCAAAGTAGATGCCGGCGTCCATTGGGGTAAGAAATGTTGAGATAACCAGAACGTCCGTGTTCTGCAGCACAACTTCACATGCTGAGATCATTAGGAGTGGCGCTGAAATATGCGCCCAGCCAGCGACATCGTATGAGCGCTTGCCTGGCGGTACAATGTCAGCCAGTCGGCGCTTTAGGAGAGCACGCTGCAGAATTGCCGACGATCCTGTAGCGACGATAGCGGCAATCGCGGCAGTCACCGCCGTTGTTGCAAAGCCGCTCGACCAAGCCAGCAACATCACGCCAATGATAACAATCGGGCGCATGATGTAGGGAGGAACGAGCGCGATCCCCATCCATGCCTGTCCACGCCCCACCCCGTCCTGCAGATCGCCAAGCGCAAAAAACGGTACGCACAGCAGCGCCAGGCTGACAGGTAAAACGTAGTGTTCCGGGATAAGGTCGCCTGCAAGCCACACACCCGAAATGCCTAGGGCTGCAATAATTGCCCCGGTGCCGAAGGATGCAATCGCACCGCCGCGTAACAGGCCGCGTAGCAGGTCGAACCGGCCTTGTTCTTTGTACTCCGGAACCAGCCGGATTGCCGTCGTGCTAAGGCCAAGGTGCGCAAGCCCACCAAGAACGAGCACCCATGTCCAAGCAAATACGTAAATGCCGTATTCATGGCCGCCCATCCAGCGCGCCAGAACAATCTGCATGACGTAAAGCAACGCCGCGCTTGCCACGCGAACCGCAAATGCCGCAATCGCTGCGCGCTGGGTGCGTTGACGCGAATGCTTGGCAAACAGAAGGCTTTTGGCAAGCGATGGCAGTTCGCTCATCCGAGCCTTTAGTGCATGCATGGGCTCGCGCAAATCTGTCCGCGCCCGACCGGCATCCGCTGTGCGCGCGCCGGTCGGCGCTGGGCTTGCGCCAGCTGCGCCATATGCAGGCTTCATCGATGCAGGATTGGTTCTGAAATCCGTCACACTGTTTAACCTTGCGAGAGCCTCATGCGCTCACGTTTGCGCACGGTCTCCGCGACGCCCGCCCAGGCCCAGGAACGGCCCGCGTCACCCTCTTGGCAATGAACGGAGGAAAAGAAGTCAGCCACCTCGGCGGCGTGGACCCCATGCCGCGCCTCAAGCGTGTCCGCCATAAACTGCACGTCGCGCGGACTGGGGGTGACGTCTTCGCTGTGTTGTTCGCTATGTTGCCAGGGTGTCATGACTTTCACTTCGCCTCTTACGGGATTTTGGCCTAAGCAAAGCAAATTCAGCGCCAGTCCCGAAATAGCTCGGTGTTTACGCTGCGAACGCCGCAATTGCGTGGAAAAACCACAGTGCACCCTTGCGGAAAGTCTGATCGCAAGCTGACTGAACGCTCCAAATTGACACAAACCGGCCGCAGCGCCCCTGCAACCTGGGACAAACGGCCGTGGGAGGCCATACGCTGGCTGATCCGCATCTGCTGTCATCCAGGCCGGAATTGCCGTAGGCTATTCTACGCCGGCAGCAATCTCGATTGTTGCCGCACAACGGGCAAAAGGAGGTCCGCCATGACTATGCGCCCGATTGCAGATTGCCATTCGGGGGTTGCTTGGCGCTTTAGCAGAGCGGCACCAGTCACTGCCCGTCCACGGCATGTGATTGCCGCGGTCGCAGGCTTAACCCTGGTGATGGTGGCCACCGCCATTCCGTCCGCCCCCGGGCTGGCGCACAAATCACCTACGCACGGGCTCGTCCATGTGCTTGACGAAGAGTTCGCCGCGCCCGATGAGGCGCTGCCCGGCGAGGAACACGATGGGCGCTCAGCGCCGAATTACAGCCCGCATTTCGACGACGACGATGTATTCCAGGATCCCTTCACGCGTCGCGACGATGATCTGCACGACGTCCCCCAGGGCTGCCCATACCGCAATAAGAAAAAGCTGGAGCTGATGGTTTAGTTTGATTGCGGCGCTATTCAGCTCAGCGCGGGGCGCTAGACGCCTTGCTCAGTTTGTTTTCGCTCACGCTGCTATTCCTCGGCCCTTCGGCCTCGGGCAGCTGCGCGGGTGCGGCGCATTCGCGCCGGGTCGCCTTGCTCCCTGCGGTGCCAGTCAGCACGCTCGACCCACGCTAGGAAACCTCCCGGCGCGCATGTAGCCGAAGGCGTATGCGTCGCCGATATCGCGGTGCCTGCGCGGTAGCGCTGAATAGCGCCGCGATCAATATCACAATGTTATGCGTGGAAACCTCCCGGCGCGGGTGTAGGCGAAGCCGTACCCGTCGCCGTTTCACGCGCCGGCGCGTAGCGTCGAATAGCGCGTGAGAAATATAGCGCCACCATGGATACCTCCCGCCGCGCCCGTAGGCGGAGCCGTGGGCGTCGGCGTCTTCGCGCGCTGGGCTTTAGTCCAAGTAGCGCGCGAAAAATAGCTCACCCCTTCCGGCTAAACGCACCGTTCCTCACCCACATCACCATCTGGATGGCGAACGAGGCGATACCGCAGACAGACGACCAGAACTCAATTCTGCTTGTGAGAGGCTGAGGCGGCGGTGCCGCTTCAGGCGCCAACGAGGGATCCGGCGCGTCCGGGAAAAAGCTCATGCCGTAGTGATAGGCGATGCCTGCGAACACAATCGCGAGCAAAAGGAAAATCCAATTCGACATACGCATAGGTCAAATCTCCCCAATTCTAGAACGCGGCGTCAGCGACCACACCTGCTGCACACACACTCAAATGCAAACTGAAACGGCGCACGCGCTGCACCAAGCCCTCGACCTCGATCTTTATTGTACCGAAGAGCCCTTGAGCGCCGGCTTGTTCGTCTTGGCCTGACCCGCCGTCCGCGCCTTCTTCTTTTTCACAACCTTGCGCCGCTTCGGCTCCGGCTCTTCGATGCCGAGCCGCTTGTTGCGCGCCTTTATAAACATACGCCGCAATTTCCGCGCCTGCTTGCGATTGCCGCAACTCCACGCCGTCACGGTATGACGTACGCTTTTGGCCTTCGCCGCGTCCGCCGCCATCGGCATGTTGTCGATGCTGGTGGAGTTGAAAAGCGTCTTCCAGAAATACTGGCTGAAGCCGTGCTCCAACAAACTCGCAGCCCGGATGTTGCGGTCGGTTCCGGATGGTTCGCCAAGCACCACCACCATCAGCTTCTGACCACCGCGCGTCGCGCTCGCCACGATGTTGAACCCGGAATCGCAGATAAAGCCGGTCTTCAGCCCGTCCGCCCCTTCGAAGGTCCGTAACAGCGCGTTGTGTGAGCGAAGCCGGATTTTGCCGATGCGGAACCGCTGCAGTGTCCAGTAATGCGCATACTGCGGAAACTCCTTCATGACCGCCCGCGACAACTTTGCCAAATCGCGCGCCGTCGTCACCTGCGCTTTGGCCGGCAGGCCGTTCGGGTTGACGAAGTGCGTGCGCGTCATGCCGAGCCGCTTCGCCGTCGCATTCATTTTATTGGCGAAGGCCTGCGTCGAACCGGCGACCGCCTGCGCCAGCATCACCGCCACGTCGTTCGCCGACTTGACGATCAGTGCTTTCAGCGCGGTGTTCACCAAAAGGGATGCGCCCTTCGGCAGACCCACCTTGCTCGGCGGCTGCTTTCTGGCTTCCAGTGTGCTCGGGATTTTGGTTTTCAGCGTCAGCTTGCCGTCGCGCAGCGCTTCGAACACGAGGTACGCCGTCATGATTTTCGTGAGCGAGGCGGGGTGCCACTGATGGTCGGCGTCTTCCGCATAAAGAACTTTGCCCGACTTGGCGTCGAACAACAGCGCCGGCCCGGCGGAAGCCGTCTGCGGCATCAGGAGGCCGAAGGAAATGATCAGTGCCGGAATTATGGCAGAGCGCATGCGGGCAACATCCCCTATGGCGAAGCGGGCAACAACCAAAATGACGTATATCGGGTCCGCAAAGTGTCACAGCTTTGCGCGTAACTCAACGCGCCATCCCGCCCTTTTCAACGCGCACGAAACTTAAACGCCTAGTGTGGCCGGAAAAAAACGCGAGTGGGTGGGTTTGGGGGGACTTGTGGGGGCTGGCGGAAGCAATGCCCCAGGTGGCGATGATGCAGGGCAGAGCGGCGCGAATCTGTGCTAAAATAGCGGGATGACGATTCCCGGTTTCAATGACGCCAAGGTCCACTTCTTCTCCTCGCATGCGTGGTCTTACAGCTACCGCCGTTCAGGTCTCCATGCGATCCTGCAGCCATGGGAGCGCGGTGTCGATTTCCAAGACTATTCCATTTCTCGCGCGCATCCACTCGGTACCGATACCGACCCGGAACTTGCCCGCGAGCTTCGCGACATAATTCGCCATATGGACGCCTTACTTATTATTGCCGGCATGTACGCGAACAAAAGGCCGTGGATGCAGTTTGAAATAGATATGGCATTCGCATTTGATGTTCCGATAATTCCTATTTTGGCGCATGGACAAAAGCGGGTGCCGCGCATACCAACACGGCTTGCGGCGTGCGACCCCGTGCGCTGGCGCGGAGATTCGATCCGCGAGGTGCTATTGAACTGTGTATCATTGGAACGCCGAGAATTGATTGAAGCTAGAGTTGCTCACCGCGTTATCACCTCTCAACAGGCAAACCGGAGACGGCGCGCCGATTCCGCAGCGCGCCGCTCTCAAATGCACAGGGGACCGGTGTTACCCCCAAGCAGAAATGTCCTAGCGGATTACATCGACACTAATCCAAAACCACCGAGGGACCACCTCATCGATCTACTTCGGCGTCGATAGCGCAAGGCTTCTGACCAAAGACCGACTTGTCAGCTCAATTGCCGCCCAACGCCAGATAAGCGTGCCAAGCGTCAAAAGACCCAATGCCGGAAATTGATAGCTCTGGCAAGCGACGTGGGTCGGGAAGAGTAACATCGTTGGGGCGTTTACTGCGCCGTGGCATTGCACTGCCCGGGCAAAATTTTATACATGAGAGACCAATGCATGGATTCAATTGTCAATTTATTGGTGAACTGGATTGCTCAACCTATCGTCGCAGCGTCTATTGTTGCTCTAGTTGGGTTTTTGTACCGCGACCTGATAAGTCGCTACATTGCCGGAAAGGTGGATCAGGGGTTTGCGCGCGAAATTGAATTACTTCGGTCTGATCTAAGAAAGTCAGAGCGGGAATTTGAGCAAAGGATTGCGGAAAACGCGAGTCGGGCCAGCTCCGCGCGCGATGTTGCGTTACGTGCACTTTCTGACCGACAGTCCGCACTGAATCAGCGCAGACTAAATGCTATCGACGCCCTTTGGAAGGCCAAGACAGTATACGACGGCTCTCGGAGCGCCTCGCAAATTCTCACCAACATCAACTATGACAACGCGCTTGAGGCATCTGCGCGAGACCCAAAAGTAAAACTGTTCTTTGAGGTCATGCTCAAGACAATTCCACTGGCACAACTGACGAAAGATAAACAGGTGCCGTCGATCTCATCCGAACGACCCTTCTTGTCTCCACAGGTCTGGCTGCTGTATCGCGCGTATACCGGGATAATCAATAACGCATTTGTAAGATTGTATTGCGGCTCACTCGGCTTGGGTGACCCTAAACTATTAAATGAAGAACCGACGAATACGGCAATCAAGGCCGCCCTTCCGCATTTCTCCGCCTATGTGGACAAGTTTGGCACATCAGGGCATTACCACCTTCTTGACCATATCGAAGAAGCGCTCGTGGTTGCCACGCAGAAGATGCTTTCCGGGGATGACACGGACAGTCAAACACTTGGTCAAGCGCAGCGGATAGTTATGCAACAACCGGAGCCTGATTTTACTGCTGAACGGCTGGAGGTCCCGCCAGAATTGCGAGTTGACCAACCTGTACCGCCCCCTGATTCCGTGTAACTGCCCATCGTAGGTTCAGCTTTGCGGAAAAACAGTAGGGACCAAGCGACTATACAAATTCTCTATCGTGACTTGCCCATCCGGCGCCCAACAAAAAAACTTCCTCAAAAACTCCTGGTGCCCCTGGCCCGACTCGAACGGGCACGTCATCGCTGACAACGGATTTTGAATCCGTCGCGTCTACCAATTCCGCCACAGGGGCTTAAGCGCCAACATAAAGCGCAGGCGCCGGACTATAATGATGAGCAAGACTTCGTCAAATTATTACTCGCGGGCAATTCCGAACGCCTTCGCGTTCGGGCCCGCGAGTTCGGCGACGGGTACGCCTCCGGCTACACCCGCGCCGGGAGGTTTCCACATGCACCGCTCGTTTGTGGCTGGTACCCCAGGGAGCAAGGCGACCCGGCGCGTTGCGCCGCCCCGTCGGAGCGTGCCGGGCGAAGCCCGATTGGCGCGCGTGAGACATATTTATTGCGCCGATCGCGACGCCTTCGGCTACATGCGCGCCGGGAGGTATCCTAGCTTGGGTCGAGCGTGCTGACTGGCACAACAGGGAGCAAGGCGACCCGCGGCTTTGCCGCGCGCCCGCGCAGCTGCCCGAGGCCCTTGGGCCGAGGAGATGCAGCGTGAGCGAAAACAAACTAAGGCTGCAGCACGTAGCTGTTAAACCCCATCATACTCCGCCGGTGCACGATCTTGATTTTGGCGCCCAATTGCAAGGGCGAGGCGGAATGCGTGCTGACGGGAACGACGATGCCGCTGTCCAGTTTCGCGCGCAGGGTATGGATTTTCTGGCCGAATTCGTTTGCGCCGATGACGGAGCGCTCAACCACGGCATCCATGGTCGCGACGTCTTGGGCGTGGGTGAGCCCCACCCACAAGCCGCCAAGCGCCAGCATGATGGCAAGGATGGCGCCGAAGAACATAATGCGCTGCCATCGTTGCCGCACGATCAGCGCATCGAGGCGCTGTTGGGTGTTTGGTCTCATGCCGCCTATTTAGGCAGCCTGCTTCGCACCTTCAACCAGCCGCACGATATCCGCCATGATCGCGTTGAGCTTGAAGTCCTTCGGCGTATAGACGGCCGCGACGCCGACGGCTTTCAGCGTTTCCGCATCTTCGGGTGGAATAATGCCGCCGACAATCACCGGAATGTCGCTCAAGCCCTTTTCGCGGATGCGCGTCATCACGTCTTTCACGAGCGGTACATGGCTGCCCGACAGGATCGATAAGCCGATGACGTGCACGTCTTCATCCTGCGCCGCGTTGACGATTTGCGCAGGTGTCAGTCGGATGCCTTCGTAGACAACCTCCATGCCGCTGTCGCGGGCGCGCACCGCGATCTGCTCTGCGCCGTTTGAGTGTCCGTCGAGACCCGGCTTGCCGACCAGGAATTTAAGCCGCCGCCCGATTTTCGCCGAGACCGCTTCCACGCCTGCGCGCACTTCGGCAAGGCTTTCATCTTCAGACGCGGCTGCTGATTGCGCGACACCCGTCGGCGCGCGGTATTCGCCGAAGATCTGGCGCAGGCGTCCGCCCCATTCGCCCGTCGTCACGCCGGCCTTGGCGCATGCAATGGAGGGCTCCATGACGTTACGGCCTTCCTTCGCCGCTGCTTCCAATTCGGCAAGCGCCTTTTCAACGGCTGCATTGTTGCGCTCCTGGCGCCAGGCTTTCAGGCGTTCCACTTGCTGCGCTTCGACAGCCGGGTCGATCACCTGGATCGCGCCTTCACCGGCCGACAGCGGAGACTCTTCGGTTTCCGTCCAGCGGTTGACGCCGACCACAACCTGCTCACCGCTTTCAATGCGCGCCAGACGTTCGGAATTGCTCTCAACCAGCCGCCGCTTCATGTAGTCGATCGAGGCGACGGCGCCGCCCATCTTGTCGATGGTTTTAAGTTCCGCGCGCGCTTCGTCCTTCAGCGCATCAACTTTGCGCGTGATTTCCGCCGAGCCGTCGAAGATGTCGCCGTATTCGAGAAGATCGGTTTCATAAGCGAGGATCTGCTGCATTCTCAAAGACCATTGCTGGTCCCATGGCCGCGGCAGGCCGAGCGCTTCGTTCCATGCTGGTAGCTGTACGGCGCGCGCACGCGCGTTCTTCGACAGCGTCACCGCGAGCATTTCAACAAGGATGCGGTAGACGTTGTTTTCCGGCTGCTGCTCGGTAAGCCCCAGCGAGTTGACCTGCACGCCATAGCGGAAGCGACGGTGTTTCGGGTTCTCAACGCCATAGCGCTCGCGGCAGATCTCATCCCATAGCTCGGTGAATGCGCGCATCTTGCAGATCTCGGTGACAAACCGCAGACCGGCGTTGACGAAGAACGACACACGCCCGACGACCTTTTCAAAGTCCTCAGGCTTCACTTCGCCTGAGGCCTTCACCTGATCGAGCACGGCGCGCGCTGTTGCCAGCGCATAAGCCAGTTCCTGCACGGGCGTCGCGCCTGCTTCCTGCAAGTGATAGGAGCACACGTTCGTCGGGTTCCACTTCGGCACTTCCACCCACGAGAACACGATGGTGTCCTGGATGAGTTTCAAAGAATGCTCCGGCGGGAAGACGTACGTCCCGCGCGATAAGTACTCCTTGATGATGTCGTTTTGGATCGTACCGGTGAGCTTGTCGCGAGGCGCCCCCTGCTCATCTGCAAACGCGACGTAAAGCGACAACAGCCACGCCGCCGTCGCGTTGATCGTCATCGACGTGTTCATCTGATCGAGCGGAATGCCGTCAAGAAGCGCCCGCATGTCGCCGAGGTGGCTGACCGGCACTCCCACCTTGCCGACTTCGCCGCGCGCCAGTTCATGGTCGCTGTCATATCCGGTCTGCGTTGGCAGATCGAAGGCAATTGACAGCCCGGTCTGGCCTTTCGACAGGTTGCGCCGGTAAAGCTCGTTCGATTTCGCGGCCGTCGAGTGGCCGGCGTAGGTGCGGAAAATCCATGGGCGGTCCCGCTCCGATTGCGCCGCGCCAGCTCCACTTTTTGCTTGAGGAGTGTCCTTCTCAGCCATTTTGAGACCCTTGCATTATCCCGGCAGTTGTCGTCGTGGCGCCAATCTAGCCTCGCGGATCGGCAATGCGAAGCCCATTATTTGCCGCCCCCCCTGGGCAGACGGTCGGACAAATCGCCGTGGACTTGCGGATTGGAAGTAGGCGCGCCGCCAGACTTGGCGTCGATACAACCGGCTTACAGGGGCTCGACCCATAACCTGGGCTTACCAAATCCCAAACATAGCCCTCCCAGCGGAGCGTCCGCCGGGCCTATTGCCCCCTCAAACCGGGACGTTTGTGGTTAGGTGGTTGATTGATCGACAACTCGCTCGGTCGAGACGCGGTTGCGTATGGGGGCCTTTCGCCAGCCTGTTACCGCCATAATGAGGCGCGCTGCGATCAGGAGAAGCAGGAGCGAAACGATAAGGCCAACCCCGGTCGCGACGACCAAATCGCTGCTGCTGTCCGATGATACGACGATGCCTTCCTCAGCGAAGGTCCGTATCGAGATCAATGAGCCCAGTAGGAATACGGGTGCGGCCCCGAGCGGCAGAAGCCCGCCGTCGAGCGCCTCTCGCAGCAGATAGGCACCATAGAGCGATAGCGACACCACAATCACCAGGGTGATATCGCCGACGTCGAACAATTGATGTAGGTAATCCATCATGGTAACCAACACGCGAACCTTTGGGTCAAACTGACGAATAGCCTCTTGCCGCGCTTTGGTCGCGGCATGAGCTATACATCACAAGAGTAAGATGGATTGGGTGAACGAAAGGTTAGCGTCTCAGATGTGCGCCGATCAGCCTTAATGGAGCCTGGGCAGGGCCCCGGGCGGGGCGATCCAGAATCCAACTTGAAAGTGGCGCCGATCTGTGCGCCCATCCCAGCCGGAAAACTTGAAACTTGGTCTTTGAAGGGCATCGATCGCCCACAGGGAGGCAAAACGAAATGACGAACGAGACCGCCGCAGTAAAAGAATCTAGCAACGGCGACCTGGCGTCGCCGGCAACCGTGGCGGGCGCCAAGGATTTGTACGAAATCGGTGAGATCCCACCTCTCGGCCATGTCCCGAAGAACATGTATGCCTGGGCCATCCGCCAGGATCGCGAAGGGCCGCCGGAAACTGCAATGCAGGTGGAGGTTCTGCCCACGTGGGAACTCGATAGCCACGACGTACTCGTTCTGGTGATGGCGGCTGGCGTTAACTACAACGGCGTGTGGGCCTCGCTGGGGACACCTGTTTCCATGTTCGACGTCCATAAGAACCCATTTCACGTTGCCGGTTCCGATGCCTCGGGCATCGTCTGGGCTGTCGGCTCCAAGGTGAAGCGCTGGAAAGTCGGCGACGAAGTTGTCGTGCACTGTAATCAGGACGACGGTGATGACGAGGAGTGCAACGGTGGCGATCCGATGTTCTCAACCTCCCAGCGGATCTGGGGCTACGAGACCCCCGATGGCTCTTTTGCGCAGTTCGCCCGCGTGCAGGACCGTCAGCTGCTGGCGCGTCCACGCCATCTCACATGGGAGGAAAGCGCCTGCTATACGCTGACACTTGCCACCGCCTACCGGATGCTCTTTGGCCACCGCCCGCACGTTCTGCGGCCGGGCCACAACGTTTTGGTCTGGGGTGCGTCTGGAGGTCTGGGGTCGTTTGCAATTCAGCTTTGCGCAACCACTGGTGCCAACGCCATCGGTATCGTGTCCGAAGATGACAAGCGTGACTACGTTATGCAGCTTGGGGCCAAGGGCGTATTGAACCGCAAGGACTTCAATTGCTGGGGCCAGTTGCCCAAGGTCAACACGCCGGAATTCAACACTTGGATGAAAGAGGCTCGCACGTTCGGTAAGGCTATTTGGGATATCACCGGCAAGGGTGTGAATGTTGACATGGTCTTCGAGCACCCCGGCGAAGCCACATTCCCGGTTTCCGTCCTGGTTGTGAAACGCGGCGGTATGGTCGTGATTTGCGCCGGTACAACGGGCTACAACCTTACAATGGATGCGCGTTATCTCTGGATGCACCAGAAGCGTGCCCAGGGCTCTCACTTTGCAAACCTAAAACAGGCGAGCGCCGCCAACAAACTCGTGGTCGAACGTCGCATCGATCCATGCATGTCCGAGGTGTTCCCGTGGGACGAAATCCCTAAGGCGCACATGCGCATGTGGAACAACGAACACAAGCCTGGAAACATGGCGGTGCTGGTCTCCGCGCCGACAACAGGCTTGCGTACGATTGAAGACGTCCGCGAGGCAGGCTCCAAGTAGGCCCTTGCACAACAGGAAAGCAGATAAAGTGCCGGGCAGCTCTTTTGGTGCCCGGCACTTTTTTAGTCATATCGACGGTCTTACACCGGTGAAGCGGAACTTATCGATGCCATCTTTTTCAGTTCGATGATGCCGCGATTGAGCTCTGCACCAAGTATGACGACAACCGCCGTCACTTGGAAAAAGATGAGCGCGACCATAAGCTGCGACAGACCTGCGTAGAACCGTGAGTAGTTGCTGTACTCCAGATAAAAGGAGTAAGCCGCGGCGACGCCAAGCCACAACACCGTCGACAAAATTACGCCAGGCAGCACTTCCGCGACGGAACGGCGTCCTGCTGGCAGCACAAGATGCATCGCCAGGAGTTGGGTCGCGATGACGAGAAAGGCGAGCACATAACGCGAGCCTGCAGATAGCCAGCTAGAGTCGAGTATTGTCTTTAGCCACGACGGTTCGAATTTGGCCGCGATCCCCGGGCCTACGAGCACGGCCCAAGTCAGCACCAACATGGAAACCGCACTCAAGAACACAAACAACATGCTGATGAAAAGGCAAAACGGGTATGCGCGTGTCTCTAGCACGCGGTAGGCACCGTTCAGTGCGGCGCGCAACGTTTCGATGGCACTGGTCGCAAAAAACAGAGCGATGCCGCCACCAACCGTCAAAAGGTCAATGCGGGTATTGCCCATGATCGCGACGACTTCCGGCGCGATACCCTCTGCAACTCCCTGCGGCAGTATTTGAAACAATTGCTCGACGGCCTGTTGGGCCAGCTCCCGGCTTCCGACCAGGCCTGACAGTGCCCCCAGGAAGATACAAAAAGGGAATAGAGAAACGACAAAGCTGAAGGCGACGGCCCCGGCCATCGAAAATCCGCTGTGCTCGTATAACCGATAAATTGCTTCCAGGAGCGTTCTGTGTTGCTGCATTCTCTCACTGCCTTCAATTACCGGGCGCGCTTATACCACTGCTCTTGCGGTAATGTGCGACTTGGGTGCTGCAAGTCACCTGAAAAATTGATGAAAAAGGTGGGCCAAAGCAGCACAGCCTGGGCGATCTAAGCTCCTAGGCTAGCGCCCCAGATCCCTCTCCTGCCTGTTGCTTGGTCCAGTCAGATGGCAGCCGAACCCCCTGGTGCGAAAGAATGTTTCTCCACACAGGAAGTGCACACTTATTGAGGGCGGTTGTTAACCTTGTCGCGATATGGCTGGCAACGTGTGTTGCTCAGGCTGCGGCCAGGTCCGATGTTGGCTCCGGCCGGACCGTTGAGGACACCGCGGCAACTGCGCAGGTCCGACAATGATCAGGCCGTCCAAATGCGAAACTGAGGCAGCCCTTCGCTGCTATGGTTGCTTCACGCGAGCTATGTTGCGCTCGGTCTGCCTCGGCGTCAGGCAAGCGTGTCTTCTCGTGTGTGCCCTATGGACGCCCAGAATTGGCGGTCTAACTGCATGAGCTGGCGGCGCATCTTTCGCGTGGGCGGGGCGCACACAAAGGTATTGACACTTCGAACATGGCCGGTGGCATGACCGATCATAACGCAGACGAAATTGAGCAAATTCGCCGAGAGCTGTCGCGCTTGGAGACTGCGTTAGAGCAACGTGCCGAATGGCGGTCACTACGGCGCATAGAAGGTATTCTTTCTGACTCCGATAGTGCTGCCGGACACTATTGGGAAACCGAATGCAACCGTCTGCGTGCGGTTCTTGCAGCAAGTGAAGACTACGGTCGCACCCTTGAGCTGCGCCGGACGCTGAGCGAGCTGGTCAAAAAACCAAAAAAGGCTGCGCCAGCGGCCGACACCCACACGACCGAAACCGGCACAGCACAATCCGAAAAAGATGCATCCTCCGTTTCCGTCGTTGGCCTATCCGACCTGGTTGCCGTTGCAGCGCGCTCTATCGTGGAGTCAACGCTCAATCTCCCACTGAACGGCGGCGGTGCACAGTCGCCTTACGCTGCTGAGTCTGAGACGGCTTCGGGCCCCGACCTGGATCAAAAGTCAGCGCGTGACACCACTCCAGTAGAAGAAGCACGCCCGTTGGTTGCAGAACTCCTCGCGCGCAATGCCGCAATTGACAACACACGAGTGAAGATCCATGCCCATCCGCCTGGCGCCAAACAAACTCACCGACGCGCAAAAGGGGAACCGGACGACCTGACACGAATTCGTTCAATCGACCGGCAGTTAGCCCGCCGTCTGATTGAACTTGGCGTGACGAGATACGACGAAATCGCAAGTTGGTCAGCGCAAGACGTCCGTTCAATCAGCGCAGCCCTTGGACTTGAGCGAAGGATCAGCCGCCAAAACTGGATCGAACAGGCGGCATTACTAGCACAAAAGGCGCAGAACGTGTCGGCTGCGAGCACGATGCCGGCGGCGCCTGCGCAGCCAGCTTCTCCACCCCGCCAGATGCAGGCCGTTAGGGTACCAAGGCCGCAGCCCCAGCTGGCCGCCCAAGGCCAGACCTTCTCATCCAACATCGCCGACCCCTCCGCGATGGTCTCCAATGCCCTTGGATGGGCCTGGTCGCAGGCGTGCCTTCAAGGAGAACATGCACCGGTGCGCGTCGACCCGCCGTCCGGCCAGGTAAGCGAAAATTTTGCGCAAGCGGCTGAACCCGAAGGGAACACAAACGCGGCTGAAACCCCGTCGTCACCCGGCGAGATCGTTTCTCACACAGCTGCTGCTATTGCTCGATCCTTGGACACTCACGCGACGACCGACGACGACGTTGGTGAATTGATCGAAGATGCAGATCCCGGTGACGCGACCGGCAATTCGTCCGGCCCAGACTCAAGCCAGAATGGGATGGAGCAGGGAGCTGTGGAGCCGGAACTGGTGGATACCGCATCTCCACCCTGCTTTGCACACGCGCTTGAAGTGGCTGCACAAAGCCAACCAGACGAAACAGCCGCAACCATTCATGACGACAGCACGCAGGTTTCTGCTGACGCGCCAATTGAAGCTGAAGTACTTGGCGCTGTTGCAACCAGCAATCCGGCGGACGCGACACCAATCGATGATGTAGCGATCACCAGCGCCGTGGTCGCAGCGGGTGCCGCCCCAATCTCGGACGAGACCTCTTCTGCAACGGACGATCTGCAGCTTATCAGTGCCATTGACAAAAGCCTCGCCGCCCGACTTTCCGAATTGGGCGTGCGTCGCTTCGCACAAATTGCAGGCTGGAACATCCACGATATGGCCAAAGTTGCCATCAACCTCAGGCTTGGGAGCCGCCCCTGGCGTGAAGGCTGGGTGGAGCAGGCATCAATTTTAGCAAATGGCGGAAAGACACAATATTCGATACGCTCAGAGCGCGGCGACCAACGTGCTCTCATTCCACCACCCGAAGCGGATCAGGCGGTCGACCCCGGTTTTGCAGCATGGCTTCGAGAAACCGCGGAGGCCCCGGTAAAGCCCCAGCCACCGCGCCGCCGGCCTGCCGCACCGCCGCGTCCACGCATCGCCGATGTGTTGGGTGAGACCATTGCGACTCGCCAGCGTCGCCAGCACAACGCACCTTTGGTGCCACCACCAATCCCTCAGCCAAAACTGGAACACCCAGCACCAAAGGTTCCGGTTGCCCAAGCTCCGGTAGCCCCGCCGGATTACGACGCGCCACTACAACGTGTCCCGGTCAATCCTGCCGCAGACGGAATTGAGGTGTCTGACGAACCGACCGAGCCGTCGCAGGTTAGTGAACATGATGGTTCAACCGAGTTGCCACCGGCCGCGTTTGAGGTCGCTGAAGCAGAAGTCCTGATTGTCCCACGTGCCGGATCGGAATCCGACAGTGGCTCCGGCGACGACACCGGCTCTGTGACCGCTGCAAATTCATCGCCTGCCGCTGAACCAGATAGTGACGATGACGGATTCCCAGGTAGCACCATTCTGCCTGGTGGTGAGTTGCGCCGTCGAAAAACCAGTCTCAACGATCCCTTCAAACCACGCACTGCGGCCGAAACGGCATATGGCGGCCACAATGGCCAGGCGCTGGACGACGTGGACCTAACCGCCGATCAGGCCGGATTTGAAGTTGAAGAAGCTAGTGTCCAGATCATCCGCGACGAACCAGTTTCCACGTCCTCTACAACTCCCAAATCACCAGCCGACCGACCGGACAGTGCTGACCGCTGACAAAACTCCGACGACCCGGCCCTCTTGGCGGGCCTCCGGACCCCGGCAGCGTTTGGAGCAAGCATGACGGAAAAAGGGCCCGGCTCAGCCGATTCTTCCCCTCGCTTACTGGAAACTGATCGCCTCACCGGCTATTGACGTACCGATCCGTTCGGTCACGCGTGCCGGCAGACCGTTATCAAGGGCGTTTTGTCGCCTATCGGTGGTGCCTCACAGTGCTTTAGGAAACCCGCAGAAGCGGTCTCACAGCAAAAGAAGCACGGGCCGAACATCATTGAGAAATCGTGCCGCCTTGGGGAGGACTGAATAGGTATGACCACAGCTGAACTCGTACGTGACACTGGCGCGCTCGCTGCCGGCCCGGCCGCACTTTTGGAGCGTACCGGAAAGGCCGTCACTGAAGCCGAGCGCGTCCTTGACGCTGCGACAACCAGCGTTACCGCCAAAGTCGAAGCACTAGGCGGTCCTGATGCCGCGCAAGAATCGGCCCATGGCCTTGCCTGGCTCGCCACGACGGTTGAAGCGCTGCGCCAGATGCATGCCTGGGCCGACAAGCTGCAAGGCGAAAGCCGTTTCAAGGAGTTTGAACAGCTACTACTTGCCGCTTCGTTCGCAGAGTATTTGGCGCAAATCTCTGGCGGCATTCCAATGAGCCAGTGCGAGATGATCCGCCCGGCGACACTCGACATCTCAAGCGACGTTATTCGAAAGTTCGAAGATGCCGTTGCCGATCTCGTCGCTGACGGCGCGCATGAAACGGTGAAGGCACGGCTGGCGGAACTGATCGCCGAGCACCCTGGCGCAACAACCTATGGCGATTCTGGCCTTGATGAGACGCACGCCGAAATCCACGAGCAAATGCGCCGCTTCTCTGAAGCCGAGGTGGCCCCGCATGCGCACGAGTGGCATCTTGCCAATGATTACATCCCCATGGACATCATCACCAAGGTGGCGGAGCTGGGTGTCTTCGGCCTCACGTTGCCAGAAGAGTTCGGTGGCCTCGGGCTTGGTAAGGAATCGATGTGCATCGTTTCCGAAGAACTCTCGCGCGGCTATATCGGCGTCGGTTCGCTCGGCACCCGCTCCGAGATCGCTGGTGAGCTCATTTTGTGCAACGGCACCGACGAGCAAAAGCAGAAATACCTGCCTGGCATCGCATCGGGAGAAATCCTGCCCACAGCTGTGTTTACCGAGCCAAACACAGGCTCCGACCTCGCCTCTCTGAAAACGCGCGCCGAAAAGGATGGCGATGTCTACAAAGTCACCGGCCAGAAGACCTGGATCACGCATCCGGTGCGCGCCGACATCATGACTTTGCTCGTGCGCACCAACCCCGACGAGAAAGGCTATCGCGGGCTCTCCATGCTCATCGCCGACAAACCGCGTGGCGATGACGACAATCCGTTTCCAGCGGACGGCATGACCGGCGGAGAAATCGAAGTTCTCGGCTATCGCGGCATGAAGGAATACGACATCTCCTTCGATGCGTTCGAGGTTCCGGCAGACCAGCTCTTGGGTGGTGCCGAAGGCCAGGGCTTCAAACAGCTCATGAACACGTTTGAAGCCGCGCGCATTCAAACCGCCGCCCGCGCCGTCGGCGTTGCACAGTGCGCGATGGATTTGGGTCTAAGATATGCGCTGGAGCGTAGCCAGTTCGGCAAGCCGATTTATTCTTTCCCGCGTATCGCCAATAAGGTCGTCATGATGGCTGTTGAAGTTATGACAGCACGCCAGCTCACCTACTTCGCTGCGCGCGAAAAAGATGAAGGCCGCCGCTGCGATTTGGAAGCAGGCATGGCGAAACTTTTGGGTGCACGCGTCGCCTGGGCTGCTGCGGATAACGCGCTGCAGATCCACGGCGGCAACGGCTTTGCGCTGGAATATCCTGTTAGCCGCGTGCTGTGCGATTCAAGGATTTTGAACATCTTTGAAGGTGCCGCCGAAATTCAGGCCCACGTCATCGCCCGCCGTCTTCTCGACGATGCGAAGAAGAAAGCGGCTTAATAATTTGTCTCACGGTGGCTATTCTTCTTGCGGGCCATTCCAAACGCCTTCGCGTTCGGGCCCGCGAAGCCGCCGACTGCGACGGCTCCGCCTACCGCAGCGGCGGTCAACACGACGCTGGCCGGGTCGCTAGCTGCCACGGTTACAGCGCGTCTTACGCCACCGTGGGTACAACCCGGCGCGTAGCGTCGAATAGCGCGTCAGAAATATAGAGCCACCGTGGTTACCTCCCGCTGTGCGCGTAGGCGTCGTGTCGAAGACGCGCCTCCGGCACGATGCCGTGCGCATCAGCGTAATCAAAGAATCAGCCGAAGGCGTACGCAGCCGGCGCAAGCAAATCAAAATATTGCAACACCAACGGAAGCCATTTCCTAACCACGGACCCAAAATCTACCAAGACTGACCGGCATGCGGTCTGCTATGGTCCGCTCATATCCGATAGACCAGAAAATCCGCGACCAGGCTGCCGCCGCTCGCGCATCCGAGAGAGGCGATATGAACCACCCTGGCTTTTTTGAACGCGCTGGGCCGTTTCCACTTCACCATATCGCCAACGTCATTGGTGCCGAAATCCAGGATGGCCGGGACCCCAACCTGTCGATCGAAGATGTGCGCTCGCTTTCAGCCGCCGGCCCGAACGACTTGAGCTTCTTTGAAAACCGCAAATACGTGGGCGAGTTGGAAGCAACAAATGCCGGCGCCTGCGTACTTGCCAAAGGTGATGTCGCGCTGACGCCAACCGGTACGATCGCGCTGACATCGGCCACGCCTTACAAGGCGTTCGCCCAGGCGCTGTCGCTGTTCTACGCGGACGCCCTGCGCTCAAAGGCTGCCAACTGCCGCGCCGACGATAGCGGATCCATGATCCACGCCAGCGCCGAAATCGCGGAAACCGCAATCGTCGAACCGGGCGCCGTCGTCGGCCGCGAAGCCAAAATCGGCCCGGGCACAATTATCGCCGCCGGTGCCGTCGTCGGATATCGCGTGGTGATGGGCAAAGACTGTTACGCCGGCGCGGGCTCGACCATCACGCATGCCATTCTCGGCAACGGCGTTATCATCCATGCCGGCGCCCGCATCGGCCAGGACGGCTACGGCTTTGCCATGGGCCCAGATGGACACTTCAAGATCCCGCAGATCGGCCGCGTTTTGATCGATGACGATGTGGAGATCGGCTCCAACACGACCGTTGATCGCGGGTCCATGGCGGACACCAAAATCGGGGCCGGGACCAAGATCGATAATCTCGTGCAGATCGCGCACAACGTCGTCATGGGCCGCAACTGCATTGTCGTTTCACACAGTGGGATCGCCGGATCGACGACATTGGGCGACGGCGTCGTCATGGGTGCGAAATCAGGCGCGCTGGGTCACGTCAAAATCGGCGATGGCGCGCAGATCGCCGGCATGTGTCACGTCAAGGACGATGTTCCACCGGGCGCGCGCATGGGCGGCACACCGGCCCAGCCGTTCAAGGATTGGGCACGCGAACTCGCCGCCATCCGCCGCCTCGCCCGCAAGGGTAGTTAGTATCTATTCGTCTCACGCGTGCTATTCGGGCTTTCGCCCGGCACGCCCAACTTTAGTTGTGCGGCGACTGCGACGGCTCCGCCTACCGCAGCGCCGGTCAACTCGCCACCAGCGGGATCACGCGCGGCTACGGTCGCAGCGCAATTCCCGCCACCGTGGGTACTTCCCGCCGCGCCAGTAGGCGGAAGCCGTTGGCGTCGGCGTCAAACAAAGAACCAGCCGAAGGTGTACCCGTCGCCGTAATAGTCATGTCTCACGCGGCAACTCCTCGCTGGCGCTCGGGCCGCTCCGACAGGGCGGCGCAATGCGCCGGGTCGCCTTGCTCCCTGTGGTGCTTGCCAGCATGCTCAACACAAGCAGGTTACCTCCCGCCGCCAGTAGGCGGAGCCGTTGGCGTCGGCGTAATAAAAAGCAAGCCGAAGGCGTCGCGATCGGCGAGCTTCACGTGCCGGTGCGCAGCACCGAACAGCACGTGAAAAAGACTAGCCCGAAGAGTTCGTCGCAAAGCCTAATCCAGAACTGTTGCGTCAAGGCTTTCGCGTGCACTAAAATATCGTCGCTGGATCGCGAATAACGCCCGAGGTTCCTATGAAACGCATCGTCTTGCTTGCAATAATTGCGCTGCTCCCGTTCGTCCAAAACGTTCAAGCAGCCGACACGGCAGCAATCAACGTCTCAGGCGAGACGACGAGACCCGGCGAAGGGTCAAACGTGACCTTCAAGGGCGACCAGCTCGCGCTGTTGGGTACGGCTATCGAGGTCGGCAAGCCGCTGCCGTCCGCCGTGCTAACCGCGGGCGATCTCTCCGGAGTAAATCTGGCGGAAAACAAAGGTAAGCCGAAGATCATAAGCGTCGTCCCGTCTGTCGATACGCCTGTATGTGAGGCGCAAACGCACGAGCTGAGCGAAAAGAGCGGGCTGGACGTGAGCAAGGTTGAATTGATTACGGTCAGTATGGATCTGCCGTTTGCGCAGGGACGTTTCGCCAAAGAGGCGAAGATCAAGAACGTCACGTTTCTGTCGGATTATAAGGGAGCACAGTTCGGGCTGAAGAACGGCTTGTTGATCAAACCGCTCAACCTCCTGGCCCGCGCACTCATCGTTACCGACAAGGACAATGTCGTTCGCCACCTTCAAGTGGTGCCGGAGATCACCAATCTGCCTGATCTGGCAAAGGCCGTTGAGGTCGCAAAGAGCCTTCAGTAGGCGCTGGCCCGAGCAGAGCGAGGAACTTCCCGCGAGCCAGTAGACGCAGCGCGTTGGCGTCGGCGTCAAACAAAGGTGTAGCCAAAGCCGTGCCCGTCGCCGATTCACGTGCCAGCGCAATAGCGCTGAATAGCAGGTGGGCAAATCAAGGACCTGCGCGGGCGCGTCCCGCCGCGCCAGTAGGCGAAGCCGTTGGCGTCAGCGCAACTCGATAAAATAACGAAGATTCAGCCCAACTCCGTCATCCCGGGCGTCGTGCCGAAGGCGCGCAACAATAGAGCGCCGGGATCCATCCAACCATCGAGGTCACGACACCGCCGACACGTGGACAGACCCCTGCCTTCGCAGGGGTGACGGGAGAATTTTGGTTGCCAACCACACCCCCGTGCGTGGATACCTCCGGGTGTGAGCCTCGGCGTCAGGGGAGTTCAAAGCGTGCCATTGGTTCTGTACCTAGAGTTGTCGATCCGCAACAAGGAGATGGCCAGACGATGATCCTTCAAGAGATGATTGGGTTTTCGCCCCATCAGAATCATGCGATCCTGAAGGAGCAGGCAGCCTTGGCATTAAGACCGCCGAGGTTCTGCCGATGTTTCGTGGACGGCATATCAGCCAAACGCGCCTGGAAGTCGAATCTTTGCGGCACAATGGACGCCTCTGGCCAGTCTCGGAGGCCAAGCGGCTGAACTTGGCGTTGTGAAGACGAGAACCGGCAAATCTTTTCCCTGAAGAAACTGCTGGCCGATGCAGCAACGCTTCGCCGACAACTCGACGCTCAGAAAGAGATGGCGACAGCGTGAAACACAACTTCCGAGACGCCCGGCGAGAGGAGCTCGGGAGTTGGGCGTATCGAACTGGTCCTGGATTGTGGCTATCAATCGCAAGGTGCGCGTTACGGTACCTGTCTTCGGGATGAAGCAGCACGCCACGATAGCCAACCTAAAGGGTCGGAAACTGGGAAGAAGGGATAGATGGTAGCCGCACATTATGCGCACCCGCATCGCGCCAGTTAGGAAATCAGAACGGGTAGCTCTTGGCGGACCTTCGCCGCCGGTTCGATGGCGCTGACACGGCGCCTGCACATCCTAACGCTCAAGTATTTCGAGGGCCACACAGCTCAAGGTCCACAACCACAAGAAGCTCTTTCGGATCTACGGGTGCGAAGAGCGCCTGACGGCCAGGAAACGCGGCGGACGCAAACAAGCGCTGTCCCCGATTTGATCTAGCGCGTGCTCCACTTGATCTGGTCGAAGTGGTTCGCAACGAGCGCTGGTCAGCGACATCAGACAATTTCCGATTTTTGAGCAAACGGAGAAGCGCTTCCGCATTCTCGCATGTGGTCGACGACTTCTCGCGTGAGTGCTGACCACGGCCCATCGCCGCAAGCACGTCGATCTCGGGGCGCAATTGTGCCCATCGTATTGAACAACATGACTGGATCGCGCGGGTGAGGCCGAAAGTGATTGTCAGCGATAATGGTCACCGAACTCACTTCGAACTGCCATGCATGGCCTGAAAGTTTTGAAGAGCGTGGGTGTCAATGGCTTGGCACTACAAAGCACCTGGGTAAGCCGATGAGAACGCCTTTGCAATCGCAAAGTCAGCAAAAGAAATGAGCCGATGCACGCGACGGAAATTCTTCCCCGCTGAACGAGTGCTGTTCCGATCGAACTCTGGCAGGCCGAGGTAGCGCAGAATCGGCACCATTGAACCGATTAAAATCAACGTCCGGATTCATTTGATCGCCCGCAGCCCAGCTCTCGGAGGCGGCTCACACCGAACGAGTTTGCAACTCGTGCGGTCAACAAGGACCATCCAGAACAGACGCTGTTGATGCATATCGAGGACCAAAGGGGGCAGGGTCATCATGGTCTTCCGCAATGTTAGCCTTGAAGAAAGCTTGGTCGAAAGCGATGCTGTGCAGCGAATTTGTGGCAGATCGTCGTTTTTCCAACGCCGCAATTTAGGTTAGCCAGTGCCCACGATACAGGTTTGCTGCCGTTGAGCCGCAAGGCGCTAATAAAAGCTGGTCAATCGTTGAATCGTAGGTTGGTTCTGACAGCCAGATCCATTGCTCCTTGACGTTCGTTTTGCCCATCCTTGACTCAAGTTACCTGGCTGCTCATTGAGGCGTGTGAATCTTGCTCTTTGCGTTTCGACACAAGTCGTCGCCCAAGCTGCAAGAGTCGCAATGTCGACGCAGAATAGATGCCCATTATTCTGTTACTGACCTCAAGAAGTCGCAAAAGATATTGATCAAAATGATCCATTATCGACATCTCTTAATTCCAGGAATTACTTGCTGACAGACCGGTGCACTGGCTCGTAACGCCGCGTGTTAGCTACAAGGCTCCTATACAAAAAAGAATACTGAATGAAATTGAATATGGCAGATGGCAGGATTATAAGACGGCTAATACCTTGCGTTTGAAGCATATGCGAACCGCAGGCTTAGCAAGCAACGAATATTGCTGCGCGGTCGTGGTATTGCACGGCCACCTCGCACGTCGGCTGCATTACTTAATGGGGAGCGCATCGCGAGGCGCAGTTTTTCGCGCATTCGGCGCTGAAGCGCCGGCACACGAAACCGGCACACCTCCCGCATACTCGAACCCGTCCCGGGCTTAATGGGGAGCGCATCGCGAGGCGTTCCGTTGATTCAAGTCGGGGGCAGCGGCCGGAAAGAGTTTGTACGCGGCAAACTTCGCCCGGGCCAGGCGGCGGCAGCCCGGCGCATAATGCGGCAAGCGGCGAGCTGACCGCCGTCGCGGTAGCCGGAGGCGTCGCGATCGGCGCAATTAAAAATCTAGGCGAAGCCGTTGGCGTCGGCGTCAAAAAAACTAGCCCACGAACAAACCAACTACTTCCTAAAATACATAATGCCCCAGGCGAGGTAGCCCTTTTCAGCCGCCGCGACCCAGTGCTTGAGGCCCGCGATCATGCGGTCGAGGTAGTCCTTTGATGACGCCGCCGCCATGCGATCGTAGTTGGCGGCAAGCTCTTCGCCAACGCGCGTGTAATGCCGGCGCAATTGCGGCGTCAGGTCGTTGACTGAGATTTCCTCCAAGCCGACGCGCTTGGCAGCGTCGCGGTAGAACTTGAACGAGCCAAGGCTCTCCAGGTGAATGCGGTCATAAACCGCTTGCAACACGCCATCCGGACAGTCGTCCGCCTGCATCGGGTCCGTGAAAATAAATCGTCCGCCCGGCTTCAACACGCGGGCAACCTCGCGCAACACGGTCTCGCGTTTGCCGGAATGCAAAATCGCATCCTGCGACCAGACGAGATCATACTCGCCGTCCGGCGAAGGGATCTCTTCGAAGTTGCCCTGCTTGACGCTGATCAGGTGGTCGAGCCCTTGCTCTTTGGTCAGCCGCTCATTGGTGGCGTTTTGTGTGGCGCTCAAATTGAGGCAGTCGACCTTGCAGCCGTAGGTCTTGGCAAGCAGACGCGCCGCGCCGCCATAGCCCGCGCCGATATCGAGGATCTTGGTGTCCGGACCGATAGGCGCTGCCACGCGCGCCATCTCCTCAACCGTCAGCCGGCTTGCTGTGGCGATGTCGCCGGTCTCATCGTAAAGGCCGATGTGGATGTCTTCCCCGCCCCAAATCTGGAAGTAGAAGTTATCCGCATCATCACTGTCGTAATAGGCTTCCGCCTTGGCGACGACATCCTCCGCCTCATCGATCGCTGCTGCGCCTGGAGCACCATTAGACATTGAGGTACGCCTTTTCTGCCACGTGCACGAAAAAGTCCGGTTCCTTGTCCTGGTAGGTTTCCTGGAAGTCGCCGTAGGTGTGGATCGACTGGAAGCCGGCCTGGCCGAGCAGCTCGCGCATGTAGTTTTTGCGCAAGGGGAACATGTTGAGTTTGTATTCCGACTTGTCCGGGAACGTGTAGGTGAAGCGCGCCAGCCCTGCGTCCACGTGCTCCGGCTCCGCCACCACCTGATCGCCGCAGTAGTAATACTGGTGCTTGGAGGAAAAGCCCTCGTCCAGGATTACATCATAATTGCGTTGGTCGATGATGAGCACGCCGTCGTGTTTCAGCGCCGCATAGAATTCGGCTAGTGCGCGTCTACGGTCAGACTCTTTGAACAGGTGCGTGAACGAATTGCCAAGGCAGATGATGGCGTCGAACTTGCCGTGGATGTCGCGGTTAAGCCAGCGCCAGTCCGCCTGCACGGTCTTCAGGATGATGCGCCGCGATTTGGCGTTCTCAAACGCTTTGGCGAGCATGGCCGCACTGCCGTCCGCGCTTGTCACGTCGAAGCCAGCCTTGATCAGTTGCACGGAGTGAAAGCCGGTGCCGGTGGCAACGTCGAGAACCTTTTCCTTGTCGCGCGACTTCAGCACGTCGATGAAAAAGCGACCTTCGCTTTTCGCGCGCGCGTCCCAGTCGATCAACTCGTCCCATTTCTCAACGAAGCTCTTGATGTACTCGGCGCGGTATTGATCGGTTTCGCGCACCGTGAGCGGTTCCTTTCCATAGGATTGCTCCGTCTGGATAAGATCCTTATTTGGAGTATTGCTCATTTAAGCCTCACAAAGTTTGCCGCATTCTATTCATGGGTCACCGCAGCTGGTCAGCGATCATCGCGTTGCTGCCGGACCCGGTCTGCTCTTGCTGTTCGCAGGTTGAAGTTGGTGCTCCGCCATGAGCCCAATCGCTAGGCTCAAACACATAAGGATAAGGACGATCGCGAAAGGTAAGCCCATGCTAATCGATGCCGCCTGAAGCGCAGCAAGACCGCCACCCAGCAATAGACAAATAGCGACGAGCCCTTCCGTCATCGCCCAGAACACGCGCTGGACGATGGGGGGATCCAGCTTTCCGCCAGCGGTCATAGTATCGATGACCAACGAACCTGAATCCGATGACGTGACGAAGAAAACGATCACAAGGAGGACGGCGACATACGCTGCCGCCTTGCCGTAGGGAATCGGTTCCAGCATTTTGTAAAGTGATAGCTCAGGCTGCCAGGCCTTCACCGCTTCGCTGACGCCGGTGTATCCGTCATTGACGAACTGGCTGATTGCAGTGCCGCCAAACGCCGTCATCCATAAGATGCTGACAAGCGTCGGCACGATCAGAACGCATGTAATGAACTCGCGCACGGTGCGTCCGCGTGAGATGCGGGCAATGAACATGCCGACAAATGGCGACCAGGCAATCCACCAGGCCCAATAGAATGTGGTCCAGCCGTGCATGAACTCGCTGTCTTCACGCCCGATCCAATTGGCATAGCTTGGCAGGTAGGAAACATAGTCGACCGCGTTCGTCGCAAACGACGTCAGGATATAAAGCGTCGGGCCCATCACGATGACGAACGTCAGGAGCAGGGTCGCCAGCACCATGTTGAGCTCACTTAAGCGTTTTACGCCGGCATCGAGCCCGGCCACGACTGACATCACCGCAATCGACGTGATGCCGATAATGAGCAAAACCTTGGTCGCATCCGTTGAAGGAACGCCAAATAAATAGAGAAGGCCGGCACTGACTTGCTCCGCGCCGAAGCCGAGCGATGTAGCTAATCCAAACAGCGTTGCAAAGACGGCAAGCGTGTCGATGATATGCCCCGGCCAGCCCCAGACGGCGTCGCCGAACAGCGGGTGAAAGGCGGAGCGAATGGTGAGCGGCAGCCCATTGTTGTAATGCGCGAACGCCAGTGCCAGCCCGACCAGGGCATAAATGGCCCACGGGTGCAGGCCCCAATGAAAGATCGTTGCCGCCATTGCTGCCGACTGCAGCTCTGCCGTGTCCGTGCTGTCGATCCCAAGCGGCGGTTTTTGGAAGTGATAGACCGGCTCGAGCACACCAAAGAACATGAGGCCGATCCCCATGCCGGCCGCAAATAGCATGGCGAACCAGCCAGGGTAGGAATAGGCCGGCTTGGCGTCGGCACCACCGAGCCTGATGCGTCCCCATGGAGACACGGCAAGGCCCAGGCAAAACGCCACAAAAAGATTGCCCGCAATCATAAACAGCCAATCAAACCGGCTAGTTATCCAGGGGCGCAGCCAGCCGAAAAAGTCCTGGGCGCCGGTCTGAAAAACCAGGGCAACAAGCACAAACCCCATTATGACTACTGCAGAAACGAAGAAAACGGGATTATGAAGGTCAAGTCCAAGAATACGTACGTTTCCGTGGCCGTCCCGCAAGTCTATGTTAGCTTTACTTGTCACTAATCTCTCGAGACAGCCCAAACCGATAGAATTCAGGCCTGATTTCTTGTTTCTTTACACGATTAATTCTTCTGCGCTGCTCTGGGTCAATGCGCAGTAAGCGACGATATTTTGTCTGGAATTGCCGCAAAGTACGGGAATTCTGCGCCAATTGCAAATTTCATCTTTGAGGTGCGGAAGAGCGCTGCCACGAGACGGCAGCCCTGCTGTGCCTAATTCTTCGGCAGGGGGTGTCTGTCCGAGCCAGCCACGTTGGGCTAGCCGCCTTGAGGCGCCGCCAAACCCCTTTCGCTGCATGACAGCAGTGAATGTCGTCAACAATGCAAATTGCATCTTGAAATCCTTCAAATCCTTTCGCATATTTCTGTCATGACAGAAATAACTGTAAAATCTGGTATGCCTGCCGCCATTGAGCGCTTCGTCCTGCATTGGGGCGAAATGGGTGCGGTTTGGGGCGTCAATCGTTCGGTGGCCCAAATCCATGCGCTGCTGTTTTTGGCAGAACGACCATTAAGCGCAGAGGACATTGCCGAGCGGCTAGGACTGGCGCGCTCAAATGTATCCAATTCCCTGCGTGAGCTTCTGTCGTGGTCGTTGATCCGGCGTGTTCCCCAATTCGGCGATCGGCGCGATTTCTTTGAGGCCGAAGCCGATATGTTCGAAATGGTCCGGCGCATCGCGCGCGGCCGCAAGGAGCGCGAACTCGATCCCACGCTGCTCGTACTTCAACATTGCGTTGACGCAGCCCAAGGCGATCGCAACGTGTCCGCGACGGCTCGCAAGCGTATGGCTGCGATGTTGGAATTCATGACGGTGGTCGACCGAAGCTTTGATGAAATTATGCGTCTACCGAGCGCGACCATCATGGCGCTTCTTCGAATGGGAGGAGCGATCGCACGTTTTGTCGGAGCCGGCTCGAAGCCCGCACGTAAGAGAAAGCCCTAATGCGCACGCCTATGCACTGCGTGTTGGTGCTTATCACGCGCGTTTTTTTGGCAATTGGTTTGAAAATATCAGGAGGTTGCAGCAATGGATGAAACGCCAGTTGGCGAAACGCGTCTTAGTAAGTGCACCAACCAGGACGCCATCGCTGTAGCCCAACCGGTATGCAACGAAGATATCGAAATCGACTGTTATCAGTCCGCAAACGGGGCGCAACACCCTGACCGCCGCGTGTTCGCGCGGGCAACGCCATCCAGACCGACCTCCGACATAACCAAAGCGAAAGACGAACGGTTCCGCAATCTTTTGGGCTCAGTCGCGTGGGCACAGCTGCCGGCACCGGTCCGGCGCCGGTTTTCTGCCGCCATCCCACCTGGTGGTGCAAAGCTGTATGCGGGCAATGTCGTCGCAACGGAATTATCGTTGGGTGGACGAACGCTTGCCTTATTGGGCCGTCTGATTGGAACGCCGCTCCCTGAAACCAACGGGGCGATCGGCGAAGCCATCGTCACGGTTACTGAGGACTCACATTTCGGCGGGCAGGTTTGGACACGCATTTATGGCAGACCGGGCCGGTTTCCTCAGGTCGTACACTCGGCCAAACGCTTCACAGGCCCAACAGGCCTTGAGGAGTATGTCGGTTCAGGTATCAGCATGACGCTTCGCGTTACCGTTGAGGACGGTGCCCTCGTATTTCGCTCCGAGCGCTACGTTCTTCAAATCGGCGGCATACGTATGACAATTCCGAAGGTTCTATCGCCGGGCCTCATGACCATTATCCATCGTCAGGAGCCCGACAACACGTTCAGTTTTACCTTAACGTTGGTCCATCCGGTGTTGGGGTTGCTTATCCGTCAGCTTGCCTATTTCCGCGATGTGTAACAGGTCTTTGACCCGATGGATTTTCCGCACTTGCCAATCCCTCTGCCTTCGGGCAAAAAGCCAGCCTCCGGCGATGGGCCAGGCAAGCGGACGGCACTTTTTTGGACGCTGGCCGGCGGACGTTATGGAGGGGTGGCCGAGTGGCTGAAGGCGCTGGTCTCGAAAACCGGTAGGCGGGTAACCGTCTCGTGGGTTCGAATCCCACCCCCTCCGCCAACTCACGATAACTGTCGTTTGATGATGTCTTTCTGAGTTCGTGGCGCCCCCCGCATAAACAGGCGCACATCGTTCTCAATCGCCTGATCAACATCTTCTGCAAGTGGCAGGCCATAAACAAAATGGCGAACGGCCCGGTAAAAGATCACGCCCTGCATGCCCCAGGCAAGTTCCAATTCCTCATCCGAGATGGCTGCCTTACGCAATGTCGGCAGTTTGTTTTCGTGACGCAGCTCGATGCAGATTGGGGTCAAGACGTTTTTTTTGATAATCGCAAGATAGCGGTCATTGATGTCTGTTTCTGAAAGCCCCGAGTAAAGAAACATTCGCACCCACACGCGGTTGTAGACCGAATGCGCATACTGTTTATAGAAATCGATTAATCTGTCTTCCAGCGGCAGCTTTCTGTTTTTGATGATGCGCTCCCACTTGGGGTTCCAACGGCTGACATACACTTCTTGATATACCCGCTCAATCAGCTGCTGCTTGGTGGGAAAGTACCTGTAAAGAAGAGGTTGTGTGATGCCCAGCTGATCTGCGAGTTTTCTCGTTGTGCCCTCAAACCCATGTTCGGCAAAGAAGTCTATTGCTGCATCGACGATAAGGGCTTCCCGCTCCTGTGGCTTCAAGCGCTGACGCGTCTGGCCATCTTGCTTTGGCGACATTTTGGTTTTGAGAGATAGAGGTTTGCTCATCGTCCTGGCCTGGATTCTTGCTGCCATCGTGGAGTAGGTTGGGTTTGCGCGGCGTTGTAACCCCCAGGTTTAGATTTGTAACATTTTTGGCGCTGGCTCCCTAGGAGTTGGAGTGATGTTCCACTCCCGCGGCGGGTCAGCTTCTCAATATCCTGCTAGAGATTTTCGTTCATGCGTCGGATGCGCGCTGCGAGTTGACGCATGACGTAAAGGGAGAAGGCTGGCCGTTCTCCAACGAGCTTGATGAACGTTGGCTCGTTGATGACAGCAACTTCCGTCGCCGATTCCGCGATAGCGTTGGCGCTGCGTGGCCCTTGATCGATGAGCGCCATCTCGCCGAATATCCCATACAGTCCGACCTGCTCCAGGACGGTATCTCCTTCGGCAATCTTCACCTTTCCCTCAAGCACGACGAACATGCTGTCGCCGCTATCTCCTTTGGTGAAAATATTTGATCCCATGCGAAACCTCTTCAGCGGAATGCCGAATTGTTCCAGAAATCGGAAGTCAAAGGCTTGGCCAGTCATGTTCATCACCGCAAAGAGGACAAAGAAAAACGGATGCGCCCTCAACCATTCTCGGGGAGAACGCATCCGTCATTGTGTGCTAGCTTGATGTCAGCTGTCCAGTGGGCGGTATGCCCAGAAACATAGCCTCTTAATCTAAGCCCATTCAAGATGGCTGCTTCGGCGTGCAGGGCCTTGATGTAGCGAGTTGCTCAGACGACGGGCGCGCCATAGCCAAAGCTGTAGGGCACCGGCCCGGAAAAGGCGATGACATCGCCCTCATCTAGCGCCACCGCTTCATTGACGACGCCACCCTGATAGATGCCAGGTGTTATGTCGCGGCCATTCCGCAGGACCAGAAAGATTTCAGAAAGCGGCAGGTTAAACATTTGTACCAAGTCGCCGACGGTTGTTCCCGCCTCCACTTCGAGCTGCTGACACAGGCCCTCCTTGCCGGAGTATTTGGCAAGGCTATTGAAGAAGCGAGCCTCGATCTTGAGCAGCACGCCTTTCGAGTTGTGGCCAATCAGGCTGTCCTGGACTTGTGCATCCACCGTCGTCTTCCTTTCTCGTTCTTCTCTAATAACGGCAATGCGCGCAAATGAGTGGCTCTCACATGCGCGCAGATAACAACAGCGCCCGGCACCTACTAAGCCGCCGTGCAGTCTAATGGTTCCGACAACCTCGTTGGATTGGGAACCGAGACGCGATTGGTACTCAACAAAGCGATCTTTCCATCGCGTTTTAACCGCCCGATCACTCTGCTGACAGTTTCTATGGTCAATCCCAAATGATCGGCAATATCAGACCTGGTCATGGGTATCTCGATTGGCCTATCAGGGCCGCCGGGCGTATGCTTGGCAAGGTTCAACAGGAAATGAGCAACGCGTTCGGTCGCCGTCATCTTGCCAAGAACCAACACCTGTTCCTGTGCCTCCTGTAGCTCGTCAAGAATGCTCTGCGTGAAAAGGTTTCGCAGACATTCGATCTGCCCAACCTGCTGGTCCAGACGGCAACGTGGAATGACAACGACAGTGACCGGTGTCACGGCTTCGGCAGTGTAAGCGTAGTGGCCGTTGCTGCTATGCGCTATGAGGTCTCCAGAAAAGATGAACCTGCTGATCTGCCGCCGCCCGTCGCTGAGCAGGCGGCAGCCGCGCACGACACCGGTTTTCACTAGGAAGTAGAACTCAGCCTCGTCATCTTCCCAAAAGATATTCTCGCCCGGCTGGTAGACCTTCTTGATGCCGATCTGGTTAAGAATGGCACAGCTACCCGGACCGCACTTTCCATTCTGGCACGTCTGGGGGGCACACAAATCTTTTAGGACGATAGCGCGGTCGTCGTTCGGTTTATCGTGCAAAGGTACGACCGATAATGACATCGAAACCTCCTGATACCGCGTGGAAAGGGGAGCTGCTCAGCGCTCATGTTAGCTAACCGCGATGTGGGAGGAATTGTTAGTTGGGAATACTACGTAGCACGCCTTGTCGCACCCCCAATGGAGGGGCTAGCCGACGTTCGCATATCGATCGCAAACTCCAATGCATCGAACAATGAATTCTCTTCAATCGGCTTTTCCAGCGCCATGATCGCACCCAATTCACGCACACGTGCTGGTGAGATAAGCTTCGGCATCGTTGACATCAGAATAAGCGGAGGACGTCCAACTAAAGTACGAAGCCTCTGGGCAAGAATATGCCCACCTAGGTCAGGCATCCGGTATTCCAGAAGCACGCAATCGGCGGAGAGGCTGGTTAGCTCGTCCAAAAAGGATCTGCCGCTGGAAAATACCGTAACATCGTATCCGGCCCCATTGAGCAGCGCTTCAAACGACGCACGAGCCGCATCGTCACTATCAACGACTGCAATAACTGGTGAAGTGCGGAGCGCCTGAGCGTTCATTGTCTGACAACACAGGATGATCGTGTCTCCATCAGTTGAGCCAATGGCCGGTGCCGGGCATGGCCCGCCAGTGCACAGTCTTGCTAAATCGCACGTTTGTGAAAACTCCGGGAAACTACCTAAAAGCGCCGCGATTGCTGACGAGCGTCAGATATTTCCGGTGTCGGCGAAGAAATAGGAACCTTCGAGCGCTACTAAAGAACCGGCGTAACGCCGGCCGCAATCGCCAGTCTGACGAGATGCGAGAGTGACTTTGTTTCCGTCTTTTCCATCACTCTTGCACGGTGAATTTCGATTGTGCGCGTGCTAAGCCCAAGCTCGAAAGCAATCACCTTATTGGGTTGGCCGCCGACAAGGCGTAACATGACCTCGTGTTCACGTGGGCTCAGCCGACTCATGCGTGAGCGCGCATCCCCAGCCAAATTTGAAGCGTCCTTTTGCTTCTGGAATTCGCCTACCGCTTCTCTGACCGACGCAACCAAGGCATCAGGGTCAAATGGCTTTTCAATAAAATCGATTGCACCGAGCCTCATAGCTTTGACCGCCATGGCGACATCTCCATGCCCCGTAATTACAATGATGGGTGCTTGAAAACCGCGCATATTGAGCTTGTTTAGAACCTCGATGCCGTCAGCATCAGGAAGACGCACATCCAATATCACGCATTGGACAGAGCTGTTTCCGGTCTCGTTCAGAAAGCTCGTTGCGTCGCCAAAGGCCTGTGGCAGGTATCCTTCGATTGACAATAACGTCTCAAGCGAGTCGCGCACGGCGCTATCGTCATCGACAATGCAGATAATGTTGTCGTCGGCCATGGGTCTTCCACTATGATTGACTGACGGGCAGCACCACGCGGAACTTGGTTCCACCGTCGGCGCGGTCTTCCGCTTCAATTTGCCCACCATGTGAATCCACGATGTTCCGGCTCACTGAAAGTCCGATACCCATACCATTAGGTTTGGTCGTCGCAAATGGTTGGAACAAACGATCGCGCACATCTTCTCTAATGCCCGGCCCGGTGTCTTCCACATCGATTTCAATTGCCTGACCGTCAATGTTTCGCAGTGAAACGTGAATACGTTTCTCGCCGTGCCAGTCGTCGAGGGCATCTACGGCATTACGCACCAGATTTTGAAAAACCTGTTGGATCTGAATACGGTCGATCAGCACCTGCGGCAAGTCAGGCTCCACTTCAAGCTCAAAGCGAACTGCCTTTGCCGAAGATCCCACCATACCCAGTTCCGCCGCCTCCTGCACGCAAGGTGCAAGGTCATGCCAGGCACGATCTGTTTCACCAAGAACAATAAACTGGCGCAGCCTGCGGATGATCTCGCCAGCCCTCTGCGCCTGTTCACTGGCCTTAAGGACAAGCTTGGTCGCGGCATCCGTCGCCTGCGGCTGGCCACTGTCAAGCATTCGCTTCGCCGCGCTTGAATAATTCGATATGGCAGTAAGCGGTTGGTTCAATTCATGTGCGAGTGCCGATGCCATCTCGCCCATCGCGCTTAAGCGCGCAACGTGGATCAGCTCGTCCTGCAGCTCACGGACGCGCTTTTCAGCCACAACACGCTCAGAGATATCAAGAATCATTCCGGTGAACAGTTTTCGGTCGGCCAGGTTAACTTCGCTGACTGTCAGGTGGATTGGAAAGATCTTCCCGTCCTTTTTTTTGCCCAACGTCTCCCGGCCGATACCAATGATTTTTTTCTCGCCCGTTTCCAGATAACTGCGGATGTAGCCGTCGTGCTTGTGCGCATCTTGCTCAGGCATAAGCATGGACAAGTTGTGGCCAAAAACTTCCGCGCGGCGATATCCAAACATCTGCTCTGCGGCAGGGTTGAAGTCCTGGACGGTTCCACAGTCATCAATGGTTATGATTGCGAATACGGCACCGTTAATGATCGCTTCCAAGCGGGACTGCGTCTCATCCGATCTCTTTTGTGCCAATCCTTGTGCTCCGTTCCAATTCGCCTGAGCTTGATGGTGGCCGTCGCAGCGCTTAGGCTCTGAACTCCACCGTGCCTGCGTGCACCAATGGTACGTACGATGGTAGAACAAAAACTGGAACACGATCACACGACCGAGGCCATCCGCCGGCGCTTAGCCCAAAAGCCGCCTGTAAGTTACCTGCGAGATTTTGTATATGGCGGCATTGACGGCGCTATTACAACATTTGCGATCGTCGCAGGCGTTGAGGGCGCACAGCTGAGTTTCCGAGCGCTGATTATCTTGGGCCTTGCGAACCTATTTGCCGATGGGCTGTCAATGGCGGCGGCCAACTATACTGGGACCAAGACGGAAGTTGACGACTATGTCCGACTAAAGGCCATAGAATTAAAGCATATCGATCAGGTGCCTGATGGCGAAAGAGCGGAGGTTCGCGAGCTTCTGCGCCAGAAAGGGCTCAGCGGAGAACCACTAAACGAAGCTGTCAAAGCGATTACAGCAAACGATGACCGTTGGGTAAGTTTCATGCTCGCTGAAGAATACGGCCTAGCCGGCACGTTGCGATCGCCAGCGCGTGCTGCGGCGAGCACCTTTGTCGCTTTTTTGATCTGCGGTCTTGTCCCGCTCATTCCCTTTCTTTTCGGCTGGCCGAGCGCCGCCATCATTTCACTTTTGGCGACCGCCATTGTTTTCTTCGCGATCGGATCTGCCAAGAGCCGCTGGTCGTTGACCAAATGGTGGATGTCGGGGCTCGAAACCCTTGCCATCGGGATGGCTGCTGCCACCTTGGCGTTCGCCGTGGGGACCGTGCTGAAGACGATGATTTGATCAGCGTCAACGATCTCCACCGGCTGGATGGGCTTTGATCCAAGTTGAGGTTGGCTTAACGCCAGCCTCTTCATGAACGGCAAGGCCTCGCCGGCGGTCAACGGCGCAATCCGGCAAAGCCTACCGCTCAAAGTGATGTACGCCATGCGTGCCTCGCTGTCGTTAAAGGCACTTTGCGGAGGCAATACAATGACAATGATGCGTATTCGTCTGGAACTCGCGCGCGATCACGAATTCCCTCAAGGAAGCAGCGAGCGCGGTTATGAATTCGCAGCACCATTGGATGAGAAGGGTCATATCGACCAGGACGAGTGGCGATCAAACAAGAAGGCTTGCCGCGTTTGGCGATTTTGGAAGGGTGAAGACGATGAGGTCGGTCATCTCGTCCTTAAGCGAGGTGGACGATGGGCATTCCACTATGACATCCACGGTGACGAACTAGACGATGAAACCGGTTACCGCTTTGCGTCCCATGCGTTCGTTCCAGGCGAATATGTCTCAATCAATGAACACGATGATCAATTAAAGACATTTCGCGTGGTCTCAGTTCGTGAGTTGGCCTTGTGAGTCCTCGCATTGGTTCGTGTCAGGTCGCGAATGAGCGCAGCTATGCAATTGGCAGCAGCCGTTCGAGCAAATCGAGACTCCCGCTTGCAAAAAATGTTGGATTGGCAAACCCGGCATCGACTTTGCCGTAGGTTAATTCCGCTCCGTCCAGCCGGCATACAGCGCCGCCTGCCGCTGCTAGGATTGCGTGACCTGCAGCGGTATCCCACTCCATTGTGCGTCCGAACCTTGGGTAGAGGTCGGCTTGACCCTCGGCAATCATGCAGAACTTCAGCGAGGAGCCTGCGATCAGCCGTTCACCTACCGCCGTTGACTGCAGCCAGTCCCGCAACCGTTCGCTACCGAACGAGCGGCTGGTGATGATGGTGGGCGCGTTGTGATTTGCAGGGCGTGTTGCAAGCTTTCTGAAGTTCAGATCGCCAAAGCTCATGTCCGTGCCAGTGCAATCGACATCCGCCGCGCGGGCATCATCTGTTGCCACAGTCAGGTACAGCTTCGACAACGCGGGCGCATAAATCAGACCGTACAAGGGCTTGTTATTTGCGACCAGGCCGATGTTCACGGTGAACTCAGCCCGATCGGCAATAAACTCCCGGGTTCCATCCAATGGATCAACCAGAAAGAACAGGTCACCCGCGTCCGATCTTTGGCCACTTTCAAAGGCCTCCTCGGCGATAACCGGTATGCCAGGCGCGATCCGATGGAGACCGTCGGTAATTATGATTTCAGAGTTTCTGTCCGCTGCCGTCGAAGGCGAACCATCGCTCTTCGAATCCGGCGGTGCGCCCGACTTGAAATGCCGCAAGATCTCGGCTCCTGCCGCCAGCACGACTGGCAGCAACGCTTCACTCAAACGAGCGCAATCCGGTGGCTTCAAAGGAGTACCTCGGAATAAAATCATGCGAAGCTCGGGCCTTCGCGTTAGGGAAGGATATCCTGCCGATTTTTCATGACAGCACCGCCATATCTATACAAGGTTAGCCTGAACCAAGGCGGCCCTACCTTCGTGCAACGCATGATACACAGACAATGATCCAGAGTCGGATTGCCGGTTCATCTTACGGGGTTAGACTTCGATTTTTCAGAACAGTTGAAATCGTGACCTTCGCAGTTGCAGTAAAAACTAAGCCCAACTGGCCAGCAGATACTATTCAATCCGGGGAAACAGCAATTCTAAAAACATAATACACACCAACATATTGCGGTCTTCTTCTGCCAATACCAACAAATCCCGGGTGTGTGCAGTAGTCTGATGATTGCCATCGCCCCCTGCGCCAAGACTAGGCATCTGTTGTGTCATGCTCGCCTTGCCTTTGAATGTTGCCCGCGAGCTAAGTTTGAAACACGACGGACACTTGGTCATTTGGTTGCTAGTGTGATCCAGAACGAAAGGGCTGCTCAGACCCGTTCTACTGGCATGGGCATCTCGCGCGCTGAATCAAACTGGTTTGTGCTCTAGCTAGAGGTTGCGATGTTTAGGATTGTTTTTGCCGCACTTTTTGGTCTCCTCACGGTCGCCATAACTGCACCTGCCCATGCCCGTGACGATGGCTGGAGTGTGGTTGCCGATGGTCAGGCGCCCCGGCTACAGGATCGTATTGTAATCCCGGTCGGCCGCAAGGCGGGCAGACTTGAGAAAATCCGCCTGAGAGCTGTCAACCAACGCGTCAGTATCCACGCCGTAGATATCCTGTTTGGCAACGGCAGACGCCAGCGTGTTTCAGGTTTTGTCCGATTGCGCGCAGGTGATGCGACAACCAACATCGATCTAGCTGGCGACGAGCGCTTCATCGACGAGGTTATTGTCAGCATTCGCCCAAGTTTTTCCCGCAGACCTGTGCGTCTGGAACTGGTCGGGCTAAGCGCCGGTGGATCGTTTCAGTCGCTTGCAAGCGAACGGATAAGTTCCGGCACACGGTCAGCCGTCATCCCGGTTGGCAAAAAGAGACGGCCCATTGAGCGCATCAGGCTGCGCGTCACAGGCAATCCCCTCTACATTCGCCGCATGGTTGTCACGATGGGCAACGGCGACCGCCAGCTCATCTCCGTCTACCAGGACATTGGGCGCGGTGAGACGACGGCGGAATATGAACTAAAGCGGTTCCGTAACCGTCCGGGCCGCAACATCGAAAGTATCCGAGTTGCAATGGCCAGGGCGGACAGAAGGTCCAGAATTGAGGTAGAGGGTCTGCCGGTCCGGTCAGAGCCGCGCCGCGTTGCGCCTCCGCGTATCGTTGATACAAAACCTGAGAAGCCATACATCTTCAGGAGCATGTACGTTTCGCGCGGCCTGGAAACCGACCGTGTGACTTTTGGAAAAGACAAGGGGCGTTTCGAGGCCGTCGCATTCCGTGCACGCAAGGCGGACATCCGCCTGCATGAGTTTACGGTTACGTTTGGCAATGGCAAAAGTGAACGAGTGCGCGTCAAGAGAGATCTTCGCAGAGGTAAGACGACGTCGTACTACAGCTTCGGGCGCGGGCGCTTTATTCAGAGCATAAAGCTCAAGTACCGGTCTCTTGGAAGCTCACGCACGCGCGCGGAGATGGACATCTACGTCCGACCAGCGAAAAAACGAACCGCACGTTTTGTCAGGCCGCGGGCCAACGAATGGGTTCTGCTCGGCGCGCAATCGGCGGGCATCTTCCAGACCGATACGGATGTCTTCCACGTCGGCAAGGATATGGGACGGTTCCGTGCCGTGCGCGTACGCGCCATGAATCAAGATATCCGGATTTACGGGATGAAGATTTACTATGGCAATGGTTCATCGGAAACAGTGAGGATCAGTGGCACGTTGCGCGAAGGAGATTCGTCACCTTCGATCGATCTGAAGGGCCGGCATCGGTTCATTGATCGCATCCAGTTCCGCTATCGCACCAAGCTGAATTTTGAAGGCATTGCGCGTGCGGAGGTTTGGGGATTGGCCGCAGACGGCAGGTAAGCCCCCAAATCAGATCAGTTGAAAAGCGGCATCCGTGCAGTCAAATGCACGGATGCCGCTGTCTTTTTGCTCAATGGTGTTCTGGTCCAGAACGTCCCGGCTGGCGAAAACGTCATATTGTATGCAGTTTGCAGCCGCTAAATGCCCCGAAGGCATCATCCCACCTTCTGGAATTCAATCATCGCGTAAACCGGTGGCTCGCCAAAATCTGAGTTCAGACCAAGCCCATGACTTGATTTGCTTGTCGAGCACTGGTGCTGCAGCTCAAAGTCTTTCGATGCTGCGATGGAAAAATACGCGACGCCAGGGGAATTGTTGCTAACGGCATCGCCTGGGCCACTGTAGGCTGTTTGGCCCGTGAAGGAGATGCTATCTGTCTTATTGCGTAACCGCGTCATGTGGTAGGCAACATCATAAGCCGGTGCACACCAGCGTACGATATAATCGCCCGCTGGCAGCGTGATGACGCTGGAGGCGAGCGATGCACCGCTGATGTTGTTCCGCCTGATAGTGTTGAGATCTCGCTTGACCCACGACCCGGACGAAAACGTGCCCCCATGCGTTCCGGCCGTCTTTTCGTCAACGACGATCAGATACTCAAGCGATGCACCACCGCCGCCACCACCGCCTGAGCCAAACACGGTCTCCGTTCCCGCACTGTCCTTCATTGCAAGCTTTGTCGTACCACCATCGTCCTTCGCATAGAGCCGCGCGGTATCTGCTGCGGGATTGGCGGGAACCGCAATCTCGGAAATATCGAAAAAGCCATCGTGCGATGTGTTCTGCTTGAACGCCGCATCGCCGTTGTCTTTATCGAGAACGAAGCTTTCGTGAAACGTCGAACCGTCGGGGCTGACTTTGAAATGAAAGTCGTCATCGCCCGCCGTCCCCATCTCTGCGCGGCCCGAAAAGGCTGTCTGAAATAGGAACGAAGCAGTATCGGCGGCAGCTGCCTTGTTGACTTTTACCTGGTGGCCGTTGCCGACGTTGTCGAACAGTGAAGCGGCTGATTTGACGGCCAACTTATTTGTCGCATCCGCCGCCGCGTTTATGCCAAGCCACGACAGGTTTTGCAGCGCGTCGGCCCAAGCCGCACCGTCATAACGGTAGAGGCGGTCCTCATCCGCCACCCAGGCAATCATCCCTTCTGTTGCCGAAACAAACCGCCAAGCTGCGCTCAGATAGCTTGCAATATTCCCGTCCTGGCCAGCCCAATCACCCGTCGCGCTAGCGGCCACGATGTAAGTATCACCGCTGTTCGGAGCGCCTGGCGGGGTTGCGAGGTCTTTGTCCAGAATATTCAGGGGCAACAGTGCATCGTGACGTATTTTGTCTGCAGCCAGCATGAGGCCGTCTGCGCTGTGGGTTACTGGAGGCGAAGACCCGCCTCCGCCACCGCCAAAAGCCGCCCACGCTGACCCGTTCCATACAACGGCGCCTGTTTCATGCTCGACCCAGGCGATCCAGCCAGCCTGCGGTGCGTGAAACATCCACGCACCATCTTGGAAAGCGGCCAATTCCAGGTCGTGGCCGGCCCAGTCGCCGGTTGCCCCGCTAGCTACAATATAGCGGTCCCCGTCCGCGGGAGAAGCAGGCGCCGCCGTTAAATCCCGGTCGAGAACCGACAGCTGAACAACCGCATCAAGTGTTCTCAGCGCTTCGTTATGCGTGACGTGCTTTTGCGCCTGAGCCGCCATGATATAAGGCAGGCGCAAATGGTCCGTCTCGTTCATGCGAGGCTCCCGGGCTTTTTAAACAGGCTCAACCCGAGGGTAATCGCGTGTTTGCAAGCGGGGATAGAATATACGGGGCTGCGGCCCAGCAAAGATGGTGCCGAACGACTGCCGCATGTGTTAGGTCCTTCCTGACCGCGCATCATCCAGCAATGAGCGAGGCCTCTTAGGTCTTGTGTCGCTGTCCCACTGAGCGAAACACCGACGCTAATATCCAAATAGAGAATGAGCGCCACAATCGACAGTCCTCTTGAGAAGCCAACACCGGAACTCATTGACCGGCTTACGGCGATCGTTGGCTCTGCGAATGCGCTGACGGCGCCGGAGGATCAAAAAGCCTATTTGACCGAGTGGCGCGATCGCTATGTTGGCGCCACTCAGCTTGTGTTGCGTCCCGGATCTGTCGAGCAAGTTTCCGAAATCCTCAAAGTCGCGAACACAGCGCGCGTCGGTGTCGTGCCCCAAGGTGGCAACACGGGACTAGTTGGCGGACAAATCCCATATGAAACAGGCAACGAAATTGTCGTTTCGCTGGCGCGCATGAAGGCCATTCGCAATATCGATGAGGCTGGGCAATGGTTGACGGCGGAGGCAGGCGTTACCCTCGCCGCCATACAAGAGGAGGCTGAGAGCCGTGGCCGTCTGTTTCCACTCAGCCTGGCTTCGGAGGGAAGTTGCCAGATCGGCGGGAACCTCGCGACGAACGCCGGCGGTGTCGGCGTGTTGGCATATGGCAATGCGCGCAGTTTGGTACTCGGCCTTGAAGCAGTTCTTGCCGACGGCCGTATTTGGCACGGTTTGAAGACACTCTCCAAGGACAACACGGGCTATGATCTCAAAGACCTGATCATCGGATCAGAAGGGACGCTTGCTATCATTACTGCGGCAACTCTGAAGTTGTTTCCGAAGCCCGCTGCGCGGGCCACCGCCCTTGTTGCGTTATCAAATCTTGAGAATGCTCTGCAGTTGTTCCGTAAAATGCAGGCAGGTGCGGGCAGCTCGCTGACGGCGTTCGAATTCATGCCGCACATCGCGGTTCAGTTCGTGACCCGTCACGTTGAGGGGACGAGAAACCCGCTCTCAATTGCACATGACTGGTACGCCCTGGTTGAGCTATCCGGCAGTGCTGCTGACAATGACATTTCATCAAACCTGGAGTCATTGCTCGGCAATGCAGCAGAGGCAGGCATCATATTGGACGCAGTCATCGCTGCTTCTGGCGCTCAGGCCAGAGACCTGTGGCGTTTGCGCGAAGAAATATCGGATGCACAGAAGCCTGAAGGAGGCAGCATAAAGCACGACATTTCAGTGCCGATCTCCCGCATTCCAGAGTTCATCGAGCGTGCGAACGCAATAATTGAAGATATGTGCCCCGGTGCCCGCCCGTGCCCGTTCGGTCATTTCGGTGACGGCAACATTCACTACAATATCTCCCAACCAGAGACCGCCGACAAAGCCACATTTCTAGCCAAGTGGGAGGACATGAACCACGCAGTTCATGAGCTGGTCAGCGACATGGGCGGGTCAATCTCAGCCGAGCACGGCATCGGCCGCATGAAGCGCGATGAGCTTGTTCACTTCAAAACTCCGGTGGAGATGGACTTGATGCGCGCCATCAAGCGCAGCTTCGACCCGAACGGTATCCTGAATCCAGGCAAGGTCCTGTAGCCGTTGGGTCCGCACTTGCATGTCTTATCCCGCTTGCAATCGTGACCATCACTCACCGATGAGGTTTAGCAAAGTCGCGATAACCCGGTCTTGTTGTTCGGCGGTGAGATAGGGGTGCATCGGCAGACTCAGCACTTCCCCACACAATCGTTCGGAAATGGCAAGCCCGTCATCCGGAACGATCTGATCGGCATACGCTGGTTGCTTATGTAACGGCCGCGGATAATAGACAGCACTGAGAATTCCTGCGTCTGCAAGACCCCTTGCGACTTCATCCCGGCGCTCAGCAGGCAGAAGCAATGTGTACTGCGCCCACACGCTGGTCACACCGTCACGTAGGATCGGCGTAATGCCCCCCCCTTCAAGTGCACGGGAGTAGCGAGCCGCGATCGCATTGCGCTGTGAGATTTCTTTGGGAAAGATCTTCAGTTTTTCGATAAGGATTGCCGCCTGCATCGTGTCGAGGCGGCCGTTGAGCCCGATGCGGACGATGTCGTATTTTCCCTCGCCCTTGCCATGCAGGCGAATACTCTTCATCCGCTCGGCCAGTTCGCCATCGTCGGTGAATATTGCACCGCCATCGCCATAACACCCGAGCGGTTTGGCCGGGAAAAAGCTCGTGGCCGTGGCATGTCCGAATTGTCCGACTTTCTTTCCATGAAATTCAGCCCCGCAGGACTGTGCACCATCGCACAATACGAACAGGTCGTGTGCTTCGGCGAAGGGCAGAATCTCATCGTAGTCGGCCGGCTGCCCGAACAAGTCGACCGGCATGATGGCGCGAAGCCGCAGCCCACGCGCCTTCGCTGCCCTCGTGGCGCCTTCAAGTTTCTCAGGATCGATGTTGAAAGTGTCTTCCCTGACGTCGGCAAAAACGGCCGCGGCACCGAGCATCCGGATGGCTTCCGGCGTTGCCGTGTAGGTGAAGGCCGGACAGATGACAGCGTCGCCTGGCCCAATGCCGTGCGCCATGAGCGCGATCAACAAAGCATCGGTGCCGCTTGAGCAAGAAATAGCGTGTTTGGCACCGGACATTTCTGCGAGCTGCGCTTCGAATTCGGTGACTTCAGGCCCCATGATGTAGGCGCCATGATCAAGCACGCGTTTGATTGCCGCGTCTATGTTTGAGCGGATGTGCGCTTGCTGCGCCTTGAGGTCAATAAGCGCGATGTGATCACGCGTAGCACCAGAGCTAGACGGGCCAGCCATCTTTGTATCGTCCCTGATCGGCCAATACTTTTTCGAGTATTGGATGCTGCGCTTCTTCGTTCGGACTGGGTACAGCTGAACGAATGTGTGCCACTGTCTCAATTGACGGGCGAACATCCTCTAGAGGAAAGCCTTCCCCCGCAACAATCTTCTCGTAGCTGATGGTATGCAGGTCCTCAAAACCCTTTGAGAAATCGAAGAACCCGATTCCATCGACATTCATACAACGCTGCGCGAATCCTTCGCTCGCCGTCATGTCACGTCCATTGATTGAGAGAAACCAGCGCACGCGCGCACGTTCATATTCGAGAAAGCCGCCTGCGCAATCCATGGCACGGTGCTGCACGACATTGCGTTTCAAGTCTCCAAAGACGAAGCTCAGCATGTCGAAGAAGTGAACACCAATGTTGGCTGCGATGCCGCCGGACCGCTCAACATCACCCTTCCAAGATTCATAATACCAGCGACCACGCGAGGTGACGTACGTAAGATCCACATCAAATACGCGCCCGCTGTCATCGGTAGCGATCTTATCGCGCAGATCGATAATCGAGGGATGCAGCCGCAGTTGTAAAATCGTGTTGACCTTACGTCCCGTGGCTTTTTCCACATCTCTGAGTTCATCGATTTCCTTGGGGTCAAGTACGAGCGGCTTCTCGCAGATCGCATCAGCACCTGATCTCAGCGTGAAACCCACATGTGACTTGTGGAGATAGTTGGGCGAACAAACCGTAATGAATTCCAACGGCCGTCCTTCCCGCCGCAGGACATCGACATAATCCGCAAATCTTTCAAAATCCACGAAGAAGCGGGCCTGCGGGAAATGGCGATCAATGATACCGACCGAGTCAGACTGATCCACCGCGGCCAGCAGTTCGCCTCCGACTTTTTTTATCGCATCCATATGGCGCGGAGCGATGTAACCGGCAGCACCGATCTGGCCGAACCGCGTTGCGGAAGAGTTGTTGGTCATGGTGCGAGACTTTTTCCCTGCTTCGTGCATGAGCCGGTGTTTCAGCACCCCACCGACCGCCCTTGGGTTTACAAGCGTACGTCGCTGGCCTGCAGAGGCAAAACTTCCTTGATATCGTAAAGCAGCCCGCCGCCTACGAGCAGCTTCCTCAACTGTTCTTCCCCGTGCTGCACGATCTCGTCGTGTTTTACAGCGAGGACGGCGGCGTCAAACGGTCCACCTGGTAGTTCGCTGCATATCCGGATGCCGAACTCTTCAAGTACCTCTTCAGGGTCGGCGCGGGGGTCATGAACTGTAACGTTGTGACCGAACGCCTCTAGCTCCCTCACGAGATCAACGACTTTGGTGTTACGGATATCCGGACAGTTCTGTTTGAACGTGATGCCGAGAACCAAGAGTCTCGCCCCGTCGGCGCGCAGGCCCTTCTGCAGCATTGACTTGACGATATCCCGAGCAACATAAGAGGCCATGCTGTCATTTATGCGCCGGCCGGCCAGAATCATTTCCGGGTGAAAGCCCACTTGCTGCGCCTTGTGCGTCAAATAGTAGGGATCGACGCCGATGCAATGGCCGCCAACAAGGCCCGGGCGGTAGTAATGGAAATTCCACTTGGTCTCCGCTGCTTCGAGCACTTCGCGAACTTCGATCCCGAGCCGTCGGAACAGCAATGCGAATTCATTCGTTAGCGCAATATTCACGTCGCGCTGTACGTTTTCGATGACCTTGGAAGCTTCTGCAACGCGGATTGAACTGGCCTTGTGCGTGCCAGCTGTGATGACCTTCGCATAGATTTCATCGACAAGATCTGCGACCTCCGGCGTTGAGCCTGACGTTACCTTTTTTATGTCCGGCAACTTACGGTTCGGGTCGGCAGGGTTGACCCGCTCAGGACTGTAGCCGGCGAAGAAATCAACGTTGAATTTCAAGCCGGATTTGGCCTCCAGAATTGGAACACAGACTTCCTCAGTTGCTCCGGGGTAGACGGTAGATTCGTAGACGACGGTGTCCCCCTTCTTCAGGAAGCCGCCAGTCATCTCGCTGGCTTTTTGCAGTGGTGTCAGGTCCGGGCGCTTCGCATCGTCAATAGGCGTCGGAACGGTAATGATATAAAAGTTGCAGTCTTTCATATCGTCAGTGTTGTCCGAGTAGGTCAGCTTTGTCGCCGCCTTAAGTTCTTCGTCCGAGACTTCGTTTGTTCGATCGATGCCCTTTTTGAGCTCCGCGACACGCTTGGCGTTGATGTCGAAGCCGACAACAGGAAACTCGCGGCCCATATAGACTGCGAGAGGTAGTCCGACATAGCCCAAGCCGAGAATGCCGATGCGAACGTCAGAAATCTTGGGCAGCATGGCGGTTTTGAAAAGTCCCTGTTTGGTCGACCTTACGGCTTGATAATTGGTCGCACGCCGGTGAAGAAATTCACGCGTCGTTAGACCGGTCTAACCGAGGGCTGTCAAGAAAATCAATTGCCACAGCTGGCAGGCGCTGGAAATCGTCAACGCACGCCTGATTACAACCGTTCCAACCGGATCAAGTGGCCTGCGTGAGCCGGGCAATCGTATGATTTTTACATTACATATCAATCAGTTAAAACGATGGCGCTTCAGCAATGCCTAATACGATCTTTTCCGGCCACTAAATGTTGCGGTCGTCAATCATCCACAGGGCTTATCGGGACCCGAACGGTACGATGTCAATCCGCAACGTCTATCGTATGCCGACCGCAATGGAGTCTTGCCCTCAAAGACTGCAGCCAAACAGAAATGTGGCAATGTGAAATGCCTGCCGCCGGCAGTGAGCATAGCGATTGAAAAGACGGCGCTCACCCAAGTGAAATTCGGCAGGACCCACCGGCGCAGCGCCGGCTTGCACGTATATGGTGACGCAATTGCCAAAATTCTTTTGCTTGGCTGGCCTAGCTCCGATAGGAACAGGGGAGTCGCACCCATCGGTCCCGCCCATATCAGCGAATTGTCCGGCCAGTCACTGGTCTTCGCCTGCTTCTCAAAACACTCGCGCGGGATTGCCCGGTTTCGGGGGCTGCTGACAGTATATGCTTAGGGGGAGTTATCCACGCATGGCTGACTTTTTGAGGACCTTTCACAACGACCTGGATCTTGCCGGCAAGTCAGTCTTTGTCACCGGCGCCACAGGCTCGTTTGGAAATGCATTCGTCAAACATGCTGTCGAAAAGCTGAATGTTGGCCGCTTGATTGTCTTCTCGCGCGACGAGCTAAAGCAGTTCGAGATGCAGTCACGCTACCCGCACGAGAAGTATCCCCAACTGCGCTTTTTCATCGGCGACGTTCGCGATTTAGATCGGTTGAAACTTGCCACGCGCGGTGTCGATGTGATCGTCCATGCTGCAGCACTCAAGCAAGTCATCGCCATGGAGTACAATCCATTCGAGTGTGTGCAAACGAATATCAATGGCGCCGAAAACATCGTGCGTGCCGCGATGGAGAATAACGTAGAGCGGGTGATTGCACTTTCCACCGACAAGGCAGCGGAGCCAGTCAATCTCTATGGTGCCAGCAAACTCGTCTCCGACAAAATATTCATTTCCGCCAACAATGTGACCGTCAAAAACCGACCCATTTTTTCGGTCGTCAGATATGGCAACGTGGCCAGTTCGCGCGGTAGCGTGATTCCGTACTTCCAGAAGCTACTTGACGACGGCGCCAAAAAACTCCCCATCACGCACGTGGACATGACGCGTTTCATTATTACGCTGCCGCAAGGTGTCGGCTTTGTCTGTCAGTGCCTGTCGCACATGAAGGGCGGTGAAATGTTCATTCCCAAGTGTGCAAGCGTGAGGATTCCGGATTTAGCCGAAGCCATGGCACCGGGGATTGAGCAGGAGATAGTCGGCATTCGCCCAGGTGAGAAATTGCACGAGGTACTATTGCCGCAGGCAAGCGCCCGCCTCAGTGTTGAGGCTCAGGACTATTACATCATCAAGCCAGAGATGGCGTACAAGCAGTATGAGCAACCTGACACGCTTGAGTTGAAACCTGTCGATCCCGAGTTTTCATACGTCAGCAACACCAATGAAGAATTCCTCGACGTGCCGCAAATCCAGGAACTGTTAAAGGTGGTTGCTGCCGAGAAGAGTTCTGTGGCCGGCTGAGACAATTGCTGGTCATTCAAGCTCGATTGCGGACGCATGGTGAACGGTATGGACAAACGGCGCGCAGTGATACCTTACGGCAGGCAATCGATCACGGAGCAGGACATCACAGGCGTTGTCGACGTCCTTAAAAGCGACTTTCTGACAACCGGGCCAAGCGTTGAGAGCTTTGAAAAAGCGCTCGCTAATCGCGTGGGCGCCAAGCATGCCATTGCCGTTTCAAATGGAACGGCTGCGCTTCACCTGCTTTACGCCGCACTTGGCCTTGGGGCGGGTGACAAGATTATCGTCCCCTCTGTTACCTTCCTTGCAACTGCCAGTGCTGCGGAGCTTCTGGGCGCAGAGACTGTCTTTGCCGATGTCGATCCGGACAGCGGGCTGATGACGGCCGCCACTTTGGAGGAGGCATTCAAGCGCGCCCCTGACGCCAGATTCGTGACGGCGGTTCATCTGAATGGCCAGTCCTGCAACATGACCCAACTTGCAACTGTATGCGCGCGCCATGACGCAGTGCTACTGGAAGATGCCGCACATGCAATTGGGACTGACAGCTGGTCCGAAGTCGACGAGACTACTCAGCCTGTCGGTGCGTGCCGCGAGAGCACCGGCGCTTGCTTCTCATTTCATCCCGTCAAAACAATCGCCATGGGCGAAGGCGGCGCGGTCACCTGCAACGATGACGACCTGGCGGCAAAGATACGTTTGCTTCGCAGCCACAGTATGAGCCGCACCTCACCTGAGGGCCTGGACAGCCCGCTCATTCACGATGGCAAGGCAGATCCATGGGTCTATTTCATGGATACACCGGGCTACAATTACAGGGTAACCGATATACAGTGCGCCCTCGGTGCCTCGCAACTAGCGCGGCTTGGCGAATTCGTCGCTGAGCGCAGGCGGCTGGTTGGTTGCTATGACAAAGCATTCTTGTCAATTGCCGATCGCATGAAACCAATTGCACGCGTCTCACCTCAAAAAACCGCGTGGCATCTCTATCCAATTCTGTGCTTGGGTGGCGCGGATGAGCGCCGTGCCCTCTATCATCATCTATTGAACGCCGGCATCAGGCCACAGGTGCATTATATCCCCCTCACTAATCAGCCCTACTACCGCAACCGGCTGACAACAGAACGTTTCCCCGGATCTGACAGCTACTATGATCGGGTCTTATCTCTTCCCCTATTTGTCGGCCTGACCGCAGACGAACAGGATTATGTGATAGATGTTGTTCGCGGTTTCTTTGGGACGCAGTTAGATCAGACGGCCATCTCAATCAGATCGCGGTAGAGCTCGTACTAACGTGTCGGTCAATGCACGGTGCTGGGCACCAAGAGTCGCCAGCACACTTCCTGGAACAAAGAAATTACAATATGTCCACACGCAAAGCCCGTAGCAAGAAGGCGATTGATGCAGCGCACGGCCGTGTCAAGTCATTCGTTGAAATAGCACTGTGGGCGACGAGAGATTTTCTACAGAACGTATGGCACCGCATCATTGTTGTGATGGCACTCTCCGGGCTATTCCTGGTGTTGCGCGTATATGTCGTCGCGGCATTGCTTCGGGCCATGCGACAGGCAGGAAACGCGGACGGTCCTTGGACAGGCATGATCTCTGTTCCTGTTCTTGGCGGCATTCCGTTTTGGGCCTTCGCGTTAATGGTCTGGGTTCTGTTGTCGATCACCGCGCTAACCGGTTTTCTATACCAGAGAGCGGTTTTGCGCGTGGCGACCGGCTACATGACCAACGTCCTGACGCGGCTCTCAAACGAATATGCGCTCCTGCCAAATTTGTACTATCGCCTCGTTCCCGATCGCAGAGATCGCAAGGCATATTTGTTTGCAGCATCCCGCCACGCCCGCTTTATGGGCATATTCTTCCGGATAACACTGTTCTCATCCTTTGAGATGATATCGGCATTGATCTGCTATGTGGCGCTTCTCTGGCTAGCGCCTGCAACCACGTTGTCGTTCACGGCGTTGATCGCAGTGTTCATGCCGGTCTTCTACTTGTTGAGCCTGAAGGGCCTGCGCGTAAGGCAATCAATACCTGGACTATTCAATGCACTCTCACGTGAGCTCCAAGCGCTAAGTGGGAAGGTGCAATCTGACGTACCGTTAAGACCAGATTTGCAAGCCAAACACGTCAGAAAAACGGTGGACGGGCAGACAGCCACAGACGCATTTGAAGCATTCCAGGAACAGCGGCTCGTCGTGTTTCGCGCCGATTTCGTTGCTGGGGTTCTGACTGCCAGCATTCTCGCGCTTAGCATTGTGGCCTTCGTGATGGGCTCCGACGATCCCGCAAAAGTTGCCGATAGCTTCACCGTCTATTTTGCCCTGCTGTTCGTCATGGGGCATTCCCTCGCCCGTAGTTTGAAATCGCTCGTTTCCGCCAATCGCTTTTTTCAAAGCCTGATGTTTACTTACAGCGCCTTGGGTCCAACGAGAGAAAAGCCGTTGCCGGCAACGACAGTTGAGGATGGTTGTCTGGATTACGAGCGTTGCGGCGGTGGTTCAGTTACCATTCGACGCGACGAAGCGGTCTATGTCCACTTTCCATCCGCAAAAAATCGGTTTGATTGGCTAATGTTTGTCAACCGGCTGATGCCGCACACGCCTCCCTCATCAGAAAAAGACGGTGTGGTCGTCATGTTAAATTCTACTGATGATGTTGAGGCGACAGATAGGATTCCGGACAACGCGGTTGTCTTTGTTGCAGCCACTTTATTGGACGGCCTGGATGAGAAGGCGCGCCAGACATTTCTCAATGAGCATTGCGGGACCCATCCGCAATTCATTGTCCTTGATGATCCGTTGCCTGAGCCACCGCAAAGTGAGCGAAACTGGCTTTACGTTTGGGGCGATGCGGAGCGGGTATTCGGCGATGTGCTCGCATCAGAGACGGACAAGTTTCCTTCGCCCGAAAAAGTCAGAAAAATGCTTGCAAAAGCCGCCGCTGCTCGCAAGTCGCAATTCGATGATACCGAAATGGACGAGGAATTCATGTAGGCAGTTTTGCCACAGGCGCCGTACGTCAGATATTCGCTAATAGCATTTCGGTCGGCTGCGCCATTCTCGCGCAATTGCACGTCCGTGCGGGCGTGGTTGGTTCAGTTGCGTTACGTGGCCCGTTGTGTTTATAGGTGTTGGCTAGCGGAGCGAGCACGACGTGGCTGCCGTATGACTGGAAAACGGGGGCATACGAGCTCAAATATTTCAAATGGTCTGTCACTGCGCTCTGGGGGAAGAGGCACGGACTGTTCGGCCTGGTGAAGCTTGAAGTGCAGGATTGACGATGACTCCACACAAGGTCCTGAGGGCGCTTCGCCAAAGGATATTTCCTAACGACACCGGCGGTGAAAAGCTTGCGCAAGACCCTCACACGGACTTTGTGTTGAGCTTCGTGCGAGACACCGGTCAGTATGATTCGACGACCTCAATTCAAAGCTGCCTGGATGTCGACTTTGAAAACGAGAATCTCCTTTCTGGAATTCAAAAACATCTTAGTGGCAGTCCGGCATCTGATCTGAACTCCGGGCAGTTTTTCGGCCTGACGCAAACCCAGGCCGCCAAACACAACGCAACCGCCAGCCGCACCACCGGTGATTGGACAAGCGCGGACCTGAAGGATTGTTTGGCCTCCAGCAAAATTGAAATGAAATTTCCCGGCGGCATCGATCTCATCGTTAGCAAATACGGGTTGCGTGATTTCACGGACGAGGCGGAGTTCGTTGCTGCCGTAGAGGCCATCAAATCGCGCCTCGCGCCCAAAGGTCGGTTCCTGTACGTCGCCAAGAAATCGCATTACCGCAAATGGCTTTATTCGCACGCCGTCAAATGGCGGCGCGATCCGGTTCAAATTCTGTTCGACATATTCGGCGAGCCACGTACACGACCCAGCGAGTCTTATTTTGCATATGCGTTCGAGAACAATGCTGCCAAGTCCAGCGATCCTGGCGTTATACCGACAGAAGTAACATTCCACTTTCCTGACAGAAATCCGCAGACGATCAAGACCTACTTCGATCATCAGCTCCGCAGCAGAATTCTGATAAGCAAACGCAGGCTTGAGCGTGGCGCTGGTTCAACGAACAGCGCAGGTGCAGAGGACCAGAAGAGCTCTCTAATATGTCAAATGCACTTCTGTCCGACCCCGTTGGCACGAGTGCGTCTTACCGATGCAGTCGATCTAGATGCCGTTGGCAGCCATAATATTGAATTCCAGCCCAACGCATTCCGGCGATCGAAGTCCTTCATTCAACGCGCCAACGAGCTTTGTGAAAAGGATTACGAGCACGTAGTGTTGGGCGGCAGCCTGGACGACTGGATACTCAATAGGCAGACCGGCCAGACTGTCGTGGATCGGGACGAGTTTGCATCGCGCTTCGACTGGTTTGTCGAATTCCTGTCGCGTTACCAACCTGGCACGTCGCATTTCCTATTTGCATTCCCCAATGCGGACTATCGTCTACCGACAGGCAAAGGGGTCCACTCCAGAACAGCGGCCGAACCATTTAAGGCCTACATTGAAAAGATCTGCGATCGTTATGGCGCAAAGTTTTACGATGTGTCTCCTGCACAAGCTCCATTGAGCCAGAGGCTGGTTGGGGCCCAGCTTAAGCACTACAGGCGCTGCATGTCGCAGGACGTGAACCACCATCTATCTCAAATTCTATTATCGAGGTGAGGATGGACTGTTACTTTAAGCCCATTAGGGCCGTAGCAAAGCTCTCCGACGGGCAGAGTATCGAGTTTCCTCAAGATGAGGCCGTCCGCTTGCATGATGCGCTTGACAGCCGGGATTTCTGGAAGGGGCCACCCGAAGCGGAGGAAGGTTCGTGGATTGACCACCGTTCCATCGAGCGTGTGGGTGGACGAAGCGAGTTTGAGCGCGGCCGCCAGCGTATGATCATCGACTGGCTCGAACGCAATCGTGTGGAAGGTGCGCCGAATGTCATGATCATTGGCGACTCAATTCGCATGCGCATCGGCAATGGTACGGGTTACATCCAGAACGCGTATCGGCATCTGATCGGCCAGGCAAACCTCGGGCACGTTCCGCACAACTCTGGTGGCACGATCACCGGCCTCAAACTCATCGACAATTGGGTCGCGAGCCGACCGGACATCGTGCACTACAATGCTGGTCTTCACGACCTCGCACTATTCAAGAACAAAGAAAAGAAGCCATCGAAATACACCGATGTTGCCACATATCAGAAAAACGTCGAAGCGATCTTAAACCGCATCAAGGCGGCCGGAGCAAAGACGATTATCTGGGCGACGAACACGCCTGTTGACGACGAGTGGCACGCGCGTAGATCGACTGGAACCGGGTCACGCACGTTGATCCGCAAAGATGCCGACGTCGAGCGCTACAACGCTGCATCGATTGAAGTCGCCACTAGGATGGGTATCGAGGTCAACGATCTATACACGCCTTTAAAGGAGGCCGGAGTCCGTAAGGTTGTGTTGCCAGATGGCGTCCATTTGAACCACTTTGGCAGTGAGCTTGCGGGAAGTTTGGTCGCGAAGGCTGTTAAACGCCACCTTTGAGCCGCAGGAAGGCCAAGCGATCAACGGCGGCTTGCCGACCGGTAGGGAAACGTAGATGAGAAGCCAACTCAAGCGAATTGCCGGTGGAGTCAAAAACCTTTTCGATGGCGCGCGTCACGAGACGCGTGCGGGCTATCTGGACGATGCCCTCGCCCTGCAAGAAAATGGTCGTGTCGATGAGGCCATAGACGTGGTCCTCAAAGGCTATGCGTCAGGTCCGAAGGATTTTCGCGCGCTGCAGGTTCTCGTGAAGATGCTCGAAAGTCGCAATCGCTACGACGAAGCGGAGTCGCATCTGCAAAAATTTATTGAATCGTCAAATGCAAATCAGCGTGCAGTTCAGGTTCTGCTTGGTCAATTCACCAAACTCCGACGCTACCCCGACGCGATCGCGCTGGGCGAAGCGCAGGTCGGTGCGCATAAGGCCGACCAACGCACGCTCCTGCGGCTGATACAGGCTCACATCGAATATAATGGTGTTGAGCACGCGCGCCGTGCACTTGAAGATGCGAGCAGGGAACTGGGTGCACCCGTTGAAGATTTTATCGCCTTTGCTGAAATACTGGAGTGTGAAGGTGAGTACGATGAAAATCTGCGCGCGCTGCGGCGCCTAAAGGACGACCGCAATTCCTCACGCTACGTAAAGAACGAAGCCGAGCGCAGGTTGAACCGCTTAAGCATCCTTCAGACATCGCGCAAGATAATGAACTCGCGCACATTGAGCAAACCGATCCGAGGAATTGCGATTATCCCCGATCTTGCCGCGCCGCTCGCCCAGCTCTGGCAGGTGCCGGTCGCAACCGAACTACGCCGCGAAGGCTTTGTCACGGTCGTACCTGAACGGCGCGCGGGGAAGATTGTCCCCGACTGTGGAATTCCAGAAGTCGATTATCTTCAAGGCGTTATGGACGCAACGCGTACGCGGCTCATGGATGAACCCGGCGGCCCCGTAGAACTTCGGCACGAGTGGACCATCGACACGGCGAACAAGCAGATTGAAGCAGAAGGCATCAACCTTTTCGGCCCTGTTTGCGCACGCATTGGCACCAAACTCCGTTCCTACAATTTCGACTGGAAACATCCGCTCGCCGTTTCGCTTATGAAGGAGTCTCTTGAACGGGCCGATGCCGCACTCGCGATCTGCAAATATGTTCACGAGAAGATCGCCCCTAGCGGTCTTGCAGTACGCTTCCTCAGTGGCATGTCGCACTTTTCTCCAAACGTAGTCTATCGTCACTACTGCAAGATCCATCGCCACGAAGTTGATATGGAGTACATCGCATTCGTGGCTGCCTACGAGCACTATTTCAGCAACCTGAAAAACTCGCACTCCACTGCGCTGTCCGTGCAGAACATGACGCGCTATCCTGAGTTGACGACACCGGGGAGAATGCCACGCAAAAACTTCGAGGCATGGGTTGCCGGTCTTTCAGACCGAAAAGCAGTCGCAGAAGAAATTAAAGGCGTCATTTCCATCGACCGAGCTGGAGTTGATGCAGCCGCAGGCGAAGCCTCGGAAGTGCGTAATCGGATTCTCGCGCACAAGAAATCTGGCGGAAGCGTCGCATGTCTGTTCGGCAAAATCATGTACGATATTTGGATGGATGACGGCACGGGGCCTGCGCACGGCGACATTGTCGAATGGCTCAACCACTCGATCGCGAGCGTCAAGGGAACCAGCACGCTGCTGCTGGTCAAGCCGCACCCGAACGAAATCAAGCGTCACATCGCCCGTCCCAACGAGTTCTTCCTCGACTTGGTTGACCCAGCTGTCCTGAATGACAACGTGATCCTGCTCGATCACCGCTGGTTCAACATGGATTCCATCGCATCCATGGTGGACCTCGGCGTCTTATGGAGCGGCACATCGGCCTTGGAGCTACAGGCAAATGGCATACCGGTAGCCGTTTGTAGTAACTGGGGTCAGCACGATCATCCGGTTGAGTTCTTGAGCCCGCGTTCGCGCGAGGAATACGAAAAAATACTGGCGAACGCTAAAAAACACACGGTGTCGCCAGAGCTTCAGGAAGAATGCGCGCTCCTCATCAAATACTATTCGACAGACAACATCATTGTGCCGCACAACTTCGGCGTGATGCCCTACCGGGTTGGCTCAAGCAAGCATGAGATAACGTGGCATGCGGACAAGGTGGATCAGTTCATGAGCGAGGGCGACGCCTATGTCAGTAAGCTTGTCAAGCGTATTGTCTGATGCGACGGCGTATTAGAAAATGCGAACCAGCCACCGCACAGCGCAAAAGCAGAGCGACGACACGAGCAGCATGTATTAGACTGGTTACCCGTTGCCGCATTAATGGCGGTTAGGAATAGCAACCCAGTGCAGTAGCGTATTGCAAGACCAATGATCATATATGAAAGCGAAGCGAACGCTATTGATGCCGCTGGCTACAATACTGCTTATGCAAAATCAGAGGCCCATTTTAATCCGAAGCCGGGCTTCAAGATCGTCGATCAATTGGTCGATTTCAGCGCTGAAGCCTGTCCAGCTTCGTGCATTGATATCGGTTGCGGCCAAGGCGCGCTACTTGACCACATCTACTCGTGCTCAAGGAAGGTTGGTGGAGATCGCATCAAGCCTGAACGTTTTTTGGGTGTCGACATTAGCAAGGTCGCGATCGATCAGTGCGAGAACGCCAATCCCAGCCTCGCCTGGGTCGTGGATTCCTTCCAGGGTTACGCCGAAGCTGCTGACCCGGCATCGCGCTTCCCCGATGGCGTTGACCTGATCGTCAACAAGGCAGGCCTGACCAAGGTCGGTTCAGAGGACGAGTTCGAAAACATTTTCCTAAGCATCAGGAACTTGCTGTCTGACAGTGGGCATTTTCTTTTCACATGCAGCAAGCCGTTCTACAGGAAATGGCTTTCCGCCAACGCGACCGACTGGCGTCGTGAGCCTATACAGATCGCCTTCGACATTTTTGGCGAGCCTCAATACCTCACCGATGAGACCAGGTACATATTGCTCTTCTCAAAGCGCACGCCGGATTTAAAGGATGCTTATCCCGCTGCTGTCGAGTTTGAATTTGAAGATGGAAGCAAGAGCCGAATTGACACGTACTTCGATCTCGACATACGCCGGCGCGTAGAACTCGCTACCGGGTTGCCTCATCCGCGCGGCTCCACAAGACTGAACAAAGTCACCTTGCTGTCTGATATGAACTTTGCGGCAAACCCGGACATCCGAGTTTCGTCTTCCTATGCAATTCCGCAAATACGTGGGAAGGGCCTTAAGGTGCATCGTCTGCGTCGCCCACTCAACAGCTCCAAATCTCTCATATTGCGTGCAAACGAGTTTTGCGGTGTGAAGTGCAGCCATGTCCTGTTGGGCGGCAGCCTCAATGATTGGCTCGTGTCATCCGACACTGGTCAACCGCATGTCGATCCCGACGAATTCGAGGCTCGCCTCGATTGGTTCTTTTCGTTTCTCAAGCGTCACCAATCGGCGCACGTGACATTCCTGACCGCGTTTCCCATTGGCGAACGCCATCATCCCACCAGCGGAGATTTATATTCAGAGTCTGCAGCTCAACCGTTTAAGGAAACTCTCCGCAACCTAACGAAAGCGCATGGCGTACAGTTTGCCGATGTCACACCTCAGCTGACCTCAAAATTGCGGTGGTTTGGGGTAGGCGGTCCGCTGTGGCAACGAGCCTCGATGCTGAAGCGACTGACCAAAGCGATTTCGACCTCCCTGGCGGAGGTGCGGGCATGAGTATGCGTATGAGCCCCGTGCGAGCAAAGGTTCTTCTTTCGGATGGAAGCGAGGCCGTCGTTCCGGACGCCCAAGTCAGCGCGCTCTTTGATGCGCTAGATAGCCGAACATCGATGATTGGACCGCCCGACGTAGAAGAAGGCGCCTGGTTTCACCCTGATACACTAGGCTGCATGGGCGGCCGCAGTGAATTCGAGCGTGGCCGCCAACGCCAGATTCTGAGCTGGCTCGCGGACAACAGAAGTGAGAATGCTCCCAAGGTTATGCTTCTCGGCGACGGCACTCGGATGCGAATGTCAAACGGCACCGGCTACGCCATCCATGCCTACAGACGCCTTATTGGGAAGGTCAATATCGAACATGTGCCGCAAAATTGCGGTGGGACAATCGTGGGCAGAAAGCTGATCGGTGAGTGGCTCAAGTGCAAGCCGGATATTGTTCACTACAATGCAGGGCTTCAGGACCTCGCAAAGCCAAAGAAAGAGAGCGCCGCTAACGGTGATTACGTGTCAGTGGACACCTATAAGGAAAACCTGTCCGCAATCTTTACAGAGATTCTTTCGTCAGGTGTCAGCAAGCTAATATGGGCACTGTCCACGCCGGTGTACGACGAATGGCACGCGACACAGACTCGGTCCACCGGTGTGAGAAGGCTGGCACGCCACGACGCCGACGTGCAAGCCTACAACGACGCATCCCTGGAGGTCGCTAAGGAATTCGGATTGACGGTCAACGACCTTTACTCACCGTTGATGGAGGCGGGCCTACGTGAGGCGCTGCTACCAGACGGCGTACATTTAAGTGCACGCGGCAGCCGGCTGCTGGGTCGCCAAGTCGCCGAAATGGTTGAACAGGCAGCCGTTGACTGAGGCAGGCAGCAGACCGGCTGGCGCAATTTTTTTCCGCCGGCCAACCTAGGACTGGTTTTCGAATTCAGTCAGAAGCTCAAAAAAGCTTTTGGCCAAGTCCACCTCTCTTTTGAAATTCTTACGCGCTGTCGGCGTCGTAAAAACTGGTTTTGAGATTCTTTCCAACGCGGCAGCATATGCGGTAACGTCTTCAAAATTCGGCCGAACACCTTTTGAAATTTGAGCAAAAGCTTCGGCAGCATCCTCCTTGCCGCGGGTTAGGAATGCGCCAGAGCAGGCCCCGTACCAGGGGTTGCCGAAACAAAGCACAGGTTTGCTTCTGATGAGAGCCTCCCAGCCGACGGCACCAGTTATGGTCGCAATTGCTTGCGATCGGTCGATCAGCTCGAAGCTTGGTACATCCCGTCGCACAAATCGTACGCTCTTGAGTCTTTTGATGTCGTCGTAATATTGCTCCCATCTACTCATTTCGCCGAACGTATTATAGCGAAACTGCGAGGGGTGCTCTTTGACGTAAATGCTCCAGTTGTCGGGAAGAGCGTCCGCTAGGACGCTGATCGCCAGGAACTGATTGGAGAAATATCCGCCTTCAGGACATGTCGTCCGCTCGGGCTGATAATGCATCGCGTAGTAGATGTAGGGCTTGTCGAGGTCGACTTCGCTGCACAAGCCATCATAAATTTCATTCAGCCGGATCTTCCTCAGCATTGCCCACTGGCGATAGTTCCGGTATTCGCCACGAGTAAGGAAGGATGCAGAAATCGGCCGGCCAGGAAGCTTGAATGCTCGCGGAAGCGGTTCTTCGTCCTTTGGACGCTTCTTCGCGGGGACGATGGTTTCGGACGCCTGTCTTTTCCAAAGGCCCTTAATTGGATTCAACCCGTTCTGTTTCCGCATGAGCGGTTCATCCGGAACAAAGGGCTGCGGCTCAACTTCACCACGCTCGTGCGCCTGCGCAATGACGTCGCGAATTGCGTCATAGCGCGCCTCCCTGCTCATCACGTCGTGCACATACCAGGGCTTGTAGACCGCAGTCCCCTTTCGGATGTTTTCCAGGTGTTCCAACACACCTTTCTCCGCTGGTGCGGCCCCCTCCTCGCGGCAGGTTTGAAATGCAGAGATCAGATGAGGTGGCAGGCGCTCTACGCTGTCTGAAACGAAATGGAGGTTGCTGACCGGCGTTGAGACGAAGATCCGGCAGGAATGACCAAGCAGCGTCATAGCGCTGTACAACAGATACTCGCCAATGGCATGTGGCGGTGCGCTGAAAACCGCACGCTCAAGGTTGTGGTCCTCAATGACATTCATCCAATAGATCAGCAGCGTGTGGATGAGGCGCATCCGCTCCTGAAAGCTGAACGACCGCCCCAAATCAACGCGGTCAAGGATCTCCACAGCCATTGAAATGTTGGGCTGAGCTTGATCGAGAAAAGTCTTGGACAATGAACCGCACATGAAGTGCTCGCATCCATCCGGCGGGATGCCGCGGTTCAAATCAAGCTTGGCATGCAGCGTCGCAGCGGGAAACGCACGACCAATCGTATCGTAATTGTCCGAACGTGTGACCCAGTAGCGCGGCTGCCAGCCCAATTGTTCTTGCAACAACGATGCTGTGACAATCCACTCAGGTTGATTGCTTAGGCAGTAGGCGACGTTCTGCGACATGGTTTGATTTCATACTGGAATGATGTTTGGCGACGCTGCCGGTGTTGATTGGCTCTAGGTGCCCGGCAGACCGCACTGCCGGACGACTACGAAAGCTTCTGCCGCATGCATGTTTGCCGCAGCCCCTCGCGTGCCGGCCAGGTGAGACAGTGCCTGTGATGATCGCGGATGCGGAAACGGGCGCATTTCCCTTTCATAACACCGCATGGCCTCGATCTTTTTGTCCAGAGTGGGCGAGATGTCCACGAACAAAGACGGTGAGAAGCCGGCAACGGTGCCCGCAGGCCGCCACTCGGTGCTTGACGGCACTTCAAACGATGCAATCATGCGAACGCTCTCGAACGCTGGCGGTCTGCATGCCGTCACGACCGCCCGGTACGTGAGCTCGTGATCGATGTTCAAGTCGTTCTCAAAATGCGTGTAGACGATTTCAGGTGCGAATGAGCCAATGACCTCTTCCACAGACTGGGTAATGTCCAGCAGCGGAACAGTGTCGAGCTGGTTGTCGGGAAATGGCTTGAATACCACATCCGATATACCAAGAACCTTGGCTGCCGCCGTTGCAGCCTGCTGGCGACCACTGACATCCTGGTCGGCTTCGCTGCCACGACGCGCACCTTCGCCATCGGCCAGGAATAGCACCTTGACCTCGTGTCCGGCTTTAGCATGCAGCGCAAGCGTGCCCCCGCATCCAAGCACTTCATCATCGGGATGGGCGGCAACCACCAGTACTTTCGTCATTCAAGTCCCTCTATCGCTGCAATCGCAAAACGACCGAACCGGGGCGGCGGCCTCCCGATGGATTGCCGAAGTATTGCAGGCGAAAATTTCCTCACAACTATATCATTCCCCCAAGCGAGCCAAGAAGCGATTGATTAGGCTTGGCACATATGCTTTCTGTCGCCCAAACACATGGCCTCACACTGGTCAGGGGTGAGATCAAGGTTCGTGCGGCAATATGGCCCCTAAGCCCCTCCGCAGCGGCTCCATGACATGGCCCCGATCCATATAAATTCGCGGCAGCTAATGACCACAATCAACGACAAGATCGGCGAGATTTCCGCGTTCTTCAACAAGAGGGTCGAAGAACATGGCTACTCTCCCGTTGGATGCGATTACCACTCATGGGATACGCAGCAGATCCGCTTTGACGTCATGGCCGCGGTTGCAAGCCTCGACAAACGTTCGATCCTCGACGTTGGCTGTGGCTTTGGAGATTTTATCTCCTACCTGGATGCAAAGAATTTCAATAACGCATCCTACCGTGGCGTCGATATTAGCGAGCGGATGATCGAAGAGGGAAAACGGCGCCACCCGGATGCCGATCTTCACGTTGCGAACATTCTAACAAGCGACTTGGAGCCGGCAGACGTCGTCACCGCAAACGGGATTTTCTACCTCCTGGGAGAAGACGGCTGGCAACACATGCAGCCTCTCGTTCGCCGGCTGTTCGAGCTCTCGAAAGAGGCCGTCGCCTTCAGCTCTTTAAGCACCTACGCCACGCGCAAAACCGACGGCGAGTTTTACTGCGACCCGCTGCAGGCCTTTGAATTTTGCCGCACACTGACACCGAGAGTAACGCTGCGCCACGATTACCACCCGGGCGACTTCACGATATATATGTACCGTGACACGCGCTCATGATCGTCTCGATAAACCAACCTGCCTATCTTCCCTGGGCCGGCTATTTCGATCGCATTGCTTGCAGCGACCTTCATATTGTCCTTGATCACGTTCAGTTCGAAAAGAACAGCCTCGTAAACCGCAACAAGATCAGGACGCCCCAGGGCTCGATGTACCTGACCGTGCCGGTGCGCACAAAAGGCCAGTTCGGTGAACTTTCCATTCAATCCTTGACCACCAGTCAGCCGAATGTCTGGTCACAAAAACACTTGAAGGCTCTTAAAGCGAATTACGCACGCGCACCTTACTTTGCCGATCACATCGATTTTTTCGAAGAGCTGTACAGTGATGCCGGGCGCGCCGATGAGTTCCTGCCGATGGCCATGCGCTTCATCAATCATGTCGTCGAGCTGCTGGAAATCGATGTCCCGCTCAAACTCAGCAGTGAGATGGAGCTGAAGGAGAAAAAGTCAGATCTCATCCTTGAGATTTGTAGATCCGTCGGCGCAACGACATACCTGTCAGGCCCAATGGGACGGGATTATCTCGACACTCAAAAATTCCACGACCAAGGAATCGGCATCACCTTCCATAGCTTTTCGCCGCCGGACTATAAGCAGTGTTGGAAGGGTTTCGAATCTCACCTGTCAATTGTCGATCTTCTTATGAACCTTTCGACGGAGGATATCCGTAGCCACATGGCTGCGGGTCGTCAGATCAGCGAAAGCTAGCAAGGGTTGGCCGGAACCCAGTTCGGTTCAGCCTAATTGTTCCTCAACCAGACCGAAAATCGACCGTTTTCCACGTGGCCGTAACGGCGCGGCTACGAGCCAGTCCGCACGCGCTTCTGTTGCCTCTTCCAGAGTGGTGAGGTTCTGCAACCAATTGACTTTTGGTACGGCCAGTGCCGCCGGCAGCGTCCACTTCGTTGATTGGCTGTAGCTTGCATCCTTGTGGATCTGCCCCATTCGTTTGAGAGACCCAAAAACGTTGCGTTCCATGTCGTCGTTCATTTCTAGCTTTGGCGACACCAAGCTATCGTAGACCTCACCCAGCACGAACGATTGACCGTTCTGGTTCACTTGCCGGCTGTAAAGGCCCGCCGACGAACTGCGGAAGATGGGATTGGCTGCCGTATAATCGTGAATGTAGGTGACATCATTGATCTGATCTGCGGGAACTTGGAACGCCCAGATGTGCGCACTGATTGGATGGAAGAATGGTCTTGAATCCAAATCCAACCCGATCACGGCCGGCAGGAACGAGGTCGGCAAGCTCCAAAAAACCTTGTTGGCCGTGACATCCGTCGGTCCTTTGACGCTGACCGTTTGACCATCGCGGGACATCCCTTCGACTTTGTATTTCGTCTGGATATCAACGCCCAGCCCTTCAAGGTACGTTTTCATGCGCTGGCAGAACTCTCCCATACCGCCCTTAGTAGGGTAGTAGTTCCGGTGCTCGAACGTGTTGCCGTCATCCTTTTGAGGCGCATTCTCGGGGTGGTTCTTGCGCGCAAGCCGTTCGTCCAAAGCGCCGCTCTGCGCCTTTAGCTCATCCATTCTGGCGTCATCGTCGAGCCGAATGCGCTTGGCGTACGACAAAACGTCAAAAGCTTCGGCCGCAAGATCGTCCAGGCTGACGCGAGCAAGCTTGTCCAGGCCCGGCGCCAAATGCGGTGCCACTGCCGGCCCAAAGCGCTTATCAAGTCGGTCTTTTAGAGTCTGGCCTGGCTGGGGATCATCGGGGGCCTTCGAAGCCGCGACAACACTTGCGATCAAGTCTTCACGTAGCGCTTCGGGCGCCTGCGAAAGATCGGGAACGGCAATGCCCTCACACGTGCCAAAATCGCTGACCGACGCGTAGTGAACGTCCACCGGATGAATATTGCCATCCATGACTAGATCGAAGAATTCGGCGGATTTCGCATCACCGAAGTCGAAGAGGTGACAGCCGTTATCGATGGCAAAGCCATTCCAATTCCGCGAGGAAAGGATGCCGCCAAGAGCTGGGGCGGCTTCCAGAAGCACCACACTCTGTCCCGATTGTGCAAGCCGGTAGGCTGCGTAAGCACCACCAACACCGCCGCCTACGACGCACCAATCATATACACGTTCCGCCATGCCTGATTCCCCCGGTTACCTGCCGCTGCGGGTGTCCTCACAGCCATCATTCTCTACCACGCCGGACGAACCGGAGACAGAGCATATCCCCTTCGTCGCCGCCGTCTTTGTTTTCATCAGGAGCACGGCTGAATCCGGCTTTGGAGAAGGCCGACAGCGAGGCATTATTCTCCGCCCGCACGTAAGCCTCAACCGCCTCTATATCGCTCCACTTATCGAAACACGCCGCAGTCGCTCTTTTGATGGCTTCGACGCCGAAACCGCGGCCTGTAAAATCCTTCAATAGATAGACGTTCAAGATCGCTGTGCTGGCCGAGGCCCTATCAAGGCGGACCGTTCCAGCACCCTCACCTTCGATTTCTAGGATAAATACGAGGTGGTCTTCGCTGGCGATGACGCTGTTGAACCAGTTCGAATGTTCTTGCCATGTAACGGTCTTGCGGCCCGCGCTTAGTGAGACGATCCAAGGGTCATTGCGCCACTCAAAGACTTGCGCGGCATCGCTTTTGTTGGCTTCGCGTACGGTTAGGCCTGCCATCTCAGTCTTTGCGCCGAGCAATGATGCGCCATTCTGCGTGAACCGACGGATTTTCTTTGTCGCTGATTTCACGCTCTTCTTTGAGCACCATCTGTTCAATCGTCCAGTTACGTTCGAAAAATTTCTCGATATCCTCACGCGACGCAAAGTAGAGCTGACCAAATCCCACTAGTGTGCCTTCGCTGATGTCGCTCGCAAGCCCATCGGCAGAAATCGTCGCCGATTGCGCGCTGGTATGAATGTCGGCGTAGGGTGTGAAGAGGAAATGACCGCCTGGCGCCGTGACGCGTGCGATTTCATCAATAGCCTGGCCGATATCTGTTCTGCTGACGCACGTCAGACTTGCACGGTCTATCACGATATCGAATGAGCCGTCGCGATACGGTAGTTTCGTGAAATCTCCTACACTTACATCGACAGCCAGCCCCTCTTCTTCGAAGCGCTTCCGGGCAGTCTCTATTGCAGATGCGCTGCCATCGAATCCCGTGGCATGAAATCCCTCACGCGCCGCAAACCACAGGTTCGAACCCGTACCACATCCGACCTCCAGAACGCGCACCTCGGATCGCGGTTTGTCGCGTGGCGCATGCCGAAACAGGAAACTGACGACGCTGTCCCATGGATAGCGCTGGGCGTGACCGGCTGAATACTTCTCTTCCCAAATGGGATCGATCTGTGCGCCCTGGCTCATTCGAAATCCTCAATCTGGAAGCAATGACCTTTGCTCACGTCCCGAGCAAGTGTGCGGCTGTCTAGCAGGTAGCTCTCGGCGGGGCGAATGCCGTTGCCAGGGCGGCGGAAAACAATGTCGGCAGGCGTCAGCCGCTCACCTTTTTTCATGTCGCGGGAAGAGACGCAGGACAACCGAAAGTCTTCTCGATTGACTTTCTCAGCATCGGACAGTTGGAGCGCTGGGCTGCCTGTTAGTTTTTCAGCGTCCCGAACCATTTTTACCAGGCTATTGAACTCATCAGGCGTCGACGAGAACCAATGATCGGGCCCGGGCAGGTTGCGATCCAACGTGAAGTGTTTCTCGATGACGCTGCCACCCATCGCTGCACAGAGCGCTGCGGCAAGCGCACCCTCGGTATGGTCGCTGAATCCGGTAACGCAATCGAACGCTTGTCCGATTGTTATCATGCGCGATAGGTTTGCCTGCTCCGGCGGCGTTGGGTAGGAGGAGACGCAGTGCAGAACGACAATCTGGTCGTTCCCGGTCTCTCGGAACGCACGCACGGCCTCATCGATATCGGTGGCCGTTGCCATGCCCGTCGAGATAATTGTTGGTAGCCCTGTCTCTCCCATTGCACGCACGACATCGAGGTTTCCCAGAAAATCGGATCCATTTTTCAAGAGACGGCATCCGACTGAAATAAGCTCGTCGATGCCCTGTTGGTTGGTCGGCGTGCTGCAAAACTCGACCTTCATTTCATCGCACTTAGACTTGAGCAGCTCCAAGTCCTTGGCCGCCAGCTCGCAACGCTTGAACAGCGTCATCTGAGGTTCAGTGACAGTCTCACCCTGAGACTTGTAAGTGAGCGTCAGCGTATCGTCAGAAATGAAATCTTCGGTTTTGTAATTCTGAAACTTCACCGCGTCAGCACCGGCTTCCGCTGCCGCCGCGATCTGCTCGCACGCCAAGCCCATGTCACCATTATGATTGATGCCGATTTCCGCGATCAGATAACAAGGCTGGCCCGGCCCCACATGTCTGTCGCCAACAGCGATGGTCTTGGCTCGTGAAGTGGGGAGTATCAACTTTCTCTCTCCGCCGAAGTCAGTAGATCGATTATCGCCTCCGCGGCGCGCTGTGCTCCGCGGCCGTCGCACAAGGCTTTTGCACGTTGCGACATGGTTATGACGCGATCCGGATTGGCCATCAAGCCGCCAATTTCATGCGCGAGCCGCTCCTCAAAGTCCGGTTCGTCTTTTGACAGAACAATCGCCGCCCCTTCCTTGCGCAGGAGCGCAGCGATTTCGTTCTGGTTGTCTGCGATGGGACAGGCAATCGCCGGTAGCGCCATGACACTCCGCTCCCATGACATGCCGCCGGCCGCGCCAATACACAAATCAGCCTGAAGCATCAAATCAGCGACGTCGTCCCAGGCAGCGATCAGCGAGACCCTGTCCAGGTCGAATTGCTGAGAACGCAACTGCGTGCGGGCGGCGTCAGGGTCGGGTACTAGGACCGTAATCTCCAGGTCAGCGAACGTCAGACATGCCCTCAAAACTTGAGCTGTAACGTCGCTGACGTCGGATGCGCCGAACGCAACTAGGATTGTCTCAAGTTTTCCCTTCCGCTGCTGTCGGGTGCGAAGTGCGTCTTCGCGCAGTCGGCTGAATCGATCGCGGATGAGCGCATAGTCGGAACCTGCTAGAACAGAGGCTCCTGCTGCGGCTTCGGCGTATTCTTCCGCCTTGCGTCCATAGGTCGGGTCAATCACGAGATCGGCATCATGTGGCCTGCTTGGCGCGTCATCTATGACGGCCACCGTGGGCGCCCACGGCCGCGCAGCACTTTCGAACTCTGCGCCGAGCTGGTAGTGATCAATGATCACAATATCGGCTGCTCCCGCCAATTGACCTACTGCCCCCGCATGCTCGCGCTCATTAGTCCAACCGCTCTCCACGAAATGAACGGCCTCGAGCAAGTCCGGCTGAATTGAAACGCATTCAGGTGTTTGCGGGCAGGTAATCAAAAAAACGCGTGCATTGAGGTTGCATAGCGCCTGGGCAAGGGCAAGGGATCTGACGACGTGCCCACCGCCGATCTCAGGCGATGCATCTGCCCGAATAACGATGCGATAGGAGTGCGGCATGGGAGCCTTTTCACCAAATAGTTTTGCCGGCATCAACAACCACGTCGGTACCGGTAACGCCCGAAGCGGAATCGCTAAGCAGGAAGCCGACGGTTGCGGCCACTTCTTCTGGGCTCACCATTCGCTTCATCGGAACAGTATTCCCGTAGCGCTTCAGGAACTCCGGGTTTTGTTCCCCGGCAATCCCGCCAGGCGATATGCTGTTTACACGTATATTTAGCGGCGCCCAAAGCGTGGCCAGGTAACGCGTCAGGGCGATCAGGCCGGCTTTCATCGCGCCATAGTAAGCAGCCGATGGCTCCTGGCCGGGCAGGTACATATCGAAGCGCGGTGCGCGCAGCCCGTAGATTGATGCAACATTGACGATGCTGGAAATCTTGCTGACATCCCTTCTCTCAACAAGCAGAGATGATAGCGTTTCGGGCGCAGCCAGTGAAACCTGCGCGGCTGTCGCCCAGTGGCTCCAGGGGGTCTCGCCGACAGCTCGATAATCCAGCAAGGGATAAGCATTATTGACCAAGCCGTCGATGCGGCCGACCTTGTCAAGAATGATAGCCGTTGCCTCACGCAGTCCTGCCTCCTCATCCACGGGCAGGTGAAAGGCCGTCGCCTTTAAACCGCGCTTGCCTTTATCGTTGAACGCGTCGGCCTTGGCGCGATCGCGCGTTCCCAGGATAACGTGCGCGCCCTTCTGGCAGAATGTCTCAACGAGCCCTGTTCCCAGGTGTCCGAAGGCGCCAGTGATAAGTATGGTTTTTCCGTCCAGCATTTAGTCATCGAACCTGTAACCGGCTGCCAAACCCGCCTTCACGCATTCGGCCAACTGGAAGTCTTCACGAGTGTCGATATCGATCGCCCGATACCAGGGCATCTTTATGCCCCGAAGTCCAGGAACGTAAAGGTCTTCAGCGGTGCGCATGACATCGGGACGGGCCCAATATATCGCTCCCGACGGGCAGACAACATCAGGGTAAAGCTGGCTCTTCTTCATAATCCAGTCATCGAACGCACCCGCGATCGTCCCGTCGTCCGCCATCGTCAGCGCGCGAAAAGGTGGGGTCCACAAAAAGGACGTCACGCTTAAGGCGGCCGGAATATTGTGTTCCAGGAATGCCTCGCTGCTCGATTTGATGTCTTCGGCCGTTCTCAGCGGGCAGTTTGCCAGCAGCATGCAAATCTGGTCGGGGTCTTCATGTTCCAGCGTGTGTTTAACGACCTGGATCAGCGTCGATGCATCATTCGAGATTTCTTCGCCACGCATATGAACCTCGGCACCTGCCGCACGTCCAATAGAGGCGATCTCGTCATCATCCGTGGAAACAATGACGTCCGAAAACAGGTCGCTCTCCAGCGCCGCATCGATCGTCCACTCAATCATTGGCCGGCCTGCAAACGGCAGGATGTTCTTGCGCGGTAGTCGCTTCGAGCCGCCGCGTGCCGGTATCAACGCCAGCCGCTTCATGAACGATTACCGTCTTGTGCCAACAAAGCGACCTCCAGTGTTTTTACCGCCTGGCCGACGCTTTGCAGGTCCGTGCCATCGCCAAAAAAGCTCTCCAGCATCCGCAGGTAGTCGATTTCACCGTCAAGGTCGCCGTCTTCCAACAGCACCTCGCTGCCATGCTGATCGCTCAGGGTCACGCGGCAAACTTCAGGTTTCTTGCCCTCGCTGAGCCAAACCAGGCTGGCGTCCTCACCGGTAATTTCAAGCCCGCGGATCTTTTCCCGCCTCAAGAAATCCAGAAGCAGCGTGCCCTTGACACCTTGTCCGTGCGTTACGTGGATCTGTGCCAAGTCTTCTGCATCGACGGTATCCAGCCCGAAGCACGTGACATCGGAATTGACGCCTTCAGCGGCGCCAAACAACCACGATTGATAGTCAAGTTCATGTATGCAGTCGAGAATGACGCCGCCGCCGGCCGCGCGCGTGCGCGCAAATTCTCCGCCCTTGGAGCGCATTTGCGATAGCCGGTGCCCGAACCGGGAGAGAAAATACAATGGCCGGCCAATTTTGCCCAGGTTGTCCTTGAGGCATTGGACCGCAGTATGAAATCGCATGTTGCAAACGACGAACGTCTGTCCTGATCCGTTTGCCGCCGCCGCTTCTATGGCACGTCCATCCTCGACAGAGCCAGCGATCGGTTTTTCCACCAGGACGCGGGCGCCATCCGCGATGAACGGCAGTGATGCAGCCTTATGGGCGCCGGGTGGAACAGAGACGATGACGTGACTGGGTTGCCAAGTGCGAACATCTTCAAGTGTGTCGAATACACGCGCACCGCCGCCCTTTCGCAACGCCGCCAACCTATCCGTGCTGCTGTCGTAAACACCAACCTCGGCACCGAGCCGTTTCGCCCATTCTACGTACCGCGAGCCAATCGCGCCGGCGCCGATAACTGCTACGGTTTTTCCAGCGCCAGCGCCCATAGCTTCACTTCTACCTCGCGATCAAATCGCTAAGCGACAGCATATGACCTGCCGGCAAGTCCGCGCCAATCTTCATGTCGAGCAGCATTTCGTACATATCTGGCGACAATCCATGTCCCGGGCGCCGGAATTCGATTGTCGCATCGCCAAGGCGCGTCTCAGCTTTCGTATCGGCGGCGAGAAAAACGCTCCTGCGCACGGCGTCGCGTTTGATCTTTTCTTCAGCAGACATGAAGCGTCGCGATTCACCCAAGGCGATTTCAACGTCGCGCATGACATTGACAAACTGATCGATCTGCGGGGGTTCAAGCGACATGATGTGCTCAACGCTCGGTGTCGTGCGATCCTCCGTTATCGTCTTCTCGATGAGATTGGCACCGATCGTCAATGCTGCGATATCCATGTCCCAACCGGGTGTATGGTCGGAATAGGCAGCCGGCGCACCGAACATCTGTTTAAGCGTGGGTATGGTGCGCAGATTGATGCTCTCCAGGCGGGCTGGATAACCAGAGGGGCATTGATGGATGATCACCTGATCGTTGCCCTCGGCCAGAATGGTGTCGACGGCCGTTTCGATTTCACCGAGCGTTGAGTTGCCCGTATCGAGCTGAATACAGGTTCCGGTGCTCGCCACGTACCTCAGCATCGGAAGAAAATTGACGTCAGCCGACGCAATTTTGATCGAGTGGCAGCCAAGCTCAATGAGCATGTCGACCTGGTCGTCAAAACTCACTGTCGCAAAGAACGCGAGGTCTTTTTCGTCACAATAGGCTTTCAGTTCCCGCCATTCGGCCGGTTCGAGTGTGCGCCGGCATAGTATCTCGTAGAGAGACTCGTTTACGGTCTCCGTCTCTCCGGTTTCGCGAGACTTCAAGATGTCATAGGTAAAGAGCTGCTTGCGATCCGCGACGAGCCGGTCCGGATCAACCACTTGAAACTTGATGGCATCGGCCTTTGCGTTGGCTGTAAGATCCACGAGCCGCTTTGCCGAGGCCAACGAGTCATGCGTCGGCCCTGCTTCGTATACGATAAAACACGGATGCCCATCGCCAATCGTTCTGTTGCCGATTTTGACATCCCGGCTCAAACGTCTCTTACTCATAAAGGTCTCCCTACTCGCGCGAGCTTGCTCTCCAGCTTTTTCCAAGCTGTATTGTTATGACCGACTTTACGACGTCGCCCACCACTATGTGTTCGCGAACCTCTCACTCGTCCCCAAGGAATCCAGACCTATTCCCGCTGCCTGTGCTGAGTTTCAGGACGGGCGGTCATAGGCTCCCAAGGTGCCAGTAGTCGCCGCGGTAATACAATAAGGGCTTGGCGGTCTTGTGAAATCGGCCGGCCACGACGCTGCCGATGAATATGGAATGCGTAGCGAAACGATGGCATTCCAGCAAGCGGCAATCGAGGCAAGCCAGCGCTCCGGTAAGAACGGGCGCTCCTGTGGACAGGACATCCCAATCAGCGTCCGAAAATCGACCTTCACCAAACACCCCCGTTTTTCCGGCAAAGCTCTCCGCGATCTCTTGCTGATCGCTATTGAGAATATTGACGCTGAAGACCCCAAGCTCTTCGATCACAGAGTGCGCGTGCAGGCGACGTTGTACGCAGGCGAGGATTGTCGGCGGCGTATCAGACAGGGAAGCCACGGCCGTGGCCGTAAGGCCTGCGCGCCCGCCATCGTCAGGCGCGCCCGCTGCAATCACGGTCACTGCTCCTGCCTGATGGCGCATCAGCATCCGGTAATCATCCGGATCCATACCAGGAGGCGCATCGGCGGGCGCATGCTTTGCCACTTGTCTCAATCCTCACGTTCGCTAGGCCATGAACACATAGACCGGCACGGATTGCCCTGCAATTCACTGCCTCTCTCGTCGCATGCCTCATGTACAACCGGTGGGAGCCGCTGCTCACCCGTAAATCACGCGGTTCGGGGCCAAAAACAACCTCACCCGTTCCGCCAGGCCAACACTCAGGAGGCCATTCAAATACAACTAAGGAACCGAATTGGCCCAAGGGCGTCGTTAAAACAAGGGGTTAGAGCATTATGTCAGGTTGATCAGATCAAAAGTCATCGGCGGCACGACCACTAGGTTCGAGATTTGCTGCCCTAAGCAATGGGGCTCATTGAACGGTTCGATTTGGTGGCTGCTGCCGATTGCGGGCCGAAAGAGATAGTGCAAAAAATGGCTATCGGCCGGAGAGTTTATTGACCAACTTGGACTTTTGGCGCGCAAGCACCTTGCGGATCGCCCACCACTTCTGATGAGCCGACAATCGCCGGTATCGAGTAAGCAACTCCAGCGGTCCACCGCCGCCGCCCGTCAATGGCAACGACGAGCCGCCGGCGCTACCGAGTTTTACGTCCGCCCAGAGAGAGGTCTGCGCATCGCGTGCAGCACGATCGAGCAACTCGCGATACCAATCCGTCTCTTTGAACCGCGGCGATAGTCTGGGAAGAACATCGTAGTACTGTGGATGCAACAAAATCCGGCAGCGCTCTCCTGGCCGCACGGTCCGAATGAAATCGCGTATGTCACGTTTCTCAGGGTCGCGTTTCAGCGAATTGTGCCCACCGTCGCTGAATTGTCGGTCAAAGTGCGGAGAATGTCCGTTATGAACCCATTTCAACTTGTCTACCCAATCGGGGTGAAACGGTAGGTCGCGGTTGTTGCGTCCATCTGGACCCGGCACGCCGCCGTGGGCGGAAAAGAACTGAAGATTGAAGCGCCCTGACAGTTCACGCGCATCAGCGTCGAATATGTCCAGTGCTTTTTCCAAATCGAATTTGGCGCGTTCATGCGCATTGGTGTGGTAACCGACAACAAATCCGCGTTTCTCAAAATCGCGTAGGCAGTCCTCATCAAGGTCGTAGTCCGTCAGCCCCACTTCGCCAAAGTTTTTGAGCCGGCGCCGGTCAACGCGTTTGTTGAAGATCATAATGTTTGCTGGAACCGCCATGTGTTCCGGCTCGCGCAAAAGTCCGAATGTGCGTTCAGGTCTGGAATCAACATCATATTGAATTACGAGGTACGCCTTGTTGGGATCTCGTTTTCCCGAACTCAGTTCGTCTTTCCAGCGCTTATATTCGCCTGGATAGTTGGCCTCGTAATTATCGTCATCTCCCCACGGGAAATCAGCATAAGTCAGGACTTCGAGATCCGCGGGATGATCCGAAATGAACTGAAAGAAGTCTGTCAGGTAGCGGCGCGGGAAATATGCGCCGCGCAGAGGGTCCAGTTCCGCATCAGCCAATGCATCGGGCGACTCAAGTGGCGCTTGCGCATCCTTCGACTGACCCGGCGTTATCTTTTTGGCCGCCATTCCAGGTTCCTGATGAATACGCGGTTATTTGCAACCGTGCCGCTGATGCCATATCTGCGGCTCTGGGCCACCGTCAGATCAACCGTCGCGTAACCGGCGGCTTCAAATAATGCTTTTTGCTTGTCAAGAATGGCCGCAAGTTCGGGTGCGCTATAGTTGGCTGTCTTCGGTACACCGTTCCATGGCCCGATCCAACCCCAGCCATCTGGTTTGGCCAGGCCTGTCACAGCCTCAACCATACGGGTGTGCTCTTTGTCTTCCGGCGTCCAGAAGGCATTGATAGAGAATTTGTTGAAGACACCGTCGAACTTTTCGCCAAATTCGTGCTCCGGCAGCTGCCTCATATTCAGCTCAGCCACATCGAATCCCTTGTAGCGGCCCAATTCGATCACGGCCGGGTCGAAGTCGACACCCAAGCAAGTGCCACCCTTCTGCTTGACGATTTCGCCAAGGTCGAATTGACCGGGCCCGAGATCCACATAGCGGCCATTCAGTTCAACGCCATCGAAAAAGTCCTCGATGATGTTGAAAAAATGTTCGCGGGACCGCTTTGGATCCCGCACGTTTTTTTGCTTTGCTTTGGCGATAATGGCAATTTCAGCCGGATCCGTGAGCATTTCGCCTTCCTACTCCGTCAGGTAACGCCCAAATGATGCAAGCGCCGGCCTGAACCATGAATTATGTGAGTGTGTATGATCGGGCACCTGGAATAGCGGGCCAACGCGCGATACGTCAAGCAGCTCAAGAGACGGCAAATGCGATCACTTATGCACAAGAGAATAGATCGGCCCTTTCCCCTTTGGACTACTTTTCACGCTTAGAACCGGCCTCAACCCCAAGCCGGTATTCGCGGCCAATGGGCCAATCTGCGCCTTGCGCCGGCTGATGGAAACATCGTAATGACGTCAGCGCGCGTGCCCAAATGACGCGCATTCCACGCAACACACTGCTCCCGCCGGGGCAGCGAACTCGATCCGGTGTTACCCGCCCATGACTTCGACATCCAGTCCAATTTTCGTTCGTGGCCTGAGCCGCTCTGGAGGCACGCTTCTTTGCACGCTTCTGGATGCGCACAAGGACGTAGCATTCTCGTATGAACTCTACCCCAACTTGTTAGAGGTCGACGGCGAATTGGACCTGCGCGCTCTGGCGCAACGATTAACTCGCTCCTGGCGCCCAAAAAATGAGGCACCAAGCAAAGGATTTGCAACCTTCGTAGCGCGGATCGAACGCGGCGGACTAAGTTACAAGGACTTTTCCAAGCTTCTACATCAATTTGTGGACGAAGGGTTTTCTGTTGCAACGCTCGAAGGCCGATTGCGTCTGATTGAATTATGTGCCGAGGCAAAGATGCATCGATTGAAGAAAACGCGTTGGGGCATGAAATGTAACAATAGGTATGACGAGTACCTTTCACGCTGGCCAAAGGCCTGTTTCCTGAATGTATTGCGCGATGGCCGAGACGTGCTCGCCAGTCAGCTCAACACCGGAAGCTTCAACAAGACACCGGCCGAGGTTGGCCAGGGTTGGGTGCAAACGCATAATGCTTTTGAAAAGCTCCAAGCGCGTGGCGACGTGTGCGCTCACGTCGTCCGTTATGAGGCTCTGACCACGGACCCCGAACCGGAGCTGCGGGCCATGTGCAAGAGACTGGACCTTGAGTTCGATCCCGAAATGCTGCGTCACAGCGAAAAGGATCTGACAGTCTTCAAGGCCCGGCATCTATCGCGCGACCGTGTCGCAAGTGCCATCGACACCAAAATGATAGGACGCTGGAAGCGAGACTTGAGCTCTTCCCAGCTCGACGAGTTCATGACTGTGGCCGGCGACGCGATGCAAGCCTATGGATACGAATAAGATCGATTGAAATGAGAAAGGCGTATCTATGGCCGGCCAGTTCAAACCGGAGTGGGAAGCCAAAGGCGTAAAGGTTCACGAGAGCAGTTACGTAGACGATCCTGATGCTGAGATTGGCGCCGGCACGCGCATTTGGCATTTCAGTCACGTGCTTCCCGGCACTGCGATCGGAGACAACTGCACTCTGGGCCAGAATGTCGTGGTCGGACCACGTGTGAATATCGGCGACAACTGCAAGGTTCAAAACAACGTCTCAATCTACGAAGGCGTGACACTCGAAGATGGTGTCTTCTGTGGCCCAAGCTGCGTATTCACAAACGTCAACAACCCACGCTCTGAAATCGAGCGCAAGAACGAATTCCGGCCAACGTTGATAAAAACTGGTGCCTCGATCGGGGCAAATGCCACAATCGTTTGCGGGCACACGCTTGGCGCCTACTGTTTCATTGCCGCTGGTGCCGTCGTGACAAACGACGTGCCCGATTTCGCATTGATGGCGGGAGTTCCTGCCAAGCGGATCGGCTGGATGAGCAGGGCTGGACTTCGATTGGGTGAAGACTTGGTTTGCCCGCACGACGGCACGCGCTATCACTTGACCCAAGATGGCATGCTCAAGCCGGTGTGAGCTGTGCGTATGTCAGCGCCCGGCGAGCACACGAATGCCCTTCTTTGCCAATCGGCGTGTAGCATTAACTGCCTTGCGGCCCAGGTGGGCTAGCCCGAATTCGATCCCGCCGGATAGCCACGTTGACCTGGCTTGGCTCGTCATGGCCAACTGCGACAATCGTGTGGCCGGTACCTCAACTGAGAAATCGCGAATCGTCGCCACCGCGTCCTCGGTACCCATAGGAACGTTGAACATGAAACAAAACCGCCTGGTGGCGTAGCCAGGACGGAAGCTAAGCCGCACGGCCTCACTGCCACCTTCGAGCCTGCGAAGCAGCCTGCGCTTGACGTCCTTTTGACCACCCACGTCCTCAACGACAAAGAACTGACATAAGGCACCTTTCGGACCATTTACGTCACCACGAAAGGAAACCGTGTATTCCGCATTCGGAAGCGCGGAAAATGACATGTGGTGACGCAGGCCGGACATGCCAAGATAGATAAAGGCATGCCGTTCAACTTGCTGCGACAGCGAGATTTGTCCCTTTGACGCGGAGGCACCAGCCGGACTTGCTCGAACATTATTGAACCACAGGGCGTTTGGGATTCGGTAGTTGTGCCGCGGAAGTAGTTGCTTCATCTGCGCCATCTTTAGTTTCATTGCGAGAACCGGGTCGGGTTTTGCATGCTTATTAGATGACGAACCGACATACCCCAGCATGTGCGATATGGGGCCACAGATCTGATCGAATTGTTCACGCTGGTCTGGTGTCCAACCAGATGAGTCTGGAAACGCGGTGTTCTTGTTTTCGTTGATGCGTGTTTCGAAGAAGGGTTCAGCAAGTCGCGGATAAAACGCGATGTCGAGTTGCTTGAGCGCGGCACCGCATGTTTCCATAGAGCTGGTCAACTCATCACTGCCAACGCGGGCCTGGCAATTTATGAATAGGCGCGACATAGCCTCGCGCACATAGTGGCAACATCTCTCAAATGGCGTCAGTTTTGCCCAGTTCATAACGTCGTCCGGCGCCGGATGGCGGTCATCCAATGCCGTGTCGAACCACTCACGGTTCATGATTGAGCGCACGACCAGGTTGGGTGCACGATGCAGGAAGACAAAGTAGGCATGCGGAAAATAGCGCTTCAAAATATCCACATGCCGTTCCAAGTAGACGTTTAGTTCTGCGCTATCAGCCGGTTTCTGATCCGCCAGCCAGCTGCGCGCCGCATCGATCCTCCCCGTCACGTTCGCGGGGTCCGCGATCCAGTCCGCATAGCCAAGGCCCGTACGATGGTCCTCGAGCCTCTCGCCGTTCTCGTAGCTGAAATTGAGAAAGTCTTCGTGGCGGGCTTGAAGGCTGCTCGCTTCATCCAGAACCTTTGTCAGCCATTTCGAGCTCGAACGCGCCGTGGAGAGGAAAAAGAACATGCGCGGCTCAGTCTGCCAATGAATTGGATGAATATTGATTTGAATCCGGCCGCGACGGAGATCCTCATTCAACGGGTCTGGCGTAACGCGCCAGCGCCCGCCGCTGTCAGTGTAGTAGGTATCATAATCCAGGTGTGTTGCATGATATGCGAGCCCAAGCTCCTTCATGCTGACTTGCCAAAACTCAAGCTGCTCGCCGTCGCCGGGGCGCAGCAGAATGTGGTTTTCCGGATAGGTTAGCGCACGACCCACCTTGCCGCTGGGGATGCCTTCTGCCGTCAGTCCCGTCTCACGTTTTGCGGGATCGTCCGGCCGAAGCTCGCGGAAGACCCAGTAGTTGATGAAGTTTGCGTTGTAACAATCGGGATCACCGTGTGCGGCGATGCCATCGACAACCAGACCTGCTTCACGCAGTCGCTTAAGCTGCATTTTGAGTGAACTGAGCGGTTCCTTGTTGTGCCTGAACCACTCCGCAACCGTGTTGACATGCAGGCCGATCTCATGGCCGAAATCCTGGATTTGAAGGCACTTATCCAATAGGCGTGGATCTTCGTTCCAGTACGCAGTGCCGGGCAAAATGTAGTAGGTGGAGCGAATGCCGCGATCATGCTCCCAAAAGGCCATTTCGAGAGCGTAATCGATGCTGTGGTCAACATCGTGCCGTAGGCCGATAACATTCTTCGACGTATCCGTCTTAAAGTCGCGCAACGGACATGTCCGCTCGAACTTGGCCAGGTAGTCGAAAAATTCTTTCTTCAGCGTCATCCGGTGACCCTTGGCGGCACGTCAATCCCTGGCTCAAAACGGCAAGATTGCCTCATCAGCCTATAATTAGCCGATTGCCTGGCCAAATGTGAGCCATTTACACGGCTGGGCTGGCGCCGATCCGAGGAAAATTTGCATCGGGCCAACGGCGGAAGATGCCGGGACAAACCGAGACATGCAAGCTAGGCACAAGCAAAATGTTCATATTTTAGCAAAGGCCCCATATTGACTTCCTATTTCCGGGCTGCTGAGAGCACCTTGCTGCATGCCCGATTCGGTCCAACTGCGACTTGTCGCGGGGGCGTAGCGCAAATCATGTGGGAACGTGGCAAGTGACGGGAAACCTCAAATCTCTAATTCGACGATCGCGGGCGCCTTGTCCAAGCAATTTTCGCCACTTGCAGTGTCCTTTTCGTGCAGTCGCGCCTATAGGTATTCGTGAACACAGCACAGCCGTGCACGTTGGGGCGCAGCACCCAATTGGCTCCGGCAACCGCGCCGATAGCCGCGACAACGTCGACGCCACAATTCCTCGCCAATCCTGTAGCGTGCGATGGACGGGCCTGATGCAGCGAAAGGCCGCAAGCACTCCATCATCAATCGGAGATTGCTCGTGAGAACACAAGGTGTGTCGCCAATTGGGCATAAATCTAGTTATAAGGCGCCAATGGATTACGAACGGACTGCGGCCGCCTTACGGACAGGGACTCTGTCGGATGTGCAAATGGCAAAAATAGCTGTTGTCGTATGCAACCCTTGTGCACCTGATTATCGGGTGAACAAACAGGCGGAGTGCATGGCAGCCGAGGGGCACCATGTGCGCGTTTATTGCCGTGCCAAGGAAGGCCTTATTGATCATGAGGTCGTCAACGGCGTCGAGTATGTCCGAATACCGTTTCAGCTCAATCAGGCGCTTTGGACACTTCTGCACCTGAATCCCCGGCCAACGCCACCTGGAACCGGGCAGGCGCGGCCCAGTAAGGTCCGCGCAGCCCAAAACATATTGACGAAGAAGGCTTCCGGCAAAATCTTGCGCGTTGTGCGTGCTTCGCTGCAGCCATTCTACAAGGTTATGATCTATCGCGCTTTCACCGCCACCTTCGGTCCGCATCTTGAGGACTGGAATCCTGACCTTATTCACGCCCATGATCTCATACCGCTGCCCATGGCCATTGAGGTCGCTCGCAAGACAGGCGCCAAGGTCATATACGATGCCCACGAATTGGAGACGCATCGTAATCCACCGTTGCCACCGCACATCCGCTATGCGGTAGAGCGCGTTGAGCGACGCAATATCGTGAAGGCCGATGCTGTATTCACAGTCTGCGATCCCATAGCTGACTTTCTTAGTGACAAATACCGCATCGCGCGGCCGCATGTCGTGATGAATGCCCCGCAATATCCGCCGATCTCAGAGCGCAAGGGCAACTTCATTCTGGAAGACACAAGATTGAACGGTGCGGACTCGCATTGGCGCCAGTCGGGCGGCCGAATAGACCGGTTGCGGGACTTGGCTGGAGTGTCCGACGACAAAATACTCGCAGTCTACGTCGGCTTGGTAACGACCAATCGTGGTCTTGAGACCGTCATCGAAGCTCTGCCCAAGTTGCCCGAAGTCACGCTTGTGACAGTGGGCCCAACCAACCCGGCAAGCGTTGAGAAACTAAAGGAGATGGCTGAACGCATAGGTGTTGCAGACCGGTTTAAACTCGTGCCGGCCGTCCCGGCGGATATGGTCATTGATTGCGTTAGCTCAGCAACTTTTGGCGTTTGCCCAATCTGGCCATTGACCAAATCTTACAATTGGGCGCTGCCAAACAAGCTTTTTGAAATGACGTTTGCCGGATTGCCGATCGTTGCGTCGAACACTGAAGAGGTCACCAGGTTCTTGAAAGAGAACGATTTGGGGCTGATTTACAAATATGATGACGCAGAAGATTGCGCCGCAAATATTCGCATGTTGCTCGATGACTTCGAAACGTATCGTGTGTCGACAGACAAGAAGGAACAGATACGTCAGAAGTATTCCTGGCCAAAACAGGCAAGTGTCGTCAGGCAGGTTTATGAGTCACTGCTGTCATCATCCGATGATGCGCGCCCTCAAGTTGGGGCGACGACACGGCAAGCCTCCTAGGTGTAAACGGCTTCAAATCGACGTGCAGCGGCAATAAACTCAGGGTTTAAGAAATCATCGTCGACTTTTCCGTAGGCGAGTGGTTGTCCGTTACTTTTTGTAACGAGCCCTCCGGCGGCCTCAACGATTGCGTGCCCGGCAGCCGTGTCCCATTCCTTGGTCGGCCCAAACCGCGGATAAATATCCGCAGTACCATCCGCCACTTGGCAAAATTTCAACGACGAACCGATATTTACACGCCCTGCAACATCAAGCTTTGCCAGCCAATGCTCCAGCGCTTCGCTTCCATGCGAGCGGCTTGCACAAACCGTGAGAGGCACATTGTCGTCAACTGTGTTGACGTGCATTTGGCGCAGGCCGACTTCATCCAACGAGCAGGCCGGGTCGTCGGGCACAAGCCTGCCAACAGCGGCATGATCGGACGAAAGTGTAATATAGATCTGCGACAGCGCCGGCGCGTAGATCAGCCCAAAACAAGGCCGCGTGTCGCGGATGAGCCCGATATTGATCGTAAATTCGTCGCGGCCGTTGATGAATTCTCGCGTTCCGTCCAGCGGGTCCACCAGAAAGAACTCATGCCCTGGCGCCGCGATCGCACCTCCGGCCGCCGCTTCTTCCGCAACGACCGGCACATTTGGCGCATGCTCCGACAGCGCAGCCACAATGACTTCTTCTGCGCGTCGATCCGCCTCTGTGACGGGAGAGCCGTCACCCTTGGCTATGACGTCACAGCCTTTTCGAAAGATTTCCATGATGAGCTTGCCGGCCTCGTGAACGGAAGGCAGTAGGCGTTCAGCAAGTTGCTTATGGTCGCTCAAATCCGATTTCCCCTGCGGCACGCGTATGTGCGCACACTACGCCTAGCCGCTGGCGACGATCCCGCGCTGGCGCAGCATGCTCAAGACATTCTGGGCAAGCGCCTCAGGCGTCTCGCGATCGCCCGGCAGATGACATTCTGCATTCTCAGGCGGTTCATAGGGAGATGAAATCCCGGTGAAGTTGGCGATCTCCCCTGCGCGCGCTTTGCGATAGAGCCCCTTTGGATCGCGCCCTTCGCAGACTTCCAGCGGTGTGTCGATGAAGGCTTCGAAGAATTCGTCGTCCTTGAACAGCTCGCGCGCATACCGGCGCTCGGTTCTGAACGGTGAGATAAAAGAGACAATTGTGATGAGGCCGGCATCGACCATGAGCTTTGCGACCTCTGCCACGCGCCGGATATTTTCCACGCGATCCGCGTCGGTAAAGCCCAAGTCGCGGTTCAGGCCGTGACGGACATTGTCGCCATCAAGAATGTAAGTGTGCGCGCCAAGTTCAAACAGTTTTTTCTCAAGTTGGTTTGCCACCGTCGACTTACCCGAGCCGGACAATCCGGTGAACCAAATGCAGCAGCCTTTGTGGCCATTGATGACTGCGCGCTGGGCGCCCGATATGGAAAGCTCCTGCCACTTGATGTTATGCGACCGCCTGAGCCCGTATTGAATCATACCGGCACACATCGTTGCATTCGTCGTACGATCGACAAGCAAAAAACCGCCAAGGTCACGATTTTCGCTGTAGGGCTCGATCGCCAAAGGTTTGTTGGTCGTAAAATTACAGACCGCAACATCATTGAGTTCAAGCTTACGGCTTGCCAGCTCCTGTAAGGAATCCATGCTGATACTGTGCTTGATGTCGCTGACCTGGGCAACTGCCGTCTGCGTGGCAAGCCGCAGAATATACGGCCGCCCTTTTAGTAGCGGCTGGTCTCCCATCCAAACAACATGCGCCGTGAACTGATCGGCAACCTCTGGTTCCGACGACGGCGCGCAGATCACATCTCCACGGTGGATATCGATTTCGCGATCAAGCGTCAGGATAACCGAGTCCCCGGCTGCCGCTTCGTTTCGGTCGCCGCCATGGACAACGATGCGCGCAACTTTAGCGGATTGGTTGCCGGGCACGACTTTGATCTCATCGCCGGCACACACGCGCCCTGAAACAAGTGTTCCGGCATAACCTCGAAACTCGCTGTCGGGCCGGCATATCCATTGAATGGGCATACGCAGGTGTTCGCCGACGGGGCTGACATCGACGTCAACGGTTTCCAGATACTCAAGCACCGTGGGTCCATCATACCACGGCATCGAGTGTCCACGCTGCGTGAGGTTTGCCCCTTCGAGCGCCGAAATCGGAATGGCACCCATGTTGGAAATGCCGAGGTCCTCAAGAAATGCCCGCGCCGTTGCGGCAATCTCCTCGAACCGTTTCTGATCGTAGTCCACAAGATCCATCTTGTTGACGGCGAGCACCACGTGCCGGATGCCGAGCAAATGCACAATGTACATGTGCCGGCGCGTTTGTTTGATTACACCCTTGCGCGCATCGATAAGAATGACGGCCAGATCGCAATGCGATGCGCCTGTCACCATATTGCGCGTATATTGTTCGTGACCTGGAGTGTCTGCAACAATGAACTTGCGCTTCGGCGTTGCGAAATAGCGGTAGGCTACGTCGATCGTGATCCCCTGCGCCCGCTCCGCCTGCAATCCGTCAACGAGAAGCGCAAAATCTAGCTCCTTTCCCGTTGTGCCGAACGTCTTGCTTTCCTGTTCTAGTGCTTCCAGCGTATCATCAAAAACGAGCTTGGTGTCATAGAGTAGCCGCCCGATCAGTGTGCTTTTTCCGTCGTCAACGCTGCCGCACGTCAAAAACCGCAGCATCGGTTTGCTGTCGGCCGACAGCATAGTCGTGACGGCCGACTCCTGGAGGCTCTGCGAAGAAATGGCAGTGTCTGATTGCTTCCCGCTCTCCATCAGAAATACCCCTCTTCTTTTTTCTTCTCCATTGAGCCGATCTGATCCTTGTCGATCAGACGCCCTTGCCGTTCGGAGAGTCGCGAGCTCATCAACTCGTGAATAATGTCATCAATGCTGTCAGCACCGGATTCAACTGCGCCCGTCAATGGGTAACACCCCAAAGTGCGAAACCGAACCCGCCGCATTTCCGGCTTCTCACCAGGTTCCAAGGGCAGTCGGTCGTCATCGACCATAATCACCATTCCATCGCGCTCAACGACAGGCCGTTCCTTTGCAAAGTACAGCGGAACCACCGGAATATCCTCAAGCTTGATGTACTGCCACACATCAAGCTCGGTCCAATCCGACAGTGGGAAGATACGCATACTCTCACCGTCCTTGAGCCGGCAGTTGTAGACGTGCCAAAGCTCGGGTCGTTGATTTCGCGGGTCCCAGCGATGGTCGGAAGTTCTGTGCGAGAACACGCGTTCCTTCGCGCGCGACTTCTCCTCGTCGCGGCGCGCACCGCCAATTGCGGCATCGAATTTGAACGCATTGAGCGCCTGCCGCAGCGCTTCCGTTTTCATGATGTCTGTATAGTTTTTGCTTCCGTGCTGAAACGGAGTAATTCCTTCCTCTACCGCCTGTTTGTTTGTGTGCACGATGAGGTCCAGGCCGAGGTTGCTCGCTATCTCGTCGCGAAACGCGATCATTTCCCGAAACTTCCATGTCGTGTCCACATGCAGTAACGGAAACGGTATTTTGGAGGGGTAAAACGCCTTCACTGCCAAATGCAGAAGGACAGAGGAATCCTTGCCGATGGAGTACATCAAGACGGGACGCTCAAACTGCGCCGCGACTTCGCGCAGGATATAGATGCTCTCTGCTTCAAGATCAGCGAGATGTTTGGGTAGCATTGAGGCCTCAAACTCCGGTGGCTCGGTGTAGTGGTTGGTCGGCTTCGGGCGCGAGCGGTTCGGCCGGATGCGGTTTCCCGGTCGAACACATCAAGGCAGCAGTTCCCCCGCGCCATTGCGGCCGCAGACTGTTAGTTCAGATCCCGCAAGGCGGCAAGGTCAATGACTTACCGCAATGCCACCGGGTCCGCTAGCCATCCACCCCGTTGATCGCTGTAATATATCGCGATGCGATTCGCGCCATGTCGTACTCTTGCTGCATATAGGCGCAGCCTTTACGGCCCATTGCAGCACGCTCGTCGTCAGACATTGTGATGAGGTGCCGCAAAACTGTCCACAGCTCTTCTGGCGTGCGAATCCCGGTCGCGATACCGCCCCCCGATTCCGAAACTGGGTCACCACACGCGGCAATTGGCAGCAACGAGGCCAGGCCGGCCATTAGGTAATCGCCGAATTTGTTGAGCGAGACGCCGTACTTGTAGAGCTGCGGTTTGTCGGTGAGACCGCAATAACCGATGTCTACCTCCGCAAGGATCGCAGGCAATTCAGCTTTGTCCACGCGGCCGAAGACTTTGACGTTGCCAGGTGCCAGCTGGGCTCTGCGTTGGATCTCATCCTCCAGGACGCCGGAACCCACAAGGATAATCCCGAAACGATCGGCCATCTCCCGCCCGCCTGGTGTCGTGACGGCATCGATCAGTTCCAAAAGCCCATTTGGCGGCCCCATTGATCCAGCGTGAATGGCGATCACGCGCCCGTCACGTTTCCACGCTGAAATTGCTTCGCTGACTTTTTTGGCCGTTTCGCTGGCAACCGTTGGGCGCGCGCCTAGTGGTTGATTGACCCCGTTTGGAACCCAGACGAACGGCTTGTCTTCGACGCCTATGTCACGGAGGTAGCGATCTGCACGTGGCAGGACTGAAGAAACCAGATTGGCATGACGATATGCATAGCGCTCCGCAAACGTGCACATAGCAACGAAGGGATGAAATCTTGAGGCGCCGGTAATCTCGGTAATGCTCAACGGCCAAAGGTCGCGAATCTCAAACACAAGCTTGGCACCAAATTTCCTCGCAAGTCGCGCTGCTGGAATAACCGTGAAGGGGTGTGGGGACGACGCAATGATGGCGTCGGGTCGTGCAATGTCGCCAGGAACCCATGCCGCAAGTTTTGAAACACCCTGGCAAAAGTCCCACATATTAAAAACGCGTGCGGGGCCGTTTCCCGTATAGCGCCGCGCCGGCAGACAGTGGTAGCGAATCCCCTCCACTGTGAGCTGCTCAGGCAAGCTCATATCGTCATAAAGAAGGTGATGGTACTGGGCCATGATAACGTCGGCCGAATGACCCTGCTGCTGCCATGCCCGCGCCAGATTGAATGGGCGAAACGCTTGGCCGATCTTCGGCCCGCCGCTGTAGGGATTGATGTACCAAATGTGCATTTGCCCGGTCGACCTTTTTGGTGCGATGTCAGCTCAGGTCAATGCTGACCGGATAATCGACACAATGCGTTTTAGCGTCTCTTCGCTCATCGCCGTGCCAGAAGGCAGGCATACGCCCTTGTCGTAGAGGTCCGCTGCCGTTGCCCCGCCTAAGCACTCCGCATCCCGAAATAGCGGCTGCATGTGCATGGGCTTCCATACCGGCCGTGCCTCGATATTCTGGTTCTCCAGTGCACCGATGACATCCGTCGGAGACCGGTCCGAGTTCAGCTTGTCGATCAACATAACTGTCAGCCATTTGTTGGAAAGCGCACCCGCCGGCTCCTCCAAAAAGCTTATTCCGGCCAGCGACGACAACTCTGCCTTGTAGGATTTAAATATCTCTCTTTTGCGCGCGACCCGCTCGTCCAGCACCTCCAGCTGTCCGACACCGATGGCCGCGCAAACATTGCTCAGGCGATAATTGTACCCGTAGGTTTCATGTTCGTAGTGCGCGACTGCTTCGCGTGCTTGTGTCGCAAGTTTGCGTGCTTCCACAATGGCGGCTTCATCATTGCTGGCAAGAGCGCCGCCGCCGGATGTTGTTATGATCTTGTTGCCATTGAATGAGAACGCCGCAAATCGCGCCGGATGACCACTGTGAGTATTGTCTCGCTTGGCACCCATGGCTTCCGCAGCGTCGGATATAAGCTGGACTCCATACCGCTCGCACAGTTCGTGCGCGCGTTCGTTATCGCAAGGGTTGCCGTAAAGATCAGTTGTGATCATGGCCTTGGGCAATTGATTTTGTTGATTGGCCCGCGCTAGTTCCTCTTCTGCCAGGTCGAGGTCCACGAGGCCGCAGCGCTCGCAGTCAACAAAGACCGGCTCTGCACCAAGATAAAGGATTGGCGCCACGCCGCCGATGAACGTGAGTGTCGGCGACCAGACCCGGTCTCCTGCGCCCACCCCACAAAGCCGCAACGCCAGATGAATCGCAGCCGTGCCACTGGTGAGTGCTGCGACATGCTTGAAACCGGTATAGGCTTGCAGCCTCTGCTCGAACAGATTGAGCATCGGCCCTGCAGGCGCCACAAAATTCGAGGCAAAAGCTTGTTGGACCAGTTCCTCTTCGCGCCCCGACATGTGTGGCGGTGACAGGAAGATACGCTGATCCTCATCAGCGCCGGCTGTATTGCTATTCGCTGTGGTCTGCGGCGCGCTCATTTGTTTTTTCTTGTTTGCCTTTCAAACAAAGAGGGGATCGAATTGACTCGCATCAGCCGCCGCCAATAATGTCCGCGGACCAAGTGTCAGCCCCGTTCGACGACCCGCGCTGGACACCCCATTGCGGTGACGTGATCGGGAATATCGCTCACCACTGAAGCGCCAGCCCCGATAGTTGTCCAAGCCCCGATTTTCGCAAGCGGCACCACGCAAGTGCCGACCCCAATGAGCGTCCCTTCTCTTACCCGTACGCCGCCGCACACAGCTGTGCCCGGCCCAATGTGCACATAAGGTCCGATGTCGCAATCATGTTCAATGATTACGCCGGTATTTATGATCGTATGGTCGCCTATTCTAGCCTCGGCCTGAATAATGGCACCGGCTGAAACAAACACCCCGCGGCCGATCTTAGCACTCGGGTCGATCTTCGCGGTTGGGTGAATGATCGAAACAAAGTCGGCGTGGCGGCGAGCGGCAATGGATTTTCGTGCAGCGTTGTCGCCAATCGCAATGAGGGTGGTGGGCCTGTTGTCCTTCCACCAGGCATCACCTTCCGTCGGTGTTATGGGGCAACCGAGCAGCTCCGTGTGCGCAAGTGCGTTCGCATTGTCATCGAAAATACGCCATGGGCGCTGACCATTCGCGATCAGGGCCGACACGATCACTTTGGCATGCCCGCCTGCGCCGATAATAACGATTTGAGGGGTGTTGTCGTTCATTGCTTCGAATTCGACTCGTCAAACCGCTGCACCGTGGCGTGACCAGGTGCATTGATACCTTCCCGTTTCAACACACGCGACAGCGTCAGTGCGATAATCTTAAGATCGAGCAGGAAACTTCGGTTGTCGACGTACCATACATCCATGGCAAGCCGCTCAGGCCACGCAACTGCGTTTCGCCCATTAACCTGAGCCCACCCTGTGATGCCCGGCCGCACCTCGTGCCTGCGCGCTTGCTCAGGCGTGTAGTGCTCGACGTATTCCATGAGCAGCGGGCGCGGGCCGACAAAGCTCATATCACCGCGCAAGACGTTTATGAGCTGCGGCAACTCATCCAGGCTGGTGCTGCGCAACCATTTGCCAAACGGAGGCAGGCGCTGGTCGTCAGGCAGCGGCTTGCCGTCCGCATCGCACTCACTCGTCATGCTTCGAAACTTGAGAAACGTAAAAGGTTCACCGTTGAGCCCCGGCCGCGTTTGACGAAACAGAATAGGTGAACCCAGCCGCGCTCTTACAAGTAGTGCGACAATCACCATTGGAACGGCGAAAACTACCGACGCAATGAGCGCAACTGCAATGTCGAATATCCGCTTCAGGACCACGCTTCCAGCCAATCCGTAAAATCGATGCTTTCAAGCCTTCACCTAAGTCTGGCAATGAATAACGGCCGTAGGCAGGGCCCACAAGGGTGAAGTTTACACCTACAGTGGGCCTCAACGCGTTTGCAGGCGTTGAACGCGTACACGTGTCATTGACCTTAAGGCCTTTGCGTGGTTTGGGTCTGTGGCCTCCCACTCGAATGTCGGCGCGACAGGCGGTTCGCCAGGGAGCAACGACTTTGCCACGGGCCAACATTGCGCCAGGAAATATGAAAGACGTGTCGCCCAAGCCCACCATGACTGCCTCGACACCAGCTGCAAGACCAGCTGTCGCGCATCTGACATCCGTGCATCCACCATTCGACACGCGCATTTTCGTCAAGGAGTGCGCTTCACTCGCGGCCGCCGCGCACACGGTCAGCCTCGTAGCCTGCCACACGAGCGATGAAACAGTGAGTGGCGTAAGAGTTTGCGCTGTACCCAAACCGTCCGGGCGGCTGCAGCGCATGTTGAAGACGTCAGTCCAAGTGTTGCGGCGTGCTCACGCGAGCGGAGCGCGCATCGTTCATTTCCACGACCCAGAACTTATACCCATCGGCCTTTTACTGAAGCTGTCCGGGCGGCGCGTCGTCTATGACGTGCATGAAGATCTGCCCACGCAGATTAAGGCAAAGGACTGGATTTCGCCGCCATTGCGACGGGTTGTGGCGGGCATGGCACGCACCGCGGAGTGGATTGGCGCGCGCGCCTTTGACGGCATTGTCGCCGCTACACCGGAAATTGCTTCGAATTTCCCCGCCAACAAGACGGTTACCGTGCAAAATTTCCCCATCATTGAGGAATTCGCGCAAGAGGCTGTCACCCCCTATTCTGAACGAGGCCGAAAGATCGCTTATGTCGGTGGTATCTCGCAGATTCGCGGTGCACTGGAAATGAGCCAAGCCATGGCGCTTGTTGGCGAAAGACTGGATGCAGTACTTGAGCTTGCTGGCCCCGTCTCATCAACCGACCTGTTGGAAGCGCTCGAACGATCGCCAGCGTGGTCGAGGGTAAACTACCATGGCGTGCTGCCGCGCGATGCTGTTGCTCAACTTCTCGGAAGTGCGCGTGTCGGCCTCGTAACGCTGCATCCCTTGCAGAATTATCGCGTTTCCTTCCCGGTAAAGATGTTTGAATATATGGCCGCTGGCCTACCGGTGATCGCTTCTGATTTTCCACTTTGGCGTTCGATCGTTGAAGGAGCATCCGCAGGGCTTTTGGTCGACCCGAATTCACCCCGGCAAATCGCCGACGCCATCGAGTGGGTTCTGACCAACGAAAAGGAAGCCGAACAGATGGGACAACGCGGACGCGCAGCGGTCTTGAGCACGTACAACTGGGCCCGCGAGGAAAAAAAGCTACTGCAGCTTTATGATCGGCTTGAAGCCGGTTGACACTGGCACCCCTTAGCAGGCGTATGCGTGCATGTTGGCAAACCTCCATTGCCGCCATCGACCCCTTTTCGCGTTTTGTCCGCACCAGGAAAGGCCCGAATGTTCTCTAGCGACCCGCAACTGCCCCGCGATAACCAGACGCCTTTGCTCCACGCTGTCTCACTGGCGCTACCGTTTTTTCTAGCCGTGCTGCTTCCGATTCTTTCAGGCCGTCTGACCATTGTTGGTTGGGCATTGATCGCTCTTGCCGCATTTGTCGTCGCTTTAGGGCAGCGGGAATTGCGCCCCGCCACGCTCAAAATCGGCTGGGTTGAGGTCAGTATTCTAGTGTTTTGCACGTTTACGGCTTTGAGCGCCCTGTGGGCGGCCGAACCTATCCCGCCGCTGGGTTCCGGCTTGACGCTGCTCGCCGTTTCGGCAGCCACGATCTGGATTATTCACACAATTCCTCATTTCCCGCGACGCGCTCTTCTTCACATGACGGAGGGGATCTGGCTCGCGCTCCTGATAGGGCTCATTTACTTCCTGTTCGAGGAGTTGAGCGGTCACGTCATCAAGATTGCGGTCGTCAATGCGTTGGGGCTTCAGCCCGGTGAGATCAAACCGGCAGAATACTATGTCTGGAAAAACGAGGAACTGGTTCGCATCAAGTCCAATGTCATGACGCGAAACACAGCGCTCATCCCGCTCGTTTTATGGCCCGCGATGCTCGCCGCAATGGCGATCCTAAGGCGGCCATACAATCTGGTCCTGGCTGCGTCGCTCTTCGCCTTGTCCGTGTTTGCGATTGTGATTTCACCGCACGAGACGTCCAAAGTTGCAATCGTCGTCGGCGTAGCCCTGTTTGCGCTTGCAGTAGTCTCAGGCAGATGGGCAAGGCACACCTTGAGCGCACTGTGGGTTGGTGCATGCCTATTGATATTGCCCTTCGTATTCATGGTTGACGATTTGAGGCTTCATGAAACGTCTAAATGGTTCGACCGCCATGCAAAGTCACGCGTCGGAATCTGGAGCCTTACCGCCGAAAAGACTTTGGACGCACCCATCCTTGGGGTTGGCGCACGCATGACCTACAAGTTAGGCCCGGAATTCATGGAGACCGCGGACGAGGCGCAACTGATAAAAAACGGCGTCAAACGACGCATGTCCAGGCATGCCCATAACGCCTACCTGCAGACATGGTACGAACTGGGAGCAGTGGGCGCTCTGTTGCTGGCACTGGTCGGGCTGTCGATTATCAAAAGAATGGCCCACCTACCGGCACGTCTACAGCCCGTCGCTTGCGCAACTTTTGCAAGTTGTGCTGTTGCAGCGGGCCTGAGCTATGGCATGTGGCAGACGTGGTTCATGATGCTGTTTGCGGTCGCGGCGATTGCTCTATTCGTGGCATTTCATGCTTGGAGAACCTTCGGTGCCACCAAGCCTGACTCTTGACGGCAGGATTGACCGGAGCCCCCCGTAAAGCATCAAACACCATAGTACTCACGGTACCATTGGACGAAGTTGCGCACCCCTGTGCGTACAGGTGTCGTGGGCTTATAGCCAACATGCGCCTGCAGCTCACTGACATCGGCGAGTGTCGCCGGCACGTCGCCAGGCTGCATGGGTAGCATTTCCTTTATGGATTCCTTTCCAATCGCCGCTTCGATCTCCTCGATATACTGCATCAGCTTAACAGGCACGCTGTTGCCGATGTTGAAGATCCTGAAAGGTGCGTTGCTGGTGGCCGGATCAGGTGCGTCGCTTTTCCAAGCCTCGTTGGGCTGTGCGATCTGGTCGCTTGCGCGGATGACCCCTTTGGCGATGTCGTCGACATATGTGAAGTCACGCGAGTGATCGCCATTATTGAAAACCTGGATGGGCTTTCCCTCCAGAATGTTCTTTGTGAACAGGAAGAATGCCATGTCGGGCCGGCCCCAAGGGCCATACACGGTAAAGAAACGCAGACCCGTTGTCGGGAGACGAAATAGGTTTGAGTAAGCGTGCGCCATCAATTCGTTTGCGCGCTTCGTAGCGGCGTAAAATTGCAAAGGGTGATCCGCACCGCTGTGCTCACTGAACGGCATGGCCGTGTTCGCGCCATACACGCTTGACGTGCTGGCATAGGTTAGGTGTGCAATTTCGTTATGGCGGCAAGCCTCGAGTATGTTCGTGAAACCTATGAGGTTGCTTGCCACATAGGCATTCGGATTCACGAGCGAATAGCGGACGCCGGCCTGCGCTGCCAGATGAATGACACGGTCGAATTCATGGGCTTTGAAGCACTCATTGAGTGCGTCCCTGTCGGCAAGGTCTGCACGAACAAAGTCCCATGATGCGCCGGTGCTGGAAGAAGCTGCTGCTGTCGCTGTATCGGACAGGTTCTTCAGCCGGGCTTCCTTTAGTTCCGGATCATAGTAGTCATTGACATTGTCGTAGCCCACCACCTGATCGCCGCGTTCGATCAGTGTCTTGGCGACGTGAAATCCGATAAAGCCGGCCGCTCCGGTGACCAGTATTTTCAACGCCTGTTTCCTCCGTGAGGCTGCGCCGTTGCGTCAGCTGTCGATAAAGCGATTGACTTATTCGTTCAACAGCCCTTTGCGCCACTCCACGCGATATTTCCAGTGACGATAACAGCCAACCAGTAATTGACCTGCAATGGCTAGGTTTGCTGCCGTGACGTCGATCGGCCACCGCATTTCGCTGTTGGCCCGACTCCAACACAGAACTGACGCCAGGAGCCAGGGGCTGGCGGGTCAATAACGGCGGACCCTCGTCCCATTGCTGCCGTCATTCAGCAGCAAGGTCGCATCGGGTCGTCATGACGCTCAGGTCTGATTGGGCTTGTACTGACGAAAGCGGGATGCAACAGTATGGGCCTGTAAGAGTGAGTTGCGTAACATGGCAAATTCCGCGTCCGGTTTGGACCGCGCCGAGCTTGATGACGATGATGCGTCACCGTTGACCGCCGGCAAAATCGTGCTTGATCAGCGCATAAACATCCTAGGCAGCGTTGATATCGATGGCGAGGTCGTCTTGTCAGGCGCAATCGAGGGTGATGTCAGGTGTACCCGACTTCACATCAGCCGAACCGGATTGGTTAACGGAAACATCGTTGCCGAAGAGACCATCGTCGCCGGAGAGGTCGCAGGCACGATCTATTCCGATGTCATCACCTTGAAGACCGACAGCGCGGTTGAAGGTGAAATCTACCACGGCAAATTGATCTTGGAGCAGGGCTGTTACTTCGAGGGCAAGTCTCGGCGCGTGAAGGATCCGCTGGAGCTTGCCCCTCTATCGCCGTTCGAAGAACCCGAAGATGAAACAGTCGAAGAGCCTAATACCCAGGCAAGCGCCACGGTAACCGTTATCTCTCAGCTTCACGCCTGATCAATGCAACGGCCTTTTGGCTCGAAAAGCCGCGCAAATACATAGGTTTAACATCCAGGCACACCTCGGCTGCGGGCTCTTGCTGCGAACGGGCGCCCGCCCCACGAGCGCCAAGCAAATTGTGCTCTGAGGCCGTCTGCCTCTACGTGCTGACGGCTTCGCGCTCTTTCGCCACTTGCGCCGCCGCGTTCGTCCACGCAAACTAAGTCCTCCACGCCTCCGGTCACCAGGTGCACGGCTCGCGATGGCTTGCGCGCTTGTGTCCGGTCTTGATCCCGCCAACAGACACTCAATCCAAATAAGAACCGGAGCCATTCACACATGAAGCTTGTTCGATTCGGCGACGCTGGGCGCGAAAAGCCAGGACTTGTCGATGCCGATGGAAAAATCCGCGACCTGTCCGCCCACATCGACGATCTGGCTGGAGATGCGCTGGCACCGGAAAACCTTGCCAAGCTCGCCGCAATCGATCCCTCAAGCCTGCCTTTGGCCACCGATGGGGTCCGGATCGGCCCTCCGGTTGGTAATGTCAGGAACTTTATCGGCATCGGCCTCAATTATGCAGACCATGCTGCCGAAACCGGTCTTCGCATCCCGCGCGAACCGGTGCTGTTCAACAAGATCAGCAATTGCATCGTTGGTCCGAACGATGATGTCATGGTGCCGAAGGACAGCCAGAAACTCGACTACGAAATTGAGATCGCCTTTGTTGTTGGCAAACGAGCCCGCTACGTCGAAGAATCGGAGGCCCAAGGCTACATCGCCGGATACACAATTTGTAACGATGTCTCGGAACGCCATTTTCAAACGGAGCGCTCGGGTCAGTGGGTGAAGGGGAAAAGCTTTGAAACATTTGGCCCGCTCGGGCCCTGGCTTGTCACGCATGACAGCGTTTCGGATGTAAACAAGCTCGGCATGCGTCTTGATGTCAACGGTGAGCGCCGCCAGACCGGCAGTACCGAGACTATGGTCTTCAAGATCCCCTACATGCTCTCCTACCTCTCAAGCGTCATGGTGCTGGAGCCTGGAGACGTTGTCACCACAGGCACACCTCCAGGCGTCGCGCTGGGCATGGAAACACCGAAATGGTTGCAGCCTGGCGATGTCATGACCCTTGCGATCGATGAGCTGGGCGAACAGCGCCAGACTGTCGTGCCGTTCAAGATGTAGGCAGGCCCGGCCAGCTTTCGCGTTCGGGCCCGCGAGCGAAAATAAGGCCTAATAAGCCTGTTGACGCTTGGCCTTATGCTGCTTGTAGCGCATGGTTTTGCGCGTCTTGGTCCACGCTTCGCCATCAAGATTGTTCGAGGCCGTTGCGTTATCTTCCTCAAGTTCCGTCAAGACATCGAGCGATGCTGCCGGAGCCGCACCTACACCCTGACCATAGTCTTCGCGTGCCGTTGCCAGATAGCGGGCGTTATCCTTGAGCAGTTTGCGAGCCGCCTTGATGTCACCTTTGTCGCGCAGCTCCACCGCTTTTTCATTGCGCTCCGTGGCAATCTGGGCCGCAACTTGGCTCATCACCGGCTTATTGATGCTTTCTTTCGCTTCGGCTTTGTCCGCGCTGATACGTGCACGAACATCAAGCTGGGATTGCTGACGCTGCCCGCTGTCAAGGTCCTGATAATCGACCATAACACTCGCGATATCAGCCTCACCAAGCGGCTGGCCGCTGGGCGCATCAAGCTCTACGACGAGGTAGCGCTCGCTGCCGCCGGTCAGCTGGTTCATCTTCATCTTGATGCGGTTTCCATCTATCTTCGCCTGCCGGCCAAGAATGCGAACTGGCTTGTACCCAATGCGGCATTCGATGATGATCTCAATGTCCTGTGCGGCAATTGAGAGCGTGTCACCAAATTCTGAATCGAATATTCTTCCAAGATCCCGCGGAGATTCGGCAAAGGCATGATTGCCGTCGCTGGCAAGCGCCAGGCGCTGCATGAGATCCTCATTGTAGTTGAGCCCAAGCCCGATCGTGGTCACCGATATCCCATCTCCGGCAAGCTCTTGACCAAGCTTGGCAAGTTCGCTCGGTGAGGATGGCCCGACGTTCGCCAGACCATCCGACAGCAGAATGACCCGGTTAATACGATTTTCCGACAGGTATTCGCGCACCTGCCTTCCGCCTTCTTTGACGCCAGCATAAAGGGCAGTAGTCCCGCCCGCCGACAACCGTTCGATCTTGCGGGAAAGATCGTCATGCGAGGTCAGCCGGCTGGCAGCATGAAGCGTCCGCACTTGATTGTTATAAGCGACAAGTGCGACGACATCGTCCGATCCGAGTCGGGAGATTGCTTGTTCCGCTGCCTCCTTGGCCGCTGCGATGCGCGGGCCCTGCATCGACCCTGACCGGTCAAGTACCAACGCAACATTGACTTGTGGTCTCTTTTCTCTTTCGCGCTGAGCCGCGAGCGCTTTCAGGCTCAAGCGCAGATAAACTTTGCCGCCAGACGATGAAACGATTGAGTGGCCGAGATCGCCGGAGATCTTAACCTCGCCCGCATGAACACGGGCATTAAATCCAAATATCAGCACCAGAATGCCGAGACCGGCTAGTGTTAAACCAAATGGTGTTTCGCGCACCGCCGCCACCAGCGCGTTGCGAATAAGACGAAGTATAGACATTGGAGCAAAACTCCTTCGCGTGTTTGAAGCTGGACGCGAAGCTAGGTTTGGCGCTGGGCGGAAAGAGGCAGATGTGGTGGCGGAATTAAGAAACCTGCACTTTCTTTCCAAAATTTAAGATAGTGAAGCAACAGAGCAACAGCCGCGCAACTGACGCGCCGGAACGCACGCCGTTCAACCGCAATCAGGCGAACACAAGCAACAACGGCCGGCCCCGAAACTGCTGGAACCAGCCGTGCGTGCCATCGGTCTCAAACCGCTTAGCTGTTGTTGTCGTTTCGGTTGAACTGAGGACGAATGACTTTCGGTAGATCTTCGTCCGGATGGCTGAGCAGGATACCTTCAATATCGCGCCATGGTTTCACCAGCGAAAGATCGCTGTTGCGAAGGTGCTCGCGAACGTTACGCAGTCTGAACAGAAGACTGTCTTCTGCCTGCCTCAGGCCCCCGTCAGATGCGGCGGCTTGCTCAAGCCCTTCTATCAAATCTTCGATGAGGCCGGCATCTGGATGAAGTAGTAGCATATGCTTGGCTTGCTCGACCTCAAGGGCAATGTCTTCTGCAACCTCTTCGCGCTGGGTTCCACGATCCTGCGGATGCACCAGCCCTTCGACCGACTGCGCGAACAATTTCTCAAACTGGCGTTCGAATGAATGAAGCTTGCCGCGCAATAAGTGGTTGTTCTTTCCTTCCGCGGCCAACGCCGTCCAAGCATCACTTGCCGCATCGATGATGTCGTCGTTGGAAATAATCTGGTCCACGCTGTCGTCTGCAAAACCAAGCGAAACCAAAATTTCCGTCCGGTAATGGCCGCTGAGCGCTTCGATGTTGAACTCAGCCTTCCCCGAAGCATAGGCGTTATCGGCACCCTCCGCGCGGTCAGGCGCGTTCAGGAGCGTGCGTGAGGGACGCTCGGAAATTCCGCGTTCAGCCTCGTTAAGCGCGCCCCCATGGCGGGGTCCATCGAGAAGCCGGCGCCCGCGCGGGTCGGGAAGCTTCGGCGTGGTTGCTGCAATCCGAGCCAACGTGCGGTAAAGCTGCCGGTGCACGAGATAGTAGTCTTCCTCGCCCTTGTCGCGGCTTTGCATCACGACGTCCATAGTCGTGCCGGCATTCAATAGATTGCGAACGACACGTTCGTCCTCTGCCGGCACGTCGCGCATAACAACAAGCGATGAAAAGTCACCAGTGCGTCGGGTGATGGGCGTCAGGTTACGCAAAACAACCTCGGCATTACCCCCCGGGTCGGGCTGCAGCGCGTGCGCAATGTCCTGCCTTAGATTGACCAGGCGGACGAGATCTTTGTTTTCCTCCAGCGCGCGCTTAACGACGAGATTGAGGAACTGAACCAGTTCCGCGCGCACGAAATAGCGTTCGGGCCGATGTTCGTCGCGGTGTGCCGCTCCAATCGCCGAAGCCGCATTCAGGACTTTAAACACCGACGCATAGCCGTCGGCTGCATGATAAGGGATGACGATTTCCTGGGTGAATCCATCGATTGGCCGGTCCGTTGGCTGCATCACGCTCAACACCCCGTGCGCGTTCTCAAACACATCCGGAAGCAGTGCGTTTTCGATCATGGCTTCAAGCTGTTTGGCCGAGTACGCTTTTCGGCTGGGCACATCCTGTAGCGGCGAGCGCACAGCGTTGGCGCCGAACAGCCCGGACATGAAGACGAGCGCGTCGATTGCAATGGCAATCGCCAAGGCGAGATAGGCCAGTCGGTTGCCATCCTGGAACGCGTTCCAGGTCACGACAAAGCGGTGTGCTTTGTCATCTCGGTTGAGCTCAGAAATGTTGATCGTGGTTCTGAGCCGGTCCGTATTAGCGCTTGGCAGGCCGGAGTCCGACAGACACTTGCGCGCAAATGCGAACAGCGCATCCGTTGAGCGCTGCTGGGCTATTCTGTCACCACCCTCGCAGGTCGCTGCAAAGGTTTCCGCACCCCTGTTGAGGGCGAACACTGTTGTTGCAGCTTCACTTGCGTATTTCGGATCGCAGTCGATCCCGCGAACTTTATCTTTGGTCGCGGGAGTGCTGGCCATGGCAGCCACAAGCTGCCCGCACTGTTGCTGAAGCTTGGCCAGTCTTTGAACGGTTGGCTGCTGGCGAAACTCCGCCTTTGCCCGTTCAAAAATCGGCAACACGCGCGAGGGATCAATCGCAGGGCCCTTTTCTTCAGCACCGGGTTGCTGAAAGGCTTGAATTCTCTGCTCCGCCGTGAGCGCCTCGCCCTCCAGCTTTGCTATCTCACCGTCAATTTGCGCAAGCTCGGCTTTGATTGTGGCCGATCTCTTGTCCAGATTTGCGAGCCTTTTTTGCGGCGAGGCGAGCCGCTCTTTGGCCACTTGCAATTGCGCCCGCACTTTTGCTTCCTCGGCCTTTGCCGCACGCCAGAATTGACCACGGCCGACTTTGCCGGATCCCTCGACGCCTTTTTCCTCGGCGAGCGTAAGAGCGCGCTTTTCATCAAGCGAGCGCTCAATCTCAAGAACAACCTGTTGCTGCTGCTGCACCGCGACGGCAAGTTGCGGTCTGTCACCGGCAAGCCTGGACAGCTCCTCGGTCATCTGGATCTTGCGCGCCTGCAGGCCGGCCTGACCGCTTTGTGCGCTGGCCATGCGTTCCTGCTGCTCGGACACCATCTGACGCCGCTCTTCCATCTTCTTGACGAAGAACTTCTCGATTTCGTCCTTGGCGCCTTGCGCTTGGCTGGCAAGCTTATCCAGCTGTGCTTCGTACTCCAGCCAGGCCTTTGTCGTGAACAGTGCCTGCTGCTCTTCAGCCCGTTGCGTTGTGATCGTTGCGCCGATGTCGGCAACAAGGCCCGCAACTTGATTCTGAGCCCTCAGTTCAGCCGCGCGCTGTCGTTCTTCTGCTGGAAAAATCGTCGAAAACAGACTGTCGAAAGAAAAGAATACTGACGTTGCCATGCAGGCAAGGAACATCACCCACAGGACGCCGTTCTTGACCATGATGCGCGCGCTTTGCACATAGTTGGCGCCAAAATCCGACTGGTGAAGCGTAATGACCACAGCTGCCAAAACCGCGGTAATGGCGGCGTAAGCTGCAAATCTCTGAATTGTGTGAGCTTCAGGGGAGTCAAACCAGTTGGTCACTGGCTGCAGCCCGGCTTCGGCCGATGTTCCCGTCGACGACCCGCCAAACCAGATGCCAAACGAAATCATGGTGAGAAGCGCGATTAGGCCGGCGGCCGTCACATCCCAGCCGCCGCTGCCATTGTGGCGTTGATTCATACCGGTAGCGAAACTTTCACCGATCAGCCACGCAACGATCAGCATCACGCCTTGGATGCCGAACGTAATCATTCCCGACAACAGCGGTTCGTTGGTGAAATTGCGCATGCCGTCCCAGGTCGTCCAGCCGGACGCCAGCGACAGCACCAACCCCGTTGCGCCGAGCAGAGCGAGGCGCCAGTTGGAGAATAAGATTGTCTCGATTGAAACTGATGCGCGCTTCCAAATGCGCGCGACGAAACCAGCGAGCACGGCCAGGATACCGATCAAAATGATTGTGCTGGACCACTGTTGCCAATTAGCGGCAAGCGTACTCATGAGGTCCGACGCATTCGCGCCGGCTCCATTGACAATTGGTACGAGGTCCATGTCGTTCGCTCTCCTGCTCGCCCTAGGCTGTTGCTGTCAGCGAAGATCAGGCGCTGCGGTCCTACCGCAAAAAACCATCCGCGAGGTATATTGATCACGCCTCGCGAGACACGCCGCTGTTAATTCTATGCCGCTCTCAACAAATTATGACACACCCTGTTCATCAATCCCCATATTTCCTGGCGATTTGTCGGCAGGAATTGGGCGCTGCAGCGATTCACGCAACAGAGTGTTTATCGGTCACACGCGGCCGTCTGCGCCGCAAATTACCCACCAACGTTATGATGCGGCACTAGTTCGCATGATCGCACCGCACCAATTGATGCGCAAATTGCTGTCCTGACGGCAAATTGGCATTGCACCGCACAAGGACAGACCTCCACCATCATCCGGCTTGGTTGGTAAACAGGATGACCGGCCAATCACCCAAACTTAGATGCCGATATAGGTGCTCACACAGCTTCGAAAAGGGTGGCAACCGCGATTCCACCGATGGCACCAAGCGCCGCAACACCGTAGCGCGGCGGCGGTTTACGACCATCTTTGCCGCCGCTGCCGTTCACAGGTGCACATGCTTCCTCATGTTCACGTCCACCGGCGCCCTGAGCGCACCCGCGTATCATGTCCGTAAACAGCCGCACCACCAGAACCGCTCCGGCGGCAGCGAAGGGATGCCCGCGCACAACCGCTCCGCCGTCTGGATTGAGAATGGCGTCATCTAGGCCCAGGCTTGACCCAAACGCTATGGCTTGAGCTGCCGAACTCTCGCTCAACTCCACAACACCAATGTCTTTCGGGTTAAATCCGTTCATTCTGCCGTAGAGCTTCTGCATCGCTTCAACAGGCGCCGTTGCCTCGTCATGCGGCGCGACACCTGCCGAAGCGCTGGCGATCAATCGCAGGGCCCTTGGCCGGCCAAGCTCCTGCCAGACGTTTTCGCTGACGACAACCGCGATGGCTGCGCCGTCATGCATCGCGCTCGTGTTGCCCGGTGTTAGTGTGCCCTCCGGCGGCAGAAACGGTGACAACTGGCTGAGCTCTTCCAATGACGGATCTACAACCGCACTTTGGTCGCGCGCTTCTTCAGCATTTGCCCTGAGCGGCACGATCTCGCCCACAAACCGGCGCGCATCCCGCGCGGCTGCGGCCTTGAGATAAGACTTCAGTGCCCAGGCATCCTGCTGATCACGACTGATATTCAGCTTTCTCGACAAGTCTTCGGAGGCTTCAAACAGCACGGGCTCTTCAGCCTCGTCGGCGGTTGCCGGTTCGACGCTGAGGAAATGCGGGATCTGATAGAGACTGCGCGGCTTAGCAATGCGCCATGGTGCCGTCGAGACGGATTCGGCACCTCCCGCCACGACGATGCTCGCCTCGCCTGCCGATATGGAACGGCATGCCGCAACAATGGCATCGAGGCCAGACGCGCACTGACGGTCGATCGTGGTCGCGGCTGCGGTTTCAGGAAGCCCTGCACTGAGCGCAATGATCCTCGCCGGGTTGCCGCCCTGCAGGGCGTTTCCGATGATGATGTCTTCGACACGCGCTGCATCGATGCCGCAGTCGTCCAACGCCGCCGTGACGACAGGGGCCGTCAGCTGCTCAATACGTCTGCTGCGGTGCAACCCGCCTACATTCCCGAGGGCTGACCTTCGGGCCGCTACGATGTAGGCGCAAGGTTGGTTAAGCATGGGCTAGACCATTCATGCGTTGCCAATATGAGGCGCCACCTAGCACTGACCGGGCCAGCCGTTCAGCTCTGACCACGACATGTGTCGCAACGGGGACCTGATTGGGGGCTGGTGGGGGTGCAGGCCGGAGCCAGCTACCTTTTGTTCTGCCTGATGAAAGGTGCGAATCGACGGCGGTAAGGTGCAGAAAGTATGACGCTGGACACAGCGGCGAGAAAGCCCCATTTGTAGAAGAGGTGCCTGATTTACCGGTCACCTGCCCGGCACTGCGGCCGGGACCTGCTCATTCGCCGTTTAATCTACGGCCTTTACCCGCTGGCACCCTGCGCGGAATTTAGTATTGTGACAGCGCAGTCGCAATCACGAGGAACGGCAAACAGTATGTCCAAAGGCTTAACCAAGTCTGCCGCCGGAAAATCCGTCGGTGATGAAGAGGACGCAAAGCTCGTTGATATAATCGACCGAGCACGCACCTCGTTTGCCGAGCAGAGCCTGCGTTTCACCGACTTGCGCGAGCAGGTGTTCACCGAGATCGCGTCGACACGCGGATCGATCGGTGCGTACGAAATCCTCGAACGCCTAGCGGAAAAGGGAACGAGACTGGCGCCAATTTCCGTGTACCGCTCCATCGATGCACTGATGGAGGCAGGTGTCATCCACCGTCTGGAAAGCAAGAATGCATTCTTCGCTTGCCGCCGTCATGAACATGGTGGGCGCGGTCGTCCCATTTTTCTATCCTGCGAGAAGTGCGGTTGCGTCACTGAGGTGTCCGCACAACCGATATTCGATAAGATCAATGAATTGTCGTCCGGTGCAGGTTTTCATGCAAAGGTAAAGTTCGTCGAAGTCTCGGGTCTATGCAGTGCATGTGAGGCGAAGGTTGAGAAGCGAGGCTGAGCGTGCCGCAGTCGCCTGTCTGCAGTCATCAGCAAGATGACCACTCCCAATGTGCCCATAGCACGCAACCTGCTGCAAGCTTCGATACGTCGGCACTTATCAGTGCCAGGGGTTTGCGCGTCTCCCACGACACAAAAACAATTCTCCAAGACGTAGACCTTGACATATCCGCAGGCGAGATCGTTACCTTGATCGGACCGAACGGGGCGGGCAAGACAACACTGGTCAGGGTTTTGTTGGGCGTCGAAACGCCGGACGCAGGCGGCTTACACGCCAAACCCGGACTTAAGATCGGCTACGTCCCACAGCGCTTCGATCGCGACGCCGCGCTACCAATCACCGTCGTGCGTTTCTTGCGCATGGGATCTTCAATGAGCCACGCGGAAGCAATCCACTTGTTGCAAAGGGTCGGTGCGCACCAATTGGCTGATCGGCAAATGAGCCGACTTTCCGGTGGCGAGCTACAACGTGTTCTATTGGCCCGGGCCGTATCACGCTTGCCCGACCTGTTGGTTCTCGATGAGCCCGTGCGCGGTGTGGATTATGCGGGAGAGGCGGAACTCTACACGCTTATCAGCGATCTTCGGGAGGCTTACGGTTTCGGTGTTCTGATGGTTTCCCACGACCTGCGCGTCGTCATGGCGGCAAGCGACCGCGTCGTCTGCATCAATCGACACGTGTGCTGTTCCGGCCAACCCACCGCTGTTGCGCAGCATCCAGAGTATGCACGCCTATTTGGAGAAAGTGCCGCGCGCGCCTTTGCGGTTTATGAGCACCATCACGATCACAGCCACGACTTGGCCGGCGAGCCACACGACGCCTCGGAGCACAAAAAATGATCGAGCCATTTGTGCTGCGCGCACTGTCAGCCGGCATCATACTGGCGGTCATCGCCGCCCCGCTCGGCTGCATCGTCGTTTGGAATCGCATGGCTTACTTCGGTGAGACGATAGCGCAAGCCGGTCTGATTGGTGTGGCGCTTGGCCTTGCCTTGCAAATGGACCTTACGCTGGCTGTTCTTATCGCGGGCGTCGCTATGGCATTGGCGATCCTTCTTGTCTCCCGCCAGAATGTTGTACCGCTGGATTCCGTTCTGGGCCTCATGCACCATGCAGCTTTATCGGCAGGCGCCATTGCAGCAATTGGGCTTGCCGGCCCCTCCGTCGATCTTGTCGGATACCTGTTCGGCGATATCTTTGCGGTGACCTATTGGGAGGTCCTTTGCATGGGTGTTGGCGGCGTTGTCATACTTGCCGCCCTCGGTCTGATGTGGCCGTCCCTTTTAAGGTTGGCCGTCAACGAGGAACTGGCTGTTGCCGAGGGCGTCAATGCACAATACGTCCGACCCGCCTTCATAATTCTGCTGGCGATCGCCATCGCCTTTGCCATCAAAATCGTTGGTATATTGCTTGTGGTTGCCTTTCTCGTCGTTCCGGCGGTCGCGGCCCGGCCCTTCACTGCTACGCCGGAACAGATGGTCGGCTTCAGTGCTGTCATTGCCATTACCGGTGTGGTAACCGGGCTTGCGTTGTCATGGTCTGCGGATGTGCCAGGCGGCCCGGCGATCGTGTTGGTCATGGCGGGCTTCGCGGCCACATCTTTACTGTTTGCTGGTTTGCGCCATGGCGGATCTTGAAGGCACGATCTTGAGCATTATCGGAGCGGGCCGCTGCGGGTCCCGTAAACCACTGCCTAGCAGCGTGCGTACCCACAGACAAATTGCTATTTCCCGATACGGCGCCCGATGTGTGCCTCACTCGCTTGCTATCGCGAGTGCTGGCGGTTTTTGGGACGAATGAGGGCGTTATTTACGTAAAGAGAGACAATCGCTGATGTCATCTGTTCTCACTAACGCGGCAGCGCGGCGCAACTCGATCGCGGTTGATGTCGCAGGTGTATTCGTTGGAGGTGGGCACCCCGTTGTTGTCCAATCCATGACCAACACCGACACCGCGGACGTTGAAGCAACCGTCCGTCAGGTCAAAGCCCTGGCGACCGCAGGTTCAGAACTCGTTCGGATTACGGTGGACCGTAACGAAGCCGCGGCCGCAGTACCCCACATTAAGGAAAAGCTGCTCAACGACGGCGTTCACGTGCCGCTGGTTGGCGATTTTCATTACATCGGCCACAAGCTTCTGGCCGAATACCCTGCTTGCGCCGAGGCATTGGACAAATACCGGATCAATCCAGGCAACGTTGGCTTCAAGGAAAAAAAGGACCGGCAGTTCTCCGCCATCATCGAACACGCGATCAAATGGAATAAGCCCGTCCGTATAGGTGTCAATTGGGGGTCGCTGGACAGCGAACTGCTGACCTTCTTAATGGACGAGAACGCAAAAGCCACACAGCCCAATGATGCCCGCTCGGTTATGCATGAGGCCATTGTTCAGTCGGCGTTGCGCTCTTCAGAGCAGGCGCTGAATGTGGGTTTGCCCGCTGACCGCATTATTATTTCTGCCAAGGTGTCTGCCGTTCAGGATCTTATTGCCGTCTACACAATGCTTGCCAAGCGTTGCCGCTACGCGCTGCACGTCGGATTGACCGAAGCAGGGATGGGTTCCAAGGGAATTGTGTCGTCCTCAGCCGCAATGGGCATCCTGTTGCAGCAAGGCATCGGCGATACGATCCGCTTCTCGCTGACACCCGAACCTGGTGGCGACCGCACGCTTGAGGTCAGAGCAGCTCAGGAATTACTCCAAACCATGGGCATCCGCTCGTTCGTGCCTGCGGTCACGGCATGCCCCGGTTGCGGGCGAACGACGTCGACGGTTTTTCAGGAACTTGCGCAAGATGTACAGAACATTGTGCGTGACCGCATGCCCGAATGGAAAACGAAATATCCTGGTGTTGAAAATCTCAATCTCGCTGTTATGGGCTGCATCGTAAACGGTCCCGGTGAGAGCAAGCACGCCGACATCGGCATCTCATTGCCCGGCACAGGCGAAGAGCCAGCAGCGCCGGTTTTCATCGATGGCAAAAAGTCCGTGATCCTACGCGGCCCCAACATCGCCGATGAGTTCAAGCAAATTGTCGAGCAATATGTCGAAGAGCGATTCAGCGTAGACAAAGTTGAGACAAGCGAAGCGGTGCTGCCTGATGCCATCCGCCAAAGGCTGCAGGACGGGCAACAAGACCGAAATGAACCTGCAAGTGCAGACGACAGCGTCGCGCCTTCCGCGGAAGGCGAAAATGAGTCCGGCGTGATCGTCCTTCCGGCACCAGCCTCGGAAACTGTTGCTGTGCTACGCGATGTCGAGAGAGCCGCTGCCAGCGTGACCACCCCCGCCGCTCACACAATGGAACAGTACATTGCCAGCGAAAACTCCGGCACCAGTGAGCAAGGAGATCTAAGTGATGTCTCACCCCCACCAGTGCCAGACGCGTCGCGCGAAGCCTCGCCTTCGGAGGCCGGGCCGGATCAGGCAGCAGCCCCTGACGTGCAAGGTGAGACAGCCCCCGCCAAAGACGTAGGCGAGATTAATGTGGAGTCAGTGCAAGCAAGCAATAATAGGGAAGTTGACAGCCAAGACGCACCGCCCGTACCTCCCGATCTTCCACCCAGTGCCGCATCTCACGTATCACCCGTCGAGGAGAGTGCTGCGGCGAAGGATGCGCCCGACGCCGATGAGGTGGCGAGCACTGAGGAGCCATCGGACACGGCTGCGAAACACCCAGCCGATGCGAATGGCAACGAGATCACCGAACGTGAAACCGTCGCGTCAGCCGGAGGAAAAACGTCCTAAGCAAACGCGGATTTGTTTGTGCAGCGCCTGGCAGGTAGTTGCCGTCATCAAGGAATGTGCAAACCTGGGGCGACTCTAGCGGTCGCGTGACGCAACAAATTTTGCCGCCTCGCGCAAAACGTCGGCACGCGCACCGAACACGTCGAGTGCTCCGATCGCTGCCTGTTTTGCGTCTTCCAGGTCATGGCGTGTTTGTTCAAGTCCGCGAATTCCGATGAGCGTTGCCTTGCCAGAGTGTCCATCCTTGGCCACCGCCTTACCAACGATCTCCGCGCTACCCTCTGCATCCAGGAGGTCATCGGAAATCTGAAACGCAACGCCGACGTTCTCACCATACGAACGCAGGGCGTTTCGTGCACTCATTTCCGCGCCGGCAAGTATGGCGCCGGCTTCGGCGGCAAAGGCTATCAACGCACCGGTCTTCATCGCCTGAAGTCTACGTATGTAATTCTCATCGGGATGCTGTGGCTGGCTGAGCTTCTCCGCTTCCAGATCCAGGGCCTGGCCACCGACCATGCCACATAGTCCGGAGGCACGCGCCAAACCGGCAACCAATTGCCCGACGATCTCGTGTCGTGCCGCGGCCACTGGTCCCTCTGCCAAGCTCGCATTTGCCAGCAACTCAAAAGCAAGCGCCTGCAGTCCGTCCCCAGCCAAAATCGCTGTCCAGTCGTCGAAAGCAGCCCAAACGGTTGGCTGCCCCCGTCTCACCTGGTCGTTATCCATCGCGGGCAAGTCGTCATGAATCAGCGAATAGCAATGCACGCATTCCACGGCGACCGCGGTATCGAGCGCATCTTCAAGCGATAGTCCAAACAGTCCTGCACCCTCGGCGACAAGAAACGGTCTGAACCGCTTGCCTCCGCCGACCACGGCGTGACGCACGGCAGCCATCAGTCGTGGAGGTGATCCGTTGGCGGATAATTCGTCCACAAGTGTATTAAGACGTGCGTCGATCGCCTGGGCGATCTGCGGGAGTCTTTGCGCGAATGACATAGACGGCTTACCTTGCCGGGCTTAGGGGGTCGTGCCGCGTCCACCCGGCACAGGACTTTGAGCGACCGCATTTTTTGCGATGGATTGCTTTTGCGGCCTAACACAACGGCGAAGTGTAGCGGAAGTATGCTGGATCCAAAGGCGACAAACGGCCCCGACGGACAGTCGGAGTATTTTCGCAATAACACCTATATCGATAGCCTGGATCGGGGCAATCAGGAACCAATCATCGCCGCTGCAACCTGGCCGGACGCGATGCGGCGCTCGGCCACCCCAAAAAACTGGCTAACGCGCTCGATCGGCCGGCTAGGATCCGCGCGTTTGCGTAATTGGCAAAACCTATATTCATCAACGTCGTTGCGGCAGCAATGGCGCAAGTCCGAGCCGCTACTGAGACGCATGGCGAAATATGCCGGTTTCGCTTTTGCCATCTGGTTCGCAGCCATGCTGGTGCTCATCATTGCATTGCGCTTTGTCAATCCGCCAACATCGGCATTGATGTTGATCCGCCTTGCTTCAGGCACCGACATAAAACAGACGTGGGTCCCACTACGGAGCATATCGCCAAATCTTGTACGTGCTGTCGTGGTTTCCGAGGACTGGCGGTTTTGCCAGCATTGGGGCATCGACTTACGCGAGATCGAGGCAGCCATCCGGCGTGCAAAACGGGGCGTGCCACGTGGAGCCAGCACCATTTCGATGCAGGTTGCCAAAAACATGTTTCTGTGGCCGTCGAAAAGCTATTTTCGAAAACTCCTGGAAGTCCCGCTGACACTGGCCATCGAATTGTTCTGGCCGAAACGCCGCATTATTGAGGTCTATCTCAACATCGCGGAATGGGGCCGTGGCATATTCGGTGCGAGGGCCGCAGCCAGACACCATTTTCGTACGGTACCTAAGTGGCTTGGCCGCCACCAAGCCGCGCTGCTTGCTGTATCGCTGCCAAATCCGTTGCGCAGAAGAGCCGGCCGGCCCACACGACGTATGCAGGCGATGGCCCGCACTGTGGAGCAGCGCATGTATGCCGGTGGAAGGCGGGCAACAACCTGCATTTTCAGGCCTTGACCGCTTAGAGCGCAGATCAGCCCGTGGGCCAGCCAATGACGCGCTGTCACCAACGCTGCGCCAACATTGCCGCCATGCGGGGCTGGTATTAGCTGGTGTTTGCGCGTATAAGGCCCGCCCAGAGCCTGTTTTAGCACTTCCTTGGTACCCGTCCTTGATGGTGACGCAAGGGTGAAACGTATCAGCAAATCAGGCGTTTATTCAGAAATTTGGCCGTGGTGCATGCCTGTGGTGCACACTCATCTTGCAGGCGGCCTTTCCGGTTTTGGAGCAGCAAAATGGCAGTACCCAAGAAAAAGGTTTCGCGCATGAAGCGCAACAGCCGCCGCGCCCATGACGCGCTGACCGCCCCGACATACGTCGAAGACAAGGAATCGGGCGAACTGCGCCGGCCGCATCATATCGATCTGAAGACCGGCAAATACCGGGGCCGCCAGATCCTGGAGCCTAGCTCCGAGGCCTAGGCGTGAGCTTGCCGACCGGGCAAGGCTGAATTGCGCATGCCGTGACAAACAGAATTAACACGACGGAGTGGCCGAGAACGTCTGCTTGCGCGGACGGCGCGCGCTGGAGGCTTCCACGGGCACAGTGAATTTCATATAAGGCATTGAAAGTAAACAGCATATTTTGATGTGGCTGCCATCGTCATGCGCTGTGCAGGGCTGCGAAAAGCACCGATTGATGCGGTCCCACCCCATTGCCCCGACGTATGACATCGCAAACGGCTCCGGGGACCATGGGCCACGAAGCGATTGCCCATCGCAATTTCGATCACTATGAATGTGGGGCCTTCGCGCGGCCAAATGGCTTTTTCCAGTGCTTTTTGATGGAAGCATGTCCACCAGAATTTGCAGGCAGCCGCGACGCGAAGGCGTGGATTCAACGTCGCGGATCAGCATGCAATGCGTCAACGCGGCATGAGGTTAAACCGCCACAAATGGCGGTTATTGCCACTCTATCCGTTTGATTGGGGAGAAGAAGCACATGTCGCTCAGGTCCATACCACTGATTGTATTGGCGTTCATCTTATACAATGTCATCATTTTGCTAGGCGGCAGTGCGGCCGCCGATGAGACATTGCGAACAGTAATATTCAAACTGCCATCATTGCGCGCAAACGCGGCAGGCGAGTTTGCCTACTGGAGCTTTACCTGGGGCGACCTGATCATCCTGATCACGATGATCCTGCTTTTCGTGGAAATCCTGAAAGCGACCTACACATCGACTGCTTCATTGGTCGATCACGGCTTGTCCATGCTCGTGTTCGTTGCTTGCCTCGTCGAATTTCTGCTTTTCGACGGTGCATTCACCAGCGTCTTCTTTTTGATCATGGTGGCCACACTGATTGACGTTGTCGCAGGCTATACAATTGGTATACGGGTGGCCCGCCGCGACATCGGTTTTGGCGGCATGGGGGATTAGGGCTCAAAGCTCCATACAATCGTTTCCCATTGGGACAGGATAAATGCGGCGGCTCATATTCGAGCCGCCGCTTTTCTTATCTCAGATGCTTAACACGTGCTTACTGAACCCCGCATTTCGCCGTCTCACTTTAACTCCTATTAAAAGTTTGCGCCTAAGCTGCTGTGGTTGTGAAAAGTCTTAGTTATATCCGTATACGCGCATAAGAGCAGGCCGTGTCTGTTCGGCAAACGGGTCAAACTGAGGACCAACAGGAATGGGCAGGCGCGTGGCGCAGCAAAAGAGCAGCAAGCCTCAAGCAAAGGCAACGGACCGTGCGCGCGCACCGTCAGCCAGCGTGTCTGGAGTGTCGGAGCTGGACTACGTCGATCCACACCTTGACGCTGGCGGGGTAAGCGACGCCTTCGTTTCGGAACATGGTGGAGGGGAACAGCCACCTCCGGCAGGGCGTCCAACGAGCCCAAGCCATGATGGGTTGGCCGGTGGCCTTACACCTGAGCAAATTCTGGATGTCATGACCCCTCTGGCGTTCACGGCCTATCATTGGGACCACACAACGGACCGGATGAGGTGGGCCAACAATGCACATGCGGTTCTTGGCGTCGACGCTTCGCGATCATTCTCGTCAGGCAGCGAGTTTTACTCATACATCCAACCCGAACATCATGCGCGACATGATGTGACCGCGCACGCGGCGGTTTCCTCTGCCGCGCAACAGGACATCTCCTACAGGATCACATATCGCCTCAACGTGCCGCAGCGGTCAGATGTACAAACGTCTCCTTGGGTGGAGGAAGATGGACGCGTCTGGTTTGACCGGCAGGGACGTGCGCTGCGCCGATCGGCCATTGTGAGGCGTCTGCAGTTGGCCGTTGGCAATGCGCCCGAGACGGCCACCACTGACCCGGCGGACTGCGATGAAATCGTCGGCCGCGAACAATTCTTGCACGCCCTTGTATCACTTCTCTCCGCCGTGGGCCCTGTCCAAAGACCTGCAGCCGTGCTGATGTTCAAGCTTGAGGGGGCGGGTTTGAAGGATGCATCACAAATCTCAATTGGCGGAAACGACGTCGCGTCCATCGTCCGGTCGGAACTCAGGGCGGGCGACGTTATCGCGCGGTACGCACACGACACGATCGCGGTATTACTGACCCAATGCCCACCTGCAACCCTGCGCAACATCGCAGAACGTCTTCGCATCTGCCTGGGTAAGTTGTTGGCAGGCGCCCCAGAGACCGACTGCAATACAGATATTCTAATTGGTTCATCGTCGGTCGAGGCTCAAGATAAGACGCCGGCAGCGATCGCGGATCGTGCATTATTGTCGCTTACATCCTGTGCGGTCGATCATGTTGAAGAATCTCCGGCGAGCCCCGCCATTTACCGCTCAACTTGTGACAAAACGCGGGTCGGAGACGACATAGTAAGCGCGCTGAACGATCACCGTATGCAGCTGGCGCTTCAACCATTGATCTGCGCCCAATCCGGGCGCACCAGTTTGTACGAATGCCTTTTGCGCATGGAGCTACCCGACGGCCGGGTGGCGACTGCGGCTGAGTTCGTCACCATTGCCGAAGAGCTCGGCCTTTGGCGAATGCTTGATGACAGGACGTTGGATCTGGCGATCGAACTCGCGCGTCAACACGATGGGCTCGATCTATCGCTGAATGTTTCAAGCCTGACGACAAACGACCGGCTATGGCTCGATCGGTTACGCAAGCTAACCAATGGCGATCGCGGTCTTTCTGAACGCCTAATTGTCGAAATCACCGAAACCCAGGCTATCCAGGACTTGCAGCGGACACAGGCGTTTGTTGGCGAGTTGAAGACGTTGGGATGCCGGGTTGCGCTTGACGACTTTGGTGCCGGCTATACATCATTCCGCAATCTGCAGCAGCTTGACCTCGACATCGTCAAGATCGACGCCAGCTTTGTGAGGAGGATGGCGGAGAGTTCCAGTGACCGCGTGTTTATCAAAACGCTGCTTGAACTCGCCGAGAGTTTTGGGCTGGACTCGGTAGCCGAGGGGGTTGGCGACGAACGCTCAGCCCGCCAGCTTGCCAACATGGGCGTGACTTACCTTCAAGGTTTCCACTACGGCGAACCACGCCCGGCACATAAGCTGCCCGACATGGCTTCGGCAGCTGATTGCTTCAACGCATCCGCGTGACGTCATCGAGCTAATTTCTCAATTTGCTGATTGTCTAGGCTGCAGGTTCTGTCACAAGCAGCGGAGCGTCGGCCACGCAACGGACCAACCGTGTGCAGCGTGGGTCCAAAATCGACCGCACGCGATTATGCAATATATTGCGTAAGTTATCAGTAACCCGCACAACCCGACGACGCTACTGCGCCACGTCTATTGTGCGACCAACGGCACGTGGGGGCCGATCCCGTGCTAGGCGGACTGGACGGCCTGCCCTAATCTTTCTTGGTCTGCGACAACTCGTCGATCTTGTTCTGCATGAGTTCAAGCTGAGACTTCAGTGCATCTAACTCATTGCGAGATGGCTGCGCGGCGCGCTTTCCAGCGCCACTATTGCCAGCTTTGCTGGCGTCACCGTCTGCCTCAGGGCCCTCTTCTTCTGCACCACCGGTACCGAACGGCGTCCACATGGACATGGCCCGCTCGAAGATAGCCATATTGCGTATGGCTTGCTCTTGATAGGCCTCAAAGGCGGCGGAAGGATTGCCGAATGTGCTCGCGAACTGGGTCCTAAAGCGCTCCTGCTCCTTGGCCAGTGCCTCCAGGCTGAACTGGAGATAACCGGGGACCATGCGCGCGATGCCATCGTCGTAAAAACGTATCAGTTGGCGCAGAAATGGAACGGGCAGCAGCGTCTGACCACGGCTCTCCTGCTCGACGATAATCTGCGTGAGCACGGAATGCGTCAGGTCGTCACCTGACTTGGCGTCAAAGACCTGGAAATCGCGGTCCGATCGAACCATCTGCGCAAGATCGTCCAACGTCACGTACGTGCTTGTTTCCGTATTGTATAGGCGGCGATTGGCATATTTCTTGATGACAACCGGGTTCTGCTTATCCGAAGACTCCTGCGTCTTATTCAACATCTCACCAGACCGTTGTTATTCGCCAGGATTATTGCGCTGCACGAAAGTATCACACACCTGCGCCTTGGTGAAAGCGGTTTGTGAGGGAGAAGTGAGGCAAAGGGCAGCACCATCGTGTGCATTGCGGCAGTGCGGTGTAGCCTGCTATGAAGGCTGCTGCAAAGGATTGTTGCCGTGATTGGCGGCGGTCCGACCTCCCTCCCAGTCGAAAATCAACCCAGAAATTTGCCCGAATAGGAGACCCCCCGAATGAGCCAGGATTCTGATACCATTGTCATTGCAAGTGCGGCGCGTACGCCCGTTGGTTCGTTCAACGGCTCGCTTGCGTCCCTTCCAGCGCATGAGCTGGGCAAGGTCGCTATTTCCGCCGCGCTCTCACGCGCGGGCCTCCAACCAGGTGATGTTTCGGAAGTGATCCTTGGGCAGATCCTGACAGCAGGCCAGGGTCAAAACCCGGCGCGTCAGGCATCAATCGCAGCCGGCATCCCTGTCGATGCGCCCGCTTGGGGTATGAACCAGATTTGTGGTTCTGGACTGCGCGCCGTCGCCCTGGGCATGCAGCAAATTCAGACAGGCAGCTCCAACATCGTTGTTGCCGGCGGCCAGGAGAGCATGAGCCAATCGACGCACTGCGCGCATTTGCGCAACGGCACGAAAATGGGTGATCTGAAATACGTCGACACGATGATCAAGGACGGCTTGTGGGATGCATTCAACGGCTACCACATGGGAACGACCGCGGAGAACGTCGCACGTCAATGGCAGATCACACGCGACGAACAAGACGCGTTCGCGGTTGCTTCGCAAAACAAGGCGGAAGCTGCCAAGAAGGCAGGCAAGTTCAAAGATGAGATCGCACCTGTCACGATCAAGACGCGTAAAGGCGAAACGGTCGTTGATCACGACGAATACATCAAGGAAGGCGTGACAATCGACAGCGTGGCCAAGCTGCGCCCGGCATTTGATCGCAACGAGGGTACTGTAACCGCCGGCAACGCATCCGGTATCAACGACGGCGCCGCCGTAGTCGTGCTGATGACGGCGGCTGAAGCTGAGAAGCGTGGCATCAAACCACTTGCCCGCATCAAGTCTTGGGCACACGCTGGTGTAGACCCTTCCATCATGGGCACCGGCCCCATTCCCGCTTCCAAGAAGGCACTTGAAAATGCCGGCTGGACAACTGACGACCTCGATCTTGTTGAGGCAAACGAAGCATTCGCCGCACAGGCCTGTGCCGTCAACAAGGGACTGGGCTGGGACACGAACAAGGTCAACGTCAACGGTGGCGCCATTGCCATCGGACATCCGATTGGGGCGTCTGGCGCACGCGTGCTTAATACGCTCCTGTTTGAAATGAACCGCCGTGACGCCAAGAAGGGGCTTGCTACGCTTTGCATTGGTGGCGGTATGGGAGTTGCATTGTGCGTTGAACGCGATTGATCCAAAGCCCACCAAGCTCAACATTATTGAGTCCCAAGGGCAGTAATTTGCAAGGCGCGCGGCGGCGCTGGCTGGGCCAGCGTCGCCCGAGCCCATCCTCACCCATGAGATGAATTAATGACAGGTAGCGGGTGCCAGCCTGTGCTGGTGTCAAAGCAACGCAATAGATTGAGAACAACCTGAAGGGAGAAGACAGTATGGCACGAGTGGCAGTCGTCACCGGTGGAACCCGCGGCATTGGCCGCGCAATTTCAATTGCACTGAAGCAGGCCGGGTATCGAGTTGCTGCCAACTACGGTGGCAACGACGAAGCGGCGCAGAAGTTTCAGACCGAGACCGGTATTCCCGTCTACAAGTTTGATGTCGGTAAATTTGAAGATTGCGAAGCAGCCCTGAAGCGCATTGAGTCAGACCTTGGTCCGATCGACATCCTGGTAAACAACGCCGGCATCACACGTGACGGTATGTTCCACAAGATGAGCGCAGAACAGTGGTACGCGGTGATCAACACCAATCTCAACTCGTTGTTCAACATGTGCCGCCCGGTTATTGAGGGCATGCGCGCCCGCAAGTTTGGCCGAATCGTAAACATCTCTTCCATCAATGGTCAGAAAGGTCAGATGGGGCAGGTGAACTACTCCGCGGCGAAGTCTGGCGACCTCGGTTTCACCAAGGCGCTGGCACAGGAAAATGCGTTCAAGGGCATCACGGTCAATGCGATTTGCCCCGGCTACATTGCAACCGAGATGGTCAAGGCCGTCCCACAAGAAGTCCTTGAGAAGAGCATCCTGCCACACATTCCGGTTGGCCGTCTGGGTGAGCCTGAGGAAATCGCACGTTGCGTACAATTCCTGGTGTCTGACGAGGCAGGTTTCATCACTGGCTCCACGCTGACCGCAAACGGCGGACAGTTGATGGTCTAAGCCATTGCAGTTCTGCCATTGCCACGGTTTGGCGCTGTAAACCGCCCGCAACGGTGGCAGTAAGAAGAACACTGACACACGAAAAGGCGCCGCAGTCTTAACGGACAGCGGCGCCTTTGTTTATGTTGTCCCACGGCAAAAACAAAAAAAGCCAGCGGAAACCAGGCAAGACTGAAGAGTTAGTTTCGCATTCCCCTGCGGATGATACGCGGGAATTCATCTGTCTCCAATTCAGCAGCCGGACCAGGCATACCGTAGCTCGCGCCATGTGCTGGAGGCGCAGATGGTGCCGTTGCGCTCGCTGCATGAGGCGAACTGGGTTGCTGGGGTGGTAAATTTGATCCGTGAGCAGGACCAGGCAGGCTTGTCGGCGACGATGCTCGCGGCGTACCGCCAGAGAACCATTTGGAAATGAGGTCGAGTTGTGCGGCCGACAACATCAACCCCTGGCTGCGACAGCGCGCAACAACGAAGTTTTGAAACCGGCTGGCAAACAAGTTGGCCGAAGCACCTTGCTCAAACCACGGATCAACCTCGCTGACCACTTCGAGTACGAAGCGCGCATCGTCACGGCGTAGCTCGACGCCGCGTTCCGCCGCGCGCTGCGCGATGTTGACCAACGTGCTGGCACCCGTAAGTCCATTTGCGTTGAGCTCCTCCGCCATGACGTCGAACACGACACTGTACTGCTGAGGCGATAGTGGCGGTGCCTGGCAAGCCTCATGAATGCGCGCAATGTCCTGCTGTGTCGCTGTCACGGCGTCGTTTGTGCGTTGGGCAAGCGCGGTTGCTGTTGGCGCTGTGCGACCAGCCTGCGGCGCCTGACTTTGCGGATTGGGCGGCTGCGAGGTTTGCTGTGGTGCAGGTGCTTGTTGCTGCGGCTGATAAGAAGGCTGAGGCGGTGCTTGCACTGGCGCCTGCGCAGGCGAATTGTGCTGCACGTTTTGCTGTGCCGGAGCAGGCGCGTGTTGAAGCGCACCGGCCCGTGCGGGCTCGTTAGCCGGGGGCGGAGAACCTTCGCCGTCACGCGGAGTACTTTGGTGCGCGATGGCGCCGACCGTTGCGGCAGGTCCGACAAGGTTTTCTGACTGCACACGATCATGGTGCTCAGATTGTACGTTTTGATCTACTGGCGTGCCACGGTCGTCTGAACGCAACTGAGGCGCCGCTTGCAATTGTGCGCCATGCGGCGACGCGACACCCGGTAACGCTGGCTCCGGAGCGGCTTGGTGAGCCTGTCCTGGTTCGGCACGCGCGGCAATAGGCGCTGCAGGCTGCCCTGGCGCTGGTGGCAGGCTGGAGCCAGGACCGGCCTCAGCCGCGGCGACGTAGTATGGCGCCGAATCGCTCAGCTTCATGTCCGCGGGCAGGCCGTTCACCAGAAGATCCCTGAAGCTGCCAGCCCCGCCCCATGCCGACCCGACTGTTTTCTCATGTCCCAGAACACGAACGGCTCGATCGGCCAGCGCTTCGAGCGGCACCGGCTGCTCGGCATCGCGCACGGTGATTTGCACCTCCGCAATAATCTCCTTGCGCATTGCTGCAAGCATCTCAGGGCTTGGCAGCTGCTTCGTCCCGCCAGTCACGGCTCCCTGATCGTCTTTTGGCAGGCGGCCTTCGAGCAACAAGGCGATAAGGTCAGATTCGCGCACTTCGCCATCGCTAATCGCCGTATACGGCGCAGCGGTATAGTCGTTGGCAAAGATCACCGTACGCCGGGCATGTGCGCGTAGCCTATGCAGCACGGGCGTAAAGTCGGCATCACCCGACAAAATAATGAACTCATCGAAGTAGGTATCGTGGATGAGGTAGTCGCGAACGTCCATCACCATGCGGATGTCGGCAGAGTTCTTGAGTTGAGCCGTCAGTGGTGGACAATCGATAATCTCGAAGCCCGAGCGCAGAAAATGATGGCGCACAAACGGGAACGAGTTCATGTCGGTCGCGTTGTTCTGTTCGTTACGGCGAGGCACGGGATTGCCGTAGCAGCGATTCATAACAATCCGCCGCGGCGTCTTCAGAGGGCCGCCATTGGTCGGCGTTATCAGGCCGCCTGTTTCGATTTCTTTGAGCCAGACGCCGGCATCTTTGGCAAAGCGCTTCGCAGCCTCTTCGCTCTTACGCTTCAGCGACAGATATATATTGTCGTAGTCAACAAATACCGTGCTCAGAAGGGACCCATTGGATTCCCGATTCATGATAAGCCAACCCCCGATAACCCTGAATTCTAACCGCAAGTGGCTGCAGTGTTTATGAGTCGTTTGGGGGCGGCAAGTGAGCCTCGGCATCGTTCAGATGACAATGCACTCAGGCCATAAGAATCAACAGGTTGCGCAATTTTCTCAATACATTTAGTCGTGGAAAACGGCCCCTATGCCTGATCCTTGCCGAATCGGCGTGCACGTCGCACCGGCGCGGTGCGCCAAAGCCAACGGTTCAAGCCCGACCGGCTGTGATTATGCATTGTCCTTGCGCTGCCGGATTTCTGCGAACACCTGCCAATCTTCCGCGTTCTCCATATTGAGCCCTTTGCGGATCTGGGGATCAGAGGCGCGCAAGAACGGATTTGTGGACAATTCAAGGTCCATCTGCGTTGGCAGCGTCGGCTCGTTGTTTTCACGTTTCTTGCGCACATCCTCGCAACGGGCCTGAAGGGCTTGATTGGCCGGGTCGATTGTCAGCGCAAACTGAGCATTCGCTGCTGTGTATTCATGGCCGCAGTAAACTGTGGTCTCAGGTGGCAGCGACATGAGTTTCTGCAATGAGCCCCACATCATCTTGGCGTTGCCTTCGAACAGACGCCCGCACCCCATCGCGAAAAGCGTGTCGCCGACAAATGCGACACCTGCATCCTTGATCCAGTATGAGATGTGCCCTTTGGTGTGACCGGGCGTATCGAAAACGCGCAATTCGTAATTGCCGAATTCAGCACGGTCGCCTTCGCGGACGGCCCGGTCAATTCCAGGGACCTTGTCCTTCTCCGCTTCGGGGCCAACGATCGTGCACCCCGTCTCTGATTTCAGCTCCAGATTTCCTCCCGTGTGGTCCTGATGGTGATGCGTCACAAAAATATGTGTCAGCGACCAGCCATTTTGTTTAAGTGCGGCGCGTACGGCGGTGGCGTCCGGTGCATCGATCGATCCCGTCTCGTTGGTGGCGGGATCGTGAATGAGCACACCATAGTTGTCGCTGCGGCAGGGGAACTGGTGAATTTTGAGTTCGCTCATTCGATTGTTTCTCTTTCATTATCTTGCATGCGCGGGGCAATCCATTGTTTGCCTCAGAGCGCACGAATTGCGAAAATCAGCCCATCCGCGCCAATTGGCCCGTTGCACAAGCTTGGGTTTGCTTGACACAGTCATTGCAAAGATAGGGTGATGGACGCCCTATGCCAATCCGGCCTGTTACAACGCAGGCTAGCCTGACAATCAACAGCCATTTAGGCGAGCATGCGCATCGATGTTGAAGAACTCAAGAACTTCTACCGGTCACCGCTGGGGCAGGTGACGCGGCGTCTGCTTGCCGCCCGTATCCGCAGGCGCTGGCGTGACCTGCGTCATGGAACCATCATTGGCTTGGGCTACGCATCACCTTATCTCGGCGGTTTTCGCGGCCAGGCTGGGGCTATTGGCGCGTTAATGCCGCAAGAGCAAGGGGCACTTGTTTGGCCGCAAACGGGCCCGAAGATGTCACTCCTCGTCGACGAGTCGTTTCTTCCGCTGCCTGACAACACCGTCGACCGATTGCTGGTCGTGCACGGGCTGGAGTCGTCTGAAAGCGTCCGCCGCAGCCTGCGTGAAATGTGGCGCGTGCTGGCGCCGGACGGGCGTGCGATCCTGATCGTGCCAAATCGCAGTGGCATCTGGGCGCGCACAGAGCGGACGCCGTTCGGGTATGGCCAGCCCTATTCGCGCAGCCAGCTGGAGAGCCTTCTGCTTGATGCCATGTTTACGCCGCTGGATTGGTCCGGCGCGCTGTTCGTTCCGCCGATCAACCAACGAACTCTATTACGGTCTGCCGTAGCGGTGGAGCGAATTGGCGCACGCCTCGCCCCAGGGGTTTCCGGTGTCATCATGGTCGAAGTCACCAAGGAAATGGTGGCGCCGGTTGGAAAGACGGCGAAAGCGCGCACCATAGGGCAGTTGCAACCGATTGCCGGCGGTTCATCCCTTCGCACGCACCGGCGGGCCTGCGCACCTACGCGCTGATTTTCTTAAAGCTCAAGTCGTTATGGTTGGCTTGGGATTGGCGCGCCTCATGCGAAAAACGGCCTTTTCACCCAGTAGGTTTTGCAAAAACAGAGAGCGGTTGATTGGTAGCCGCCGGCCGGCGCTATTGAAGGCCACGGCCTCTTCGACATCTGCATCGACTAGCTGGCACAGATCGAAAAAGTCGGTAATCGTACACAGATGCGCGTCAGGGCTTGCATACCACGGCTCTGGAAGGTTCTGCGTTTGCGGCATACGTCCGTTGAACATGAGTTCGGCCCTGATCCTCCAATGGCCGAAGTTCGGAAACGAAACGATGGCGCGCCGTCCGATGCGCAGCAGATTCTCCAGAACCGTTTTCGGCTGCCGGGTTGCCTGGATCGTCAAGCTTAAAATGGCATAGTCGAAGGCCTTGTCCGGATAGTCGGCAAGATCGCTATCCGCATCACCCTGGATCACCGAAAGCCCGCTCTTCACGCAAGCATTCACGCGCTCCCGGCTCAGTTCCACGCCGCGCCCGTCTACGGCCTTTGTTTCGGCCAGCAACTGCAAGAGCTCACCGTCGCCGCATCCCACATCCAGGACGCGGCTGCCCGGTCCCACCATTTCTGCGATCAGCAAGTGGTCTGCGCGCTGGTCGCGGCGCTGCAACTGAGAATCTGGTGAGGTCATCGAAGAGGCGTCTCTTTAGGTGGAAATCCCGCGCCGCTGGGCGCCGGCATGTATGAAGCCGCGGACTGTATCAAAAAATTCCGGCTCCTCCAGAAGGAATGCGTCATGTCCCTTGTTACTCTCAATTTCCACAAATGAAACATTGGCAGCAACCGCATTAAGGGCCTGCACGATCTCGCGGCTTTCCCGTGTCGGATAAAGCCAGTCGCTCGTGAAGGATACGACACAAAACCGTGTTCGTGTTCCCGTGAACGCATTTGCCAGAACATCCCCGTATTCCGCCTCCAAATCGAAGTAGTCCATCGCGCGCGTGATGTAGAGATAGCTGTTGGCATCGAACCGGTCGACGAACGTTGAGCCCTGATGGCGAAGATAGCTTTCCACTTGGAAGTCGGCGTCGAAGGAAAACGTCATGGCGTTGCGGTTCTGCAGATTGCGGCCGAACTTCTGCTGCAGCGCGTCTTCCGACAGATAGGTGATATGCGCGGCCATGCGCGCCACTGCCAGCCCGTTGCGTGGCACCTTGCCGTGCGCATAGTAGTTTCCGCCGCACCAATTAGGGTCAGCCATCACAGCCTGGCGGCCAACCTCGTGAAAGGCGATGTTCTGGGAGGAATGCCACGGTGCTGTTGCGATTGGGATCGCCGAAAACACGCGGTCCTTGTGCCGTGCCGCCCACTGCAGGACCTGCATACCGCCCATGGAACCGCCCGTGACGCAGAACAACTGATCGATACCGAGCCGGTCGATGACACGAACCTGTGCATCGACCATGTCGCCAATGGTGATCACGGGAAAACTGAGGCCGTAGGGTTTGCCTGTTGTCGGGTCGATGGAGGCAGGCCCCGTTGAGCCCATACAGCCACCCAGGATATTCGTGCAAATGACGAAAAAGCGGTCCGTATCGATGGGTTTTCCCGGACCGACGAGTGTCGTCCACCACCCTTCCTTGCCAGTTACAGGGTGTGTGTTTGCAACGTACTGATCCCCCGTCAGCGCATGACAGATCAAAATCGCATTCGATTTGTCGGCGTTGAGCGTTCCGTAGGTTTGGTAAGCAATTTCAAATGGCGCCAAGACCTTGCCGCTATCGAGGTTGAGCGGTTCATTTTCGTTAAATTGCGCGACATGGCTCGCCGGCGAAATACCCTCAGGCACGCCACCGTTATCATCAAGTCTGCCCTTGCTTGTCTTGCCGACAGCCGTCATTAAGTTCCATTCCTGCTCGCAAGGGCCCGCATCAGGATTCTCGCCAGCCGGCCCTTGCAACTCACCGCACTCTCGCAAATAGATAAGAGCCCATCGTTAAAAGGGTAAGTTCGCGTCGCCAAACGGCTTAAGTCCAGTCGCCGCTGACAATCTCGAAACACACGAAAACGAACCCGCTTATATTCGGTTGTGCTGGATAGCATGTCGAAGCAGGGTTCAACAGCACATCATTGTGCCTATTGCGGCGGCAGGGCTTGACTTCGCCCCCGGTGATACCGCTTTGGCAACTTTTGTCACACATGATATGGACCATGCCGACCGGTGTCCGGCCATACTTCCGCCTGCACTCTGGCGTCTCGAAAGCCGGTTGGCAAAGCGCCGTCAACCAATGTATCAGCAATTTACCACCCGTCGTACCGCCGCAGGCCCGTGCAATCTGCCGCGACCGCGATTCTTTCTTTGCTTTCGCGCCCGCGCGCGCCTATCACTCCGGCCTGACCGATGTGTGAGCCCATGCTCGCTGTAGTGCAAGGGGTCAGTCAGCGATCCTGTTTCAGCTAAGCGCACCGGAAAATTCATTAACGAGACGCATGATGGGACAATCAGCGCCAAAGCCCCGCACAGGGATACTGGACATCGAGGCCTATGTTCCCGGTGAAAGTGAACTGCCGTCCGGCCTCACGCCTGTGAAATTGTCGTCCAACGAGACGCCGCTCGGGCCCAGTCCGAAAGCGGTCGAGGCACTTCGTACGGCAGGCGGCAATCTTTCGCGCTATCCCGATGGCACGGCACGGAAGTTGCGCGAGGCGATCGGCCGCCGCTTCGGGCTAAACCCAGACTGCATAGTCTGCGGCGCCGGGTCTGATGAGCTTTTAAACCTGCTTGCCGCCGCTTACCTGGAGCCGGGCGATGAAGCGATCTATACCGAGCACGGCTTCCTCGTCTACAAAATTGCGATCCTTGCCAACGCAGCAACACCTGTCATTGCACCGGAGACGGATCTGCGCGCGAGCGTCGACGCAATTTTGCAGAAGGTCACGCAGCGCACCAAAATCGTATTTTTGGCAAACCCCAACAATCCGACTGGCACCTATCTGCCCATTGAGGAGGTGCGCCGCCTGCGCAGCGAGTTGCCCGATAACGTACTTCTCGTGCTAGACGCGGCCTACGCCGAATACGTCAGCCGCAACGATTACGAAGCCGGTGTTGAGTTGGTCTCCACGACAGACAACACCGTGATGACGCGCACGTTCTCCAAGATTTTTGGGCTGGCCGCGCTGCGCCTTGGCTGGGCCTATTGCTCGCGCGATATCGCCGATGTCTTGAACCGCATTCGCGGGCCCTTCAATGTATCCGCACCGGCAATTGCGGCCGGCGTTGCGGCCATTGAAGATACCGCTCATCTTGACGCCGCCGTTAAGCACAACGACCACTGGCTGCCTTGGCTTATGGACGAGATTGAGGCGCTGGGCCTGCAGGTGACACCAAGTGTGGCGAACTTTCTGCTCATTCACTTCCCCGAAACAGGTGCCAAGACCGCCCGCGCCGCCGACGCGTTTTTGAAAACACGCGCCATACTCTTGCGAACTGTTGGTGGATATGGCCTGCCAAATGCCTTGCGCATGACGGTGGGCACAGAGGAAGAAAACGAGCGCACGGTTGAAGCGCTCAAAGAATTCATGAAGGCTGAAAGCTGATGTCCGAAGCGAAGTTTGAAAAAATCGCGCTTGTTGGCATCGGACTGATCGGCTCGTCAATTTCGCACGCCGCGCGCCGGGCCGGTCTCACCAAGACAATTGTTGGGTCTGCGCGCACGCAGGCAACCCGCAAAACGGCGCTAAAACTCGGCATCATCGATGAGGGCTTTGCCACAGCAGCGGAGGCGGCGCGCGATGCCGACCTCGTAATCCTGTGCGTGCCTGTTGGCTTATGTGCGCCCCTGGCGGCTGAAATCTCAGGCGCGCTGAAACCGGGTGCCATTCTGACCGACGTAGGCTCGGTCAAGGGGTCGATCGCGCGTGACGTTGCTCCACACGTGCCAGACGATGTGCATTTCGTCCCCGGTCATCCCATTGCCGGCACCGAGCAATCTGGTCCCGAGTCCGGTTTCGCAGAGCTGTTCGATAATCGCTGGTGCATCCTGACCCCGCCCCGTGGACCGGAGGATGCTGCCGATCCCGCCGTCAAACGCATGACCGCTTTCTGGAAGGCGTTGGGCTCGCATGTGGAATTAATGACGCCGGAGCACCACGATCTGGTCCTCGCCATCACCAGCCACGTACCGCACTTGATCGCGTTCAATATCGTCAATACCGCCGAGCACCTAAAGCGTGTCACCGAAAAAGAAGTCGTCAAGTTCTCTGCCGGCGGCTTTCGCGATTTCACCCGTATTGCCGCCTCCGACCCCGTCATGTGGCGCGATGTGTTTCTGAACAACAAGGAAGCGGTTTTAGAAATGCTCGGCCGCTTTTCGGAAGACTTAAGCGAACTGCAACGTGCCATCCGCTTCGATGACGGCGACACCTTGCACAAGCTCTTTTCAGAAGCACGCGAACTGCGCCGCGGCATCATCGAAGCCGGCCAGGACACGGCGGCGCCTGATTTCGGTCGGGGGAAGGGGTCCTAGCTCTCACCTTCGGCCTACCCGCTGTCATCCCAAGGCTTGTCCTTGGGATCTATCCCTCGGTGAGTTTTAGGCTTGTGGCAGCACACGCCGGCGAGCAAGTGGGCCATTGGATCCCGCGAACCAGTCGCGGGATGACAGCGATATGAAAATTCAGGTCACAATCTCCCTCCCGGTTACCCCCATTTGTCATCCCAAGGCTTGTCCTTGGAATATACGACGCTGCATACTCCACGACAGGAGTTCCATCGCATGCGTTGTTACTGGGTCTACATACTGGCAAGCAAACCGCACGGCACGCTCTACATTGGTGTGACAAACGGTCTGCTCAGGCGCCTTGACGAGCACCGCGCCGGGGAAGGTTCATTATTCACTCGTAAGTATGGCGTGACCAAACTTGTTTGGTATCAGGCCTTCGCCGATGTGCGCGAAGCCATCCGCCGCGAAAAGACTCTCAAAGGTTGGCCACGTCAGTGGAAGATCAACTTGATCGAGCAAGAAAACCCGCATTGGTGTGACCTATACCTCTCGCTGCCCGGCGCACAGCCTTTGCTAAACGATGATACGCGTTGACAAGTGGATCCCGCGAACAAGTCGCGGGATGACAATAACGAGGTTCGGATTAGCCCTACTAACATCAACGCACCTGTCATCCCAAGGCGTGTCCTTGGGATCTATCGGGAGGCAGGCGTTTGGGAATTAGCGCCTAGTCTGCTGTTTGTGGGCCACTATCCCGTCTACCGCATCGGTATAATCACCATAAATGTATCTGAAGTGGCGACAGCCGGTGCTGGTCGAAGACGTATAGTCGAATGCCTGACAAGACGGTGACTCTAGACAGCTTTGTGCACAACGCTGAACGGTGGCAGAAGGGTTGTTAGACCAATCCCTCGCGTTAAACGTCCTTGGGTCAAATAGCTGTCCCATTGTTACACTGAACCCCAGTTCTCGCGCCTGAGCAATCTGCTGTCTCACGTCCTCAGCTTGGTTCTCTTTCTGTAATTGGGTCGGACTGATGTTCTTCAGGCTCGCTTCCGCTCCTTCAGCACGGTTTCGTTCGTAGCCGAGTTGTCGTTGAGTTGTGTCGAGTTCCACTTTCAACTTCGCGATCTGTTCGTCCGTTGCATTCCGCTCCGCACGCGCCTTGTCCGCCTCAGCCAACAGTCGCTCGGCACGCTCCTCCGCCTTGGCCTTCTCCGCGCGGAGCGTCTCGACGGTTGCTGCATGTTCAGTGCGCGCAAGTTCAACCTTTGCTGCCGCATCAGCGGCAAGCTTCTGTGTTGGAACGGATTGAAAAACATACGTGCCACCGGCACCGGCGATAAGCGCGGCAAGCGACGCTGCAACGACCCCCCAGGCTGGCAGTCGGCTCCCGGTCGCCGCACCCTTCTTCTCCGCCTTCACCAGCTGCTCATTTATCTTCTCATTCTGAGACCGCGCTTCGGCAACGGCCTCCTTCAATCCGCTAAGCTCCGCTCGCGCACGTTCCGCATCCGCCGCCGCCGCATCGCGCGCCTGGCGCAAATCGTCACCGCCGGTCAATTCCTTATCGAGTTCGCTGCGCGCCGCATCGGCACTTGCTTGCGCGGCTTCGCGCTTCTTGCGCTCGGTATGGATTTCCTCATCTTTATAAGCAAGCAAGCGCCCGACCCATGCAGGCATTGCCTTGGCCTGAATCTCGCCGATGAGTTTTTGCCATTCCGGGTCGTCCGGATTGCCCGACCAATCCATCAGCCGCGCGGCTTGTGTCGTAAAGAGCCCCATCGGGAACTGGTCGACTTTCAAGTCATCGAGCATCACCGGGACGAGTTTGCCGTCCTGCTTGGCAACAGTCGCCTAGTGGCGGACGTTGTCAGAGGCCACTGACGAGGCGGACCAGAAAATCACGCAGGTGCGCGACGCGTTGAGCTGTTCGCGGATCCAGGTGTCCCAGTCCGTGCCCGCCGGTACTTCCTGGTCGCAGAAAACCTGGAAGTCCAATGCTGTCAGCGCTTCGTGAAAGGGGCGGACGCGATCGCGATCCTTGCTGGAATAGGAGAAAAATACATCAGTCACTTGAAATTACTCATGGCTGTTTGACAATCAGTCGGGTCGTGCACGGATAATGCGTCACTTCATGCGCCAAGACAATGACCGGAAGGCAACTGAAACCGGCTGAACCACGCGCTAACGGCTCGGACCCTCATTAGCCCACTTTCCCGGATCAAGTTGACATCTGGCACGCTGGCACGATGAAGTAATGAGGCGGGATGTGCCGTTACGGCGCCTGCGCCGGCAACCAAATTGTGAGCCCCTAAGTCCTGATGTCCAAACCCGCCGCCAGCATCGATGCACCTGCCGCGGACGATTTGTGGATCTTCGCCTACGGCTCACTGATGTGGCGGCCCGATTTCCCCTATCTGGAGTCCACCCACGCACGCCTGACTGGTTTCAGCCGCCAGTTTTGCATCTATTCGGTTGTGCATAGGGGAACTCCGGAACGGCCCGGCCTGGTTCTCGGCCTTGATCGCGGCGGTATCTGCGATGGCATGGCGTTTAAGGTCGCAGCGCAGCACGTGCCAGCGACGTTGAACCGCTTGCGCATTCGCGAGCAAGTCACAGGCGTATATCGCGAAACACACGTTCGGGTCGGTTTGAGCGAAGGACAACACAAAGACGTGCCTGCGTTGACGTATGTCGTTGAGCGCGCACACCCCAGCTATGCACCGCGCTTGTCATTGAGTCATCAGGCCGAAGTTATCCGCGCCGGCGCGGGAGGTTCGGGTGATAATCTGGATTATCTATTCAACACGCTGCGACACTTGCGTGCGCTGGATATTCGCGAACGCGCGTTAGAGCGGCTGGCCGTGATGATCGGTCCGCTATTTGCAAATATTACCGAGGCAGAAGGCGCAATGGCTTGCCGGCGTATTCATGCACTGACCAGAGCGGAGGCAGCAACGCCCGTGCATGGCCGGCGGCTTCGGCGTGATGAGCGCGTGCGGTTTGCACATCGCCGGCCGAAAGCAACGTGACGCCTTTCCGATCGGCCAGCTCTACTGGAACGCGCTGATGCAAAGGAAGATGACGCCCGCCAGTGTCGCGGAGGCAGGAACCGTGACGAGCCAAGCGGCGACTATGACGGTGAAGTGTGCTCTTCGCACCAATTTCCGTCGTTGCACGTCTTGCTTTGTCGGTTGCCGCAGCTTTGCATGTCCGGCCTGCCCATTCTTACTGAGAACATAGGCGCGTCGGCGGCGGCTGTGAGTCGTGTAATATTCCCGGAAGAATCCGACGCCAAAGACGGCGCCGACGGCTATGTGGGTTGAACTCACCGGCAGTCCGAGCGCGGAAGCCAGAATGACGGTGATCGCTGCTGACAGGGCAACGCAATAGGCCCTCATCGGGTTCATTCTCGTGATTTCCTGACCCACCGTGCGAATAATGCGGGGGCCGTAGAAGAACAACCCTAAGCTGATGCCAAAGGCGCCAATCAACATCACCCAGAGCGGTATGTGAACACTACTTGCAATGTCACCCGACTGCGTACTGTGCAGGATTGCCGCGAGCGGGCCGACGGCATTGGCGACATCGTTTGCACCATGCGCGAAGGACAAAAGCGCGGCGGAGCAGATCAATGGCAGATGGAAAAGCCTGCGCAACGACTGATTGCGGTTTTGCATGCCCTCCGATTGGCGGTGAATAAGGGGCCGTGTGATCGCGAGCGTCAGCGCGAAGACAGCTAACGTGACAAGCGCGACCGACGTAGCATCGAACTTCCAGATCTTTTTCAGTCCCTTCATCGCTAGATAGGCTGCGAAGGCGCCCGCCATAACGGCCAGCAGAACCGGCACCCAGCGTCTGGCCGCCGCGATCTTGTCCTGGCGGTAGATGATATTGGCCTTGATGAAGCCAAGAAACGCCGCGGCGATAACCCCACCTAAAAATGGTGAGATCACCCAGCTTGCTGCAATCGCCGCCATCGTTCCCCAGTTGACGGCACCTAGCCCAACGGCCGCAATGCCTGCACCCATAACGCCACCGACCACCGAATGCGTCGTCGATACCGGGGCGCCGACGTACGTGGCAAGGTTCACCCAGAGCGCGGAAGACAGCAGCGCGGCCATCATTGCCCAGATGAACGTTTCGCTATCTGCGATCCTACTGGGGTCGATGATTCCCTTCGAGATCGTCTTCACGACATCGCCGCCTGCGATCAGTGCGCCGGCACATTCAAAAATCGCGGCAATGATAAGCGCACCGACGAGTGTCAGCGCTTTTGAGCCGACCGCGGGTCCGACGTTGTTTGCAACGTCGTTAGCGCCGATATTCAACGCCATGTATCCGCCGAGGACGGCCGCGACGATCAGTAGGAGTGCACGGGGTTCACCGCCGGTATAGATGGATGCAATGAGACCGGCGGCTGCAAGAAAGAGCAGAGCGGCCCCAGGCGCTACCAGGCTCCGTGATGCACTACGGGTTGCCGCCTCGACACGGTTGAGTTTCTTCAAGTCCTTGTCGATGGAGGTCTTGCGAAGCTTTGCCAGCTCGGCTTCGTCTCTCATCGGCGTTGAAGTCATGCTGCCACCGCCCCTTGGAATCAGCTTTCAGTTTTCTTACACGTCCCGACTAAGGGGCAAAAAATCGCTTGGCAAGGCATCAGTCGTCGCCCCCACAGGATTAAAGGGCCAAAACCGTTGCGAATAACGTTATTGGTCCCGCTATCGTCCACCTGATTCGCACCGGACGAATGGGGCTCCTGGCCGAGTGGGATAACGCTGGCGTTGTCACAACGAGAGAAACGAGCCGGTTTTTTATTGGCGGTGTGCCTTACCGCGCCAACCGAAATCGACGATATTGCGAAAAATGAGCGTAGAGGAAAACAAATGACGGAGTCGATCCGCGCATCAGCTGGTTATAAGCTGGTAGAAAAAGCGCCGCACGATGCGCCATGGCTCGTGATGGTGCACGGCATCTCGCAAGATCACCGTGTGTTTGATCGCCAGATTGAAACTTTTGCCCCAAATTACCGGATCGTCTTGATTGATCTGCCCGGCCATGGACTGTCCGCGCAAATAGGCGGCCCATACGGGATCCCTGAATTTGCCGCCAGCGTTTCAGGCGCGCTAAGAGACGCAGGCATTTCCAAGTCGCACTTCTGGGGCACACATATGGGGGCAGCAGCAGGGCTATTTCTTGCGTGCTCATCACCGGAGTTGTTCCATTCTCTGATCCTCGAGTCACCGGTTTTCCCCGGGCGTCCGATGCCGTCGGTCATTGAAATGAGGGCCAAGATTGAAGAAACCGCGCACAATCATGGCATGGCGAAAGCGCGCGAAGTGTGGTGGCAGGAAGGGGGATGGTTCGACGTAATGAGGCAGCGTCCGCACGAGTGCCGTGCTGACGAGCAACAGGCGATTATTGCGGATTTTGAAGGGCGTCCCTGGATGGATGCCGCACTCGCATCAAGCGCAATCCCTCCCATCGATCAGGCGCTCGCTGAACTGACCATACCGGTTTTGCTCATGAACGGCGAACACGATCTGGAGGACTTCATTCAAGCTGCCGGTGCGCTGGGCGAGCTAACTCCCAATTGCGAGCGAGCGACGATTTCTGAAGCTGGAGGTTTCCCGCTCTGGGAATTCCCCGACGCCGTGAACAAAGCGGTACAGAACTTCCTGGACAGGAAAGCAGTTGTCTAGGTGTTAGCGCTCGCGTGCCATTGAAACGACCGCTAATGCCCGACCATGACGCTGTATCACCGTTAAGCAAATTCTAGCTGCAGCGGTTCCAGGTCGATGCCGGAAAACTTGGCGCACCACGTTTCTCCGGCGATCGCCGGCATGGCCTCGGTCAACGTGCCGGTTGTAATGAGCTCACCAGCACGGAGAGGTTCCAAATCTGGATAGCGTGATATCTCGTCAACAAGGTATCGCAAGGCGCACAATGGCCCGCCGAGAACGTTTGAAGCCTCACCACGTCGAACCACACCTTGGTCGTTTGTTAATTCAACGTTGAAGCTTGAGAGCTGTTCCTCAAAGTGCGCTGCATCTTTAAGGACAGTGCACCTGCGGCCAATGACGAGCGCGCCGTGAACGCCATAGGCTGCGGTCGCGTCTGCCAATGAGAATTTCCATCCCGGAAAAATGGAGTAGACGATCTCGAAACCGGCGGACACCCAATCAATGCAGGCCAGGAGCTCGCGTTCGTTCATGTCCGCGCTAGGGGCTGTCGCCAAATGAAGTGCGACCTCCGGCTCGATTAGAGGTTCGGGAAGGTCCCCCAAATCAAAGGTCGTCTTCCCGGTCAAACTATCACGGACGGTCCGGTCGAAGACGTAATTCCATATCGGTGCTGAAACCCCGTAAATGTCCCTGACAGCCTGATTCGTAAAACCGATTTTCCGCCCGATCGGTATTTCTCCGCGAGCCAGCCTCAACGTGCAGACCTTTGTCGCGATCTTGTAGGCATCTGTCAGGTTGAAGCCGTCATAGCGCCGTGAAATGGACTCAACTTGCTTGTCCGTGCCCAAAAGGGCAACGAGTTCCTCAGCTATGCACCGCGTTTGCTCCTCATCCATGTCTACGGCTTTCATCTCAGTCTATCATTTCATCTCGCGAGTGATGAACGAGCCCTTGCTGCGATCGGCTTAGATAGAGGCAGCGCCCAATCCAAATGCTAGCATAGTGTACATAGGTTCTGCGCTCGCGCAGCTAGTCACCTGCTCGCGCCATGGGGTGTTATGTGCCGGCATTAGAAGGCGCGACAACTGTCAAAATTCTGATGCACCATATGAAGCCGGATCGCGGATGCGGATCAGCGCATCTCGAAGGCATAAATGGTCGCCTTTTCGTGCAGACGCGATGGAATGTTATTGCGTAACCATTACGTGTTGATGGGCATTTTCCGTTGCCATCCCGCCGATTTTGAGATTGCATTATTCTGACAATTCGTGCCTCGCTTATTGGTACGTTGCGACCTGACAAACCGCGTTTCTCGCGCTCTTCCAAGATCACATCTCAAGACACCAACGATACGGATTGAACATGAAGACGGGCCCAAAGTTCTTGATCGCAGCCGCTGCGTGGTTGTGCCTTGCGAGCGTTGCAGCGCTTGCACTACAGGATGATCGCGCGAACTGGGTAGGCGACCTTACGCCGATCAGCAAGTCCGAGTGGAACTCCAAGACGGCCTCACATCTGCTCGAGCGCGCCGGGTTTGGCGGCACGCCTGCCGAAATTGCCGAGTTGGCAAAGCTTGACCCCGCTGCCGCCGTGCGCCGGTTGGTCTTGTTTGAAGGCGCACCCGATGGAGCACTTCCGCCATTCGATCATTCCGGTGTTCACGACCCCGGCCTTGAACCATTCCCGCCAAGCCGACCGGCGACGACCAAATTGGCCGCCGAAAAAGGCGAGGCATTGGGTGTAAAGGTCAAGCCGTCCGGCAATCGCCGTTTGCAGCCCGTTGTGAACCGCTTCTTTTATTGGCTTCGCGCAAGTCGGCTTGAAACAGATCGCGTCGCTTACTGGTGGGCAGACCGCATGTTGCGTTCCCCTCGGCCGCTGCAGGAGAAGATGGCGCTGTTCTGGCACGGCCATTTTGCAGTCAACGAAAGCAAAGTCCGTGATTACCGCAAGCATCTGTTGTTGCTGAAGACGTTCCAAAAGCATGGTCTTGGAAACTTCCGGGAGCTGTTAATTGCGACGGCGCAGAGCCCGGCCATGCTGTCGTTCTTGGACGCGGGCGTGAATGTAAAGGGCTCGCCAAACGAAAACTTCGCTCGCGAAATCATGGAGCTATTCACGCTCGGTGTCGGCCATTATACGGAGGAAGATATCCGCGAGGCGGCGCGTGCTTTCACCGGTTGGCACTACCGAGATCTCACCTTTGTCATCAATAAGGACAAGCACGACGACGGCTCCAAGACCGTACTCGGGCGCACAGGAAAGTTCGACGGTATTAAAATTGTCGATATTCTGTTGGATAAACCGGCGGACGAATTTATTGCGGCGAAGATCTATCGCTACTTCGTGCATGAGAACCCTTCACCGGAATTAATCAAGAAACTGGCAAAGGTACTGCGAGACAACAATTTCGACATCGCACCCTTGATGCAAACGATCTTCATGTCCCGCGACTTCTACAGCCCACAAAGTGTGGGAACGCACATCAAGAGCCCAGTGGAACTTGCAGTCAGCACCTATCGCAAGCTGGAACTTCCCAGCGTTCCAGGAGTGCCGGATTTCAATGCGGCAACACGTACGCTCGGTCAGTATCTCTTCAATCCGCCAACCGTTGCCGGCTGGGCGCAGGGCCGGGCATGGATCACTCCAGGATTGTTAATTGCTCGCAAGAACTTCGCCTACGACGTCCTGTTTCCCGACATAAACTTTGTCCCGCACGATCGGTATCCCGTCGATCCATTGATCCGCTCGGTGTCAAAACGGTTGGCTGATGGCGCAAACATTTCCCTCGCCACCAAACCGCCCGGGGTCGAAAGTGGGGCAAAAATGTCGATGGCCAACCTGATGGCTGACATGGATCAGGATTTCAACACCCGTTACGGAAGTTATCGCGGCTGGCAGATGGCGCTTGAAAAAGTCAAGCCGATCCCCCGCCACACTGCGGCTCTTGACCTTGCAGGGATTGTTGCTGCCGCCGGTCTCAGCACGCCTGAGCAAATTGTCGATCATTTTTTGGACCGGCTGTTGAGCGTACCGGCCACCCAGGCCCAGCGTGCAGAGCTGATACGCGTGCTGAAAGGTGAGCTGGGCACGGATGATATTGCTGCTGCGCGAACGTATTTGGAAAGCCCGCTGCGTGTCTTGGTGCAGCGGATAATGAGCCTTCCAGAGTATCAACTGGGCTGAATTGGCAACGGGTCGGAATAGCGTCGAGTACAGACGCAAGGCCACGGAGACTTTAAGATGAGACACAAGGACATGTTCGACACACAGCGCCGCAACCTATTGCGGCTCGGGGCATTTGGGTCGGCCTATGGATTGCTGGCGCCGTTCCTGGGCGGCTTCTCACTTGCGCGCGAAGCTCTTGCCGACAACCGCATTCTTGTCGTCTTAGAGCTTTCTGGCGGCAATGACGGGCTGAACACAGTCGTGCCATTCCGTAACGACGACTACTATCGTCTGCGCCCAAACCTCGCCATTAAAGAAAACAAGCTGCGCAAAATTGACGGTGATTACGGGCTGAACTCCGGCATGGCGGGCATGGAGCGCCTTTTTAAAGACGGGAACATGGCCGTCATTCACGGCGTTGGTTATCCGCAACCATCCTTTTCACACTTTAACTCGATGGCCTACTGGCACACCGCCGCACCAAACAGCGGCGCCTCTTACGGCTGGGTCGGGCGGCTAGCTGATGTGCTTCTGCCGGATGGCGCGCCTTACGGCATTATCAATATCGACGCCACGCAATCATTGGCAGTCCGCGCGCGCAAGCATGTGCCTGTCGTGTTTGACGACCCGGAACGGTTTATACCGAAGGGCGCGCCTTTTCACGTTGAGGAAGGTGCGAACAAAGTGCCCGGCAACGCCTCACAAAGTTTCCTGCGCGACGTTGACCGCAGTGCACGTGAAGCCTCTGTAAAAGTCCGTGATGCGTGGTCGAAGTATAAGTCTTCGGTGGATTATGGCCTCATCGCACTCGACTTGCCAAAAATTGCATCTCTCATCGAGGCGCGCATGCCAACGCGGCTATATTATACCTCGTTCCGCAACAACGCCTTTGATACTCATGTGCAGCAGCCCAATCTCCATGCAAGACTGCTGACCTACTTCTCTGACGCTGTTTCCGCGTTCATGCAGGATCTGGAACGGATTGGCCGTGCTGACGATGTGATGGTTCTGGTATTTAGTGAATTCGGCCGTCGCGCTGCCGAAAATACGAACCGGGGTACCGACCACGGCACAGCGAACGTGATGTTTGCCATCGGCAAAGGCGTAAAGGGCGGACACTATGGGACGCCACCCAGTCTGTCGAAGCTCGATGACACGGACAACTTGATCTACACCACAGACTTCCGGCAGGTCCTTGCAAGCGTGATCGAAGACTGGTTGCAATATCCGAATGCAGGCGACGTGTTGAACAAGAAATTCGACAAGATCGCCGCATTTGTTTAGAGCGCTTCTTGCCGCCCGCAGTTTGCCAAGCGGCGGGCGCATGGGAAGGGCCGGACATGCCTCGACGCACAATCCTTTTCGATATCAATGAAACCGTCCTCGACCTGGCCTCTCTAAAGTCGGAGTTCGAGGCGGTTTTTGGTGACAAGGGGCTTGCGGATACGTGGTTTGCAACGCTGCTGCATACATCGACGGTCTGCGCATTAACAGGCGTTGAGACCGGCTTTGCTCAATTGGCGCAAGTCGCCCTCGACAAATTGGCCGCGCGCCGCGGCGTCAAGATCGGCGATAGCGAGCGCATCGCGATCCTAGGGTGTTTTTCCAACCTCGAACCTCACGCCGACGTCGCGCCGGCTCTACAGCGCTTGCGTGCATCCTGCTACACGACCGTAGCCTTCACCAACTCCTCGCGAGAACTGGCAAAGTCGCAGATCGCAAATGCCGGACTTGCCGAGCTTTTCGATGAAGTAATTTCGGTTGAGGCAACCGGTTCATTCAAACCGGCGGCCGAAGTATATCAGTTTGCTGCCCGGCATCTCAACGAGCGACCCGAAGACCTCCGCCTTGTCGCATGCCACGACTGGGACACGCACGGCGCGTTAGTGGCTGGCCTGCGTGCGGCATATATTGATCGTAGCGGTGCGCCATACCACCCTCTCTACAGACGCCCCGATATTTTTGCGGTGACAATGGAGGATGCGGCCAAGCAAATTATTGACGCTCATGCTAGCCCGCAAGGCTGAAGGCCGTCGATGCCGGCCTCAGATGCCGCATGGGCGCTTTACAGCTTGACATAAGCAGCCCTAAACACTTTGAAGACGTCCGCCCAAACCATCTCCATCAGAACGCGGAAAGTGCTTTGTGAGAGCGCTTGAAGCCGGAAAGGCTAACATGACGCGACCGCAAAGCGACACGACAGCGATTCTGTTCGCGCTTGGTGCTATCACGATATGGGCGGGTTGGATGTCCGCCACAAGGATTGCGGCCACCGACGGTGTAGCGCCAATTGACGTGGCGATGCTCCGCTATGGCGTCCCGGCGTTGATGCTCGCTCCTGTATGGGTCAGCACCTTTCGCAAGCTTAGGCACGCCCCCATCTGGTCGCTGATCGCCATGCTCGGTTGGGGGCTTCCGTTCGTTTGGCTCGTGGCAGCATCACTTGAGCGCGCAAGTGTGGTGCACCTTGCCACGATTGTATTTTGCACCATGCCGGTCTTTGCGGTCCTAGGCGAACGGTTGTTCTTTAAAACCAAGGTCGAGCCAAGACAGGTGCCAGGGTTTATCCTCATTGGCATCGGTGCGATTGCAGTCATTTTGAGTGCGCTGTTCGGCGAAAGCGGCACGGACCCATACAGCGTACTTCTCATGGTGCTGGCTGCAGTCGGGTGGGCGGCATACATGATTTCATTCAAGCACACAGGCCTTTCTCCCATCGAGGGGCCAGCCTACGTTTGTGTGGTCTCAACGATTCTTTTGCTGGCAATCAAGGCCATCAGTTGCAGCCCATTCCTGCCGCTGACTTTCAACCAGATTGCCTTCAATGCCATTGCGCAGGGTGTGCTCTCTGGTTTTGTCGGGACGATCCTCTATACAGCCGCAATTGCACGAATCGGCGGCGCGCGAACCGCAAGCTTCAGCGTATTAATGCCGATGCTCGGAACAGCAATTGCGTTTTTCTGGCTCGGCGAGGCGCCCTCAATGGTCGACATGTCTGCACTGACACTTGGTACACTGGGCGTCGCGATCGTGAACAACGTGATCAGGCTTTGGTGATATTTTGGTTTGAGCAAGAAAACGATCGCGCCGTGGTTGGTCTGGCGCGTTGCGCGAAAACCGCTCGCTTAACCACTTTGCCTAAGGCTGGGAGCGCGGATTAGATTGACGCGCTCAGGACCAATTCCCGATTATAATGGGAACAAATCCCGAATTCGTTCGCTGCTTCGATTCTTCGCGCGAACGCTCACCGGGCTCGGCTATACCTTTTGTGAGGCGTAACAAGTGCTGTTGCGCGCTGGAAGTCAGGCATGTCTTTAAGATCTTCTCTCGTCGTTTCGATCATCTTGATCGTGTTGTTGACCACGCTATTTGGTGCGGGGATCAGCTATTGGCATGCTTTGGCCAAGGTCGAGGAAGAAATGCAGGCGGCGATTGTCGTAGGCGCACGCGTTGCACAAAACGCTGTCGATGACGTCGAGGAGGTGGGCAACCGGAACAGGCGGCTTGAGCTTCTTGTTGCCGACTTTCATGGCGACCGGCATCTTCGCGCAGTCTGGGTCAACGGCAGGGGGATTGTCGTTGGTGCTTCCAATGTCGCCGCGCCCGCCGATGACGTTCCAGCCTGGTTCGTCAATCTCATTCGCCAGCCTGAATTGCGCAGGCGCGTTGCACTCCCGCCTGCGTTCGACGGCCTGGGCCACTTCATTCTCGAAACGGATTCTCGCAATGAGATTGGCGAAGTCTGGAATGATATCTGGAATACGTTGACCATCCTCTTTGTCTTTTGTGCAGCTGTTGTCGCCAGTGTCTATTGGATGCTGGGCCGCGCCCTGCTTCCCCTCGATTTGTTGGCAAAGGCACTGGCAAAGGTCGGCAGCCCCGGCGACGTCCCCAAGATACCGGAGCGCGGCCCCATAGAGTTTGTAAGGGTCTATCGCGGCTTTAACGCAATGGCCGACCGGCTGGCTGAGACTGAGGCGCAAAATCGCCGTCTCCACGATCAACTCTTGACGGTGCAGGAGGAGGAGCGCGCGGATCTTGCGCGCGATCTACACGATGAGATTGGTCCCTTCCTGTTTTCCGTCGATGTGGACGCAACCTCGATCGAAAAGATGGTCGAAAAGAAATCCTTCGACAAGATCTCTGAGCGCGTCCGCATAATCCGCGAATCCGTTGGCCACATGCAGGCGCATGTGAAGGATCTTCTCGGTCGCTTGCGAGCAGCCGACTTACTTGATGCCGGCCTTTTCGATGCGGTCGATAATCTGGTGAACTTCTGGATGGAAAGGCGCCCAAACCTGAAGTTTGACGTTGCCATTACAGGTGAACCGGTAACTGGCGAGATCGGGCGGACAACCTACCGCATTATCCAGGAAGCCATCAGCAACGCCGTACGCCATGGTAGCCCCGACACTGTCAATGTGTCGGTCGACGCGGGCAATGACGGCGTGCGCGTCGAGATAACCGACGATGGCGTGGGTCTTGGTGATAACAGCTCTGGTAGCGGTTACGGCATAGCCGGAATGCGCGAACGCATCTCAAGTCTTGGGGGCAGCCTTGAAGTCAAAAATCGCCCTGATAGGTCAGGCGTTGTCGTAAAGGCGTGGTTGCCGAAGAATTCGACACAGCCGGGTGGTGCAAGCAAAACAATAAAGGTGAAAGAGGCAGGCTTCGCATGAGTGAACTGAAGATCTTACTCGTCGACGACCACATTGTCGTTCGTGAAGGCGTTCGCCGACTGCTGGAGAGCGTCGAAGGCGCAAGTATCGTTGAGGCGGAGACGGGTCACGAGGCATTGTCAACATTCCGCTCCGACACCCCCGACATCACGCTCCTTGACCTGAATATGGAAGGCATGGGCGGCCTGGAACTTCTCCGCCGGCTTCTGCTTGAGAACAACAAGGCACGGATAATCATGTTCTCTATGCACGCAGAGCCCATCTATGCGGCGCGCGCCCTGAAAATCGGTGCGAAAGGTTACGTGTCGAAAAGCGCCAGCGCGGATGAGCTGATCACAGCCGTCAAAAAAGTTGCCGAGGGCGGGCACTACATCGAAACGGACATCGCCGCCAAGCTGGCAATTGGCCCTTACGCAGGTGAGGATCCACTACATCAGCTGACCACCAGAGAAGTTGAAATTCTGCGCATGCTCGGAGACGGCAAGAGCCTGAATGCCATCGCTGAAAGCCTTGGCGTGTCTTACAAGACGATTGCCAATTCCTGCAGTCTTATAAAGAGCAAACTCGGCCTGGAGCGCACAGCTGATCTCATTAGGATCTCTATTGAGCAGCTGCACGGCCAGTCCTGACCAGATTCAACACGCGGCCAAATCACACGACTAGAGGCAGGATGCCGACCGTCCATCCGGGCGGCCGCAGCGCCCCCCGTTCGATAACATTGCCTAGAATTCCTAAAGCGTTCGCAAGAATTTCCTGAATTCTAGATGGCAATTCGGCAGTAGAGCGAGAGCATCGAAAAGCTCTGCGTGCCGCTGGTCGTTGTGTGTGACAGCAAATTCCGGGAAATCGGGAATTTTTCCCAAAGACGAGGGTAATCAATCCCAGCTGATTCGCGCATCATTCCTAAAGATACATTCGTGCAACAGGCCAATCCAAAGTATTGGCAGCGCTCACGATTCAACTATGTCCGAAATGTGTAATCTTGTAGCAAAGAGTATGGCCGCGCGCTGATTTGCGATGCGCGGAGGGGAAGAATTTCGCAGCGACCGCGTCGCTCGGCTCAAGGTGTAAGGGGGAGTCATGCTGGTACTGCAGCGCATTGGACTGGTGATCGTGGCAAGCGCATTTTTGGCGATTGGGCTTTCCGCTGATCAGGCATTCGCGCAGGACGCGAGCACGGATGATGCCACAGCGACGGATGCGGCACCGGCAGATGACACAGGCTCCTCGGCCGACGTAGATGCCGATGTAGCTCCCGATACATCTGCAGCGGCAGACGAAGATGTTCAAACGCTCCCTGCAGTTGAGGTGGTCCAGAAAAAGAGTACCGCAGCTGCCCGCGCCAGTGGCACTGTTGTACCTGTTTCTCCGGTTGGCTCGTCGACGCCATCAGGTCCGGCCGCAACCACGGGTGAGGCGGCAGCTGGCGGTGCCGGCGACGCTGCCTCCGCCGAAGGCGCGGTAATTGATGCAACCAAACTGCCGACATCGGCGCATGTGACCACGGCCGCTGATTTTGACAAATTCGGGCAAACCGAACCGCAAGAGGTCCTCCAGCAGAGCGTTCCCGGTTTGATCCTAAATGACGCCGCAGGGTCCACTTTCCGTTCCCAGGTTGAGTTCCGTGGCTTTTCCGTCGGCTCGCTGACTGGTTTTCCGCAAGGTCTGGCTGTCTACCAGAACGGCACGCGTATCAACGAGGTCTTCGGCGATACCGTGTTCTTCGACTTGATCGCCTCCAACGCGATCAGCGACATGGTATTGGTCACCGGCAATCCCGTTTACGGTCTGAACGCCATCGGCGGCGGCCTGAGCATCTTGATGAAGGACGGCTTCAACTATCAGGGCACTGAGATCGACATTCTAGGTGGCTCTCACAATCGTCGCCAGATTTCTGTTCAGCATGGTTCGAACTTCAATAATGCGGCAGCCTATCTCGCCTACGAGAAAATCCTGGACGACGGCTACCGTGATTTTTCCGAGGCCAATATCGACCGCTTTTATGGTGACTTCGGTCTGCGCGGTTCCAAGGTGGAGGCGCACTTCAACCTGACACTGGCACAGAGTTCGGCTGGCGTTGTGACCGCATCGCCTGTCGAACTGCTCGCGGTCGATCGCGATCTCACCTTTACCTCGCCACAGGTCACAGATGTCGAATTGGTGATGCCGCAGATCAATGCTTCGGTTAAGGCGACCGATACGCTGACGCTGTCAGGCTTGGCCTACTATCGCCGCTTCCGTTCTGACCTGCTTGACGGCAACCTGCTTGAGGCAGAAGAGTGCGGTGAGGTTGCTGCAGAAAACGGTCTTGCGCTGCCTGCCGGTGTCAACGCCGACGATCTTTGCTCCGGCGAAGTCGAGGACGGCGAGATCGAGGTCCTTGAGGACTCGCGCGGCAACGTGATTACGGAGGATGCCGGCGAAGAGCCCTTTGGTGTTCTCGACAACATTTCGCAGCGCGCGGAAAGCTGGGGCGGCACATTGCAGGCCGTGGAAAAAGCCAAGCTGTTCGGTCTCAAGAACCAGTTCCTGGCCGGTGTTAGCTACGATCGTGGATCGGTCAAGTTTCAGACACGTTCCGAGTTGGGTGAGCTCGGCAACAAGTTTGTAATTGAAGGTCTCGGGATCAATATTGATGAGCCGGACGACTTCGCACCGCGCGATGTCAATGTGACCACCGAGTATGTCGGCGTCTACTTCTCCGACACTTTGGAGTTGACTGATCAGCTGGCGCTGACGTTCGGCGGCCGTTACAACTACGCCATGGTTGACCTCGTCGACGCTAACGGCAATTTCCCCAACATCACAAGCAACCATGAATTCCATGCGTTCAATCCCAACGTGGGCGCTACGTATGAATTGATGCCAGGCCTGACTGTGTATGGCAGCTACGCTGAGTCCAATCGTGCGCCGACGCCGGGCGAACTGGCTTGCGCCGATCCGGAAAATCCCTGCCCGGTTGAGAGTTTCCTGACCGACGACCCGCCACTTGAGCAGGTTGAGACCACCACGTACGAAGTGGGCGTCAAGGGCAGGATGAAGTCGGCTAGCGGCCAGCAGCGCCTCGACTATGGCGTGGGATACTTCCATGCACTCAACGAGAGTGACATCCTGTTTACCGCTTCACCGACGACGGGCCGCGGCTTCTTCCTCAATGCCGGTGACACGCTTCGCCAGGGCATCGAGGCAAACTTGAAGTACAAGGGCGGGCCGTGGGAGCTCTACGCGAACTACGCTTATATTCGTGCAACCTTTGAAACGCCAAACGAGTTCAGCTCGCCTGCTAATCCATTCGCGGTGCCTTGCGCAGCCGATCCGGACGCAAACTGCGTCAACGTGAGACCAGGCGACAGGATCCCAGGCATTCCGGAGCACCGCTTCAAAGCAGGCGTCTTCTATGATGTCACACCCAAGTGGAACGTGGGCGCCACGCTTGTCGCCGCCAGCGATCAGTTGTTCCTCGGTGACGAAGGAAACGACGCACCTACACTGAGCGGTTACACCCGTGTCGACCTGCATACATCCTATAAGGTCACGCAGAACGTCGAGCTATACGGCTACATCAACAACGTTTTCGATCGTGAGTACGGCTTGTTCGGCACCTTCTTTGAAGATGATGAGGCGAGCGAGGTCATTGAGGATGGTGGTGTCGCACCGTTCACCGAATTCAATGATCCGCGAAGCGTGCTTCCTGCGCCACCAGTCTCGGCGTATGGCGGCCTTCGAATGAAGTTCTGATTACCACCACGCTGACGGCGCGCGGGGTTGTCCCCCCGAAAACCTCGCGCGCCGGTTCCTTTTTTCCTACTTCCGTTCTACCGTCGACAAACTTAAGCCGCCCGTGTCCTCGACCCGGGCGGCTTTTTGATGAGCGCGCGCGGGGCTCTCCGGATAGCGCCACGAGGTCTGCAACCGTTGCAGTCGACAGGATGCGCTCAAGTGCTTCTTATAAATTTAGGCTTGTAGGGAACGGCAGCGAGCAGGGCACGCACCCTCACGCTGCAACACGCTTCACACTGTTCATGCTGTTCGTTCTGATCCGAATCAAACGCCAGAAAATCGAACGCCAGACAGCCTAATGCCGCGTGGCAGAGGCCGCATCGCTGCCTTGCTGGCCCGACTTCAGGTCAAACTCGATGAGTTTCATTTCATTTGGTGTGCTGGCCAGCATGTGGATGTGTACTTCGTTCGCACCAAGTTGGGCGCCTTGCTGGCGAAGTGCTGCCAAATTAAGCGAGCCGCAATGATCGTCCAGCCGCCCGATGACCACCGGCTCGATGCGACCGTCGGTGCCGCGCCGTGCGAGCACATAATTGCAAGCCGCCACTTCGGGGCACTCGACAAGTGTGTAAACAGTGTGCACGTAGCAGCTTCCCGAGGCGCCGGCCCAGAAGCAGAACCGCTCACGCAATGCGGGGTCGATGCTTACTGGAGGAGTTGTGGAATTATAAGTGCGGCCAATGCGTTGCGCACGAGCTTCCGAAAGTTGAATAATCCGCGCACTCATTACAAACGACCCTCGAACGAATGACTTGAAACCAGGACCGGCTTGGCGGTTTGGCTGCAGATGAGCCGATATGCTGCCGCCGATTTCGAGCTGAAATATGACCCCTCTGGGACTTCACCGTGAACATCTCAAATGACCTGCCGTCGAGTGCGGCGGTACGGATTTGATATGCAGGATCACCGTGTTGTTGCCCCTGTTTGCTAACGTATAGATGGTGAAGATGCTCAAATCGTAAAAAGTCGACGATATTTCATCAATCAACGGCCTGGAACGCGCTTAAACAAAACCCTCAGCCGCACCGCGAAAATCCACAAGCAAGGCAGACTTGGCAGCCTTCCTGGCGCACCGTGTTAGGAGACGAACAGCGCCGGCACAGCAACACGCGCTGCTGCGCCTCGCCGCTCATCGGCACGTCTGGTGAAGAACGGGCTGCAGGCAGCAACGCTTCGCTGTCAGCGCGCGAACCGCCAGGAGCGGTAATTTCCCGCGTTGAGGGCTGCACAGGGCGTTCCGAGGAATGGCCGGCCGTTGCCTGGCGCAAGCCGCGTTCTTCATCCAACCGCTCTGGGTTTTCGCCACCGTCTGACGCGCCTCCGGCCTCCCCAAGGAAGCCAATGCGCCGCATGTGTTCCTCGATCGTTTCACCGATGGCCGCGAGCAAACTTGGAACATACCGGCCGGCGACCCAGTTGCCGCCTTGCGGGTCAAAAATCACTTTGAGTTCTTCGGCCACGAACGACACATCGCCGCCGCGCCGAAACACGGCACTGATCATGCGCGTCAGCGCCACCGTCCAGGCGTAATGTTCCAGGTTGCGTGTATTGATGAAGATCTCGAACGGACGGCGCCGTCCATTGTGCTCAATGTCGTTTATCGTGACGTAAAGTGCGTGGTCACTGGTCGGCCATTTGATCTTGTAGGTGTAGCCGGACAGCGTTGCATCCCGTTCCAACGGCCGCGACATGTAAACGATATCGGCATCTGGGCCATATGCAGGTAGTGCTCCTTCATGCGCTCCTACCGCCACGCCCTCCGGCAACCGGGTTTGCATGCCTGCGTCCCGATCCTCACCGTCGACGACATTGGCGGCCACAGGGCCAGGTTCATCGCCACGCCCAGGAGCGGCCTTCTGATCTCCATCAACGCTAAGAACCGCACCGGTCACCTCATTGGGCCGATAGGTCGTGCAACCCTTCAGGCCGAGATCGTAAGCTTCCAGATAGACATCCTTGAATGCGTCGAATGCGATATCTTGCGGGCAGTTGATTGTCTTTGAGATAGAACTGTCGACATGTGCCTGCAGCGCCGCCTGCATATTGAGATGCGCGCGTGGCGACAGCGAGCCGGCGTCGACAAATGTGTCAGGTAATGGTGCATCGCCACCGTGAGACTCGCGAAAGACGCGATGTGCATAGTCTTCGACACGCTCCGAACCTGACCTGCCGTGTGCGTCCAAGAGGCGCCGGTTGTGTACAAAAGCAAAAACAGGCTCTATGCCGCTGGAAACGTTGCCGGCAAAAAGCGAGATCGTACCTGTCGGCGCTATGGATGTCAGGCAGCCGTTGCGAATGCCATGCCGCTTGATGTCCTTGCGAATAGCCTTAGGCAGGGCGGCAACGTTTGGCGCATCCAGAAATTTCGACCGATCAAACAGCGGAAAGGATGACCGTTCTGCCGCAAGCTCCGCGCTTGCCTGATATGCGGCATGCTGAATTGTCATCATCCATTTTTCAGCCTGACGCACGCCCTCCTCAGAATCGTATCTTAGCCCGCAAAAAATCAGCGCATCAGCAAGCCCGGTGACGCCAAGCCCCATGCGCCGTTTTGCAAGTGCCTCTTGTTTTTGCGCCCTCAGCGGATATTTCGAGACATCGATGAGGTTGTCGAGAAAGCGGACAGCCGTACGCACGCGCGCTTCCAGAACCGCTGCATCGATGCTAGCACGTGGGCTGAATGGCTTTCTGACGAGCGCTGCCAGATTGATAGAGCCCAGCAGGCAGGCGCCGTTCGGCGGCAGCGGTTGTTCGCCGCACGGATTGGTGGCGTAAATCTCTTCACAGTAGCTGAGATTGTTGCGTGCATTGATGCGGTCGATGAAGATCACGCCCGGTTCGGCATAGTCGTACGTCGCCTGCATCAGCTTGTCCCAAAGCGCACGCGCCCTCATGGTCCGGTAGACTTTGCCGTCGAATTGCAGGTTCCAAGAGCCATCTGCCCGCACCGCTTCGATCAATCGGTCGCTGACCAGAACGGACAGATTGAAATTGCGCAGGCGGTCCGGATCGGACTTGGCCGCGATAAATGCCTCTATGTCGGGATGATCGGCCCTGAGCGTGCCCATCATCGCGCCGCGCCGTGCGCCAGCCGACATGATCGTGCCGCACATGGCATCCCACACATCCATGAAGCTGATCGGGCCGGACGCATCCGCGCCGATGCTTTTCACCAGGCTGCCGCGCGGCCGTAGTGTTGAAAAATCCTGACCGATACCGCCGCCGCTTTGCATGGTCCGCGCCGCTTCTTTGACGCGTTCGAAAATGCCGCCCAGATCGTCCTCGATCTGGTCCATGACAAAGCAGTTGAACAAGGTGACATCGCGCCCCGCGCCGGCGCCTGCAATAATCCGGCCCGCTGGCAGAAAACCGAAATCACCGATGGCATCCAGAAACGCTTGGCGCGCCCGTTTGCGTGCTTGCTTGCCGCCAGGCTCCCCGCCGGCCGCTGCCTTCGCGACACGCTCCAATGTGTCTTCAACGTTTCGATCAACAAAGTCGCCGCTGGCATCGCGCAGGCGATACTTCAGGTTCCAGATCATGTCAGCGATTGCGGGACGCTGGAGATGTGAGGCGGACATGGCGACTGACCGTAACAACGCGACTTGGAGGACCGACCGGCCTATTGAGCCCTGAGCTGCGGCGATCATTTCGCCAGTCAGGAATCGGATAGCTCTTGAGTATGTAGGAAAAGCGTAGCGATTTGGTAGGTGCGAGTCAACAAATGTTCTTCAAATGTTCTATTTGTGTTTCGCACCCAGCGGCTACTTCCGCCCCACAACCTCTCCCGCCGTCGGAGGTGGAGTGTCGCTTGCCGCCGCCTCGTCGATCAGCTGATGCGTTGCAGCCTCTATGTCTTCCATCACACGCGACTTAAACGCTTTGCGTTCAAGACCCGGCGGAATGGAGGGCAGGAATTCGACGATGATGGTGCCGGGATAACGCGAAACGCTGCGCCGTGGCCAATAAAGACCTGAGTTGAGCGCAAGCGGCACGCAAGGGATATCGAGCGCCTCGTAAAGCGCGACGAAGCCCGGCTTATAATCGGGTTCTGCGCCAGGCGGGCGACGCGTGCCTTCAGGAAAGATGACAATCTCGCGGCCCGCCCCCGCCCTGTCCTTCGCATCCCGGATCATTGCTTTGAGCGCCCTGGAGGCTTTATCGCGCTTGACCAGGATGTGAGCGAATTTCACGCAGAACCAGCCATAAAACGGGATCCACTTCAGCTCGTCTTTTAAGACAATGGCAGGATCGCGAAACAATGGAATAAGCGCAAACGTATCCCAAGCCGATTGATGCTTGGCGACGATGAGCACCGGTCCCGGCGGCAGGTTTTCCCGCCCGCGCACTTCCATTTTTGTTCCGACAATGGTTTTCAGCCACCAGGTCGATGCGATTGCATGCGCTTTCAGCCCCATCATCGCCCAACGGCGCGGGCCGAACAGAAGCGGCGAGCCGAGGATCAGAAAGACCGCCGAATTGAGATAGAAGACGGCGAGATAGACAAGCGAGCGGGTCATGCGGAGCAGGCTCATTAATGACGGACGGCCTGGGCCGCCGCTGCGCCTGAGCGCGCACCACGTTCACCGGTTTGGTCATGCTTGGCGCGCTGTACACCTATGTTTGCCGCATACGAACTCTCGCGCCACGGTGGCACCACCCAGTCCGTGGCGAGCCTCGCGGCGGCCGGCAAGAACTTCAGGTATTCGGAAACCAGAATGCGTGTTGTGCGCGCATCAAGCCACCACGCTTCGCGGCTGAATGTTTTTGGAATCACGGCGTGCGGAATAAGCGTCGCACCAGGTAATTTGCGCGACAACTCGGCAAGGCTGCGCGGCATATGATAATTGGAAGTGACGACAATCAACGTCGTGAACTTCTTTTCCCGCGCCCAGGCGTGGGTTTCCGCCGCGTTGCCAACTGTATCGAGCGCTTCATAACCAAGATCAACACAGCACTCGAAGAGTGCCTTTTCCAATCCAGACAATTTCAAAATCTGATGCGGCTTGGTGCGTTGGTTGATGCCTGTAACCAAAAGCCTCTTGGCCCGGCCCGCGCCAAGCAGTTTTCCGGCTTCTCGAATCCGCTGCCCGCCACCTGTCAGCACAACGATGCCGTCTGCCTTTACCTCGGACGGCTTCGGGTCGCGCATGATGACCGCGGCAAATATGAGGAAGCCGAATAACAGCAGGCTGAGCAACCCGCCTGTCAATCCGATCAGCCATTTTCGCTTCGCCGTCATGATTATGTGTCGTCACCGAAGTTGCCAGCCCAGCATTTTGGCTGGGCGATGCGCGGGTCGGATCCAAAGATTAGCCAAAATCGAGCCCGATGTGAAAACATCGGTTAGCATGATTGTACAATCATAATTACCAGGCCTGATTGATGCTGTTGTGCAACACTCTGGCCGCCATGTGCTGCCTGGCCCGCCAAGCCAAGCTGCCCACCCTGTTTACCAGCGGCTGTTAAGGATGCGGTAGACGCCCATCCGCGACGTCAGCATGCACAACCCGGCAATGACAATGACGACAATACCAAGCAGGACGTAACCGGCTGCATCAAGCGCGCCGGTACCGATGAACCGCTGCAACTCGATCATCGTGACACTGCCGCCGCCAAGAAGAAGCATAGCCGCGGGCATCAGGAAAAAGACCGCCATCGCAAAACCAGCCCCAACAATTCCGGCACGAATGCCAAGCCTCAGGAAGTGCTTTTCAAATTCGCGCGCGATAAATCCATCCGTGGCTCCGACGAAGTGCAACACCTCGACAATCTCCCGGTTCGACGCCATGGCGCTGCGCGTCGCCGATACGATGATCGCTGTCGTCGCGGCGGCAACCAGAACGAGAATGCCGACGCCACCAAGTGCGAAGGACCGTGTCACGGTGCGGATCTGTTTCTGCCAATGCCTGTGATCGTCCAGCATGACACCGTTGAATGATTTACTGAGCGAGGCTCTAAGTGAGTCGAGGTCTGGCGGCGCCGTACGATCGAGTTTCAACGCAATCAGTCGAGGAACAGGTAAAGTTTCCAGCGCATCCGTTTTGCCGAGCCAGGGCTCTAACAGTTTGCTCGACTCCGCAAGGCTCAGGACATCAATATCTGCAATTCCCTGAGCCTGGCGGAGGAATTCTGCGACGTCTTGTACGAGCTTTTCCGTTTCATCAGTTTTCCCCGGCTCGATTTGGACGGTCACTTCACTTGCTACATCCTTAAGCCAAGCACTTGCCGACTGGTTGATCATGTAGACGGCGCCTGCGGTCAGGCAAGCGAGGAAGCACATGATTGAAATCACCAGGGTGAGCGATCGGCCGGTAACCGAGCCTGCCTGAACGATGGGCGCCCGGCGTGCGCCTGGTTCCGGCCCGCGAGGCGGCGTTGGCCCGCCTGGCGGGCCTGCATGGAAGCCATCGCGCCCCGCCGAAACATCGAGCGTCGTACGCTGTGTCGTGACATCGGCGGTGTATTCATTAGGACGACCGGTGGTTGCGTCATCATACGTGTCGGTCGGCTGGTGATACGGTCGGCCGGTTGTCGGTTTGTCAAACGATCCTGACATGGCCCTCGTGCAGCTCCAGCCGCGGCGCTTTGAATTGCCGCATCAGTTGATGATCGTGTGTGGCGATGAGCACCGATGTGCCCAGTCTGTTGAGTTCGATGAACAGGCGCAACAGGCGTCGTGCCATTTGTGGGTCCACGTTACCGGTTGGCTCGTCTGCTAGCAGTAGTTCCGGCTTTCCGATCACTGCGCGCGCAATCGCGGCGCGTTGCTTCTCGCCGCCTGAGAGAATGGATGGAAACTCGTGCATGCGGTCACCCAGACCGACCCACTGCAAAAGGTCTGTGACATCCTCACGGTAGTCCTTCGTGCGCTTACCCAGAACTCTGAGCGGCAGTGCCACGTTCTCCCACGTCGTAAGGTGATCGAGCAGTCGGAAGTCCTGAAAGACGATGCCGATCCTGCGCCGCAGTTGCGCGCGCTTGGCTGCGGAAACCTGACTGACGTCCTGATTGAACAGCTGAATGTGCCCGCGCGACGGATGAATGGACATGAACATCAGCCGCAGCAAAGACGTCTTGCCCGCACCGGACGGTCCGGTAAGAAAGTGAAACGAACCCGGCCGCAGATGAAAGCTGACATCCGCCAACACGTCGCTGCCGCGGTCATACCGTATCGCGATGTTTGAAAGACGAATCACAGTGTTCCCGCAGAAGCCTTGATACGATTAATCACGCAAATCCTCTTCAATCGACGCGCGACTATGCTTGAAAGCGCGCCCATTGATCAATCTGCCATCATTGTGGCATCGCCGTGTGCACAGGTTTTTGAGGTCCCCCTGCCCCGGATTTGCACCACCTGATGCAGTCATATGCAAGAGTTTGGTGTGCTGACAAGACTTTCCTGCGCCCACAAGGCGCCGCAAAGTGTTCAAAGGCCGTAAAGTGGGACCCGTTCAGATCGGGGCATTTTCGATTGGCAGAACGAGTTGGGTGGAAACACTTCCATAACGATGGATGATCGCCCAACAACTTAGAGCACTTCAAGCCCGTCAGCACCCTGACTATACCTCGCATGGATTTGGTGCCGGAGCCAACGACGGGCAGACGCAACTTGGGACAAGGAGGTCAATGCGGGCCATGGCCACGAACTCTGACGGAAAACCCAGAACGGCCGCCCATTCCGGAGGCACTGGCGGACAGAGCCTGGAGGTAATTTTTGCACCTCAGCAGATCGCCGATCGCCTTTCCAGCCTCGCACAGGAGATAGCCGAACGTTCGCTGGACCAGCTGATCGTTGTTGCCATTCTGAAGGGCAGTTTCGTGTTCGCTGCAGACCTGATCCGCGCTTTGCATAGGGAGGGCATGCAGCCGGAGGTCGATTTCATGACATTGTCGAGTTATCGCAAGAGCACGGTCTCTTCCGGCACGGTCGACATCCTGCGCGACGTCGAACTGGATATACGCGGGCGCAATATTCTACTCGTCGACGACGTCCTTGATTCGGGGCGCACGCTCGCCTTTGCAAAGGATCTCCTTCACGCCCGGGGCGCCAACTGCATTCTCACCTGTGTGTTGTTGGAAAAAAACGTTCGCCGCGCCGTCGACCTGACGGCCGATTTTTCCGCATTCGACTGTCCCGAAGCCTTTGTTGTGGGCTACGGAATGGATCTTTCCCACCGCTATCGCGAGCTGCCCTTCATCGGGCGCGTGCTGGAAGACGACAATCAGGTTAAGTAGTAAAACGCGGAACAGCCCTTGATCAGAAACGGTGCCCTGGGCATGCAAACGGTTTTTGAGGAGACGATGATGGCTCGAATTCTATTGGCCGACGATGATGAGGCCTTGCGCGATTTTGCAAAACGCACGCTGGCTTCGGAAGGCCATGCCGTGACCGATGTTGCTAACGGCGGCGACGCGCTGGCCGAGCTTCAGGCGGCCTCAGACTCTATCGATTTGTTGATAACGGATATCGACATGCCGGTCATGGATGGAGTAACGCTCGCGCAAAAAGTTAGAGACGCCGTGCCCTCAATGCGCATCCTGTTGATGTCAGGGTTTGACTCCGAGTTGGACCGCGCATCCTCCCTTCCCGCTGAGCAGGCGGGCCTTCTGTCGAAGCCGTTCACGCTGGAGCAATTTCGCGCAGCCGTAAAGGAGATGCTCGGCTGAAAAGCACGACAGTTTGCGCATTAGCTTGTTTGTATGCAGATCGCATACGCTCCGCGGATCTAACCTGCGGGCCGGATGGATGGGCCACCGCGATTAACCGCCCGTCACGCTCATATGCCGTTCGACTGCAGGCTTACGGCTTTTGCGGTCGATGACAAAGTCGTGCCCTTTCGGCTTGCGGCTAATTGCTTCGTCGATAGCAGCGCCGAGAATGGCATTATCGTCGCTTTGTCGAAGTGGCGCGCGCAGATCAGCGGCGTCCTCACGCCCCAGACACATGTAGAGCGTTCCCGTACACGTGAGCCGCACACGATTGCAGCTTTCGCAGAAATTGTGCGTCATCGGCGTGATGAATCCCAGTCGTCCGCCGGTTTCCTGAATGCGTGTATAGCGTGCAGGCCCTCCGGTCTTGTAAGCGATATCTTCCAGCGTCCAGCGGTCCATCAATCGTGACCGAAGCACGGATAAGGGCAGGTACTGGTCGGTACGGTCCCCCTCGATATCGCCCAGAGGCATGGTTTCGATAAACGTCAAATCCGCACCCCGGCCATGCGCGAAGTTGATGAGGTTGTCGACTTCGTCCTCATTGAAATTTTTGAGTGCCACCGTGTTTATTTTGATTTTGAGGCCTGCGGCTTCCGCAGCCTCCAATCCCTCCAGCACGGTTTTCAAATCACCCCAGCGCGTGATCGCCCGGAACTTGTCCGGGTCAAGCGTGTCAATGGAAACGTTGATGCGCCGGACGCCTGCTGCTTGTAGCTCTGAGGCAAATTTCTTCAGCTGGCTGCCGTTGGTCGTCAAGGTAAGTTCTTCAAGCGCGCCTGTGTCCAGATGTCGGCCCAACCTCCGGAACAGCCACATTATGTTCTTGCGCACGAGCGGCTCGCCACCCGTAATGCGCAGTTTTTTGACACCCTTCTCGACAAAGACGGAGCAAAGCCGGTCTAGTTCTTCAAGTGTCAAAAGCTCCCTTTTTGGAAGAAAGGTCATGTGCTCGGACATGCAATAGACGCAGCGAAAATCGCAACGATCCGTCGCGGAAACGCGCAAATATGAAACACGGCGCCCGAATGGATCGGTCATGCTGCTGTCGGTAGGTGCTTGGGCGATATCTGTCTGCATGTCGAGTTATGGCAGGTCCGGTCAATTACAGTGGAACGATGAAGACGAGCCAATCTCATGGCACAACAGGGCGGCTGCGAACAGACCCTCAAACGCCGCCCTAGAACGAAAGTGGTATGCCGGCGCGCGCCGTGCAAGCTTTGCTGCGGCGCACAAGTCTCGCCAATGGGCCCATTTAGGGCCATGTCGTCACGATCTGGATATCTTACGCCAGAGCGTCACCCTTTCCATCACCTCGGTAGGAAACGATTGAGCCATGAGTATATCGGCTGCGCAAACAACAATCCCGACGATTGTGCTGCGAATTTTCGCGGGTTACTACTTTGTCCATTGAACGATGCTGAGAAGCTAAACGGTCGTCAAATAAGACCAGCCCAAACTGGGGGGACAGAAACACCATGACGGATGCAAATGTGTCATCAAGCGATGCCGCGGCGAGTAAGCCTGGCTTTCTTGACCGTGAAAACATTGTAGCGAAAGCAGGCTTCAACAGATGGTTGGTGCCACCCTCGGCGCTCGCAATCCATTTGTGCATTGGCATGTCCTATGGTCTCAGCGTGTTTTGGCGCCCGCTGGAAAAAGCCATCGGCATCACGGCACCGGTCGTGTGCGAGAACATGACAACGTGGGAGGCGCTATTCACTACAACCTGTGACTGGCGACGTGGCGACCTTGTCATCATATTCACGCTCGGAATCGTGTTTCTAGGCCTTTCAGCCGCTTTGTTCGGGGGCTGGCTAGAACGTGCTGGTCCGCGCAAAGCAGGCATCGTCGCCGCATTGTGCTGGGGCGGCGGCTTCATCGTCTCTGCGCTGGGCGTCTACCTGCACCAGCTCTGGATCATGTGGTTGGGCTTAGGCGTGCTGGGAGGCATTGGCTTGGGCTTGGGCTACATCTCACCGGTTTCGACGTTGATCAAGTGGTTCCCCGATCGGCGAGGCATGGCAACCGGTATGGCCATTATGGGTTTCGGCGGCGGCGCCATGATCGGCTCGCTGCTCGCCGACGCGCTCATGAAGTACTTCGCAACACCAACGTCCGTTGGCGTCGCCGAAGCGATGGCCGCGATTGGCGTCATCTACATCATCTTCATGCTTGGCGGTGCCTTTGGTTACCGTGTCGCACCGGAAGGCTGGCGGCCGGAGGGCTGGACCATGCCGCACGATGCAGCCCACGCCATGATCACGACGGGGCATGTGCATCTCAACAATGCGCACAAAACACCGCAGTTCTGGTTCATCTGGATTGTACTGTGCATGAACGTGTCGGCAGGTATCGGCGTTCTAGCGACAGCGTCACCAATGCTGCAGGAAATCTTTGGCGGCTCGTTGATTGGCGAACCAACGCTGGGCATAAAAGACCTGAGCGCGGAACAAACCGCCATTGTTGCCGGAATCGCTGCTGGTTTTGTTGCGCTGCTGTCATTGTTCAACAGCTTCGGTCGCATTATTTGGGCGTCGCTGTCTGACTACATTGGCCGCAAGAACACCTATTACTGCTTCTTTGTCTTGGGCATCCTTCTTTATGCATCGGCTCCGGTACTCGCTGGTTGGGGCATACCGCTGCTGTTCGTTGCAGCCTTCTGCATAATCCTGACGATGTATGGCGGTGGCTTCGCAACCGTGCCGGCCTATCTCGCCGATATCTTCGGGACGCAGTTCGTCGGCGCCATTCATGGCCGGCTGCTCACGGCGTGGTCGACAGCGGGCGTCTTAGGACCGCTCGCGGTCGTCTATATCCAGCAGGCCCAAAAGAACGCAGGCGTCGAATTGGCACAATCCTATAACTACACGATGTACATTCTCGTGAGCTTCCTGGTGGTTGGTTTGATAGCTAACGCATTAATCCGACCAGTGGCATCCAAGTGGTTGATGAGCGATGCGGAGCTGGCTGCAGCCAAGTCGAAGATGACGTCGACACCGACGGAAACCGGTTCCTTTGGTATCGGTTTCGGCGGTTTCAGTCTCGGCGTGCTTATCGCATGGCTTCTGGTCGGCGTCCCATTCCTGTGGGGTGTCTGGAACACCCTGGGTAAGGCCGCTGCGCTGTTCCAGTAGCGCAATTCCGCGCGGGCGGCGCTGCTCGGGTTGCCCCCCGAGCAGGCCGACGGCGCGGGCGCTTCGCTCCATTCGGAATTCGTTCCGGCGAGGTGTGCGAAGGGGGACGGCTGTCCATGCAGGTTCGAGCAAATGCATCAATTTGCGCCTTGCTATTGCTCGGTCTTTTTGGTGCGACCCTCAGCGTGTCGAGCGCACCGCTTCAGCCACACCCCATTGGGCAATCAAACACGCATTCGCGTATACCAATAGTTTTGCAAAAGGCAGGCGTAACCACAGCTCGCCCTGGCACCCTGCGTGCTGGTCGCCTATCCCAGGCGGGCGAACGCGAGAACGAATTGCGACATGCAAACAAGGCCGTGGCCCGTTACGGCGGTCTGGGACTGGTCATCCTGATGCTGGGGCTTGGCGCGCACATCCTCTGGGGCGACCGCGCGCAACCTGTCGCCAGCGGCAACGCACCAGATTTTGTAGGCTTCCGTGGTGCCAACTACTTGCTGGCCACTGCATTCGTTATCGTTGTCGCATCAATGGCCATGACAGGATTGGTCCTGATGTACGGCGCGGGACTACTGACTGCTGTCTTCGGATCTACCAGTGCCAAGGTGTTGGAATCGTTGTGCCGGCTTGCGCATTTTTGGGGAGCGGCCGCCCTCGTAGCACTACCGATTGTCATGTCGGCCGCGTGGTTCGCGCGTGCCTTAAGGGCCAACAGGATCAACACAAAGCAGAGTGCGAGCAATGTCGCCAGTGCCTCGACAGCAGCGCAGCCTCGCGTGATTTTTTGGATCTACGTTCTGATCTTAACCACACTGTTCCTCACGGGCCTAACACTTCATAGCCCGGTAAAATTCCCGGTGTTCGCGGTTGTGGGCGACACCTTGAGTAGGGTCGGGCTGGGGCTCGCCGACGTGCCCTCGCTTGCAGTCCAATTTGCTCTTGCCTCACTTGTTCACAAGAGCCTCGCTATTCTCTTGCTCTGCTTAGGGCTTGTGCATACCTATTGGCGCACACGTGCCAGCCTCATTGCCCGAAGCACTGCCCGCAAGACGCTTGGCGCATGAATGGATTGCGCAACGTTATCACCAAGCGTGCCTTTCAACTAGAACTTGGGGTTCCATCATGGATGAAGAGAAGTTCAACATGTCGCTCCGAAAATTTCTCAAGCAGGTTGGTGTCACCTCTCAAAGAGAGCTTGAGACTTTGGTGCGCGAGAACAAACTCGGCGGTACCGGCACCATAAAGGTCCGCATGGTTCTGACCGCTGAGGGCACCGATCTCAATCACGTTGTCGAGCACGAGATCGACTTGGGTTAGTTTCGGTTTAAAAATAGACAACGCCGAAGCTTGACGGGTGGGCAGCGGTCCTACGCTTAGTAGCGCTTACCGCCATACAAGCACATTGGGTCATGCACTCTTAGAGCTGCATTGCCCTTGACCGAGCGCGCCAGCGCAAGAAGCGCTGCCTTCATCTCCGCTCCGCTCGCGACATCCTTGCGATTATGTTGCGCACAAGCTGCAACGCCGCCGATCAAAGCGGCCGCTTCTGCTGAAGTTCTCGGCGGCCCGCCGATTCCTGAGAACATACTTGAGCCGCGCGGTATGACCCAGGCATCTACGGCCGCGGGGGTAGCGCCTGGTTCAAGCTGCGCCAACGTCGCGCTTTGCGCAGGTGCTGCAGCTACCACATTGGAAAGTCTTAAGGTTGCCGGGTAGACCGGTTGACCAGCGGTACGCACCGCCGCACTTCCGCCCGGCACAATAAAGAGATGATCAGTAAGTTTCGCGGCAGCTTGTTGGAACCCTGCCCAATCAGAAGCTTGGGTCGACCAGAACGGCACAATAACGATACGCGCAGGCGTGCGGGCCACAAACGCAAATGCGCGCATCAGCGATTCGCTGTTGCCCGGGTTAACCCTGACGGCCACCAGCCGGCTTTTGGCGTAGACTTTCAATGCAAGTTTGGCCAGCGCAGTTCCGCTAGCGCCAGCCTCACTCCCGACTGCCTCGCCGGTGTTGGGATAGGGCAGGTGGTCGTTGTCGACAAAGTCCCATCCGATCAGGGCGCCTTCTCCATCGCGGGCGAGTCGCGCAGCAATGGACTTATCAGTGTAATCGACACCGGTGGATATGATGGCAATCGCCTGTCCACCCGGATCGTTGCCGGGCGGTGTTTCTGGATCTGCTGCCAATGCTCCAGTGACCAGAAAAATCCATGCTGCAACGCCTGTAAGAGCGCTGGCGAAGGTTTCAGTACTGCGCCTACTCATCACTGTTCTTGCCAAGTGATGCGGCACCAGCGTGGTCATGATGCGCACCGCTGCTCCTGAACTTTGCGCCGATCGGACCAACTGTTGCATCAATGAAGTCCGCAATCTTGGTAATTTCATTGAGCTGAAATGTCGGCAGCTGCGTATCTTCAACCGCATGATCGGCCGCGATTGCAATTACCAGCCGATCGTCCTCAGCCAGCGGTTTCTTGGTCCTGCTTTCCAACCGTCGTGCTTCAATTTTTGGAATAGGCGCGGATTTGTACCCTTCAACGATAATCAGATCGGCGGGTTCCAGCGATGCGATAACCTCTTCAAAGTTCGGTTCCGGTATCCCTTTAAGCTCGCTGACGATGGCCCAGCGCTTTCCTGATACGATTGCCATTTGTTGAGCGCCAGCCCGGCGGTGTCTCGCGCTGTCGGTGTCACCGTCGTCTATTTGGAACTCATGGTGTGCGTGTTTGACCGCCGCCACTTTATAGCCGCGCGCCGTAAACTCGCGAATGAGCTTTTCGGTAAGCGTTGTCTTGCCAGATTTTTTCCAGCCCGCGATACCGATAATGGGGATCGGTAACTTGGCTTCGTATTCGCTCATGAGCGATCATCCATCAGTCAGTATGGCACGAACTTCGTCGAGTTCGTCCGGCGTATTGGCATTAAAGAACGGGTCAACCGTGTGCCCCATAGATTCGATGTAGTCGAATTCGGCGCGGACCGTACCATGCCGGTCGGCCCAGTCTACCACCTTGCGTACTCCGTTCTTAATGGACTGTTCAAGATCTTCAGCGAGGCAAACTGGCCATAGTCCAATAACCGGGTGCAGGTTGCCACCCGACGAGGCAAGTGCAATCGAGCGTTCTCCTTCTCGCAACGCATTTTGTAGCCGTGCGACCAGGCTATCCGGTATCAGTGGTGCGTCTGTCGATACAGTGATGATGTAAGGACAATCAGGTGCGTTCAGGGTTGCCCACTTCAAGCCCGCGAGCACACCGGCCAGCGGCCCGACGTGGCCATCGATGGGATCGGCAACAACGGGCAGCTGAAACTTAGCAAATCGCGCAGGGTCACCGTTGGCGTTGATAACGAGCGGGGCAGCTTGCGGCTGAATGCGTTCGATAACATGCGCAAGCATCGGCTTCCCGCCGATCTCAAGCATCCCCTTATCGCCACCGCCCATGCGTCGCGATTTTCCGCCTGCAAGCAAGACGCCCGCAACCGGCCCCAATGCCTTCTGTCTTGCATTTACGTTCTTACCTGACATTCTTGTGAACGAATTTCCTGATCTGTTGTTAGTGCTGGCGGCACACAACCGCCTTTCATCATTTAGATTATGACTTGGCAGTCAAAATTCCACTCGCCCTCATGACACAATTGATGCTTGAATTGAACGACCAATCAGAAAAGCCCAGAGGAAACATCATGAAACTATCCCGTCGCGATTTCACCAGGCTGGTTAGCCTTGCCGGATTGAGCGTTGCGGCTACGGCGGGCTACGGCCGGTTTGCCATTGGGGGCGCGGCCGGACGTGTCGTGATTATTGGCGGTGGCGTGGGCGGGGCCTCAGTGGCGCACTTGCTAAAGAAAGCGGCTCCAGAACTGGACATAACACTCGTCGAACCCAAGAAGCAGTACACGACCTGCTTTTTCTCCAATCATTATTTGGGCGGCATGCGCACCATAGATCAGATCACCCATGGCTACGATGGTCTGAGCGGGCTTGGCATAAAAGTTGTCCATGATCTCGCCTCCGGCGTTGATGCCTCAAAGAAGAGTGTGGCGCTAAAATCCGGCGCGGTCCTCTCCTACGACAAGCTGGTGCTTTCGCCAGGTATCGATTTTAAATGGGAGACGATTGAAGGATATTCGGCAGACGCAGCTAACTTGATGCCGCACAGCTGGCAGGGTGGCGAGCAGACGCGCATCCTGCGCCAGCAACTTGTCGACATGAAACCGGGAGGTACCGTTGTCATGGCCGCACCCCCCAATCCCTTCCGCTGCCCGCCCGGTCCTTATGAGCGTGCATCCATCATTGCCGGTTTCTTGAAAAAGAATAAGCCAGGTTCAAAACTGATGATTTTTGATACCAAGACCTCATTTTCGAAAATGTCGCTGTTTGAGGAAGGCTGGGCGCAGCATTATTCCGACATCATCGAATGGATTACACCGGAGATCACCGATGGCGGCATCAAGAAAGTCGATGCATCCGCGATGACGGTAACGACTGGCGATGGCGACACGGTAAAGGCGGCCGTCGCCAATATCATTCCCGCACAAAAAGCTGGCAAGATTGCCCACGTTGCCGGCTGCACGGAGGGAGACTGGTGTCCGATCAACGCTGATGATTTTTCCAGCAAGCTGGTGAGTGATGTTTATGTTCTTGGAGATTCGTCCATTGCGGCGCCAATGCCTAAGTCGGGCTTCTCTGCCAACAGTCAGGCAAAAGTCGTTGTAAACGCCATTGCCGCTGAACTGGCGGGAAAAAAGCGTTTTCCTGCACGCTACCGCAATACCTGCTGGTCAATGGTGTCGCAGAACAACGCCGTGAAAATCGGCGCCAATTACAAACCTGCCGACGGTAAGCTCGCGGCGGAGGGAAAGTTTATTTCCAAGACCGGCGAAGACACCGGTCTGCGCACCAAGACGTTTGATGAATCTGTGTCCTGGTACAAGGCCATTACCGGGCAGATGTTCGCCAAGGGTTAGGCGGATAATGACAAAGAACTTGCCCGTACGGATGATCATATGTGCAGCGCTGGGCACCGTTTTGTTATGCGGTGCAATGCCGTGCCGTGTTGTGTCGGCTAACGAGCAGCGCGAATACGGTGAGTATCTGTCAGGCGAGTGCACAGGCTGCCATCGCGCCGGAGCTGACGATGGCGCGATACCGCCAATTATCGGCCTTGAACCAGAAAGGTTTATTGCCGCACTGAAGGAGTTCCGGCAGGAAGTGCGCACAAATCCGGCAATGGTGTCGGTTGCCAAGTCGTTAGACGATGAACAGATCGCCGCCCTTGCCGCCTATTTCTTTTCTCTAAAAGTCGCCGCCGAAGACGAGTAGGCGTTTGTTGTTTGGCATCTAGTCGTGATGTACGCGGTGCCTATGCGCACAAACGTCGTCACTCCACAGCCCGCCCGCCTTTGCGTGCAAAACGCGCCTCTTCTTCATCAGCCAGATCCGGTGCGCTATCATATTCAATCCGCTCAAGCCCCGATAGCGCAACAAACCGCTTGCCGCGCGCCCGCCCAATTAGCGTCAAGCCCGCTTGCCGCGCAAGATCGACGCCCCAGGCGGTAAAACCCGAACGCGAAACCAAAATGGGAATCCGCATCTTGACGCACTTGATCACCATTTCCGATGTGAGACGACCGGTGGTGTAGAAGATCTTGTTTTCTGGAGTTACGTTGTTCAACAGCATGTAGCCGGCAATTTTGTCGATGGCATTGTGCCGGCCCACATCTTCCATGTAGATGAGGGGCCGGTCTTCCTGCGCCAGCACGCAGCCGTGTATGGCGCCGGCCTTCAGGTACAGGCTGGGCTCCGTATTGATCTTCTTGGTTAGCTGGTAGAGCCAGGACGTTTTGATCCGCGCTTGAATGTCCAGATCAATGGTATCGAATTCTTCCATCAGGTCGCCAAACACGGTTCCTTGCGCACAGCCTGATGTTTGAATCTTCTTCTTCAGTTTATCTTCGTAGTCCGTTTCCCGCTCGGTGCGCACAACAACGGTTGCGATGTCATCGTCATAATCAATCGCGGTGATGTTATCGTCCGCGTGCAGCATGTTCTGGTTGAGCAAATAGCCTACGGCCAATAGATCTGGATGATCGCCAATTGTCATCATCGTCACGATTTCACGCGCGTTGAGAAAAAGCGTCAGCGGCCGCTCGCTGACGACATCCACATCCACGGGGTTGCCCTCGTGGTCCAATCCATCAACCGTTGCCGACAGCCGCGGGTCGTCCGGCGCCGGGCGCACCTCAAATTCCTTCAAGCGATTGCTCCATCTTGCAGCGAGGCGTTCTCAGCCCATTTTTGGCAGGTATGCACAGGCCTGTTGATCCAACGCAACGCCTAACCCTTCAACCTCTGTCAGCAACCCGATGTCGGCCTTGCAGCCAGTAATGGAAGGATCACATAAAATTCGACCCCACAGGTCAAGATTTACCGTGACACCGCCTGTCACCTCTGTCAAAATCGGCCCCGAATTTACAAATTTCCAGGCAGGTCCGGGTACCAAGGCACTGGCGCCGACATAGTAGCGGTGTTCAGGCACGCCACTGCATATCGGGCGCCGATCAACACAAATCGCAGGGCTTGTGCTCTGCCAGGAGACTTGAGCATGTCCCTGTCGAAAGACAAGGTTTTAGATAAGCTGCGCCGCGTCAAAGGCCCGGATCTGGACGGCAACATCGTCGAACTGGGCTTGGTCTCGGAAATCCTTATCAGGGATGACAAGGTCTACTTTTCCATTACCGTTCCGCCAGCGCGGGCAACCGAACTGGAACCAATGCGTCAGGCGGCAGAAACGGTGGTGAACGAGCTGCCTGGTATCGCGGGCGTGGCCGCTGTTCTGACCGCCGATGCACCGCAAGGCGGTGCGGCCGCAATGGCGACAGGTGCAAGTCAGGCGGGACCTCCCGAGCATGCGCGGGTTGCCGCCGCCCGCGCGCGTCAGGGGAGCAACGGTTCTCAACCGCAACAGGCCGCACCGCAGCAGCAGCCGGGCCAACAGACGCAGGCCGTGCCAGGCGTGAAGCACATAATCGCGGTTGCGTCCGGAAAGGGCGGCGTCGGCAAATCCACTACGGCAGTGAACCTCGCCTTGGGCTTCCAGGCCATGGGGCTCAAGGCAGGTGTTCTTGATGCCGACATCTACGGGCCGTCCCAACCGCGCCTCTTGGGCCTTAGCGGCCAGCCGGAAGTCGGAGCCGGCAACAAGTTGCAACCCATGCAGGCCTATGGACTGAAAGTGATGTCAATGGGCTTCCTGGTCGAGGAAGGCACGCCGGTTATCTGGCGCGGGCCAATGGTCGTTTCCGCTCTTAATCAGATGCTGCGGGAGGTTGCCTGGTCGGATGGCGATAATGAGCTGGACATTCTGGTGGTCGACATGCCTCCGGGCACCGGTGATGTGCAGCTCACCATGGCGCAACAGGTCCCGCTTTCCGGTGCTGTCATTGTTTCGACCCCGCAAGATCTTGCACTTATCGATGCACGCAAAGGTTTGGCCATGTTCCGCAAGGTCGACATACCAGTGCTCGGTATCATCGAAAATATGAGCTATTTCCTGTGCCCCTCGTGCGGCGAGCGCGCCGAGATTTTTGGGCACGGCGGCGCCGAGGTGGAAGCAAAAAAACTGGACGTTCCCTTCCTTGGCGGCATCCCGCTGCACAAGGACATCCGCGCCAAGTCGGATGCAGGCCAGCCGATCGCGGCCACCGATCCGGACGGCCCCCACGCCCAGCTGTTCTGCGACATCGCCGCCAGGACTTGGTCGGAAATGGAAGAGGCGCAAGGGCAGCGCACGCCCGCACCAAAACTCACAGTGAGCGACGATAAGTCCACGCTTGACGTGAAGTTCGAGGATGGTGCCCGCTATCAACTGAGCGCGGAAATGCTACGCGTCATGAGCCCGTCGGCCGAAGTCCAGGGCCACTCACCGGAGCAGCGCGTCACGGTTGGCGGCAAGCGAAACGTGAAGATCAACGAGCTGCAGCCCATTGGTAATTATGCCGCCAAGATCGTTTTTGACGATGGTCATTCCACAGGGATCTATACGTGGCACTATCTGGACCTCTTAGGCCGCGAGAAGGAGCAGCGTCTTAGCGCATACATTGCTGAACTGGAGGCCAAGGGCCTGAGCCGCGACTAGGCAGGCGTGCCAAATCCACTGAAATATTCCGTCAACGTCCAAAATCCACACGGCGGGCCCAAATTCGCCAAGAAGTGCGCCTTAAGCTCCCCGCCTTGATTGAAAATCGACAAGGCAGGGAGGCAACCGATGAACATTGCTAAAGCCATAATAGCCACTCTTGTGATTGGCGGACTGGCCCACTCCACAGCCATTGCAGGTCCAAAACACAAGCGCGGCGGCCCGCCAGGCCTGGCAAAAAAAGGCGGTGTTCCACCAGGTCTGGCCAAAAAGGGCGGCGTGCCTCCCGGCATCGCCAAGAAGTACGCAAGGGGTCAGCGTCTGCCGGCCGATATCTATCGGCCCATTGAAAGCCGCTATTACTCCCGCCTTCCCTACAATTCACCCGAGGGCAGAAAATGGGTTCGGGTCGGCCGCGATCTCTATCTTCTGGGTGCGGCGACCGGAACCATTGTCGATGTGGTTGAAAACTGGCTGGATTAATCCTCCGGCCACGCATTTATGTCTCCAGGTTGCGTTGTTTTTCGGGAGTGGGGCTGCAAGGTCCGCGTGCGCGGAATGCGCGCGCCGCTGTCCGCTGGAGCACAACCCCATTTAAAGTTTTCATTTTCAGCATATGTCATCGCTCGCTTGCTACGAGCGGCACGGTGCCAGTGACTACAAGCAACGTTCCGCCCCTTCCTCGTAACGCGTGATGATAAAACTCGCCCACAACGCCTCACTCAAGTGTGTGCGTTTGTTGAAGCCGGTTTCCAAATATCGCCTGCCCGCTCTGCTAATCAAATTGGTAGCAGCATGGACTGCATCATTGACTTTGCAAAACGCCCGGGGGCAATTCTCATATGCGCATTCAATCAAATATTGTGGCGAACAGCTTTGCTTTGACCGCCGCCATTGCAGCATTCGTGGCATTTACAGTGCCGAGCCACGCCGCTTCGCTTAAGTCCGCCAAATCGGACCCGGGCCCCAAGGTTGTGCTTGAACTGTTCACCAGCCAGGGCTGCTCATCCTGTCCACCTGCCGACAAACTGCTGGGAACTTACAAGGGGCGGAACGGCGTGATCGTTCTTAGTGTCCCCGTCGATTATTGGGACCGTCTCGGTTGGAAGGATACATTCGCCAGCCCCGCCTATTCAAAGCGGCAACGCGAGTACGCCGGCACGCGCGGCGATGGCGACGTGTACACCCCGCAAATCGTCGTAAATGGATTGGACCACGCACCTGGTTTCTCTGCACGCAAAATTGACCGCATTATCAGTGATACGTCCTCAAAGCTTAAAGGAAATCGCGTCGCGGTCAGTCTCGCAATCAAGAACGACGAACTGATTATTCGAATAGGCGCATCGCGCAATACAAACCAAACCGGAACGGCAACCATTTGGCTGGCAACGGTCCAGGACACCGGGTTGGTCAATATCGGCCGTGGTGAAAACGGTGGCCGCAAACTCACTTACCACAACGTCGCGCGCGGCTTGAACGCTGTCGGAACATGGACCGGAAAACCGCTGACACTGCGTCTTGCAAAGGACCGGTTTACATGTGCCACCTGCCAGAAGGCCATTGCGCTAGTGCAGCAGGGCCGTGGCGGACCGATCATAGGTGCGGCTGAAGTGGCTGTAGTGAGACGTTGAATTTACGAATTCGAAGCGCTTTGACTATTCCGCATATCCAGTTGCGGCGTCTCCCAATGCGTAGCCTTGCTTGATCGCATCTTTAACAACGTCGTGGGCGTAGGCGGGAAGGGCAAATGCGCCGGTGTGTACTTCCGGCGTCCAATATTTCAATTCCCGAATGCCTCGCTTCGCCATGCGCTTTGCGAGCTTTTTCTCATCTGCCTTGATGATGCTCTTCTTGTCCGTCGCTAGATTAAGCGCAAAAGGTCCGCCGAAATAACACGGCTGCGTACACATGTAGGGAGCGACCCGTTTGAACAACGAGGCAAAGACCCGAGTCGTGCCGGCAAGATGGTCAGGGAAGAGAAAAGGCAAACCGTTTTGCGTAACAAGAACGCCGCCCTTTTTTAGCGCCTGCTTGCAATCGGCGAAGAATTTGCGCGTGTGGAGGACTGCGGAGGGACCGATCGGTTCTGACGAATCCACAATAATGGCGTCGAAGCGCTCGTCCGTCTCCGCCACGTATTTTAGCCCGTCGGCGATGACGATATCCGCCCTGGCACTATCGAACGCGTTGCCGGGTATTTCTGGATAATACTTGAGCGCGGTGTCGATGACCTCCCGGTCGATCTCACAAAGCGTCGCCTTGCTGACGGAGGGATGTTTGAGGACCTCACGCAAAACCCCGCCATCACCGCCGCCGACGACAAGAACGCGCTCCGGTTTGCGTAATGCCATCAACGGCACATGCGCCATCATCTCATGGTAGACAAACTCATCGGACGTCGTCAGCTGACAAACGCCGTCAAGCATTAAAACCGTGCCCCACGTGTCATTGCGGAAGATGACCATGTGCTGGTGATCGGTCTTAACCTCATGCAGCACCTCCGAGGCCTGCAGCGCGACCCGCCAGTGCGGATGAAACGTTTCTTCAACCCAGCGATCGGTCATGTGATCTACGCTCCTTTTCCGGGCACGGACCTTGCGGCGCTTGGTACATCACGATCTATGTACAAGATCAAGCAACAGCACAGCCAAGTTCGCGGCGGCCCTGGTGGCCGCCGGCAAACTGTGCCTGCTAGGGTCTCTAGGTTTGCCTAAGCGGCGATGCGCGACTTCACTTTCAGCACACGCACCGGAGCCGTCTTGGAAGCTGCAGTTTGCCACTTGAGCTCGTCGAGCTCTTCGCCACGCAGGTGCTCCTTGACGACAACATCGTCCGCATCGAACGCCTCACCCAAGATGTCGATCGCCAGGTGTGGCTGAGCATCTCCGCACATGAAGACATCGAGTGCTGCGTAATCCGCTTCCGGCCAGCTGTGTATCGAGATGTGACTCTCCGACAGCACAGCAACGCCGGATACGCCTCCATTGGGCGTGAAATGGTGTAGGTGAATATGCAGCAAGGTGGCGCCAGCAACTTCAACACAACGTCGCAGTGTGTCTTCGACGTATTTCAGGTCGTCCAACCTCTTGGCGCCGAACAGATCGATTATCAGATGGGTTCCGGCGTATCGGACCCCGTCGCGCTCTATAAAGAAGTCTTTTCTGTCGTCGTGCGCGGCCGGCGCACTTTTATGTAATTCTTCCTTTTGGGCGGTGCTTGAACGAGTCAAGTCCATCCCCAATTGGAAGAGGGCGTCATCAAAGGCCATGTGACCCTCCCCAACCAGCAGATAGAGGTGACCCGCCCGCTCCTTACCTTTGGGCTTACCACAACCTTTGGGGCAGGTGGACGAACGGAGGGCCCCCGTATGACGGCTCAGAGGCGAGCATGCAAGTGAAAAATCGAATTATGACACTCAAATAGTTTTTCGCATATCAACGTAAACGTAACTAACCCCGCTTCAGGTTGATTCGAGACCCAAGACATCAACGTCCTGACACCGCAAAGCTCAGCAAAACGTCGCCAGGAAGCGACATTCCGCGCAATCTGACATACATGCATGTTTCGCGCGCACGCGCGGGCTCACCTAATCCCCAAACAGACCATCGAGCAGCTTCTTCGCGTCGATCTTTTTCTTCTTCCCATCGCCGCCTGAAGCGTCCTCACCGCCACCGAGAAGATTGTCGAGAATTTCGCCGGCCTTTTTGCCTTTGAACTGTTCTCCGATCTTTTTCACCGTTTCAACGGCAGCATCCGGATCGGACAGGACCCCGGCGAGGTCGGGCGTATATTTTATGTTGTCAAAACTGCCGTGAACGCGCACCGGTATGACAATTCCTTTATGTCCCTCGCTGCCGCCCTGACCCGCAAGATCGGCAACCAGTTTTGGTGACACGGTGTAGTCGACCCTACGCGGCGGCAGCATGATACGACCCTGGCCTGTGACGCGCATCAGCGGCGATAGCATTTTTAGGTCTTTGTTTTCCGCAATACCGTTCTTGACGATGAAGCTTGCGGACAACTCACTGAAGTCAGTCTTTTCGGTCTCCGCCTGATTGAGCCCGTCCAATTGCCCTGCTTTGAGTCGGCGAATGGCGCGCGGAATGTTCATTCCGACGATCGCACCGTCTAAGAAGTTGAGTTTGGCCGTACCACCCAGTGTTTCCATGAGTTGACGCTCGCTGCCAGCGCGGCCCGACAACGCAATTGTGAGGTTGCCTCGGCCTGAGATCCGATCAATCCCGGCCGCATCCGTGAGGAAGGGCCGCGCCGAGACTCCGTCCACGGCCATGCTAAGCCCGACACCAGCCGCAGCCTTGTTGGCATCGACTGTGACGATGCCGCGTCCGCGACCGTCGTAAAGTTGCGCTTCGTCGAGATGCGTCTTCATGATCGCCTTCTTCAGCTCAACATTTAGCTGCGTACGGTCAATCTTGATTTGTTGGAACAGCAGGCGGCCAACAGCCAGCTTTGCGTTGGCGTCAAAACCCTTGAGCGCCGACAGATCAATCGGCTCATTGCTCCAACCATTTCGTTTGGTATAGCCGCGAACCTGCGGCTGCGTTCGATCAAGCAGGTCGTCGATCGATTGTGGCGCACCACCGTCGCCGCCAGACCTCTTGCCTTGGCCGGCGCTTTTCGCCTTGACCTTTTTGCCACTAGTGGCCCGCTTGGATGACTTGGTGCCGTCTCCACCGCCTCCGATGTACTTATTGAGGTCGAGTTCAGATAGGCGCAGATCTGCGCGCACGTGCGGTCTCTCGCCCGCTGTCTCGACGCTCACGGTCCCTTTTGCCGTTGCACCGTCTAAAGACATATCCGCGTCGATGAGACTGTATGTGGCACCTTGGACGCTAAGCCGGCCCTTGGCATTAAACGCGCCATACCCGCTGGCCTCAGGCAACTGGGAGCCCAGCCAGGCCGCGAGACTGCGAACGGACTTCGATGCCGCAGATATTCCACCGTCCATGCTGAGGCCGCCGGCAAGCGCCAATGCGCCGTTGAATTGTGCCTCGACAGGTTTTGCCGCCACCGTGACCGCAAGCTTTGCGGGACGATCCTTCAAGATCGATTGCACGGATGTCAGTGTACCGTCGAAGTTGATGACCTCTTTCTTCCAGCGAAGATCACCATTCGCTCTGAGCGGTTGGTCGATAGCATCAAGGCCAAGCGTTACGTTGATCGCATCGATGCGTTCGCTCGCTCCCGTCGCATCGTCCGTATAATTCAACGTACCGTTGTCGATGCGAACATCGCCAAGTTCAAGCTGGTCTAAAGCAGCCGCCGTGCCGCCCGCAGCCGCTTGCGCGGCCAATGGCAACAATGCGACATCAAATTGCGTCTGACTATCAGCCTGCGCCAGTTGAACACGTGCCGGCTTCACTGGCCCGATGGCAAAATCCCACGACTTTCTACCCTTAGCGTCGGCGCGCAGGTTAAAGACAGGGTTTTCTAGAACCAGTGTATCGACGGCGACCTGCCGGCTGAGCAACGGCAGCAACCTTATGCGCACCGTCAGACTGTCCATTTCCACGAGCGGTGCACCACCCATGTCCGGCGGGGCGGATAACGACACCTTCTCCATGGATACGCCAAGGCGAGGAAAGAGCGTGAAGCTTGTCGGACCTTTGATCGACAGGTCTCGTCCCGTCTGCGCTTTCACTTGCGCAATCGCCTGCGAACGGATGACGCCCGTAGGCGGTGCGAGCATAAGGAAAGCAACGCCTGCAATCACCACGGTGGCGATGGCGACCGCTGCGTAAAGCGCCCACTTGAGCATGCCGGAAGATTGGTTCGGCGGTCCGGGGCGGCGTGGCCCGCCCTGCCCAGGACGTCGCGGTCCAGGCCGGCCCGGCACGCCCGCCTGTCCGGGATGCCCCGGTGCGCCATACTGCCCGTGTTGCTGCATACCTTGGTGAGGGTGCCGTCCGCCTTGTGCTCCATGCGCCGAAGGCGGTGGCTGTCCTCCTTGCTGCTGGCGGGGTCTACCCTGGAGCGGCGGCGGCTCTTGGTGCGTCGGGTGTGCCGGTCGGTTCCCATGCGCAGGCCCTGGCAGCGTCGGTCCACCCGGACCTTGTTGCGGGCGACGTTGTGGCGGCTGTGGGGGGCGCCGATTCGTCATGGCGTGATATCAAGCTCTCAATCTGTTTCCGGATGTTGGGCCGCTTCGGTTCGTCTGTCCGGCTTGTGGCCGGTCGAAGTTCATGAGCCGCCCGTGTCAATTTCCGCCGCGCCGTTCCGCGCCCTGCCAATTCCACCGACTTTAAAAAGGTCGGCCATTCTGCCGTACGCTAATCCCGCATTATGTCACTGCAACGCTCGCCAAACCATGGCGTGCTCGAATGTTTTCCACGCCGTCGAAACGCAATCAACGACTATGGCGGTAAAACTGCTTCACCGATATGCTGCTGCGAAATATATGGCGTACGCGTAACAAAATTAAGGGGGGATCATGGCGCTCACTTTTCAGGGCCTCTTGGGCGTCATTTTGATACCGCTTCTGGTTTGGATCACATCCGAGGCTCGGCGGCATTTCCCGCCCCAAAAACTGCTGCTGATCATCCTTTCAGCCCTTATCGTTCAAGCAGCCCTTGCGCTAATTCTTTTGCGGCTCCCAAGCGCGCGCTATTTTTTTGACGGGCTGGCAGGCGCGGTCGTGGCACTACAGGCGGCAACAGATACCGGCTCCAGGTTGTTGTTCGGATATCTCGCCGGCGGGCCCGCGCCGTACACAATGAGCAATCCTGAGAACGCATACCTGCTGGCGTTTCGCGCCCTCCCGATGATCCTTGTGCTGAGCGCAATCGTGCGACTGTTGTACCACTGGGGCGTCTTGCAGCGTGTGGTTGCCGCATTCGCAGTTCTTTTGCGCCGAACGGTCGGCGCTGGGGGTGCGCTGGGCACCGTGGCGGCGGCAAGTGTTTTCTTGGGCACGGTGGAGGCGCCACTGATGATCAGGCCCTATCTGAAAAACATGGGTCGCGGCGCACTATTCGCTACGATGGTGGTGCTCATGTCGACAGTGGCAGGCACCGTTATGGCGCTATATGCCGGCATCCTGGCGCCTGTCGTGCCCGGCGCGGCAGGACATTTGCTCGCTGCCTCTGTCATGAACGTGCCCGGAGCCTTGATGCTATCGCGCTTAGCGGTGCCGCAAGGGTTTGAGGACAGTGGGCCGCACGACGCGCAAATCGTAATGGAGGACGCGCCGGTAAGTTCCATGGACGCCATTGCGCAAGGTGCCATTGAAGGCTTGAAGCTTGTTGCAACCGTTGCCTCGCTGCTCATCGTAATCGTATCTCTGGTGGCCCTGCTGAACATGATGCTGTCGGCAGCAACCGCACCGTTTGGCGGCGAAGTCTCCTTGCAGTCGCTGTTGGGTATTCTCATGGCGCCAGTCGCCTGGGTGATCGGCATTCCATGGAGCGAGGCCACCACCGCAGGGTCCTTACTCGGGCAAAAATTCGTGCTCAACGAACTTCTTGCCTATCTGGAGATGGCCCAGGCACCACCTGCCGAGGCGCTGACAGAACGCTCGCGATTGATCATGACGTATGCCTTGTGTGGATTCGCAAACTTGGGCTCACTTGGCATTCTAATCGGCGGGATGTCGGCCATGATGCCGGAACGGCGCTCTGAGATCGTCGCGTTGGCGCCGCGCGCGGTGATCGTGGGTTTTTTGGCTACACTCCTGTCCGCATCAATTATAGGTTGCATAGCGTAGCGTTGCCATAGTCGATCTTTGATCATGTATATATTACATTAATTACAACAGGTTATAGAGACAAAAGCTATGGCGACAGACCAATATTTCGCCTAGATTCAGCCATTCGAATCGTGCAGATTCAACTTATGCGTGAATCTGCAACCTTATGTAACCGCTGCGTCAGTGTGCTGGAAAAGTTATCCAGCCTCCCGACCGCTATTCTCGCCATCCTGGCATGCGCCGCAGTGGCGCTCTTCCTTATGTCGATGCGCCCTGCCACCGATGCAGCCCACGCTGCCGTGATGTCTGGCGCGTCCGCTCAATCGGTCTTAAGGGGCCGTGCCAGCATCATCGACGGAGATACGATCGAGATTGACGGCCGCAGAGTCCGTATCGAAGGCATTGATGCGCCTGAGTTAGGACAACGCTGCCCGCGCCGCTGGGTTGGCACTTGGCGGTGCGGGCGCAGCGCAACGCGAGCCTTACGCCGCTTGATTTCCGGCAAGGAAGTCTCCTGCCAGCGCTTGGGCGCAGACAAATATTCGCGTGTTATTGCACGTTGCCATGCGGCCGGCACCGACATCGGTGCTTACATGGTCCGCACCGGATACGCTTGGGCATTCGTCAAGTATTCAAATACTTACGTTGCCGAGGAGGCTGCCGCACGCCGTGCCCGCAACGGCATATGGTCCGGCCGGCCGGCGCAACCTGCCTGGGAATACCGGCACCGCCATTGGGTGAGCGCCGAACAGAAGGCGCCGGAGGGCTGTCCGATCAAGGGCAACATTTCCTCGAAGGGAAGAATTTATCATCCCCCGTGGAGCCCTTGGTACGCCCGAACGACGATCACAAAGGAGCAGGGCGAACGCTGGTTTTGCAGCGAGGCGGAAGCCATGGCGGCAGGCTGGCGTCCGGTGGCGATTAATTAGTGTGAATTCGATGAATTCGCAGACAGCGCGGACGCCAAATTATAGCCAAAACAATGGTTTGCGGCTTGGTTGGTCATTTGTTGGCGCTAGGTCCCAAGACACTTGAGCACGCCATTGCATGCAAAATGAGCTCATAATCCTTTGATGTGCGCAATGAGCTCATTGACTTGACCGGTCGGTTCAGGTGATGTTTCTGCACTTTATCTCCGGAGTTTCGCGTTCACCGGACTGGTGACAACGCCCCGAGTGTGAGAGCCAAGCAGCCAATCAACATCGATGGAAGCGAACCAATGCGATCCTTCACTCCCCGTCTGAGAACAAACCCAATTCTCAATCTGGCCACGGTCATTGTTGCGGCATTCGCCCTGTGCATGCCGGCCGCCGCTAGTGAGTCATGGGGAGATTTGCGCGACGACCTGTTCGCAGACCGCCAATTGAACGATGGCGGTGCGGTCATGTCCATTGAGGCACCCTACCGTCCTGAAGACCAGACAGCGGTACCGGTGTCGGTTGTGGCAGGTTTCTCTGATGGGCGAACCATCAAGTCAGTGACATTCATCGTTGATGAAAATCCGGTTCCAGTCGCAGCAAAATTCGAGATTGGCGGCGCACGCAGCCATCTCAAGTTGGGTATGAACCTGCGCTTTAATCGCGGCTCTGATTTCCGCACCGTAATCGAGGCCAGCGACGGCCAGCTTTACATGGCGTCGCGTTTCGTGAAATTCGCCGGTGGTCAGGCAGCGTGTTCCGCGCCACCAAATGGCTCGCCCGAAGAGATCATGGCGAACATGGGCAAAATGACACTGCAACACGCCGCCAGGGCAACGGCAGCAACCGAAATTCGGCCAACGGCAGAGTTTGTTTTGTCCCATCCCAACCACTCCGGGATGGTGCTCGACCAAAGGACCTTGCTCTACATTCCCCTGCGCATCGTTTCTGAGGTAAAGGTTCAGCAGGGCGACGAATTGGTGATGAAGATGTCTGGATCAATCGCGGTATCGCAGGATCCAAAAATCAGTTTTGATTACCGCGTCAATGGCGCGCAGACATTGGATATTGCGGTAAACGACTCAGATGGCACCAGCTGGCAGCGCACGTTCCCGATTAACCGGGGCAGCTGACAAGCACGGTCACTTGTTAGGCCATGTGGGCCCCTGCGGCATGGATTTGATTCTGTCGCCCCAGTGGAGCGCTCGCTCGCGCGTATTAATGTGGGTTTTGATACAGATCCAGCGATTGCGCCGTCATTAGCGTATCGGGCTCGGCCCGCGCATTGACTCACGGTCGGTGCAAGTTTTCGCTGCGATACTGAGACACTGATTTCATGTGCCCGTTGAAGCATCAGCAGCCATGCCGCGACGGGTGTTATTTTCAATCAGGAATTTTGCGCAAATGGCATTCTGGAAAACTAACAAGGACGCCGCGGCGGAGACCGCCGCGTCCCCCGACGAAGAAAAAGCTCCCGCGACACCCATTATCAGGGCGGGTAACGCTGCCACCGACAACAATCGCCCGGCATCGGAAGCCGGAACTGGGTCTAAGGCTGCGCCACTTCCTCTTGAACAGCGACGCAAAGTTGCCGCCGCGTCCAAGATGGCGGCTGCGACCTTCGGTGAGATTGTTTCAATCCTCATGCGCTCAAAAACTTATCGCGCCTCTACGCTCGGTGATCTGGAATGGCTCGTAACGCCTGCCGTGCAGTCACGCCAGTTCTCGCTTGCAGAGGCGCAATCAAAGTCAAATGGCCTGACCGCACCGGTTGCCGTCGTTCTTTGGGCTTGCGTGTCGGACGAGGTCGACAAGCGGCTGCAGGCTAATCAGCAGGAACGCATCAAGTTGGAGCCTGCTGAGTGGACCTCAGGCGACAACCTGTGGGTTGTTGATGCTGTTGGCGGTGCCAGAGTGGTGCAAGCGCAGATAAAGCGACTGCAGCAGACTGACTGGGCCGGCCGCACGGTCAAGCTGCGCACGCGTCAGAAGGATGGCTCAATTCGCGCCGTAAAATTGGAGCCATCTGCCGGAGACGATTCAGCACAGCAATGAGAGCCCTAGTCTGGCTTAAATGTTGATGACGTAGGCGACGTTCTGACCAAAGTGCATCTTGTACGCTTTAAAATTGCATACCTTGCATCACAGCCGGTGCATATGATTGTCGAATGCAAGCTCATCAAAGTTTGCGACATCCAACACCCCACCGTCGGCGGTTTCCCGCCGCAACAATCCATCACCCGAGCTGACCGCAAACTCGCGGCCGGACAGTGCCGCCACACCGCTACCGTCGTGCAGCTTCGAAATACGGCGCACGCTGCGGCCCTCTGTGTCTATATAGACGATCTGGCCTGCGCGTGGCGCTGAAGCCGCAAGCCAACGACCGTCCTGGCTGACGCTGACAGACCCGATGTACCCCTTGAGCCGGATGCCAAGCGGTGTTTGTCCGGCAACCATTTGCGGTCCGCCATCTTGCGTACAAAAACCGATGAGTTCAGGCGCTTCCACGGCGCTTCCTTCCCATTGACCGCCGAACCAAACGTCTCCGGATGCTGTAACTGCAATGTGGCGCAGAGAAAGCTGGTCGGGGCCGGATGCCAGCCGGTGACGCACGATCAGGTCTCCGGTATGACTGTCGACAAAGCAAATAGACGGCTCCATGCTGGCAATGTTGAGCTTCGTGCGCCCGCTGTCGGGATGCGTTTCTATGCCACCATTGGCAATGGCCAGCGTTCGCCCATTGGGCATCAGTGCAACGTCATGCGGACCAACACCGTGGCTATCGAATTCGCCGATCCGCTGGTAAGAGCCGCTGGCATCGTAAACACCGATGACGCCGCGCGCATGCTCATAGTCATTCTCCGTGGAAAAAAGCCGCCGCCCGTCACGCGAAAACACACCGTGACCGTAAAAATGCCGATCGGCAGGTGGTGTGATGAGTTTTGCCGGAGCAACAGTGCGCGGTTCAAAAGCAATCGCGAAACGCCCAGGCCGCCGCGCAAAAACAACCGCTTTTCCTGTGGGCCGATGCGACGTCACATCATGCCCGCGCGCGGCGAGTGGAATGCTGCGCTCAACTTCGTGCTTCTGGTTGACGATGACAAGCGCGAACCCCCCCGCATCGATCCGGCATGCGGAGGCAAGAAGAACGTCGTCGGAGGCTGCTTGCGCAGAACTTGGCCCAAATGGCTCAAACGGTAGGCTGGCGCCGTTGGCCAACGAACCAACAAGCGTACAAGATCCCAACACGAATTTTCGGCGGTCAATCTCCATCGAGCTCATTAAAACCGATAGTTAGTCCGGCAGAGGGCACAATGTGGCGGCCGACGAGTTGACGCATCCCGTTCGCGAAAAACTTGAGTTGCCGCAATTGACGCTTGTTGAGCTTGCCCGGTAAGTCTTCCTGCTTTGCGGGAATTTCTAAGTCACCGGACAAATTGATCAGGGCCCGGCAGGCTTGCACAAGCCATCCCTTGATCCAGGGCTGGTCAGCCGGTGCCCACTCCTCAAGTCTCAGCTTGCTTCTGAGCTGGCAAAGCGAACCAACCCCGGCCAGCAGATAACGCTTTGCCAGTCCCGCACGCTGGTAGGGAAGCCGCGAAAGTTTTCCGTCGGCAAATGCCGCAGCCTGAAGCACCACGATCTCGCGGTCACGCACGATTTGGAATCCGGTGAGTAGTGATCTCACAATCTCGGATACAGCCTCGATTTGGTTCTTGTAGACTTCGTTGCTTGGCCCAGGCGACAAGATCCGCCGGCGCCAACCGTCTGTCCCTGACCAATCGGCGACAACCTCCTTTGCTATCGACGTCAAATTCGCGGCAATGGCGCCTGACAAGGAACAAGCGAATGCAGCATCTTCCTCGCCTGCCTGCGCCCCCGCCAAGACACCTGTCGTCCTGAACAGCACTTGCAAGGCAGTCAGTCCCTGCACCGCGACGCTTTGATTTGCCAGCGCCCCTTCCTGAGAGAGTGCCGGGTCTTTGGCTGCTAGCAGACGGCGTATTTGCCGCCGCACGATCCCGCGTGGGTCCGGCCAGAATGAAATGCGCTGGGCACGGTTGTCTTTGACCAGCGGGCCAAATCGCAAGAATTCGACCGCCGCCCATGCTTCCACTGCATTGCCAAAGTGCATGCGGACATCTGATTGGTTTGAAGCCGACGGAGAATTGCAATGCGCGTTCACTGCCGTTTCGAGTTCGGCCATTGCCGATTGCAGCGCGCCAAGACGCGGGATGATGTGGTCATCAACCGCTGTCTTGACCCTTTCCGCTATCGTCTCGTCTGACGGAGCGGCGTGAGAGACGCCGCTTTCGGCCCCAAGCGCCAGCATAACCGTCAACAGCACGCCGATGATGCGTATCAACTCACCAAATCGAAGCAGGTGGCACGGATTAATGCAGCCGCGCCGCCCGCCTCGTCCATCGTAGCTCGTCGGATTGGCCGTGCTATTCGACACTGTCTGCCGACAGGGCATTGAGCTGGCCGTATCTCGCTGCGCCAATTTCGTCGAGAAGCTGCAATTGGGTCTCCAGGAAGTCGATGTGCCCCTCCTCATCCTTGAGAAGCTCTTCAAACAATTCCATCGATACGTAGTCTTCCTTCTTGCGGCAAAGCGCGCGGCCCTTCATGTAGTGTTCCTTGGCGATAAATTCGCCTTTCAGATCACATTCCAGAACCTCTTTAACATTCTCGCCGATCATCAGTGGTGCGACGTGCTGCAGGTTCGGATGGCCTTCCAGAAAGATGATCCTTTCAATCAACTTATCCGCGTGCGCCATTTCTTCCAAGGATTCGGCCCGTTCCTTGTTCGCTAGTTTGCCGTAACCCCAGTCTTCCAGAAGTCGGTAATGCAGCCAGTACTGATTGACCGCGCCGAGCTCAAGTTTCAATGCCTCATTCAGCGCCTCGATGACGTCCTTGTCGCCCTTCAAATCAAAAATCCTCCCGTTCAACTCTGAAAATTTTTCACGCCAATGGAAGCTAGCACACAAATTGTGTTGCCGCTTTCACGGTTTGCTTCTCGTCAAAAAGACTCAAACGGCAACGTCGAGCCGCTGATCCGTGTCATGCTCGGTAAATGGCGTTACCTCACGAGCAGGCGACCGCGGTACCATTCGCAAAAGCTTGCCGCGCGCGTTCGCACTGGCATAGGGGCAGATCAGTCCGCGCCCCTCAAGGTCTGCCATGATATCGTAGATGGTCTCCACCGTCAGCGGCGCACACGAACAGCAGTTCATCTTGGCGCTCAGGTATCCAAAGACCACTCCAGGTGTGGGCAGGCGGGGTTGGGCCTCATTCATCAACGCGATCAGCGCGGCCTCGATGTCCCGGTCTGTAATTCGCGTGCACGAACAAACGATCATTGGACGTACCTCGACGCTGGCTCAAGATCCATCACTGGGACGCTCACGATCGCATTGGGCGAGAGCACCTGGTCAACGCCGCGAAGCGTGAGTGCGAAACTTTCCGACTGCGTTACCACATCTTCGATAAGCGAACTTTCGATAAGTGCAAACGCACATGCACGAATAGCAGGACAGGTCTTGTGTTGGCAGGCAGCAATCATCGACACTGCCAAACACTCGTCCCGTCCAAAGCCTTGGCATTCGCAGCCCAAAACTTCAATTTCTCTTCGGCTCGCCGCACTGACGGACTTTACCCAGTTGGACAATTCGCACGTCACTGTACGTGCCCGATGCGCGCCGAGCGTGTCGGCATAAAGATGCCAAGCCCTTTCCCACATGGTGACATCTCCAGTTTTGAATCCGGAAAGCCAGTAGCGGAAACCCAGGCCGACAAGCTTGACAGGCTGAATTGATTGTTTCGTGAAGGCATGAGCGCAGGCAGGAAATGGCCCGCGCATTCGATTGCTGGCCGTCATGATAGCTCCAATCGCCGGGGTTCAAGGCCCCGCAAAGGACGACTTAAAAACTGACAAATTCTATTTGCCACCGACATCAAAGATCGCAGTGGCCAGTCTTGTCAAGTAAGTGATTTCCGTAGGATTTTTTAAAAACATTCTAATTCTAAACTACGCGCGGCGGTACGCGCTCGAGACCCTGTATCCGCGCGAACGACGCAGGGGCACAGGTCCCGCCATTGCATCAGCTGCAGTGTGATGATGAACGTTTTGTCGCAGTCCGGGTCGTAAGGTTGGCGCGCGAACGCCCACTTTTTTTGACCGGTTTTGCTGCCTTGGATTTCTTTGCGGATTTGCGCGGTCGCTGAGCAGCAGCCAAATCGGCAAGTGTTTGTGCGTCCAGAACGGCAATAAATGCATTGAAAGCTTCGTCCACGAGCGGTGCAAGGCCCTTGTCGCGCCGTGCGCTACTCTTTGCCGGTCCCCCCATGCCGCCGGCCCTGACGGCTTCTATCTCTCGAACGACCTGTCCAATGCGGATATCTTTCGCTGGCAATGCCAGACACACGCCGCCGTAGCGGCCTCGCGTTGCACGAAGGAAGCCGGCTCGCGACAGCAGGTGTACGATCTTGAAGGTATTTTGCTCGGTGATGTCGAGCCGTTTTGACAGCTCAGCGACCTTAACCAGCTCACCGTCTTGCGCGGCACAGTAGACGAGTATGCGGATGGCATAGTCTGTTGATTTGCTGAGTCTCATTGACGCTCCTGCCCAAGGTTTCGCTTGCGGCTGATAAATGCTCGTTTGGCGCTTGCCTAAGAACTATTCTAATCAAACACGGATGCCTGACAACCACAATCAATTCTGGTTACTCTTCAATGCCCATTTATTATGTTGACAAATATTGTCAGAAAGTATCAATGGTGCCTGCGGAGGGTCGTAAATTGCGATTAGTCGTGCCGCGCTACGTCCGTTAGCGCAATAGTCAGCAATGCCAACACAGGGCCTTGAACCCTGATGGATGGAGCAAAAGAAATGAGCAAAGTTACCCAATTAAGTGTGATCACCACGTCCGCACTCGTCGCGTCATTCCTACTCGGTTTGCCGGATGCAGCGCACAACCGTGCGATGGCGGCCGCACCTGCGGTAAACGATATCCTCAAGACATATGCGGACATAGCTGAGGCTGGATATCAGGACTCTGTGACAGCTGCGAAAGCGCTCAAATCCTCAGTCGATATGTTGGTCAATGAGCCCTCGGAAACAAATCTGATGGCGGCGCGTGCCGCTTGGCGCAAGGCGCGCATTCCCTACATGCAGACGGAAGTCTTTCGGTTCGGCAACAAAATCGTCGACGACTGGGAAGGCAAGGTCAATGCCTGGCCGCTCGATGAAGGGCTGATTGATTATGTTGACACCACCTCGTACGGTGCCGACCCGGAGGCAAACGCTTACTATGCCGTAAATGTAATAGCCAATACGAGCCTGAAGGCTGGTGGTAAGACGATCGAAGCCAGCACCATCAACAAGGCGCTCCTCAGTGATACGCTGCACGAAGTGGGCGGGGTCGAAGCCAACGTGGCGACTGGCTACCATGCAGTCGAGTTTCTGTTGTGGGGTCAGGATCTGAATGGCACCGGGCCGGGCGCCGGCGCGCGTGAGGCCAGCGACTTCGACACCAAGAATTGCACGAACGGTAACTGTGATCGTCGTGCGCAGTACCTAACCGTCGTAACGGATCTCCTGATTGACGATCTGGATTGGATGGCCGCGCAGTGGTCGAAGGACGGTGCGGCACGCAAGGCCGTCACCAGCGACGAAAAGGCTGGCCTGACGACCATACTCACCGGCATGGGAAGTCTGTCCTACGGTGAAATGGCAGGAGAGCGCATCAAACTCGGGTTGATGTTGCATGATCCGGAAGAAGAGCATGATTGCTTTTCCGACAACACGCACAACTCGCATTATTTCAATGTTGTTGGCATTCGCAATGTCTACACCGGGTCGTACACGCGCCCAGACGGCTCAAAAGTATTCGGTCCCAGTATTTCAGATCTCGTCAAGGAAAAGTCTGCTGACATAGACAGCGGGCTGCGTAAAGCAATCGATGAAACGATCTCCCGATTGCAGATGATGGTTGACCGCGCCGAAAACAAAGAACGCTACGATCAAATGCTTGCTCTGGGCAATTCAGAAGGAAACGCCGTCATACAGGCTGTTTCTGACGGGCTCGTCGCGCAGACGAAGCAGATTGAAAAAGCTGTCGCGGCTCTTGGGCTATCCGCCATTCAATTTGAAGGCTCGGATAGCCTTGATGCCCCCGAAAAAGTGGGTGCACCATGACGGGAGTTATTTGCAATTGCGCCAGCGCAACAGGCCGCCTTGTGTCCAAGTCCGCATCATTGCGATGTGGGCAGAAGCGAACGTTATGTTTCGTATTGACCCCCATGCCTGCAAACCCATACGTTAGCCAAAGACGGTGCACCTTCGGGTGCAAGAGGGAATCCGGTGCGGGCTCAAGCCTAATGCCGGAGCTGCCCCCGCAACTGTAAGCGGCCAGGACCAGGGCCGATATCCACTGGCGATCGTTTGATCGCTGGGAAGGGGCCTGGGAACGATACCGAGCCGCAAGCCAGGAGACCTGCCGTCTAAAATTGCATCGACGGACGCAGTTCGACCGGGGTGTGTCGAGCGCGAGTTATATGGACTGATTTCGTCTTGTGACGGAAGTGCGTTCAGATTCCGTGGGTGCGTTGATCGCTGTCTTTGCGATCACAACGGAATCGAGTGCTCAAATGCCCTATCTCAACAAGTCGACTTTACAACACATTCTAACAATCGTGCTTACTCAAGCCTGCTTTGCAAGTGTTGCAATAGCGGCTGATCTCGGCGGTGACTGTTGCGCAGACCTAGAAGAACGCATTGTCGAATTGGAAGCGACAACAGCACGCAAAGGCAATCGGAAAATTTCGGTGACCGTCTCTGGCCATGTCAACGAATCCCTATTGTTTTGGGACGATGGCGAAGAGGACAACGTCTATGTCGTCAACGATCAAAACGATCAGTCCAATTTTGCATTCGAAGGCGATGCCGGCATCGGTTCTGATCTCAGGGCCGGATACGTCCTCCGCATCCGGTTGCAAAATTCGCTGTCGGGAGAAGTATCACAGGATGACGATGACACAGACCTTAACGACTTCCTGCTCTGGGAGTCACACGTCTTTCTTGAAAGCAGGACCAAGGGCCGCGTGACCTTAGGCCTCGCCCCGCGCGAGAGCGATGGTGCCCCCGAAACCGATCTGTCGGAGACGGGAAACGCCGCCTATGCGGGAGTACAGGACATTGGAGGAGGCTTCGCGCTGCGCCGCTCGGGCGATGGTGTCTTAAGCAGCGTCAGCTGGGGCGATCTATACAGCCATTTTAACGGCGATACCGCTAATCTCATCCGCTACGACACACCTGAACTTGCCGGTTTCGTGTTCTCTGCAAGCTATGGTGAAGACGACATTTGGGATGTGGGTGCGACGTTCGAAGGCAAACTTGAACAATTCGCTCTTTCTGCTGCTATTGCCTACACACAGAGCACCGATGAGAACGGGCAATTTGGTGACGGCGACGACGATCACTCCACGATCGTCGGGTCGATCGCAATTCTGCATGAGCCAACGGGCTTGAACGCACTCGTATCAGCTGCGCAGAGAAGCTTCGACGAGACATTGGAGGACGCCGACGGCGTTTTCCGTACCCCTAAGGACCAAAAATTCATCTACGCAAAGGCTGGCTGGCTTGCAAATTTTAATAGCCTGGGTCCGACCGGATTGTATGGCGAGTACGGTTTGTTCGAAGACTTTCTGACGGCCGGTGCCGATACTGCAGCCGTTCTTTCAATCGACGGCAGCGGCGGTCTCGCCACACGAATTGTCGGCAACGAGGCACGCGTTTGGGGCTTCGGATTTGTTCAGCACATAGAAGCCGCATCGATGCAGATCTATCTTGGCTATCGTCATCACGAAGCAGAATTCGATCTGGTTGACGCCGCGGGCAACTCGGTCGCGCAGGCTCGACTTGACGACTTTGATACGGTCATTTTGGGTTCGGATATCTCGTTCTAGCGATCTATTCGACTTGACTTGAGCCCAGGTCATAGGGCCTGCCGCAATAAAACTGCGGCGGGCCTTCAGGCTAGTTGGGGAAGAGCAGGAATGATGCACATCAGGAAATTCATCGGCTGGGTTGCCATGCCCTCATTGCTGTTCGTTGTTGTGGGGACAGGCGTCCAATCCCTTTCGCCTAATGAGAAGGCCACAGCCGCTCCCGCAGCCACCCTGGAACCTGGCGAAGCGTTTCCAGGCGGCAAGACGACGACGGACCGTGCCGCGACTAACCGCAATGCCTTTTCGCAATCGTCCGCCAACATTGGTTTCGCAGGTGAAAGCGACTTCAAAATCGGTAATGCGATCTTCCGGAAACTTTGGGTGTCATCTCCCGCATCGACAAAATCGTCAGACGGCCTTGGTCCCCTCTATAACGCCCGCGCGTGCCAACATTGTCACTTAAAGGATGGCCGTGGCCATCCGCCAGAAGCAAACTGGCCCGAAGATAATGCGGTTTCGATGTTTCTAAGACTGTCTATTCCGCCTCAGAACAACGACGACAGAAAGTTACTCACCGATGGGCGGATCAATGTCGTTCCCGAACCGACGTACGGTGGCCAGTTGCAGGATCTCGCCATTCAGGGTCATGCCGCCGAAGGCCGCATGCATATTGCGTATGCCGAGGAGAACGTTGCATTGGCGGATGGTACGAAGGTCTCGCTGCGTCGGCCGACTTATACTGTCACCGATCTCGGCTATGGTCCACTTCACCCCGACACAATGTTGTCTCCGCGCGTGGCACCACAGATGATAGGACTGGGTCTTCTGGAGGCGATTCCCGAACAAGACATTCGTGCCGGCGCCGATCCAGATGATGCCGATGGCGATGGTATTTCCGGTCGCACCAATGAAGTTTGGTCTGTCAAACTAGGTCGCATCACGCTAGGTCGTTTTGGTTGGAAGGCTGGAAATCCTTCCATTGCCCAGCAGAGCGCTGGTGCTTTTTCAGGCGACATGGGGCTTTCGACGACCATGTTCCCGGATGCTCACGGCGATTGCACCAAGAGCCAGCCGCGCTGCCGCAGAGCGCCCGACGGAAATTCACCGCCCGGCATCGGTCACGAAGTGGCGCCCGAGTTGTTTGATGCGCTGTTGTTCTACGCCCAGAATCTTGCAGTGCCCAAGCGCCGCGGGGCGAGCAATCCTGACGTGCTGGCCGGCAAGGCTTTGTTCGCGGATGCAGGCTGCGCCGCGTGCCATAAGCCCACCTTCACCACCGGTTCTGTACAAGTCCATAAACATCTCGGCCATCAAAAGATTTGGCCTTACACCGACTTACTTTTGCACGACATGGGCGACGGTCTCGCTGACAACCGACCTGAAGGCCGCGCGAACGGCCGTGAATGGCGCACAGCCCCGCTGTGGGGTATCGGCATGACGGAACAAGTCAGCGGTCATACCTACTTTCTGCATGATGGGCGTGCGCGAAACATCGAAGAAGCGATACTTTGGCATGGCGGAGAAGCACAAGAATCTCGCGACGCATTTGCCGCCATGTCGCGCAATGCTCGTCAGGTACTCATCGCATTTGTAAACTCTCTGTGATCGCGCAAGCGTCGCTAATACACAAGCACGAGCTCACGCGCGTGTGATGCGCCGTGAGCCTCCAAGGTATGCCTTGTCAAAGAGGGAATTTTTCCCACGCCAATACGGGAAAGGTTGAGGGGATTTGTTCCCGCTCATCCCGCCAAAGTCCCACGTCTTGCCCAATATCAAGCCCTGAGCCATCACACGCAAATGTGTGTCGCGTTGAAGCACTGGCGGCTACGCGCGCAGTTACGCGCTTCTTTGTCAGCGCTCATTAGAAATGCAGCACTCATTCTTAAAAATTTTTAATTGGCAATTGGCCGGCCGCGTACGCAGATAACGTGTCGCTGGCAGGTTAGTACTGCGTACTCGGACGCGAGATGATCATGCTTCGAGCGTCACGGCTTTCCCGGCCTGTCAGCGCACGAAGACCCAAAATTACGCCGCGAGGCGTTCTGCATGAAACGCCGTCGGCGCGGCGTCGAGTGCATGGCGCTAGCGGAACATGCTCACAGAAGCATGCAAATGGAAGCAAAAGAAGAGGAGAAGACTTGAGATGATCCGCACTATTGTCATTGTATCCGCCATCAGCGCAGCACTTGCCGGTTCTGCCTTGGCAAATTCGTCCGCGCCAAATGAGCGTAGCGTCTTCAGTCCCAAGGAAGCTATGCGCTTTCTCGCTCATCAGGGATATGCGCAGATTTCGAACCTTCGGCAGGATGCCAATGGACACTGGCATGCCACAGCGCTGAAAGACGGCAATAAGCGTTTTGTATCGATCAAGACACGTGAAGCTGCCGAAGTGACGAACTAACGGGTGTCTGGATAGTACGCCCAATTGTCACGCTTGCAACTGTGGTACCCGGGCTGCAATGGGTACCACAGTTTTTTCTTTCCAGCCGCCGCCGTTCGGATTTCAGGCACTATTCCTGCAACGGCCAGTCAAATTGCAACTTCATAACGACCCGCTCAGTCTCCCAGACGGGCGGCGTTGCAAGCTGCACCATCTCAATCGGCTGCTGGCGTACAATGTTCCCTTCCTTGTCAATCAGTACAACGCGGCCCGGCGCATCGCTTGATTGTCCTGGCATTGCGAACAAAGAGCGGCATCGATAGACGACGACCCGCCAGTCGTTGTTCGGTGAATGGAACTGGCGATAGACCTCTCCTCCGGCGTAGCAGTGGAAAATCGAGAAAAGCGAGGTAGCAATAGCGGCAGTGATGGCCGCAACGCCGATCAATAAAACAACATACCTAGTTACTGGCGTTCCCAAGCCACTTCTCCTCAGCGACCCGCCGCTTGCGCTTCCTTGACCTTTTCATAGCCGGCAAGCGCCGAGGCCCGCGCCTGCTTGTGTTCAACAATAGGTTCTGGATAGTTCACCCCGAGTTCCACACCAGCGTTAGCCAGCTGTTCCTTAGACGCTTCGAATGGTGCATGGATAATATTTGTATCCAGACCAGCCAGTTCCGGGCACCAGCGTCGCACATAGTCTCCATCGGGATCGAATTTGCGGCCTTGAGTGACTGGATTAAAAATTCTGAAGTAGGGTGCCGCATCCGCCCCACAGCCCGCGACCCACTGCCAGCCGGCTGCGTTGTTTGCCAGATCCGCATCAACCAGGGTATCGCGAAACCACGCCTCGCCATGTCGCCAGTGAAGTCTCAAGTGTTTCACTAGGAAGCTTGCCGACACCATACGTGCACGGTTGTGCAGGTAGCCAGTCGCCCAAAGCTCACGCATCCCGGCATCGACAAACGGATAACCCGTCAAACCGCGTTGCCAACATGTCAGGTCGTGCTCGCACTCGCGCCAGGGGTAGTGATCGAAATTCGGGCGCCAGTTATGCGTCGGTAGATCGGGGAAGTGATAAAGAAGGTGATGGCAGAATTCTCGCCAGCCGATTTCGTTTAAAAACTTTTCGATGTCCTTACGCAGTTCCGGTTTTTCATCGCTCAGAAATTTTGTGGCTGCCCACACCTGGCGGACCGAGATCTCACCGAAATGCAAATGCGCAGATAGTCGTGAGACGTTATTCAAATCTGGTCTGTCACGTAGGGTGGCGTAACCTTCAAGGCGGTGGTCTAAAAATTTTTCAAACTGCGCGCGCGCGCCTGCCTCTCCCGGCTGCCACAAGTCGGACCAACCGGATGCCCAGTTGGGGGACGTGGGCAGTAATCCCAACTCAGGAAGATCAAGGGTCTGCCCGTCTGGTATAAGAATGTCTGGATTTGCCGCCGCCAAAGGCCGCTCAATGCGCTGTTTTTCAACGGTCCGCCAAAACGCCGAGTAAACCTTGAAGGGGCCGCCACTCTTTGTGTTGACCTGCCACGGTTCAACAAGGAGGCTTGCATTGAAGCTGCGCACATCAATGCCGCTTTGTCTCAAACCTGTCTTTATCGCTTTATCGCGTTGTATGGCGTTTGGCTCGTAGAGCCGGTTCCATACGACGCAATCCGCTCCGGTCTGTTTGACAAGTTGGGTCAGGACGTTTTGCGCATCACCTTGTTCAAGAACAAGGCCGCCCAGCCGGCTTCGCAAATCCGACAGACTATGGTGCAGCCACCAGTCGCTGGCTGATCCCGTTGCCAACGGGTCTTTACTTTTATCGTCTGCAACGTAGAGCGGAACAATTGGCCCTCGCCTTACTCCATATGAAAGCGCAGGGTTGTCAGACAGTCTCAGATCCCGCCGAAACCAGACGATGGTCGCCATGATTCTGTGTACCTCTTAAAGCGAGCGCCACCACGACCATGTTGGTAGGCAGCACAATAAAAGGACGGTGGCGGGAGTGCGCTCTACGTGGATATTCAAATCCAGGGCGTCAGAGCTTGCGCAGCTGGTAGATTCCGACGTCGATCATTCCTTCTGCAAAACCTGCCTCGCAATAAGTGAGGTAGTAATGCCATAAACGCCTGAACCTGTCATCGAATCCTAAACGCTCAATTTGCGGCCAAGCGGAATGGAATCGCTCGCGCCAAAGCTGTAGCGTGCGCGCGTAGCATTGTCCGAATAGTTCAACGCGCTCCAGCCCAAGCCCGGCTGCGGTGGCCTGATCTGCGATAATGCGCTGCGTTGGCAGCATGCCGCCGGGAAAGACGTACCTCTGAATAAAGTCAGCCGACCTGCGATAGTCGTCAAAGTACGCCTCATCTAGGGTGATGACCTGCAGCACGGCGCTTCCACCGGCACGAAGACGGCCACTGATTGTCTCAAAGTAGCGTGGCCAATAGGCTTCCCCAACAGCTTCCATCATTTCAATGGAGACGACATGATCAAAGGATTCCCCGACATCGCGATAATCCTGAAGCCGGAATTGACAAGCCTCTGTGACGCGCTCTCGCATTGCTAGATCCTCAGCATATCGCAATTGTTCCTGCGAAAGCGTGAGCGCCGTGACGTTCGCTTCATGTTTTTTGGCGGCGCGAAGTGCGAATGCGCCCCATCCACATCCGATTTCGAGCACCTCATCATTCTCTTTTAGATCGAGCATCGCCAAGATGCGATCAATCTTGTGCTGCTGAGCGTGCGAAAGCGTTGTTGCACCGTCTTTGAACAGTCCGCTGGAATAGACCATTTGGTCATCGAGCCAATGTCGATAAAAATCGTTGCCCAGGTCATAGTGTTCGGAAATGTTGCGCTTTGCGCCCTGGCGAGAATTTCGCCGTGAGATATGGGCGATACGATCGGCAAGCCGCACCCTAAAAAGGCTTTTGCCCGACGACATAAACCGATCGCGGTTCTTGACGAAAAAGCGAAACAGTCCGGTGAGATCCGAACATTCGATATCTTTCGACATGTAGGCTTCTGCAAAGCCGACCGTTCCGCGACACAACGCCTTGTAAACCACTTTGTAGTTGTTGAGCTTCAACAACGGTTCGCTTCCGCCGCTAGACCGTCCAAAACGGATCCGTTGCGAGGTCGGCAGTTCGACAACGATGGAGCCCACAGGCTCCCAAGACAGCAGCTGTCGCGCTGCGCGTGCGAGCAATTGAGAGCGCACCCGCGCAATCGGACGCAGCTCTGTCGAGTTATCGGCAGTCAGGTCTTGGATCATGCTTTAGGACTGTTCCTTGCTTGCAGAGATAAACGACACAGGTGTCTTTGGCCCCCGCGGGCGCGCCACCAGACGCAGTCCTTTGAGCCAAAGTTTTGCTGCCTCGATGTGTATTGCAGCAATGACTTTTATGCTAAGCCAGCCCGTCGCAACGAGCGCGCGCAAAAGTTCTTTGTCATTGAATTCAGAACGTTCACCGCGGAAATAGGCCTTGAGGATGGCACCGTCGTCGTCCTTCAACGCCACACCAACCGTCAGGTTATGCTCATTCAACGGTGTGACACGGAAACTGTAGCGGCCTGAAACCGAATTGAAGGGTGATACGTAAAGCCGCTTTCGGCAGCCCTGCGCAGTTGGTCCGCCAGCTTCAGTGTCTGCAGGAAGCACATAGGTCTTTCTCTGACCAAACGTGTTGTTGACCTCGTAGACAACAAGCTGAAGCGAGCCATCATAGCCAAGCCCAAAATAGACGGTGAGAGGATTAAACCCGTAGCCGGCCACGCGCGGATAGCACAGCATCATAAAGCGGTCGACTTTGTCGCCGTTCACGGCATGCGTCGCGATTTCATTGAGGTATCCACTAAGCGCTTGCCCGTTACCATGATCTCGATCGTGAATGCTGAAGAGATTGAAACGATTGTATGAGAAAAGACGAGAGCGTCGGTCAAGCTCACTGAGACGGCTGCAATCCACGAGCAGTGAAAACACACGGTAGCTCAGCGCATGCTGCAGTGGCCGCAGCCGCTTATGGACAACATTGCCGACATATATCGCGTCTCGAATGTCTGTCATTGTGCGGCCGTTCTAATCGCGGTTTCACCAAGGTGAATGCGGCCAGACTCACTCTCGACATGCCACGGCCTGCGCTCACCACCCAGTTGTTCTGCCACCGCCAACCCGCTTTGAATCCCATCCTCGTGAAAACCATAGCCAAAATAGCTTCCGCAGAACCAAGTTCGGTTCACTCCTTGCAATGCCCACAGTGCCTTTTGAGCTGCCATCGCTGCAGAGCTGAACACGGGGTGATCGTAATCAAAAACCTGAACAATTTTGGATGGGTCGATGTCAGTCGACGGATTGAGTGTGACGAATAAATCGTCGCCTACGCTGAGGTCCTGCAGCCTGTTCATCCAGTAAGTTACGCACAGGTCGCGCTCAACACCATCACTGTTCTTTAGATAATTCCAGCTGGACCACAACCGCCTGCGGCGCGGCATCAAGCGGTCATCTGTATGAAGCACGGCACGGTTTTTCTGGTAAGCAAACGCACCAAGCAGACGCGACTCCAGTGGGCTCGCATCTGCAAGAAGATTACACGCTTGGTCTGAATGTGTGGCAACGACAACGTGGTCGAAAGGACGAACCGTACCGGCTGAATCCTCAACCAGTACCTGCCGGGCTTTGCGGTGCAGCCGGGCTGCAGGTTGTTTCAAAAGCACCTCAAAACCGGCATCAGCTGCGAGTGCGGAAACATAAGAACGGCTGCCGTTTTTCACACTGCGCCATATGATACGGTCACGAAACTGCAGCATGCCATGGTTGGCATAAAAATCGACAAAGTTTCGGGCGGGAAACTGCAGCATGCCCGCCATCGTCGTCGACCAGATCGCCGCACCCATTGGGACGATATGATTTTCAACAAACACGCGGGAATAGCCTTCTTGATCGAGAAATGTTCCCAATTCGACTGACGTCGGATAGCTGTCCAGCCGGCGCTGGGACGTTCGAAAAAAACGATCAATCTCCTTGAGCAACCGCCAGTGAGATGGCCGCAGGAGGTTGCCAGGCTGTCCAAAGAAGGTTGCAATGCCCGAACCGGCGTATTCATAAGTGCCCCCGTCAAGCGATAGAGCAAAACTCATTTCCGTATCGTGAGTTTTAACGCCGAGGTGTTGGAACAATGCCGTCAAATTCGGGTAATTTGCTTGGTTGTAAACAATAAAGCCCGTATCGACAGGCGTTTGAGCGTCGCCTAGCGCAACATCAACAGTGTTCGCGTGACCGCCGAGCCGACTATCAGCCTCGTAAATTGTCACTTTGTGCCGTTTGGACAGCAACCAGGCCGCCGACAGACCTGAAATGCCGGAACCGATCACGGCGATTCTTAGCTGTGTCATGCTGTTCCCTGCTCAAAACGTACCTCTTTTTACGCTGATGTGCGACGGTCGGATCACTGCGAAAACGGCTCCGGCTGTGATCCGTAGAAGCTCGGGTGACGTTGGAATTACATAAGATGAGCGAGGAGCAGCACGATGGCCCAGCACCTGGCAGCCTACTGTTTCACGGCAGCCGCCTTTTTTATCATTGATATTATCTGGCTGGGTTTTGTGGCCACGCGGTTCTATACAGATCGGCTCGGTCATCTATTGCTCGAACAGCCCAATTGGGGCGCCGCATTCGTGTTCTACGCGCTTTATGTGGCAGGCATAGTGATTTTTGCGGTGGCTCCTGCCTTGCGAGAGGAATCGGCCGGCCATGCGTTAGTTTTCGGGGCACTATTCGGCTTTTTTGCTTACGCGACCTACGACATGACCAATTACGCGACACTGCGCGACTGGCCCTTGACCGTGTCTCTTGTTGACATGGCCTGGGGTACCGCCTTGACAGGGGTCTCCGCGCTGCTTGGTTATTTTGGCACTCGCCTGCTGATGTCAGTTTGACACACAGTTTTGTGGCACGGAGACCAACATTGGCGTCATCACTCTAGAACCCACGCTGCTGCGGAGATCAGGCGGTGTTGTCGTTTGACGCTTCAGGCGGCTCGCTGCGGCACGGCAGGAACAGATCGAGGTTTGGGCAGAACTCAGGGATAGCGCTGCCGGTGTCGGACGTCATGAGCCATCGCAGGCACTCATCGCAAGATGCACAGTCCAGGCAGCGCGTCCGAGCTTCAAGATACGCATCGCCAGCGTCAACGCGCGCAAGCGTAGAAGCATCAACACCAAGGCGCCGCATCATGTCGTTCATACGTCGCGCACGTTGTTCGACGCGACGAACCTGCGGCCAATTCATGGCTTCACCTCCCATGTGTGTGGCTTGGCTTTCGGTCCCGTAGCACAAGTATCGCGCTAGAACGGGTACGCACTTGTTCTTTTTCGCCAATTTCCATGCAGCATAATTCCACCCGCCCGTACTTTGAGGCAGATCAATTAGCGACACGATAGGCTCAGGACTCATTGACGCGGGTTTGCTGCAGTCCGATCAGCGACGGACGCAAAAATGCGATCAGATTGATGCTGCCAAATAGCGCTGCAACCACCAGCCATAGCTGGTTCCCCAACAGCACAAAGATGTTTGTTAGAATGAGCGCAAGAGCAAAGCGATAAAGTGCTCTCTCTTCTGCGCTAACCAGATCGCCGCGCTTGCGTTTGAGGCGATAGACGGCCGCCAATCCTACAACAAAGGCCGCACCCCAACCCCACGCTGCAGGCCCTGCAAGCGTATTGCCGGAATAGAAGGATTCGACGAAAAAGGATGCGTTAGCCAACGACCAACCCACAAACTGGGCAAAAGCAATCAAACCGCCAAGTAGATATATCGCGACTTCCCGGCCCAGCGGCTTTTCACTGCGCCGATAAGCCCAAAAAAATGTTGGAAGAACAATAAGGACAATTGCGGCTATCGCACCGCTCTGTGCAGCCGGAGTTGACTGTAGGAAATCGCCGGTGCCTCACGGGACGAAGCTCATGAGCGATCCAATGAAATAATATGTCACGACGAACAACGCCATGATGCTGATGCCCAGCCAGTACAGTGTAAGATCGATTTGTGACATTGTCGCTCGGTGCTTCACAGCGTGACAAGGTGATCTTTGCAACACAACCACCCGCATTCGTGTATGTCTTTGGGCCATGGTCGCAGCCCTACAAAACGGTTATCGCATGAGATGGTTAGACACTAATCCAGCGAGTTCAATCTTCAACGCTACAGTCGGACGATACAGGCAAGCTCCTTGCCGTCGAGCGAGGCTGTCACAGAAGTGTCTCCATCTCGAAACCTAGCAATGTCTTCTTCCGCCAACGGCGATGCACCGGTCAATATTTTTTGCCCCTCAAAGACGCGGGCAAAAAATGTCTGCGGAAAGAACAGTGGGTGGACCTCACCCCACAGCCGACGCCATCGCTTCTCATCATGCCGACGAAATTCCGACGATCCGTTCGGCACGAAAATAACGATGTAACCACCTGATTTTACGATTGCGCGCGCGGCTGCCAGCACGGCATCAACACTGGCCAGGTGCTCCAGCACATGCGAGGAGAAAAACACATCGAAGCGTTGGTGGTTTGCAGGGTCGCCGGCGAACCGCTCAAAATCATCGACGATATCAAGCTCTAAAACCTCGCGCGCAAACACGCGGTTGGGCGGAGAGATTTCATACCCCGTCATTTGGAACCCTGCGCTAGCAAGCTGGGCCGAACCGTATCCCCACGAGCACCCGTAGTCGAAGACCGTTGCGCCAGACGGCAGCCCAAGCGCTTTTAGAACGCGCGCATAATCCGATTGATCTTTGACCGAGCGCAGGACCTCGAGCGTGTAATAAGCGGGATCACGGTTCTTAGGCGTGTCGGTTTTATCCGTGCTGTAGCCGCTCAGGTAGAATGCAGAATACTCCTCCGGCGACCCTGTAGGGCGCCGGTACTGCACAAGACAGTCACGGCAGCGCGCCAGCGATGTGACAAGGTACTTGCGGTCGACAATATCAACATTCGAGCTGCCGCAGTTTGAGCATACGAAATAGGACGGAAACGGCCACTTGGCGAGGGAGGTTACGTAGTACCGCGTTCTGTTGATGAAGTTTGCCATCCGCGCTTTCCGCTTCGCATAATCCTTGACAGGCATAGAACATATCGGACTGCCAACACCCGGTAGCCGCTATTCTGCTGCGTCTTTTACGGCAAGCAGATTGGTCATCGCAAGGTCGTTGCCAGCTAATGCGCTTGGAGAGACATGCTACGGCAACTTCGCCATTACCCTGCGACGCCAAACGTCTCTCTGGCGAAGTCCACTCTGTCGGAGACTGATCGGTCTGTTGCCGTCCAATTCTCGACAGCCTCAATGCGAGGCCGCAGACCGGCGCGGTTCGCGATCTGAATATTCAATCCTGGGCGCGCATTTAGCTCTAGAACCAAAGGTCCACGCTCTCGATCGAGAACAATATCCACACCCTGGTAGCCGAGCCCTGTCAGATTGTACGTCTCTGCGGATATCTCCAATATGCGCTGCCAGTTAGGTATCTGCACGCCAGATGCAGATGCGCGCGTATCGGGGTGTTCGAATGCAATGCGGTTGCGCCATACGCCGGATAGTGTTTTTCCTTGCGCAATGTCCACGCCAACCCCGAGCGCGCCTTGATGGAGATTGGCCCGCCCGCCCGACATCTTGGTCGGCAGACGGACCATGGCCATGATCGGCACGCCCATATATATAATGACGCGAATATCTGGCACGCCCTGATAAGTGATTTTTTCAAATACCTGGTCGAACTTTACGCAGTATTCGATGAGTACCGTGTCAGGCTGGCCGCCGAGACTGAAGACACCGCCTAGCGCATTTTGAATGTGGAAGCGCAGATCCATTTCGCTCAGAATGTCGCCACTGCTCTTTTGATATAAATCTCCAATACGGCCGGTGATTACAACAATGCCATCACCACCAGCGCCGTTGGCCGGTTTCACAACAAACTGCTGGTAAGGTGCAACAATCGATGCAAACCGTCTGACGTGCGCGGCGAACTCGATAACTCCAAAGAGTGGAGGCACACCAAGCCCCGCCGCTTCTGCCAGCTTCTTCGTCTTAATCTTGTCGTCGACAAGTGGATACAACCGGCGGGGATTGTTTGGGAGAATAACGTCGGCGTTGCGTTCGTTCAGGCCGACGATTCCTTTCTTTTTTAATGTGCGGGCCAGTGTAAGCATCACATTCATTCCTTGGCCAGCTCACGGAAGCGCCGCAGTTCCAGCAATCGGTAACCGGTGTACCTGCCCAGTAGAACTGTCGCGGCGAGGAGCAGTAGCAGGAGCTCAGGAAACGTGAACAATAGGTGCTCGGCCATCGGAAGTGTCATCAACAGATAACACAACGTGGCAATTGCGAGGCTTCCGATAGCCTGAGTGATTGCCTCAGCCGCGCCGCGCTCATCCCAGATTACTGAAACGCGCTCGATCGTCATGGCCATGATGACCATTGGGAACAAGGCAACTGATAGACCGCGCTGAAAACCTAGCGAATTGGTAAAAACACTCAGGACAGCCATCAAAAGCAGAACAAATATCAGCACGGAGGCTAGGCGCGGCACGAGAAGAAGCTTCAGGTTTTCAAGGTAGAACCGAAAAAGCAGTCCCATTGCCACGACCGTGGAAAAAAGGATTATGCCCCAGACGAGCTGAGTTTCGCGAAACGCCAATGCGATCAAGACCGGCATAAAAGTACCAAGACTCTTAAAGCCAATCACGTTTCGCAACACAACAAGCAGGACGATCCCAAGCGGCACGACCAGCAGAACGCGATAGACATCCTGACTGGCGATCGGAAGGCTGAACAGCGAGAAAGTGACCAGCTCATTCTGCATTTTTTTGCCGCGAGCCAATGCCAGATTCAATGCGTCTTGCTCCAGTCGGATGATCGACGTAGAGAACTTCATACTCTTTCCGCCGTTCAAGGTCGCAATCGGCTCTGATCCGCGTGACCACGGTAGAAACGTCCACGGAACACCTGCTTCATTACTCTCCAGTGCGAACGGCTTCCATTGGCCATCTTCAAAAACTTCCAACCAGTACTGAGTATCGATGTCACCGCGTTTAGACTTGAGGTCTATGCCGTTGACCCGTCGCGCTGCAACCCCGTTGAGCGACAGTAATGCGATTGCGGCGTCTGCTTTTCGGGCGTCCTTAGGCGTGCTGGTGTCCCGTTCCGTGATGCTGTCGAGGGCTTCATCTTCCGACAACTGCTGCAGCAGGCCCTTTGTAAGGGTTTCTGTATCGGAGGACTCAGCAAGCGCCTTTTTCAAAAGCGCTCTTGCTGCTATTTCTTGCGCTTCGCTCAATTCGGGTTTTTGGACCTCGGGAACCTCTGCAATATCTTGCTCGGCCTTGTCCTCGTATATGTAAATCAGCGAGCGAACAAAAATGGTTTGCGGCCCGCTCACCTTTCTTGCCGAAAGCTGCAGCTCGCGATTGTCGCCCTTTTTGGATTTCGATGTACCGTAGTTTGGTGCCACAACGCTTTCTCGAATGATGTCGACACCAGGCGCCTTGCGCGGGATCTTGACCGTGAGTTTTACAGGTTCTCCCGTTCCCTCGAATGAAATTCGTTTCTCAACCTCCCACGCGGATGCCAAAGCCCCAGGCGCTAAAGGAAGCCCTATGACGAATGCTTTGTAAGCAAAAACGGCCAGGCCAATGACAGTAAGGACTGCTGCGAGGATGTAGACGTGCAAATTTCGCATTAAAGTCGCCTATCTTTTCTTGCACCGGCCAGAGACCAAAAAGGACCTGCTTGAATCGACCAGTATGCGGTTACCTAAAAAGTCCCGCCCAATAAGCACCTGATAGTTCATGGAAGATCGATCGGCCAATGTGAATTCTTCCACTCCCGTTTTTCCTCCGACGCAGACTTTGATCTTAATTACAGGACGCCGAGTCATCTCTGCACCGGCCCGCCGAATTCGCACGAACCTCTCGACCTTTCGCTTGATTTGGAGTGTTTTACCGGACTGGTTTTTAATGGCAAAGGTAACCCACCTCTTGCCCTTTTTTTTGAAAATTTCGTACTCGGGAGCGTTAATCGACGACGACTTTGCACCGGTGTCGAGTTTCGCTTTTAGTGGGGCGGTACCGTCATTGAACCAGGCATTTTCAACATATCCTGCAACAATCGGGTCATCGGCCCGCGTCTGCGTCGAATTTATAAGACCAAATGCCAGGGGCGCGAAAAAGACAAGGTTGCTAATCCAAATACGTCGCGTCACGGGGGTGATCCTCAAGTCAGTGAATTGATGTGCTGTACCACGACCATCCATCAAGAAAGTTGCTGTGTCTACCAGCAAACTGATGGCGCATACTGAAGTCGTCACGGTAATGTCAAGCTTATTAGCATGGGAAAAATACACAGACCTGCCACCCAATAGTTGGCCACAGTATCCGAACGCGCGCGCCAGATCCGAACGACCGCTGAATTGGCGCAATATGCCTTGCAAGCCTCTGGCTTGATGGGACTGCAGCGCCTAATATCGAGACATTGCAAGCGGGAAAGTCAATGGAAGAACGGGTTCCAGAGTTACTTGCGCTGTCTATTGTGGCACTTGTCGCTGTGTCGATGGGGCTGGTCATGTCGCGCCTGCGCCAATCGCCAATCGTCGGCTACATCCTGGCCGGTGTACTGCTGGGCCCGACGGTCATCGGATTTGTGCCGCGTGCCGAGGCAATTCCCCTTATGGCCCAACTCGGCGTCCTGCTTCTCCTGTTTGTCATCGGCATGGAGATCTCGCTACGCGCATTTATTCTCGATCTGCGGCCAGCAGTCTTGACCGTCGCCGGGCAGTTGGGCGTCGCACTTGCATTGATGGGCCTCTTTTCGCTGTGGCTCGGATGGACCACGCGGCAGGCAGTGCTGCTCGCATTCGTCATGACCATGTCGTCCACCGCAGTCGCGCTCAAGATGCTGGAAGATATCGATGAGTTGCGCTCCGATCTAGGTCGTATCGTGATCGCGGTCATGATTGCGCAGGACATTGCTATTGTCCCAATTCTGATTCTGTCGAAAGCTCTTGGTAGCGGTGCCGAGCTGGATGCCTCAATCCTGCTAGCCTTGGTCGTGGCGGTTGGTGGGCTTATCCTCATCGTGCGCGCATTGGGCCGCCCCGGTAAGATCAATATCCCCTGGTCGCACCTGCTTGAACCGCGCGTCGAGTTGCGCACTCTGGCAGCACTTGCGTTCTGCTTTGTCGCCGCCACCACGACCGGCATCCTTGGGCTGTCGCCCGTCTACGGCGCCTTTATTGCCGGCCTGTTCATCGGCAAGACCAACCTGCGCTCACAGACCATTCACGTGATGGAACCCATCCAGGGTGTACTGATGGTTCTCTTCTTCGTCGCCATCGGGCTTCTGCTCGATGTTGACTTCATCATAGCTAACCTCGGCGTGGTCGTTGCCTTCGTCGTTGGCGTTCTCGCCATCAAATCTCTGACCAATATTTTGATCCTGCGCGCCGTTGGATTGTCATGGCCTGACGCGTTCGCTGCAGGATTGGTCATGGGTCAAATCGGCGAGTTTTCATTTGTTCTTGCTGGCGTGGGCGTCGCCAACGGCCTGCTTGATAAAGATGGTTACAAACTTGCCATTGCAGTGATTGTACTGTCGCTATTGCTCAGCCCGGTCTTTATGTCCCTGGTGCGTCGCGTCCATTCGGCAACCGTTATGGGTTTTGTCAGCCTTCAAAAGGCGCTGAGTTTTGCTTATTCGAGAGAATTGAGCGAATTGAACCGCCTGCAACGCGCGCTGGTACGCACGTCACGCACACTTGAGCAGACGGTCAAAGTTAGTCGCTTCTACGGCCAGACCACCAATGCCGTCAAAACTAATGGCGAAAAGGACGATGCCGCCGCCACCGAAAAGCCCGCTGCGCTGGCTACCGAGAGCACTGAAGGATCCGCCGCCAAAGGTTCAAGCGGCAAGGATCGCGAGAGCTGAGCAGGGTTCCGGTCCGGTGCAGCTATTGAGGACTTGCCTACGCACGTCCATTGGCGGCAACAATCGTTTGGCGAAGTGAAGATAAGTCTACGCTGACTAAATCCGTTCGCCTCCCCCACACCTGCTCCAACGTGTATGTTGTGACGGATGCATCGGGTTAGGTGAGGTGCGCGCGCCATCGGCCAAAAAAAGCTTCAAGTTGGTCGTCTGCGCCAAGCCTCAGCTCCACCACAACCAAGGCGCAATCTATTTCAGAAACTTGGAGATCCATCCGGCTGCCAACAATACGGCCGACATGCCGATGATTTGGTAGAGCGGCACGAACAGCAGGATCAGTCCATCCTGCGCATCTGGACTGGGATTGTCCACGAATGTCGTCCAGTAAGCGAATACGGAAAACCCACCTGCAGCAACGGTCGCAACGAGAAGTACAACGCTGAGCAAGGTAGAGTGAGAAAATGACGGCGCGCGAAAGTACGCCAACATAAAAGGTGCGATCGCCCAAGCGCCGAAAATCAGCCCCAAACCGATCAGGAAGAGGCTGGATTGGTCTCCTGCATAAAGGACCATTGCCAGGCTGAACATGCCACCGAGTGCGGCAGTTACCCGGGTTAGTAGCGCTATGTTCATTGCCCCTCGCAATGTTGCATGTCTGAATGTGTTTATAACGCGTGTTTGCTGCGTCGAACAGCGCTCGTGCGACATGGGCCAAAACCCTACCCACAGAGCGTGCCGGTTTTTTTGAACCGCACCTCGCGGTTGTCGCGGCCGCCGGTTATGGCATCGAAAGTTCCGGGCAAGGCATCTTGTGTTTCACGGGGGAAATTTGTGTCGTAACCCGATGCTACAGCTATCGGGGTATTGGCACGTCCAACGCGACGTTTGCGTCTGGCGGGAGCAGCGGTATGGTCTTATTGTTGTCTTTGATGGGCCGCTGAAGCGGCCAGCGTTCGCAGTAACATCGTCTGAGGTTGCTATGAAACTACCAGTCACCGGAGGCTGCAGGTGCGGCTCGATCCGATACCAATGTTCCGCCGAACCAGCATTTTCCTGGAAATGTCATTGCCGAGATTGTCAGCAGGCGAGCGGCGGCGCGTACTGCCCGGTAATGTATGTTCCCAAGTCTGCGATGACGATCACAGGCACAGCCGAATATCACGACGTAGAGGCGGAGAGCGGAAATAAGGTTAGCCGCGGGTTCTGCGCCAAGTGCGGATCAAATCTATTCGTTCTTGCCGATCTTGTACCGGATCTGCATGGCATCTGGGCATCAAGCCTGGACGATCCGGACAACTTTAGACCTCAGGTACACGTCTGGACAGGCAGTGCATCGTCATGGAACGAGATTGGCGATGGTTTGCCCAGAATTGAGAAGGCGCCGAACGAAGAGCAGTTCAATGCGCTTCTGGCTGAAAACAAATAGATTGGGTTGCAATGATTGACCTTTATACCTCAACGACACCGAATGGCTGGAAGGCATCGATCACACTGGAAGAGCTCGCACTGCCATATACGACGCACTACATCCGGCTTGGCAATAACGACCAGAAACAACCCGACTACCTCAAAATAAATCCAAACGGACGCATACCTACGATCATCGACCGGGACGAAGACGATTTCGCCGTCTTCGAGTCTGGCGCCATTATGATCTACCTTGCAGAAAAAACCGGACGTCTCCTTCCAACAGCTATGAAACCGCGATCACAAGTTCTCCAGTGGCTGATGTTTCAAATGGGCGGCGTCGGCCCGATGCAGGGTCAGGCCAACGTATTTTTCAGATATTTTCCGGAAAAGATTCCGTCGGTGATCGCGCGGTACCAGAATGAAACCAAGCGGCTCTACACAGTGCTCGATACCAGGCTGCGCGACCACGAATATCTCGTCGACGATTACAGCATTGCCGACATTGCCCATTGGGCTTGGGTTCGCTTACATTATTGGGCGGGCGTCCCCGTGGATGATTTGCCAAACCTGCAGCGGTGGATGGACGTTATGGCCAACAAGCCTGCGTGCAAGAAGGGCGTCGACGTTCCCGAGCCGTTCGAGCCAGAAACGGCGTTGAGCGACGCAAAAGAAATCGTCAAGTGAGTGGTGGTTCCGCCGCAAAGCGAAGTGGGTGGTATGATGAAGATCTATGATTGGCACATTGCCCCGAATCCAAGGCGCCTGCACATCTATTTGGCCGAGAAGGGCCTAAAAATTCCGCTGGAAGAAGTGGGCGGCGAAGACACCAGACTCATACCAAGCTATGTCGCCAAATATCCCCACGCCATGGTGCCAATGCTGGAACTCGATGACGGCACATGCATCGGCGAAGCCATGGCGATCTGCCGCTATTTTGAAGAGATCCATCCTGATCCGCCGTTAATGGGTATCGATGCGAAAGACAAGGCAATCGTTGAAATGTGGGAAAAGCGCGCCAATGAGGAGGGCATGTTGCCGGCGTCCGAGCTCTTCCGCAACACGTCACCTGATTTTGCCGATCGAGGGCTTCCAGGCTCGGCAGAACCCATTCCTCAGGTGCCGGAATTGATTGTCCGTGCGAAGGCGCGCATGGCACGCTTTTACCGGAAATTTGACGAACAGCTCGCAACAAATGAGTTTGTCGCAGGCCCACGCTACACCATTGCCGACATAACGACGCTGTGTGCCGTCGACTTCGGCAAATGGACTGATCTCGATATCCCCGAAGACTGTAAGAATATGCGACGCTGGTATGAGGCAGTGTCGGCCCGACCTAGCGCGCAAGCTTGAGGCTTATCAGCACAAAAACGAAAACCACTGGACAATCCCGTGGTGCACCATTCGGCACTATTGGCGAAAACCGCGACAACCGAATAAAAGGCCAGCTTCTGTCCGGTTCCATAGCGCACGCAATCCGGTGTCGACCACACTTAGTCGCGCCGCCGTGGCAGGAACGTCCAAAATAGGTTTTGACAATCGGGGGATTGAGCAATGGACAACACATTTCTGGCGCTACTTGCATTCCTGCCCATCGTCCTCGCCGGTGTGCTGTTGATCGGCTTTCGAATGCCTGCCCGCCTGGCGATGCCCTTGACCTTTGTTGTCGCGGCCCTCATCGCTTTGTTTGCTTGGCAGATGAGTTTCAACCGGGTGTTGGCCTCAACGCTTCAGGGTCTGATCCTGACGGTGTCGATCCTTTGGATCATCTTCGGCGCGATTCTATTGCTCAATACGTTGAAGCACTCCGGTGCCATCACAGCCATTCGCAACGGTTTTTCCGGCATCAGCCCGGATCGGCGGGTCCAGGCGATTATCGTTGCCTGGCTGTTCGGGTGTTTTATTGAGGGGGCATCTGGATTCGGTACGCCGGCGGCCGTGGCCGCGCCGCTGATGGTTGCACTTGGTTTTCCGGCGCTGTCTGCGGTCGTTGTGGGGATGATGATCCAGTCAACGCCTGTATCTTTCGGAGCTGTTGGTACGCCAATCGTCGTCGGCGTCACCGGTGGCGTGAATAAGACGGCGATAAGTGAGCAGCTTGCCGCTGGCGGCTCCAGTTGGAGCGAATACTACTATCAGTTGGCCGGTGAAGTGGCAGTGCTGCATGGCATCGTTGGACTGTTTATGCCGCTGGTCATGGTGGTCATCATGGTTCGCTTCTTCGGCGAAAAGCGCTCCTGGTTGGACGGGCTATCCATCGCGCCCTTTGCATTGTTCGCAGGGGTCTGTTTCGTGGTGCCCTACGTGCTTGCCGGTGTGTTCCTGGGGCCGGAATTTCCCTCGATCATCGGGGCAATGGTCGGCCTGGCGATTGTCGTACCTGCCGCGCGCCGAGGCTTCCTCATACCGACGGACGTGTGGGACTTCCCGGACGCCAGGTCTTGGCCCGAGAACTGGATGGGTGACATTGAGATAAAGATGGAAGACCTCGGCGTTAAGACTCCGATGTCGACCTACATGGGCTGGATTCCTTATGTGCTGCTGGCGATCTTTCTGGTCGCATCGCGCACGGTGGAACCACTAAAAAGTTGGTTGAAGTCGCTTAGCATCGGTTGGACCGATATCCTCGGTGAGGCAGGCGTCTCAGGAGCAATTCAGCCTCTTTATCTACCGGGCGGCATCCTTCTGATGGTTGTGCTGGTGACCATCGTCCTGCATCGCATGCGAGGCAGTGAAGTTGCCGCCGCATTCAACGAGTCCACACGTACGATACTCAGCGCCGGGTTCGTGCTGATCTTTACCGTGCCCATGGTACGAATATTGATCAATTCCGGAACCAACTCAGCGGATCTTGTTTCGATGCCTGTGGCGATGGCACAGTTCGTTGCCGATGGCGTGGGTGACATCTATCCATTGTTCGCGCCGGCGGTTGGCGGCCTCGGCGCCTTCATCGCCGGCTCCAACACAGTGTCGAACCTGATGCTGTCGGAATTCCAGTTCAATGTCGCCAGTGCGCTGGGTGTGTCCACCGCGATGATGGTCGCGCTGCAGGCGGTTGGTGCTGCGGCAGGCAACATGGTCGCCATCCATAACGTCGTCGCTGCTTCCGCAACGGTTGGCCTGTTGGGTCGTGAAGGTGAAACGTTGCGCAAGACCATCCTTCCCACAATCTACTACCTCGCGTTCACCGGTGTCCTCGGTCTGATCGCATTCTATGTGCTGGATGTCAGTGATCCGCTCGCGGCTATCGGGTGAACGGGGGACCAAGTGAGGGTCAATGACCAAGGTTGCCCCCCACCGACCGACAGCTAAGGGGCGCGAGGCATACAGACGAAAAGCCTAGCAGAACAAAATGAAGTTGCAGGTCTTGGAGACAACTCTTGCCCACATTCACAACCAAAGCGCTCGACGCGACCACCTGGCCGGACTTTGCTCGCCTGGTCGAGGCAAATAATGGCGTGTGGGGCGGCTGTTGGTGCATGTGGTATCACGCCAAAGACGGAGGAGGCGATTCACCAAAGTTGAAGCGTGCAGCGAAAGAGTGCCTTGTCTGGGAAGGGCGAGCGCATGCTTCTCTCGTTTTCGATGGCGAGGTCTGCGTCGGCTGGTGTCAGTTTGGTACTCCTGAAGAACTTCCGCACATACATAATGAACGCGCCTATCTCGCGACCAATCCAACGCTCCCGGACTGGCGGATCACCTGCTTCTTCTCTGGCAAGGGATACCGCGGCAAAGGTATTGCCGCTGTCGCATTGAACGGCGCCGTCCAGCAGATCAAAATGCTCGGCGGCGGGCGCATCGAGGGATATCCCGAAAACACAGAGGGCCGAAGGGCCTCGCCGGCATTTCTATTCAATGGGGCCCTGTCTACGTTCGAACGTCTTGGTTTCAAACGGTCGCGCCAAATCGGAAAACACAAGTGGGTGGTAACGAGAACGGTCCGGGGATCGGCGATCTAACGCAACGGAAAAATTCGCCCCATGGTGATCCCCATTGGGGCGCGACCCGAACGTCACGTCAATCCCTGCGCTATCGAGCCAGGCAAACAACTGTCGGGGGATTCGGAGGTTCCTCTAAGGCAAACCGATCCGGATGCACCCGTCACAATACCTTCTGTAGGGCTGCTGCGGCATCACCAGCGCGATTCGTCTTGAGGTGCGGCAAGCCGAGCCATCGTGCCATCAGGCGGATCTCATCGGCGAGCGCGGCGACGAAATCATCGGCAGCAAGGCCCGGTTCACAATGTGCCGACAGCACCTGCAACGTCTCCGCGGCGCGTTCCGCCTTGAGATCGACGCGGCCCACGACACGATCGCCGAACAGAAACGGTAGCACATAGTAACCGTAGGTCCGCTTGTGTTTCGGTGTGTAGAGCTCATTGCGGATGCGAGCGCCAAATAACATTTCCGCACGGCCGCGATGCCAGACGAGCGGATCGAAGGGGCCAAGGAGCGCGCGTGCCGCCGCCGTCTTTGGCCGGCGTGCGCCAACGTGCACATAGGCTGGCTTTTCCCACCCCTCGACCTTCACTTCGCGCAGCGTCCCGCACTCGACCAGATCGCTAACGGCCTGTTTAACGGCGGCCCGATCGAGGCGATAGTAGTCGCCCAGACAGGCCTCGGTTCCAATGCCAAGCGCACGAGCAGAGTGGTTGATCAACGCGCGTTTGGCCTCTGCCTCGTCTGGTGTTGGAGCGGAAATGATGTCATCAGGCAGTACGCGTTCGGGGATGTCGTAAATGCGTTCGAACGTAGCGCGCCGGTTGGCTGTTGTAAGCTGCCCTGTCCAGAACAGCCATTCGAGTGCACACTTCGCATCCGACCAACCCCACCATCCGGATTTGCGATTGGAATGTGAGGCGAAATCCCCGACCGCACTCGGACCGCGCTGCTCAATCTCGCGTCGCATGTCGCGAATGAGTGTCTTCTTGGCCTGCGCAAAGCGGGCGAGCCCTGCGTAAATGTTCTTTCCGGTCCGAGCGTTTTCCATACGCCAGCGAAAAAGCGGCTGCATCCCAACGGGCATGAGGGAGGCAGCATGGCCCCAGTATTCGAACAACCTGCGCTGTTTTCCGCCATAGGCAAGGTCATCGAGATCAGCGCAATCATAGACGCCGAGCCGGGCGTAAACAGACAGCGTGTGAGCTCTGGCGAGCACGTTGACAGAATCGATCTGCAGTACTCCGAGCTTTTCGACGAGCCGGCGCAAATCGGCCCGCGTGGCCACGTTGCGAGCAGCACCCCGGTCCGCGCCCTGTGCGGCGATCGCGATGCGCCGAGCCTCACCGAGCGAAATTGTGTCCGACTTGCGCGGCCTCACGAGGAGCGCCTTTGATCGAAGAGACCTGGCAGCACTGGATCGCCAACCACCACGCCCTCGAGTGCAAGAAGCTTCTCCTTCGTCGCGGTTCCGCCGGGCGCAGAAAAGCCACCCATCTTCCTGCCCTGCGCAAGCACACGATGGCAGGGAACGATCACCGGCCATGGGTTCCGGCCCATGGCCGTTCCGACCGCTCTTGCCGCCCCTGGTTGTCCCACCTGTTTTGCAAGTTCGCCGTAAGTCACCGTCGCGCCACGCGGCACCGCCCGGAGCGCACGATAGACCGACGCGTTGAACGTCGATACACTGCTCTCGTCGAGACGCAGCGTATCGAGCAGGACTGCTGTGCCGGCAAAATACGATTGCAGCGCGCCCACTGCGTCCGCGGCGAAGGCCGCCAGCGGCAGCTCCGACAATTCGACGCCGGAACATTTCATCCGTGCGTCGGTCAGCGTGTGTGTGCGCTCAGGGAGTTGTACGCGTGTCAAGCCCGCCTCGCTCCAGGCGATGGCGCAGGTTCCAAAAGCAGTGTCGAAGAGGTGGTAGGGCATAATGCTGGCAGGCTAGACGGATGCGATCACAGGGGCAACAGCAAGTGTGCGGTACTCAAACATCACGTCGTCTGCCGAATACAGCCGCCGTACTGATCGCCCGATTTCAAGCAGCCCACGTTGCCGCGACCGTCAGATTCGTTTCGCTGTAGTCGCCAATGGCTGCCATGCCGGTCCCCCTGAGGGAACTGGCAACGACCAATTCTGGCCTCAAGCCACCATCAGAGACACGTCAACTTTGCGAACAAAAGGGGGCGGGCTCGGCAGCGCTCGCTCTTCACAAACCTAACGGCGCCCGCACCGCCCATAGTAGCTGTCACACACGCCCTAACGTGTAGAACTCATCGTTCGGCCTGAGAGATATAAAATTGGCCATGCGGTTGCTAAGGCCAAAGAAGGCGGTAATACCGGCAACGTCCCAGATGTCTTCGTCGGAAAAGCCGTGGCTGCGCAAGATCTCGAAGTCGTCGTCACAGATATCTTTGGCATCGTTCGACACTTTCATGGCGAAGTCGAGCATGGCCATCTGTTTCGGCGTGATATCCGCCTTGCGGTAATTCACGGCAACCTGATCTGCGATGAGAGAGTTCTTCGCGCGTACCCGTAAAATGGCACCATGCGCGATCACGCAATATTGGCAATTGTTGTCGTTCGACGTGGCAACGACAATCATCTCTCTTTCAGCTTTCGTAAGACCGCTCTCCTTTTCCATCAGTGAGTCGTGGTACGCGAAGAAGGCACGCAGTTCGTCCGGTCGATGCGCCAGGGCCAGGAAGACATTGGGCACAAACCCAGCCTTCTCCTGGACAGCCAAGATCATCTCTTTGATGTCGCCAGGCAGGTCGTTGATATCCGGCACCGGATAGCGACTGATACGTTTTTCGTTCATATCCGGTGCCCATCAATAATGCTCTACGCAGATGCGCCCAACCGTGACGCAGGCGACGCATCAGCCTGAGTGAATAAACCCATAGGCAACGTTACTGCGGTCCGCACCATCCGCGTTGTACTTGGTGCGGTATTCGCTCAGTCGGTCATTGGCGTAGTGCGCAACCGTCGCTTCTTCATCGGAGAAGTTATAAAGCTTTGCCGAATTTGTCCCGAAGATCGCAGTCTTGGTTGCAGACAAGCCGTCGCCAAGCGGTGCCAAACCGTAATTCTTCTGCAGGTCCTCAGGAATTTCCATGCGGCGGAAAGCTTCGATCTGCCATTGCGGTGAGCCGTACCACACTGAATCCGTTCCCCACACCACATGGTCGACGCCCAATCCCTTGATGAGAATCCCCATCAATGCCGCGGCATGGCGCGGGTGCGTCAGGCACGTCGTCGCAAACGTGGTTCCGATATCTGCATAGACATTCGTCAGTCCGTACTTTTCGGGGATCTCCGCCAGGTCTGAGACCCAGTCGATCCGCCCGGTTTTCTTAAACCGGTCCAGATGCTCTTCCGGCGGCACGGTGAGAGGCTTCAAGGCCGAGTGATAGATAATGAAGTTGAGGTCCGGCCAGTCCTTGGCGGCCTTCGGCACATCATCGACCATGGCGTGGCGCCAGACATCGCGGAAGCTTTCGGTATAGTCTGACGGCAACAGACCCTTGTGAATGCAGACGTTACGGATGCCCGCCTTTTGCGTGCGCTCGTAGAACGGATAAAGAAGCTTTTCGTCATCGAGTCGGTAGGGATATTTCGATGGCTGCAACGGGTCTCCCACCGTGTACCCTTTCCAGCTGTCCGGACGGTCTTTCTCGATAACCCGATCGACCTCGTCCAACCACCCATCCTTACCCGGCTCGAAAATCGCATGCCGCAGCAGCCGGCGCGATCCGCACATCTTGTTGATGCGCATGGCGCCATCGACAAGCTGCGGGTTGGTGAGAAAGATATTGTCAGGATCATCTGCCGTCGCACTGGAAACAAGACCAACCGTCGTATCGCTGTCGAGGAAAACTTCCTTGATAAAATTATCGATCTGCAGATCCTGGAACTTCGCCTGGTCGTCCTTACCGATTTCCGGATTGCCGTAGACGGCTCCAAAGTGACGCAAGCCCAAAATCCCATCCCACTTGTACTCGTCGTCGACAAAGTGCATGTGTCCGTCGAAAATGAACTGGTCGGCATAGCGCTTGGCGAGTTCGGCCGCGGCATCCGTATCCGCCGTTTCCGCATGTGCCACGCCGAACACGTCGCCATATACGACATTCATTGCTGCAAATGCTGTCGCGAGGCCGAGGCTGGATTGCAGGAAGCCGCGCCGGTCCATCCCAAGTTTGGGCGCACGCTCATCCGCCATCTCATCGATCAGGGCCGCGACTTTGCGCTGCTGAGGCGTTTGCGGCATCGGCCGGTATTCGCCGTTAGAGACAACCTGATTGGGGATCGGGCGCCGCACGTCATCCATTTTCTTGGCAAGCAGTTCAACACGTTTCCGATCATCTTCGCTGAGCCAACTCATTACGTATTCCTCCTGAGGCCAGGCTGCCGGCTAACAATGGCGCCAACTTTGTCGGAACCAATTTTGAAGCGCTTATGCTGATGACACAACAATGAATATTCGCCGGTCTCTTGACATCTCTGTGCGTTGCAAGACCGCGACATTTGTCGCAAATTCCTGGTTTCAGTATTTGCCCAAACGCGGGCAAGCCGCCTGGCCACAGTCATGATCTTTGCTGCGAAATTCAAATCATCAGCCCCCGCTCTGCTTGCATCACTGCAGGCTTTGGCACTGGCGGCGGCAGAAATATACCGGATGCATTAAACAGGACTCGGAATCCAAAAAAAAATGGAAGCTGATTTCGTCATTGTAGGGTCCGGTTCCGCTGGCGCGGCATTGGCGTCGCGCTTGTCAGAGGACGCAGCCCACTCAGTCCTCGTGCTGGAATTCGGTGGCTCAGATTGGGGTCCGCTTATACAGATGCCCGGCGCGCTGTCGTTCCCGATGAACATGGAGCGTTATGACTGGGGGTTGAGGACCGAGCCGGAAAAGCATCTCGGCGGCAGGCGGTTTGCGGTGCCCCGCGGAAAAGTCATCGGTGGCACCAGCAGCATTAACGGCATGGTGTACGTACGCGGTCACGCCCTCGATTATGATCACTGGCAAGAGCAAGGTGCCGCCGGCTGGTCGTATGCCGACGTGCTCCCCTATTTCAAGCGCATGGAAAACTGGGATGACGGCGGCCATGGCGGCAATCCGGCTTGGCGCGGCGCCACCGGCCCTCTCCATGTTACGCGCGGCAAACGCGATAATCCATTGAACCAAGCTTTCGTAGAGGCCGGCCGACAGGCGGGCTTCGAGCTGACGTCAGACTACAATGGGGAGAAACAGGAAGGCTTCGGCCCCTTGGACCAGACGATTTACGCGGGCCGCCGCTGGTCGACAGCCAATGCTTATCTCAAGCCGGCGCTCAAGCGGCCGAACTGTTCCATTCATCGATGCTTCGCACGCCGGGTTGTCATTGAGGATGCGCGGGCAACCGGCGTTGAAGTGCAGCGCGGCGACAAGGTCTCTATCATTCGAGCGCGCCGCGACGTCATTATTGCCGCCTCTTCGATAAACTCGCCCAAAATTTTAATGCTGTCAGGCGTGGGGCCGGCGCAGCACTTGAAGGAGCATGGTATCACTGTTGTCGCCGACCGGCCTGGAGTCGGCGGCAACCTTCAGGATCACTTGGAGGTCTTTGTTCAGCAGGCCTGCCTGAAACCGATCACGCTATTCAAATACTGGAACCTTTTTGGCAAGGCGGCCGTCGGCGCACAGTGGCTGCTCACAAAAACCGGGCCTGGCGCATCAAATCAGTTTGAAAGCGGCGCGTTTGTCCGCTCTCGCGCTGGCGTGCAATATCCCGATATTCAATTTCATTTCCTGCCCATTGCCGTTCGATACGACGGACAGGCTGTCGCGGAAGGTCACGGCTATCAGGTTCATGTGGGACCGATGCGCTCGGCTTCGCGCGGCAGCGTGCGTTTGCAATCCTCCGATCCACTCGACCCGCCGCGCATTGCATTCAATTATATGAGCACCGGGCAGGATTGGATCGACTTTCGCCACTGTATACGCTTGGCACGCGAAATTTTTGCGCAAGACGCCTTTAAGTCCTACCGCGGCGATGAGATTCAGCCGGGCGCGCACATAAACAGCGATGATGAACTAGATGCATTCATTCGCGATCACGCGGAAAGCGCATATCATCCCTGCGGCACGGCACGATTGGGCGCGCGCGACGATCCTGAAGCTGTCGTCGATCCTGAATGCCGAGTCATTGGCGTGGAGGCTCTTCGTGTTGCGGACAGTTCGATCTTTCCGCGCATCTTAAACGGCAATCTCAATGCGCCGAGCATAATGGTTGGCGAAAAGGCCTCAGATCACATTCTTGGCCGATCACGTCTACCGCCGGTCAACGACATGCCGTGGATCAACCCGCGCTGGCAACAATCGGATCGTTAGCAGCGCCGGGTTGGCATACGGTTCACACACATTGTAGTCTTTGCGACCAGCCAAATGGTGAAAGGAATAAGCATGCTCTTGAAATCCCCCGTCTCTCAATTTGCCTGTTTCTGTTTCACCGTTGCTGTTGTGGTCGCGCCCCTGGCCAACCAGGCAAACGCTGCAGAAAGCGAAACGCACGCAAACAAATCTCTTGAAGCGATCCTGGCGGCCCAGCCCGCCGGCGCAAAGGAGCGTTACGCCGCGCGCCATCCGGTTGAAACAATGAATTTCTTCGAAATTCGAAACGGCGACACGATAATCGAAACCTTGCCCGGGGGCGGTTGGTATTCGCGTATTCTGCATCCTCTTGTTGGCGAGACCGGAAAGCTGATTGGCGCGCACTATCCTCTAAGCCTGTTTGAACGTTTTGGCTGGGACGAGAAACGACTTAAGAGCGTTATCGATCGCAACGCGAACTGGGCAAAGACGATTGCAAGTGAGGCCGTTGCGAAAGGCGGCGAGATCGACACTTACACAATGACGGAAATGCCGGATCGGCTTGTGGGCGTTGCTGACAAAATTCTCTTCATCAGATCACTCCACAATCTCAACAGGTTTGGCAAACAAGCCGGCTACCTTGATGCTTCTCTTGCTGAAGCATTCCGCGCCCTGAAGCCTGGTGGCATTGCAGGTGTCGTCCAACATCGCGCCCCAGAGAGCGCGTCAGACGAATGGGCAAGTGGCAGCAAGGGTTACCTCAAGCAATCATACGTGATCGCTGCATTCGAAGCGGCCGGGTTCAAGTTTTTGCAAGCAAGTGAGATAAACGCCAACCCCAAGGACCGTCCATCCGGAGACGACTCTGTTTGGCGCCTGCCACCGACACTGAGGGGCTCGAAGAAAGACTCAGCGAAGTGGCGGGAGTACAAGGAGATTGGCGAGTCCGACCGCATGACCCTGAAATTCGTCAAGCCGTCGGAATGACACCGATTAGCTTCTAAGACTGCGAACGAAGTGAGCAAGACAGTGGCGCAAAGCGCGACGCGACGGCGTCGCCGGGCCATTGGCCCGCCCCGTCGGAGCGCCATTTGCGCGTGAGACAAAAATTGAGCGCCTTGACGGATACGCTTCGAATGCGCGACGCGACGGCGGCGCCGGGCCGTTGGCCCGCCCCGTCGGAGCGCCATTTGCGCGTGAGACAAAAATTGAGCGCCTTGACGGATACGCTTCGAATGCGCGACGCGACCGCGGCGCCGGGCCGTTGGCCCGCCCCGTCGGAGCGCCCTTGGCGCGTGAGACAAAAATTGAGCGCCTTGACGGATACGCTTCGAATGCGCGACGCGACCGCGGCGCCGGGCCGTTGGCCCGCCCCGTCGGAGCGCCCTTGGCGCGTGAGACAAAAAATGGCGCACCCGGCAGGAGTCGAACCTGCGACCTTTGGAATCGGAATCCAACGCTCTATCCAGCTGAGCTACGGGTGCTTAGGCCAGGGGTCGTTAGATACTCGATAAGGCGCCGACAGGCAATCGGCCATCACTTGCCCTCAGGTTTGCACAATTTTCAGCCTGTACCCCCTCGTTACGCGCCCGGAAACAGCTGACCAGGACGGTCCGCCGCCATATAGTCGCTGCCATGAGCAAGAAGACATCCAAGAACACATCGGCCAAACGTCGCCAGGCCACCTGTACCGTTCCGCCCGGCGAGCCGGTGCCCGTAATCAAGGGCAGCCACATCTATCTCGTCGACGGGTCCGGTTTCATCTTTCGCGCCTTCCACGCCTTGCCACCGCTGACCCGGCCGAGTGACGGCCTGCCTGTCGGTGCCGTACACGGCTTTTGCGCAATGCTTTGGAAGTTGCTAGGCGAAGCAAAGCTCGGCGACCGACCAACCCACATCGCAGTAATCTTCGACACATCCGCAAAAACGTTTCGCAACGACATCTACGATCAATACAAGGCCAACCGGCCACCACCACCGGAAGAACTCGTTCCACAATTCCCGCTCATTCGCGACGCGGTCAAGGCGTTCAACGTCGCCTGCGTCGAGCAGGACGGGTTTGAGGCCGATGACCTCATCGCCACTTACGCGCGCCAGGCGGTGGATGCCGGTGGGGATGTAACAATCGTTTCGTCCGACAAGGATCTCATGCAGTTAATCGAGCCCGGTGTCGTCATGGTGGACGGCATGAAGAGCAAAGTGATTGGGCCCGACGAAGTCATGCAGAAATTCGGCGTCCCTCCGGAAAAGGTTGTCGACGTCCAGGCGCTCGCAGGAGATTCGGTTGATAACGTACCAGGTGTGCCAGGTATCGGTGTCAAGACGGCTGCGGAATTGATCGGCAATTATGGTGACCTTGACGAGCTCTTGAGCCGGGCGGACGAAATCAAGCAGCCAAAGCGTCGTGAGCGGCTTATTGAGTTCGCAGACCAGGCGCGCACCTCACGCGAGCTTGTGCGTTTGGACAATGCGGTACCGGTGAACGTTGAACTTCAAGACTTAGGCATCCAAGACCCTGAAGCCGAGTCATTGTTGGGTTTCCTGCGCGAAATGGAATTCAACACCATGACACGGCGGATCGCTGACGCACTGGGCGAAGAAGCGCCACCGCCGCTGCAGGCTTCGGTGGGCTCGAGCATCAAGGGCGCAAAGCAAAAGGGCGATGCGAACTCTGCCGGTGCTGGAGGCTCCGCATCGAAATCGTCCGGCGACGCGCCCGCAGGCGCTGGGACACCCACAGCTGCAGTCGAGGACGGTGCGCGCAAGGCGACTGCCACACCCATCGACCGCTCAGTCTACGAATCCGTCACAACGTTGGAACAACTTGATGCATGGGTCGTAGCGGCACGCGAGGCCGGGCACTTTGCAATCGATACCGAAACGACGAGCCTGGATGCACGGCAAGCCGAACTCGTTGGTGTGTCACTCGCCATCTCGCCGGGAAAGGCCTGTTACATCCCGCTTGCTCATGCGGCAATGCAGGATGGTTTCGACTTTGGTGACGGTCCTGCAGACGGCGCCGAAATTGAACAGATACCCGTGCAAGACGCGATGGCATGCTTGAAGCCGCTCTTAGAAGACCCCGCCATTTTGAAGATTGGGCAAAACCTGAAATACGACAGTCTTGTTCTGGCGCGTTACGGCATTGCCCTCACATCCCTCGACGACACAATGCTCTTGTCCTATGCGCTTGATGCTGGTCGTGGAGGTCACGGTATGGACGATCTTGCCGAACGCCACCTGGGCCACACCTGCATGTCTTTCAAGCAGGTCATAGAACATGCACCCAAACCGCCAAAAGTGGAAAAAGGGCAGAAGAAAAAGGAAAAGAGCTTCGCGCACGTGCCGCTCGACAAGGCGACCGAATATGCTGCCGAAGATGCCGACGTCACATTGCGTTTATGGATGGTGTTAAAACCGCGCCTTGTCGCCGAACGCATGACGACAGTCTATGAAACGCTGGAGCGTCCCCTCATTCCGGTCATAACGCGGATGGAGCACGAGGGAGTAAAAGTGGACCGCACGATTCTCGCGCGCCTGTCCGGCACCTTTGCCCAAACCATCGCTAAATTGGAGGATGAAGTTCACGAACTCGCTGGTCACAGCTTCAATCTCGGCTCACCCAAACAGTTAGGCGAGCTTTTGTTCGACAAATTGAAGCTGCCGGGCGGAAAGAAGACAAAGAGCGGTCAATGGGAAACGCGCGCCGGCCTGCTTGATGACTTGAGCCAGAACGAAGAGTTGCCCGACGACGCGCGCCGGCTCATCAATATGATGATGGAATGGCGGCAACTGTCGAAGCTGCGTTCCACCTATACCGACGCGCTGCCCAACTACATCAATCCGGAGACCGGCAGGATACACACGTCATACGCACTGGCCGCCACATCAACAGGACGCCTTGCTTCTTCCGACCCCAACCTGCAAAACATTCCGATCCGCACCAAAGAGGGGCGGGAAATTCGCACAGCCTTCATAGCCGAAGACGGCCACAAACTAATCTCGGCTGACTATTCCCAAATTGAGCTGAGAGTGCTGGCCCATATCGCGGACATAGCACAACTGAAGCAGGCATTCGCCGATGGTCTCGACATCCACGCAATGACCGCTTCTGAAATGTTTTCGGTACCAATCGAAGGTATGCCGGCTGACGTGCGCCGCCGCGCAAAAGCAATCAACTTCGGCATCATCTATGGCATTTCAGCATTCGGGCTTGCAAACCAACTTGGTATTTCACGCCAGGAAGCGGCCGACTACATCAAAACCTATTTCGAACGCTTCCCCGGCATCAAAGCCTACATGGACGCGACCAAGGCTTTCGCTCGCGACAACGGTTTTGTTGAGACGATATTCGGGCGGCGGATACACTACCCGCAGATCAATACGAAAAATCCCTCAATGCGCGGTTTTTTGGAGCGTGCTGCGATCAACGCACCGATTCAAGGCTCGGCAGCCGACATCATCCGCCGCGCGATGATACGCATGCCGGAAGCATTGCAAGAGGCCGGGTTAAAGAAAGCCCGCATGCTGTTACAGGTTCACGACGAACTGATTTTCGAGGTGGCGGAAAAGGATGTCAAAAAGACCATCAGCGTCGTCAAGTCGGTGATGGAGAACGCGGCCATGCCGGCTTTGAGCCTCTCGGTTCCGCTAATGGTCGATGCAAATGCAGCCGACAATTGGGAAGCCGCGCACTGATCGTGGGCGTCAGCGCCGGCGATAACCGCCGCCACCTTGAGGCGGTGGACCGGAACGCGCATCCTTGTGCCGAAAATTGATGCGTCCCTTCGTCAGGTCATAGGGCGTCATCTCGATCGTGACGCGGTCACCTGCCAGAATGCGGATGCGGTTCTTCTTCATGCGGCCGGACGTATAGGCAATGACCTCATGTCCATTGTCTAATTTTACCCGGCAGCGCGCATCAGGAAGAACTTCGTCGACCACGCCCTCAAATTCGAGCATCTCTTCTTTGGCCATCAAGTGTCCTTAAGCTTTACCATCCACTTTGCGAATTGACTTCTCTTCAATAGCCGAAGGGAGCGGCCCATGATGTGCGCCGCTCCCTTCCGACTTATTCTACGGATCATGACTCAACGAATGAGTCAGAATACCGTGATCAAAGTGGACGCAGATTGACCGCAGCGACCTTGCCGTTGCGACCCGTCTCCGTTTCAAATTCGATCTTCTGCCCTTCGTTCAACGAGGAAAGACCGGCACGTTCAACCGCCGAGATGTGCACGAATACATCGTTTCCACCTTCGTCTGGCTGAATAAATCCATAGCCCTTCTGTCCGTTGAACCATTTGACAGTTCCGTTCGCCATAGTTTGCCTCCAAAGCAACGGGTTTTCCCCGTGGTACGATTACACACGAGGGTCTCAAATCGCGCGATGGAGACGTCTAGTAGAGCCGTGTGCCGTAATAGAGTAAACCAAGGCGTATTCGATTGCCGCTCCTTATGGACCGATAGGCCTGCAAACGCAAGGAAAACGGCCATCATCAGTCTTGCTGATCCACCAGAATGGGTTCGCTTCAGCGATTGGTTCTCTGGACCGTTCAGATATTAAAAATCCAGCGCAATCCTTGATAACGACGGGGTTTTTGACAGGTGGCGTGCACACGTCCGCAACTGCCCTTCTTTTCGGCAAAACGCCCCCCGCTCACGCCGCTTTACTAGGCACGGAGCAAAGTCAATCTCAAAGAGTGTAAGTGTTTTCAGCGCATTAGCGGCTGGCACACCGCTTGCTATTCCCATTCGCAGTGCTGTCGGAGTTCGAGCGATGCAGAGGGATGACATGTTTAATTGGTTCAAGAGAAAGAAAGAAGTTGATTCAGGCTCCGTCGCGCCGCCGAAGGAGCCGGGCGAAAGCACGGCCGCGAGTTCAATACAACCGTCGGCAGCCCCCAAGCCCGCTACGGCGGCTGTCGCAGCGGCCACTCAGTCAGCGGCGGTCGTGACTGATCCCCCCAAAACGGCGACCGCTGCAAGTCCGCCGGCCGGTGAGGTGCCTCAGTCAGTACGCCCTCAAGAGGCCGCCGTGCCGGCGGGCGGCCCCATAAGGCCACGCGATCTTGCTCCGATAATTATGAAGTGTGCGGAGCCAACACCGGCTAACGGCATGAAGGCCATTGAGTGGACACCATTGCGATACCGCAAAGCCCATGTTGTGGGTGTGCAGGCTAACGGCCGCCGCGTGCTGGCCGAAATCGATGGCAAGGCACGTGCTTATTCCTACACGCTTCGCAAGGACGGCACCTATCGACTGGAAGGTGCCCCGGTCGCCACCGCCCCACGCCTCGTTCTGGGTATGGAGTTCTAACGACCCGCCAGCGTTCGCCATTCTGAGTGCTGTCGAGATGCACAACGGCGCCGTTGGGCAGGACCCTAGTTATCTTCCATCTTGAGCGCGGCGATGAAGGCTTCCTGCGGTATTTCAACCTTGCCGAATTGGCGCATCTTTTTCTTACCCGCCTTCTGTTTTTCCAGAAGTTTGCGTTTGCGGGAAATGTCGCCGCCGTAGCACTTCGCCAGCACATCCTTGCGCAAGGCCCGGATGGTCTCGCGCGCAATGATGCGCCCGCCGATCGCCGCCTGGACCGGAATCTGGAACATGTGTTGCGGGATGAGATCTTTCAGCTTTTCGCACATCACACGGCCGCGCGCGTCAGCGCGTGAGCGATGCACGATAATCGAAAGCGCATCAACTGGCTCGCTATTGACGAGAATGGACATCTTCACCAGATCGTCCGGCTCATAACCGATCATCTGATAGTCGAACGACGCATAGCCACGGGAGACCGACTTCAGCCGATCGTAAAAATCAAACACAACCTCATTGAGCGGCAACTCATAAACCAGCATGGCACGCGAGCCCGCATAAGTGAGCGTCTTCTGGCGCCCGCGCCGGTCCTGGCAAAGCTTCAATACGGCACCAAGATAATCGTCCGGCACCAGGATTGTCGCCTCGATCCAAGGCTCCTCCAAACGGTCGATGTGCACCGGGTCCGGCATATCGGCCGGGTTATGCATTTCCACCGTTGTGCCGTCGTTCATATGCACATGGTAGATGACGCTGGGTGCGGTTGTGATGAGGTCGAGATTGAACTCACGGCTGAGACGCTCGGTAATGATCTCAAGGTGCAGCAAGCCCAAAAAGCCGCAGCGGAACCCGAAACCGAGCGCGGCAGAATTCTCTGTTTCGAACGAGAAACTGGCATCGTTGAGCCTCAGCTTGCCCATCGCCTCACGCAGATCTTCGAAGTCTGCCGCATCAACGGGAAACAGTCCGCAAAACACGACAGGTTGCGCTGGCTTGAATCCGGGAAGTGCTTCAGCACAGGCGATCTTTTCGTCCGTTATCGTGTCGCCGACGCGCGTGTCTGCGACCTCCTTGATAGCGGCAGTGAAAAATCCGATCTCGCCCGGACCTATTTCGGAAAGCATTTCCTGTTTTGGCCGGAAAACGCCGACGCGATCAATTTGGTAGACAGCGCCTGTCGACATCAACTTGATGCGCTGCCCTTTCTTCATCACGCCGTCTATGACACGCGCCAACACCACAACGCCAAGATAGGCGTCGTAATAACTGTCAACCAGCATGGCTTGCAGCGGTTTGTCGGACACGCCCTTGGGTGGCGGCAGTCGCTCAACGATCCCTTCCAACACGGCTTCAACGTTTAGTCCCGTTTTGGCGGAGATCCCAATCGCGCCGGACGCATCAATACCAATAACCTCTTCAATCTGCTCTTTTACGCGGTCGGCATCCGCCGCCGGCAGATCGATTTTGTTGAGGACCGGTAGAATTTCCAAGTCCGACTCGATTGCAGTGTAGACGTTGGCAAGGGTCTGAGCTTCCACACCTTGCGACGCGTCCACGACTAGAATGGCGCCCTCGCAGGCGGCGAGAGAGCGCGACACTTCATAGGCGAAATCGACGTGACCCGGCGTGTCCATCAGATTGAGCTGATAAGTGTTGCCGTCGTTGGCCTTATAATCGAGCCGGACGGTCTGCGCTTTGATCGTGATCCCACGCTCGCGCTCGATGTCCATACTATCGAGCAGCTGTTCCTTCATCTCCCGGCTTGTGACGTTGCCGCAGAGCTGAATGAGCCGGTCGGACAGCGTCGACTTGCCATGGTCGATATGCGCGATGATCGCAAAATTTCGAATAAGGTTGATATCGGTCATCAGCGGCTCATAGAGCAAGATCGGGCAAGATGGAAGCCGTCTCAATTGAGAATCCCGGGGCAACAGGCCCGCACTGTCGTTTGGGCCTCTGCGCCGGCGTGTCAGTGCTAGGCTCGCGGGGTCGCCAGACCTGCAGCTTGCGGTGTTGGCAGCCGCTGGAATTTCCGATCAGCCAGCAATCCGGTGGCGGCCGGTCCTCCTGCAATCGTGGACAGTTTCGCAGTCCTACCTGCCCCTGCGGCCGGGGTACGGAAACGAGTCCGGGACCCTCTGAGAGACGCTAATTTTCAGCTGGAGTAGCCGCGCGCACTTTATCTGCAACAGGCATCCTATCAAGACCTTTTGCACCACCCAGCTTGGCACCATCAAAGATTGCATGCCTCAGGTTGGCACCGGTCAGATCAGCGCCCTTGAGGTCGGCACTTGTCAGATCGGCGCGCGTTAAATTGACCCCAGCCAGGTTTGCGTTTTTGAAGACAGCAAACTGCAAAACGGCTTTGCGCATGTCAGCCCCTGTAATATCGGCTTCGGAAAAATCACACCCCACCATTCGGGCGCGCTCCGCCATTGCGTTCTGTGTTGCATCCCGCTGCGGTGCAAGACGTGCCCCCCTCAGGCGGGCACCTCGAAAGTCAGCGCCGTCAAGGCGCCCAATAATTCGCGCGCCACTGAGATCTGCTTGTACAAATGCTGGTGCGGCCGTTCGGTCGAAGGCTGTGCTGACCGTGCTGTTGGGGAGCCTTATAAAGGCGTTCGACAGATCCGCTTTGGTAAAATTGGTACGCACAATTGTGGCCCGGTCCAATACCGCATTCGAGAGATCTGTACCACTCAAGTCCGCGTCGGCGAGATTGGCCCCATACAAGTTAACGCCCGAAAGCCGCGCCGACTTAAAATCAAGACCGCTCAAGTCGAGAAAGCTCAAGTCCTTGTTGCTGAGATCGACGGGTTTGTCATCGGACGCTTTATACAGGAGAAGCGCAATGTCCCTTGCCGAAACATCCGCTGCCGATGAAACGCCCGGTGCGAATGCCGCAACAAGGCACGCCGTTATCAGCGCCCAACTGGTGCGGCGCGGGCGGATGAGACAATTGCTGCCGACCGAAAAAAACGGTATGCGCCTGAAGACATCATTCACGGTTTTGACCATTGTCCGTACAAATACACACACCCGCGTCCATTGAAGGCGAACAATACAAGAATGCGTCCCCCAATTAGGCGCAGTGATATACGTCAAGCTGCCGTTTCACTCCACGACAGCAAGCGTATACGTCTCGACACAACATTGTACGTTAAGCAGCACGTGCCCGATCACAAAACTGCGCCTGCAGTTGGAGAAATAGATCGGAGAGTTCTTTTTCTGCGACGCGGTCTGCCGCCTCCTGCGGCGGCACCCAAATAAGTTGCCGGCTCATGCGCTCTGGCCATTTGAGGTGCTGGCTGCGGACCTTGAGGGGGTAAACAAACACACGGCAGCTAATGCGCGACAAAAAGTGCAGCCGTTTGCGGTAGTGATAACGGCCCAACGCGTTCTTGCTGACCTTTCCTTCCAAGCCAGCTTCTTCAAAGGCTTCTAGCTCGGCAAGCTCATGCGGCTCCATATTGCTTTTTGGCCACCCCTTCGGGATAACCCAGCGGCCGGTATCCCTGCTTGTGATCAGGCAGACCTCCAGCTGATCACCTAGCTGGACGTAGGGAAGCGCTGCGTATTGTTTGAAACGATGCATGACGTCTAGATTGCTTTCAGTTTTCAAGTATTTATTTTTTTGGGCTTACTCACAAGGCATCCCTCGCCAATTTTGGCTATGGGACGACAGCCGACAAATGCGGCAAAATGAATTTACTTCATACCGCAAGTGCAGGACAATTTTACGACGAGCAGGTTAAAAAATTTGAGGTTGAATTTGTTGCAACCCTGCCGTGACCATAGAATGGATATACAAAAGGACGCCGGTTTCTGGTGCAAAACCGGCGTCTTAGACTATAAGAACGGTATACAACACTATTGATCTGGGTCGGATTCCTCGCCTCCATCATCATCCGTCAAATCATCCTCACCGTCATCGCTGTCATCTTCATCGGTTTGAAAATAGATCTGGCCTTCTTCGATCGAGATCTCATCATTGCCCACGACCTGGTAGGTATCCGGATCCCCTTTTATCGCAAGGAAACACTCCGTCGCGCACAGCCCGGAAAGTTTCTCCTCGGGCTGAACCGTAATCTCTCGAGACTTTTCACCTTCCTCGATTGTGATCGTGTGCGGCTGCTTGTCGAGATTGACGAGCGAGGCTGCAGTCGCCGACGCTGACGATGCCAAAATAAGGGCACCGAATAAGGCACATGCATATAGTAGCTTGCCGCTGCACATTGCCATCACTGCACCTCCTCACTTTTGCTTACTGGCCTTAGCCTTCCTTGCTTTGCTCTTGCTCGGCTTTTCAGCCTTGGAGTCTGCCGGTTGAGGCGCGGCCTTGGTTTTTTTGGGCTTCATTGGAGCTTCTCCTCGTAGACATTTTGGAGGGACGCACCCCCCGGTACGGAAAAAAAGATGAGCCGGCACCACAAGTTTGACAAACGAATAAAAAAAGCATTTAACATCAAAAATATTGAACTAATTTACGCGTCTTGCTCCCTTTTACGTCGACGGCAAATGGACATCGCGCTTGCGAAAACCTTTCTCATGATTTCAGAGACCGGCAGCTTTAAAGAAGCCGCCGAACGCTTGAATGTTACCCAGTCCGCGATCAGCATGAGAGTAAAAGCGCTTGAAGGGGCGCTTGGCCGTTCGCTGTTTGAGCGCTCAAAGTCAGGTGCAAAATTGACTCCCGCAGGCGAACAGTTTCAACGCCACGCGTCTGCGATTATGCGCGTCTGGAACCATGCTCAGCTTGAGGTTTCACTTGCCGATAGTCATGTGGATCATATCGCGGTTGGCGCCCAGTTGAGTTTGTGGGAAGGCTTCTTGCTGAACTGGGTTATGCGGCTACGGCATGATGTACCTCAACTGGCGATCACGGGAACATTTGGTTCTTCTACAGCAATGATAGAGCGTCTGATCGAAGGCACACTGGATATTGCTGTGGTCTACCGTGCACAGGCTCGTCCAGGTATCGAAATCGAGCATGTTTTGGATGAAGAACTCGTTCTGATTAGCAGCGAGCGTACGCCAACCCGAAAACCCGGGGCATCCTATGTTTTTGTAAACTGGGGTGAAGAGTTTTCCGCCGATCACGCAGCCGCTTACCCGGAGCTGTCATTGACCGGTCTGCAACTGGATCTAGGTGTTATTGGCATCAACTATCTGCTGTCCACAAAGGCATCAGGATATTTTCCGCTACGCATCGCGCGTCCGTTGATCGAAAGTGGTGATGTGACTTTGGTCAAGCGCGCCAGGCGATTTGTCTACCCGGTCTTTGCTGCATACCCGGAGGATCGAGACCAGGAGTCCTATCAGCCTGTCCTCGCCTCCTTGCGCCGTGTTGCAGACGACGTCGCGCATCGCGCCACTGTGTCCTAACCACTATTGAGGGGCTAATGCCGTATGAAAAGCTTCAATAACCTCCATCGGCGAGCTCAGGGCGAATTGCAGGATTCTGGCGGTTGCCGCAAAAATGCACACTTTCTCCTCAATGCCTTAGTTCTTCAGAATTCACCTCGCCTCCCAACATGAGGCCGATCGACCTTGACGGCGGGGACTTTCGCCCGGCACATGGCTGGTCCGAAGATAAACCTGTCCACCAAAACGATCGTCCAAACACAGACAAAAGAGACAGATCATGCGTCAATCGCAAATTTCCCGCGCCGGGTTCACATGCGCACTCTTTGCGCTCCTTGTGGCGGGCTCCAATCCGGCTGCCGCGGCGTGCCAGAACACGGGAAAATTCTCCACATGGCTAAATGAGTACCGCCAGGAAGCCGCTGCAAACGGTATATCGCAACGAACCATTCGAGCCGCGTTGGGTGGCATGACGCTTGATCGCGGGGTTATCCGGCGCGACCGTCGCCAGGGGTTTTTCGGCCAGAGCTTTTACAGTTTTTCGCGCAAGCTGGCAACGCAGCACCGCCTGAACGCAGGCCGCAAGAAGCTGAAAAAGTATAACTCGATATATGCGCGCGCCGAAAAGGAATACGGCGTACCGGGACCGGTGATCACAGCCTTCTGGGCGTTGGAGAGCGACTTCGGAGTCGGTATGGGTGATCTGCCGGTTTTGCGCTCGTTGGCAACATTGGCTTACGACTGCCGGCGGTCCGATATGTTTCGTGCCGAATTAACTGCCGCATTGAAGATCATTGATCGAGGCGACTTGAAGCCCTCCGAGATGATCGGCTCATGGGCTGGCGAGTTGGGCCAGACACAGTTCCTGCCCACACACTACTTAAACCACGCCATTGACTATGACGGCGACGGCCGGCGGAACCTGTTCCGCAGCAGCGCTGACATCATCGGTTCGACAGCCGCATACATAAACCACATTGGCTGGCGGCGCGGTGAGCCCTGGATACAGGAAGTCGTTCTGACCAAGAACCTACCGTGGGATCAAGCTGACCTGAAGATCAAGCACCCGCGTTCAAAATGGATCGCTTGGGGCGTCAAGCCTCGCAAAGGCCAATCGCTGCCCAATGACAATCTGCCCGCGTCGCTGCTTATACCCATGGGGCGCAAAGGCACAGCCTTTCTCGCCTACCAGAACTTCGATGTTTACCTGGAGTGGAACCAGTCGCTGAACTACTCGACAACTGCAGCCTACCTAGCAACGCGTATGGCTGGTGCACCAAGCATGCGTCGGCCACAAGGCATTCCAACGTTGACGCTTGATCAGGCCAAGCTGATGCAGAGAATATTGACCAAGCGCGGCTTTGATGTCGGTAAGATTGATGGCATCATCGGCGCCAAGACACGAGCAGCCGTGAAAGCCATGCAGAAGAAATATGGAATGCCCGCGGACTCTTACCCAACTCCCGCCTTGCTCGCGCGACTGCGCCAGTAAACACAATCTGGCAGTTTAGACACGAGGATGCGGTACATAGACTGCTTAGGTTCGCGCGGATTGCTGCATATGCTGTCTTAAGAACCTGGCGCTATCACGCCAGTCCTCTGCGATCGGCCAGCGCCGTTTCACGTGGTGCGGCCTGACCGTTAGCATAACTTCGTACACGGAAAGACATTTGGCCGCACTTATGTTACATAGGTAACAGCCATTGGCACCGCTGGCTGCGAAACTGTCGCCAGGGAGAGTGCGGCTTGCTTTGGGTCGGCTCGTCGCGTGCCTGAAACGAAGTAAATGTTAACGTCCTGACATTTACGCTCTTTGCGTGCGTGGCTTGAGGCTTGATGTTGCCGCCCTCTGGCCGAAACTCGATAACAATGTTTAGGAGGCTTTAAGGCTATGCAATCCGTCAGACATGTGCTGGGCGCGTTTGCGGGGCTTTGCCTGGGCGTCATGCCCGCGATCGCTGCACCTGGCGATCCCATCGGTTCTGCAATTCTTATCAAGCAAGACGTTAGAGCCGAACTCGTCGCCGACGTGCGCCAGCTGGCCATTGGCGATCCAGTCCGGCATCAGGAAACGATTATCGTTGGCGCTGACAGCACCAGCGAACTGGAACTCGTCGACAAGACAAAACTGGCATTGGGACCCGGTTCCCGCATTGTGCTGGACGAGTTTGTCTACAATCCTGACAAATCGGGTGGCTCGATCATCCTCAATTTGCTTCAGGGTACGTTCCGGTTCGTGACCGGCGTCGCCTCGAAGCCTTCCTACATCATCAACACGCCGACCGCATCGATCTCCGTGCGTGGCACCATCTTTGATCTGTTTGTCCGCAGTGACGGCTCGGCTTGGATTCTGCTTCTCGACGGTGGTACAGAAATATGCAACGCGAGGCTCGACTGTAAGGTTCACGACAAGCCGGGTTATCTGTTGCCGATAGACGCGGATGGCAATCTTGGCGAGCTGGTCAAGTGGACTGCGCTTCCCGGCCGTACGCAGTATGCGTTTGCGGATGCTTTTCCCTTTGTTGAGAGTCCGCCGTCGATTGATCCCACTCCGATCTTCACGGCAGCGGCAATCATGGCCGGCCTGGTTCCTGACGAAAAGGTCACGCCGCCGAAGAACAATGACAATTACGACAAACCGAAGCGCAAATCGAAGCCGAAACGTAAGGCTAAGCGGAAAACCAAACCGCGCCGTAAGGTAACGACCAAGCGGCGACCAAAGCGCAACAATGACCAGGCAGCCAAGGATGCAGCGGCTGCGCTTATCACCGGACTTGCTATCTATGGCGCAATAAAAGGCGGAAAGAAAAAGAAGCATCCGCGTCATCCGCCTTCCGACCACCACAGGTACTGATGCAATCCGCATCGGTTCGTTCCAACGGTGAAGGGCAGTTAAGCGAACGAGACAAGGGGCAGCGATGAGCTGCCCCTTATTTGCTGCGTCAGAACTGTTGGAAAAGCGCTAGCCCAATTGCTATCGGCAATAGCGCCCTATGCAGCCTCTTTGAGCCGGGCTTCATAAGCAGCCACCAATAAATCCAGCTTCCCCCCCGCCGCACCCTTCAGCGCCGTAAGCGCCTTAACCGCAGCGTCCATATCCCCGGCCTCACGTCCGGCATGGTAGGCGTCAATGGCTTCTTTCAGAGCCTTGAAGCCGTGCGTCCGCGCCGTCTCTTCATCGCCCATGATAGCATAGACACGCTCCCGCCTCTCCTTGCCGCGAGGTACGATTGTGTCGATGTGAATAAATGCGAAGTCGGGAGCCGCCGCCGCTGTTGACGCTCCGGCAACAATGGGCAGTCCGTAGGTCTTTGTAACGCCCTCCAGGCGCGAGGCGACGTTAACGGCTTCTCCGATGATGGAATAATCGAAGCGTTGTGGCGAACCAAGATTACCGACACAGCAAGGCCCGGAATTTAGACCAATGCCGATGCGTACTTTTTCATGCGGTTTGCCCGTTCGTTCGCGCTCAGCATCTCCAGCGACATTGAGCCGTTCCAATTCTTCAACCATGCGCAACGCGGCCCGGCATGCGTTGCGTGCGTGATCGGGGTCATCAAGAGGGGCATTCCAGAACGCCATGACGGCATCGCCGATATACTTGTCGATTGTGCCGCGTTCATCGAGAATTACCTCTGTCAGTGGTGTGAACAGCCGGTTCACGAATCTGACCAAGGTATCTGCTGCCATACCTTCTGAAAGCCGCGAGAAGCCGCGCACATCGGAGAACAGAACCGTGAGCTCACGTGTCTCACCCCCTAGCTGCAGGCGCTCTGGATGTTCCGCCAATTCGTCGACGAGCGAAGGCGCCATGTAATGCGCAAAGGCTGAGCGCACACGTGCGCGTTCCAGGTCGGAAACGACATAGTTATGCAATGTCGTCACCGAATAAATCAGCATGAGTGCCAGAGATGGGTAGACCGGATCGAACAGGCTGCCGCCATAGGCAAATGCAACCCATGAAAACCCGAGTACGGCAAAAATTGACGACAACCCGATGATAGCTGCAATGACAGGCCCTGAGCGCCGGATCAACCAGCCAACCAACGCACCGGTAACGACGAGGAATACAAGCTCCGCACCTGTCGCATAGTCTGGCCGTAACAAATGATCGCCTGAAATCATCTGCTCAAGGGCTTGGGCATGGACCTCGACACCAGGCACGGCGAGCTCAAGCGGCGTTGCGCGCAAGTCCAACAGCCCCGGTGCGCTCGATCCAATAACGATGTGCTTGCCGGTGACTTCAGACTTATCGAAGGTCCCTTCGATAACGCGATGCGCAGAGATTGATCGACGCGGGTCGGAATGGGAAAACCGTATCCATATTTGCCCGTCAGCATCCGTCGGAAGGACGGTCTTTCCAACGCGAACGCTCTCGACGCCGGACTTCTGGCCGAACGAATAAACCTCGCTGCTTCCTGAAGATCGCACCTGCACCGTCGTCTCGCCGGACGCCAGGCGCAAACTTTCCAAGGGAAGAGACGGATAGATTTGATCGCCAATGCGCAACAGCAGCGGCAGGTGCCTGATGATCTGGTCATGCTCGGGCAACCAATTAACGGCGCCAAGTCCTTTGGCGGCACGTGTCAAGACGGGCAGGCTGGCATAGCCGCCCGAGAAGCCGGGCACGAACTCTTTCGGATCGTGACCTGCAAAAGCAAGACTTGCCCGTGGGGGATCAACAATGCCTTCTGCACCATCGATACCAATGAACCCCATAATCATTGGAGCGGCCTCAATCGCTTCGGCAAGGCGCTCATCGTTCGACGGCAACTGGCGCGCGCGCCGGGATAATTCGGCCAGGCGTTCATCACCTTCGAAAAGTCGCGCCAATGCTGATGGTGAAAGACGGTCGGGTTCCGGCAGCACCATATCGAGCGCGATGGCTTTGGCCCCTGCCTCCCGAAGGTTGTCAATCATTGTAGCGAGCTCGGTGCGCGCCCAAGGCCACTGCCCGAATTTTGCCAGCGATGCTTCGTCGATATCCACGATGCGCACGGGCAATTCAGGATCGAAATTGCGCGGCGACAGTCTCTGATAGGCGTCGAAGACCATCATACGAAAACGCGCAATCGGTTCCGGGTCAAATAGATAAAGACCGGTCGCAAACGCCAACAACAGGGTCGTAATCAGGGCATGAGCCGACGGTGTTCGCACGCGCACGTGGCTAGTCTCCTCCTGACAGACAGCGTTAACGGCCAATCCAACGGCAGCCGTGAGCTATTGGCACCATAGCGAACGCAGTTGTGTTGCGCCAATGCATGTTCATGTTGGTCCTCCATTCCTGGACGTTGAGCAAGTCGACCAGTTCAAAACAGGACACATTGCACACATTAACCGCGTTCTGTCCCATTCAAGGACTTTAAGCCACCCCCGCGCCAGACCAGGCAGCACCCTGCACCTGCAAAAATGCCTATGTTTCGAATTCTGACGCAAGGAGTTCCAAATCCAACCCAATCCGGAAACCTCGCTGGCATTCAACTTGCTTTCCATTCGACAACATCAAAATTGCAGCAGCGTAGGCAGGGCACATGTCAAAGCATGGTCCGGCAAATAAGGAGTAGCGATAATGGCTGAACTTGGCGGGACAGCATCCACAGCGACATTCAAAGACGGAGAGGCGGAGAAATTTGGCCACGACTTCGTTCACTTCAAGCACAATCTTCTTCAGTCCGGACTATTTTCCGATGAAAAGCTGGCTGAGCTGATCGATCGCTATCCGCGTGAATACTACATGATCACCACAATGACCCAGCAGGGCGAAAAACCTGTATGGCGCAATGGTGATCTCAATGGCGTTTCGGGCGAGTTCGCTATGGAAGCAATCAAGCAGGGCCGTCTCTGGCTGTGCCTGCGCCGCTTTGACATTGTCGCGCCCGAGTACGACGAATTGATCAACGACACGTTTGCTGACATCGCGCGCCAAAACCCTGGCCTCAAGACGCACGATCACAAGTCGAGCTTGTTGATTTCTTCACCGGGCGCGCGTGTCCTTTATCACGCTGATATTCCAATGGTTGCACTGTGGCATATTCGCGGCCGTAAGCGCGTCTGGCTTTACGACCCTGAAAACAAAAAACACCTTCCCGACGAAATACTGGAAGGCATCATTCTTCGTGAGACCGAAGAAGAACTTCGTTTCGATCCGGCCTGGGACAAGGAAGCCAAAAATGTTGTGCTTGAGCCTGGTGATGCACTGAGCTGGGCCCACAACGCTCCCCATCGTGTCGACAATCTTGATGAACTCAATGTCTCTGTGACGACGGATTACTTCACACCTGCTACACGCCGTCGCTACGGCGTCGTTTATGCCAACGGTCAATTGCGTCGTCGGCTCGGCATCAAACCTCGCAACCTAGATCCCAACGGGCTAAGTGCCTACGCGAAATGCGCGGCCGCCCTGGTTGCGAAAAAAGCAGGCATCGGCAAATCCAGTGAAGTTGCAATGATCCAGAACTTCAAACTCAGCCACGAAATGCCAGGCGCGCTTGTGGATCTGCCAAATCATGAGCAACGACCGATCCCACAAGCCTAGCAAACCGCTCAAGTCGAGCAGCAAGAGTTAGATCCTGCCCAGCCTCTGGCCCCGGAGTCACCTTCGGGGCCTTTTTTTGTTTGCGAGAACTGCGCTTCTAGGACCCAAAAAAAAGAAGCATGAGGTTCGCAACAATGCCCACCGCCGGGACCCATATTGGCACGGTAAAAAGGTCCTCAGGTGCGCGCTCCTCACGCAGTTTGATGGCGATGAGAGCACCGCACACGAGTGCAAAAACCAAAAGCGTGATCCGGGACGTAATTTGTGCAAGCCCCTCCAAGGGTAGCAACACTGCAAAGGCAAGGGTGATGAGGCTCACAACCGCTGTCGCCACGAGCGGAGTCCGCGTCAATGGGCTGATCCGGCCAAGCCACCCCGGCAAACGACCACGGTCGGCCAAGCCATAGATGACACGAGATGCCATGATCATCTGAATAATCATGCCGTTGAGCGTCGCGAGAATTGCAATCACGCTAATAGTAAGTGGCGATAGATTGGTAACCTGTCCGAATACGAGACCGAGCGGTGCCTCCGACGCTGCCAAAACCTCCGGCGGTACGCTTAGAACCGAAACAGCCGCGACGAGAAAATAAATGGCACCAGTGAGCGCAAGTGTCAGAAATATTGCCCGCGGCATAGTGCGTTGAGGCTCTTCGACCTCCTCGGCAACATTGACCATGTCTTCAAAGCCGATGAATGCAAAAAATGCGAACAATCCGGCTGCGAGAACACCGCTCCAGGCCGCTCCATCCAGTCCAATTTGAATGACGTCGCCCATCTTTGACAACAGCGCAGGTTCACCGAATAGGCCACCGCCCACGATCGCGACCAGTCCACCCAGCTCGATTATCGTGAGAATAGCCGCGAACATAACCGACTGAACAATACCGACGGCCGCAACCGCGCCTGTGAAGGCAATAATCAACACGACGAGCGCGATGACGGGCACATCCACGAAATTTCGAATATAACCCGCGCAGCCAATGCTTATCGTGGCACCGGACACAATACCGGCCATCACCACCATCAATCCGACAACAAGGCTCAGCGCGGGAACCCTATAACCCTTCTCGACATATGCAGCTTCACCCGCGCTCACCGGCATGCGGCCGCAAAGCTCGGCAAAGCTTGCCGCGGAGAACGTCATGACAAAGGCGGCAAGAAGAAACGATACCGGCGCAAAGTAGCCAGCCGCCCCCGCCGTTGCGCCAATTAAAACGTAGATGCCGGCACCGATTGTCACCCCAAGGCCGTAAAACACGACAAGTGGGAGCGTCAGAGCCCGTTTTAGTCGAGGCTCGTCGGGAATCACATGATCGGATGCCGGCTTCGCCATTCGTGCATCGTCCGTAAGGACCACAATACGTGGTCACACTAGTGCAGTTTGATGGGTGGTTCGGAGTGTCGCGTGAAAAACCGCGACAGCGTGTCGATCGCGACCGTGCCGAAGCCATGCAGAGCAAGCAAGTGCATCTTGTAGAGCGATCGATACATAAACTTTGCAAACAGCCCTTCGACCATCATTGAGCGGCCGGAAACAAAACCCATCAGATTTCCAACGGTTGTATAGTGACCAAGTGACACGAGCGAGCCAAAGTCCTTGTACCGAAACTTCGCCAGCTTTCTCTTGCCCCTCATCTTGCGCGGAATCTGTTTGATCAAATGCGACGATTCCTGGTGTGCGGCCTGAGCACGCGGCGGAATGGGTTGCTCCTCGCCTTCAGGCACCAGGTAGGCACTGTCGCCGATGACGAAAATATCATCGTCAACAGTTGTCTGCAGCGTCGGTTTGACGACGAGCTGGTTCGAGGAGCTGAGCTCCAAGCCATCAAGGTTCGACAATACGTCTGGTCCCTTAACACCAGCCGCCCAAACGGTGAGTGCCGCCGGAATGACATCACCCGTTTCCAAAGTGACGCCGTCCTTTGCAACTTGCGTGACCCGTGACCCGACGCGCACATCCACTCCCAAGCCCTTGAGCGTTTCAGTTGTTGCGTTGGACAAACGTTCGGGCAAGGCGGGAAGAATGCGCGGAGCCGCCTCAATGAGGGTGATCTTGATGTCGTCGTCGGGGTTGATTTTGTCGAGCCCGAAGGCCACCAGGCTACGCGCTGTCTGATGCAGTTCAGCGGAAAGTTCCGTCCCCGTGGCACCAGCGCCGATAATCGCGACGTGTAGCTGGCCCGGCCGCACAGGTCCTGATTGTGCAAAGGCTCGAATGCACGAGTTGATCAGTCGTCGATTAAAGCGCTCCGCCTGCTCCGGTGTATCGAGCATGATTGCGTGCTCGCTTGCCCCCGGCGTACCGAAGTCGTTTGATACGTTCCCAGTAGCGATAACAAGAGTATCGTATGGGATGTAGCGCTCCGGCGTGATTTGTTCACCGTCTTCATCGAAAGTGGCGGCGCAGTGAACAAGCTTGCGGCTCCGATCCAGACCGATCATCTCGCCGTACCGGAACTGAAACCCGTTCCAATGCCCATGTGCCAGATAATTGAGTTCGTGCTGCCTGGCGTCCATGCTGCCCGCGGCAATCTCGTGCAGCAGTGGTTTCCACACATGGGTGCGTGATCGTTCAATAAGCGTGATGTACGCTTTGCCTTTGCGCCCCAGTTTCTTGCCGAGTTGTGTAACAAGTTCCAGTCCGGCGGCGCCGCCACCAACAACAACGATCTTATGCTTGTCGGTTGGGGCCTCGACGATCATGGGCCCATTGCTTGCGCCAGCACCCGCAGACGATTCCTGCATTCTATTTCTCCCGTCCCGTCTCGCAACGGGATCTGAAAATGGAACCGGGTTAGGAAGTGGTCGTTCCCCGGTGATTGCGTAAAAATGCCCTTGGTTATCGTGCCGCTCGCCATGGCCCGTCAGGGCGTTACCGCACGGGGCACTTTGTCGTCTGCCTTGGAAGCGCCTTAGCGCCTGATTTCCCCACCCGTGGCCTTATTGACCGCGCCGACAATTCGCTGAGCAACAGCCTCAATGTCGTTATCCGTTAAAGTGGCATCGACCGGCTGTAGTGTCACCTCCAGGCCCAGCGACTTTTTGCCTTCCTCTGCCAGTTTTCCACCCTCAAAAAGGTCGAAGACAACGATATTGGCAATAAGCTTTTTGTCTGCGGAGGCTGCCGCACGCACGACATCACCGGCCGCGACGCTGCTCTCGAGCACGAATGCAAAGTCGCGTTTAACGGGCAGAAGGTCAGTATTTTCAAGTGTCGGTCGCGCCCGCCCTTGTTTCTTTTTCTCAGGCGGCAGCGCATCCAGGAAGATTTCAAAACCACTGACCGGCTGATCGACATCCAGTGCCTTTAACGTTGCGGGGTGGATCTCTCCGAAGTGGGCAAGTACGACTTTAGGACCAAGCCGCAGCGTGCCCGATCGACCTGGGTGGAACCAGTCAGGCGCATCTTTCGTGACTTGTGCCCGTGTCGGATCGAAACCGAGGCTGGCCAGAACCGCAAATACATCTGCCTTGACGTCGTAAACACCTGCCTCATCCGCAGTGCTGCTCCAATGCCGCCCACGTCCGATCAGCTGTGCGCGGCCAGCGCGAATACCGGCAGCAGCCTGGTATTGATCGGCTTCCCCATCGCCGCGATAGGCTTGTCCTAGTTCGAATACCGCCAGATCCGATTGACCGCGGTTGCGGTTTCGTTGCGCTGCCGTCAACAAACCTGGCAAGAGGCCGGGTCGCATGGACGACAGTTCTGACGAGATCGGATTGGCCAGATCCAGTTCAGGTTGACCACCGCCAAACAACTTAGCCTCACGCGAACCGATGAAAGACCAGGTCACGGCCTCCACAAACCCACGCCCTGCGAGTGTTCGACGTGTACGGCGTGCTTTGCGCTGCGAAACGGTAAGGACGGCACGCGTAACGCCATGCTCCCGAGGCAGCGGTACGGGAGAAATTTTGTCGAGACCTGCAATGCGCGCAACTTCCTCAACAAGATCGGCTGACCCGTGAACGTCAGGACGCCATGTCGGCACGGTCACCTTTAGTTTGCTGCCCTTGCCCCCGCTCTTGAAACCCAATGCGGTGAGAATGGATTTTATTTCGGCGTCTTTGAGTTTCAGGCTCGTAAGGCGTTCGACTTTCGCCGTGTCGAATTCAATCACGTTGTTTGGTGTAGGCGGTTTGCCAGCGACTTTTGCTTTTGAAGGTGTGCCGCCGGCAACCTCCAGGATCATGGCCGTTGCCAGATCAAGCCCGGGTAGCACGGAGGCCGGGTCGACACCGCGTTCAAACCTGTAACGCGCATCAGTTACAAGCCCCGTCTTGCGTCCGGTCGCAGCCGTCCTCAGCGGGTCGAACCACGCGCTTTCGATCAAGACGTTAGTCGTCTCATCGGTGCAGCCGCTGTCTTCGCCACCCATGACGCCGCCTAATCCCAACGGCCCGTTGTCGTCCGCGATGACGCACATGGTTTCATCGACTTTGTAGGTTGTGCCATCGAGTCCTAGGAAGGACTCACCGTTCTTGCCAAGGCGCGCACGCACTGCGCCGGTAAGCTTGTCTGCATCATAGACGTGGAGCGGCCGCCCTCGGTCGTAGGATATGTAGTTGGTAATATCGACCAGAGCGTTGATCGGACGAAGCCCTATGGCCGTCAGCCGATTGGCAAGCCAGGCCGGCGATGGCCCGTTCTTGACGTTCTCGACATAGCGGCCAGCGAAGACCGGGCAGGCATCTTCACTTCCTTTTTTAAATTCAAGCTTGATGTCGATCGGACACGCTGCGGTGCCCTCGACACCCGGCGCTTCGGGTTCGGGTTTCAACGTACCCAACCCGGCCGCGGCAAGATCACGCGCGATGCCTCTGACACCCGTGCAGTCAGGCCGGTTTGGTGTCAGGCCGACTTCAAAAACAGGATCGTTGAGGCCGGCTGCATCGATGTAGCGTTCCCCCACATGGCCACTGAATTCAGATTCAGGCAGATCCAGAATTCCTTCGGCATCATCAGCAAGCTGCAACTCGGCTGCCGAACACATCATTCCGTTGGATTCAACGCCGCGCACCGGCTTCTTGACGAGTGTCACGTCAAGCCCGGGTACATAAGTGCCAATTGGCGCGAAAACGGCAAACATGCCGGCACGTGCGTTAGGCGCACCGCAAACGATTTCCCTCAGCGGCTGGCCTGGCTCGGTTTCAACCTGCAAGACTTGCAGACGGTCTGCGTTAGGGTGCTTTTTTGCTTCCACGACGCGCGCAACCGAGAAGGCACCAAGCTTTTCCGCTGGATCTTCAATGGCCTCGACCTCCAGACCGATCGCTGACAGAGTTGTCGAAAGCAATTCGATCGAAGCATCGGTGTCCAAGTGGTCTTTGAGCCATGACAACGTGAATTTCATGACAATCAGGGCCTTTCAATCGTTCGCTCCGCGAACCGCGGGCTAACATGACGAGCCGTCCACACGGCTCATGTACTTGCCTGTCGCGTCGGTTCGCACATTCTTACGTCGCAGCCGTCCGCCTCAATAATCAGGACGACAAGCCGCCACCCAGTGTTGGCACGTCAAGCACCGAGAAACCGTAGTGGCGCAGCCATCGCATGTCGGCGGAAAAGAAGGCGCGCAAGTCCGTCAGGCCGTATTTCAGCATGGTCAACCGGTCCAGCCCCACGCCGAAGGCGAATCCTTGATATCGATCCGGATCCAGCCCGCAGTTCTTCAAGACGTTTGGGTGAACCATTCCGCAGCCAAGGATTTCCAGCCACTGCCCCGGCTTGCCGATGGCTTCCGCACCGATGTCCACTTCCATCGACGGTTCGGTGAAGGGAAAGTGCGACGCGCGAAAACGCATCTTCACTTCATCCACCTCAAAGAAGGCCTTGCAGAATTCCTCCAGAACCCACTTGAGATGTCCCATGTGCGTGGTCTCATCGATGACCAGACCTTCGATCTGATGGAACATCGGCGTGTGTGTCTGGTCTGAATCGCGGCGGTAGACGCGGCCAGGCGCAATGATGCGGATGGGCGGCTTGTTCGCTTCCATGGTCCGGATTTGCACCGGGCTCGTATGCGTGCGCAGCAAGAGCCGTGTGCCATCCGCCTTTGGCGGGAAGTAGAAGGTGTCGTGTTCCTGCCGCGCCGGATGTTCTTCGGCGATATTCAGCTTGGTGAAGTTCAGATCATCCGTTTCGATGTCCGGCCCCTCAGCGACCGCAAAACCCATGTCTGCGAAGATCTCCACGCACTCGTCGAGCACCTGACTGACCGGGTGGATGCGCCCCTCTGCCAGCGGGCCCAGACGCACCGGCAACGTAATGTCAGCCTGCTCGTTTGAAAGCTGTGCATCAAGCGCAGCGGCTTCCAATGCCTCCGTCCGTTTTGCCAAGGCCGCGTTGACATTCTCTTTGACGAGGTTGACGGCCTGCCCGAAAGATTTGCGCTCTTCCGGCGCCATCTTGCCGAGCTTTTGCATTTGCGCCGAGACGCGTCCCTTCTTGCCGAGCGCAGACACACGCACGGCCTCGATTTCGGCAAGGTCCGATGCCGCTGAGATCTCGGCCAACAGGTCCGCCTCAAGGCTTTGCAGGTCGTTAGACTTAGTCATTTGAAGCCCCCTGACCGAATAGGATGGGGTTTATTGAAAATACCGCACTAATGATTGCATTGCGGCGAGCGGCGCTGGAGCGTGGCCAGACTGTCATCTCGTGCTTGCAGCTCGCGCGAATGCTTCCAATGCAGACTCCCAAAAAAAATCGAGCTGGGCTTGAAGCAGGATCGGGTGACGGGCCGCAGGTCGGCAGCGACCCATCTTAAATCGTTACGCGCGTGTCCGCCTTGATTACTTGGAGGCCGCTTTCTCAACAGCTGCAGAGGCCTGATCGACAAGCGCCTTGAATGCAGCGTTATCGCGCACGGCCAAGTCGGCCAGCACTTTGCGATCCACTTCGATTCCGGCCTTGTTCAGGCCGTCGATAAATCGGCCGTACGTCAGTCCATGCTCGCGGCTGGCAGCATTGATGCGCTGGATCCACAAAGCGCGGAAGTTGCGCTTTTTGCGTTTGCGATCGCGGTACTGGTACTGCAGTGCGCGCTCGACGGCCTGTTTCGCCGCGCGAATCGTGTTTTTGCGACGGCCATAATAGCCGCTGGCTGCGTTGAGGACTTTTTTGTGTTTTGCGTGGGCGGTCACACCGCGTTTGACGCGTGCCATGTTGGCTCTCCGCTTCTAAAATGACGTTTCGAAAGATGAGGGATGATCTGGCTTGATCACAGGTGACGTCACCCGTGCCGGCCCCCTATCGCGCGTAGGGCATATACTTTTTGACGATTTTTGCATCGGCATCGCTCAGCACCATCGTGCCGCGTGCATTGCGGATGAACTTTTTCGTACGCTTGATCATGCCGTGCCGCTTGCCTGCAGCAGCGACCTTGACCTTGCCCGTCGCGGTCATTTTGAAGCGCTTCTTGGCGCCACTCTTGGTCTTCATTTTGGGCATTTTGCTCTCCTCGAAAGATATATGGCTTGCCGCAGGACTGACGATTCCGTCGGCAAACCGACAAGCCTTTCGCGCTATTGAGCGGCTACACCGCATTGGGCCACTAGACCCTTGGTAAAATGCCGCCACGGCTTGAGGCTGTCTTGCAAAGCATATTAAGCCGCCACGGCATGCCCCGCCGGGCGGCTTCGAAGTCACGGGTTATAGGTCGCTGGAATGCCTTCGGCAACAAAAAATGATGTGCCCGCGGCAAGTTGCTGCCGCTTTTCCTTTGATCGTCTCCAAGTCGGAGAGAAGGCCAGGGAGGACATGCAACCCGCAATTCGGGTAATTACTTCGGAGCCAGCACCATCACCATTTGGCGGCCTTCCAGGCGCGGCTCGCTTTCCACCTTCGCAATGAGTTCCACCTCGGCTTTGACCCGTTGCAGGACCTCCATGCCCAGATGCTGGTGGGCCATTTCCCGCCCTCGGAACCGCAACGTCACTTTGACCTTGTCGCCGTCATCAAAGAATCTCTTTATGGCGCGCAGCTTGACGTCATAGTCGTGCTGATCGATCGCCGGGCGCATCTTCACTTCCTTGATCTCTACGATCTTTTGTTTCTTGCGCGCCTCGGCCGCCTTTTTCTGCTCTTGGAACTTATACTTACCGTAGTCCATGATTTTGCAGACTGGCGGATCGGCATCCGGCGAGATTTCCACCAAATCCAGCCCGGCCTCGATCGCGCGCTCAAGCGCGTCTTCGCGGGCAACGACGCCGACATTATCTGAATTCTCGTCTATCAAACGAACGTCACGGGCCCGGATTGCCTCATTCAATCGTGGGCCAGCTGGCTCGCGCTCAGGCGCGGCTCTGTAAGGACGGCGGATGGTTAACTCTCCTTTTGTTGCCTCGAAAGTAGAACGAACATAGTGCGCAATCGTTTCATGCCTATTATGCTCAAGGCTAAACAAATGACTGCGTTTTTCCAATTTGGCGAAGGATTGGCAAGAATTGGGGCCAAGTCAAGCGCCGAAACCCTTTTGCTATCGGCTCATTCACCACTGTTTGCGCTATATGCGGCCAGCAGCCGGCTTCCCAGAAGATCGTCATACACACCTAGAGTCTTGCGCTTCATCGAGTCCAGCGAAAAGGACGTCAGAACATGCGCGCGCGCCCGCCGGCCCATGGCCAAGCGGGCTTCGTCATCCATGTTAAGCCCTTCCTCGATGGCATCGGCAAGCAAGTCCGGGTCGCTTGGCGGTACGAGCCATCCGGTCATTTGATCGGCAGGCACATGCGGCCGCGATTTTACGGTTTCTGGCGGGGCGCCGATATCGGTTGCGATCACCGGGCAGCCCATGACCTGTGCTTCGGTTGCCGCACGCCCGAACGCCTCTGGTTCACTCGAGGCAACAACCGCCATGTAGGCGGCCTTAAACGCCGCCGGCATATCATCGACGTGCCCCACAAGGCGCACGGCGTCTGACAGGCCGGCATCTGCAATCTGCCGCTCCAGCGCATTGAAGTAGGCGGACCGCCCCTGTGCATCGCCAGCCAGAACAACCACTGCCTGTCCCAGCATGCGTCGGGCCATAAGCTGCTTGGTCGCCTCGATGACAACCGTCTGACCTTTCCAGCTTGTCAGCCTTGCTGCATGCAGGATGATGCGGTCGTCTTCATTGACATTCCACCGCGTACGAAGCGCCTCAACGCGGTCATCTGAGATGGCATCAGGATCGAAGTAATGCCCGTCGACGCCACGGTAGATTACGCGCAAGTTGCGAGCGGGCGTTCCGTAACGGGCTTCGATGAGATCGGATGTGTATCGGGAGTTGGCGATAACCGTATCACCGCGCGCCATCACACTGTTATAGAATTTCTTCAACCTCCCATTCTCGTTGTATGCCCCATGGTAGGTCGTGACAAAGGGCACATTGCTCCAGCGCGCAGCCATAAGCGCGCTCCAGGCTGGAGCCCGTGATCTGGCATGCACGAGGTCAACCCGCCTATTGATGATCATGCGCTTTAGGCGGCGCGCGTTCCAAAAAATCTTCACCGGATTCTTGGTGGCGGCCGGAAAGAACACGAGCTTTCCGCCCGCTTCGGCCAATTGCGATGCCAGCCGCCCGCCTTCTGACACGACCAATGCCTTACCACCGGCCCGGCAGATCGCACTCGCAATCTCTACCGTCGACAATTCCGCCCCGCCCGTATCGAGCTCTGGGATGATCTGCAGTATGGTCGGCTGTGATTTTGACAATTCGAAAGGCTCGGCTGAATGAGGTGAGGCAGGACATTTGAAATGCCTCTGTTCTCACCGGCACAGGGCTTAGATGCAGAGGCCCTCGACTGGATATCAGACGAAGAGCAATAGCGGGAGAGTTTTGGCAAGCAATGCAGAGCGACCGTCCACAATTCCTCAATGTTGGCAGTGGCGCCAGTAAGCGTCGTATCGCCTATCGGGTCATGCCTCCTGCTGAAGATGATGGCTTGAGCCTAATCTGGCTGCCGGGGCTGAAATCCGACATGAACTCCACCAAGGCGACGGCCTTGAAAGAATGGGTGCCGCAACAAGGACTTGGGTTGACGCGCTTCGAATACTCCGCGCACGGCGACTCAGACGGCGATTTCCTGAAGGCAACGATCGGAGATTGGCTGGAGGAAACCCGTATTCTATTCGACACCGTCACATCGGGCCCGCAAATCCTGGTCGGGTCGTCCACCGGTGGGCACATTGCGCTTGTGCTGTTGCGTCAGCTTTTGCGTCAGGACCCACAATCCGCCGAACGCATCAAGGCCCTGGTCCTCATAGCGCCGGCGTGGGACCTGACAGAGGAGCTCATGTGGAAAAAATTCGATGCCGGTGCGCGCCAGGATCTAATGGAGAAGGGCGTCTACTACCAGCCAAACGATTATGGCGAGCCCTATGCCATCACGCGCCACTTTATCGAGGAGGGACGCAATCACTTGTTAAAACGCGAGCCTTTTGATCCCGGACGTCCGATCGTCATATTGCAAGGGCTGCAAGACGAGCCTGTTCCGCCCGAACACACGCGTGAGCTTAAAAGCTTTCTCACAGGCGGCTGGGTCGAATTGAACGAGGTGGCGGACGGCGACCACTCGCTGTCGCGTCCTGAGGATCTCCAGCTCTTGTTTGCCAAGATAGAAGAATTGCGCACACAGCTGTAATGCGGTGTGCTGAAATATTGGTTGGTTGTTGTTTTCGGCAGGCTTACGGATGGACAAGAAGGTGTTTGTTGATTGCAAGGTGCGGCCGCTGGTGCGCGGATTTGGGCGTTTCATAGGAGCAGGGCTTGTTGCCGTCAGCCTTGCGACACTAATTGCGAAGCGCACGCAGGCCGCCGATGTCCCATCCCTTGAAATGACTAAACAGGCCCTCATGGCCTCCAAGAGCAACTGGGTGGCTTTTCGCAATTACAACGGCCGGCAGCTGGTCTATTTCACGCAACTCGTCGCATGGAAGTGCGGATTGAAAGAGATCCGCTTTATCATCAACGATGATGGTGAAATGGAAAGCTGGCCGCTAACGGAATGCAACCCCGATACGCCGTATGACGTCAGCAAGGACACGCTTTACGTTTCACTGCCCCTGGGCACGGCCGACATTGTTAGCGTGCAGGTCGTGTTCAATGACGGCAATGAAACCGAACTAGTGACGTTCGCACCGTGCGATGTTGAAGGAGACACGACCTGCGGCCGGATTGTCGACTAGCTTCGGGCGCCCGGTCGCACGCTAACGTGTCTGTGGCTGCACGGCATTTGTGGCGAGCCATCGTGCCAAGTCCGCCTCTGGCCACATGACGCGCCGCTTACCGACCCTGACAGGCCGTGGAAACTTACCAGCCTTTACTCGCCGAGACAGCGTGCTCGTGCTGATGTTGAGCCGCTCTGCTACCTGCCGCCGGGTCAGCAGAGAGCCTGTGAATGTGTCAGTGTCCGCAGTCGCATTGGTTTCAGGGCCAAGGCGATTGGGGGTTTTTCCGGGGAGCTGACGTCCGGGCAGCGTTGTCGGCGGCTCACCGAACAACTCCAACCAGCGCGCAGCCAACGGTTCCACTTCCACCAAGCGAAGCGCATCGCCGTTCGGGTGGCGCGCACTGGTCCACAACTTGATGACGCTGTTTTTGTCGAGCCCGGCAATGAACTCGAGCTCAAGCTCATCAAGCTGAGGGAAATCGGCATCATCTGCGATGTCCCCTACGTCGTTGTGCGGCCACGCAATCGATTTTGTAGTCTGAAGGTTCACGCGCATGAGTTAAGTGTCGTTCCCGCCTGCATTGTGCAAGTTCGAGGACGTTATGTGACTCGCGCAAAGCAGACAATTAGTCTCACGGCAACAGTGCTATACAAAACGCTGGTCAATTTGAACTGGGACCAACGCTGTTGCGCACGGGGCGCATTCGGCAACCAACCGTCGTCACCCGGGATTGCGGTGCAATCGGCACGATAGCTGGATCAGCCTCGACCATCGCATACGGTCTTGCACCGATCCGATCGGCTATCATTCATAAGACCAGTTTCCGCGGTAGGCGCGCCGCGATGTCTCGAGGCCGCCTTCGACCGCACGCCGCAGTACGTCCGCGCCCGCCTCCTCCGCCAAGGCTTCAGGAACGATCCAGGCCTGCCAGTCGCTTGAACGCACGAGCTGTGCGCACGACAACCGCCCGCCCTGGGCGCTACACGATGTGTCAACCCCGGCCACCTTTGCCTTGCGCCGGTCATGACGCACGACCCGAAGATCCACTGGCTGGATCTTGCCGCGCGCCCCACCGAGGTCAACGTTCCTGAACACACAAGCCAACTTGTTACGGCAGGCATCTGCGCGCATACCAAGTGCCACCACGGCACCCAAAGCTTTCTTGCGCTTGAGTTTCCTCGCTGGCAGCCCGGCACCTTTGCTGATGTAGCAGCTGTTGCGTCCAACACACAAAATGGGGTCGGCCTTTTTATTCCACCTGCGAATACCTCGCTTGCCCGGTTTCATGACAAGAAGGACCGCAACGCGTTCGCGACTGTTGCTTGCACGCCCAGGCGGGCGCTCTGACGGTGACGCGGGCGCACCAGTCAGTCCGTATGGCCTTTGGTATTCGCCTGATGGCTCGTTCTGACCGCCGTTAGGTGCTTGGCGCAATGGCGGGGTTGCCGAAAGCGACGTACCGTTCCGCCCGCTGGTACGCGATGCATCCCTATTGCTCCGCTTATCGCGGTCGTCGCCATAGGGCTCCCAGTCGCGCGTCGATGCCGTCGCGTCATTGTTTACCACGCTATTGTCAGATGCATTGTCGTCCGCAGACCTGAATTGGCGCTCCTCATGAGCTTCGCGCGCAGCGCGAAGACGCTCAGAGAGCTTTCGTGCTTCCTCATCGCGTTTGGCCGTAAGTGCGGCGCGATCGTCTGTAACCTCAGTTTCATTCAAGTCTGTTTGTGCGCCCCGCTCTTGGAGCGCTGGTCCGTCTTGCCCAACCTGTTGGCGCGATGCCTGGCCGGTGCGCCGTCCTCGTTCGTCCGCTTCAAGAACTCGCTGCTGCCGGCGTTCATAGTCGGCACGCGCCCGGCGCAACAAATCGGCCTCGTCTGCCCGTTGTTGTTCAATTTCCGCCTGTCGGCGGCGCTCTTGTTGCGCCCGTTGCTCGGCTAGCCGGCGCTCAACGTCACGTCTTTGCAAACGCGCCGCCTCCTGTCTTTCCTGCGCCAGCCGCGTTGCTTCCCGGTCGCGTGCACGCTCGGCATTGCGTTGTTGCGCGTCACGTTCACGCTGACGTGCCAGACGCGCCTCCCGCTGACGGCGCTCGTTTTCAAGGCGCCGTGCTTCCGCCCGCCTTCGTGCGTCGCGGCTACGGGCCTCCCCTGCCAGGCGCTGCTCTTCGGCCTCGCGTTTTTGTTGAGCTAAACGCTCGGCTTCTGCCTTGCGTTGCGCCGCAGCCGCGCGTTCGGCTTGCGCGCGTCGCTGATCCTCTTCCCGCGCCAGTCGTTGCGCTTCGGCAGCCTGTTGCTCTTTTGCCTTACGTTGCGCCGTTGCTTTGCGTTCGGCAGCAGCCTTTGCCTGCGCTTCCCGTTTAAGTTTGGCTTGGTGTCGAGCTTCAGCCTTGCGCTGGGCCTCTGCCAGTTCTCTGCGGATCTCCTCAGCCTCGTCCTTCGCCGTCTTCACTCGTTTCGTCTTGGGCGCAGCCGGGACCACGTCGCCACCGTTTTGGGGCGCCGCCTTCTCAGCTGTCGCCGTCTCAGGCGCAGTGGGCTTATCAGCAGGTTTGTGGGTGGACTGATCGCCTTCCAGTGCCTGGCGTCGAGCCTGGTCGGCCTTGACCTTGGCCTTGCGCATCATATCGAGGACTTTTTCACGTTCTGCGGTCGTTCTGACGTTTGTGTCAGGTCTTGAGACAGGCGTGCTTTCCGCAGCGAACACAGACGTTCCCGGCAGCAGATAAATGGCCATCAAGGCGATCGCACACCGCATACCAAAAACCTTGCCCGAAATACGGACCGAATACTTTGTCGCTCTTGGCCCCGCGCCCATTTTTCAAGTTCCTGATCGGATTTCGTATTGAATACTATTGATTTAGTTCAGGCCGATACGTCGGCGCGCCAACAGCCCAGTCGTCTGGCACGCCGACAATAAGGCTAAACTCATGCCTGATTGGGGCAATATCGCGAACGTCTCTTGAATGAGCGGTGAACGGCTATGGAAAAAAGCATTATGGTTTGCGAAATCGTGTGGGCTGCAGGTCCGCTTCTTCGTCAGCCTTAGGTGCGTTCAGCGTCAAATACAGCGCGTAAGCCCTCGCGATACGTCGGATAGGCCAAATCGACCCCAAGGTCGTTTTTGATCCTGTCGATGCGCACCCGCTTCGTCTCCCCGTAAAAACTGCGCGCCATGTCCGATAAGTCAGCCGTTTCGAAATGGATCTCCGGCGGCGGTTCGACTCCCAGCAGATCGGCCGCATAACAAATAACGTCTTGCGGTGGCGCCGGCTCGTCATCGGCGACGTTGTAAATTCTGTGCTGCCCTTTTCCCGACGCCGCTGCCGCCAGTACTGCCGCGATGTCCCTTACATGGGTACGGTTAAAGACTTGCCCGGGCTTAACGATACGGCGTGCCGTGCCCCGCTGCAGATTGTGCAACGGACTGCGTCCGGGTCCATAAATTCCAGCTAGCCGGAAGAGTTGAACGGTTGGCACACTCTTCGTAGTGTCCTGTGCTCCAGGCCGCCCCTGAGAAATCTCATCGGAAAAGCGCAGCCATGCATTCTCCGCTTCAACGCGCCGCTTTGCGCGCACCGAGCGCGGTGCGACCGGGGTATCTTCATCGACCCACTCTCCACGTTGGTCGCCATAAACGCCGATCGTCGACAAATACCCAATCCACTTGAGCTGAGGCGCGGCCGCTATCGCCTCACCAAACATACGCAGCACGGGGTCACCCTCTTCGTTCGGCGGGATCGATATAAGAATGTGTGTTGCGTCAGTTATCGCAGCCGATATTGCCTCGACACCGGATTGTAATTCCGGACTGTCTACGCCCTCCTGATTGCTGCCGTCAAAAACGAAACCTGAGAATTTTTCACCTAGCTCCTCAATGCGCTGCGCACCCTCACGCGTTCGCGACGTGCCGCTGATGCGCCAGCCATCCGCAGCCTGGCGTAGCGCAAACGCGCGGGCCGTAAAGCCAAGGCCGAAGCAAATCAAATGGCACATTCTATCACCTCGCGGTGCCACTCCGCGCGCACGTCCTGATCGGCTTCCGAACACTCGTGCTTAGCTCGTAGTTTGGCAAATATATCGCCATCCAGTAGTTCGCCGAGCGCCCACACGGCCATTGCGCGAACAAGCGGTGAAGGGTCCGCCAGCAGTCTTTGTGTGTCAGGTATCAAGGTTGGGTCTCCTGAATTGCCAGCGGCTATGAGTACGTTGCGCACGAACCGATCTCTGCCTGTGCGTTTGATGGGCGTGCCAGCAAACATGCTTCGAAAGGCTTCGTCACCGAGCTTTAACAGATCAGCTAGTGGCGGATTGTCGACCATTTCCTTCGGCCAGAAGCGTGGTTCTCGAGCCCGCGATGCAAACTTGTTCCAAGGACAGACGGCCAAACAATCGTCACAACCGAAGATCCTGTTGCCCATCGGCTTACGAAATTCGTGCGCGATATGCCCTTTGTGTTCGATCGTCAGATAGGAAATGCACCGCCGCGCATCAAGTCGATAGGGGGCCGGAAACGCGTTCGTCGGGCATACGTCCAAACATCGCCGGCAGGTCCCGCAATGGTCAACTTCTTGGGTGTCCGGCCGCAATTCCGCGCTCGTCAGAATGGCCCCGAGAAAGAGCCATGAGCCAAATTGCGTTGAAACAAGATTGGTATGCTTGCCCTGCCACCCAAGCCCTGCCGCCTGCGCTAAGGGCTTCTCCATCAGCGGAGCGGTGTCGACGAACACCTTTAGGTCTTTGCCGGTTTTTTTTGCAACGGTCTGCGCCAGCTGTTTCAAACGCCCCTTAAGAACGTCGTGATAGTCCCGGCCTTTGGCGTAGGCTGCAATAGCCGCATGCGACTTCCGCTTGAGCGCATCGAGCGGATCACATTCTGGACCGTAATTCATTGTGACAACGATAGCCGTGCGCGCTTGCTGCCAAAGTCTCAGCGGCGACGACCGCCGCTCTAGCGTATCCGCCATCCACGCCATGTCACCGTAAAACCCGGCGCCAACGAATTCTCTAAGCCGTGGGGCCGCATGCTCAATTGCCTCAGCGTCACAGATTCCGACACCGTCAAACCCCAAACTGAGGCCGGCCTCGTTAATCTCCGCTTCCAGGCTCTTAGCCAACACTGCGCTCCAACATACGCTCCTTACGATCTTTTTCGTATCGTGGATGCTGCGGCAAATCAAAAATCGAGATCTGTATAGTGCGCAGGCGGCGGCGCACCCGGCTGACGGTCTGCCAGTATTGCACGCATGGATGGCCGGGATTTAATGCGCGCATACCAGTCTTTTGCCTCCGGATAGTCTTCCCATGGAGCCTCGCCTAGGTAGTCGATGGTCGATAAGTGGGCTGCGGCGGCAATATCGGCATACGAGAGGTCTTCTCCCGCCAGCCAGCGTCGTCCATGCGCAAGATATGAAATGTAGCGCATGTGATAGCGCAGGTTATCGCGCACCGCGCGCAGGATGTCGGCATCCGGAATATGAGCAGCCCCTGGCGTGAGGCGCGCATAAATCTTTTCCACCAGTAGTTCGCGCGTTACCTCTCGGTCCAGTTTTCGATGAAACCAGTCTACGAGCCGGCGAACCTCGGCGCGTTCCTCACGGCTGCCGGGGAATAGAGGGACAGGAAAACCGTCGACGGGATGGCGCTTTAATTCTTCTGCAATGTATTCAGAGATCGCATACGTGCCGCATAAAATGGCCCCGGCCTCGATCTCCAGAACTGGCAGGTCCGCTGCCGGATTGAGCGCTAGAAAATCCGCGTCGAAAGCCCACGGCTCAACTTCACGCAATTCCATTGCAAGCTCGATTTCACCCATGAGGATGCGAATGGAGCGAGACAGGGGACATAGCCTGAAGTGAGTGAGCCGATGCATACCTTACCGTTTTCCACCGTGCGCGATACAACTTACCGCAGTGCACGAACACAAATGCGAGGCGGCCATTTCGAAGAATTGGCATTACCGGGCAATTGGCCAACGTCTGTTCTGAGACGGCTAGACCTAAAATACCTGCAATAGCTTATCAAAAACGACGACTTCGTCCCTCCTGGTCATGCTAACTTCACTGATTCGTCAAGACTGTCGGTTATATGATTGTCTTGAACCTAGCGTTCATCACGTTGCGCACATTCCAAGTTCGTCTCACGTTGCATTCCGGCATTCCGGCAACTCCGCGCTCTTGGTTGGCGCGGTTATTGGAACGCTTCATGTTGTGTGGCCGCCGCGCGCCATCGTGGCACGAAAAGTTGCACGACGGACTTGTAGGAAATGTAGCGATAGTCTTTGGTCACGGCCGTTGGCACTGTCTCGCTTTCACGCCACGTCTTAAAGCCCGTAAACCTCGGAGAACTTAATGCCACAATGGCAAGCGATCCTGCTCGGTCTTCTGGAAGGTTTGACGGAATTCATACCTGTCTCTTCCACCGGTCATATTTTGTTGGCCGGATACATGATCGGATTCAATTCGCCAGGCAAGACGTTTGAGGTTCTCATTCAGCTTGGTGCGATCCTCGCCATTCTGACGGTTTATTTTGCCAAGATATTGCGCATCCTCATCGACCTGCCCACCGATGAACGTACACGCAGGTTTGTTTATGGGATACTTTTGGCATTCCTGCCTGCTGCCGTTATCGGCGTCTTGGCCCACTCCATCATCAAGACAGTATTGTTCGAAAGTCCATTGCTGATCTGCACGACGTTGATCCTCGGCGGTATCGTGCTTCTTTTCGTAGATCAACAGCGTCTGGAGCCGCGATACACGGATGTGATGGATTATCCGATGTCACTTGCCTTTAAAATTGGCCTGTTCCAATGCCTGGCGATGGTTCCCGGTGTGTCCCGTTCGGGCGCAACGATCGTAGGCGCTCTCTTGATGGGAACAGACAAGCGCTCTGCCGCCGAATTCTCCTTCTTTCTTGCCATGCCGACGATGGCCGGTGCCTTCGCCTACGACCTCTATAAGAACTGGAATGTAATCCAACCCGAAGATGTCACCTCGATCGTCGCAGGCTTCATCGCAGCCTTCGTCGCCGGGGTGTTCGTGGTTCGATATTTGTTGGAGTTCGTGTCTCGATATGGATACGCGCTGTTCGGCTGGTGGCGCATCATCGTAGGCGGGATCGGGCTCGGTGTTCTTCTCAGCCTCGGATAACCAGCCCAGCTCGCCAGTCATGAGCGTGCAGACATGCAAAGCCTACAGCAGGTCGAAGCGGTGCCGAGTTTTGAAAAAATACAGTGAACACCCTGGAAGGTTCTGCTTAAGCAACCTTAGGCGGCGTGCGACGTTGCCGGGTTTGTCAGAATTTCGCGAAGTTCCTCTGCGTCTCCTGCGCTACGTAAGCCTTCAAGAACACTCGGCTCACGCACAAGCCTGGAGATGCGCGCAAGCGCTTTGAGGTGATCGCCGCTGGCATGTTCAGGCGCCAGCAGAAGGAAAATAAGGTCAACCGGCTCGTCGTCATGAGAGTCGAATGCAATGGGTGTTTCAAGCCGTGCAAACAGACAAACGATATTTTCAAGCGACTTAAATTTCACGTGCGGAATGGCAATACCGCGACCTAGACCGGTTGATCCCAACCGCTCACGCTGAAGCAGCGTGTCAAAGATATCTCGTGATTCAATATCAGTCAGCTCGGCCGCACGGCAGCTAAGCTCTTGCAATGCCTGTTTCTTACTCTTTGCCGAAAGGCAGGGAATAACCCCTTCCGGCGCGAGTAGGTCACCAAGATCCATGATTTGCCGTCCCACCGGTTTATGCTGCATCACCTAAACGACCTGAGAAATGCACGCTTCGTGCCGAATGTTTACACGTAGCTCGCGCTCAGCGCGCTGTATCACCTACACTACTTGCGTTACCGTTGAATTGATCGTCGGCCGAGCTTGTGCTCGGGTCAATCCAGCCGATGTTTCCATCAGCCCGTCGATATACAACGTTTAGCTCCCCGTTACCGCCGTTACGGAATACTAGGAACTGGTCCTCCGTCAGATCGAGGTGCATGACAGCTTCCCTAACAGATAGCTCACGTATTCCACGCTCGGTTTCCGCAATAATGACCGGATGCGTGGCATTGTCATCGTCACTTTCTTCTGCATCAACTTGCACGACATAATCGCGTGCAGCTCGCTCCGGCGCAGGCAATGAAGTGTCACGACCGGATTGATGATTCTTCAGCCGGCGCTTGTATCGCCTGAGTCGTTTTTCCAAACGTTCAACGGCGGCATCGGCGCTCGAATAGGCATCGTGCCCCTCGCCGTGCGCCTCAAGTAAGAGCCCTGTCTTCAAGCGTATCGAGCAGTTTGTGCGAAAACCTGTTTTTTCTTTTTCCAGCCTCGCATGGCCAGAGATCTCAGGCCCGATATATTTCTCCAGTACGACCGAAATCTTTTCTGCGATGTAGTCCTTATAGGCTCCACCTGCATCGACGTTCTTACCGGTGACTTGCAGTGTCATTCTGCCGCCTTCGTGTTCGCTGATATGTGCAACATCGAAGCGCCCCGCGAATTGAGCGGTTGGCTGGCCCGAGGCGCGAAGTTTCCCTGCCACAAGACCATTGAAACCGTGGTCAACTCCGGAAATTTCCCGTGGGCAGGTCAACCTCCCAAGCGTGTCGAGAACATGACGGTAGATCGACACCCCTCAGGTGTCAATTGATCCAGAGCCCCCGTCACCAGCGCATTCGTCGGGTGTCTATGTGCATGTGCAGCAATCCGCGTCAAGAGGCCATTTAGCCGACCATTGCGGCGATTCAGCCCACATTAGAGCCGTTCAGGAGCCGAACCTAAACACCATCCGCAATGCTTTGCATCATGCGCTTTTCGCGCCTGCGTTGTACCGACGACGGAATGCGCATCGCCTCGCGATACTTGGCTACCGTGCGCCGTGCAATGTCGATTCCGTCAGTTTTGAGCATTTCCACGATTCGGTCATCGGACAGGATCGACTTGGGTGTTTCACCATCAATCAGTTGTCTGATTCGGTGGCGTACGGCCTCTGAAGAATGTGCCTCCCCATGCTCTGAAGACGCAATTGCGGAGGTAAAGAAGTATTTGAGTTCGAAGATGCCACGCGCCGTCGCGACATACTTGTTGGAGGTAACCCGAGAGACCGTCGACTCATGCATTGATATGGCTTCGGCAACTGTCTTTAGATTGAGTGGCCTGAGGTGTTGTACGCCGTAGGTAAAGAACCCGTCCTGCTGACGCACGATTTCCTCGGCGACACGCAAAATAGTTCGTGCACGCTGGTCGAGACTCTTTACCAGCCAGTTAGCGGTCTGCAGACAATCGACAAGATACCCTTTGTCCCGTTCTGAGTTGGCCGTCTTTGAAACGCGCGTAAAATAGGTTCTGTTTACCAGTACACGCGGAAGTGTTTCGCTATTAAGCTCGACGAGCCAGCTGCCATCGGATGCCATGCGCACAATAACGTCCGGGACGATGGGTTGCACCTGGACGGAACCGAATTTCAGCCCTGGCTTGGGATTGAGCTGCTTGATCTCGTTGATCATGTCGGTGAGCTCTTCCATGTCCACACCGACAGCTTTGCGCAAGCCGTTAATGTCATGTGCGGCCAGCTTGTCGAGGTGTTCCAGGAGCAGGGCGATTTGCGGATCGTAATGGTTGAGTTCACGTAGCTGCAGCGCCAGGCACTCACCGAGCGAACGCGCAAAAATTCCGGGTGGGTCGAAGGTTTGCAATACGCCCAGCACGCGTTGAACCTGCTCTTCTGAGGCACCCAGGCGGTCGCCGACATTACCGAGGTTGGCGCGCACATAACCTGCCTCGTCGACCGAATCGATGAGGTGTTGTCCAATCAGACGGTCCGCTGGATCTGCGAGCGCCAGCGGCAACTGTTGTGCGAGGTGGTCTTTCAGTGAAATCTCGGATGCGACAATCGACTCAAGATTCATGTCGTCATCGTCGAAGTTGGAGGATCGTGCCCGCCCGTTCGACCAGCTGGAGGTTCCGGCATACGGATCCGATGCCTGTGCATCGGCGGCGGAATTGGTTTGCGCTCGGTCAGGAAAGACGTTCTCGAAGTCGGTATCCAGTTCGTTGCCGTCGACACGCTTTTCCAGGTTGAGCCAATTTTCGTCGTCGCCTTTCGCTTCCATGCCCTCGGAGAATTCCGGACTGGAATTGCCTTCGCCATCCTCTTTGCGTGTTAAACTTTCACCTTCGCTGCCACTTTCATCCCGCTCCAGCAACGGATTTCTCTCCAGTTCCGTTTCCACGAACTGGACGAGTTCCAGATTTGAAAGTTGCAGAAGTTGAATCGCCTGCTGCAGTTGGGGTGTCATCACCAACTGCTGGCTGTTTCTCAACTCGAGTTTGGCCGATAGCGCCATGACCTAGCCTTCTTGCCGTCTGAACGGAGCCTTAGGCTTGGCACAATAATCAACGCCCGTTAACGAACATATCCCCCAGGTATACGCGTCTGACGTCTTCATTGTTTATGATTTCTTGCGGGTTACCTTGTGTAAGAACTTGACCTTCGTAGATCACGTAGGCGCGTTCCACAAGGTCAAGCGTCTCTCTAACGTTGTGATCTGTAATGAGAACGCCAATCCCGCGCTCAGTCAAGTGACGGACCAGCTGTTGGATGTCGCCGACGGCCAGCGGGTCGACACCGGCAAACGGCTCGTCCAGCAGCATAAACGCCGGACGGGAGGCCAGGGCCCGGGCGATCTCACAACGCCTCCGCTCGCCACCGGACAGCGCAATCGAGGGCAGCTTGCGCCGGTCGGCAATACGAAACTCCTCGAGCAATTCATCAAGCTGCTGCTTGCGTTTGCGTCGGTTCGGCTCAACCAGCTCAAGAACCGACATTATATTTTGTTCAACCGTTAGACCGCGGAAAATCGAGGCCTCTTGAGGAAGATAGCCAATTCCAAGACGAGCTCGCCGGTACATCGGCAGCCGGGTGACATCGTGCCCATCAATGGTGATCTGACCGGAGTCAGCGGGGACAAGGCCTGTAATCATGTAAAAAACGGTGGTCTTTCCGGCACCATTCGGGCCCAGTAGCCCAACTGACTCGCCCCGCCGCACCGACAGGCTCACCCCTTTTACAACTGTCCTATTCTTGTAGGTCTTTTTGACCTCACCGACCGTTAACCAACCTTCAGCACCGTGCGCCAGCACCACCTCAGACTCGATGCGTCGATCGCGCCACTGATCTGGATAGTGTTGATATTGGGCCGGGTCGCCCGTCGCCGGTTGCGAACCGTAGTCCATCGTGCCATCGGGTGGCGAATTCGGGAACCGCGGAACGTTTACCAATGTTGCAACCTCAACGACATGACGGCCTGCCCTCTGGCGCGAGTGGGCGAGAACTGATGATACACACGCGCCGGTGAACCAGCGGCGGCGGCGTAAACTGCCGCCAATTGTGCGCACAAATTAAGGCCAACGGCGCCAGCAGGCGGATTACCATAGTGCGGATATTCAGCAGGCGGCTGAAAACCACCTAACATGACCGAATTCGTTAGCCAATGTAGCGACGAACCAGAAAATGTGAAGTTGCCGTGCTCCCGGCACAAGCCGGCTTGGGTGTAAAAAAAATCGCTAGCCTCAGTTAGATTGACCGCCCGTCGTCGTAAACGATTCCCAGCTGCTGGCGCTGGGTTGGCGGGCGCGTGCCGCATTTGAACCCTCGGCCGGCGCCGCCTGTTTTGAACCCGGTGTCTGAGCGCCTGATTTGGAGCGCTGCGTTTTCGCCGAATTCTTAAGCTCTTGCGGATAGAAGACAGCGCTTGCCCGTCCGTCTGGCATCTGGATTGGTCTAAGTTGCGTCTTACCTTTACCCTTTCCCTTCTTTTTTGCAGACTCAACCTGGGTTTCCAGGATCGATGACCAACCGCCCCCCGCAACATTCTTGTCACTTACGATAGTCGCTTCGCCACTGTTCATATTGATCAGGATTCGCGTGCCGCGAACGACGGTTTTTCCCTGACTTAGCCTGACATCGCCGCCAACTTCCACGGTGTTGGTCTTTGCGTCGAATTTTGCCCAGTCGCCTTCCGCCTTATGCGCATTGGTCGATGTAATCACAACCTTTCCATCTGCGCGGATCTCTTTCAATTGAGCGGTCGTATTCTCGCTCTTATCTTTCTTCGCGGCGAGCGGATCGCCAAGGCCACTTCCGCCCACGTAGTGAGCAGTAAGCTTTGTCGATCGCATCGTGAAGGAGCCCTGCCTAGCAACGACGCCGCCCACGAATACCGCCGAGCTTTGTTTGTCATCGACATCAAGGCTGTCGGCTTCAATATCGACCGGCGCTTTCGGGTCGGTGGCAAATGCAGCACCAAGGGTCTTCTTTTTCGGTGCGTTCGTGGGCTTGGTGTCCGTGCCTGCCTTGTCGCTGCCCTTTGCACCATCGTTTGAGTAAAGGCGGGCAGTGATCCGGCCAGGGCCGCTGCCGCCGGCCGGAGGCGCAGTCAGCTTTGCAATACCTTTGGCCTGATCGACGAACAGATGACGCCCATTAAGCCGGTTCCGCCCCTGGATGACCACGACATTGCCACTGAGCACCGCACTTCCGTCTTTGGAGTTGAGTAGGGCCTGGTCCGCCGTTGCACGCCGGTCCTGTCCGCTGGACAACACGACATTTTGCGACAACAACGCGGTCTGCTGTTTTGCATCAAACACCGCTGATTGGCTGGTCACCTGTTGCTCAGCGCCGCGTTTTATCATCACCGGATACTTGGCGGTGATCTTGTCGACCTGAGAGGCGCCTGAAGATGACTTGTTCTTACTTTCCGGCTTACCGCCGTCGGACGGTTTCTCTTCGTTCTTGTAGGCGATTTCCAATTCGCGCGTAACAAGCGTGGTCTCACCCTGAACGGCTCGCACATTGCCGGCGAATACCGCGAGTTTCTTATCGTCAAATACGTCCAGGCGCTTCGCGTACACGTCGACAGGTTGATCCGAAGCCCCAAACGGGTTCGCGCCGTTGGCATTTTGCTTCCGTCCCGCGGCCTGACCGGCTGCGGTAACCTCTGGCTTTTTTTTCTGCGGTCTCAGCCGCGCCACGACATCGTCTAGAAACGAAACCTCTCGCGTCTGCTGCCGTATTTGCAGCCGGTTCGATTTGATCGAGCCCGTTGCCATTTCCACTTGCACCGGGTCGTTGGATGTAATCAGCTTCTTCTTCGTCTTGATCGAGGCGGTCTTTAGTTTGGCCGACATGCCATCCTGCGACGTGATTGTGATGCCGTCGAATAGCTCCAGGTGGTTGGACTTGGTATCAAATGTGCCGCGCGTTGCCTCAAGCACGGTCTTCATCTTTTTGGCATCTACAAGTTCGCCGGTAATCGTATTCAGCGTGACCTGCCTTGGCTTGGAAAAATCCTGCTTGGCGGTCTTGGCAGTGATGAAATATGACCCGCCGTCCTTGTTGAAGCCGCGATATGTCGGGTTGTTCATCGCGAGGTTTTCGGGCAGCACTTTTCTTGGATCCAGGTCAACGATCGACCCATCCCAGTCCTTTGAATTCATCGCTGAGGCGGCATAAAGAGCAGCAACGCCAAAACACGCCGCCGGCAGAAAGAGCCTCATTGCATTGACAAAACGCGTGTGCCTTTTGGCCGCGTGCAATGCAGACGTACGGTCAGTCACGGTCACGATGCCGCCGCCAGCTTGCCGGGCATCGGTGCTCCCCGTGCCGTGAATTGCCGTCGCATCCGTCATTTTGGTATTCGGGCCTTCGCGAGCCTGTGATGTTCGTGTCAATGTCTAACGCGCGAACATGGCGTGCGCCAACACAACTCTTGGCCGGTTCCCGCCAACACGCGCAAAAATGCTTTGGTATACGCCGGATCCACCCACGGACCGGGCTGGAAACCCTAATGCCCCGCGTGCTGACCTTCCCCCTCAATTGGGGTAAATTTGCGACCCGGTTTTGTCCTTCAATAAGCGATGCCGGGGCCATCAGCCTGAGCCGGCAGCCCTAGGGGCGTGCACTATTTGTGACCGAACAGGTCCATCTCGGCAAAACCCGCCAAATCGAGCTCTGCCCGTGTCGGAAGGAAGTCAAAAGCAGCCTGTGCAAATTCCCGCCGTCCATCTCGATCCAGCATTTCGTCGAGCTTCGCCTTGAGCTTGTGCAGATAAAGCACATCAGAGGCCGCATACGCCTGTTGTGCCGGGCTTAGGTCTTCTGCCGCCCAATCGGAACTTTGCTGCTGCTTTGACAGCTCAACGCCCAAGAGTTCGCTGCACAGATCCTTCAGGCCATGACGGTCAGTATAGGTCCGCGCCAGCTTGGACCCGATCTTTGTGCAGAAAACTGGTGTTGTCGTCGCGCCGAGGTACTTTTTCAACACCGCGATATCGAAGCGTCCAAAGTGAAAAATCTTCAAAACCTTTGGATCGTTCAAGAGCGCAATGAGGCGTGGGGCGCGGTAGTCATCGGGGCGGAACTGTACGAGATGGGCAACACCGTCACCGGCTGAAAGTTGCACGAGGCACAGGCGGTCGCGATGCGGATTAAGACCGAGCGTCTCCGTATCGATTGCGACGCTATCACCAAACGACAAACCCTCCGGAAGATCGCCCGTATGAAGTTCGATTTTTCCTGCTGACATTGCCGAAGCCCCTTGTGCAACTTGTTCAATCTGTCCGCACGTGGCGTCCTGCCGGCTAGGTGCCGGGCGCCAGCACATGACGCTATCACATGAAGCAGGCGCGGCGCTGATGGTGCCCAGGAGAGGACTCGAACCTCCACGATCTTGCGATCACTGGCACCTGAAGCCAGCGCGTCTACCAATTCCGCCACCTGGGCAAATCGAAGGTGGGCTTACAGGCAACTCAAAAATGAAGCCGCGGGAAGTCCCCCGCGATGTATTGACTGCCTGCTGAAGCGGCTGTGGTAGTTTGCGCGGGAGGCGTTGTCAATTACGGCTGCCGCGGTTTGTACCAATTGCGGCGGTGAGCACCAGCAGTAGGCGTACAAGGTGCGGCAATCCTTCATACCAAATGCGGGCAAATTACCCCTTTGCACTGCTTCACAGGCATCACACCGATGTGTAATGCATTGAGGGGCGGTACTCAAAATGTCCGGGGGACGAACATGCCGGATGTCAGGGCGTGCGGTAATGGCGCGCGTGGCAACACCAGTCGGTCATATGCTGCCAGGCGTGTCTGCAACCGGCGAATGCGGCACGGGTAGCCGGTCCACGATCCTGCTGCCAAGTTTGGTGGCACATAGCTGGGTAGAATTTAAATGTCAGAAAGCTTATCGAGGGCAACCAATATGGACGAGCTTGCCACAGTTTTCGGCGGGTCTGGATTCGTCGGGCGAAATATAGTTCGCGAATTGGCAGCGCGCGGCTATCGTATTCGCGCCGCATCACGGCGTCCCGATCTGGCCGGCCATCTTCAGCCCATGGGTGTCGTCGGTCAGATTCAGCCGGTACAGGCCAACCTGCGATATCCAGAGTCTGTCGATCGGGCCGTTAACGGTGCCGACATCGTAATCAATTGTGTTGGCATCCTGGCCGGCACGGGCAAGCAAAGCTTCAAGGCTGTACACGAAGACGGCGCGCGCGCCGTCGCTAGGGCAGCACGGCAGGCCGGCGCACGTCGACTGATCCATATCTCTGCAATAGGTGCAGATCCAAAGGCGAGATCGAACTATGCACGTTCCAAAGCGCGCGGCGAAGCTGCTGTGCTGGAAGAATTTCCCGACGCAATTATTCTTCGACCATCAATCGTGTTTGGCCCTGAGGATGAGTTCTTCAATCGCTTTGCGGGGATGGCCACCCTATCGCCGTTTCTGCCTCTGATCGGTCGCGGTCGAACACGCTTCCAGCCGATCTACGTCGGCGATCTAGCACTAGCTGTAGCGAATGCTGCCGTTAGCCACGGTCGTAGCGGTCAAATTTACGAGCTTGGCGGACCCGATGTCATGTCGTTTCGTCAATTGCTCGATCACACGCAGTCCTGGTCTGGGCGCAAGCGCCGTTACGTCAGCATTCCATTTTGGATCGCAAAGCTAATGGCGCTCTTGACTTGGCCGTTGCCCAACGCGCTGCGCCCCATGACCTTGGACCAGGTTCGTATGCTGCAAAAGGATAATGTTGTCAGTCAGGAGGCAGAAAAAGACGGACGCACGATTACGGAACTTGGCGTTGAGCTCCCGCATGCGTGCGGTGTCATCGTTCCTCAGTATTTGGAAAGATTTAAGCCGAAAGGCCAATTTGCACACTATCGCGGCTGACCAGCTTGCTTAGGGTCTAATCGGCCCGGCTTGATACCCAAATGGGGCTGCGACCATTCTTTATCGAACAATAACAACGGCAACACATAAGCCCCGGCCTTGGTTAGAGCCGGGGCTTTAAATTGTGTCAGCTTATGCCTTGTGCGCAACACTTGCCGGTCGTCGGCAAGAAAAATATGCCACAAGCAAATTCGCTACGGATGTCAGTCTAATGCACGCTGGCCACTTCTAATTCGTCACCCATAGCATGCCCAAGTGCAGCCTGCATGGTGTCGGTCAACGCCAAGGGCGTACCGTCCGCAGCATGCAATGCGTAAAGGTTTATGCCTTCAGGCAGGCCTTCGATAGTTGGAAATATGCGGCTGGCTTCATCGGACGTCAGTGTCTTGATGTATGCAACCTCACCGTCGCCAAGATGCGCAAGCTCCTGCTCGCTAATCTCGCGTTTTTCGATTTCTGCATTCATGACGCATACTCCTCCATCCTCGAAGGCCCCAGGCACGTCATGCCATATGTTCACGGCGGAAATACAACAATTTCCCCAACAGTACGTGAACAGGAGACCATCATCTGCCGATTCGCTGCGCTTGGCCAACGAATTGGACCGATTCCTTAACGTGTGTGGCTTCGGTGTGACCGTTAGCCAATGTCGATTTTTCGGATTTGCCGCTGCGGTTCGAGGCGAACGAGATCGATTGACAACAAACCATCGGCTAAGTCGGCTGATTTAACCTCAATACCGTCGGCAAGCACGAATGTTCTTTGAAACTGCCGTGCTGCAATGCCGCGATACAGGTACTCACGTGGCGCCTCTTCCTGTTGGCGGCCTCTTACTGTGAGCTGCTTGTCTTCAAGAGAGATCTCAAGCTGGTCTCGGGTAAAACCTGCAACCGCGAGTGTAATGCGCAGCAATTCTGCCGCGCCGTCATCGTCGGCCTGCACCCGCTCGATATTATATGGCGGGTAGCCTCCGTCCGCGCCTTTTCCGGCCCGGTCCACCAACCGTTCTATTTCCTCAAACCCTAAAAGGAAGGGACTTGAGAGCATGCCCATGCGCGTCATCTTTTAAAAGCCCTTGTCTATTCGAAGCGACTTTGCCGAACAGCTCGTGAATTGGCAGCAATGAGAGCCAAGGCGAAAAGCTGGCCTCCCATCCACCCGGCCCATGATCCACTGACGGCGCCGGTTGCTTCAGAGCATTTCGGATGCTCAACATATGGGGTGTTGGGCCATGACTTCAAGCAGCCCACGAAATTCAAAGGTAGGCGCGCGCCTCTCCATTCGATTGGAAAACCCGGATTGCGGCGGCTGCTGTTGATGCTCATCAATGCGGCCGGGCGTCGCGCCGCCATCCTGGCCTAGTCGGACACTGACCAAAGGATGCTGTTCATGCCCAATTTCCGAGTGTTGCCGGTATTAGTTTTTACCGCTGCACTACACGTTTTTGCACCGATCACGCTGGCCCAGGACGAGCAACAGGATGCTCTGTCCGCCGAGATCAGGCCCGATGACAGCACCGGCCGTCAGAAGTACCTGCGGTATTGCGCAGTATGTCATGGCCAAGACGGAGACGGCTACGGGCCGATGGCAGAAGTCCTCAAAGAGAAGCCGGCCGATCTGACTAGAATTTCGGCGCGCAATGGCGGTGAGTTTCCATTCGAGCGTGTTGCCGACACCATCGCCAATGGAGGCGGCTACAAAGCGCACGGGAGTTCAAGCATGCTGGCTTGGGGTCCAGTATTTTCAAGTGAAGCGAATGCGCAACGCGCAGCTGCTCGCATCGAGCAGCTGGCCGACTATCTACGTACGATTCAAATTCAATAATGGGCTCATACGCCTTCGGCTACATTATTGAGCTGTGCCGACTGCGACGCCTTCAGCTACCGCAGCGGCGGTCAACTCGCCGCCTGCGGCATCACGCGTCGCGACGTTTGCTGCGTGCATTGCGCCACCTTGGGTGCTTCCCGGCGCGGGTGTAGGCGAAGCCCAACCCGTCACCGGACTCGCAGGCCCGCGCAGAAGCGCGGAATAGCCTGCGAGCAAAAACAGAGGCGGAGCCGTGGGCGTCGGCGCAAAAAAACACATCCTTCAGCTTTCCAGCTCTTCGCGCAGCATTTCCAGTTCGAGCCATTTCTCTTCTGCCCGTTCCAGTTCATCCTGCGCCTCAGCAAGCCTGACTGTTGCAGCTTCAAACGCCTGAGCGTCTCTTGCAAACAACCCCTCATCCGAAATCTCGGTGTGCAGGCGTTCGATTTCGTTGGTGAGGTTTTCCATCTGCGCTGGCAGCGTCTCAAGCGCGTGTTTGTCCTTGAAGCTCAGTTTGCGTTTAGGAGATGGCGCTGCCTGTGACTTTTCCGGCGGTTTCGTGTCCGGCTTGCTCGATGTTTGCTTTGGCCGTGAAGGTGTTGGCTTTTCACCAATGTCTCGTCCGCCTCGCTGCGCCAGCATGTCGGAATAACCGCCGGCATATTCCAGCCAGCGCCCGTCGACATCCGCGGCAATCGTACTTGTCACCACACGGTCCAGAAAATCTCGATCGTGGCTGACCAAAAGAACAGTGCCCGCATAATCTGAGAGCAGCTCCTGCAGCAGATCAAGCGTTTCAAGATCAAGGTCGTTGGTTGGTTCATCCAGAACAAGCAGGTTGGACGATTTTGCAAGCGCGCGCGCCAGCATCAAGCGTCCACGTTCACCACCAGACAGAGCAGAAATCGGCGAACGAGCTTGCTCAGGCTGAAACAGAAAGTCGCGCAAATAACCGGTTACGTGGCGGGGCTTGCCGTTGATCAAAACCTGATCGCCGCGCCCACCCGTCAGCGCGTCGGCAACTGTCCAGTCTGCCTTGAGATCCTCGCGCTTTTGATCGAGAGAAACGATTTCAAGATTGCTGCCAAGCCGCAACGATCCTGCATCAGGCTCCAGCTCACCCGTCAGCATTCGCAGCAAGGTCGTTTTGCCAGCGCCATTGGGACCGATTATACCGATGCGGTCGCCGCGCAGAATGCGCGTTGAGAAGTCTCGCACGATTGCTGTACCGGCGTAAGACTTGCTCAAGTGCTCAGCCTCGATAACGAGCTTGCCGGACAACGTTGCATCCACCGGCGCTACGTTGATCTCTCCTTGCGGCCGGACGAACTCGCTGCGCGCCTTGCGCATCTGCTGCAGTTCACCGACGCGACGCATATTGCGTTTGCGGCGCGCCGTCACGCCGCCGCCGTACATCCAACGCTCTTCGCGTTCTATTTTGCGTTCAAGCTTATGCAGCTCAAGCTCTTCCTGTTCGATCTGCCGGTCGCGCCAAACCTCGAATTTGGAAAAGTTCTGATCGAGCCTGCGCGCCTGTCCTCGATCAATCCAAACCGTAGACCGCCCAATCGATTCCAATAGGCGTCGGTCGTGCGAGATCAGAATGATCGCGGAACGGGTCTCTTCCAATTTTTCCTCAAGCCATGCGATAGCGGGCAGATCAAGGTGGTTGGTCGGCTCATCGAGCAGAAGAATGTCAGGCCTTGCCGCCAGAACACGGACCAAAGCCGCCCGGCGCGCTTCGCCGCCCGATAGCGTTACAGGATCCCTGTCTCCCGTCAGGCCACAGTCCTCTAGCAATTGATGCGCACGGTAAGGATCGTCGGTGGGGCCAAGGCCGGCTTCCACATAGGCCGCAACCGTGCCAAAGTCGGAAAAATCAGCTTCCTGCGGCAGGTAGCGGATCGATGCATTCGGATGAATAAAGCGCTCGCCGGCGTCCGCTTCGATTAGTCCGGCGGCGATCTTCAATAGTGTCGATTTACCCGACCCGTTGCGTCCCACCAGGCAAAGCCGATCGCCTGGTGCAACTGTGAGCTCCGCCCCCATCAGCAGCGGCGTCGACCCGAAGGTGATGCGGATGTCTCTTAATGTGAGAAGCGGCGGGGCCATGCGGTCGCTGAAGACTCAAGTATTTCTCGATGCGGCGCCATGTTGGCATGGAGCCGTTTTTCGTATTTCCGGTCTCCTATGCAGCACTAGGGGCGAGAAGTCCAACAGCGCGACGTAAAGCCTTCATTGCACCAAAGCGGCAAGGCCGGCGCGCGCACTCCGATCATCGCGCGTTCTTTCACGCGCGGCGTCGATCGGCAGTACCCAGAATGCGCCAGTCCTTTCCTATCCGGTGGGGTTGTGTGACTTAAACGGCGCCGCACTTCTTGAGCTTATTAACCCGTTTAACGTTCTCTCTAAGCACCCGTCCTTTGCCTTGGAACAGACACCAGGAATAGTGCAGCTCTCGTGATTCATGCCAACGAAGCCCTCCATAACCGCAGCCGTTCATTTGGTTTAGTTGTTCGTGGAAAATCGCGGTATTGGCGTAGTCGTTACATGTTGTGTGGTCGGCCGCTGACACCGGGGCTGGCGACGCTGCGAAGACCAATACGATTGAGGTGGTTGCAAAGCTGATGTTTTTGGTGAGAGACGTCATCATAATCTCCAATAGGTTAGGGTTCGTCTACGAGGGTTAATGCGGGTATTTCGAACTTGAGACGCAGCGTTATGCGGCCTCTGCAGTGTTGGTCGCACCGGCAATGCATTCGGTTCAGGCCCATGGAGATTTTTTTTGAGATGGGATGTGATGCGGTATAAGCCGAGCATGCGTCGCATTTTTTCAGGAGCAACAGATGAAGGTGTTGACCATAGGCGGAGCCACCGTGGACTCCATCGCCATCGTCGACGACGCGCGCATCGAGCGCATGACCATGGGCAACGCCGACACTTCGTTTCTGCTGCTGGAGGAGGGCCGCAAGACCGAGGCGGAGGAAATTTCCAATCACTGTGGTGGTGGTGCCGTCAACGCGGCCGTGTCTATGGCGCGCCTGGGCGCAGATGCCTCCACGCTTGTCAAGCTCGGTCAGGATCAGCGTGCCGACACCGTCTTGAACAGGCTGACACAGGAGGGCGTTTCAACGCGCTGGGTCAAGCGCGTGCCCGAGGCCACAACCGGGGCATCGGTGCTCATCTCGTCGCATGAAAAGAACGCCGTCATTTTCACCTTCCGCGGTGCCAATTCCCTGCTCTGCGAGCCTGACCTCACGGATGCGATGTTCGAGGTCGACCTCGTCTACATCTCCAGTCTGAGTAACCAGTCCGCCGATTGCTTTCCCGAACTCGTGCGCCGCGCAAAAGCACAAGGCGCGATGGTCGCGGCCAATCCAGGCATCCGGCAACTCACAAGCAGGGCCGAAGAACTGACGAACATATTGAGTGAGATCGATATTTTGTCGGTCAACCGCACCGAAGCCGATGCGCTTGTTCCTTCGCTCGTGCGCTCGAGCGGCGAGGGCGGACCGAATTTGCCGCTTGAAACCGACGAGCAGCCTGCACCGCTTGTCGTCCGTGGCCTGGCCTCAGGTGGCTATGAGATGACTTTGGCCGGGTTCGTCAGCGCCATGACGTCAATCGGCGTGCGATACGTCGTCGTGACAGATGGCGGACGCGGCGCCTATATCGGCTCTCCGGCCTCCATCGTTTACTGTCCCGCGCTTCCGGCCACTATTGCCGGGACGGCAGGCGCCGGCGATGCATTTGCATCGACGCTGTCTCTCTACCTTGCGCAGCAGCGCACTCCGGAAGACGCACTATTGGCTGCCAGCATCAACGCCAGCTCCGTTGTCGGTTTTCCCGACACCCAGTCCGGGCTGCTGTCGGCAAGTGAGTTGGAGACCCGAACGGAGCAGGCCAAACAATCGATCGCGCTCAGAAGCTGGCCGCTGGGCAGCCGGTCTGACAATAAGACGTAGAACGGTGACGCTGCGACTAGCCAATGTTCGCCAGCATGCCTCAGGGCGACGTGACTTGGTAGGACTGGTGACAGGCCGAACAGTTCGCCATGATGTCACGCAGCAGTCCGAGAAGTTTCTGCGTCGTTGCCTTCTGGGCAGCGGCCTCCGCAAGCTCATCAAATTTATTGTGCGTATCGGCTGCAAGTAATACGAACTGGGGCGGCAGCTTCATGGTTGAGAGGACGGACACGTCTTTGACTGCATCCATCCCGACCTCGCCAGCGATTGCTGGGATTGTTGAAACTTTGTTCGTAGCCAGGGCATCGGCGATGGCTTGAGTTGCACTCAGATACCGGAGCATACCTGCTCGCAAGCGCTGTCTTTCCTCGGGGGCCAAGTGGATCGTTTCTCGCGACGATAGCGCCAACGACGAACCTGGCGCTTCAGGCGGATGACAAGCCGCAAGACCCGTCAGCACAACGCACAAACATAACACCCCCGCTCCGCGAAGCTGGTTGCGCAATCCGTTGATGGGTCGGCGCTCTCTCATTAACGCCCTTGTCCACCCCCATTTTTGATCAGTGATCGCCGCCGATGCCCTGATAGGGCACATGCTGCTGCACCGGCTTGACCTCAATCAAGCTGGTGCCGGATGTGGTCGTTGGTGAGAGCGTTACGCGCGCCGGCGGCGTCTACCTTGAGGGAGAGGACTCAAACCAAGCGAAAAGCCCGCAGGGCCCGGGAGCAAGACGGCTTGCTGTTTGATCGCGGCGCTATTCAGCGCTCTCGCGCTGGCACCGCGATATCGGCGACGGGTACGCCTCCGGCTACACCCGCGCCGGGAGTGACGCGGGTGGCGGCGTGTGCGCGGCAACGGTTGCCACGAGCGATTCGGCGGGCGGCGCGTTGACCGCTGTGCGCGTAGGCGGAGCCGTGCGCATCAGCGCAAGGATAATGGCAAGTTGACCGCCGCGGGTATAGGCGAAGCCGCACCCGTCGGCGCAAGAAAAAAGCTACAGCGAGTGATCCGGTTGGCGGCGAGTTGACCGCCGCGCCCGTAGGCGGAGCCGTGGGTGTCGGCGCAAGTATAGAACTTGCCGCGCTGACGCAGCGTGCCGGGCTGCAAGCCCGAACAGTACGCGTGAGACGAACTAATGTTGGACTTGCGGGGAGAAACGTAGAACCAATTCGACCAGCCCGAAGGGCTCGGGAGCAAGGCGACCCGCCGACCATTCGGCGCCCCGTCCGGAGCGCGACGAGCGCGCGAGGACATATAATTGGTGGAGCCGAGGGGAATCGAACCCCTGACCTCTACAATGCCATTGTAGCGCTCTCCCAACTGAGCTACGGCCCCGACCTTTGAACGCGGAACCGGTTGGGCTGGTTCCGAATGTCGCGCAAAAGTCCTGCTTCAGGACTGATCGCGATGAATAGGATGGCACGGACAAAAAGACAAGCCCGCCAGCAATCGCTTCCCTAAGGCAGGGGCGGTTACGCACCTGAAATTAGATCTGCGCCCAGAGGTTCTTCGCCGTCCATAGGTTACGTGAGCGTTCTAACTTTCGTCCTTACCGCTCGGTTTGGCGGGGATGATATCGCTAACCGACCCGCTGTCTTCTTCCTCTTCCTCAAGGAAGGCGTCATTGTCGTCGCCATCGGCAATGTCATCCTCGTCTTCTAGATCGGCGAGTTCCTCCACGGCCTCCGTCTCGTCTGCCTCTTGCTCGTCATCAGCATCATCGTCGACGCCCTTGGCGAGCTTGGCCTTTTCAGCCGCCTTTTCCGCTTCATCCTCGATCACCTGATCTTCAGGCGCATGCGCCAAGGCATAAATCGAGCCGCAAATCGGGCAATTGATGGGATTGCGCTCTAGATCATAAAAGCGGGCGCCGCACTCTTCGTTCTGACATGTACGTTTGGTCCCGCGCGCTTGCTTCGTCGCCATGGTCGGCTGCCTCGCTTGAAAGTCCGTGAAGGTATGCTGGAGAGGATGCGGTCTGCCACACATCGGCACTGGCTGTCAAAAATGAATTTACACCCAGTCAAATGGTCCTCTTCACGCCCAAGCCATAGCGGTCAGGATCGCCTGCGTCGAGAGGCAAACCTGCCGCGACGGTATCGCCGTTGACATCGCCTGCCCGCAATTGCTCTAAACGCCCGGGCAGCCAGCCTTTCAAAAGCGTGGCGTTGGGCCGTCAATGGCATGGCGCAATCGATGCCCTCAGTGCCCGCTAACCCGGTGAAGGTCAGACAGTCAGTGAATGCTACCGATACTCCAAGGCCGCTCGGGGCGAAAAGGTCCGGTCCGCTCAAGGGCGTGGTCCGCATGCCGGGCGACAAGTCGATCTCGCACCGTGCGCTGATCTTCGGTGCGCTGGCGACCGGCCGCACCATGATCCATGGCCTACTGGAGGGGGAAGACGTCCTCAGGACCGCGCAAGCCGTGAGTGCGCTCGGAGCACCGGCAACAAAGAGGGACGATGGCGCTTGGGAAGTGATCGGCCGCGGCGTTGGCGGTCTCATTGCGGATACGGACGAAGAAACGGCAACCATTGATTTTGGCAATTCGGGAACCGGCGTCAGGCTGATGATGGGCGTGATTGCCGGTCACGGCATGCGCGTCAACGTGACGGGCGACGCTTCGCTTTCACGCAGGCCGATGAAACGCGTTCTCACGCCGCTTCGGCGCATGGGCCTGAACACCGAAGGTGACGGAGATTGCTTGCCGCTGACCTTGATCGGGACATCCGAGCTGATCCCCATCGAGTATGAGCTGCCAGTCCCCTCAGCACAGGTGAAATCCGCTGTGCTGCTCGCAGGATTGCACGCAGCCGGTGAAACAACCGTTGTTGAAGCCGAGCCGACCCGCGATCACACCGAGCGCATGTTGCGCCATTTCGGCGCCGATATCCGCGAAACGCCGGGCTCCGATGGCAAGAAGCGCACATCAATCATGGGAGAGGCTGAACTGCAGGGACGGTCGGTGAACGTGCCGGGTGATCCCAGCTCTGCCGCCTTCATGACGGCAGCGGCGGTAATCGTTCCTGGCTCCGACGTCACCATAAAAAATGTGTTGGTCAATCCCGCGCGTGTTGGCTTTTATCAAACGTTGCGTGAGATGGGAGCGGACATAGAGTTCCAAAACGAGCGCGAGGAGAGCGGCGAGCCGATTGCTGACATTCGTGCCCGCGCATCGTCTTTAAAGGGTGTGAACGTGCCGGCCGAGCGCGCGCCCAGCATGATCGACGAATATCCAATTCTGGCGGCAGTCTCGGGTTTTGCCAAAGGCGAGACGGTGATGGACGGTTTGGCCGAGCTCAAGGTCAAGGAAAGCGACCGCTTGGCAGCGACGGCTGCTGGTTTGTCCGCCAACGGCGTGAAGGCCGACGTGACCGGCGATACGCTGATCGTGCGTGGCACCGGCAGCGTCCCGGGAGGAGGCACAGTCAAGACCCATATGGACCATCGTATTGCAATGGCATTTCTAACCATGGGTCTATCTGCCGATGAACCTGTGAGGGTCGACGACACAAATATGATTGCAACGAGCTTTCCTGAATTCCGTGAGCTGATGCAGGAACTCGGCGCGACATTTGTTGCCGCCCCGCATGATGCTCCCCAAAACGCCGAGCGACGCGCATGATTATTGCTGTGGATGGACCCGCCGCGTCCGGTAAGGGTACGCTGGCGCGCCGCATCGCCAACTCCTATGGGCTTCATTATCTCGACACCGGCAAACTCTATCGGGCTGTGGCGCGTGACGGGCTGGCCCGCAGTTTTCGCCTGGACGACCGCTGGGCCGTCGTTGCCATCGCGCGTAGTCTGGATCCGGCCACACTGGATGATGAAGGACTGCGCGAACCAGGGGTAGGTGAGGCAGCCTCGATTGTCGCGCGCGTGCCGGCCGTCAGGGCGGCCCTGCTAGATTATCAACGTTCATTTGCCCGCAGAAAGCCTGGCGCCGTCCTGGATGGGCGCGACATCGGGACAGTCGTTTGCCCTGACGCCGACGTGAAGCTCTTTATTGATGCCCGCCCGGAGGTGCGCGCCCGCCGCCGATACCTGGAACATAAGGCAAAAGGCGAAGATACAACCCTTGAAGCGGTTCTCCAGATGATCAAGGAGCGTGATGCTCGCGATGCGGCCCGAGGCGCGGCACCGATGCAGGTCGCCGAGGATGCGCTCTTGCTTGATACGAGTGATTTGGATATAGAAGCCGCATTCGACGCCGCTGTCGGATTGATCAAGAGGAAGATCGGCCAGTAGGATCGCGCCGCAGATTGGTGCGGGTCCAAATTTCAACTGGCGGGAAACCCCATCACAGCGGCATCATTGAATATCAATCAAGAGACATGAAAACCGGTGGCCTTGACGAGCCCCGGCCTTCGGGCGTTTTTCGCGCGCGCAGGGCCGGCTGACCAGGGCTACCAACCTTATCAACCCTTAATAGGCGATGAAGTGGCTGCTCAATGCGCCACCCTTGTCGCCGTCACGCTTTGCACTGGAGCAAACCCGCGTATGTCGCAATCAGAAACCCCAAACGAACTCAATCCCACACACGATGAATTTGCAGCCCTGCTGGCTGAGAGCTTGGCCAAGGATGACCTCTATGAAGGCAGTGTCATCAAAGGAAAAGTGATCAGCATCGAAAAGGACCTGGCCGTTATTGATGTTGGACTGAAGATGGAAGGCCGTGTCCCGCTGCGTGAATTTGGTGTTGGCAACCAGCCTGCCGATATCAATGTCGGGGACGAAGTTGAGGTTTATCTGGAGCGCATCGAAAACGCGCTGGGCGAGGCGGTTCTATCGCGCGAGAAGGCACGTCGGGAAGAAAGCTGGAACCGCCTGGAGAAACAGTTCGAAGCTAATGAAAAGGTGCAGGGCGTTATCTTCAACAAGGTCAAGGGTGGCTTCACCGTAGACTTGGATGGAGCGGTGGCATTCTTGCCGGGCTCTCAGGTAGACGTCCGCCCCGTACGTGATATTGGGCCGTTGATGCATCAGCCCCAACCCTTCCAGATCCTCAAGATGGATCGCCGCCGCGGTAACATCGTTGTCTCTCGCCGCTCAGTCCTGGAGGAGACACGCGCCGAACAGCGCGCCGACATCGTGGCCCGCCTCGCCGAAGGTCAGGTCATCGAGGGCTTGGTGAAGAACATTACCGACTATGGTGCGTTCATCGATCTGGGCGGAATCGACGGTTTGTTGCACGTCACCGACATGGCATGGCGTCGCGTCAATCATCCATCTGAAATTTTGAACGTCGGCGACACGGTTAAGGTGCAGATCATTCGCATCAATCCGGAAACGCAACGCATTTCGCTTGGCATGAAACAGCTGCAGGATGATCCCTGGCAGGCAATCGAGGCTAAGTATCCTGTCGATGCACGCTTCAATGGCAACGTTACCAACATTGCCGACTACGGCGCATTCGTTGAACTTGAGCCAGGTGTTGAGGGCTTGATCCACGTCTCGGAGATGAGCTGGACCAAGAAAAACGTACACCCGGGCAAGATCGTTTCCACCAGCCAGCAGGTTGAAGTACAGATTCTCGAAGTGGATCCTGCGAAGCGGCGCATTTCCTTGGGCCTCAAGCAAACTCAGGACAATCCCTGGGATGTTTTCCTCACACAGCACCCGAAGGGGTCCGAAGTCGAAGGACCGATCCGCAATATCACCGAGTTCGGACTATTTATCGGTCTGGAAGGTGGAGTCGATGGCATGGTTCACTTGTCGGACTTGGATTGGAGCCGCGCCGGTGACGATGCCATCAAGGATTACAACAAAGGCGATACGGTCCGCGCCGTCGTACTTGACGTCGACAGTCAGAAGGAACGTATTTCACTTGGCATCAAACAGCTCGGCGCCGATCCGATTGAATCCATAGGAGACATCAAGAAGGGAAGCCCTGTCACCTGTGAAGTCATTGCCGTTCAGGACAATGGCATCGAGGTCAAGATCGCCGATACCGACATGACGACCTTCATTAAGCGTTCCGACCTGTCACGTGATCGCTCAGAGCAGCGGCCCGAGCGCTTTTCCGTCGGCAACAAGATCGATGCCGCCGTTGTCAGCATGGATAAGGCCTCGCGCCGCATCAATGTGTCGATCAAGGCGTTGGAAATTGCCGAAGAGAAACAGGCCGTCGAGCAGTTCGGTTCCTCTGACAGCGGTGCATCGCTCGGCGACATTCTGGGCGCAGCAATGAAGCGCCGCGACGACGGTGACGAGGAACCATCCTCTGACGAAGCCGCTGCTACTGACGAAGCGGCCACGGAAGAAGCTGCTCCTGAAGAAGAAAAAAAGGAAGAGTAGAATCATCGAACGGCGCGTGGCATTTGAGCCGCATCGCGTCGGGCAGGCCCAGATGCGAAAGAGGGTTAGGCAGCAGGGGGCTTCGGGCCCCCTGTTTGCGTCTGCCACGTTAGACGCGTAGACGTTTTAGAGCGCCCTTAGGCGTCGCACGCTTGCATATTAACGTCGCCCACTGATTAATATCTTTAACATGCGAGCCATGTCGTGCTAAACGGCCCACGCAGCATGTTGCTCGCCCAAATTGGCCTAATACTTGCCTCAACGATCCGTTCAAATGGAGCTGAGTTGTTTGGCGCCAACGCCTAGTTTCGCGGAGTCGATTGACGATGACACTTGAGACCGAAAACGTTCTTGACCGCCGCCGCTTGCGCCGTCGCCTGTCGATCTGGCGCGGACTGGCTGTTGTGTGCGCCGTAGCTGCATTGGGCCTGGTCATGACCAGCAGCGAGCAACTCGCCGCGTTAACCGGCAAAAAGCACATCGCCCGGGTTGCAATCGAAGGCACCATTACGGAAGACCGCTCGCAGCTTGAGTTGTTGAAGAAAATCGCCGACGCGGACGGCGTTGCTGCGCTTTTGTTATTTATCAATAGTCCTGGCGGCACGACGACTGGCGGTGAGGCATTGTTTGAAGCTTTGCGCCACGTCGCGGAGAAAAAGCCCGTGGTGGCCCAGTTTGGCACAGTCGCCGCTTCAGCGGGCTACATCGCGGGCCTGGGCGCCGACTACATTGTTACACGCGGCAACACGATCACGGGCTCTATAGGCGTGCTCATGCAATGGCCTGAAGTCACCCAGCTCATGGAAAAAGTGGGCGTGAAGATGCACGAGGTCAAAAGTGGACACCTGAAGGCCTCACCCTCCCCATTCGCGCCGGTGGATGACGCCAGCCGCCAGGTTGTCCAAGACATGATCTCAGAAGGTTTCCAGTGGTTCATCGGTCTCGTTGAGCGCCGCCGGGGCCTAACCAGGACGCAGGTGCCAGGCCTCGATACGGGCCGTGTTTATTCGGGGCGAGAGGCTGTAGAGCTCAAGCTGGCTGATCAAATCGGAGGTGAAGCTGCTGCCGTACGCTGGCTGGAGGAAGAACGCAGGATTGAGAAGGATCTGAACGTCGTTGACTGGAAACCGACAACGGCGACTGGCTGGGGCCTAACCAGCCTGATTTATGGCCTAGCTGATCGTGTTCTGCCTTTTAGCCTGTCCGCGCTAGCCGCACGCGACAAGGCTTTATCGACACTTGGCCTTGACGGCCTCGTTTCCGTTTGGCACCCTTCAGAAAATTAAGGAAATACAAGAGCTTTTCACAGGGGGCGTGGCGTGATTAAGTCGGAACTAATTCAAAAAATTGCTGCATCCAACCCACATCTTTATCACCGCGATGTGGAGCGTATCGTCAACGTAATCTTCGATGAGATCGTAAATGCCTTGGCGCGCGGCGATCGTGTCGAGCTGCGTGGTTTTGGTGCGTTTACCGTGAAACATCGCCCGGCACGCGAGGGGCGCAATCCGCGCACGGGCGCTCCAGTGCCTGTCGCTGAAAAGTTTCGTGCCGTTCTTCAAGACCGGGAAGGAATTGCGTGAACGCCTGAACGCCCCGGCCAAAGAAGCATGACGTGAGCAGGGATCGCCGCCAGGGCCCAGAGCAACTCGTTTTCGGACCTGCAGAACGACAAACTCGCGGAAACGCTAATGGCACAATTTTGTTGTAACGCGTTTCCGGCAACGATCTAAAGACTTGGACCGATCGTTGCGCACGGGCGGGACCGCGAAACAAATAGCTAGGCTCTCGCGCGCGTTCGCAAGTTAACAGCCATTAGAGAACACCGACGTGCTAAAGCGCATTTTGAAACTGTTTGTCCTGCTTCCCTTGGCGTTGCTGCTTGTCGCGTTGGCGGTGTCGAACCGTCATCCGGTGAGCTTCGTGCTCGATCCATTCCGGGGCGATCCGGGTATCGCAGTTGAGTTGCCGTTCTACGTATTCCTGTTTGGCGCTTTGATCGTTGGCGTTTTGATCGGCGGATTGAGTGTTTGGATGAGCCAAGGCCATTGGCGCCGCACAGCGACCCGCCGCATGCACGAAGCGCAGCGATGGCACGCAGAGGCCGATCGCCTCGCCGCCGAGCGTGACGCTAACGTTGCTGGGAGTGCAACGGCCGTGAAGCAGCTTGCTGTCGCCGGCCGCTAAAGGGCTTTAATTCTTCCTATTCGGTTTCAGCGACGTCTCAACGTGCTAACGGTTGCGCTTGAATACCGACAATAAGCCTGCCCCCAACGAGCCTTGTGCAATGCCAAACTACAGCCAGGTAAAGATCTGCGGATTGAGGACGCGTGAAGCCGTTGAGGCGGCGGTTCTGGCCGGCGCCGATTATATCGGTCTCGTCTTTTTCACCAAGAGCCCGCGCAACGTCGATGTCGATAGCGCGCGTGACCTTGCCCAAACTGCGCGCGAGTTGCGTACTTCGATTGCGGCCAGTGGCAACGGATCTCAAATGGCCACAGAAAAAGCCGCGCCAAGTCTCAAGCTTCCCCATCCCGCGGTTGTCGCGCTTCTTGTCGATCCGGATGACGAACTGCTCGACAAAGTTGCCACTAACGTCATGCCCGATGTCATACAGCTGCATGGGTCGGAATCGCCTGAGCGCGTTGCTGAAATTCGCAAGCGCTATGACATTCCGGTCATGAAAGCGATTGGCGTTCGCGAGACCGGCGATGCTGCCGTCGCCGACCGCTATTACGATCCGGGAAATATCGCTGATCTTATCCTTTTCGATGCCAAGCCACCGCGCGATGCAGGGTCAGCGAAGCTTCCCGGTGGCAACGGATTGACCTTCGACTGGCATATCCTCGACGACGTACGAGCTTGTCTTCCTTTTGCGCTCGCGGGCGGCCTGAGGCCGGAAAATGTTGCCGAGGCCATCCGGCTGACCGGTGCCCCGATCGTCGACGTTTCCTCTGGCGTCGAGCGCACGCCGGGCGAGAAGGATCCGGAGTTGATCCGCCTCTTCCTTAATGCCGCAAAGAAAGCTAATCAGAAGGCATGAACACGCTGCATCGCGCAACCTGTTTGGTTTGCCGACGGCATAAACATCACACCGCGCGGGCTGATTGCGATCCCGCAGACCCTGTGTCGCGCTGGCGCTTAGTCGGACGACACATCTCCAGAAAAGGGGAATGCTAATCCATGTCGGATGACACCAGCAGAAAGACCGCAGACGCCCTGAAAAATTCAATGCGCTCCGGCCCGGATGAAAAGGGACATTTCGGATTGTTCGGCGGCCGGTTTGTCGCCGAAACGCTGATGCCGCTCATCCTCGATCTGGAAAAAGCCTATGAGGACGCTAAGGCCGACCCGGCATTTGCCAAAGAGCTTCAGCATTTGATGACGCACTACGCCGGCCGGCCATCACCGCTTTATTACGCTGAGCGGCTGACGGAACACTACCGCAGCCTGGCGAAGGCGGCTGGCAACAATGGTGGTGCCAAGGTGTACTTCAAGCGTGATGAGCTCAATCACACTGGTTCGCATAAAATCAACAACTGCCTTGGCCAAATTCTTCTGGCCATGCGCATGGGCAAGACCCGCATCATTGCCGAGACCGGCGCCGGTCAGCACGGTGTCGCGGTTGCGACCGTGTGCGCGCGCTTCGGCCTGCCTTGCGAAATCTACATGGGCGCAACGGATGTCGAGCGCCAGAAACCCAACGTGTTCCGCATGGGGCTCCTGGAAGCCAAGGTCAATCCAGTCACCAGCGGCGCCGGCACATTAAAAGATGCCATGAACGAAGCGTTGCGCGATTGGGTTACCAACGTTGAGAACACCTACTACATCATCGGCACGGCAGCCGGCCCGCACCCATATCCCGCCATGGTGCGCGACTTCCAATCCGTAATCGGGCAGGAAGTACGCGAGCAGATGATGGAGCGCGAAGGCCGCTTGCCCGACACGCTCGTGGCCTGCATCGGCGGTGGCTCAAACGCCATCGGTCTGTTCCATCCATTCCTTGACGATACCGACGTTAAGATCGTCGGCGTCGAAGCAGGCGGTCATGGCCTGGAAACGGAAACCGGTCATGCAGCTTCCATGAATGGTGGTTCGCCTGGCGTCTTGCACGGCAACCGCACGTATCTGCTGCAGGACGGCGATGGCCAGATCATCGAAGGCCATTCAATATCGGCCGGGCTCGATTATCCTGGTGTCGGACCTGAGCACTCCTGGCTCAAGGATTCAGGCCGTGTCAAATACGTTTCCGTGACGGACAAAGAAGCGTTGGATGCCTTCCAGCTTTGCACAAAACGCGAAGGCATCATCCCCGCGCTTGAGCCTTCGCACGCATTGGCGCATGTCACGAAATTGGCGCCGACCCTGCCGCAGGACGATCTCTTGGTCATGAATATGTGCGGCCGTGGCGACAAGGACGTGTTCGCCGTCGCCGGCCATCTCGGCATGGATCTTTAAGCGGGCGTGGCGAACGCAAACCTAAACAACACGAAGAAATCCTACGACGCGATCATTCTCGGTGCCGGTGGCGCCGGGATGATGTGCGCAAGCGTTGCCGGCAAGCGCGGCAAACGCATTCTTCTCGTCGATCACGCAAAAGAGCCGGGCAAAAAAATCCTGATTTCAGGTGGCGGGCGCTGCAACTTCACCAATCTCAATATCGCGCCTGAGTGCTATCTCTCATCCAATCCGCACTTCGCGAAGTCGGCACTCGTGCGCTACACGGCAGCGGATTTCATATCGCTCGTCGAAAAACACGCCATTGCTTGGCACGAAAAGACGCTTGGCCAGTTATTCTGTGACGGTTCCGCTCGCCAGATCGTCGACATGTTACTGGCCGAATGTGCGAAAGGCGGTGTCGAGCTGAGCCTGGGCCGGTCCGTCACCGACATTACACACGCAGACGGCCAATTCTCGGTGATGTTTTCAGGGGATGCAACAAGCGAGGTTCGCGCCCCGCAACTGGTGATCGCAACAGGCGGTCCATCGATACCCAAAATGGGCGCGACGGGATTTGCCTACGACATCGCCCGCCAGTTCGGCTTGAAGGTGATCGAGCCGCGCCCCGCACTTGTACCGCTGACATTGGGTGAGCCAGACATGCCGTTTCGCGCGCTAACCGGCATCTCGTGCGACGTCATCGCAACATTCGAAAAGACCTCATTTCGCGAAGCCGCTCTCTTCACCCACAAGGGTATGTCGGGCCCGGCCATCTTGCAGATTTCGTCCTATTGGCAGCCACGCCAGCAGCTTCATATAAACTTCCTTCCAGACCCAGGGCCGGACGCGCTGCTGCAAGCAAAACGCGCCGAGCCGAAGTTGCAGGCGCGAGCTGCCCTGGGCCACCACGTACCGGCACGTCTCGCCGGCCTCCTGTGCGACGAGCTGCACCTTGCAGGCGAGCTTGCCAACCTCAGCGACAAAACGCTGAGCGCCGCCGGTAAAACGCTGTGCAACTGGTCCTTCTCGCCGACCGGCACTGAAGGCTTTGCCAAGGCGGAAGTCACCGCTGGCGGCATCTCGACGGCGGAGCTTTCCAGCAAGACCATGCAAGCCAAGAAGGTCCCGGGCCTTTACGCCATCGGCGAAGCCGTCGACGTAACCGGCTGGCTCGGCGGTTATAATTTCCAGTGGGCCTGGGCCAGTGGACACGTGGCGGGTAACGAGCTGTGATGACACGCCCGGCCCGCATTCTCGCGCACGGCTCCGCGCCAAACTGTGGCGCAAATGTGTCACCCTTCCCTAATCCAAGTCTGATCCCTGTCAAAACGCCTGTGTTGACTGGCATCCATAGGGCGCGAGTGTTCTAAATCTTCAGAGAATTAAAGGTTTGTTAAGGATTCGCTCCGCCCGCCGGTTCTGCGTCGAGCGATGTGCCTTGGGGAGGGGTATCATTGATGGCCATTCAGGTCGCTCGCAATTCAAAGGCAGCGTTCGCCGCGGCCCTATCGGTCGTGTTGATTGCCGCTGTCGCAACGGCGCCGGCCTCAGCAGCCCACGACGACGATATCTGGCAGGCCTGGTATGAAATCGGCGGCTTTTATAATTCCGACGATGCCAGCCGCGGCGAAGCCACGGTTTTCGTTCCCCTCACCCAATCCTTGCGCGATCTGACGTTTGTCGATGTGCGCGGCAAGATCTTCGAAGAAGATGTCGAGGAAGGCAACTTCGCGCTCGGCTATCGCCACATGACCTCGTCGGGCTTCAACCTCGGCGCCTGGATCGGCGGCGATGTGCGCAACACATCCCTCGATAACACGTTCTGGCAGCTCTCCGGCGGCCTGGAAGCGCTGTCGCATAATTTCGATGCGCGCGTGAACTGGTATGGGCCCGTCACCGACCCGCAGCTTGCCAATGATGCCACCGGCACCTTCACCGAAGTGCTGCTGTCTGGAAACAACATCTTCATGATCGGCGGCGAGGAAGTCGCCCTTAAAGGTTTCGACGGCGAACTGGGTGTGCGCCTGCCGGTTGAGTTCCTGCAGATCGATCCCAATCAAATCGAGCTGCGCGCTTATGGCGGCGGCTTCTACTTCGACCATGACGATGCGTTGGAAGAAGTCGCCGGCGGCAAGGCCCGCATCGAGCTTGCAATCAACGACATCATACCGGAACTGCCCGGCTCGCAGCTCACCGCCGAGTACGAATACTCCTATGACGACGTACGCGAGGACCGCCACGAAGTCGGCGCGCGCTTACGCATTCCGTTCAGCCAGCCCGGCCACGGCCAGGCGCTCAGGAGCCTCACCGGCCAGCAGCGGCGCATGGTGGCGCGCATCGAGCGCGACACCGACATCATCACGGTGCAGTCCGAGGAAGAAAACGTCGAGGACGCCCTGACCAACACGGATTTTGACCGGGTGGCCTTCGTCAACAACGGCGGCAGCATCACTGACAAATCGGCCAAGGCCGGCGACAACTCACTGCTGATCGTCAGAGGCACCGTCAATGACGGCACTCAGACCGTTCAGGCCAATCAGACCGTGCAGGGCGGCGGCTCCACCATTCAGGTGCGCGGGCTAAAAAGCGGCGCCGTCGTCGGCTTCACCGCTCCAGGTTCCAAGCCAACGGTCATAAATACGGGCGCGGGCAACGTGATTTCGATAACGGGTGACAACACGCACATCGCCGGCCTGCTCATTGACGGCAACAACAATGGCGGCAATGGTATTGGTGGCGGTGCGGACAAAACCAACATCGCCATCACCCAGAACATGATTCAGAACACCGGCAACAACGGCATCCGGTTCGGTAACAGAAACAGCAAAATCCTGATTCAGGACAACACCATCACCAACACGGGCGCAAACGAAGGTATCGACTTCGGCAACGACAACACGGACGTGGTCATCGATGGCAACACCATTACCGATCCGGACAGCGACGGCATCCTGTTCAACAATCGCAACAACCGCATCGCCGTCACCAACAACGTGATCAGCGGTGGTGCTAATCAGGGTGTCGAGTTCGACGACGACAACTCGAATATCACCATCGAAGGCAACACAATATCCGACTTCAATAACGAAGGCATCCACATCAACGACAATAACACCAACGTCCGCATCGCCAATAACCGCATCTTTGACGTTGGCGATGAGGGCATCGAGTTCGACAACGGAAATGTAAATGTAACCATCATCAACAACAACATTGTCGCTGGGGATGATGCGATCAACTTTGACGGAGCGAACAACAATGCGGATCGTAACCGCAACATTGTGATTAGTGGGAACACGCTCGTCGCAGGCGGCAACGACGAAGGCATTCAGTTCGACGACGGCAACCAGAACATCACGATCACCAACAACATCATCACTGCCGGCGATGATGGGATCCAGTTCGACAACAGGAACACTGGCCTGACAATCACTGGCAACACCATCACCAGCAACACTGAGGACGGCATCGACATTGACAATAACAATGCTGGAAGCATCAGCGGCAACACGATCGTTGCAACCAATGGCGATGGCATCAATCTGAACAACGGCAACGTATTTACGATTTCCGGCAACACATTCGGCGTGATCGGTGATGACGCGATCAGAATTCGCGCCAACAACACGGTCACGATAGCCGATAACCTGTTCAACGGTGCAATCGGTGGCCAGTTACTCGACGTCGATAACGCAGGCAACACGCTCTCCGGTGCGGGCAACGACAGTAATGTAGCGATCACCTGTCAGGCCAATGGCGCCGGCGCATTTGCGGGCACTGTTTCATTCTTGGATGGCACAGTCCTGCAGGATAACGTCGCACCGTGTAACTAGTCCGGGCGTAGAAACGTCGTGAAGAATAACAGCGGGCGGCACCATGTGCCGCCCGTTTTTGCTTCTGTCCCTACTGCAAAAGCAATCTTGTGTCTTCCTGCCGCAACCACTTCGCCCAGCCCGCGCAGCCCCCCTTTCAGAGCAGCCGAGACCATTCTCCCTCTTGACCCAGTGGCTCTCACGCCGCATGACATGCCCACCATGACAGACACGCGAATAGACAAACGCTTTGCCAAGCTCGCCGCCGCCGGGCGCGCAGGGCTCGTCACCTTCATCTCCGCCGGCGATCCGGATTACGAGACGTCCAAAAAGATCCTGCTCGGTCTGCCCGAAGCAGGCGCTGACGTCATCGAATTAGGTATGCCGTTTTCCGATCCGATGGCCGACGGCCCCGCCATCCAGGCCTCCAGTCAGCGCGCGTTGAAAGCCGGCCAGACCATGAAACGCACGCTGGAACTTGTGCGCGAGTTCCGTCACTCGGATGCCGACACGCCGATCGTGCTGATGGGCTACTACAACCCGATTTACAAATACGGCAACGACCGCTTTCTCGACGAAGCTGCCGAAAGCGGTGTTGATGGGCTGATCGTGGTCGACGTGCCGCCCGAAGCCGACGACGAGCTCTGTTTGCCAGCGCGCGAACGCAATCTGAATTTCATTCGTCTGGCCACGCCGACAACGGACGAAAAGAGGCTGCCGGCCGTTTTGGCTAACACGTCGGGCTTTGTTTATTACGTGTCGATCACCGGCATTACGGGTGCCGCTGCACCCGTGGTCGACGACGTGCATTCCCAGGTCGCCCGCATCAAGGCTGCTACCCCGCTGCCCGTTGCGGTTGGCTTCGGCGTCAGGACGCCTGAACAGGCAAAGGCCATTGCAAAGGGCGCAGACGGTGTCGTTGTAGGATCCGCGCTTGTGACCGCCATCGAAAAAAGTCTTAACGGCAACGGTACAGCCACCGAAGGGACGGCGCCTGCAGTACTTGATCTCGTGAGCGCCCTGGCAAATGGTCTGCGCAGCTAACGCCCAGCAACTCGCCCACAACGGTCTATCAGTGCAGGAAAAGGCATAAAAATACTTTATTTACAATGCTTTGTCTGGTCCACTCAGAACCGTTGAACCATGCGAAACGGTGTACAGCGGGCCTCTCTCCAGCCGAGCCGTGACGTTGTGGCGCCTGTTCCCTAAGTTATTGAGCAATAGATATAATTGCGCTCAACTTTAGGCCGTCAGACTACGGCTTGTGCAAACTGGCCTGCCACCACACATACTTGGTGGTAAAGTATGCCCAAATGATCGAGCAAACAGATATGGAAGCCTCAGGCATTCAGGAGTACGTTTGGTCACTATAAGGACTTGAGAGCCGGTCGCGTTTTGGCGCCCAACGAGTTTCTCCGGCCAGATTGCCGGCGCGCGGTGCGCCCCGACGGCGACGGGCCGCAGCCAATGCGAATTAGCGCAAATTATGATCCATTGCCGGTTCGGTGTTCAGACGTGGACTTAGCCATCGCGCCGGACCGATTTAACGAGGAGCCACTAGTAGCGTGAACTGGATCAACAATCTTGTTCGTCCGAAGATCCGCAGCTTCCTGACAACGAAGCGCGAAGTGCCGGACAATCTGTGGGTGAAATGCCCCGAGACCGGCCAGATGGTCTTCCACAAGGATCTCGAGGCCAACCAGTTTGTGGTGCCGGGTTCCGATTATCATATGCGTATGGACGGGCCGCAGCGCCTTTCCCACCTATTCGATGACGGTCACTATGAAACCGTGCCGGTTCCGGAGGCCTCTATCGATCCTCTCAAATTCCGCGATGCCCGCCGCTACACCGATCGCCTTAAAGAGGCCAAAGCCAAGGCGGGACTGAACGACGCCGTTCTGGTTGGCGAGGGCAGTCTGCAGGGGCGTAACGTTGTTGCTGCCGCTCAGGACTTCCGCTTCATGGCTGGTTCCCTGGGTATGGCGGCAGGAGAAGCGCTTATCGCAGGAATGCTACGTGCCGTCGAACGACGCGCACCCTTTATTCTATTTGCAGCATCCGGCGGTGCGCGAATGCAGGAAGGCATCATGTCGCTGATGCAGATGCCGCGCACAACAATTGCCGTCCAGCGTATGCGTGACGCCGGCCTTCCATACATCGTTGTCCTGACCGACCCGACAACGGGCGGGGTCACGGCCTCTTATGCGATGCTTGGCGATGTTCACATAGCTGAACCGGGCGCTCTGATATGTTTTGCAGGACCCCGCGTCATCCAACAGACGATCCGCGAGGAGCTGCCAGACGGTTTCCAACGCGCCGAGTATTTGCGCGAGCATGGTATGGTCGATCTTGTCGTTCATCGCCACAAGATGCGCGAGACGCTGGCGCGCCTGTGTAGCCTCATGATGGAAAGTGTCGAGCGCGCCGAGGCCCGTATGGGAGACACCGCCAGCGAAGCCGATTATCCGAAGGCAGCCAAAAACACGATGAATGGCGAGCCTCATCCAGGTGTTGGCGGCCCTGCGGCGGTAACAACGGTTACTGAAACCGATACTCCCGCATCTAAGGGTTCGCGGGCCACGAACGCGAATGGCACAATGCCTCCGGATGTGCCCCACACGGGCCCAGCGGTTTCTGGTCGTGCAAAGGAAAAGACTTCTGAGCCCACTCCGCCGACAACGAAACAGGATTCGTCATCTGCGCGGTGAGCGTCTTGCCCACTTCAATTTCAATATCAACAGACGTGCCGGTTCTTGCTGGCCATTTCGCATGCTAATGTGATTTGTGCGGGGCCGTCGCCGCTGTCTGGTCTGCCATAGGTATTTCAGGCTGGCGCAAATGAGATAAGAGCGGTATGACGCCGCCGCGGGCAGTGACAAACGCCAAAGGATACGCCAACAGACAGAAGATGCCGTCACTGACTGAGACAAATAACGGCATTGGGCTGTCGAGTGCGATGGGGACCGGCGTCACATGATATCAAGCGATCAACTGCTCGCCGATTTAAAGCTGCTTCACCCCAAGCTGATCGATCTGTCGCTTGGTCGCATTGAGCGTCTGCTGGCAAGGCTTGACGATCCGCATCGCAAGCTGCCACCCGTCATTCATATTGCGGGTACTAATGGCAAAGGCTCTACAACCGCCTTCCTGCGCGCAATTCTCGAAGCTGCTGGCAAACGCGTGCACGCATATACGTCACCGCACCTCATCAGGTTTCATGAACGCATTGTACTGGCGACCGCGCCTGGACGCTCCGGTCCTATCGGGGAGGCGGAGCTTGTCGATGTTCTCGTTCGGACGCAACGCGTCAACGATGGGGGTGATATCACGCAGTTTGAGATTACCACGGCTGCGGCCTTCTTGGCCTTTTCCGAATCACCCGCCGACATCTTGCTGCTTGAGGTCGGCCTCGGCGGTAAACTTGACGCCACCAACGTTATTGATCGTCCGGCACTGAGTGTGATCACGCCGGTGTCGATGGATCACGCCGACAAGTTGGGCGCGACGATTGCTGACATAGCTTTTGAAAAAGCAGGCATCTTAAAGCAGGATGTTCCCGCGATCATCGCAATGCAGGAAGCCGAAGCCCTTCGCACCATCTGCGACCAAGCACGCGAAGTCGGCACGCCACTTAAAGTGTGGGGAGAAGACTTTACCGCCTTCGAGCAAAGTGGACGTTTGCTCGTGCAAAGTGAAGACAGGCTCCTCGACCTGCCGCCGCCGGGTCTTTTTGGTGCGCATCAGATTGTAAATGCTGGAACCGCTGTTGCCGCTGCGATGGAGTTGCCGGGCTTCGATATCCCGGAAAGTGCAATAGAAGCAGGCCTAACCAAAGTATCGTGGCCAGGTCGCATGCAGCGATTGACCGCAGGGCCGCTATCCAATCTCTTGTCAGCTGGTGGCGAACTCTGGCTTGATGGTGGGCACAATCCTGCTGCGGGTACCGCATTGGCGCAGACACTGGCCGATCTTGAAGAGCGGAGCTCCAAACCTGTGCACCTGATCGTCGGCATGATGGGTTTGAAAGACGCACACGGCTACTTGTCGCCTTTTGCCGGCCTGGCTCGGTCGGCTATCACTGTGCCTGTACCAGCGGCGAACGATGCACCGCATACGCCGCACAGTCTGGCGGAGATTGCCAATGCCTGCGGAATCAACGCCAGTTCTGCCGATAGTATTGAAGATGCCTTACGTCGACTGGAGGCAGAAAATCCCGGCAACAAGCGCGTCGTGATTTGCGGTTCGCTTTATTTGGCAGGTCACGTTCTGGGCAAGCAGGCCGGCGTTGCGGTACAGCCGAATTAGTCCCACGGTCTCAGTCAAGCTCGCGTCGCTGCTCCTCTCTTTCGGCGCGCTCTATCTCTCTGATTTCGGCTTCCGCTTTTCGCACGCGGTCGGTTGTGCGGTCTATGCGGCTGCCTATGAACCATTGGCCAGCCAATAAAAAGACCAGTGAGGCTAGCGCGACTATGCCGCCTGCCCACCACAACCAACTCAAGCTCGGCCAGTAGGCGACAATCACAAAGATCAGAGCAAAGCCGATGGTCCACCGGATCGCCCATATGATCAGTCGTTGTTTGATGAACGTAGCTGAGTCAGCACGCAATTGGTCGAATTCAGTGGTGTCGAAACGAAACTCTTCCTCCTCACCATCATGACCCTTGCCATTGTCACTCATTCCAGCACCTAGTTTTGAACGCCGCTCCGTCCAAACTGAACGGTTGCGTTGCACCCTGCCCTAAGCCATTCACTGTAGCGCCTTTAGCACAGCTTCCAATGCAAGGACCGGAGTAATTGTTTCTCTGTGTTTCCACCGCTACGCTCGCGGCATCCGTGTTTCGCCGCAGGTTATCAAAAACCGCGAAACGATTGGCGTGGAACTGTGCAACCAAATGCCGTAGAAGCGCGCCATGACCAAACGCAAACACACGCGCAGCGGCTATCACCACGGCAACTTGAAAGAAGCGCTGCTCGACGCCGCCCGTAGTCTGATAAAGGAAAAGGGCCCTGTGGGATTTACGCTCACAGAAGCGGCCCGTTTGGCCGGAGTAAGTCCGGCCGCACCATATCGGCACTTCAAAGACCGCAATGACATTTTAGGTGCACTGGCAGTAACGGGCTTCAAGAAATTTGCGGAGACCTTGGAAAATGCCTGGGAGAATGGGCGTCCCGATCCCCTGACGGCGTTCACCCGCGTCGGACGCGCCTACCTAGATTTTGCCGCGAACGAGCCAGCCGAATATCGTGTGATGTTCGAGCCCGGCGTGTCGCTTGAAGGAACGCCCGGATTAAGAAATGCCAGCGGCCACGCTTTCGATATTTTGCGCACGTGCGCGGCAGCCCTACTGGAGCCGATACCCAAGCAAAAACGCCCGCCCGTAGACCTTATGAGCATGCATATTTGGGCCATGACGCACGGAACGGCGACACTTCTGGCCCAAAACAGCCCCACGCGTGCGCGTGTTCCGATCTCCAGCGCCGACGTGCTGGAATCCAGCATACTAGTTTACCTTCGCGGTCTCGGCATTATCCCATCGGATACCGGCTGAACCCCTCGCGTACTGCCCAAAATCCGAAAAATCCGGAAAAGGAGCCCCGCCCACCTTGACATCGGCGCACAGGCGCCCATCTATGTAAATGTTATTTACATTCACAAAAGAGGAATCACAATGAGCACGGCAATCGTGAATGATTGGGTCGAGACCATTGATCAGTACGGCAAAGGTGCCTGGATTACATTGATGGTCCTCGGATTCGTTTTGTTCTGGCCGATAGGCCTCGCGCTGCTGGCTTATCTAATATGGAGTGGTCGCATGGGTTGTCACGGTCGTCGACATCGCGCGTGGAGCGCAAATCGCTGGCACAAGGAAAAGGGCTGGTCGTCTTCAAGCGGCAACAGCGCTTTCGACGAGTACCGGGAAGAAACGCTGCGCCGATTGGAAGAAGAGCAGAAGGAGTTTGCGCGCTTCTTGGATGAGCTGCGTAAAGCCAAGGACAAGGCGCAGTTCGACCAGTTCATGAAAGAGCGGGAGAGGCGGGCGACGTCCCCGGACGCCCAGGAACCGCCGCCGGCCGGCGCAACCTCGTAATTATGGTTGCCATGCTCACAGCACAACCAAAACAAACAAAGCCCGCCACATCGACTGTGGCGGGCTTCGTAATTGAACCTGTCATTCACGTGTCCATATCGGACGATATGTGAACGAATATCTGCGTGCTATGCGGAGATGGTCGCGTTGATCCACTTCTCCAGCGATGCTTTTTGCGTCATCGCACCAACGTGCTGGGCCGCTACTTCGCCGTTATGAAACAGCATCAGCGTCGGCATGGCACGGATCGCATACTTCTGAGTGATGTTAGGGCTCTGATCGACATCGACTTTGACGACCTTGACCTTGCCCGACATCTCCTGCGCAATTTGCTCCAACGCAGGCGCCATGGCCTTACAGGGTCCACACCACTCGGCAAAGAAGTCCACGAGCACGGGCTCGGCGGCCTTCAATACCTCAGTGTCGAACGTCGTATCGGACACGGTCTCTGCCATATTTGGTCTCCTCAAGTTTTTGCCGTCCCGAAACCGGGACGGCATCGCCCTGCATGGCGCAGGAATAAGGGCTCAATCGGGTGGGAACGTAAGAACGCGCCCGTTGATCGTCAAGTGAGGGAAACGCGAGAAGGGTCAAGCTCCCACAATCTTGAGCGGAATTGAGCCAATTGGGTGTCAGGTATCCCCATGATTCGCGCCGTATGCGTCCATACGATCGCCGCGCGAACCGATTTCCCCGGATATATTTGCTCAAGAGCTAGGCTATATGCGGCAAGTTGGAACAGGTAGGCGTCGGCGACAGAGGCTGCCTCCTCAGGCGGCGGTAGGTTGGTCTTGTAATCGACGATCAGCACCTCATCACCATTGACCACCAGGCGGTCAATCTGCCCCGAAAGACGCAAAGCCGGCCCTTTACCGGAAGGGTGCGGAATCTCCGCCGCCACAGAAACCTCCGCGCGGCTCTTCGGGCCGAACAGGATGGCAAAGTCACTGTGCTCCAGGATCGCCATCGCTTCTTCGACAATCGAGGCACGCGTACGCTTGTTTAGTGCGGGCGCACGCCGGTCTACGTAACTCACCGCCGCTGACCGGCGGCGGGCCGGTTTGATTTCGGGCAGATACTGCAGCAGCGCATGTGTGAGCGTTCCGCGCAGGAAACGGCGGTTGTCCGCACCCTCCACGGGAGGCGTTCCCGCCGGCTCATAGGGAATGCCGCTCTCGTCGGTTCGTGCCGCGCCGCCGCTGTAATCCTTTACCTCGCCCTCGTCATCCGTTTCGTAAGGTGCAAGTTGGGATGGCGCCAGCGGTACCGTCAGTTGCGGTTCTGAAGCCGCCTTGCGCAGTGCCCACTCAGGAAGTGGCAGATCGTCATCACGAAAGGATGCTGCTGCGGCCTCACCCGCTTCAGCTTCGACAAGTTGTTCCGATTGCAATCGAAGAATATCGCGCCCATTCTCCTCAGCGTGTTCTGCGCCCAGTCGTTCCATGCTCTGCTGAATGAGGTCGTACCAGCAATCGCGCGCGCGCCCACGCGCGGTCTCAAACCCCGACACGTAAAGCCGATCGCGTGCCCGCGTCATTGCCACATAGAGCAGTCGATTGTGTTCGGCACGGTCCAGTTGAGCTTGTCGCTGGTTGGCCGCTGAAATGGCGTCGACACGTGAGGCACCTTTGATCTGCCAGACGCGCGGATTGGCGTGCACACGATCGGCACGCCCCAGTTCGCTATCCGCCAGTTCAACCAGTCCGCCCCGGTTCGGCGTTGAAGCGGGTGAGCATGTATCGGGAAGAAACACAACCGGTGCCTCCAGGCCTTTCGCACCATGCACGGTCATGACGCGAACCTGATCCTGTCCGTGCTCCATGTCACGCTTGATCGCACGTGTGCCGCCTCTAAGCCAGGCCAGAAATCCGGTGAGTGAAGGGGGCGCGCTATCGTCATAGCCGATCGTCAGATTGACGAATTCATCGATCGGATCAGCAGCCTCCGCTCCCAGCCGTGCAAGCATGCGCTCACGCATGCCTTCGCGTTCCAGAACATGTGCGAAGAATTCGTAAGGCGGGATGAAGTCCGCGCGCGAACGCCAGCGGATCAGGGTGTCGATGGCTTCCTGGAAGCGGTCATCACCGCCGCGCTGATCAAGCAATGCCTTCCACAAAGTCTTCCTGCTGCGTCCGTGCGCAATTTTGAACAGATCGTCGTCATCAAGTCCGAACATTGGGCTCTTCAAGACGGATGCAAGCGAAAGGTCATCCTCAGGTAGCGTGAGAAAATCGCCCAGAGCCACAAGGTCCTGCACGCTAATCTGCTGCAACAAATCGATACGGTCGGCGCCAGCAACGGGAATGTCGAGAGCCTTCAGAGCGGAGACCATCGGGCCGGCAAATGGATTGCGTTTTCGCACCAGGATGAGAACGTCTCCGGCGCGAAGGTTGCGATTGAGTGACAAGAGCTGTTCGCCGTTGTCCAACCAGCCGCGTATTTTTTCCGCAATGCGGTTGGCGAGTTCAGTAACCGGAGAGGTTGCCGCAGTGTCCTCTAATGGCGACCAAGCACTCGAAGGAGAAGGGTCGTCGCGCTTTTCGGTCGGCCAAACCTCAATCAGTCCACCATGATCGAAGCGATTGGCGACATGTTCGATAAACTCACCGGAAAGGCCAAGCGGCGCCGTCTGTGCACCGGTTGAAAAGACATCGTCCACCGCTTCAAGAATTGGTGTCACGGTACGAAACGACAAATTGAGCGGCACATCCCGCCACTTTTGTCCGCAGGCCTCTGCCAGTTCGCGAAACTTGGCGCCCATGGCGCCGAATTCCTCCGGTGCTGCGCCTTGGAAACTGTAGATGGATTGCTTTTCATCGCCGACGGCGAAAATTGTGCGGCTGTCGTCATCCCGCGCACCGCTGCCGGCAAAGAACTCGCGCGCAAGAGACTCCACGATACGCCACTGCATAGGGCTGGTGTCCTGGCTTTCATCGACCAAAATGTGGTCGATCCCGCCATCAAGCTTGAACAAAATCCAGTCGGACGCGTCTCCGCTCTCCAGAAGATTTGTCGTGCTCAGAATGAGGTCGTCAAAGTCAAGCGCCGCGCGCCGCGCCTTCGCCTCGCTGTAGCGCTGCATAACCTCGCTTGCCAGACGCAACAGCGCGGCCGTCGCCGAAACCGCGGCTAGTGCGGTTCGTTGTAGTCTTAGAGAGTGGAAGGTTTCTTGTGCCCGCTGTGCAATCTGCTCAAGGTCTGGATGCGCATCAGCCAGCTTTTTTGTCATTAACCTGGCGCGCTTGGTCACTGTCGAAGTGAGAAAGAACTGTCCGAGGGCGTTCGCCCGCTCCAAGCGCGTCTTTGCGCCAAGGGCCGTTCGAACGAACGTTGAATTTGTAATGTCGGTCTTGCTTCCCTCCGACAGGGCTTGGACCAGCCGGTCAAGGTCGATCGCCGATATGCAATCGGCAAGTGCCTGGTCAATTGCACCGAGGTTTGCATCTCGAGGCACGCCCATAAGTTGGCGCAGGTCGGCTTCCGCTGTCGCAAACCAGGACTCATCTGAGTTACTGCCAGAGCGGGGAACGCCTTTTGTCGTATCGTAAAGCCAGTCTCGTGCTGAAAGCGCCTCGCCCAGAACATCATCGAAGCGTTCATTTGCTGCATAGGTGATGGCATAGCTCAGTGCTTGCCCAAGTGCTTCGTCCGGCCGCGCCGTTGCTTGCCTCAACACACTGTCTATGGCCTCTTTGCGCAAAGTCGCGCCTTGGTCCTCATCAAGGATTGCAAACCCGGGTGGCACGCCGGCTTCCAGGGGAAAGCGTTGCAGCAATCGCTCGCAGAATGCATGGATTGTCTGGACCTTCAGACCGCCGGGTGTTTCGATCGCCAACGTAAACAAGCGCCTAGCAAAAACGCGTTCCTCGTCCGTGCTGGCTCGGCCCAGGAGTTCACTGAGTTCGCGTCCGAGTTTCTCATCGCTTTCCGTTACCCATCCCGCCAGCCGCTCGAACACGCGCGACGACATTTCTGCCGCGGCTGCCTTCGTATAGGTGAGACACAAGATTCGCTCAGGCGGCGCGCCTGCAAGCATCAGCCGCAAAACGCGGTTCGTCAAAACGTGGGTTTTTCCGGTGCCGGCGTTGGCGCTTACCCATGCACAGGCCTTGGGATCAGCGGCGGATATTTGCGCACGCGTTGTTTTGGTAAGCTGTTTGGCGATGCGTTGAGCTGTCTGCTCCATACTGCGTGCGCCCTTGGCAGAGTTTTTTGCGGCAAGGTCGGTCATGGTTGGTCACTATCCTCGCCATCACCCGTGCCGCCCGACCATTCCGCAACGCGCGCCAGATGCGAATAGTCATCATAGGAGTAATCGAATTTGGAACGCCGAAGCGCCGCATAAGGCGTATCGGCATCATCAAAGCGAGCGATAAGTGTTTTCAGGCCCTCTAACGTGTCCTGCGCCAGCGCCACAATATCATCGATCTTAACATCGTGCTCATCACCCGGTGGTTCTGCACCTGATGCCTGTATGTAGCGCAAGGCTTTGACCGCAGCATCGTCAGGTATGCCGGGGAACCCGGCCTGATCGTCAGGGAGGTCCGGCAATCGCGGCGACAGTGCAATTGCCGCTTCCAATGCTAGCTGCGGCGCTGCACCCTCGCGCACGCGCCCGTCCGCAGGAAAGCGCCCCGTCTTATAGTCGCTGATCACAATGCCGTCCGGCTTGATGTCGATACGGTCGGCGCGCGCCGTTAGCGTGAACGGGCCGGCCGGAGCATCAAGCACCATGCGGCCCGGCACCTCAGCTAATGTTTCAATAATCCCTTCTCGCCTTTTCTCTTCTGTATCCGCAAACCAGCGCGCGAAGCGCTCAAACCGTGGATGCCAGAACGCCGCGATGCGCGGGTGATGGGCGAAATCTTCAAGGGCCTTATGCGCAAACCGCATCAAATCCTCAAACGCATTGTCGGGAAGTTGCCTAGGGTGTGCTTTTGCAAACCGCGCCATTGCGTCGTGAATGACGCTGCCACGCAAACCCGCCCCGGGCGGCTCTGCAAGCGCCGGCAACCGTTCCAGTTGCACGATATGGCGTGCAAAGATCGCGTAGGGGTTAGAAAGCCACGTTTCAACAGCCGACACACTGAGCCTGCGCGGGCGCGCGGACTGTGGCGGTCGCGGCGCCGGTGCTTTGGCGGGCTTTGCCGTATCCGTTCTGTTGCGTAACAACGCCCATTCCAACCACGGTTCTTTTGCCTCAAGGCAGTGGCGCAATTGAAGACCATCAAGCAGTGCGGTAATCCGCAGCAGCCAGCGCGAAGCAACTGTCGGATCGCCATCCACTTTAAGCGCGCGGGTGAGATAGACCGTTTCACATCCAAGCAGCGAGGTGAAATCGTGCGCCGAGTATCCGATGCGCTCTTCTGGCGAGGGCAGTCCTAACGCCTGCCGCATCGGTCGGTTAAGCCAGGGCCCGGGGTCGGCTGCTTCTGGCCATTTTCCGTCGTTAAGGCCGCTAAGAATGACGATGTCGGGCTGTTGCAGGCGCGCTTCGAACGGCCCCCAAATGAACAGTCGTGGATGCACTGGAAGGCGCTGGCGCACATTTTCCGTGGCAACAAGCGTTCGGTAGAAGTCGGCGTAGTCGTAAGCAGAAATTGCAGGGCTGAGCGCATCGGCGTCCAAGAGTTTTTGGAACAGCAACGATGCGGTCTCGCCCGCCTCACCATTATAAAGCGGGTTGGTGACAGGTTCCGGCGACCCATCCGGAGAGGATTTATCCACGCCGGTCTCGTCCGTCTCAGCGGGAAGTCTTGTCAGCAACTCGGTAGCGGAAATATGCGCGCGCGCAAGGTCCTGCAGCGCAATGTCGCCCGTACGCTCAAACTGCTCTCTCAATGGTTCGAATGCCAATTGCAGTGCCGCCGCCAAATCGCGCGCTGCCGTCCAATCATCTTCCCACAAACGCCGCACTGCTTTGTGCGGTTGCACCGGCCCCTTGTCCTCAAGAGAGCGGGCTGCGCGCTCAATCGCGTCTGCAACGCCTGAAAGCCCATCACCAAGATAGGGAGCTCGAAACGCAATGAGCTCCAGCGCCCTCGCACTGCGGCGGACTTCAAACGCCGACATGCCGATACGACATAATGGGTGTTTTAAAAGTGCCATGAGCTCGGCGGGAGCAAAGCGCTTCGTTATGCAGGCAATCACAAGGTCCAGGAATGCGCCCGGCGCCGTCTTGATAAATGGCCGGCCGGCGCTGTCGTCCACGCGAATGCCCCAGCTTTCCAGTCTTGAGGCAACGCGTCGGGCGAGCAACCGGTCCGGTGACACCAGCGCGGCCGTGCGGCCCGGCGTTTCTGCTGCTTCGCGCAAAATCAGTGCTGCGACCTCGGCTTCGTCCTGCGCACTTGGCGCTTCTATGAGACTGACATGTTCAAGCGCATCCGCAACGGCATCCTTGTCTGCACTAGAGACCCACTCGTGCCAGGCATGCGTGGTACCCGTCGGCCGCATTGTTTCACTGATGAAACGTTGGCGTTCCTGTCTCGTCACGGCAGGGCTTGCGCTATCGGTCGCCGCTGGCATCAGAACCTGAATGTCGTCGCGCGTGACACCAAGCCGATCAAGCAAACGCTTCAGTCCGAATTGCGGGTGTTCCGGATGACCCAAATTTTGTGCACGGAATTCTGCCGTGGAGTGATCGCCAATGGCATCGCTCTTTTCCGGCGACAAGCATTGCCAGCTGTCCTCATCCATGGTCATGTCGAGACCGGGAAGAACGATAGCGCCAGCCTCCAAGCTGCAAACGGCGCGCATGAGTTCAGCTGTCGCCGGGATCGAGCCGGTCACGCCTGCAACAATGACAGGTCCATTGTCGCGCGTTTCAGCAAGACGTCGCGCTTCGGCCAGGATGAGTGCGTTCCGCCGCCAGGCTGGATTGACAAGACCTTGCTCTTTGAGATGTGCGGGCCAATGCGCCGTGATAATCTCAAGAAACTGCAAAGTCTGTTGCCAATGGTCGGCAAAGCTGTCCGGCACAAGTGCGGAAAGCCCGTCAAGTGAGACATTTTCCGTCTCAACGATATCCATGAGGTTGCCGAGCTCTGCCGCAAGATGGGCCGCTTGTGCTGGCGTACCGGCACCGGTCGAGACTACGGGACCGAGCCCCACCTCTCCGGTTGGGTCCTCACCGGCAGCGCGCATCGCCTTTGACCACCCCAAGACCAGTTGTGTTAGCGCCAGGACACGATCGAGTTTATCGATGGCCGGCGGCTGGTCCGGCAATTCGTGCTCAGCCCCCGCCTCTGCCAACCCCGAAAGCAAGGCCTCGTCTTCATCGCGGTCAGCGATCGGGCGTATGGTTGGCAGCAGCATGGCGCGATGGCCCGAGCACTTCAAAAACGCTTCTGCTAGTGCCCGTTCCGCGCGGCGCGTCGGCATCAGGAGGGTGTAGTCAGGAAGCTGCAACGGTTCGGGTTTCGCTCTGCCGCCCGGTAATGTGCCGTCAAGGATCGCGTTCGCCAACGTTGGCAAAAACGCAGCGCCTGCGGGGATCGTAAAGATGTTGCCGCGACGCATTAATCTGTTCCCTTATTCGCTACTTATCGGACTATGTTTCTACAGCCCCGCGCTTCAACCGTCTGTTGGCGCTGCGGCTATCAGCGCCTCGGCTTCGGCCAGCGCCTCAGGTGTACCGACATGCATCCATTTCCCTTCTAATGGCACACCGTAGAGCCGGCCGGATGCGATGGCGCGGTCCCACAACACGTTGAGTGAGAATGCCCCTTGCGGAGCGCCATCGAACAAGCGTGGATGTGCGATAGACACGCCAGCAAACACAAACGGCGCGATCTGAGTATCAGCCCGCCGCGCCAACCGCCCATCCGCATCCATCACAAAGTCACCGGCACCGTCATAGCCAAGCGAGCCCGTGCTGGGTGCCAGCAACAGAACGCTATCCATCGCGGATGGCTCCCATGCGGCCAGCAATCGGTCAATGTTACTGCCTACACTTTCAATCCAAACGGAGTCTGAGTTGTGGATAAGGAATGGATTGGGACCTAGTAGCGGCAGCGCGCGCACGACACCGCCGCCGGTATCGAGAATTGCGTCGCTCTCATCCGATATTGTAATTGACGGCTGCTCGCGCCCATTGACATAGGCGATCAGCTTGTCTGCGTGATAATGCGCATTGACGACCGCGCGCTTGATGCCCGCAGCACTGAGTCTACCCAAAACGTGGTCGATAAGGGTGCGGCCCGCCAATTCCACCAGCGGCTTCGGTTTATCATCCGTCAGCGGCCGCATGCGCTTGCCAAACCCTGCCGCGAGCACGATGGCCGTGTCGATAAGCCCCGCTCTTGGCGTGTCGCCAGATTCCGTCATGCTCGCGTTAGCCTTTCTCAGTTTTCAATGGTGGGGCGCACGCGCCAATGAGATGAAAATGACAGATCCAACCACATGAAGAACGTCATTGCTCAGGCGCTCCGTACGCGCGTCTCGTTCGGAAACGCACCATCGTACCAGGCTTTCAAATCGGCCAGCTTTGGGTGCTCAAGGTCCCGCTCAAGGTAGCGCCATATGCGGCCGATATGTTGCAAGTATTGCGTCTTTCCATCGCGTTTTGCGAGACGAGCGAAAATGCCCAGAATTTTGGTGTTGCGCTGTGCGCCAACAGCCCGGTAGCAAAATTGAAATCGCTGTGCATCGAACGCCGGCTCAATTTCCGAAACGCGCTTGCAATAGTGTGCAAGCAGGGCGTCCTCCAGCGCTGCGTCGACGTCCAGCCTGGCATCCTGCAACAATGAGACGAGATCGTATGCCGCAGGTCCCTGCATGGCATCCTGAAAGTCTATGATGCCGACCTTAGCCTTCCCTTCGCGCGCGTTGCACCACAACAGGTTGGGCGAATGAAAGTCGCGCAAGAGCCAGTGCGGTGCCTCACCTGCCAGGCCCAACCAAACTTGCGACCAAAGCTCGCAAAATCGATCCGCTACTGCGGTACGGCATTCCTGATTGTGAATGTAGGGCCAGTACCAATCTGTAAGGAGTTCGGTTTCAATGGCGAATGCTTCGCCGTCGAATTTGTGCAGTCGATATTGTGTTCCGTCCGGTAAGCTCATCTGATCAGGGATCGGTGTTTGGCGCAATTCAATCAGAGTGTCGACGGCCGCTTGCCACAGCGTCTCCTGCAGGCTCGCGCGCGATGCATCGTCGGTTACTTTTTGCAAAACCGAACCAAACACACCATCTCCCAGATCTTCACAGACCACAAAGCCCTGCTCCAGATCGCACGCGTAAATGTCTGGAACGTTGAAACCAGCCTGCTTGAGCGTTTCGGCAATGGCGACGAAGGGTCGTACATCTTGTGCAAGGTGTGCAATCTCACCATACGTTCTTTCGCCACGAATTGGTGGTCCATCAGTGTTTCGCGGTGAGTCGATAAGAATGGCGAGACGGCCATCCGCATCTTCAAGGCGCGCATACCGGCGCGCAGACGCATCTCCTTGAAAATACCTGATCCGCACGTTTGGACCGCGCCACGGCGTGCTATCGATGACGTGCAACATGGCTTGTAGGCGGTTGAGGCGATGCGCCCACATGCCCATCGCGATGAGTTTGAGGTCGCGTTTGTCATGGCCGTCTTGCGTAGGGTTCGCCGCACTATCGCAAATTTCAATTGTGAGGCGGTCGGCAGGAAGCTCTCCTTCCGCTCGCTCAGGCCACTCAACAACCGCAACGCCGTCCTCGATAAGCTGTTCGAACCCAAGCTCAACAAGCTCTCCTGCCCCACTTAGACGGTATAGGTCGAAGTGCGAGACATTGAGGCGACCTCCGTCGTAGGTCTGCACGATTGTGAAGGTCGGGCTCGGGATCTCTTCGTCGTCACGGCCGACGAGGCCACGAATGAAGGCACGCGCGAACGTTGTTTTGCCGGCGCCGAGTCCGCCTTTGAGCGCAATCAGGTCACCGCGCTGTACGATGAATGCAAGGGCTTCGGCAAGGTGCCGCATGCCTGACTCATCTATTCCGCCGTGATAACACGTTACGTCCTTCATCATAGTCTCGCGTCAAGGCCGCGCGGGCAGAAGCACGTCTGCCATTGCTGCGCTAGGTTGCATCAATCTGGCGATTAATCGATCTAATCTGGCACTAACATGTCAGATAGGATTGTGGTCCACGCATTTGGATTATTGTCAAAAAATATGTGTGGGCCTGCTAGCAGGTATGTGTGGATGACCCGACAGCTTGCTGCACACAGCGCGTATGTGTAAGAGGCGTATTCAAAAAAGCAGAGACAACCTGTCGGGTCCGTAGCGCCGATTGTGCATCGCCTAACGCCGCGGCGGTAAACCGCTCGCTATAACTTGCGGTCCACTGCTGGGCTTGGCAACGGTCTCGTCATTCGCTGCAACATCTGCTTCCGCTTCAGGTTTGGCCTCATCCAGGCCGCGCATCAGCTCGGCTGTTTTCTTAAGCTGTTCCGCCGGATGGTCGCTTCTGTGCTCCCCTTGGTACGCGCCATCGTCATCATGACCATCTTCTTCGTCGATCGAAGGAAGCCCATCTTCCGGGACAAACACGGTAACACGCGTGCCCTTATCCGGTTCAGATTCCAAATGCATGTGGCCGCCGTGCAGTTCGACAAGGCTCTTGACGATTGACAAGCCGAGACCGGCGCCGCGGTGACGCACGCCCTGGCTCCTGCTTTCAAAACGCTCAAAGACCTTTTCTTGATGTTCCAGCGGAATTCCGATGCCCTGGTCCTCGATCTGAATGGCCACCTGACCATCCTGGCGCCAGCACGAAACCATCACAGTGCCGCCGGCTTTCGAGAAACTTATGGCATTTGACAAGAGGTTATACAGAACCTGCCGCATCCGCGCTTCATCGACTGGAATTGACGTAATGTCATCCTCAATTGCCACATCAACTATTAGCTGAGAGCGCACTGCGCGTTCTTCCACGGTGCGCACCACCGAGCCGACAAGTTCACGCACGTCGACGATCGCAACCTCCAGCTCCAATGCGCCTGCATCGATTGTCGCCAAATCCAGAATGCCGTCGATGATTGTCAGGAGCGTTGTCGAGGATGACGTAATATCGAACAAGTATTCCTGCTGCTTCTCGTTTAGCGGGCCCACATGCGAAGAACTCAACAACTCGCTAAAGCCTATGATGTTGGTGAGAGGCGTGCGCATTTCGTAGGACACGTGACTGATAAACTTGTTCTTAAGTCCGGCCGCTGCTTCCAACGCTTCATTGCGGTCAATAAGCGCGCGCTCATAACGTTTGGAATCTGTGACGTCCGCAAATGTGATGAGTGTGCCACCGTCCGGCAGCGGCATAGAGGCGTAATCGATCACGCTTTGGTCTGACCGCATCATCTGCCCGTCGATTGGCGTCCGCTGGTCCCTAAGCGCGGTCACGGCAAGCTTGATGTCGCGCCAAGCCATGTCGTTATCGTAGTGGTGGCGAATAACGCTGATAACCTCGTCGACATGTGAGCTTTCATCGATCTGATCGTCTTCCAAGTGCCATATGACCCGGAATGCACGGTTGTGCAGCTTGAGGCGGCCGTCGGTGCCGAACACGGCAACGCCCTCTTTGAGACTATCAAGCGTCTCGCCTTGAACGCGCGACATGGCCTTGACCTGAGTGCGCATATTCAATCGCTCGGTTTCATCGACGAAGAGGTAGGTTGTGCCGCCATCGGGCCGCAGCACAGCCATCATATGTACGAAGCGGCCGTCCGGTAACGGCCACCTGTCCTCGTATTCCTCCGCATTGTCCAATGCGTGGAGCACGTTTGCGCGCCATTCCCCGTAGTTGACGACCTCTGGCAATCGCCCTAGTTCGCGCAACCGGTCGAGCACCGCGCCATCGCTCGGGCCGCCGTGCAGCCACGTGGCGTCCAGTTGCCACAGTTCCTTGAAGGCATCATTGAAGAATGACAGCCGGCGCTCAGCATCGAAAATGACGACAGCCGTCGTAACGCGATCGAGCGTGCGGTCATAGGCCGAGGTATGTCCATCCCTGTCGGCGTTCGTGCCTTCAATCATGGAGATGTCAATGGCAACACCAGCGGTTGCATACTCCTGGCGCAACACAACGATCTCATGCACTTTGCGTTCGCCGCCAACAATGACCGGTAGGCGTTCTCTGTAACAACGCCCCATAACCAATGAGCGCGAAATCGATTTGCGTTGGCGTTGCTCCAGAAGTTCGATTTGCCCGTCAATGACCTCGCTGTCGCTGTCTGCCTCGACCGCTTTTGCGTAAGCCGCATTGACCCAGCAGATGCGGCCTCCCGCATCTCTTAGCCAAACAGGCATCGGCAGCATATTCATCAACGCGCGGGCGGAACGAATGTCGCGCGCAAGGTTCTGATGACCATCGATGATCGTCGAAATGTCTTTCTTGTAACCAGCAACATCGCGCAGTCGTAGCACGGCACGGCCTGCCGCTGCCCTTCCATCAGCTTCAAGGTGGCCGCCGATCGATGTCTTCAAGATGATGTTGAAAGACAATCCTTCATTGAAGAGCGCATCGAGGGCATCTTTTAATGACGCGGCCGAGCGTGCAGTCAGCCACGATGCAAAGCGCAGCAATGCGGCGCGATCCTGCGGCACGCCGCTAATGCCGCGCAGCGTGTGACTGACCACGCGCAATTCCTGGCCCTTGTCCCAGAAGATGAGAATCTGCGGTTCGGCATTGATGATTGCCTCCGCGGTCGCAAGATTACGACGCAGATTGCTGTTATCGGTGTTGGCCTTGGACAACTGGTGACGCAGTCCGGCCGTCGTCGCCCACACGATTGCAACCGCCGTGACAAGTCCTCCACCAATGAGAATAAGCAAAAGTAGATTAGAGAAAGCCAGTTCGCCAATGGCCGACGGGTTTGCACGTGCGACGCCGATCGTGAGCGTCAGCACACACATCAGCGCTGCCAGCGCCAAAAGGGCAAGCTCCTTGTGAGTCTTTTGTAGCCTTGCCTTGTGGGTGATGGGCGGCATCGCAGTCTTGGCGTGAATTGGCATTGCAGGGTCTGCGGTCGAGCGCACGCCAACACTCACGCCGTCCGGCGGCCGCAGAGCGCCGGACACACAAAATCAGCCCCTTTTTTGTGGAGCGAATCACTTGTCGAGTATGCGGGTATTGCCCAGCGATGGCCAATAGCGCAGCGCCGGGAGCAATGCGTATGACGGCTTGGCCGTTACCCGGTTGCACCACATGTTCTCGTGCACCACTGACGGAAGGTGCAACTTTTGGACTCGGCAGCGCATCGGTGAAACACACCGGCTTCCGCGAACGCGGTTGTCGTGCCAACATAGAGATGTGCGTGTGGCAAAAAATTTCCCCCCACGAACCTGGCCGTCCATAGGACGCGGAGCGTGGGGGGAATAATATTGGTTGCCGAATTTAGTAGCGGTAATGCTCAGGCTTGTACGGTCCGTCCTGCTTTACGCCAATGTAATCGGCCTGTTCTTCCGTCAGCTTTGTCAACTCTACACCGATCTTGCCGAGGTGAAGTCTTGCGACCTTCTCGTCCAGTTCTTTTGGCAGCGTGTAGACTTTCTTCTCGTACCTGCCGCTGTCCTTGTTTTCCCAAAGCTCCATTTGCGCTAGCGTTTGGTTGGTGAACGACGCCGACATCACGAATGATGGATGCCCCATGGCGTTGCCGAGGTTTACAAGCCGGCCTTCCGACAACAGGATGATGCGGTGTCCATCGGGAAACTCGATCTCATCCACCTGCGGTTTGATGTTCGTCCACTTCAGGTTACGCAGGCCGACGACTTCAATTTCATTGTCGAAGTGCCCGATGTTGCAGACGATTGCGCGGTCTTTCATTTCCCGCATGTGGTCGGCCTTAATGACATCCTTGTTGCCTGTTGCGGTCACGAAGATATCAGCCTCTTTGACAGCTTTTTCCATCGTCACGACTTCATAACCTTCCATCGCGGCCTGCAGCGCGCAGATCGGGTCGACTTCCGCGACCATCACCCGGCAACCGGCGTTGCGCAAACTGGCGGCTGAGCCTTTGCCGACGTCACCAAAACCGGCAACCATTGCAACTTTTCCTGCCATCATGACGTCTGTACCGCGTCTGATTCCATCGACCAGGCTTTCGCGGCAGCCGTAGAGGTTGTCGAACTTCGACTTAGTCACCGCGTCATTGACGTTAATAGCCGGGAACAGCAGCGTCCCGTCCTTCTCCATGAGATACAGGCGATGAACGCCGGTCGTGGTTTCTTCAGATACCCCAACAATATTTTTTGCCAGTTCAGCAAACCAGCCGGGCTTTTCGCCAAGGGTACGTTTAATGAGGTTGAACAACACCTCTTCTTCTTCCGAACCTGGTTTGTCGAGAAACGCCGTATCGCCTTTTTCCGCCCTGACACCCAGGTGAACAAGCATTGTGGCATCGCCGCCGTCATCGAGAATGAGGTTTGGCGTACCGCCGTCGTCCCATTCCAAAATTTTGCGCGTGTAATTCCAGTAGTCGGTAAGTGACTCACCTTTGACCGCGAAAACCGGAATGCCGGCGGCAGCGATCGCGGCAGCGGCGTGGTCCTGTGTCGAATAAATGTTGCAGGAAGCCCAACGGATGTCGGCTCCCAACGCCTTCAGCGTTTCGATGAGCACGGCCGTCTGAATCGTCATGTGCAAGGAGCCGGCAATCCGTGCGCCTTTCAACGGCTGGCTCGCCCCGAATTCTTCGCGCGTCGCCATCAGGCCCGGCATTTCGGTCTCGGCAATCGCGATCTCCTTGCGTCCGAAGTCGGCAAGGTTGATGTCTTTGATCACATAATCAGGCGCAGCAGTCATATTGGTGTCCTTCGGGCTCATTGCGAACGCTGGGTTTGTGCCCAGCCTTCGTCGCATCTCACGGCTTGGCACATAGCTTGGCGCGGTGGGCCATGCAACGCGGCAGCAGGCTAATCTCAGTCGCCGGTCTGCGGCCGCAGCTGCAGGTCCACCGGCGCGCAACCATATATCGCGCCCGCAGCGCCAGTGCAACAAGACATAAACATTTCTTTATATCCTTGAGAGAGGTCCGGTTGGCCGATTATGGGAGCGCCCTACCTCGCGCCCAGGCCTTGTCATCATGTCCACACGCTTCCCGCAAAATGTCAGCCCACTGCGTTTCTTCGGCGCGATCGTTGCGCCCAGCCAGCGCAGCCGACAAGTGCAAGCATCAAAGCTCCCGTTAGATTTTCATAAGTCGATAGGGCGCCAGTATAGCCATAGTAAACAGTTCATTTAAGCGATGTGGAATTGTTTAGACAAATACTCCGAGCAATAGAAACAGAAAATATTCTCAAATGTCAGGCTGCGTATTGTTTTTATATTTCGTCAAGACGTAGGCCTGCATTCTCATAAAACATTTGGAGCAGAGTGCTGGAGTAATACCGTGACCTACAAAGTATATGACACAAAGGCGACCGCGGCGTCATGCGCTGGCTCGTCGTCGACAAACAGTCCGAAGAGCCCTTCGATATTCAGGCGGTTCAGCGCCGATGAGTCCGGCGTTGTATCCTGGTTGTTCGGCTTCCTGGTGTTTGTATTGATGTTTGCCGCTGGTGCCGCCATCGACTTCGGGCGCTGGCTGCATGCACGGTCTGTTACGATTGCAGCCGTTGATGCTGGCGTTCTGGCGGGCGCACGGGCGCTTCAGACCACCGGCCTGGACGAAGTTGCCGCGATGGCGGCCGCACAGAGCTTCTACGACGCCAACGTCAAGAACCGCCCGAAGATCAAGTCTGATACGATCAATTTCAAGGTGCTCGACAGCGGCACGGCTGTGACTGCTGAGGGTTCGGCTTATATCGAGACGACATTCCTGAAACTCGCCAATATCGATCAGATCCCGCTCTTGAAGCTATCGGGCGCTGAGTATTCCGAAGCCGTGCTGTCGGTCGGCAATAACGCTGAGCAGAGCCTTGAAGTTTCGCTGATGCTCGACATCACCGGATCGATGTCTGGCCAGAAGCTTGAGGACATGAAGGCTGCGGCCAAGGATCTGATTGATGTCGTTGTTTGGGACGACCAGGGTGCGCATACATCGCGCGTAGCTTTGGTGCCGTTCTCGGCTGCCATCAAAGTCGGCGACGCACTCACAGGTTCTGTTACCCAGACTGGCCCGTCAAGCAAGTCCGTCCACACCCGCAGTGGCTACTACCGCACATTCTATCGTGCTTCGAACTGCGCTGCGGAACGTATCGGCCCAGAAGCCTACACCGATGCCGCTCCCAACGGGTCCAATGCCCTGACCAATGTCTACACGCGCAGCGGTTCGTGCGACAGCAGCCAGCAAATTGTACCGCTGACCAATGATAAGGACGTGTTGAAGTCGACGATCGACGGATTTTCGGCTACCGGCGCGACTGCAGGTCACCTGGGTACTGCATGGGCTTGGTATATGTTGTCGCCAAATTGGAATGGTTTCATGCCGGGCGGCAGTCAGCCAGCCCCCTATTCCAAGTTGTCTGAGAGCAATAGCTTCGGCAAACCATCCCTGCAGAAGGTTGCGGTGCTGATGACCGATGGCGCCTACAACGTACAGTACTGCAGCACGGGCGTGCGCGATAGATATGCCAACGGTTCATCATACTCGAAGGGAAGCTGTACAGCAGCCAACGGCCGCTCGCGCGATCAAGCAAGAACGATCTGCGCAGCAATGAAGGACAAGGGCATTACTATTTATACGGTTGGTTTTGAGCTGCCAGAATCAGGTGACACTGTTGACACCCTCCAGCAGTGCGCGACGTCGCAGGATCACTTCTACACGGCCAATAACGGTGAGGAACTGAGGCAATCCTTCCGCGACATCGCTCTGAAGATCTCGGACATCTATCTGTCCAAGTAATCTCTCACAGCAAACACGGAACCAGCACAACAAGAAGCGGGGCGCTACACAGGCGCCCCGTTTTTCGTTCCTTCAAGCATCATCAGGAAAGGAAGGGCGGCGAGAGTAAACCGTAGCTAGCTTCCATCGACGAAATCTTCGCCAAATCCACTCTCCACAAGAGCAACAATGGCAGCAAGTGCTTCCGGGCCCTCGGGGCCTTCAGCGCAAATGTGCAAGGTGGCTCCAGGTCCGGCCGCAAGCATCATGAGCCCCATGATCGACGTGCCACCGACGGATTGATCATCACGCGTTACGGTCATTCGCGCGTTAAACCTCTCCGCACATTTAACAAATTGAGCCGACGCCCGTGCGTGCAGGCCCTTTCGGTTACGGATTGTAACCATTGCCTCGGGACGTGAACTATCGCTGATTTCTGGCATGAAGGCGAAAATTTATGCTTGTATTTGCGGGAGAAATGGAGGTCGTCGGGCACACAACCTATGCGCAAACCACATTTGGTGCCAACCAAAAGCGGGCCGCGGTGAAATTCGCGCCGTGGGCCCGGGAGGAGCGGCGGAAATCAATCGTGAGTTACTTACAGCTCACCCGATAGTTCCTTGCTGGCAACCTTGATGTATTTCCTGCCTGCGTCCTGCGCAATATCGATCGCTTCCTCCAGACCTTTCTCTTTTCTGATTGACGCCAACTTAACAAGAATCGGCAAATTGATGCCGGCGATGACTTCCACATTGACCTCATCAAGAACTGAGATTGCCAGATTGGATGGCGTACCCCCGAACATGTCCGTCAAAATGATAACGCCAGAACCAGATTCCGTTTGCGACACCGCCTCCAGGATTTCCGCTCGACGTTTCGTCATGTCATCGTCAGGCCCGATCGAAACTGTCTCAAGTTGCGATTGTGGGCCCACGATGTGCTCCAGAGCGGACCGGAATTCATCGGCCAATCCACCGTGCGTGACGATCACAAGTCCGATCATTGTCATCTATCGATCTCTTAATGCTCATCGTGCAGCATTACCGCGCCGGTCGAGCTGTCCCGTAACGCTGCCTCGCTACCGCATCCGTCACGCGCGCGTTGTTGCGCAATAGCTATGATAGTCACTCGCGATTTTGACCGCAGGTGCCTGTGGCCCGCAAAGGTGGCAAGGGTTTGCCATAAACGCAAGTGTGAAAACGCTGGCCTAACTGGTGCTGTCGATCGGGGCTGCCGCAACTGGCGAAAGTGCAACGATTATTTTTGCCGCTGCCGAGGCTTCAAAGGCCGCGAACGCCGTCACAGGTACATCGACCTCCAGAATTGATTCGCGAACGCCGGTATCGGGTAAACGCTCAATGTCTTCAGGTGGGCGAAGATCAGCAATGAGAGCGAGACGCGCTTCCTCCGCGGCTGCCGCAATTTTTCTAATGCCAAGCCCCCTGATTTCAAGGAGGCCGCGAATGGCAGCAGGGGCTTTCACAAAGAGTACACCGCCGCGATTTGCAACTTCCGCATAATCATCCGCGACCAGACGGACAAGACCATCGCCCAGCCCGTTTCCCGACATCAGGCAGCGCAATGCGAGATCGGACTTGCCACTACCTGATGGACCTCTAATCAAGACTGCGCGATCGCCCACAGCGATGACCGTTCCGTGCACGAGGGTTGGACTTTCCGGTTCTCCCATCACCGTCTCTCTAATTGCATGCAGTGCCTAGCTAATTGACGCGCGTCCTGGCGGAGAAGTGTACAGAACATCAACTGCGCCCAGAGTCTTGTCCATTCGCACGCAGCGCCACGCTCGTCGCACTCATAGAAGTCACACGGCACGTATTGCCGGTAACTTCACGACAAAGCGGGCACCAAGCCTCTTATCCTGGCTGTCTCGATTCAACTCATCTGAAGGCTCAATGCGATTTTCCGCCCAGATCTCACCGCCGTGCGCCTCGATAATCTCCTTTGAGATACTAAGGCCAAGCCCGGAGTTATCCCCCCGGCTGGACTCATCGTCGGGCCGATACGTGTAAAAGCGCTCAAACACGGTTTTGAGCTTGTCTTCGTCGATACCCGGTCCTTCATCCTCAATGGAAACAATGACCCAGTCTCCGTTTCGACGTCCCGTGACAGTGACCGTTGTTCCGGGTTGCGAGAATGACACCGCATTGTCGACGAGGTTGGTGAGCACTTGCGCCAACCGACCCTCATTGCCTGAGACCATGAAGTCATTCGGTTTTGCACGCTGAGGCAGGTCGAGAATCAAAGTGCAATGTCGTTCGTCTGCCTTATCCTCAAATATGGTGTTCACACTCTCCAGTATCGATCGCATGGAGACGGTGCTTTGGCTTTGCCGCGCCAGCTCGGCGTCCAGCCGCGATGCGCTGGAAACATCCGAAATCAGCCTGTTGAGACGTTTGAGCTCCAGTTGAATTTGCTCAACAAGCTGATGACGTTGCTCCTCTGTTTTTGCATATTCCAGCGATTGCGCGGTCGAACTGGCGGCGGTTAGCGGGTTCTTGAGTTCGTGCGCGACATCGGCGGCAAATTTCTCGCTGGCTTCGATGCGCCGGTAGAGTGCCTGCGTCATGGCACGCAGCGCTCCGGCAAGCATTCCAACCTCGTCTTTGCGGTCCGAATAGTCAGGCAGCTCGCTATGCGTGTTAATATCGCGCCGGACAATTTCCGACACCTTCGCTAGCCGTTTCATCGGGCCGGCAACCGTTCGTGCCAGGATAAAAGATGTGATGATGCTGGCGAGCAACGCCAATGCAGCAAGCGGCCAAATCGCACTGCGCTCTTCAGCCAGGATCGCATCGATCTCACCGGGAGGCGTCGACAGCAGCAATACACCTAATATCGATTTGGTGCGGCGGATCGGAACCGCCATTGAAACGATCTGCTCGCCACCCTTGTCGAGCAGCAGCATACCCTCAGGCTTACCCTCTAACGCCATGCGGACTTCGGGATAGTATTTGCCGTTTGCGGAACCGATTTCCTTGTAGACCTGCACCTCTCGCCCGATCAGCCAGTGGCGCAACCGTGTCCAAAAATTCTTTGTTTTGGGCCGGCTTTTGTCTTTTCGTGCGCTTTCCTCTGCTAGCGATCCACGCGTCAAAAGCCAATTGGTATCGATGACAAGATCGCCTTCGCGGTCATAGACACGTCCACGCGTATTGGTTGGCCGTGTCAGGCGCTTCAAGATCGGTGCAATGCGTTCCGGCCCGATCGAATGCTCCAGTTTGGAAAATCCATCATCGCTAAATGGGGCTAGTGCGTCCGCTCCAGTAGGCAAATTATCGGTATCAAGGATGATGTGCCCGCCACGCTCGACTTTGGCGCCGCTGGCGATGGCTGCTGCAATAATCTCACCCTGTACGCGCAAGGCCTCGCGTTTTGCATTGATGAGCCAGCCGCTGTTTTGATTGAGGTAGAGAATGCCGCCGAACAGAATGACGAAACCCAACAGGTTCGACGCCATGATCTTGCGCAGCATATTGGCAGAGATAAAGCGCACCACCGGCTGCCGGTAGAACCAGTCGCTTATCGCAACATGGACGGGCCCGCCAATCCGGCACTGGGATGCAAGCGTGCGCAGCCGCTTGGGCGGCTCGGGCAGATTGGCGTACCCTTCGGCAATCGTTCGCTTGGCAGCGCGCAACGTGGCCGACGTGCGCTCAAACAATTGAGTGCCGGGCCTTATGCGGACGTCTTCTTGCTCGCCTCTGAGCGCCATTGCGAATTCCAACACTTAAGACAGTGTGCCACCGACAGAGCAGCACCATGCAGTGGCTCGCTACGCGTCGCCAAAACTGTCGTTGGGTCAGCTTAGCGGACCGGCAGCGGCACGCTCATTCAGCAGCACTGCCTCAAGCCTCTTTGAAGCGGTAGCCCACTCCATAAAGCGTTTCAATCACATCAAATTCGTCATCGACATGCTTGAACTTCTTGCGCAACCGCTTGATGTGACTATCGATCGTGCGGTCGTCGACATAGACTTGGTCATCATAGGCAGCATCCATCAACGCGTCGCGCGTCTTAACGACGCCTGGGCGGGCCGCCAGTGCCTGAAGAATAAGGAATTCGGTGACCGTGAGCGTAACCGGCTTGTTGTCCCAGTGGCAGGTGTGCCTCTCCGGATCAAGCTTCAGCTTACCGCGCTCCAGCACGCAGGCCGCCTCGGTATTGTCGTTGTGCGGATCTTTGGCGCCGGACCGGCGCAACACGGCCTTAACCCGCTCAACCACCAGGCGCTGGGAGAAGGGCTTGGCGATATAGTCGTCGGCGCCCATTTTCAAACCGAACAGTTCGTCGATTTCCTCATCCTTTGAGGTGAGGAAGATCACAGGCATCTCCGACTGCTGGCGCATGCGGCGCAACAGTTCCATCCCGTCCATGCGCGGCATCTTGATATCGAATATTCCCAGGTCAGCGGGCTCGTCGCTCAGCGCTTCCAACGCCGCAACACCATCGTTATAGGTGCGAACCTTGTACCCTTCAGCTTCCAGAGCCATACGCAATGATGTCAGAATATTCCGTTCGTCATCGACGAGTGCAATCGTACTTTTCTCTTTCATTTCTCATCCGTCCCTGTCACGCCGGGCAGCCCATTATTTGTGCGTGCCGTCAGCGCTTTATGGCCTCATGGTGTAGCAAATGTGGCGTTCCCACTTTTCATCGGGCCATGTGAACCGTATCTGAATAGGTAGTAGGCCGAAACCGGGCAATTGGGCATGACTGTTGACGATTCCTCCAGACCGACTGATTCGGGCACCAATACGGGCAATTACGGGCATCCGGTACCAACTGAAGCCCGTCAGCTGGTGCGTTGCGGTCTAAACGCGGCCCTGGCCACGGTCGATCAGGCGTCGGGGCACCCGTACGCGTCCTTGATAACGGTTGCAACGCTGAGCGAGGGCACGCCAATCGCGCTTCTGTCTGGCCTCGCCCGCCATACACGCAACCTAGACCGTAACACGCACGCAAGTCTCCTTTATGAGCACCAGGCCTCCCAACGTGAAGATCCCCTGGCGGCAGCCAGACTGACGCTGATGGGTACGATGTCGCCGACGCCAAACCCATTCGCGGCACAACGGTTTCTTGCACGTCATCCGGAAGCGGAGCAATACGCGGAATTTGCTGACTTCGCCTATTATTCGTTTGCTGTCGAAGAGGCGCACTTTATTGGCGGATTTGGGAGGATTGAGACGCTTTCGGCCAGCCAACTGTTTCCGTCCCATCTGAGCGTCCCCGGCCTTGCAAAAGCGGAAGAAGAACTGATCGCAGCCCTTAATAGCCGTGAACCGGATTGCGCGCGTCGGTTGGCAGAGCGGGATAGCGCCGGGGCCGAACCTGCGTCAGAATGGAGAATCACTGGTATAGACGCTGCAGGTATCGACTTGGTTGGCCAGCACCTGCCAGACTCAGCTGGTTTTGCGCCTTACTGCACGAGACGCGCAGATTTTGTTACCCCTGCGCAGTCAGTGGCCGAAGTTGAGGCACGTGTGGACAGCCTATTGGCATGAAACCTGCCGTCGGAGACATAATAGTGCAGTGTTGGGGCAAGCATCTCGCCGGTCGGACGGCCGAAGCAGCTGTTAAACATAGACGCAAGAATGAGACACTGAGAACATAGGACATTCTACTAACTTGCATGACGGCGCTAAGTTGGCCTAGTCAATGCATGTCCAAAATCTTGTAATTGTCGAGATTAACTGTGTTCACCCTGCACGATTGCGCGGTAGTTGTGAATTCACAGTGTTTTTTCCGACCGATACGGGCAGCGCGGTCTACGTTGCTGCACGTATTTGAACGAGCGGCGAACGGTGCCAGGCGTGCGGGATAACTGGTCCAATGCAAGCGTCGCCTCAAAGACCGTGAGCCAGTGGCCCGCGACCATAGGCAGAGCATGAGCGACGAAAACCCAATGCTGACATTCCCTCTTAATGCTGCAAAAGGCATCAAGCATAATCTCACGGTGGCCGAGCTTATTGAACAGGCTTTGCTGCGCGACGAGGGTAAACTTGCTGCTTCAGGTGCATTCGTTGTTGAAACGGGTCAGCATACGGGTCGATCAGCCGCGGACAAATACATTGTTCGTGATGCTGAGAGCGAAGATGCCATCTGGTGGGACAATGCCAAGCCAATGGCGGAAGAGCAGTTTGACCGCCTGTTTCATGAGTTCAAGCAATTCGCGCAACACAAAGAACTGTTCGTTCAGGATCTCTACGGTGGCGCTGATGAGACGTACCGGCTGCCGACGCGCATCGTTTGCGAATATGCGTGGCATGCCTTGTTCATTCGACACCTTCTGCGCCGGCCGGAGCAATCCGAGCTAGCCGGCTTCGAACCGCAGTTCACCGTCGTCAACTTGCCGAGCTTTCGCGCAGCACCTGACTATCATGACACGCGCTCCGAAACGGTGATTGCGTGCAATTTCACCAAGCGCATCGTTCTCATTGGCGGCACGTCCTACGCAGGCGAGACAAAGAAGAGCGTCTTTTCTTTCCTCAACTACATTCTTCCTGCCAATGGTGTCATGCCGATGCACTGCTCTGCCAATGTTGGCGACGATGGTGACTCGGCTGTATTCTTTGGCCTGTCGGGAACCGGCAAGACAACCCTTTCCGCCGACAATTCGCGCACGCTTCTGGGCGATGACGAGCACGGATGGTCGCCAGACGGCATCTTCAACTTCGAGGGAGGCTGCTACGCCAAGACGATCAGGTTGTCTGCCGAAGCCGAACCAGAGATCTTTGACGCATCCAATAGTTTCGCAACAGTCCTGGAAAACGTCATTCTTAACGATCAGCGTATCCCTGATTTCGATGACGGACGGCTAACTGAAAATACCAGGTCGGCCTACCCGTTAGATTACATCGCCAATGCCAGTGAGACCGGTTGCGCTGGGCACCCCAAAAACATCGTGATGCTCACGGCCGACGCATTCGGCGTGCTGCCACCGATCGCCAAGCTGACACCGGCGCAGGCCATGTATCACTTCCTGTCCGGGTACACGGCCAAGGTTGCTGGAACGGAGAAAGGCATGGGTAATGAGCCCGAGGCGACCTTCTCGACCTGCTTTGGCGCTCCATTTATGCCGCGCCATCCATCCGTTTATGGCAATCTACTTCGCGAATTGATCGCAAAGCACGGCGTTGACTGCTGGCTGGTCAATACCGGTTGGACGGGCGGCAAGTACGGGACTGGAACGCGTATGCCGATCAAGGCCACACGCAGATTGCTGAATGCGGCGCTTAACGGTGAGCTCAAATCAAAGCCGACGCGCATCGACCCGCTGTTCGGTTTTGAGGTTCCCACGGAGTTGGACGGGATCGATCCATCCATCCTGAAACCGCGCGACACGTGGGCCGATCCGGCTGCCTACGATCGCACAGCTGCCGCGCTTGTGGAAATGTTCACCAAGAACTTCGCGGTCTACATCGATCACGTCGATTCGGAGGTGCTCGCTGCCGGCCCTGTCATTCCGAGCGCTGACGCGGCCGAGTAGCCGGTTCCGGCCCGGCGATCGCGTCACAATTGCAAACACCTGATCCGCGGGCCAGAATGCTCATGGCCGCCTGGCTGACTGGTCGGCCGCCAATCGTCATGCGATTTGGCATGTTGTCGTTTGTTAGTCTGACGGGCCTGCCCGGGGAGGGCCGCATGCGTGTGTTGGGTGCACTACTGGCGTCGGTTCTTTTTTGTTTCGTTGTGGGTGTGATGCCAATTTGCGCGGGCCAAACTTCGGCAAAGGCTGCGGAGCTATCGATTTCAATCGGCGATGAAACAAAGACATTCAATACGGCAGATCTGCTGCGGCACCCGGACTTGAAGCAGGTCGAAGTTCAATCCGACATTGCATATGGGCGCACCATGCGGTTTTCCGCGGTACCGCTTTTGTCGCTTACCGGCGCGCTGGACCACCAGCGCCATGACACCCTTGAAGCGCGTGCCGTTGATGGTTTCATCTCTCAAATCCCAATTGCGATGGTTTTGAGGGCGCGGAATGATGGAGCCGTTGCCTGGATCGCCGTGGAAGACGCGCAGACCAAATGGCCGAATTTGCCGGGCAAGGACTATTCCGCCGGGCCGTTTTACCTCATCTGGCAGTTTCCGGACCGATCCGGCGTCAAACCGACCTACTGGCCTTACGCTCTGGCATCATTAACAGCGGTGGCATCTCCGCTACAGCGCTGGCCGCAGCTTGCCGTAGCAGACAGGTTGCCCCAGGACGCACCTGAACGGATAGGACTGACCGTGTTTGTATCCAACTGTCTGGCCTGTCACCGCATGAACGGTGGTGGTGATTCTGAAATCGGGCCCGATTTAGGCCGCCCCATGTCGCCGACGCAGTACATGACCCTTACTGGGCTAAAGCGCCTTATTCGAAACCCCGCATCGGTTCGCGCATGGCCCAATATGCAGATGTCGGGTTTCGACGTTGACGCGATATCAAACGCGGAATTAGACGCGCTCGTTGGCTACCTTGCCCATAAGGCCGGACACTAGCCCTGACAGTTTTACCGAAAGCCCGTTAGGCGGTTTCGTACAAGCTGAACAAATGATGGGCCGTGTGGAAGGCGAGGGAACCGATGCGCGGCTCCCTCGCCCATCAGCCTAGTGACCATAGCGCTCAAGCAGGTCCTGCTGCTGGGGGGTTGCACTACCTGATTTCTTGGCAATTCGCGCAAGCTCCAACTCGCCAATGGAGTTGGCAAATGCTGGAGCAGCAGCGCTGAATACTGCGGCCGAGACAACGGCGATGACAAGAGTCTTCATGATAAACATCCTTCTGTTTTATTGTTCGTGACTAAGTGGTAACGTATTGGGAGGGGAGGCCTGTGCGCTCCTTCCGAGAACCAATAATGGTTATTTCGGACTGTTCAGTAAAATAAACTCAGATAAGAGATGTGTGACAGGGGGTGATGTGCCAAGGCGGAGGGAATTCAACCCGGAACAAGCGATGGAAGACATGCTGACTGTGTTTTGGGACAAGGGATATGACGCCACTTCAATTGAGGATCTCGAGCTCGTGACCGGCGTCAAGCGCCAGAGCCTTTACCGTGCATTTGGCGATAAGAGAGACATGTACATCGCCGCCTTACGTCAATACGCACAGACCGCCATTGCCGAAATTGCAGAACTCTTGGACAAGGGCGACACGGCTGAGAAACGAATCCAAACCCTGATAAAGCATGTATTGAGAACAGGTGATCGTCGCGGCTGCTTTCTGTGCAACGCCTCTATCGACCAGGCACCGCATGATATGGAAACCGACGAATTGGTGCGCCAGTCATTTGTCCGCCTTGAGCGAATATTTGCCAATGCGCTTGCGGTTAGTGCGCCGTATGAACGTGACAAGGTGATGAGGCGTAGGATGGCACGCAAGCTTTTAACGGGCTTCTTCGGCCTGCGGGTGTTACAAAAGGCAGCTTTGCCATTAGCAACTCTAAATGATGCGGCATCCCTCATTATCGCCGAGATATAACATTAGATCGCCGCGCCGAAGCTGCATTGTGCCCGATGGGCGGCTATTAACACTTCACGACGGCGGCGTCTCGCCGCAGAAACGCGCCGATATCACAATCGACGGAGAAACCGCATGAGCGGCTATGACATTATCGAGACGCCAGCGGGTGCGCCGGTCAAGATGTGGACGAAGAATGTCGCGATCGACGATGGCGCGATTGCGCAAATGCAGAACGTTGCCAAGTTGCCATTCATTCATAAGCATGTCGCGGCAATGCCTGACTGCCATTGGGGCATCGGTGCCACGGTGGGTTCGGTCATTCCCACCAAGGGCGCGATTATTCCCGCGGCCGTCGGCGTCGATATCGGTTGTGGCATGATGGCATGGAAGCTCACGGTTTCGGCAAAGGACCTGCCTGACAACCTAAGCGCCGTTCGCTCCGACATTGAGCGCGCAGTTCCGCATGGGTTTGTGTCCACCAAGGGCCGGGCACGCAAGGGCGGATGGGAGGTCGTGCCGGATTCCGTCGTCACGCGGTGGCGTGATTTGGAAAACCGTTACCGCGCGCTCATTGAAAAGCATCCGCGCATTTCGCACAAAAGCCCCAGCCATCAACTGGGTTCACTAGGCACCGGCAATCACTTCATTGAAGTCTGTCTCGATGAGAATGATGCCGTATGGGTCATGCTACATTCCGGTTCGCGCGGGCCGGGCAATGCCATCGGCCAGTATTTCATTGAACGGGCCAAACGCGATATGGAGCGCCATGCCATCCATTTGCCAGATGCAAACCTTGCCTATTTCAAGGAAGGCAGCGAACATTTCGATGATTATGTCGAAGCGCTCGTGTGGGCTCAGGACTACGCATGGGAAAACCGGCAGGCAATGATGGACGCTGTGTTACGCGTTTTGAAAAAGCACCTGCCGAAGTTCAAAATCGGCGACATGGCCGTCAATTGTCATCATAACTATGCGGTGATTGAGGAGCACTTTGGCGAGGAGGTATGGGTCACGCGCAAGGGCGCCGTGCGCGCGCAGAAAGGCGACCTGGGCATTATTCCAGGCTCCATGGGCACAGGCTCATTCATCGTCAGGGGCAAGGGAAATACTGAGAGCTTTTGTTCGTGCTCACATGGTGCCGGCCGCGCCATGTCCCGCTCCGAAGCCAAGCAGCGCATCACGCTAAAAGATCACCGCGCCGCCACAGAAGGTATTGAGTGCCGCAAGGATTCCGGTGTGATCGACGAAAGCCCCGCGGCCTATAAGGACATCTCTTCCGTTATCGCCGCGCAGACCGATTTGATCGAAGTGGTCCATCAGCTCCGCCAGGTCGTCAACGTCAAAGGTTGATATGGGCGGCAGGACACCTCCTCTTTCCACCGAAGCGCGGACATCGCCATAAACTAGACCGAGCCCGCGATGGGCCAGCAGCTGCCGCCGACCGAAAATTGTCCGCACTCAGACAAATGCGGCACGGTTAACTAAGCTGAAAATTCAAATGGTAAGGCCATTGGGTTCACAGCCCTCTTCACTTGGCGTTCATATTCCGGCCGCTAAACGGACATTGGAAGGACTCAACGCAAAAATGAATGGGACGACTACATGCCATGCCAATTTAACTGCAGACCTCTTGCATTGTTTTCCTTCTGCCTGATCGCGATAGCGGTGCTTCTTTCAGGCGCGCAAACCGCACACGCAAAAAAGAGCGTATGCGGCGGCCTCAACCAGAAGGCCTGCCCGAAATTTCTGCCAGGCCCTCAATGTAAAAAGGGACTGAAGAAGGTTGGAAAGTACTGCCGAGCCAAAATACATCCGCCGGTTAAACCGGGGAAGAAATGCGGCGCGCTTAACCAGCTCGCTTGTCCAAATCACCTCCCCGGTCCGCAGTGCAATAAGGGTCTGCGCAAAATTGGGAAGTACTGCCGCACCAACCTGACACCACCTGTCAAGCCGGGAAAGAAATGCGGCACACTTAACCGTCGCGCCTGCCCTGGCAACCGCTGCTCAAAAACACTCGTTTCGATCAGAGGGATCTGCCGGCGGGTGCCAAATCCACCAGGTGGTGGAAACCCTCCGGGAGATTCTGCAGGCAACAATTCTTCGATCGCGAAAAAGGTGAAGAGCGTTGCCAACAAGAACACCGAACAAATCCGGATCCTGAATAAGTTCCGCAAATGCATGAAGCGCAACAAAAAAGCGCTGAACAAAGCCGCCCGTGGACGCGACACCGGCTCAGCCAATCGCATCAAGGACACGTGCCTGTCGGCTCGCGAACAGCGCACGCTGAAAAATGGAAAGTCGAGCGGTGGCGGCAATTTGAGATTTCGGTCGCTGAGTGTCGGCCTTGGCGCAGACATTGCCGCGTTCTTTGGCGCAGGCGCTGATGCAGGCTTCGTCTGGGATCTGGATGGCAACCTGCCAACCCGTCTGTTCCTCAGCGGCCAGTCCGGAGGTGGTGTGCGGATTGGTGCAGGTGCTGATCTCACTGTTGGTATTAACACCGACCAAAACACGTCCGGCGTCTCCAGATACTACGGCGGCTCGATAAGCGCGGATGCCGGTATCGGCGCCGGTGTTACAGTCATCACGGCACGGGTCGGGGGCTTCCTTCAAGCACCCATAAAAGGTGTCGAAGTCTCCGCAGGAGTTGGTGTGGGCGTCAACGCCGGTTCGATCGACAAGATTAAGACTCGTATCTTCCGCCGTGCCTGCCGCAATGTCGTCGTGAATGTCACGAATACCGGCAACAAGAAAATTCGCATCCTCGATCTGAACTATTATGATCGCGGCAAGCGGCGCTCCGAACCGACACCCAACCGCACGGTCAAGCCCGGCGAAACGCTCGGCGTATGGAAACGCCCGCACAATCTTGAAAAGGTCGGTTACGAACGCACGCAACTCGAAGTGGTCTACCGCTACAAGGGCGAGAAGAAGTCCAAGCGCTTGCCCTCCGGCACCTGCCGCGACAATAAGCGCTACGCGGTATCGTTGCCCTACGATCAGTGAGGAGGCGCGGCACGGGAGCAATCTCGTGCCGCTCCCTATCTGCAAAACCTTGGCTCAACATTCACGAAGGTCTGAAAACGACATGCTCTCACAAGGTTTGAGAAAATCGAGCGCGCGCGCGGTCCTCATCAGCGTCGCGGTCCTAGCCATACAAACACCAGCGATTGCGGCTGGCTTGAAAAATGTTTGTGCCGGCTATGACCGAGCCAGCAAGACCATCAAACTTGATGTGTCCACCGGCTGCGTCAGTAGCAGCAGCAGATATGCCGGCAACGACATTAAAGTCGACGTCAATGAAGAGTGGGCCAGCATCACGTTAAGCGGCGGCTTCAACTATGCCAAAGCCAAGTCGAAAGTTGTCAAGAGCGACTGCATGGGCAGAAAGAAACTGGAACTGACGGTTGAGGGCGTGGAGCCGCGCCGTTACTCCGTCATTGCCGGCGAAACCTATCGCGGCGTATTCGACTTCACGCAATCGCATGAGCGCACATGCGTTACCCCGTCAAACGTGAAAGGCATTCGCAGAGTCGCAACAATCACGGAGCGAACTGACGTCAAGAAGATTCTCCCCACGTCGGAGGGCGCAACGATCCAGAAAATTGTCGCGCCGCTGATGCGCCAGCTGGCGGTATCGGGAGAAGGCCGCGGCACGCTGTCGTTGCAAATTGAGAAAACGTTTACAGGCGATCAAAACGCAGCTCCTGCTGCCACGGCGGAAATCGAGGCGCACGGTCTTGCCGATGATTCCGTCTCCGGCATGCATTACAAAATACGCTTTGTCGCCACGCCGAAAGGCTGGAGGGCCACGGGCCTCGCTCGCAAGCAGATGTGCGCGCGCGGGCAGAATGCAGGCATGTGGACGTCAGCAAACTGCAGTTGACATAGCCTGCGACCACAGGAGATGGGCGTCCGCGTTGCCTATCCGCGCAGCTGCGGCCGCTGTATCTGCTAGCGCAGCCCTTTGGCGAACCAAGCGAAGACAGCCGCAGTTTTTTCAGGGGCGGACCATAACGCTTGCGCCGGGCTCGTATTGTCGGTCTTGGAAATCTACATTACTGCTGGCGACGTCGAATATGAACTGCATCAAGCCTAATTCAGACTCCCGACAATTCGAACTTCAAACCAAAAGATTGAACGGACCGCGCGTATGGACGACAGCACCCTGAAACGCCCCCGCACGATGGACGAACTTAAGGCCGCGATGAAAAACCTTTACACAGAGGAGTCTTTGAAGCGGGGCTTGAGTATTGCGGTGCGACCGAGTGATGTTTTTATTACTCCATATGCAAAAAGCGGAACGACCTGGTTGCAACATGTTGCGCACGGACTGCGATCCGGCGGTTCAATGGACTTCCGTGAAATCTGTGACGTTGTACCTTGGATTGAAATCGCATTTGACCTGGGAGTAGATCCAGACGCTGAGCAAGAATGGTCGCCGCGTCTGTTTAAGGCACATCTTAGTTGGCAAGATGTTCCAAAAGGCGGGCGGTATATCGTCTCGTTCCGAGATCCGAAGACAGTGCTGATCTCAATGTACCAGTTTTTTGAAGGCTGGTACTTTGAGCCGGGCACCGTCACGCTCGATCAACTGGCGCGGCAGTTCTTTTTGGACACCAAAAGGTATTTTCGTCACATTCTGAGTTGGGCCCCGGTAATCAATGAACCCGATGTACTCGCACTGGCCTACGAAGACATGTTGCAATCGCCCGATCAGTTGCCAGTTGTCGTTGCAGACTTTCTGCAGCTGGATGTCACTGATGAGCTGATGGCGAAGGTTGTTTTTCAGTCCTCTCGCGACTTCATGGTCGCCAATTCTTCTAAGTTTGATAACTGTGACCTGCGCGAGAAGCGCGATCCTATTATGGGACTGCCGCCGGGTGGGTCGAGCACGAAAGTGCAGCGCGAAACAACAGATAAGCCGAAGCTTTCATCGGAATTAGCGGCAGAGATTGATCAAGTTTGGCGGGAAATGATTACGCCCGCGCTCGGGCACGGGTCCTACGAAGAGTTTCGCATATCTCTACCCACGCCAATGAGCGTCAATAGGTAAGACGTACTGCTGCGCAGGGGCTAATGACGGTTTAGAGCCACGACTGGAACCCTCGGTCGCCAGAAGCCAAAGGTCAATACGGAGCAGCGAAACAGTCCATAGGGATGGCCTTGTATCCAAGTCTGATGCCCGTCGGGGCCGGAACCGATATCGCATCGCTGTAGGTTTCGCCGTCGTGGTGAAAATAGGTGATGGTCGTGAAATAAGCTCCGATGCGTTCGTGTTCGGCGGACCGCAGTACGCTTCGTGTCGCGGCCTGGACGCACGCAATTTCGCCCTTGGCGATGGACTTCTGCAAGTTTCCGTCGGCGAGCATTTCCGCCAGCACACCACTTGCAAGCTCAATGAGGTCGGCCCCTACCCAGGCTTTCATCGATGGCCGTTTTTCGATAGCCGGCTGCGACAGCGCAACAAGATTAAGTCGTGGCATGCGCGAAAGTGCTCGAGCCGCGTGACAATATCGAACCGAGGCAATGATGCGATCCATCATCGTAATCGGTGGTTTCCAGGCAAGATCGCGCAATGCTTTCTGGCGGACGAGGTTTGGCCGGTCCTCGCCGCGTTCCCACCTGGAGATGGTGCGCTGTGAAACACCCAGAAGCTCGGCCATATACGTCTGTGTCAAGCCATGACGCTGCCGGTAGCGTTTGACGATCTCGCACCAATTGTCAGACATGTCACGACTCCCCCCAAGATGATCCTGCAGACGCGGTTAGACGTTGAATAGGATAAGGACGTTGGCTAACACCGCAGCGTGGCTGCTCAAGCCAGCTTGTTCAACCCAGACAAACGGCAGCGCTATTTTGCCGGGGCTGCTGGTAATGGCTACGGCTTGCCGTGAGAGTGGTCACTTCCCATTTAAGGGATTGTGCGCCGTCACTTGCAATCTAGGTTGAGCCGGCGCATTTGAGGCGGGGAGCGGGCCTTCGTGGCCAGTGTGCCGCGGGGGCCCGCTTGCATCGCCGGTGGCAGAGCAGTCCCGCTGCTCTGACGCAATGGTCTGACAGGCAACACGTCCAATCCGAGCCGTTTTGCGCTTAGTTATTGAAATGGCACGTTCTTGCCGCATTCCCATTGGAGATATCCTCAGTCCTCGCGGCCGCGGACTGCAGGTTTAGTGGTGGGTTGGCGCCCAAAATACCCCCGCCGCCATACCGACTGGTACACAACAATTTGCGCGAGCGGCCGTGCCCTGGACGACCGTTTTTCTGTAGAGTGCCCGCATCCGTGCCTTTGCATTGGCGACGGGGGAGGTCGATGATGCACCGCGCAACATGCGTAATACCCAGCTGTTTTCTTTTTGTCCTTATTGGTGTTAGCACGTTTTTCGTCGCGCTGACGGCAGCCGCTGACGACACAGACGGCGCACCCAAAGCTGAATTGGCCAAGGCCGACGATGCGCGGCCGGCCAGCGATGCGGAAAACGCAGTGCCGGGATCAAACACCGATGCAGCGCCGTCATCCGAACAAACGCCGGCATCGGGCACTGAGAATACTACCCAATCACCTGATGCAGCAGCGGCGGAGTCAGACGCCGTCGCGAGCGAAATAATTTCGGCCATGCGTGAGCATCTCGCCACGCCGGAACTCACCCGTCAGGCCCATCCAGACGACCTCAAGGCCTTGAAATACGGCTATGGCACGGGGGCCGCCTCCATGCATTGGGTCACCGAGAACGGTCTGACGGCCGCCGCGAACTCGGTCATTGCGGAAATCAAGAAGGCCGATGACTGGGGCCTTGAGGCATCCGCGTTTGAACCTCCAGATAGCCTTCCGGCGTCAGCAGCGACCAGCGAACTGGTTGCTGCAGAGACAAAAGTCTCGTTGAGCGTGTTGAAATACGTGCGCTACGCGCGCGGCGGCCGTGTTAATCCGCGTAGTTTAAGGCTCTTCGACCAAAAGCCGGAGTTGGAAGACCCCCGCGTGGTACTTGATCAAATTTGGCAGTCGGACGATGCCGCTGAATACCTGCGGAGCCAACACCCGAAACACGCGCAATTCTTGAGCCTTCGAAAAGAACTGCTGAAGCTGCGCGCCCCACAGGAGGAAACCGCCGAAGATGCAGCGGAAAAGGCTGCACGCGCGATTAAGCTTCCAGACGGCCCGACATTGAGACCGTCAATGACCCACGACACCATTGCATTGGTACGCCGTCGGCTTCAGGTGCCGGTCGAGAACGGCGAGGATGAAAATTTATACGATGACAAGCTTGCCAAAGTGATCAAGGCGTTTCAGGCCGAACAGGGCTTGCACGCCGAAGGCATTATCGGCCCGCAAACGCGCGCAGCTCTCAACGGCGCGGGCGAGGGTAAGGGCCGCAGCCGCGAGCGCCGCATCCAACAAATCGTGATCAATATGGAACGTTGGCGCTGGATGCCGCGCTCCATGGGTGATTTTCACATTTGGAATAACATTCCCGAATATCGCACTCGCGCATTCAAGAACGGAAAGCAGATCTATTCGGAAAAGATCATTGTCGGGAAGACGGGCAATGCCACGCCCGTCTTTTCTGCCGATATGAAGTTCGTCATCTTTCATCCTTCATGGGGCGTTCCCAACGGCATCAAGAGGACAGAGATTCTACCCTATTTGCGACAGTCGACGGGCTTTTTCGGTTTCGGCGGATCCGACACAAGGATTCTAAAGGCCCACAAACTTACTGTCATGCGCAACGGCCGCCGGGTCGACGCAAGCAAGATCAACTGGGCTCAGGTGGACATCCGCAATTATGATTTCGTCCAGGGGCCGGGCGCGCACAATGTTCTGGGTAAGGTCAAGTTCCGATTCCCCAACAGGCATGACGTCTACATGCACGACACACCCGAGCGCCACCTGTTCAAGGAGACACGGCGCACTTTGAGCCATGGCTGCATTCGCGTTCGTCATCCGCGTCGCCTGGCCGAAATTATCCTGGCGGAGGATAAAGGGTGGTCCGCAGAAAAAGTCGGACGCATGTGGCGAGGTGCGGAAGCGGGTAATATCACGCTCGATTCGACGGTGCCTGTGCATACCGGATACTTCACGGCAATCGTCGACCAGAACGGCAAGCTACGCCAGTTTAGCGATGTCTATGCCCATGATCGCCGGCTGGCAGCGGCAATCGGGCGTGGCGGCAAGGGATATATAGCCGGCCCTCGCGTAGCCGAGAGAGGCAAGAACAAGCCTTCGCGTACGGTTCGGCGCAAAAAGAAAAAGCAATATAAGAGCTACGAATCCGTTGCCGATGTCATTTCCGGTCTACTGGCCAATTAGACGGCGCGGAGGCGTCCAACGTGCTGCGCCGCCAACGGATAACCGGAGCGCTCCGTGCGGCAGGCACGATGGTGTCATCGACGGCGCTGGCCGCCCATCGCAGACGGACTAAATCAGAACATCACAGCCGTCCCGTGCATCCCATCAAGTAGCCCCGCGATCGCACGAAGCGATATGCGAACATTAGGATTTCGGCATTGCAGCCTGATGAATTTGCAGGGGCTCTGTATTGACTAAAAACCAAAAAAAGAGGACCGCCTCCTGCCGGGGGCGGTCCTCTCATCGTCTGGTTGGTAAGCGGTTGTTCTACCCGCAAGGTTTAGTAGCGGTGATGATCGCGGGCCACACGCCGGACCACAACGCACCTTGCATATGGATTCCAGCCGCGCGCCTGGCGGTAGCCTAGAATTTCACGGCAGTGACGTCGTGCACGTCGGCAGGCTGCGCGCGGGCGACCAAATCCGACACCGCGGACACCAGGAATGCGGCGCCCATATCCACCCCGGCGCTTGCCCGCCGCGACGCACTTAATGCGGTGACCGTGGCGGCGGTAATGGGCAGGGTGCAGATAACGACTGGCGGTATTGATTGCAATTCGCACCGACTTTTTGATTTTACTTGTCTTGGATGCCTTTTTTGTTCTGTCTCGTTTTGCGGCCTTAGCTGTCTTGGCGCGCTTCGCGGAGACCGTGCGATCCCCATTGCGGGCACCATCGCCGCGAGCGGCTTCGGCATAGTCTGCGCTTGCAAGTGGCACGATCGCAAGGAACGCAGCGGCCAATGTCAGTTTCCCGATCATTTCTGTATCCTTCCTTTGCTGCTACTCGACACGGGTGCATGGAGCATTGCAAAAGGCTAATTCGGTCGAACTGAACATTGCCCGAAGCGGGCGTTCATCTGGGGTTCATAGTTGTGGCAACGACCCCGCTGCCTCCAGCCACCATTCAGCATGCCTATTTCGCGTGCACGCCATAACAATAGCGACTGATGTGGCGCCGGTATCTTGGTTCGGCCGGTAGAATAGCTACATATGTGAAAGAGCCCCTGCTCCGGCAGGGCCTGGTGGCCTGGGACGCGCTTTTTCAAGCTGGCACCTGCGTTGCTTTTACCGTCGACTTGTTGCGGGCTTGTCTCTGCCTCGTAATCGTGGTGCGTTGGGCGAAATAGTGGTTGCCAGGCCCGGCATTGGCTTTGGTGTTACCAGCTCTTTAATTCTTGACACTGATTGTCTTTAGTCTGATAAGGGCCGCATGCGCGATCGAAGTACCCCGCCAATTGGCTTGTTTGTGTACAATCGGCCGGATCATACGCGCCGAACCGTACGCTCGCTTGCAGCATGCAAGGGGGCTGCGCAGAGCGATCTTTTCGTATTCTCGGACGCTGCTAAAAACCCTTCCGCCGCCGACGGTGTTGCCGAGGTCCGCGAGTTCATTGCGACTGTGGATGGTTTTCGCTCCGTTGAAATCATCGAGCGCGAAAAAAACCTGGGTAGCGCCGGCTCTATTTCCGACGGAATCACCCACCTGCTGACAGAACACGAACGCGCAATCTTCATAGAGGACGATCTGATTTGCGCGCCATATGCGCTAAAATTCCTGACAGAATGCCTGGATCGCTACGAGGACCAGCCGAATGTGATGGCGGCCACCGCCTACAACTATCCCCCTGGTCTGATGCGCATTCCAAAAGGATACGAGTATGACGTTTATTTCTCGCCAGGCTTTTTCCCGTGGGGCTGGGCGTCCTGGCGGCGTGCACTCGATGTGATCGACTGGGACGTCCCCGACTACGAAGAGTTCATAACCAGCCCCAGCCGCATTGAGGCCTTTCGCCAGATTGGCGAAGACTTGCCCGGCTTGCTGGCCCGCCAGCAGGCGGGAGAACTTGACGATTGGGTGCTGCCGCTGACTTACTCGCAGTTCAACAATAACTTTGTAACGGTGCGTCCGGTCCAGTCGCTAATTGACAATGTCGGTCACGACGGTTCGGGATTGCACTGCCATGACACGGAAATATTCCGTAATGATCTCTCGCTTGCCCGCTCAAGGTACCGCTTCCCACATGGCATTTTCATAGACGAGCGACTGCTACGCGCATGTCGGCTTGCGCATTCACGGTCGTTCATGCACCGTGCCGCGCGTCGCATCCTGGATCAGGCATTGAAGGCCCGCCGCTGGGTCGGCGCCTAGAATCCCCCGGCAAGTGCGATCTAACCGATATGCTTAAAGCCTAATTCGCATGGCCGGCAACGCGCTCAATCGATCACATGTCATTGCCGACAAACAAGGCGATTAGGGTTAAGACTGATTGCGCGGAAATTTCATGGACGGCGGGCTGCTGCTGCCATCATATTCGCGCATGGTTGAGGGCGCATACGTTCCTCGGTAACAGCAAACAGAGACTTGGGTTGATCGAAGGGGTGAGATGCGATGACGTTTTCCTGCAAGGACGGTAAGCTTGACGGGATAAAGATCATTACGCCACCGACTGTTTTTGACGATTTTCGCGGCGACTATGTCGAGATATATAATCGTGAAATATACAACAAGGCTGGTATTACGACCGACTTTAAACAGGATGACTATGCGACGAACCGCAAGCACGTCTTGCGCGGCATGCATGGCGATGACAAGACGGAAAAGCTCGTCAAGTGCATCTATGGTTCTTTATACCTCGTGGCCGTTCAGGCTGACGAGAACCATCCCCAGTTCATGCAATGGGAGTCCTTCAACGTCTCAAGTACGAACCGCGTCCAGGTATACGTGCCTGCGCGCTATGCAATCGGCTACCTCGTACTTTCTGATGTCGGAATCTTCCACTACAAGCAATCGACCTATTACCACGAAGCAAAACAGTTCACTGTCAAATGGAACGATCCACGAGCCAATATTTGGTGGCCGGTGACAGATACGATCCGTTCCGAACGCGACGATTAAGAACGCACAAGGTCACAAATGAACGATTCAACACCCCCTCTCCGCCGTATCTCGCAGGTCGACCTGTTTATCGATGAGGCTGAACTCGAAAAGCTCACACCATCGATCACAAACCGCTGGTTGACGGAAGGCCCGCACGCGGCAGAGCTGACCGAGGCGATCAAAGAGGCAACCGGCACATGTCACGTTGTTTTCGCACCGAACGGTACGCTTGGACTATATTTGGCACTCCTCGGTCTCGACTTGCCCCAAGGCAGCGAGATCCTGATGCCCTCGTTCACGTTCTATGGCTCGGCTACATCGGCCGTTTTTGCAGGGCTCAAGCCAGTGTTCGTCGAGTGTTACGAGGACACCTACAACATCGACATTGAGGACCTGGAACGAAAGATCACGCCGCAGACGTCGGCGATAATGCCCGTCCATATCTATGGTCAGATGTGCGATATTCGCGCAGTCATGGATGTCGCCGATCGCCATGGACTGAAGGTGGTGGAGGATGCGGCGCAGGCATTTGGTGTTCACTTTGCCGGCCAGCATGCCGGCACCTTTGGCAATATCGGGGTGTTCTCCTTTTTCTCCGACAAGGTTATCACAATGGGCGAAGGAGCGGCTCTCTTCACTCAGGATGACGCCCTCTACGAGCGCCTGCGGCTGTTGCGCAATCAGGGCCGCCCAAATGCCGGAACATTTGTTCATCCCGAGCTCGGCATGAATTTCAGGATCACCGACCTGCACGCTGCCATCGGTCTCGTGCAGCTCGGAAAATTGCCAACCATACGCCAGCGCAGGGGCGAGCTATGGGATCTTTATCGCAAGGGTCTCTCCGGTGTTGGTGACGTCAGCTTTATGCGTATTCATCCAGAATCGGAATTCATTCCCTTCCGCGTACCGATCACGACATCGAGGCGCGAAGAGCTTGAGGCGTTCATGCGTGAAAATATGATCGACACGCGCGGCTTCTTCTATCCAATGCATTTGCAGCCGAAGTTGAAAAGCGATCCGCCGCAATCATTGCCCATTTCTGAAAAGCTCAATGCGACGGGCATTTGCCTGCCGGTGCATCGCCATATCAGCGACGAAGATGCAAAACGCATCTGCGAGACGATCCGCGCGTTCTTCAACCAATAGGGCGTCGACCCTTTGATGTATCCGGGGCCTGGACCCCGGCGGGGGAGGGCGGCATTAGTGTCTGGCGGGAAAGAGACGTTCTGAAAGCATGATTTGCACGCGTTTGAAGGCAGGGCGCAAGTCGTCAAATGCGATTTCCTTTGCGTCTGTCCGCAACATCCAGGGAATCCACTTGAGAATTGGGATGCCTTGCTCCCGCGCTGCCCTGAAGTCACGTAGCCTGCAATAAATGACGCCAGGTTTCGCCTTTGCGATAGGCCCGCGCGGCTTGTCCGTTAAGTCGTTAAAGACAAGCGACATGAAGTCAACGCCGGCCTTGGTACCCAAGTGCTGCCAGAGGCTGAATCGTGGATTGACCTCTAAGAGACCCAAAGAACCATCTGGCCTGCGTTTGAAGTCGAGCTTCACAACACCTGTGACTCCAATCCGGCTGACTAGCTCTTCGCCAAGAGTTGCAACATCGGCTGCATCTGTTGTTTCCAACACCGTGCTGTAGCCAAACTTCTCCCGATAGGTTCTCACTTTGCGGCCGGTGAAAGCGGCAACCAAAGCACCGGTTTCATCGACATAGGCGTGGTAACTCTCAATCAGGCTTTCCGGCCCGGGAATCATCTCTTGGGCAATGAAATCAACACCGATGGCGGCAAGTCTGGGCCAGGCTGCCTCGAGCTCACGTCTGCAAGCGAAGCTAACACATTTAACGTCTTCACCGACGGCGTCTCGAACCGGTTCTGCACCCGGCTCGAGCAATACTTCGCGCTCGGCCGGTTTCAGGATGATTGGCAGGCGAAGCTCCAACACATCGGGTGACTGTTCCTTCGGTGAGATGGGCTGGCTACTGGGAACTGGCAGACCCAATTTCTCCGCAAGTTTCTGAAACCGGGATTTGTTCTCCAGTGTCTCCACCAATTCAGCGTCGGCGACCACGAAACGGAAATATTCAGATAGCTGCTCTCGAAATCTCGAAACGAACAGAAGGTCCGCGTCTGTTGCATAGAACAAAACCGGTTTTTCGCGCTGGTATCTTGCAAAATCGCAAAGCAACTTGAGCAGCCCTTGCGGGTCCTTCGTCGCATCGGCTCGGTCTAGCGCATAGGTTGCAAACTTGGAGGAGCGGACAAAGTCATTTGGTTCCGAAAATAGCGCGCAGGGTATTCCGGCCAGGCCGAGCGGCCGGATCATATCCCATGAGTCACATGACCCGAGCAGGCAGGCTATGTTTTGACCGGATTTCATGACTTGGATTTATCAATGCCCATATCTTGGCTCCCCCAAGCCAAATCCTAAATCCCGACCAGCTTCACGGGGTTTGCTGAGCGGGCAACGCAACTTATGCAATCTTACGTTCTGACCTAACATGAGTACGCCTTTCTGCCGAGCGCAGAAATGCTTAACGCTTAATTCGAAACCGGATTTTCACACTACGCCACCTCGCAATTCGTTCACAAGAAACGCCAGGTAGTGCCTTGCAAAATGAGGCAGGTCAGCCGCCCGGTAAAGAACGCGCCCGTGTCGAGCCCAATCCGATGCGCACGCACCCGCGGGACACGTGTAAACGAATGCCCATGAACGATAACTTTCTCATGGGCCGCCCGTGAACGGAGAAACTCGTGTCTGATCCAAATCAAATCGTTCGGGTCCTGCCTGGATAACGGCACACCGGGACGGATACCTGCGTGTACGAACAGATAGTCGCCTAGCGAATGGCTGAGTGGCAGGGATTGCAAGAATCGCAAGTGCTCATCGGGAAGACTGGCATGCAACTCGGAGCTGGCTGCCGCAAGCTGGTCAGGGCGAAGAGTGCCGGGAGGGGCGTCCACCCCGTAGCTGGTAAGACAGGCGCGTCCGTAAATATCAAGCCACCTTTGTCCCGTTTCCGGCCGCTCGAGAAAATCGAGCATCATGCGTTCATGATTACCCATCAGCGCAATTTTCCTGATGCCCACCGGAGCAGGACCAAGTACCAGGTCCAACACCTGTCTGCTGTCCGGACCGCCGTCAATGAGATCGCCGAGGTAGATGATGCTGTGATCAAGATCAGTGGCCGTTGCTGCGTCGCGTTCAATCTGATCGTGCAACCCGTCCAGTAGGTCCGCGCGGCCGTGAATGTCGCCGATGACGTAGAGTCGTTGCCCGCCCGGCACACCATGTGTGACACGCGGATAGCCAAAGAGGCGCGGCAGGATGGGCTCCAGGGGGTCCCGAAACAGCCTGGAGAGGCCTCGCCTAATTCGCGCCCGGATGGCTCCCATGTGTTCGCTCTGCCTTCGCCCCTGGAAATGTACTTAACGCTCAGTTGGGAAGTAGCCAATTTGAGCGCCTTCAGCCACCCCCGAGCGGCCGGCCCGGTCCTTGGCTGCCGGGGTCGATAAGCTCGGTTTATCCGCTCTCGGTGAGCCAGCAAGTTCCGCGCCTATTTCCCCTTGCACTGCCGGAATTCCGTGTTTGAGAGCATTTAGCGGATCTGAGATGGCAATAGCCTGCCTCACGCGCGTCAATTTGATACACCAATTAATAAAAACGATTGAATTCTATTCACTCTTTTGCAACCAATTGGTTTGGTCGCCCTGAAAATTCGGGCGAGCAAACAAGGGTATTGAGTAAAATGCGTCGGCGTCCACGTTTCTCCATTATTACGGTCTGTTTCAACGACAAGCCGAACCTGCTGCACACCGCAGAATCAATTGCGTCGCAATCGAGCGATGACTGGGAATGGGTCGTCGTAGACGGGGCGTCCAACGACGGAACCAAGGAATACCTTGAAGGCCTGGATCTACCGGGCCTGCGCTGGATCTCTGAACCTGACGATGGAATTTACAACGCCTTCAACAAAGGCGCTGACATGTCGTGCGGCGACTACCTTGTTTACATTTGCGCAGGCGACAGGTTCTGCGAATCAGAAACGCTGGAGAAAATCGCCGCATTCATGTCGGCAAATCCCGGCCAAGACATCTACTACGCAGATTCGTTTGAGGTGGACGGAGCGGGTAACCGTTACCTGCGCCAAGCCAGAAGCCACGACAAGATCTGGTGGAACCTGTTCACGCATCATCAGGCAATCTTCTATTCCAAATCGTGCTTTGAAAAAACGCGCTACAACGAAGATTACCGCATTGGCGGCGATTACGCGTTCACCGCAGAACTGCTGCACAACGGCGCAACGGCAATGAAGATGCCATTCGCGACGGCGGAGTTTCTGCTCGGCGGGACGTCCTATCAAAACTATTGGAAGGGCGAAGAAGAAAATTGGCACAGCCGCCGCCAGCTTGGCGTGCCCGTGGTCCAGTGTGCAGGAATTTACGCAGCCCATGCGCTTATTCGCTGGGGCCGTACGACGACGCCAGCGCTGTATCGTTTGTTCCGCTACGGACAGGCACCGTCGCAAAGTACCGAAACGGCCGACGAAAAGCCTGCCAAAGCACCTGCCGATGACGCGCATATGGAGCCGTTTGACGTTGCCGGCGTTCGTATCAATTGCAGTTCGCTCGACGATGCCGTCGACAAGATCATGGAAGAAAAGAAGACCGGTCAGGCCTTCAGCGTTTTCACGCTCAACCTGGATCACGTCGCCAAGTTGCGCACCGATGGCCGGTTCCGCGAAGCCTACGCAAACTCGCGCGTCAATCTTCCCGACGGATTCCCGATCGCACTGGCTGGGCGTCTCGCCGGCCGGGAGGTCTCGCGCGCTTGCGGTTCGGATTTGATCGAACCGATTTGCGAACGTGCGGCCAAGAACGGCATGAGCGTATTCCTGTTCGGCTCAACCGATGAAGTGCTGGCCGAGTGTGCCCGCGAACTTGTCCAAAAGGCGCCTGGCTTAAAGATCGCGGGACGCCACGCGCCGCCGCAGGGATTTGATCCCTTTGGCCCACACGCCGACAACGTCGTCGATATGATCCGCAGGTCGGAAGCCGACTTCTGCTTCGTCGCGCTGGGTGCTCCCAAGCAGGAGTTGTTTTCCGCGCAAGCGGCAAAGTCACTCGATAAGACGGCATTCGTGTGCATCGGTGCAGGTCTGGACTTCATCACTGGAGCCCAGAATCGCGCACCTGAGTTCTGCCGCAAGTACGGGATGGAGTGGTTGTGGCGGTTGGCCAACAATCCCACCCGGTTGGCGCGCCGCTATTTGGCATCGGCCTACGTGCTTCCTTCGGTATTACTTGCCTCTCTGAGCGAGCATTGACGGTCCAGGCGTTGTGGGCGAGTTGAGAACGTTCGCTCACAACCACCAAGCGCCGGCGGGCACGATAACTCCCTTATGAATTGTCTGAACCGGGCAACCTGATTAATCGAGTGCGCTGGGGCGTGGTCGCAGCTGCTGTCGTTAACAATTCCGACCTACCGGGAGACATGCAATCAGTTAGGCAACTGGTACTCGACAATCAATCTACCGGATGGAAACCATATCTTTCTAAAACTGGGCCCGATGCAAACTAAGACTGGCCAAGCCAGCCTTTGGCAGGCCTATTGATGACAATAATCACTCACCACAGGCGCTCCAGTGGCGCGCCATTCGGCGACGAGCCGTCATTAACGTTTCGGAGAGTTTCGCGTGAGCGCTAAAAAAGCAATGATCACTGGCGTGACCGGCCAGGACGGTGCCTACTTGTCCAGATTTCTGCTCGACAAGGGTTACGAGGTTCATGGCATCAAACGTCGATCCTCATCGTTCAATACGGCACGCGTGGACGAGCTCTACCTCGATCCTCACGAGCACGAGACACGCTTCCGGCTGCACTTCGGCGACATGACGGATGCGACAAACCTCATCCGCCTCATTCAGGAGATTCAGCCTGATGAGATCTACAACCTCGCTGCACAAAGCCACGTGCAGGTGAGCTTCGAGACACCTGAGTACACGGCAAACGCCGACGCGCTTGGCACACTGCGATTGTTGGAAGCCATCAGAATCTTGCGCATTGAGGAGACGACACGCTTCTACCAAGCATCAACGTCAGAGCTTTACGGCAAAGTCCAGGAAGTGCCACAGCGCGAGACAACGCCGTTCTACCCGCGCTCTCCGTATGCAGTGGCAAAGCTTTACGGCTATTGGATCACGGTAAACTACCGCGAGGCATACAACATGTATGCCTGCAACGGCATTCTCTTCAACCACGAGAGCCCGCTGCGCGGTGAAACCTTCGTCACGCGCAAGATCACCCGCGGCGTCGCAGCGATCCACCATGGCCTGCAGCAAAAACTCTATCTCGGCAATCTCAATGCGCGTCGCGACTGGGGTCATGCGCGCGATTACGTCGACGGCATGTGGCGCATCCTGCAACAACCAGAGCCAGATGACTTTGTGTTGGCAACCGGACATATGTACTCGGTGCGTGAGTTTGTCGAACGCGCGTTTGATCACATCGACATCAAGATCGCCTGGCGTGGCGATGGCATCGATGAAGTGGGTGTCAACGACAAGACCGGCGATGTTCTTGTGCAGATCGATCCGCGCTATTTCCGCCCGACGGAAGTCGAGCAGCTCTTGGGCGACGCAACCAAGGCACACGAGAAGCTTGGCTGGAAGCCGACAACCAGTTTCAAAACACTCGTGTCAGAAATGGTCGAAGATGATCTGAAGACGGTTCTGAGCGAGACGACACGCAAGGAGCGCGACGGTTAGGCCTGGCGCGCACTAGAGCGGTGCGTTGCGAGGAATGCTCCGAGCACTTGCGAACTCAAGTACAGAAGATTGGCGCAATGGCCAACCTCTCGGGCCCGTACCAATCAATCCTGCATTCACGCGTGCCCCTTGGGTTCACAGACATCTCCAATAGCCGCTAAGCCTATTCATCCTTCTGCTCCGGCAGCGGAGGGGGTAGTTTTCTTGGGTGTGGGGGAATTGTCGGACCCGATGCACTGACGATATGAGGCAATAGCGCGACGAGCTGCGGCGCGTCCTCATTCTCTTCCGGCTCTATGCTTGTAAAATAGTCAGTCGGCCACCACGGGCCTGCCGCCCAGTAGGTCCAGCCGAGTACGACATCCTTGTTCTCGCCGATTTCTTCAACCAGGTTCGCGATCGCGCCGGCGCACCGCGCATTCTTGCCGCCGCCAAATTCCCCGATAAAACCGACCTTATTGTTCTCGCGGAGCCAACGCAGGAATGGTTGCACGCGCTCCACGCCTATCATCTCATTGACACACGTTTCCTTCAAACCCGTCGAGCGCATGTCCAAGTAGAGATGCCCCTCAAAGACCACGCGCTCCAGCGGATCGCTGACGTGCAACAGTGCTTCTGCATTAAAGTCCTCATACCAGTGCATGGTCGAGCTGTAGGAATTGCCGCCAACGAAGATGATGTTTTGGGCGCCGGTTTCGCGAATGGCCTTGATCGCTTTATTGGCAGCATCGACCCACACTTCGGAGTTGATGTCGTAAGGCTCATTCATGAGACCGAGTATGACACGTGGCTTTTTTCCAAACTTCTTCGCAAGTCGGCGCCAAACGTCTGCGAAGGCATCCGCAGAGACTGTCTCCGAGCCGATAAGTTCATCCTCGTATCGCGCATAGTTGTGCAGATCCAAAATCACCCAGGCGCCGAGCTTTGTCAGCCTGTCAACTGTCAGTTCCAGGCGTGCAAGCTCTTGCCGATCAAGTGGCTTTTTGAGCTCATGCTGTATGCGCTCCCACTTGAACGGCAGCCGGAACGTGTTCATGCCTTTGGACAGGAAATAGCGTGGCGACTGATAGCCGGGTGTGAGTTCGGAAATCGGGTAGGTATATTGCGTGCCAAATTCTCCACGCGGGCCGTCTGGCGGTTCATTCGGTCCGAATTCAGCCCCAGCGAGATTGACGCCCGTGAGATAAGGCATGTTTTGCCGGCCGGACAACGCGCTGATATCACTGAAATAGACCCCGGCAATGACAAGTGCGGCGGCACTCGCGGCGAGCGTACCAATAACTTTTCTTCTCCGCGTGCCCGCAGGGTTCAACATGTGTGCATCCAGCCTAACAAGCCGACGACCAGGCAGGATCGATCAATCGGCGAGATTCGCATTTGGCGCGGGAATTCCGGCGCTTGGACAATAGTCGTCTTCGCAGGCCAATCCTAAGCCCGCACGGTGTTCAAAGTTAATCGCGGTGTACCGTAGTCTGGACACGGCTTCGTTAATTGTACCGGCACACTGCAACCATGGCGCGCGCGACGTTAACACTTAGATTCTGATGGCAACTGGCGTTCCCATGGTTTGGGGCAACCCGGTGGGCTCGCGAAAGGCGACCGCAATTGCGATGAGCAGCGCCCAGTTGGCACCAGCAAAAGCAATGATCCCGCCACCCGGTGAATTTAGAATGAGCAACAACAACAGACCAAGGCAAAGGCTGCGTCCGCGCGCGTCCATGGGTTGTCTCAGGTAGCAGTAGACCCCGAGCGCCATGATGCCGAATATGATCGGAAGGAAGATGCCGAACCTGTAAAACTCTCCGACGATACCGACATCTGAAAGATAAAAGTGGTCTCCGTAAATCCGGTGGAAGCCGTTCTGCCATTGCAGCGACAAAGCCCCCATTCCGATCCAATCGTTTCGCGACAGCTCGTCCAGAATTCGGCCCGCCGTGTGCAGGCGAACATCGATTTCCGCAACCGAAACATCGTAGTTTTGGTCCCGCGTTGCGCTGGCCTGAAGGAATAGGGCAATGAAGCCCATGAGCCCAACGGCCGCGACGGCCAAAAACCGCCATAACGCGGTTGTCGCGAAAAACAACACCATAGCAGCGATGACCACCACCATTGTGCTTCGCGTTTGGGAAATAAGCAGTAGGCCCGCCGCACCCACAAGCGCGGGGACCAAATGCTCCCACACCTTGAAGCGTGACACCATCACGGTCGCGATCATCAGTGAGGCGGCGTAAAGATCGGTGCCGACGAGGATTCGATGTTTGCGCGGATCGAAGTAGGGAATATCGCGCGAGGCCAGGTCGCCCAGAACGCCGGCCTGCATGGCTAGCCCGAGCACCAGATATGACAACGCCGTCCAGTAGATCGCACCAATAAGCGCCTCTGGCCGGTCATCGAATTGATAATAGGCCGCCAGCATTGCGAACAGGCCGAAAAACATCAGGACCCGACGCTCCTCGAACACGCCGTAAATAATCGGCTGACCGAATTTGAGGTATGCCAGAGCCGCCGAGCCAACTGCAAAGCTCGCAACGACGAATATCAAGATGAGATCGCCTGAAAAGAAGCGGCCGCGCCGCAGGCCTTCGATGATTGCCAATACGGCGGCGAGGCAGCACACACCGATGTAGAGTTCGCGAACCCCGGGAAAGGCCAGGAAGTGTTGTTCAAACGGTGAGCCTGCCCGAAAGAAAAACCCTCCGTGCACCATCAGTACGGCGTAAAGAACGGGAGAGAACACGTAACACTCGTCGGCAACGCGCCTCAGCCATGTGAAAGGCGAAAACGAAGGCCGGAGTGCGGAACGTATCATTGGGTTAGATGCGGCCTCTGCTAGCCATTCAGGTTCGTGTCACGCCACATGGGCATGGTGTCTCATGCCAAACTGGCATTATTGCTGTTTCGACGCCGATCATAGGGTTGGCAGTCTTTACATCTGGTTCACCGGGCAACCGATGCAGTGAACTGAGTTGTGCCGCCTAGGATGGACCCACCCAAATACTAACGGTCTTCACGCCCGCGAGCAGCCACCGACACGTCGGAGCCGATGCCGGATTGGCGACTGCTGCCTTCGTCGTTCGCATTGGCATCCGGCAAGATACGTTCGATGTTTACAACATCTCCGGGTCTGACGGCCGCCAGCTCATCCACGGTTAGCTCTGTTGACTTGCCAGCCTCAACCCGAACGATCGTGATTGTACGCCGAATACTGTTTTCCTGGGCAGCCTTGAAGCCGCGCGGTGCGGAGACTTCTGCCTCAACCACGAGGTTTTGGCTGCGCCGTTGCGCCACCAGCGCTTCTTTCAATGCCGTTTGTGCCGCCAGCTGCTCGTCACGCAGGCGCTTGTGCGATTCTCGCTTCAACTCGTCTGCGCGCCGTGCCGCCCGGTGCATGTCGAGCCTGGAGCGAATTATCTGCGTCTGCAGAGCCTGGCGCGATCCCTGTATACGAATGAGCGTTCGTTCCACGTCCATGACGCGCGTCTCATTTGTTAAGCCCTTCGATCTCAGCTTTCGCAGGCGTTTGGCTTCCTTTTCGACAATTCTCAGTTGTCGTGACTCTGCTTCCACCTGCTTTTCCAAAGAAGCGGTTTCCGATTTTGAGATTTCGGCTAGTCCGTTGGCCGTTTCGATCTGCTGCTCCAACAGGTCCAGATTTGCATTCAGGATCTTCTGCTCTTTTTCAATCAGCTTCTTAATTTCCGGTTCCTGTCTCGCACCGGAAATTTGGGACGGCAGCTTTAGTGTGCGCTGTCCTGCCAGCTCCGCCTCGATACGCGCGATCTGAAGCCGCTTCTGATAGACCCTGAACGTCATGGTCCGAAGATCACTCCTGGCAATGATGGAGTCACGCTCAAACCGCTCAAACGCAGACGTGCTCTGCCGGTAGAAGCCGCCAGCGACGCCAATCGCCTTGAGAACCGTTAGACCTGGCTGGAAGCTGTATTCGCCGGGCCGTGCTACGTCGCCAAGTATGAAAAACGGACGGTACTTGACAATAGAAACTACAACGCTTGGCGGAGCGGAAAGATGGGCTTGCTCAGCCAAACGTTTGCCGATGAGTGCTGCAAGCCCGTCGGGAGTTAGTCCGCGTGCGCGCGAATTACCGATAAGCGGCAATGCCACTGTACCGTCCGCGCCAACGACCATGTCGCTATCAAGACCCGGCCATTCATAGACCTTGATGCGAACGGTATCGCCACTGTCGAGAAGGTAGGGCCGTTGATGTTCGGCAGAAAGCGCAGCCGTCGGGTTGAAGCTTGCCAATCCGATAAAGGAGAACAAGACAAGCGCGACGATTGCCAAGAAGTTTGCCGATAACGGCAACGAGCTATGCCTTGGATAACGGGCACGCCGGAAAAAGCGGGGTGCATCGTGCATGCGGCTGGTCCTAATCACTCTTCTTTATCCAACACTGTTATGTGGCGCACTTCGCGCCATACTCTCACCGAACCGGCCCCCTTTTGCTCCGGTTCCTGCGCACACTATTGGCTGTGCTCCACCCGCAAAGCCGCGTCCGTCGAACGTTGCAGGCACCTGCCGCGTTACGAGGCGTAGTACCTGTTGTAGCTTTCCTCATCCACCTTGTTCATGACCACACCGAGGAAATTTTTGTAGGCATTACCTGCCTGGCTGAGCACAGAGAGTGCCGCATCCATGCGAAGTCGACCGTATTCGGCGACAAGCAGCATGCTGTCCAATGATTGAACCGCAGCCGCAGCCGTGCAGTCGTCTGCGATAGCAGGCAGGTCAAAGATTACGGCATCATACTTTGATGACAGCTCCATCAGTTTCGACCGCTGATTACCCCACAGCCACAGAGCAGAGGTGTCATCAGAGTCGCCGGTCAGCCCAACAAAGTGCAAACCTGTTTCCGGGTCTTCCAGGATGGCCTTTTGTAGATCGACGTCACCCTTCAAAACCTCGCTCAGACCTGCCTTGGCCTTCGAAGCAAGCTGGCGCGACAAATCGCGGGTGTTAACGGCTGCATCGACAAGAAGAACTCGGTGTCCATTCGAAGCTGCAATACGCGCAAGGTTAATGGCGACCGTTGTTTTGCCCTCACCTTTAAAACAGGATGTAATTCCCAGCGTTCGTAGACTTTGCCGCTCGATCATTGAGACAACACAAACTCTGTTCAGCGTTTGCGTATATGTTGACCGCGGGTAGTCCATGGCCCAGCCAAATTCACCAGGCAATTCTTCCTTCATTCGGGGCAGAATGCCAACGAACTCTGCTTGCGCGATGAAAGAGGCCTGTTCTGGTCGTCTAACCCTCTTGTCCAGGAGGTCGTAGGCAAGCGCCGCTCCGATGGCGAATGCCAAGCCCGCTAGCGTGGACGCAACGACAATGTGCAACAGCCGCGGACCATCGGGTGTGAACGGTGGTGTGGCCTTCGAAATTACGCGGGCAGTTGTGCCGGAATTTTTTAGCCGCTCACGAAGCCAGGGGCTGGCGCCACGCGCGGCCTCCGCGTTTGCCTGGGCTTGGTCTTCGAGATAGGCGTCGGACGTGGCCGTCGCGATGCTTGCTGCGAGTACGGGGTCGCGGGAGCGTGCGCTAATTTCAATCGTGAATGTTTCGCCGATCCGCCTAATGGATAGCAGTTGCTGCAGCTGGTACACGGCAAGGCGGTGCTTCTGCTCGTCCGACAGTACCGGGAGCTTCTTGAGGCCAATGGTGTCGAGTATTCTGGAGACGCGCTTCGGACGCGGCAGCAAGTCGGCGACTGACAGGGGTGCCAGCAACTCCAGCGCCCGCGCTGCCACTCTTTGCGATCTCAAGATTTCAACCTGACTATCGACCAGAGGTCCGGTCAGTGCCGATGTCATGAAGGTCGAATTCTCTTGGGTCAACTGCAGGTTTCTGTGGTCGACGATTATCCGTGTCGATGCGGTGTACCAGGGTGAGCGCAGCGTAACGAACATGACGGCCAGGATCGGAAACACCGAGGCGATCAGAAAAATGAGGCCTGCGTGCCTCCAGAGACTTCTCAAATCGAGCGTCGCCGACATGCCCTCGGCTTGTGGACCCTGTGGCACAAAATCGAACTTACGATGCGGCCGTTGGCTGTACTTCGAGGTCATCTCAATCTTCCACGCATATACTAACGCAAGTCGGAACGCGATTGCCCCACGGGGACTTCCGGGCGCTCCTATTTGCTGTGATCGCTAAGCCAAGGTCTCCGCCCGACACAATTTCTGCCGCTGAACAAAGAGCCGGTCTTGATAATACGATTTCCGAGTGGGCCACTGACGATGTTGCAACTGCATCAATTTCTGGCACATTTTTCCGAAGCCGATAAGTAAAATAAGCACGCGAATTGGCCATTGTGTGGGAGGCACTCCAAACACGATAAATAACTGGCCTAAGACACGAGCGTGTCTGACGGCTCTCAAGATGGTGCGATGCGAAATTCATGCCGTTGGCGCCGCAGGCTTACCGCCCACGTCTCCCGACTGACCGACCAGCCCGTCAATATCCAGGTTTTCACTGATCCGGAGATTGGGGATGAGCTGCATTTTCATGAGATGCCATCCATTGCGCCCCAAGAATACGTTGATGCCGACGGATGCAAAGAACTGTGAGGCCACGGTTGCGATCGCTGCGCCGATACCACCGTAAAATGGGATCAGTGCCGCGTTCAGTACGATGTTTATGACGCCGCCGGCAATCGCCCGCCACATCAGAATGTTCTGGCGTCGCCGTGCGACCCACCAGTACTGCGTGGCAACACCCTGCGCGAGAAATATCAGCCCAAAAATGTGTATCGAAAGGATGGTCGCGGCAGCACTGTAGGTCGGCCCGAACAGGATATGGACAATCAGTGGAGCCAGCAGGCAGACGAATAAAGCAACCACAAGGAAGAAGATGTTGAATGACGTCAGCAAGACGTGGAACAACGCGCTAAACTTTTTCACGTTGTTACGCATTCCATTGAACACGAATGGTGATGCGGCCGTCATGAGAATGACGGGTGCAAGGCTTGCAACTTCCGAAATGCGCACAGCTGCAGCGTACTCGCCCGCTGCATGATCACCCTGAATCCAGGACAACATGACGATATCTATGCGCGCATAGACAAGATAGCCAAGTGTTGTGACAAATAGCGGCCAGGCTTCGCGGTAGAGGCTCTTTACGCGCGGTATGACTTTGTCGTCGTAAGTGAAGCCAAACCCGCGCCACAAGTAAAAACCGAGCAGCACGAGGCCGAACAACGCCATTTGAAGGGCATGTGCTGCTCCCACGTAAACCAGCGCCGCACCGCTAGCAATCAGCGCAACCTTTAATGCAGAACCCAATATGACCGAAATACTCCGCGCGATCGCCGGAGTAAGCGCATCCTTTGTGGCGCGAAACCAGAATTCAAGCCCATCGAATGGCACGACCAGCAAAGCCGGCATCATCACAAGGATCAACATCGACGTTTGCGAATTGACCCCGCCGAGCAGATAGAGTCCTAGGAGCCCCGCCACCAGGATGGTCAACGAGTTTATCGCGCGCAATACGAGCACGCTTGTCAGGTAGCTTTCATCAGGGCGCGCAACGCCAGAAGAGTGTCGGATGATAAGAACATCTAGCCCGAACGCCAGCCCTGTCATCGCGATACGCAATAGTGCGATGCAAAGGCTCCAGACACCGAACAACGCCGGGCCGAGTTCGCGCGCCAAGTAGACCGTTACGGCCAGGCCGACGACTACGTTGATGAGCTGCTCACCTGCTTGTACGGCGCTATTTTTGCCAAACGTCTTCAGCATGGAGGACTGCATGATCGCAGCCCAAACACGCCTGATTATCGACATTACGAAACTCCTGACAACGCAAAGCATGCGCCATCGGCGAAGGGAAGTGCGCCTTGCGCTACCTGAGCTGAACCCGTCACCAGGGGATCAGATCGCCGTCGTGGCCAGCCAGAAGATGCCGCTTAAAGCGCGTTCTTTCCTACGAAACCGTAGAATGGCGTTAACAAGAGGATCTCAAGATCAAACCAGATCGTCCAATTGTCGATGTACTCTAAGTCACAGCGCACTCTTTCGCGCATGAGGTTAGGTTCACTGGTCGGCCCACGGTAACCATTAATTTGCGCCCATCCGGTAATTCCGGGCTTAACCAGATGCCGACTTGCGTAGTTGGCTTGCTTGAGGATCGAGCGGTACTGTTCGTTATGTGCAACGGCGTGCGGGCGCGGCCCCACCAATGACATCTCCCCTCGCAGGACATTGATAAGCTGCGGCAGCTCATCAAGACTGGTTCTCCGCAGAAATGCGCCAACCCGCGTTATGCGATCGTCATCCTTGCTCGCCTGCTTGATTACGTCCCCATCTTCCATGACCGTCATGGTCCGGAACTTGAAGACCTTGATAATGGAGTGATTGAGGCCGTGCCGGCGTTGCCGGAAGAAGACCGGGCCGGGGCTATCCAATTTGATCGCCAATGCAATCAGCCCGAACACAGGCAGCAGCAGCACCAGCAGCAGCGCACCGAGCCCATAGTCCTCAATGTTCTTTAAAAGATGCCCCCAGCTACTCATCGGTGTTCGGCGCACGTTAATGAACTGGGTCTGGCCAATGCTCGACACGCCGTGGAAAGGCAAGTCATATGCCAACGGGTCAACACAAACCCTGATCTGAGCCGGTAAGCCACTGATTTCACTCAAGATTGAGCGAATATCATTCGTTTCCAGTCCAGAGCTGACGATGATGATGTCGTCGAGCCGCCGCGTCGGATCGACCCCAGTCATGCGGGCCGCTTCGATGTCCTCAATCGTGGTTCCAGGCTCGTAGGTTGCAGCAATACGAACACCCGCAATACCTTCCAATGTGCCCGATAGTGCCTTCGTCGCATTTTTTTCGCCGATTATGATGACGTGACGTGCGACCAGTCCATTGGCAACCAGCCAGCGCTGCGCTCGTCCGTAAAGCGCCCTGTTGACCACCAGCAGCAGGAACGACAATGCGAACCAGGTAATCAGCCAACCGCGAGAGAAGTCATCGGAGACTTTCAGAATGTAAGCTAACGATAGGAGCAGCATAAACGACCCGACAAGGACTGTGAAAAGTCGAGCCGGCCTGAAGGGACCCGGATTGACGGTTGCGGAGTGATCAACTCCGGAGCTTCGAAACAAGCTATTTGTGATGATCGCACACGTGCCTGCAGCAATCGCGTACGGCAAGATCGGCGAGCCATCGCCGAAGATGTTGTCGATATAGACGATCTTTGCCACTAGCGCCGCAACAAAGATGAGCGCCATATCAAGGACCCGAAATGTGTCGGCGACAATTTGAGCCGACATCTTATTTCCGAACCAAGCAGAAAGAACGGCACGTAGCCGATCAAGGACAAACGTTCCCACGTTAGTAGGATGAGAATGATTGCTCACCGCGACGCTACCCCAAACAAAAAGCTCGCATGGCCCATGCTATATTCCGATACAAGATATGAGCGCTCAGCGACCGGCCACCGGTGTTAAGCCCGCGCCGCCCAAATTTCTTGGTCGGAAGAACTCACGCATTTACAAAATACCGCTACGTATCCCGCAACCCGGGCGGGCCACGTTACCCAGGTCTTAATAGAGTCTTAACGAATAAAGCGGCAGTTTAACAGTCGTTTGCAAGAGAAAGTTAAAGTCGGCAGGAACGAAAGCTTCATTGCCCCTCCTGAACAAGGGCCTTTCGCGAGCAGCAAATCTGTTATCGAACCGCTGTTAACCGACGCTATCCCCAAGCCATGGCAATCATATGTTCCCAGCGGAACAGCAGCTCACCATGTTGCAAAATACTGTGGTGGATTGTCCTTCAAGCGCAACACATCAGTACACAGATAGTGTTTTGCCGTGGCGTGGCAATGCGCACAATGGACATGAGACGCCGTCAACTGGCTTTGCATGCAACATATTGATTGGCAGCGACTTACCGAGCCTTATATGGCATCGCCCATTCCATCAAATTTTAACGGAAGCCGGTTCCATTACGGTGGCCGTGCCACGTGCCAAGACAGCGTAGGTGTTGCTGGCTGCGTGCCGATTAGGCAGCAGCGCAATGAGTGTGGGGCGGGCAGACAGTGTGGTTTGCGCGTATTAGTACGTCTGCGGACGTCTAAAGCCAGCGACGCGGTTGCGTACGGAGCCAGGCAAACGAGGCAAACACTAGAGCCTCGTGAGTACGGGCATTGATCCCAGGCTGCAGCGGTGTCTGCGCCAGGTGCAACGTTACGTTCCTTCATCTGAGGAGCCGTTTCCCCAAAAAGGCCGTACGTGCTGAGCACGACCTAGCCTTCCCCAGCCTGGACGCGCCAAGCGCCAACCATCGAGCAAAAAAGCGAGTGGCAATTCGTTGCCTGGCAGCGATACAAAAATCATACCTCGCGTCAGAATGGAATTCAGGGCCGGTCCCCTGTCGCATCTCATCAGTGTATCGCGAAGATGTTGTAGCGCTCAGACTGGGGCGTTCACGCCGCAGCGCTGAAGTGCCAAATCCACCCAGTCAGAAGTTGCAGTCATGGCATCAATGATATGAAGTTATTTCATTTCACTGATTGCTTGAGCAAACTCCGTGCCGCGTGAACAAGGTGAAATCTATTTCCCACGCGGCCGCTTATCTCAAATCAGGAGGGTTCCCTGGTGGGCCCCGGCATAATGCAAATGCGCAAAGGGAATAGGCAGCCTTTCAAGCTTCCCCTTTCGGCCACGCAACACCACCGAACAATCATCCTGGCATCAAAGACGCCGTCAGTAGTTATAGCCAACGCCGAAAATGATCTTCTCACGGTCCGTCGCAAAATTCTCGGCGATATAGTTGGCATATTTGAAGTCGACGAACATGCCTTTCACGGCATGGACCGGTTGTTTGATGTAAAGATCGAATTCGTGCCCAAAGTCGATGCCGCCTTCGTCTGAGCGGAACTCGTGGTATTGCCCTTTGATCAGCAGACCGTTGAGGAAACTCAATCGACCAGGCGCACCTTTGAGTTTGTAGGTCAGGTCGACGTAGAAGTCCTCAAGGCCAGCCGCAGGCGTCGCTAGAAATACGTCTGCAAATCCATTGAATTTGTGCCCCGTCGCCAGCGGCGTCTGGAATGCAATGATGCCGTCGTCGCTGCCAAGCAGTTCATAACCCAGCGTAACCGTAAAACCGCCCACGGACAGTCCGGGTGCTACGTGCAGGTAGTTTGCGTTGTACTCGATTGGTTGATCGCCATAGTCGGTTTGGTGTGCGTATTCGATGTAGTTGTTGAACGTCACACCGTTTGCAATTTCATGCTTGCTCTGCCAGAAGCCGCCAAAACTCGCGTTTGAGAATGGGTCAAAATCCATCATATCGAGCAGGTATGTGTAGGCTGTCACCGTGCCAAGCCCGTACGGCAGTGGTTTGCTCTTGATATTGACCATATGGATGTTGGAAGCGAGGTTGCCGTCATTCGGCGCACCATCAGGGCCGTCGTCGCTGAAGATGCGATTGACGTTACCAGCATAGCCATAAAAGATCTCAAGGCCGGGTATGGCGGTAATCGTGGCTGTTGCACCGTCGAACGTCTGATCATTCTGACGCCACACAACCGATCCGATAAAGCGCCAATTGTCGAGGTTCTGCCGGTACCGACCGCCCTTCAAAACAACGCCGGGAATATGGTGTGACTCCAGATAGGCCTGATTGACCTCCGCCGATTCAACATCAACGACGACGGGCCGATCAACCTTTCCATTTATGGTGTTATTGAAATCGTCCGCGCCGACTTCCATAATGAAGTCGCCCTCGACGCCAGCACGAAAGCCATAAAAGAACCCGGTTTCGATGCCTGGACGCAGCCGCAGCGTTGAGGCTCGTGCGGGGTCTGCAAAGAACTCCTGGTTCACATGCTCATATCTGTAGCGCGACATGAGCCAGACTTTTCCTTTTTCGATACCGGTATGGGGAATCTCCCTGCGCGGCTCGTCGAAGGATTCGTCTCCGGCAATCGCCAACGTACTTACCGTAACGGCCGGCGCAAGCGAACACACTCCAATTGCCAGAAGCGCTAATGCTCTGAATCCGGAGAATTGAGGGGCTGGTTGCTGACGGCCGCTCATCATAAATTCCTTGCCCTTTGGTTCATTTCACTGTGACGCCGCTACTTGGCCGACCCCACAAATTGGCAGCAAACACATCGGTAACGACGGTCCGGCCATAGGAATGCGCTGAATCGGCAGAGTGATGATTCGAACACACCAGCGCGAATGGTGCCTTCTCAAATCGAAAAGGGATAGGTCGCAAAATACAATGAATCGGCCCAAATCACTGATGTTGAGCAGCAAATTTGCGCTTTGAGGGTGAGCGGTGCGGAGGCGCAACACTTGTCCGCAGGCAGATGGGAGGAGCATGCCCATCTATCTGGTTACGGCAGGGCGCCAACAAAACGTCGTACCAGCCTTCAGGACGTCAAAACCGCTTGCAGTCGTCGCGAGCCAACGAAGCTCAATGGCTGGTCCCGTCTGAAAAGCTAATCTTGTTCCAAACATTATACTTCCCCGATGGCTTGACCATTGGCAGCCGCCGGACTTCTTCCAGCGTTTCGGCGTTGTATACGATGACGGCACCATCTTGCTCCCAGACGGAGACGAGTGCGTGCCGGCCATGACGATCAAATTCGACATGCGCAACCGTGGCGTCCGGCACCGGCTGAAGTGTCTTCACAATGTTCAGGGTCTGCTTGTCGATAACGTGCATCTTATCTTTGTTCGGGCCAAAGAAGACGTCGGCCCACAGGTAGCGCGAATTGGCATGGCTTCGCAGGAAGAACCCGGGACCTGCTGTTTTGATTGTTTTGACCACAGACCAGTCCCCTACATCGATGACGCTTATCCTGGCTTCGCGCAAATGAGGCGTGGCCATCACGCGCGTTCCGTCACGCAGCCAGCTGATGCCTGAGCCCAGGTGCGGCATACCGGGCAACGGCAGTTCGGCAATTGGGCGCCCCACGATCAAGTTTACGACGACACCTTTGTCTCCACCGCGCGTCGTCCCCATCAGGTTGTCGTATCCGGGATCGAAAAAGAAGTCGTCAATCGGTTCTTCAACCGCGATGCGCCGGCGGGCGAAAAGTCCCACCGATGATGCAACAGCCTCGACCATTCCTTTTTCGTGACTATGCACATAGCCCTCGTAAACCGGTTCTGCGTTGGGGTCGGTAGAGATTTCCCAAACTTCCGGCACATCTTTCAGCGCAAGAACAAAGCTATTGCGCGGGCGCGCCTGGTAGACAGCCGAAACACGCGAAGGCGTACCGTCCTTGTCCGCAATTTGGAAAATACGTTTCACCGATAAGTCGTCTGCCGCCAAAATCGTCAATGTGTTGGGCAGGTAATTTGCGACGGCCAGCCACCGGCCATCGCGCGAGATGGCGATATTGCGCGAATTAAGCCCGGCGCGAACGCGGCCGACTTCCGCAAGGCTCCATAAATCGTACTTCTGCACCCACCCGTCGCGCGACATGATGAACACGAAACGCCCTTCGGGTGTAAATTTAGGTCCGCCATGAACGGCAAACGGGGTCGCAAACCGGTCAAGGACTTTGAACTTGTCGCCGTCAATGACGCTCACATGATGGTCACCGGTTTCCACGACGAGGAACAGGTTCAATGGATCAGCCTGGAAGACAGGCTTGTCTTTGCGGGTGTAGTCGGCCGCCATCTTCCGGCTGGCCTCGATGTCTTGCTTTGTCCAAGCCGGAACCGGCTCAACAGGCGTGATCAGAAACGCTGCTACGGCCACGATTTCGGAAGGTGCTAGGCTGTCCGCAAATGCAGGCATCTGCGTTGCAGTCCGGCCTTCGGAAATGACAGTCTTGAGTTTTGGGCCGCGCATGCGCTTGAGCGTTTGAGGGATCAACGCAGGGCCTGTCCCGCCAAGCCTGTCAGGCCCGTGACATGACGCGCAGCTTTCTGCGTAGATGGCCGCGCCATCTTCCCCGGCCACACTTCCCGTGCTCGCAATAAGCAGCAAACTAAATAATGCGGTGCGCAGGATCATGGCTCTTTCCCCGGAACGGCGTGACCTGCAGTCGCTTAACCGCCCCATCCGGCTCTGCAATGCCGATTTCAGCATCGTCCAGATAGCACGCGGGATCCGCTTCCCACGGGTCGCCGGTAAGCTGGAGCGCGCGAATTCGCGTGTTGCCACCGCAGACGCCTCGATAAGCACACAAACCGCAGCGCCCCTTAAGCGGCCGTGGACGCGTTCTGAGTGCCGCCAATATGGGGTCGGACTCATCCGTCCAGATCTCGCTGAACGGCCGGTTGCGCACGCTGTCAATGCTGTAGTCGGACCAATAGGTGTCCGGGTGCACGACACCTTGCGTATCGATGTTTGCGACGCCAAGGCCGGACGAGTTTCCACCCCACAGCTCCAGATGCGAGCGCACGTGATCAATGCGTTCAGCAGAGGCCACATACTCAGCCCACCGCAAGAACGTCACGGCATCGGCGTCGTTATTGCCTGTGACAATCTCCAAGGGGCCACCGCTTTTCGCCGCGATCCAGGCCTGGTCGATCAAAAAGTCCACCGCATCCCGGGTAACGCTCCATCCGGTATCGTCACCACGGTGCTTGTTGCCGCGCCCGGCATACACAAGATGCGACAGATAGAACTTATCGACCCCTTCGTCTTTCACCAGTGAAAGCAAAGACGGCAGTTCGCGCGCGTTGTCTGTTGTAAGCGTGAAGCGCACACCAACGTTAATGCCGCGCGCCTTGCAGGCACGCACGCCCGCAAGCGCGTCGGCAAATGCGCCATCCTGGCCGCGAAACCAGTCATTGGTGGCTCCCACGCCGTCGAGACTGATCCCGACATAGTCAAATCCGATGTCGGCAATTTCGTCTGCCGTCTCACCGGCAATTTTTGTGCCGTTCGAAGACAAGGCCGTGTACAGCCCGTAGCCCTTCGATCCGCGTGCAAGGTCCAGCGTGTCTGGACGCGATAGCGGTTCACCGCCTGACAAAATTAAGGCCGGTATTTTGAATTGAGCCAGATCGTCGAGTACCGATAGAGCTTCCTCAGACGTCAATTCTCCCGGAAAGTCATGGTCGGCCGCAACCGCATAGCAATGACGGCACTTCAGATTGCAGCGGCGCGTGAGATTCCATATTACGACGGGTCGGACCGGCCCTTTTCGTTTGCGCGCCGGTGTCGGCTCGATGAGTTGTCTCATATAATGTGACAAACGGAACATTGGCCTAACCTCCGGTTCGCGCCAGCCGCAACCCTGTCTTCTTCAGGATGCGCGTGGAATAAAGAATGTCGCTTGCCTGACAGCTGGCCCCGAGAAGATCGGCGATCACAGCTCGCTTGCCCTCGACCTCTTCACGCGTGCGACCGTGCACCATTGCAAACAAATTGAATGGCCAGTCAGGCAGCGAACGCGGCCGCAGATAGCAATGACTGACAAAATCCAGCGCACCAACCTCGCGTCCTTTGGCGCTGGCACAATCATCGTCAACATCCCAAACCGTCATGCCATTGGCGTGAAGGCCCAGGACGTAATGATTTGGTGCGGCGCCGATGCGTCGGACGATGCCGTCGTCGATGAGCCTCTCAAACCGGGAGATGACATCCGATTGAGATGTGCCAATGTGGGTAGCAACAGCCTTGAAAGGCTCCTCTTGGATAGGCAGTCCGGCCTGCGTAGCCTCAATCAATTTCCGGTCGATTGCATCCAAACCGCTCATGCCGCCACCTTGAATCCGATAAAGAATTCTTCCATCTTTGGAAACTGCAGAACTCTAAGCCCCGTCTCGCTTTCAATCTTTCGCGCAACATTACCGATTGCTTCTGGCGTCTGCGTCGCCAGCACGAACCACATATTAAGCCGGTGCGTGCGTTCATAGTTATGCGCGACCTCATGGTGCGCATTGACCAACCCCACAACCTCATCGAATCGATCTGCGGGAACAGCCATGGCACACAGGCAAAAGGCACCACCCATTGCTTCCGCATCGAAAAAGGGGCCAAAGCGCGTTAACACACCTTCTTCGCGCAACCGTTTCAGGCGCCCAACAACTTCCTTCTCTTCCAAGCCCATCTGACGCCCGATCACAGCGAATGGCCTGGCCGTCAACTCAAGTCCGTCCTGAAGGAGATTGATGAGCTGAGCGTCAGCCGCATCCAGTTTAGCAGGTTGCGATTGGGAGCGGCGGTTCATCAGGCAGCCTCCTGCGGTTCCACCAGCATGGCGCCTGTTTGTTTAAAACAGCGATTGCTGAACAGGATCTGGCGTGGGTTGTTCTGTAGCTGTGCCATCTCGGTAGCGAGCGCAATCGTTTCCAATGCGTCAGCGCGCGACTTTGCGTGCACCATGCAGTAGAGATTAAATGGCCACTCAGCCTCAAAACGCGTGCGCCGATAGCACAAATTTACTCCGGCGACGTCGGCCAGCATGTTGCCGACCCGGTCGGTGTCACCAGGATCGACATCCCACACAACCATTGCATTCGACCGCCAGCCAAGGGATCGATGGCGTACAATCACACCCACACGTGTCAACGTTCCGGCCGCGCACAGCTGTTTCATCCGCTCAATAACGCGTTCCTCGGTCAAGCCCAGGGCTTGCGCAAGAGATTGAAACGGACGCGGCACGAGGGCCAAACCACGTGTCATCGCTTGTAGGAGTTCGGTGTCACAGGGTTTGTGTTCGAAGGCGGCGCTTTGCGCCCGCGCATCTGCGGCCTCACGGACTTTTCCGTTCCGGCCATCGAGCGGAAAGCCCAAGTCAATGTGGTAAGCCCGCTCGAGCCTGAGATCCAACACACGCATTCCGGTGCGCTGTTCAATTCGCATCAACAGATTTGTCACATGTTCGCGGTCAGGCCCGGTCGCAACAAACCACAAGTTGACGTCATTTTCGCGCAGGTAGGAGTGGTTCACGCCAGGCTCGCTGCTGACCAGACGCGCAGCGTCCTCAATCTGCAAGTCTGGAACCGACATTGCGGCAAGCGTGCTGGCGCCGACGATATTGGGTCTTACTGCGCCGCCAACGCGTGAAATAAGACCCGCGCTGCGCAGTCTGGTGAGGCGTTTGATGACGTCGTTTTCTTCAATATCCAACGCACGCGCCAGCGCGGAAAATGGCCTGGACACCAGCGGCAGATCGCGCTGCCAGTCGTTCAACAACCGCACATTGACCCGGTCATGGATAAAATCACTCATCCTTACAGTCCTGTCCGATGGGCGCGCGCAGTCAAAAAAATTCCGCTCGGCCGTTGCGCTGAAAGCTCGGTAATTTTGACAAACGTGCGCGCGTTATAGACATGAACTTGGTTTGCATCGCGAACCGATACCCAAACCTCGTGTCCCTTTGGCAGAAACTCCATATGCAACACAGCCGGTCCTGGCTTAAGCTCACGCACGATTTCACCGGAGAGCGTATCGATCACCTGAATGGTGTCATTGTTTGGATACGCGAAATTCACCCAGACATAACGGCCGTCCGGACTTGCCACCGCAAAAACAGGCTGACCGTGTACTTTTGTCCGGCCCACCTCGCTAAAATTCTTGGTATCCACCCACAGGACTTCGTGTCGCCCGACCGCCGGCAGAACAAACTTGTTACCCGCTAGCGCCCAACCCTCAAGGTGCGGCATCTTGTAGACAGGAAGTTTCTTCTCGCCGCGGCCATAACCGCTCAGTATCTTGCGCGGCGACAGGCGGTCCTGCCAGAGGTCTAGGACTGTCAGACCGTCTTCACCGAACAGCCCGGCCAGGTAGTGCCGTCCATCTCCAGTAATCAGCGCGTCGTAAGGGTTCTTCCCGATGTTGGTGAGCTTTGTAAGCTTAGGCACGTCACCACCTGAAAAATCTGTGATCCAGGTTTCGCCTGCGTCCCACAAGCTGAATATGAAGCGCCGGCCAGGCGCATCCACAAGTCCCAGCGTTTTTGATCGCCCGCCGGACCACGTGGCTGGAATGTCTGCGACGCGGCGCAACGTCTCGGCATCAAATACGCGCACACCGCCAGGTTCGTAGTTCGAAACGGCAACGAGCGTTCCGTCATCCGATATTGCGCCACCAATGGAATTACCGGCCTGAACAACGCGGTGTTTAATTTTCCCTGTAAGGATATCGATTTTCGTCAAGCCACCGTCGCGTCCGAATACGAATGCAAACCTCTGATCCGGGGAGAACACCATCGAGGCGTGCGAAAGATCACCCAGCCCTTCGACGCGCCGCAGAACCTTGCGCTTTGTCGTATCGATAACAAGGGCTGAACCACTGGCCCGCTCAATGATGACGCCAAGATCGCCAGTTCCACGTCCCTCGCACGCTTCAGCGAGAGAAAAGGCTGCCGCAACCGCGCACATTGCCAAGGCAAACACACTCAATGCGGTGCGGGCAACAATCATTGGCGATCACCTTTCAAGAGATAGTCGGCAATCCACTCAGCTTCTTCACGCTTGAGTAGTGTTTTCCACGGTGGCATCGCCGTATCGGGAATCCCATTTAGAATGATCGACGTGATTGCATCTTTGGACGCGTTTGCAAGACGCGCCGGCCTCAAGTCGGGCCCAAGCCCACCCTTTAGGGTCAACCCGTGGCACGACCCGCATTCGTGTCGGACAAATTGCTCAAGCGCTTCTGCTTGACTGTCTGAGACGTCGTTGCCAGCAAGGCTGGGGCCAGCAGTTGCGAGCGCTAGAAGCATGGCGGCAGAAACCAATTTTCGCGTACGGGCCACCCAATGAGCTCCCCAAATAACGACGAACCGATCCCCAGCTGCATCGCCCGGCAAGAAATGCGCTGAAGTTACACAACCGAACCACGCGCGCAACGAGTCAGGCCAAGGCCTCTTCGACAATGGCACTAATGGTTTTGCGTGAGTCGGGATCCGTGTAGAACTCAACAACCTGCCCGACAATAAACAGCACTGGCCCGCTGAACGCGACGCGCCCGACATCGTCTGCGATATCAGACAGGTTTGATACGAGCCTTTTTTCATTCGGTGTCGTGCCGTTGCTAACGGCGAGAACGGGCGTCTGTGGTGCACGGCCGGCAGCAACTAGGTTGTCGGCAATCTCGGAAATGTTTGCCAGTCCCATATAGATCACGATTGTCGTGTCGTGGTCCGCCAATCCCTGCCAATCCAGATCCAACGGAGTATTCTTGCACCGGTGGCCCGTAACATAGCGAACACTCGTCGCCAGACCGCGGTGTGTTAACGGAACACCCGTGGACACGGCGCAGCCTTGCGCAGCCGTGATGCCAGGCACGACAGTGACATTTAGACCGGCAGTGCGAAGCCACTGCAGTTCTTCCGAACCCCGCCCGAAGATAAACGGGTCGCCTCCCTTAAGCCGCACGACGCGGCGGCCTTCAGCGGCTTCACGGGCAAGAATGCGGTTGATTTCCTGTTGTGGAACGGGATGGCAATCTGGCGCCTTGCCGACCGGTATCAACCGGCATTTGGCCGGCACAAGTGCAAGAATCTCATCGGATACCAGTCTGTCATACACAACGACGTCGGCTTGCGAAATGACACGTGCAGCCTTCATCGTCAGGAAATCAGGATCTCCGGGACCAGCGCCGACGAGGAATACACGGCCCAGTTTGTTCATGGCACTACCTCGCAAGCACTAAGGTCTATGAGTTGTGAGTTTTTCTACCGGAGCCGACGGCCAATTAGCGGCCATCGCCTCCGGATATTATTGGAGTGATCTTTAGTACACGTCTGCGCGCGTATTGTAGACATTGAACTTGCCCGTTGGCGTGACGAGCCGTTTGTCTTTGATGACTTTCTTCACCTTGAGTGTCTTGTCATCGATGATCACAATCGCCGATTCCTCTTCCTTGCCGTTCCAGACAGAGAACCAAATCTCGTCGCCTGCCAGGTTGAACTCACCCTGAACGACACGTGGTTGTCCGCCTTTGACACCTGACCACTTACCGATGGGCAACGTGGTGAATTCAGGTTCCTCTTGGTTGAGTTCGTTCACCTTGAAGACGGCGATTGATGCTGATGTCTCCGCATCCGGGTTCAGCGGCGCATCGACATACAGATGGTTCGACTTCGGGTGCGATTTGACGAACAGCGAACCGCCGCCCAACGCTTCAAGAGTCTGCACCACTTTCCACGCTTTGTCCGGGTGGCCGGAGGGATCGGTACCGATGAGCGCAACAGTCTCATCGCCCAGGTGCGATGTGGCCCATACCGGTCCATGGACAGGATGCTTCAGGTTGGCGCCGCGACCAGGATGCGGTGTCTCACCGCCTGTCTCAAGAATCGCCGTCAAGGAGCCCTTTTTGGTATCGATCACCACAACCTTGCCGCGCGCATTGGCGGCTGTGAGGAAGTAACGCTTCGAGCTGTCGAAACCACCGTCGTGCAGGAACCGCTCAGCTTCGATTGTCGTGACCTTCAGGTTCTTGATGTCGGAGTAATCGACAAGCAGGATTTTACCGGTTTCTTTCACGTTGACGATGAACTCTGGCCTGTAATGCGAGGCCACGATTGCTGCAACACGCGGTTCAGGATGGAATTCCTGCGTATCGTAGATCATGCCGCGCGTGGAAACGATCTTCTTGGGCTCCAGCGTCGCGCCGTCCATGATTACATACTGTGGCGGCCAATAGGACCCGGCAATCGCGAACTTGTCCTCCCAACCCTTCATTTTGGAGGTTTCAACCGAGCGAGCTTCGGCACCGATCTTGATCTCTGCAACCGTCGCCGGAGTCTTCATCCAAAGATCGATCATATTGATCTTCGCATCGCGGCCAATGACGAACAGGTAGCGCCCCGACGCTGAAATGCGACTGATGTGAACAGCGTAACCGGTCTCAATAACGGTTACGATCTCTTTTGTGTCGCCGTCGATGAGGGCAATCTGCCCCGCGTCGCGCAACGTAACAGAGAACAAATTGTCCAGGTTCAACTTGTTCATTTGCTTTGTGGGGCGCTTATCGACCGGCACGACGACTTTCCAAGTCTTACGCATCTCCACCATGCCGAATTCCGGTGGCTGCGGCGGTTCGATGAGCAAGTAGCGCGCCATTAGATCGATGTCGCCTTCACTGAGTTCACCCGAGGTGCCCCAGTTAGGCATACCGGCAGGTGAGCCATACGTGATGAAGGCTTGCAGGTGCTTGTAGCCGCGCTCACGAGTGATGTCCGTCGTAAGCGGTTTGCCCGTTGCCCCTTTGCGCAAGACGCCGTGGCAGCCGGCGCAGCGTTCGAAATAAATCTGAGTGGCTTTCTGGAATTCGGCGGCTGAGATGACAGGGTCGTCAGGCCGACGCCCAGGGATCTCTACCTTGAGCTGTCCGAGCGTGGATAGGCTCGGCTCATAAGCACTCGCCGGAGATGTGGCATGCGGCTTCGGCTTTTCCTCTGCCACCGCTGGACTTGCAGTGAATGCCAATGCCAGAGCAATGCAGCTCAACGGCATTGCGTTTGCTAGATACTTCGGCATTCTCGTAGACATGGCGGCCTTCCTCCAAAAACGCTGCTGCGATTGGAGAAGTCTCGCGTGCCACGCGCGACCGCATCTTGACTTCGGTTAAGCTGTGACAATCGTTCCATCCTGGAAGCACGAAACTCCGCACGAATGGTCGCTGGGGCTACTGCGCCTCGCTCCACGGTGAGCTTCTATCCTGCAGTACGTAATCTCTCAGTCTTTCAATATCCGAGATTGCTGCCTGGCTATGGGTAATCGTCACCCCCACCTCGCGCAGCCTGTTGAATGACCTCGATAGGCTTGGCGGTTTCATGCCAAGCCGCCCGGCAATAAGCGTTTTGTCATAAGGAAGCCGCAACGTGCATGGTCCGGAGTCATTTGGACAAAGTTCAAGTAGAAACTCCGCAACACGCTGCGCGCCGGTATGGGCTTTGAGCTGCTCCACCTGTGCCACCAGCGCATGTAGATGACGGAAAGTCGCGCTCAGCATCGCAACGCATAACTCTGGCCTGTCATTCATCATGGACAGCAGCACACTGGCGCGCAGCTGCAACACTCTGGCATCTGTCACCGCTTCTGCGGTCACCGGATAGGGCTCGCCCTGCAACGCAACGGCTTCGCCGAAGCTGCGCCCGCGCGTGAACACGCCGACAACGGCCTCCGCCCCGGTGGGCGTGACCCGGAACAGTTTGACCCACCCCTCCAGAACAATGAAAAGGAAACCCGCCGGATCACCTTGGACGAACAGGGTTTCGCCTTGCTCGTAGTTGCGAACACCGGCTCTGTGGAACAGTACGTCAGCCAGATCATCGGGCAAGCTTGCAAAAATTGCAGCCTCCTTCGCAATCGCGATATCGCGCAGATCCCTCATCAGCCTCACCCTAAGCTCTAGCATTCACGTCTAGCGGATTATACGCCAAACCTTTTCGACGGCTATGTTGAGCGGTTTGTACTCACGCGGCCATTGGCCCAAACCTGCATTTTGTGTGCAATGCAAAAAAACAACCGTACCTGCCCCTTCTGCATTGACCCGGATCAACGCCCAATGTCGCACCGCGACTCATGCCCGCCGGACACTGTCCCAATCGTATTTCGGCCGGTGCTAATTCGCAGCGCATCGCTTGACTTCAGTTAAGTCAAGCTAACACAGCGCATGCATCATTGCGTGTCGAGTGATGCTCATGTTCCCAAAACAAGGAGACGCGCCATGGCTGATGGCAGCACGCAGGCGGCAGCGGAAAAACCTGAAGCCACTGCCTCTATTCCAGTGATGCAGCGCATTCTCGATAATCCTTTCCTACTGCTGTTCATCGGCGTAACGGTGCCGACTGTTTTTTACATTCTGTGGGGGTTGATTGAACTCACTCAGATGCCGATCGCTAAATAGGGGGTAGGGATCATGGCAATTTATCCTCCTGAACAACGCGTCTGGTGGAACGAGAAGATCGGCAAAGACGAGCTGATCTGGATCGTCATTGCGTTCCTGTGGGGTGTCATCATGTTCAGCATGATGATCTATTGGCATATCTACGGTGAGCAGAACATGTCGACCGCTGCCTATCGTATCGACCCAGCAGTTTTCGAAGAGCGGACTGAGAAATTTGCCGAAAAATTTCAGGTTCGCGAAGAGGGAGATACCGGTATTCCGGTCGTACGCCCGCCAGCGGGTGGAGACATCTACATGCTGGCGCGGCTATGGCAGTTCTGGCCGGTGCTCGAACTGGAAAAGGGAGAAAGTTACCGTCTGCATTTGTCAGCTATGGACTATCAGCACGGATTTTCTCTGCAGCCTGTGAACATCAACATCCAGGTACACCCATTTGTTGAGCATGTGCTCACGATAACACCGACCGATACCGGGACATTCAGCGTCGTCTGCAACGAGTTTTGCGGCATTGGCCATCACACGATGATCGGCCGCATACATGTCGTGGAGAAGGGCGCAGCACCAGCACCATAAAGAGGGAGAGGGCATAGCCATGGCTATTGCTTCTGTTGATACACAGATCGTCGCCGGCATAGCGGCTAAGTTTCGCACCTGTCCCGCATCGGGACTCAAGATTGACCTTGCTGCTGAAAAGCTCATCAAGGTCAACGCAGTTGCGGCAATTGTTTTCCTCGCTGTTGGCGGACTGTTCGGGCTACTTGTCGCTCTGACCCGTTGGCAAGCCGTGCACCTGTTATCCGCAGACATGTTTTACCTGGCTTTGACCGCTCACGGTCTGAACGTGCTTTTGGTGTGGATCATATTCTTCGAAGTGGCCGTTCTATACTTTGCCTCCGCGGTACTTCTGAACTGCAGGCTGGCCGCGCCGCGGCTCGGCTGGGTGGCATTTCTAATGATGGTCGTGGGCGCCATCATAACGAACGTCGCCGTACTGCAAGGTGACTCCTCGGTGATGTTCACCAGTTATGTTCCCATGAAAGCGGATCCCAATTTCTATCTCGGTATCATCCTGTTTGCAGTTGGTGCACTGGTCGCTTGTTTTATCTTCCTGGGCACTCTGGTGATCGCAAGGGACGAAAAGACCTACGAGGGATCAATACCACTGGTGACGTTTGGTGCGCTTACCGCGTGCATTATTGCAATTTTCACCATCGCGTCTGGCGCCATTATCCTGCTTCCGACCTGGCTTTGGTCTCTGGGATACATCTCCCACATCGATTCGGTCATGTATAAGCTCGTGTGGTGGGCGATGGGGCACTCCTCCCAGCAGATTAACGTCTCTGCACACGTTGCCATTTGGTATGCAATCGCTGCGATTTTGCTTGGCGCCAAGCCATTGTCCGAGAAGGTGAGCAGAACTGCTTTCTTCCTCTACATTTTGTTTTTGCAGCTCGCCAGCGCCCACCACATGCTGGTCGAGCCCGGCCTGTCGGAAGAATGGCAGATATTCAACACATCCTACTTCATATTTCTTGCCGTTCTCGGTTCGTTAATTCACGGCATGACGGTGCCAGGAGCCATTGAAGCCGCGCAGCGGCGCAATGGATACACGCGCGGCGCGTTCGAATGGTTGCGCAAAGCGCCCTGGGGCAATCCGGCCTTTTCCGGAATGTTCTTGTCACTTGTGATGTTCGGTTTCCTCGGTGGAATCTCCGGTGTTGTTCTTGGGACCGAACAGATCAATATCATCATGCACAACACGATTTATGTACCCGGCCATTTCCACGCTACCGTGGTGGCAGGAACAACGCTTGCCTTCATGGCCATCACCTACCTGCTGCTGCCACTGATCTTCCAGAAGCAGGTTGTGTGGCCCAAGCTTGCCAAGATCCAGCCCTACCTTTTCGGTATCGGGGCGGCCGGTATTTCTCTATTCATGATGGGAGCAGGCACGCTCGGCGTTGCGCGTCGCCACTGGGATATTGGTTTTGCCGATGCACCCATGTCGTTCGACTATCCTGCAGCGGCGCATCTGATGCTCGCACTCAATGGTATCTTTGCGATTATCGCAACACTGGGTGGCGCCTTGTTCGTGCTGATTGCAGTGTTTACTGTGCTGTTTGGCAAGCCGGTCACGGCGGATAACGTCGTTGAAAGCCTTGGGCCCATGCCGAAGAAGCAGGTAACGGACGCCGTATCGACCTATGGCAATGCCGGGACCTGGCATCTGCCTGGCACTTACATTCTGGTGTCCATCTTCTTCGTGTCCTTCGTGCTCTACTACTTCGTCAACTGGAAATATCTGTCAGAGATTTGGCCTCTGAGCTGAGCCATTTGCCGAGTATTAACGGGCGACGCCTTGGAAGTGAGGACAAATAAGGTATGGCATCGACAGGAAGGATTCTTGAGCCAGCCTTGCAGCCGACAATATCTGCCAAGGAGTTCCTCAGCATATTCAAGCCGCGCATCGCGGTCTCGATCATGCTGAGTGCGATCGGAGGGCTTGCGATAACTCCGGGTGCGCCACTGGGCTTGATGCAGACCGCTGCGTTCGCCATTGCCGTCGCCTTGGCTGCCGGTGCGGCCGGTGCCTTCAACCAATGGGCAGAGGCAGACCTCGATGCCATGATGGCGCGGACCGCTGAGCGGCCGTTTGCGAGCGGGAGGTCGCCTGCTGATGTCTACTGGCTCGCAGGAATAATGTGTCTGCTCGCGTTTGCCATTGCGATGGCGGCGTTTGCGGCAAATGCATGGGCCGCCCTTTATACGTTTTTGGGCGCCTTTACCTATGCGATCATTTACACCGTCTGGCTAAAACGACGAACGTCGCTCAACATTGTTATCGGTGGCTTGGCGGGCAGCTTTGCCGTTCTTGCCGGCGCTGCGGCGGTTGATCCAGCGCTTGCGCCTGAACCTATCATTCTGGCCTGCGTGTTATTCCTTTGGACTCCGCCTCATTTTTGGAGCTTGGCGATCGCCGCCCACGACGATTACGCGGCCAACGGTGTACCGATGCTTCCGGTTGTCGCCGGCATCAAGACATCCACCCAAATAATTTTGGCTCACACGATAGCGCTCGTTCTGCTGTCATTATTGCCAGCCTTCTATGCGATGGGTTGGGTCTATCTGATCTTCGCAGGTGTCGGCGGCCTCATATTTACCTCAACCAGCCTTAGGCTTGTGCGAGAGCCTACCAAACGGCGCGCCATCCACAATTTCCTAGCATCGCTCATCCAGCTCATTTTATTGTTGGCAGGAATTGTGTTCGATCGCTTGCTATTGTTGGGGAGCTGATGCGTATCCTTATGACCACCCTCGTTATTCTTTCAGCCCTCGTGGGGTTTGATAGTGAGGGCAGGACACAAGAGAGCGAACGCCAAACGGCTCTACTCAAAATGTCGCAGGACGCAGTCGGGCGCCCGTTGCCCGATGTGTCGTTTACCGACACCGAAGGCCGCACGATCAGGTTGCGTGACTACCGCGGCAAACCCCTTCTCATCACGCTTGTTTACACAGGCTGCGTCAATGTTTGCCCGCTGTTGATTGAGAACCTGGTCCCCGCCATTAACGTGGCGAATAAGGCGCTGGGGCCGGATAGTTATTCCGTCATCACGGTAGGCTTCGATATCAGCCAGGACAGTCAGGAAAGGCTCAAATCCTTTGCGCTGACGAGGGGTGCCGATCTGCCGAACTGGAAGTTTCTTGCAAGCGACCGAGCTAATCTCGATGCGCTAGCACGCGCCGTTGGTTTCGGTTTTTTCAGTCGGGCTGGTGGCTTCGATCACTTCTCACAAGTGAGCCTCGTCAACGCAGAAGGCCGCTTGCACGGGCAGGTCTACGGCGCCCAGTTTGATCCGCCGGTAATTGTCGAGCCACTCAAGAACCTCGTGTTCAAAAAAAATGTTCCTATCAACTCCTTTGCAAACCTTATCGATCGCGTAAAGTACTACTGCACAATCTATGACCCGCGCTCAGGCCGTTACTACTTCAATTATTCCTTGTTCATTGGTCTTGCCATTGGGTTCGCGTGCCTCGGCTTTGTCTTCATTGTGCTCGTACGCGAATGGAACAAAGCCAGCGAGAACAGCGCGGGGCCGTCCTGATGGATCTTCTGCGCCGCAGTTTAAGACTCTTATTCGATTATTCAGAGGCTGCGCTGGGACGATTCTTCCCGGCTCACTGGAATCCAATTCTCAACCTGGGCGCACTTGGTTTCTACTTCTTCTGGATCGTTGCGGTCAGCGGCATCTATCTGTTTATATTCTTCGACACCGGCGTTCGTGAAGCCTACGGCTCGGTGGAATACATGACCAACGATCAGTGGTATGCGGCCGGTGTCATGCGCTCTCTGCATCGCTATGCGTCAGACGGCATGGTGCTCGTCATGATGCTTCATCTGGTGCGCGAGTTCAGCTTTGACCGGTATCGCGGTGTGCGATGGTTTAGCTGGGTGTCCGGCATACCGATCATTTTTCTGATCTACATTTCCGGTATAACCGGCTATTGGCTGGTCTGGGATAAGCTTGGACAATACGTTGCAATAGTCTCTACTGAATGGCTGGACGAGCTTGGCGCTTTCGGCGAATCTGTCGCACGAAATTTCCTGCACGAAGGCTCTCTTGACGATCGCTTTTTCACACTGATGATCTTCATCCACATTGCGGTGCCGCTCCTTGCCCTGCTCGCCATGTGGATTCATCTGCAACGCGTCACCAAGGCACGGGTCAACCCTCCAAGAGGCTTGGCTGTTGGAGTGTTGGCGTCCCTACTGGCCCTGTCTCTCGTCCACCCGGCCGTCAGCCAAGGCCCCGGTAATCTTGCCGAGGTGCCTGGCAACATCGGATTGGACTGGTTCTACCTGCCGCTTTATCCGCTGCTTGAAAACTGGCCGGGCATGTTGACATGGGGTGCGGCTGTCGCCTTGACGGTGATCCTCGTCGTAATTCCATGGTTGCCACCTATGCGCCCGCCGCAACCCGCTTCGGTTGACCTTAACAACTGCAACGGTTGCATCCGTTGTTTCAACGACTGCCCGTATAGTGCCATCACCATGGTTGAAAGAAGTGATGGTCTGCCGTTTGAGCGCGAGCCCGTCGTAAGCCCGTCGGCCTGCACGTCATGCGGCATTTGCGCTGGCTCGTGCCCGACATCCATGCCGTTTCGCCGCGGATCGAACCTCGTTGCAGGCATTGACCTCCCCGACCACACAATGGCCGATCTGCGAGATGAGATACACGCAGCCGCGGCACCGCTTACTGGTTCTCAGCGCATACTCGTCTTCAGTTGTGAGCCCTGTCTGCCACAGCTCAATGTTAAGAGCGAAAGCGTGGCAACCGTTCCGCTTCGCTGCATCGGGCAATTGCCGCCTTCGTTCATTGACTACACCTTGGCAAGAGGATTGGTCGATGGGGTAGCACTGGCCGGCTGCCGTGAAAACAGCTGCTTTTATCGTTTCGGAACGCACTGGACAGACGCCCGCATTGCCCGTACGCGCGACCCTCAGCTGCGCGCCCGCGTTCCAACCGAACGACTGAAGGTGCTTTGGCTCGGCCGCCGGGGCGCCAAAGAACTTAAACGTTCCCTGTCTGATTTCGCACAATCCCTCGCCACAAATAAAACGACCAAGGTCGAACCAGCGAAGCAGCAGTCAGATAGTGAGGAGCAAGTCCATGTCTGATGTGATCAGGTTCGCTGGTCAGTTCGCCATATATGCTGCAATTTGTGCATTCGTCGGTCTGTTTGCCAGCTGGCCGCGTTATGAACAGGTTGAAGCCGGCAATGCGCAAATTAAACTTAGCCTAGCGCACAGCGGTCAGCGCAAAGAAAAATGTCGCCGGCTTACACCACAGGAAATCGCCAAGCTTCCGCCCTCCGAGCGCCGCCCCAACACCTGCAAACGTGAACGCGTGCCAATCCGTATCGCTCTTCTGATCGACGGCGAGGAAGTCTATGATGCGGTTGTCGAGCCTGCCGGATTATCCCGGGATGGGCCAGGGCGGATCTATGAGAAGTTTATCGTGCCCGCAGGTACCCACGAGATTACGGCCCGCCTGCGCGATACGCCAAAGAGCGAAGGCTTTGACTATGAAAAAAAAGCCAACGTCGAACTAAAGCCATACCAGAACCTAGCCATTGACTTCAGCGTCGATGAGGGCGGCTTTATCTTTTATTGATGGGGTGAGTAATGACACTGATCGAATGGCGTAAGGAATTCGAAACAGGCGTTGCCGAGGTCGATCACGAGCACAAAGAGCTGGTGGACCTTCTTAATGAGTTGCACGCGAAGCTGGGCGCAGGCGCCTCGCAAGATGAGATCAGCGCATTTCTCGGCGAGGTGTTCGGCAAAATTTCCGCCCACTTCGCCCTTGAAGAAACGGTCATGCGTAAGCACAAATACGATGAATATCTGGCACACAAAACAGACCACGAAAAGCTCTTGGATGATTTGAGAGACATCATGGACAGCGTCGAGGCAGGCAAGTTTGAAAACTACGAAACCGCGCTGGACACCGCCGTGCGCGATTGGTTCGTCAATCACTTCAAGACCAAAGACGCCCGCCTGCATCGGCTGTTGGGCGTTTGACTACCGACGTTCTGGCCTTGCTGTTATGGTCTCGCCTAATAGTCGACAAACCGGTCCGCCGAACCCGGTGGCGGCAGGAAGCAGCTTTTCTTGTGTCCAAACCACCGGTAGCGGCGGCGCGCGATAGCCGTGTAGAAATAGTCGCGAATGAAGCGTGGGAAAATTCTAATGAGTCTCAACCAGGATACAGGCGGATTGAGATGGCCGAGAACAACCAAGAAAGCGTCGGATTTCGTGTGCGGCCGACCATTTTCGACAACCAAGTAAGTTTCGTTTAAATCGTCCTTCGTAAGTCCATGGTCGGAGGCAATCTTGAGCCCCGTCGCAGACCAAGCACTCACAAATTGCAAAGTGGGAGCGCGTTCATGGCGCAGGACGAAATGCACCAAGCCGCTGCACAAGACGCAGTCCGTATCAAAAATGACTTGCGTAGGCCACTGCATGGCGGAACCAGAAATTCTGGACGAGATGGTTTGATCAGGATTGAGATTGACACATCGCTGGAGCCGAATCGAGGACAACGCGCTCGCACTTGCGATTTAAGCGCGGCCACAATTGGCATGCATGGATTTTGTGAGCGAGCGGCCTCTTGAGGTCCCAACCGCGCCATTCCTGATGCCCCGCGAACCTCAAGCAGAAGTCAACCGGGCTAAACGCGAGGCCTCTAACCGCGCCAACGCCTGTTTTCGCTTAAAACGCAGCCACGAGATCGGTGCCGAACAGCGTGGTAAGTGCGGCCTCTAAGGACTGCAGACTTGCAACGATGCCCAAGGCAATGAATGTGGCGATCAGCCCATATTCAATTGCCGTGGCGCCGCTCTCGTCGGCGCAAAAGGACTTCATCAATTTCAACATTGCCGGTCTCCTGTGAGACATTCCGCGCCCGCACCCATTTCTCGCAACAACACGCCAAACCGATCCGGGTAACTGGCGCTGAACATACAATTGGCCCATTGCCGTAAATCGACCATTAAGACGACGGCCAGGCATAAGCGCTTTAGCAGCTGAAACGGGCTTCGAGGTTAATGTTGGGTTGATGCATAGGGCAGCCAGTCACAGTCCTCGTGGGTTCTGGTCACGCATCCCTATCGCCATACGCCAATGCACACGAAAAAATCTCTGCTCCACCGGCCGGAAAAAAGCGCCATCAATAGTAATGCGCCGGCGACCGCCATATTGCACCGCAGCGTTATGCGCATGCGGTCACCAGGTCCTCAGTTCAAGCATTGTGGGCATGGCGCTGGGCCCAATCCGGTGTTAGCTTCCGTCGGATTTTTTTTAAAGCTCTCATGCTTTGCCAAGTAATCGATGGAGAATCACTGATGGGCCGTTTGTTCATACTCTTGTTCGGGTTGATTTCTTATGCGATCGCAATGGCGAGCCTCGTCTACGCCGTCGGATTCATCGGAAATATTTATGTCCCCAAATCCATTGATACGGGCCAGGCCTCACCGCTTGCCGACGCCTTGATCATCAATGTTCTGCTGCTCGGGCTGTTTGCCGTGCAGCACAGCGTCATGGCGCGACCTGCTTTCAAGTCGTTCTGGACGCGTCTCATCCCGCCGGCTGCCGAACGCAGTATGTATGTCTTATTGAGCGGCCTAATCCTGTGGCTCATGTTCTGGCAGTGGCGCCCAATCACGGCCGAGATCTGGCGGGTTGAAAACGAAACGGCGGCCCTTGCCATATGGGCTCTTTATTTCGTTGGCTGGGCCATCGTTGTCTCAAGCACGTTTTTGATCAGTCACACCGATCTCTTTGGCTTGAAGCAGGTGTTCCAAAACTGGGCCGGCAAGCCGCAGGAACAGCCGGAATTCAAGAAGCCATTTCTCTACAAGTTTGTGCGCCATCCGATTTACTTCGGCATGCTGCTGGTCTTCTGGGCGGCCCCCGTCATGACGTTGGGTCACTTGGTGTTCTCGGTCGCGACGAGCGGATACATCCTGATCGGCGCCTGGTTGGAAGAGCGCGATTTGACGACGGTGTTTGGTGACAAATACCGCGAATACCGCCGACAAGTCGCGATGCTGATCCCATTGCCGCGTCGTAAGTCATGAGGCGGGCGGTGACACCGTGGCAGATCTCGCCTGCACGCAGGTTGGGCTAAGACGGAAGGACGTCGTATTTGCCGTCAGCACGGACGTAGATGATGCACTCTTCTTCCGTTTTGCAGGAGACTTGGTGCACCGTCTTTCCCTCCGAGCCGAAGTAACTGCCCGGCTCCAGTTTTTTCACCTCAGATCGGCCCGACGGCTGGTAGTCGATCCGGCCCTGGATTACGACGGCACGGAGGGCTGAGCCATGGCTCCGTACCTTTCCGACAAATCCAGCTGGTAGCTTGACAAGGGTCCCGGTCAACGCACCCTCCTGCGGTTTCCCCCAAAGATAGGCAAGCTTCGGTCCAGTGGCAGAGGCTGGCGTTCCGAACTGATCGACCCAAACAACATTGGATGCGTCGACGTTAATTGGCCTTTCTCCACGATCAAACCCGTCTTTGGGTGGACGGACGAGATACGGACCTGTGTCAATCTCTATGTATGCCAAGTTAGTGGAACCCTTGGCAGCGGTGATGTGCACTTCCCCAGCTGGCTGCGTCCAAAAGGAACCCGTCGGCATCCACATCTTCTCCGCCTTCGGGTCGTCGTTGTGAACGAGGCCGCTAATAACCACTCCGCGGTAGGTGATATTGTGAATGTGAGGGGGCGACGAGAATCCGTCCGCAAACCTAACGAGAAAGCCTGACGGACCGGAGCCAGTGCGATCGCCCCAAAGTTTGCCAGCCTTCGGGCTCTTGTCGCCGCGGGCGGGGTTAAGCGGCCCCCATTTGACTTGGGATGTCAAGACGACCTGGTTGGCCGCTGGCTCATGACCGGTGCCTTGGGAGGCGACGTGCGCGCTACACCAGGCAGTTATGAGTAGTGTTAGTGCGAGTGATAAAGACGTTCTCTTGCCCATAACAATTACTCGCTTTGTCAACGCGTGGCTTGCGTGCGAATGACATTACATGAGGGAATGCGCAACCATTGATACGACATTGGCTTTTGCGCAGTCTTGAATAATATTTGAACGTCCGCCTTGCGCCGCTGTGCCGCCCCGCCTTATGCAGGCGCCGCTGCGCGTGGTTTGCGCCGCCGCACCCTTTGCGGTTTGCCACCAGGCGCACCCGATTGACCACCGCGATAGTTCGATGGCCGCTTCGACTTAGGTCGGTTGCGCCTGCTTTCGGAGGCCGGACGTGCCGCTTCACCAGCGCGTTGGCTGCGCTTGCCCTTTGCGCTGGAAGATTTTGCATCTCCCGTACGCTGGTCACCGTTGCGCTTATCTGCAACAAGCGATGCATCACCCCGCCGGTCCTCGCTTGTGATCCTTTTGCGTATCACGCGCTCAATGTCGCGCAAGTGGGGGCGCTCGTCGCTGCTGCAAAACGATATCGCCACACCATCCGCACCGGCCCGCGCCGTGCGTCCGATCCGGTGCACATAACTTTCCGGAATGTTGGGCAGCTCGAAGTTCACGACATGGGTCACATCATCGATGTCGATGCCGCGAGCCGCAATATCGGTCGCTACGAGACCGCGAATGCGCCCGTCGCGAAACGCCTTCAGTGCATTTTGCCGTTGGCCCTGGGTCTTGTTGCCGTGAATCGCCGCAACCTTGATGCCCGCTGTCGCAAGCTTGCGCGCGACTTTGTCGGCCCCGCGTTTTGTGCGCGTAAACACAATCGCGCGCTCCATAGCCGGATCGGCAAAGAGCTCAGCCAGCAGAGCGTTCTTCTTCGGCTGTTCAACGTGGATGACGCTTTGATTGACGCGGTCTGCTGTTTTTGCCTGGGGCGTTACGGAAACGCGAAGGGGATTGCGCAACATTTCAGAGGCCAGCTTGTCGATTTCACGCGGCATCGTTGCGGAGAAAAATAAAGTCTGCCGCCGCGGTGAAAGTTTGCTCACGATTTGACGGATCGGCCGGATAAAGCCCATGTCGAGCATCTGGTCAGCTTCATCCAGCACAAGTATTTCCGTGCCGGTGAGCGTGATGGTTCCTTGCTGGAGATGGTCGATAAGCCGACCGGGTGTCGCAACGATGCAGTCAACGCCGCGCCGCATCGCGTTGACCTGCGGCCGGTTCGCAACGCCGCCGAAAATCGTGGCGATGCGAATGTTTGAGCTGGCGCCGTATGTCTTGAAGCTTTGTGCAATCTGGCTCGCCAATTCACGCGTGGGCGACAGCACAAGCACGCGGCAACCTTTCGGCTGCGGTTGTTTGGGATCTGCGGCAAGCCGATGCAGGATCGGTAGCGCGAACGCCGCCGTCTTGCCCGTGCCGGTTTGTGCAATGCCCAGAATGTCACGGGCTTTGAGCACGCCTGGAATGGCCTGTGCCTGTATCGGCGTCGGCGCCGAATAGCCTTGGGATTTGAGTGTAGAGAGAAGGTTTGCGTTCAAACCTAAGTCGGAAAATGTCGCCAATTGAATCTCTTTCGCATGCCGCCGCACGTGTGTATCGCCCAGACAAAAAAGCCCGGGCGCGCTGGCGCGGCAAATAGGTATAAGGCGCCCCGCGTGGCCTGGGTGCCGATGGAAGGGAGGTATAAAAGCGCTCAACAGGAGACAATCGACAGGCGATACGCTTAGACAAGCTCAGGCCCTGAATGGATGTCTTTACACGCGGCTGGAGCGCCGATGGCCGCCCGACGAATTCGAGCGAAGCATGCTTATGTCATGCTGCACCGCAAAAAGCAAGCGTCGTCGGCTGTGCGTTCATAGTGCAGGAACTGCGGACTGTCGGCGCGGCACGTTCTGCCACGTACACCGTGTTTCCGCTCTTGAGTAGAATGCGGACAGCAGTGTGACAGCCCAAATGGCGGGCACACGGAGCTTGCCGCTCCGAACGCCGTCCGGATATGCTCCAATCGCGTACGAAGGGCCACGGAGACAACGGGCCATGTTGGACGGCTCCGCCTCTCATATTCACGGTCGCAATTGGGGGGCTGCGGGTAGTGCAGGAGTATATGAATCCGAATTAGCCCGAACACGCGAGGGCCCGTTGCGTCTGCGGTGAGCCGCTATTCCCTACACCATTTTTCGTCGAGCGCTTCGAACTGCTAGCGAATACAGCTTTTGACCTAGCCATGTAGGCTTCAACACAAACAACTCGCGCTCATCCTGCCCCGTCCAACCCCTTTGAACAAGGTCGGGCGACTTGGCTGCTCCCGAGACTAGGCCGAGCACATCAAGCTTCTGGACGGTTTCGTGCTCTCCATGGATATCACGAATGCTTAGCCTGGGTTCCGTGCCCTCGTATTCGTTGCCCACGGCCTGGGCGGATAGACCCTCCGTCACGAATATATCAAGATATGCAAACGTATACGCATCCCAATGCTCTTTTGGCTGAAAGCTCAGATCGTAGATCACCTCGAATGCTTTGGCGGACTCCGGCTCCATTCTGCGCAAAGCATCGACAATGAACAAATCTTCATTACTTGGTCCTGATTTCGGATCCAGGCAATTCGCCAGCAGGCTTGCCCACATTTTTTGAATGCTTTCATCAGACTCTTTGCTAGCCTGTTCTGACCATTCAATGAAGAATTTGGGTGATATCTTTCTTCCTGTGGCTTCGTAGCCTAGATTTTTGGCGATCTCCTTTGTCTTTTGTTCGAGAGCCATCCAGTTCTGCACTCGATAATGTCGGAGCCAATCGCCGCCAGCGGCGCCAATTAGATCTTCTGGTGCCGATCCTAGAATCTTGGCGAAGTACGTTCCTGCTTTGGTGGCAAGCTCTACTATCGCACGTGATTTCCCCGCTACATTGTTCTTGCTGGTAGCGCCTGCAGATCGACTGGCAGAGGATTTCTTTTTTGCCATTTGTCCTTCCTATTCGGCAATCTGCGACGATGTCGGCACCTCATCAGTAGCTCACCCTTCGGGAACCAGAGTGCCGACACAAAGGTGCACTGAAATTCATGCCGAAGGGATACAATGAAAGTACCCGCTTCCGGTGGCGATCGACCGTCAATGCAGATGGACGACGGTCGATGTGGGTCAGACTCGTCGGGTAGCTGCGTCCGCAAACCTTCCGCTATCCTATCAATGAACTGCCATCAGGCAAGTATCTGATCTTCGATCCGGTCACTCACCCTATTGGCCCCCTCTCGGACAAGCGCCGCCTTACTGCTTCCGAGTGCCGAGCGGACATGCACTCTCAGATCTCGGCACGCAGCCACGTCCACTCACCCACCTCGCCCAAGTTCTTTCACCATCAAATCGACTGACGCCGTGCCGGGGACAGTATAGCGGGAGTGCACGTTTTCTTTGCCGAGCGCATCTGTGAGGTCGTGTACAATGACATTTGCCGGAATCTTGTCCGGGTTTTTCGGGCCAAGTGCGCCCAGCATGCCGGATAGGTGCAATGTCGCCGAGATGCGTCTGAGAAGGGTGTCGTTGCGCGAATAAAGAACGTGCAGCGTTTCAATGTGCGCGATGCCCTTTTGAACCTCTTCATCTTCGAGCGCATCGTATTCGAGATCCGGCGCCAGCCAGAAAATGCGCTCTACAATACCAAACGCCCTTGGCTCACGCCGCATGGCCTCCGCCACCACCAATGTGCCCATGCTGTGCGCAACGATATCGATTTTACTTTGCGGCGCATCTGCCGCCAGCTTTTCAAGTAGTGCGACGAGCCCGGGAACACCCTCACTGCGTGCAAACCCGCCATCGCCCGTGTACTGCATGATTTCCCACGACAGCACCGGGTTTCGAACGCCTTCCTGCTGGTAGGCCATCCGCTCCCAGGCGCTGAGCTCGGTCCAATGCTGTGTGCGGCTTGGCCAATCATAGACAAGCGGCGTGGCCTGAAGCCTGTCGCCTTGCTGAAGGTGTTCGATCAGCTCACCGAAATACGTGACAACGCGCGTATCCGGTGCGCTGAAGCCATGAATAAAAATCACGGTGTCGCCGCCTATTGCAGCGGGAGGCTCCCTGACAAGAGCAACGCTTTTATCTTCGCCCGCTTTCAGCCATTCAAGCCCATGCTTTTTCCAGCGCCTCGAAGTGGCGTAGACAACCCCTTTCTGCAAGGATGCGCCCTTGCTGTAAGGCGGTGGGTCTTGCGGAACATCGCAGGCCGTCAGCAGCGCCGTCACGGCAAGCGCCAGCCCAAGGGCAGCGCCGCGCGCAAAAAGCCATTTGCTGCTACTGCCCATCTGATTGAGCCTCCCACAAGCCCTTTGGTGTTACTATATCGCCTCAGCACTTCGCGCGCCACGCGGGACTGGAAGTATGCTACGCGAGATGCGCTGTCTGCCGTGGACTAGGGACGCACCGAACTAATGTCTGAAACACTGCGCCTCGTTGCGTACAACATTCTGGAAGGTCTGCGCCCCATTGCGTCCTCGCCCGACGAGCAAAGGCTCGTGGATCGCGAGCGCGCCCAAGCCGTCAAGTCAGTCGTCGACGATTTAAAGCCTGATATTCTTGTCCTAAACGAAGCGCTGTATTGCCGTGTGCATGAAGGCAGACAGATAGACTACGCCAGCTTGTTTGGTTTTCCGCACCAATGTGCCGCACTCTACGATGATGCTTGGGGCAATGCTATTCTGAGCCGGTTTCCCATCAAGCGTTCTGAAGAAATGCGCATTTACAATCGCGGAGGCCTCAGGGCGCTTGTCGACACGCCTGCCGGTGCACTGAATGTGGCGTCCTATCATCCTCACCCGGCTCGCTACCCTGCGAACAAAGCGCAGGACTTTGTCGATCTGGTCTCCGGTCTCAGCGGTCCGGTGGTCGTGTGCGGCGATTTCAATTGCATCAGCCCTGAAGACGAGATCGATCGGGCAAAACTGGTTGAAGCATTCCGATCGTTCAGCGCCGAGCCTGAAGCGACCCTCGACCGGTTCTTGGAAAGCGGCCGATTGGTGTTTTCCAGGCTTGGCGAACTAAGTTTTTCCGATGCGGTGCCGCTAGGCGGGCGGCATTACTCTATACCGACGGATCTTTTGAATACCGACAAGAGTTCCGCCATGCGCATCGATCATGTGCTGGCGAACGAAGATGTTGAGGTCGTTGCCGGCGAAGTTGTTCACACCGCTGACAGCAATCGTGCGAGCGACCACCACCCGGTCATGATCGAACTGCGATGTCGCGAGGGGTAAACGGAATGCCGGCCAAGCCTTTATCGCGATCAAGCGCTCATCAAGCGCTCTTTCCAGAGCTCATCGCGATGCCAATGTAGCTGACGCCGCTGACGATAAGGTTGATACCCGCAAGCACACCGATCGCCCAAACAGCGGATGAAGGCAGCTGCATGGCGATCAGTATTCCGACGGCGATGGCAACCAGCCCGCTGAACAAGACGAGCATCCAGCCAGGTTGCGGCCGGGCGCGAAGCGACATGATCGTTTCGAAGACGCCTTCAGCAACGAACACGATTGCCAGGAAAATCGTCAGGGGAAGGATGCCTGCCAGCGGATAGAACGCCAACCAGGCGCCGGCGATGATAAACACGGCGGCGACAAGCAAATGCCACAGAACACCACCCCATCCTTTGCATGCGAACACGTTAAAGATCTGCGCGGCACCCGCGATCAGAAAAATCCAGCCGAGCAGTATCTTCATGGCGATCGTAGAGAAGAAGGGAAACGCGATCGCCGCCGCGCCCGCCAGAATCAATAGGACACCAATGAATATGCTCCCTCGCATGCTGCCGTCTCCCGTCTGATTGATGTCACTCATCTCTTCCATCCGCTTATTGAGAAACAAGGGCCGCGTTGTTTTAATAAGAGATATTTGCGGTATCTGGTCGCTCGTCCAGTGCCCCATGCCTACAGCGATGATAGTCTTCCGCAGGCCCAGATGCGCGGCCCTGTTATGATGACGATATTACTGTTAGCACGTGAGCCTTCGCAACATCGCTTTAGCCCTGCGACGTGCGTCCAACAATCACGCGCCCCTCCGAGCCATGCACAGGCGCCCCATGCGTTTCAGATCCAATTTTCGGTCTGAGTGCTTGGCGACGTTACCGGTCCACTATCTTCGGCGGATCGAACGCGGTGACGGGAGGAGCCTCACCGCTGTAGCGTTCGACCTCAACCAGGCAGGAATGTGCGATGGGGCCCTGCGCCAATCGCGACGTGCCCTTGTCCATCGTCAATACATTCGGGTTTCCGTGTTTGCACATACCGCCCTGCATGCCAGGCCCGCTAGGATCAAACCACGCGCCGGTGCTCAATTGAATCACTCCCGGCCGGACACAGTCATCCACAACGGCACTGCATAAACACGCCCCCCGGTCATTAAAGACACGAACCAAATGCCCCGTTTCGATGCTGCGATGTTGTGCGTCGTCCGGATGCATCCGAACCGGTTCCCGGCCGTTTATTTTTTCAGCTCTGGAGTGACTGCCGTGGTCAAGCTGCGAATGTAGCTTCGAAGCCGGCTGATTTGACATCAAATGCAGCGGGAATGCCGTTTCAGTCGAACCTAACCATTCAGCAGGCTCAATCCAGACCGGATGACCAGGGCAATCGTCATATCCAAAGCTTGCGATTTTTTCCGAGTAGATCTCGATTCTTCCGCTCGGTGTCTTCAACGGATTCGCAATTGGGTCGTCGCGGAAGTCGCGCAATAGGACATGCGGTTTATCTGGCACTTCGATTTCAAACCAACGGTCACGCTTGAGGTCTTCCAGCGGCGGCAGACTGATTTTGTGCTGCGCAGCCTGCTGACGCGTGACGTCATACAGCCAGCGCAGCCAGTCCTCACTGTCACGCCCTTCGCTAAACGCATCCTCAACGCCCATCCGCCGCCCAATGCCGCGCAGAATGTCGTAATCATTCCGGCTCTGGCCAGCCGGCTCACTGGCCTGCTCCATGTAGACGACGAAATTATCGCGCGAGGTCAGAGCCAGATCGCTGCGTTCCAGTGAGGTTGTGCAAGGCAGGACGATGTCGGCGTGCTTGGCGAGCGCATTCCAGCACCATTCATGGACAATAATCGTTTCAGGTTTGCGCCAAGCCTGACGCAAACGATTGAGGTCTTGATGATGATGGAAGGGGTTGCCGCCGGCCCAATATACTGTTCGCACGTCAGGATAGGTATAGGTGTTCCCGTTATAGTCGAAGGGTGCGCCAGGGTTGAGCAACATGTCGGCGATACGCGCAACCGGAATGAATGTTTTGACCAGGTTTTGTCCCTGCGGTAATGCCGCCGCAGGCAACGATGTGACTTCTCTTCCAATTGTGTTGACAGCACTGTATCCAAAACCGATTCCACCTCCTGGCAAGCCGATCTGGCCAAGCATCGCGGCCAGAGTGATTGCCGACCAAAACGTTTGCTCCCCGTGATCCTGGCGCGTCAATGACCAACTCACCGATAACATGGTGCGCGACGACGCCATGCGCCGTGCCAACTTTCGAATTGTGTCGGCGGAGATATCGGTAATCTGGGCGGCCCAGTCAGCACTTTTTGCCACGCCGTCGGTCTTGCCGGTCAAGTAGTCAGCAAATTTATCAAAACCAACTGTGTATCGATCAAGAAAGTCTTGGTCGTGCAGTCCCTCATCGACAAGCGTGTGCGCAAGCCCTAGAAGAAGTGCAGTATCCGTAGACGGCCGTACAGACAGCCACTCGGCATTCGCGTCTGCAAGAACATCCGAGCGCAGAGGAGAAATATTGACGAATTCAACACCGGCAGTCGCGGCAGCAAGCACGCCGTCGCGTTGACAGTGACGGCCGACACCGCCCTGGCCAATTTGCCCGTTTTTCAGCGGCACACCACCGAACGCGACGAACAGGTCAGAGTTCTCCGCGATCGAGCGCCAACTTGTCGCCACGTAAACATAGTCGCGGTAGCTTCCAAGGACGTGCGGCACCACCACTTCCGCTGCCGCAAAGCTGTAAGTATTGACCGACTTCGTGTAACCGCCGATGCAATTGAGAAACCTGTGAAGCTGGCCTTGGGCGTGATGAAAACGCCCTGCGCTTGCCCAGCCGTACGATCCGGCAAAGATCGCCTCGTTGCCAAAGGCGTTGCGTACGCGGTTCAAATCGTCCGCGACCAGTCGCTCCGCCTCATCCCAGGACACCCGGACGAAGGGCTCCACGCCACGCTTTTCAGTTGCGGCACCGGGCCCGTTCTCCAGCCAGCTTTGGCGCACCATTGGCGTTGTAATACGCGTCGGGCCGTCAAGAACGTCAACGATGCCCCTACCGATTGGTGAAGGATCCGTGTCGCGTTCGAAATCATGAAGTGCGGTGACTTTGCCGTCGCGCGTCTCGACCCTGTATGTCCCCCAATGCGTACTGGTCAATGGAAGGTCTTCGTGTTTGCCCATCTAGGGTTCTCCGGTGCGGCCTAGCGTTGCCAACAATACACGAGCGTTCGCTCCCAGATACAACATCATTTCAATAGCAGGCATTATCGAAGTCGAGCCAACAGCAGGTAAGGTTGGTTTTCTGGTTGTCCACCCCATGCGGCTCGAAACGGCTACGTGATGCCTTTTTCAAACTTCTTCGTCGCATCATTCTGCGGAAGCCAAGACAAAACGGATTGCCGCCAAACTTCGCTCCGGGGAACGATATCGGCACGCTGACGCAAAGTGCCCACGCGAACGTTGTAGGCCGCTGGCTGATCCTCATCGCTTGAAGCATATAGGCCTGTACCGCAATTAGCGCAGAACGCTTGGCGGCGACGGTTGCCGCTTTCGGCCACTTTGACGTATTGCTTCGGGGTGCCGCGCGTGAGCCGGAACGTATCGCCTGCGACGATGGCAATGGTGCGATAGGCGGTGCCGGAAAGGATCTGGCAGTCGACGCAATGGCAGATCACAACCTTGTCTGGGTCTAGTTCCGCTTCAAAGGCGATTTCACCGCAATGGCATTCACCGTCTATCTTCATGCTCGCGAACCCTTTCAAAATTCACTGCGGCTTTGGTGGTGCAGCCGAGCCGCATGTAATGCCAGTTACCTATTGCTTTTGTAAGGACCAGTTGGTCCCAACGCAGTGCCTAATCCACACACGGATCATACGAGCACACAACCAAAATTTGCGCTGATATGTAACCACAGCTGTTGCTCCTACCAACAATCGCATCAACTCGGCTAGACCAAAACACGAAGAAGCCAGAGGTTTACACTCCTCAAAGGCCACTCCTAGTGTAGCATAGAGGAATAACGTCGGGCCTTGAGTACCTGTCTGTTGGAACCCAACGGTAGGCGTCTACGGCGAAGTAAATTCTTTTGGGGGAAACGATATGTCGGACAGCCGCTATCGCGAAGTTTACGCCGCTTGGAAACAGAACCCCGAACAGTTTTGGGCCAGCGCCGCCAGCGAGATCACGTGGTACAGGTCGTGGGACAAAGTTTTTGATCCCTATGCGGGTCAGTACGGGCGGTGGTTTCCAGGAGCCGAATGCAACACAGCATATAACTGCCTTGATCGGCACGTCGAACAGGGACGAGGCGACCAAAACGCACTGATCTACGACAGCCCTGTCACAAGCGTAAAACGTGCATACACCTACCGTGAGTTGACCGATGAGGTCTCCGCGCTGGCTGGGGTCTTGCGCGAACTGGGTGTGCAGAAGGGCGACCGTGTTGTCATCTACATGCCGATGATTCCCGAAGCGGTGATGGCAATGCTTGCTTGCGCACGTCTTGGTGCCGTCCACTCCGTCGTATTTGGCGGATTTGCAGCGGCAGAGCTAGCCACGCGCATCGACGATGCGAAGCCAAAGGCGATCATGTCCGCATCCTGCGGTATCGAAGCCTCCCGCGTCATCGACTATAAGCCGCTATTGGATGGTGCTATTGAGATCGCTCAGCACAAACCGTCCTGCTGCCTGGTATTGCAGCGCCCGCAAGTGCAGGCGTCGTTGGTGCCTGAGCGCGACTATGATTGGGCCGCCTCCGTTACAGACGCGAAAGCGCGCGGGCTTGCGGCCAATTGCGTTCCTGTAAAAGCGACCGACCCTCTCTATATCCTCTACACGTCGGGCACGACCGGACAGCCCAAGGGGGTCGTGCGCGACAACGGCGGGCACATGGTGGCGCTGAAGTGGTCGATGTCCAACGTCTATGGAATTAGTCCCGGAGAAGTATTCTGGGCGGCGTCAGATGTTGGTTGGGTGGTTGGCCATTCTTACATCTGCTATGCCCCGCTGCTTCATGGCGCAACGTCGATTGTGTTTGAAGGCAAACCGGTTGGGACACCCGATGCCGGGACATTCTGGCGCGTCATTGGCGAGCACAAGGTGGTAACGCTTTTCACCGCGCCCACTGCCTTTCGTGCCATCAAGAAGGAGGACCCCAAGGGGACATTTGTCTCGCAGTACGACCTTAACCACTTCCGCACGCTTTTCCTGGCGGGCGAGCGCGCCGATCCGGACACAATCAATTGGGCGGAAGAGAAGCTAAAGGTACCAGTGATCGATAACTGGTGGCAGACGGAAACAGGCTGGCCTATCTGCAGCAATCCATTAGGGCTTGGACTGCTCCCCGTCAAACATGGTTCCCCAACGGTGCCCATGCCCGGCTATCATATCGACGTACTTGATGAACATGGCGAGCCTGTTGCAAGCGCCGGCGATTCAGGAACGCTGGCAATAAAACTTCCGCTGCCGCCGAGCTGTTTGCCGACGCTTTGGAATAACGACGATCGCTTTCGCGAAAGCTATATTTCCGAATTCCCCGGCTACTATTCGACGTCGGACGCCGGCTACATCGACGCCGACGGATATGTCTTCGTCATGGCGCGAACGGACGATGTTATCAACGTTGCTGGCCACCGCTTGTCAACAGGGCAACTGGAAGAGGTCGTAGCAACACATAACGACGTTGCAGAGTGTGCCGTGGTTGGCATTGCCGATAAACTGAAAGGCCAGATTCCGGTTGGGTTTGTCGTCGTGAACGCAGGTGCCGACAGCGAAGAGAAAAAGATTGAGGCAGAGGTCATCGACCTCGTGCGCAATACGGTCGGCCCGGTGGCGGCATTCAAGACCGTCCTTATTGTGCAGCGGTTGCCGAAGACACGCTCAGGCAAGATCCTGCGCGGAACGATGCGTGCGATCGCCGATGGAGAAGAGTGGAAGATGCCGGCAACAATTGACGACCCGGCATCACTCGATGAAATCAAGGCCGCTCTGCAGGCAAGCAATACAGCTTAGGGTAATGCTGCAAGCGGAAAGAACGGATTCGAATCCAGCATAAAAGCAATGGCCGCGACACAAACTGCGCCGCGGCCATTCAACGTAAGCCGTAGGTCGATGACTACTGCAATTTATACGCAGTGATCGTATTTGCCATCATGTTAGGGATATAAACCATCTTGGTTGCTGGGTCGTACCCGAAGTCAGCTGTGCCTTGGGCCAGGGACATTACTTCGGTAATTGTGCCGTCTGCAGCGAACTTGAAGACCTTTCCAACCCAGAAGTCACCCACGAGGTAACTACCGTCGCCAAGTGGCTGCAAAGCGTCAAGATTGCCGAACGGCTTGCCCTTTCCAAGCGCCGTGATGGATTTATCGGCAAGCGAGACCGAGTACAGTTGGCCGGGTGTCGATGTCTTCCAGCCGTCGCCTGAAAGCACACCCCATGTGTTGACGATGAGATTGTCACCTTCGACGAGAAGCCCGTTCGGCCCGGCGAGCGTATCGTCTTTTAGCCAGGCTTCGAACTTTCCGTCTGCCAATCGGTAGATCGTGTTACCCATGGTGTCCGACGTGTAGACAGCACCCTTGCTATCGATGGCAACGTCGTTAATCAGCTTTGCCCCCGGGGCAGCGTGTTTGGCGACAACGCTACCGTCCTCAAGGTTGATTTCCACGAGTTCATCAACGTCAGCGACGAACAGACGTCCGTTGGCAGCATCCATCCCCTTGGGCGCGCTAAGGCCGGTGGTCCATTTTTCGGCGATCACTTTGCCGTCGGCGAGCGAATGCTTCGAGACGTAGCCATCGCCGTCTTTTTTGGTCGCATCGTTGTTACCATTGGTCACGTAGAATACGCCCGCCTTGGCATCGACGAAGACGCACTCAGGTCCGTAGGCTTTTGATGACTCCCAGGCCTTTTCAGGGCTTGCAGCCCGAGCTGCGTCTACTGCCCCGCCGAACGAGATAGCCGCTAGGGCTGTGCAGCAGGCAACGAGTGTTCTATTCATTATGTCTTCCTTTTTCATAGTGGCGAGTGGCTGGCGACGACCGGTCATTTGCCCCAGAATTATGAAACCGCATACCCGTACAGTGATTGATCACAGCATCGTGACAGCGAGCCGAATTCTGGACCAGGCCGGGTCCGATGGATGAGGGTCCTGAAAGAGAACGATGACCTCATCGAGACCATATTGGTCTTCATCAATCGCGTTTAAAGGTGAGACGAACGCGCCTACAGCGGTTCCTTCGATTGCGGCAATGGATACAACATCGAGCAGGAAGCACCTCTCTCAATACGTTGGTCCTACCGATACTTATTTCTTCACGACGGGAGGATTTCCTGGAATAGGTTCGCCCTGCAGTGATGGATGTGTCCGCATGTATTGCGGTGGGAAGGCTGCAGTGTCGCCAAGGACCTCCGCCGCGTGCCAGGGCCAGCGCGGATCGTATAAAGCACCGCGTGCCATGGCGATCATGTCAGCCTGTCCCGTTTTTAGAATGGTTTCGGCTTGAACGGGATCGGTTATTCGTCCCACGGCAATTGTCGTGACGCCCGTTGCTTGGCGGATCTCAGATGCAAATCCGGTTTGATAACCCGGTCCTGATTGGATGTTCTGCTCCGGCGCTGTGCCACCCGATGAGACATCGAAGAAATCGCATCCGCGTTCGGCCAATGCCGCTGCATAAGCTTTTGAATTTTCAAGGTCCCAGCCACCTTTTATCCAGTCGGTTGCCGAAAACCTGACACCAACGGGTATGTGGTCCGGGCAGACTGCACGTACAGCCTCGAAGACCTCAAGCGGAAAGCGCATTCTGTTCTCAAGAGACCCACCGTATTTATCGATCCGCTTGTTTGTGATCGGCGACAAGAACTGGTGCAGCAGGTAGCCATGCGCCGAGTGGATCTCTAGGACATCGAAGCCTAGTCGAGACGCTCGCTCAGCGGCCTGTTCGAAGGCAGATCTAACTCGGGCAAACGTCTCTTCACTAAATTCCTCAGGTTGATGCCAACCCTCCGCGTAAGGAATTGCCGAGGGAGCAATCGTCTGCCATGCGCCTTCGTCATTCGACAGTGGCGTTCCACCCTTCCATGGAACATTTGTCGAAGCCTTGCGCCCCGCATGCGCGAGTTGAATACCGATTCGAGCACTGCCGAAGTCTCTAAAAAAGCGGATAATCCGCGCGAATGCGGCCTCGTGTTCGTCATTATATAGACCTGTGCAGCCTGGCGTTATTCGCCCTTCGGGCTCAACAGCAGTTGCTTCCACAAAGACCAGTCCGGCACCCGAGACTGAGAACTGTCCTAGGTGCATCAGATGCCAGTCTGTCGGCGTTCCCTCATGCGCCGAATACATGCACATCGGTGCAACTATTATGCGGTTGGCAAGGTCCACCGACCGCATAGACGTGGGCTCAAAGAGTTTGGATTTCAAAGTAGGTTTCCCAAAGGAGTGACGAATGCTGGGACCTTAGATAGCAGAAACCAGCACCTCGGCAATAATGCTCACAAAGCCAGGCATGCCAGATGGACAACACAGTACCGCACTGATTTTTTGTGAGTGGTCCTCATGTCGGGACTACTGCCCGCAAACATACAATTGAGACGTATGTGCCACCTCACTGGCGCGCCCCGAAGGAGATACGTAGACCACGGTAAGCGACGCGACTGCGTCGCCGGGCCGTTGGCCCGCCCCGTCGGAACGCCATCGGCGTGTGAGACAAAATATGGTGCTGCCGGAGAGATTTGAACTCTCGGCCTCTCCCTTACCAAGGGAGTGCTCTACCCCTGAGCTACGGCAGCCTGCCGGGCTACGGCCCGGGCCGCAGCACCATGGCGGTTTGAGAACCGCCGAATGAAGCGGGAACCTGCCACAACGCCCCTGCCGGGGCAAGCTGCTTTGGAGTGCCTTGCCGATGTGGCGAACAAAGCTGGCGCCAGCCATTCCGTTGGGGAGGAACAGGGGTGGACGACGCCTTGTCCTGATTGACACAACGACGCGCCATCATGTTGATGCTGGTGTTGCTGCGACACATATATATGGGGCAGTCCCAGTGCAGTCATGCGGGCCGCATTGCGCCCAAGCCAAATTCATCATGGGGAGTGAGGTGGATGAGCCAAAAGGCGGGCGGGAACAAACATCCATCACAGGCGGCTGACCGCAGGCGGCAGCGTCTGGAGGAGCAACTTCGTGCAAACTTGCGCAAGAGAAAAGACCAGGCGCGCGGCAGGGCAAATCCGGTCAACAGCGAATCAGACGGGGACAAGTCGCGGGGAGAAGACAGTTAGGCCGAGGCGCCTACGCCACCTCCACGTTTGAAAGCCTTCAAAAATCTGTGGAAGTTTCAGGTGGTTACAATCATTGTCGCAACGTGGACCGAATATACAGCAATGCGGGCGGCCGCCGAGCCGGACTTGACGCACCCAAATTGCCGCAATGTTGGCACCCTCCCCGCGACATAACGACGGGACAAGGAGCCTTGCTCCCGGTATATACGCCGGATTAATCATCTGCTGTACAGGCCCCGAAGGACGCGTTTCTCAAAGGCGAGCGACAAACCGCGGCCTAAGGCGGGCACGCGGTTGCCGCGGATGTCCATGAAGGCGGCGGTGGATCAATCCGGCCGACAATAGCGCGGGGCCTGAACAGGTCACATCGCAAGGGTTGACGGGGCGGCAGTCCGCATGTCCGCCCGACGAAATGCAGGAGAGGCAATGGATCGTATCAGGATCATTGGCGGCAATTCGCTAAACGGGAAAATACCCATTTCCGGAGCCAAGAACGCGGCGTTGCCGCTCTTGATTGCCTCGCTATTGACCGATGACCGTCTGACACTGAAAAACGTGCCCAACCTGGCCGACGTCAATCTTCTGACGCGCATCCTGCGCAATCATGGGGTTGACCTGGCGGTCGACGGCAAGCGCGCGGCCGGTCCTGCAGATTTGATGGGAGATACCTATCATCTGACAGCGCGCGATATCGTCGACACGACAGCTCCCTACGAAATGGTGACGCGCATGCGTGCCAGCTTCTGGGTTCTGGGCCCGTTGCTGGCGCGAATGCGCAAGGCAAAGGTTTCACTGCCTGGCGGCTGCGCTATTGGTACCCGCCCGGTTGATTTGCACCTCACCGGCCTGCGTGCGCTGGGCGCTGAGATCGACATTGACGGCGGTTACGTGAACGCACGCGCGCCACAAGGACTGCGCGGCGCGCATGTCATCTTTCCAAAGGTGTCGGTTGGGGCGACCCATAACGTGTTGCTGGCTGCCGCCCTTGCCAAGGGCGAAACCTTGATCGAGAACGCCGCGCGCGAGCCGGAGGTGGGCGACGTTGCCAGATGCCTCGTCAAAATGGGTGCGCAAATCGAAGGTATTGGGAGCTCAACACTCAAAGTTCAGGGCTGTGACAGGCTTGAAGGCGCCGTGCATCGCGTTCTTCCCGATCGCATTGAAACCGGTACGTTTGCCTTTGCCGTTGCCGCCACCGGTGGCGATGTCGTTCTTGAAGGAACCAATGCCGAGCTTTTGCAAACCGCATTGGATTCGCTGGTTGAGACAGGTGCCGTCGTTGAAGAAGTCCCTGACGGTCTGCGCATCGCGCGCAATGGCGCTGCGGTCGACCCGGTTTCCGTGGAAACGCAACCCTTCCCCGGTTTCCCTACCGACCTGCAGGCGCAACTCATGGCACTCATGACATGCGCGACAGGAACCAGTGTCATCCGCGAAACCATTTTCGAAAACCGTTTCATGCACGTTCAGGAGTTGGCACGGCTCGGCGCCGACATTCAGTTGCACGGCGACACGGCGACCATAAAAGGTGTCGAAGCCTTGCGCGGCGCGCCCGTAATGGCGACCGACCTGCGTGCATCCGTCTCCCTGGTCATCGCTGGCCTGATTGCTGAGGGCGAGACAACCGTCAACCGCGTTTATCATCTGGACCGCGGTTTCGAGCGCCTCGAAGAAAAACTGTCGCGGTGCGGTGCCCAAATTGAGAGGCTTAGCGAAACGTGATCAATAGATCGCCCGACATCTTCTGGTCCATGAGGCTACCGCTCACGTCATGCAGGAATTAAAACTCATAGCGCTCGACGCCGACGACCTCGCCGTTGTCTCTGCGCACTTGCAGGATGCCGTGATCCGACTAGGAGATATGGCATTTCAGCGCGCTCACAAACGTTTCGCGTGTGTCTTGAACCGCTTTGATTGGGTCGGCGCCATAAAGAATGCGACCCACAATGAAAGTGGTACACCTTCGGGAGATACGCTTCAAAGACGCCGCTCAGGACTTCGCTTTGAACGTGTGACAGGTGTTCGCGTAAAGGGGATCGAACAGTCGGCAACAGATACCGTGCTGTCCCTCTTGGCACTATCGTTTACACCGGATGATGGCTCCGGCCCGGGCGGCGTGATGACGTTGCAGTTTTCAGGTAACGCAACGATTGAGCTGGATGTCGAATGCATTGAAATAGAACTCAAGGACTTAGGTGCAGCTTGGGCAGCCAGGGCGAGACCCGAACATCCAGGCGCCGACCAGGATTAGGGTGCTGTGCTGCGGTTCGCACAAACTTCAAAACGACAACAGCAATTCGAGCCGGACCTCGTCCCGGTCCATCATGCGCTAACCGTTCCCAGGGGGTAAGGGAAAAATCATGGCAAAACGCCTTTCGACCACGGATGCAAATTTCGCGAAGGAATTTGCGGGCCTGCTGGCCGAAAAACGTGAGGCATCAGTCGACGTCAATACAGCCGTTTCTGGAATTATCGAAGCCGTGCGCACCAAAGGCGACGCAGCTCTGATTGAATTTTCTGAGAAGTTCGATTCAGTCGAGCTTGGCAAGTTAGGTATTAGGATCAGCGATCAAGAGGTTGCAAAAGCGGTCGGCGAATGCAGCCAGGAAACGCTGGATGCGCTTGCGTTTGCGCGCGATCGCATCAATGACCATCATGAACGGCAAAAGCCAAACGACGACAGGTACACCGACGCCGTTGGTGTTGAACTTGGCTCGCGCTGGACAGCCGTAGAGTCAGCCGGGCTTTACGTCCCCGGCGGTACGGCATCCTACCCAAGCTCGGTCCTGATGAATGCCGTGCCGGCGAAAGTAGCCGGCGTGCCGCGAATTGTGATGGTCGTACCCTGCCCGCGCGGAGAATTGAACCCGCTGGTGCTGGCTGCAGCGCAATTGGCCGGCGTTGACGAAATCTATCGGGTTGGTGGAGCGCAGGCTGTTGCAGCATTGGCCTTTGGTACCGAGACTATTGCACCCGTGGCCAAGATCGTAGGCCCTGGCAATGCTTATGTAGCAGCAGCCAAGCGGCAGGTGTTTGGCATTGTCGGCATCGATAGTGTCGCTGGGCCATCTGAAGTGCTTGTAATCGCCGACAAGCATAACAATCCCGAATGGATTGCGACCGATCTTCTCGCGCAGGCCGAGCATGATACGGCAGCACAGTCGATCCTCATGACTGACGACGTTGAGTTCGCCGATGCCGTTGAATTGGCCGTGCGCGAGCAGCTGACGAGCCTGCCGCGCAGTAACATTGCGGGCGAAAGCTGGAACGTCTTTGGCGCAACGATCCTGCTAACCTCGCTTGATGAAGCCCCGTCACTTGCCGATAGAATTGCTGCAGAGCACTTGGAGATCGCCACTCAGAACGCCGAAGATCTTGTTGGAAAAATCCGCAATGCGGGCGCCATATTTATTGGGGCCCACACACCGGAAGTGATTGGTGATTACGTTTCAGGTTCAAACCATGTGCTGCCGACCGCGCGATCGGCACGATTCTCATCAGGACTTGGTGTGCTCGATTTCATGAAACGGACATCGCTTCTGAAACTGGACGCCCAGGCACTGGCGCAACTAGCTCCCGCGGCGATGACGCTTGCCCGTGCCGAAGGCCTGGAAGGCCACCGTCGATCGGTTGAGATCCGTCTGTCTGAGGGGGAATAAGTTACAGTTTATGGCCCAGACAACACAGAAAACGACGAACCGGCTTTATGAGGTCACGCTCGATGAGGCGTCCATCGCACACTTGAACGCCAACGTTGATCACGAGCGCCAGGTCGCAATTTTTGACCTGCTTGAGCAAAACGCCTTTGCGCCAGAGGGGCGCAATGACGGGCCGTATCGTCTGGCGCTGTCGATTGTCGACGGACGACTCATTCTTGCGATCGGGAATGAAGAAGATCCTGAAATTATCACACACATGCTTTCCTTGACGCCCTTCAAACGCATTATCAAGGACTACTTTCTCGTTTGCGATACTTACTTTGCCGCCATCAAGACCGCGCCACCATCGCGCATTCAGGCCATCGACATGGGTCGAAAGGCACTGCACGACGAAGGCACAGGCATCCTGATCGAAAGATTGTCCGGCAAGGTCAACTTGGATTTTGACACGGCGCGCCGGCTATTCACGCTGATATGTGCCCTACACTGGAAGGGCTGATCCGTTGGCGGAGCCCGGCGAGTTACCAGGCGCAGTACTATTCGTTTGCAGCATGAATGCGGTCAGATCCCCTATGGCCGCAGCCATTCTGAAGCACCTCGTCAGGCAGGAGACGTATGTCGAGTCGGCCGGCGTCCGCGCGGGCAAAACAGACCCTTTCATCGTTGCCGTCATGAATGAAATTGGCATCGATATCTCCGACCATGAACCCAAGACACTTGACGATTTACAAGATACGTCCTTCGACCTCGTTGTAACGATGTCCCCGGAAGCGCACCACAAGGCGTTGGAATTGACGCGCACCATGGCGGTTGATGTGGAGTATTGGCCAACGCAAGATGCAACGGTCATGTTGACACACGGAAGCCGCGACCAAGTGCTGCAAGCCTACCGCGACGTGCGCGATCAGTTGTTTGCCCGCATCAAGCAGCGCTTCCGCCTAGAAGGCGGCCCAAGCCTATAGGCTGGCGGATGTTGCGTTTCATTATGGATTTAATAGCTATTGGACGGCTTGGATTGCGGGGGGTGGGCTCTTCCTGGCTGCTTCAGCTTCATCGAGAATGAACCAGGTTTGCTGTAAGCCCACTCCCTTTATTTCAATTTCGCCGCGGCTTTCGAATTCAAACTCGCTATCAAGCGTGCCACGGCAGTTCGGGCATACGTGGATGCGCCCCGGCGCACCCTTGTTCTCAAGCCGTGCAGCAAGGTTGACCGTATCGCCCCACACGTCGTAGCTGAATTTTTTTGTACCAATGACACCTGCCATCACGGGACCGGACGCAAGTCCGATACGAACATTGAGGTCAATCCCGGTCCGCCGCCGCAGACGAGCAATGACTTCCATCATATCAAGGCCCATCCGCGCCAACCGCAGCGTGTGATCGGGCACGGGTTCGGGAAGCCCGGCAGCGACCATGTAGGCATCGCCAATCGTCTTGATTTTCTCTACGCCGTGCTTTTGCGCCAACCGATCGAACTCTGAGACGATTTCGTTTAGCAGGCTGACAATTTTCGCCGCGCCCAACTGACGTGCAAGTGGCACAAAGCCGGAAATGTCTGAAAACAAAATGGAAGCGTCATCAAAATTGTCGGCGATGGCCGAGCCTGGTTCTGCTTTAAGGCGCGCTACAATACCATCGGGAAGGATGTTGCGCAGCAGTGCATCAACTTCCGCTTTCGCCGTCTCCACCAGCGAGAACGCGTAATAGACGCACGCCGCAGTAAGAACCATTGTCGTGGCGGCAGCCTGAATGAAGATGCTATCGAGTACCTCGGGATCTGTTTTGATCACAGCCAGGTGCTGCGGAAATGCGAACCAGGAATAGAGTTGGAGCGCCAGCCCGATCGCAATCATCGGAATGATTATCTTCCAACGTTCAAGACCGAAGACGACAAAGGTCGCGGCCGCCACGATAAAGTATTGTAGATGAATCCCGGCGTCTCGGCCCATGTAGTAGCTGAATGCAACCAACGCGGCAAACTCCGACAGTAGGATCACAAGCCCACCGGCCATGTCGCCGAAACGATGCGAGAATGGGACGGCAAATGCTGTGGGCACCAGCGCCAGATTGAGATAGATCACAGGCGCGTAGGTGTCGAAGTCCATCAACGCGTGCTGGATTGCGTAGCCCAGCGTTGAAGCCGCAATCAGGTAGGCGATCATGTTCATGATCATTAGGCGTCGTTTGACGTCGGGCGCATAACCATGCGTCCCCGCTTCCACCGCAACGGCCCAGCCAGCGGCAAGGGTTTGTAGCCAAGCCTGCCTACTCAATCGGCCAAGGGATGTGCGAAACTTGCGCACCCAATATTGAGGTGAACGGGTCATGGCAATGAGGACGTCCTACAGCGTCAGATCGCGGGCATGCGGCAAAAAAGTCCGCTGAGAGCCCTACCTCTGCTCGCGGTTACGTGACTGTTCCCTAGGTAACCGGCTACAAGTCTGCACGTTCCGTTATATGCCTGCAATATCCTGTAACAATTCTACATTGCAGACGATCTTACCACTGCTTCGCTTCAGTGCCCCATCGCCTTCCAGGAGTGACAGAGCAGTGTTCACTTTGGGTCTGCTGGCGCCGATCAGCAATGCCAATTCGCTTTGCGACATTGAGAAGGGAATCTCGACACTCTCTTCCTCACCCGATTCATCTTTCGCGCTTGCTGCCGCCAGAAAGAAGCGGGCAAGACGTACTTCAATCGGGCATAGGGCAATGGCTTCCAACTGCTGATCTGCTTCCCTCAGTCTGAGGCAGAGGAAATTCAGCATGGCTTCACCCACACTGGAATGATTTCCCATGACCCGGGAAAACGCCGCACGCGACAGCGAAAAGGCTTCTACTTTTGTCATCGCGGTTGCATCCGCGGTCCGAACGCCACCGTCGAGCATGGCAATTTCGCCAAACACGGAGCCTGCCTCGGCGTGCGCAAACGACAGTTCGCGGCCCTCCGGTGTCAGAACCGACAACCGTATCCGCCCCGACACGACAACGTAGACATCGCGCCCTTCATCGCCGCGTGTGAAGATCACCTGGCCTGAATCGAACGAAGTCTCCCGCATTTCAGCCGCCAAGGCCTGTCTGCTTTCCACATCCAATCCGCCGAACAGCCTTGTTCGCCCGATAATGTCGACCAGCTCGTCCTTACCAGTCATGCCTTGTTTCCTCGCCATTCGATCCTTCTCACCTTGTTTATCCCGGCAACTGCGCCCGTTGGCAACGCAATTGTGCCTCTTGCATTTGACAACGTCCCTCTGCATTCTGCCATTAACCATGGCTGCCGGAGCGCAGCCGTCACGTCGGAAACAAATTTGATGACATCTCAAAAGGTTGCGCTTTTCAGCGCGTTGCGCCGCACGGATGGCCCGCGGCGAGACACGCTGCGGCGCGAATTGGCGAAATCCAGGGCCGGGCAGAAGAGTGACGGGGTGCGCCCCAAACTGGTCCTGGCGAGCGGCAGCCCCCGCCGGTTGATGCTATTGGCACAGATCGGTGTGACGCCGGACGCGCTACGGCCATCCACGATTGACGAGACGCCGCGTAAGGGTGAAATGCCGCGCGGACTGGTTCAGCGTTTGGCCCGTGCCAAAGCTGAATCTGCGCGCGACCAGCTTGCAAACGACAAGGATATTGCGGACGCCTATGTCATTGCCGCCGACACGGTTGTTGCACTGGGCCGCCGCATCTTGTTGAAGCCGCAGTTCATGGAAGAAGCCGTCGCGTCGTTGCAGTTGTTGTCAGGTCGCACACACCGGGTGCTGACGGGACTTTGCCTGTTGACCCCTGATGACCGGATGCGCTCGCGCATTGTCGATACACGCGTGCGCTTCAAGAACCTGTCACGCGCCGAAATTGAAGCCTACATCGCCTCGCGCGAATGGCGCGATAAGGCTGGGGGATATGCCATCCAAGGATTGGCGGGGTGCTTTGTACAAAAAATTATCGGCTCCTATACCAATGTCGTCGGCCTACCGCTGACAGAAACAACGGCCCTTCTCACCGGCGAAGGCTTTCCCATTCACTATGCCTGGCTGCAAGCCGCTGAGGCCGATGCAGAGGTCTGAGGGTGTGCGGCCGCAATACCGCAATGTGGTTGGGTCCGCAGACATATGCCTTTGAGCTAGAACGAGGCGCTTGTAGCGCTGGGGGTGACACACGCGATGCACGGTGAGGTACGACGAAAACCGCGCTGCCCGATTTGCAAATCTGACACCGACGAACGCTGGCGGCCATTTTGCTCGCGCCGGTGCGCCGACGTCGATTTATCGCGTTGGCTCAGCGGACGTTACGCAATTCCGGTGCAAGATAGTGATGAAGACGAAGACGGAGATGATCCGCTGGCCAACGCCGTCCCTCCGCCCGAAACGGACGGCGGCAACGGTTGAAATTCAAGATCATTTACCGTTCGTGGCGCCGCGTCGGCCGGCATCAGAAATGTCTGATTTCGGGCCCTTGCCATGCCCGGACCAACTCACTATAAGGTCTGAACTTCGCCGCCGGATCACCCGGGCATTATGGCGACCGCCCAGGTAGCTCAGTTGGTAGAGCACGTGACTGAAAATCACGGTGTCGGTGGTTCGATTCCGCCCCTGGGCACCACGACCCCTCCTCACCGCAGAACATAAATTCTCAAAAACAGTGTCTTTTCAACGATTTATACGATGGTTGGCTTCTCGTAGCAGACCATGGATTTCCGTTGTTTCGCCACCCTTTGTGGGTAATGATGGGGGTAACGGAGTTACCCGCACAGACGTTACCCACAATGCGGCTATCTGAGTTCGCTATTCGCAAGGCAAAACCGAAGGAAAAACCCTACCGCCTCAGCGACGGTGGAGGCCTGCATCTCCTTGTCCAACCCAGCGGTGGAAAGCTATGGCAGATGCGGTATCGCTACGGCGGCAAAGAGAACGTTCTTTCCTTCGGACCATACCCATTAGTGACACTCGCCAACGCCAGACAGAAGCGAGATGAAGCTAAACAGCTCCTCCTTGAGAAGGTTGATCCAGCCAAGCAACGGCGGCAGGATCAGATTGCAGCTGAAACACTAGCCCGGCAAACCTTCGGGTTGGTGGCCGATGAATACCTGGAACAGCAGCAAACCAAAGGGGCGGCACGGTCCACGATCTCCAAGACAACCTGGTTGCTGAAAGACCTGGCCGAAACACTATCTGACCGTCCCATTCGCGAGATCACGTCAGCTGAACTTCTGTCGTTGCTGCGGCGAATTGAGAAAAGTGGTCGCCGGGAGACGGCTCGTCGTCTACGCGGTACGATCGGCAGCGTATTCAAGTATGCGATTGTGACCCTGCGGGCCGACAGCGATCCGACCCAGCCATTGCATGGTGCACTACTGCCGCCCAAGGTGGAAGGCCGGGCCGCCATCACTGATGAAGAAGAGCTTGGCAAGCTGCTGCAATCAATTGACGAGTATGACGGCTGGCCGACCATTCGAGCCGGTTTGCAATTCTTGATCCTAACCTGTGTGCGTCCCGGTGAAGTGCGTGGTGCCAAACGGTCGGAATTCGATTTACAGAAAGCAGTCTGGAGCATTCCAGCCGAACGCATGAAGATGCGCCAACCGCACATGGTTCCATTAGCCCGGCAAGCACTAGCCATTATCGAGGACATCTGGCCACTGTCTGATTGTGCTGAACTTGTCTTTCCATCAGTGCGTTCGCAGCACCGCCCCTTGTCTGAAGCTGCGTTCAACTCAGCCCTGCGCCGTATGGGTTATGGCAAGGATGAAGTGACGGCCCATGGCTTTCGGGTGACGGCCAGCACGATACTAAACGCGCGCGGCTTTGACCCTGATGTGATCGAAGCCGTGTTGGCGCACCAGGACCCGAATGCTATCCGGCGGGCGTATAATCGCGCGACGTACTGGAAGCAGCGGGTGAAGTTGATGCAGGAGTGGGCTGACTTGTTGGATCATCTGCAGGCCTAACTCGTCAGCCAAAAAGCCTTTCCCTTGGAGCCACCGTCACTCGCCTTGCCTGTACCTGGTGAGTGTGGTGGCGGAGGGGAAAGGCAGGCTTTCCCTTGGTGAATCAGAACGAAGTCTGTTCGGGTTCTCGAACATCGGCATGCCTACCTCATCTTCTCGCCTTTGAGACAATGAGCCATGTCCATAACGGACAACTCATCACCTCAAAGGAGGACGAACGATGAAGAAGAAACCAATGTATCGTGCCTACGTCGTTGAAGACATCGACGACGAGAACAGCTTCTGGACGTTGGTGGGCAGTGCCTTTGCGCATGAAGACCAGAAAGGGTTCAATGTGTTGCTGAAGGCGTTGCCGCTGGATGGGCGGTTGGTGTTGCGGCGGTACTCGGAAACAACGTTAGACAAGCATACAGCCCAGTTGGTAGACAAGGGATAAGAAACCAGCAACCGGTAAGACTACATGTAAAAAAACTGGTAGCCCCAGCCCACTTATCGGTCTCGATTGAGGCCGATAAGTTATTCTGGAAAATAGAGTCAATGGTGGAGTCGGTCCCCATGAAGGAAGGAATTATGACCTGCGCCCCGTAATTTCCTCCAGATTTGGGTAGAGTCCGTAGCCTTAAGAAGGAGACGGACGATGCGTAAGAGCAGGTTTTCAGAAGAGCAGATCATCTCGATCTTGAAGGAGCACGAAGCCGGTGTGCCGACAGCGGAGGTGTGCCGCAAGCACAACATCAGCCCCGCGAGCTTCTACAAGTACAAAGCGAAGTTCGGCGGCATGGATGTCTCCGACGCCAAGCGACTGAAGGCGCTGGAAGACGAGAACGTGCGACTGAAGCAGCTCGTTGCGGATCTGTCGCTCGACAACGCCATGCTAAAGGACGTCAACAGCCGAAAGTGGTGACGCCGGCAGCTAAGCGGCAGGCAGTGGCGCATCTGGTCTCAACCTTTGAGGTTTCCGAGCGCCGCGCCTGCTCCGTCCTGCAAGCGGATCGGTCGATGGTGCGCTACCGCAGCCGTCGTGCCTGCGACGCCGTTCACCGGCGGCGTATTTGTGAGCTTGCCAGTGAACGGCGTCGCTTCGGCTACCGGCGTCTGTTGATCCTGCTTCGCCGTGAAGGCGTGCAGATGAACCACAAGCGCTTCCGCCGGCTCTACCGTGAGGAAGGTCTGCAGGTGAGGAAGCGCGGCGGGCGCAAGCGTGCGCTCGGCACCCGGGCACCGCTCAAATTACCAACCGGCCCGAATGTTCGCTGGTCGATGGACTTCGCTTCTGACGGCTTTACGGATGGCCGGCGATTCCGCGTCCTCGTGGTGGTTGATGATTGCACCCGCGAGTGCCTTGGCCTCATCGCCGACACGTCGCTGTCTGGTGCACGCGTTGCCCGTGAACTCGACCAGATCATTGCGCAGCGCAGCGCAGAGCCAAGCCCGAGATATGCGTTTCCGACAACGGCACGGAGTTCACCAGCATGGCAATCCTGAAATGGGCCCAAGGGCGGTCCGTCGACTGGCACTACATTGCGCCCGGCAAGCCACAGCAGAATGCTTTTGCCGAGAGTTTTATCGGTCGATTGCGTGATGAGTGCTTGAACGAGACGGCATTCTCAACGCTCACGGAGGCCAGGTTACTACTTGCGGACTGGCGAGCCGATTACAACCGCGTGCGGCCGCATTCGGCGCTCGCCGACCAGACACCGGAGGAGTTCAGGATCCAATATTTTGCTCTTGCCGAAACGGCTGGCAAAGGGCACGATTTCAACCCAGGACTCTCACTCTGACTGGATGGAAGTCGGGGCGCAGGTCAAATCCACCAACTCTTTTTGACAATGAGCCATGTTGTTAGATGAGCGATGACTGACTAGAACGACGCGGTCACCGCTATCGTGCAATTCCTCTACAGCTCCAGCCAAAGAATCCAGCCCGCCTGAGAACAAGATTACCTGATCTTTACGCGAAGTTTCTCTTTGCCGCGGCATCATGGGCAGCTTCTTAGGAAACTGCGGCAACTCGGCAGACCTTACGAATTTTAGCTCGTACAAATCGTCTGACAAAAAACCGATCAGTTCTTCTAGGGCGTCTACGCGGTCGGGACGGTTCCAGAACACAGGGTCCCTGACAGCGATCACAAATCGAAGCTTGCGATACCAGGTCGCTCCCATGTTTGGAAAAGTCGTTTCGCCACGGCTAGTGATGCGGTCGGCAACAAATACGTAAGTCGCGATGTCTAACAAATCTTGCAGGCGTGCCGGGACATCTGCAACCATGACATCTGCAACGCTTTCAATGTCCCTCTTGATGTTTTTTCGGTCCCCAGTGAGCCAGAGTTGCGTTGCATGTTCAGCAACGTGTTCTGGTGGATCTACGCCGCAATAGAAGAGCCGCTCAGCCATCGGCAACCCTCTGCCTCAACTCGTCGCGAAGCTCTCGAAAGGCCTTACGCGCGAAGCCAGAAGATTTGGCCCTCGTAACACCGCCTTGCCAGTTTGACTTCGAGTACCAGTCCCGCGAGAGTTGCTCGACCACTGCGGCCGCGTTGAAACAGTGGAGCGAAAGGGCTTGCTGAAATGCCGCCTTGTCTGCCACCGATTGGAAGCCCCGTCCGGGACCTACGTGATCTGCAATTACCCGGCTGACAAAGTATTCAAGGCTGTGCTGCATGAGGCGTGCGAAAAATGCCCGCGACAGCCTGGCGAAATGGTCAGGTGCTGCAAATTTACCCAGCGCTCGTCTGACATCCTCGCCCGTGGTCTCGAGCGCGGATGAGAACTCGTGACTGAGTGTCAAAACCAAGGTGTCGGTGGCGGCGAGACGCGCAATTTCGCCTAGGTCCGTCTTTCGCTTTGTTTGTGCAGACGACCTGTCTAGTGCCTCTTGAAATGCTGCTCCCAAAGCTAGCAAGCCAACATCGGGGCCCGTGTGAACTCCAAGTTCTCGCATTCGCGCCAAATATTCCGGTGACCTAGCGGCCAGAGGCAACTGGGTCAAAAGGAAAAATGCGCTCTGAAATCCCTTGTCGTTCGCAGCGTGTGCGAACACTCTTTCTGCCGCAGAAGCCGTTGCACCTGCGATCTCCTCCGCAGGCGCACCGGCAACAAGCTTTTCCACGATCGCATTCCACGGCCGCGTGTTAGGAAATTTTGCTAGGTGGTTGTGGCCCATCGCATACTCGTTTGCCTGGGACAGCACAGGTATAAGAAATTGAGCTACTCGCCCTTACTGCAGGCTGCACGCCACCAGTGCATGAAAACCTTATGTTGGATTTGGGATAAGCAGCCTACTGCGAAATAGATCCAATCGAATTCAGTACCGTACCCAGGTGAGAAAACTAACGTTGATGAATTTGATCTCCGCAATCCAAAAGTTCATACTCAAAAAAAATCTGTCATCTCGACGAAGTCAAGCTACGCTGGATTGCACCAAGAGGTAAAGGGTTAAAGCATCAAGGGGGATAGGCGAAGAATGTGCGCAAGCTGACTAGTTTAAATGTTCGAGCTGTTATTGCTCCTTGAGAAAAGTCTAATCGGGGGAACTGTGCCGCATATGGAAACCAACGATTCCGAGTGACCTGCTTTCACGATATTTGAGAACCGCAGTCTTAGTGACATAGCCCAAGGGGCTAGCCACCGAGACGTCGGCGCGAGGTTAGATCGAGGACGGTCGATCCCAGAAACGGAACTCACAGCCGGTTTCGTTTTGGTGTTCCGCACACGCCAACTCAGCGTCCGCAATGGGGGCCAAGCTGTCAGCCGCAGAAGTACGGGAATTGCCGAGTCTGACCCGAACCTGATTTTCTGCACCCTAATGTCGTATTCCACTGCCATTGTTTGACGGCAGATTGGAAACCGCAAGGCAATCTTATCGGGACTGAGCTGCCGAAGCTGCGAGCGATGCCTATTGATACGTGTCAATCGGCAAGCGGGCATCGCGTGCTAATAAAAAAGGTTAGTGAATAGACATTTCGAGCAAGATGATTTGAGCAATGGCAACGCTGGTCACTTATTTTTCTCACACTGGCAATACAAAGCGTATCGCGGAAATAATCGCGGAAGTATGCGACGCCGATGTCGAACGGATCGAAGAGACAACGACACGAAAAGGCTTCTTCGGCTATCTTGCCGCGGGACGCGATGCTTTGACGAAGCGCTCTTCTGAAGTAAAGCCACCAAAGCATGACCCAGCCTCTTACGACCTCGTCGTAATAGGTTCGCCCGTCTGGGCTTGGAGTCTCACGCCTCCCGTTCGAAATTACCTCACGATGTACGGCGGACAACTGAAACGCGTTGCATTCTTTTGTACGCAGGGCGGCTCCGGTGCGGAAGGCGTTTTCAAACAGATGGCGGAACTCTGCAGTAAACAGCCGGTCGCCACTCTCGTAGTTACAGAAGGTGAGCTAAAGCAGAATGATTGTGTTGCCAACGTGCGTTCATTCGCAGAATCGCTTTCCAAAGATGCTTGAGAAGCACGATTGAATCGCCGTCAAACCGTGTCGGCCACCGCATCGCAGCCAATGGTAGGCTTCGATGGCAACTGGCCCTCAGCGTCAGCGCGACGATGGTTCACGGTTGGTGCATCCCAGAAGCCGTCATTGGCGGGCATTGCCGTGGCCAAGTGATGATGTCCGCTGCTGGTAGGAGCAGTCATTGCAACGCAATATGCTGATGACACGACGGGCCAAATCCGGGAGTCGTTACGAATGCGCCACTATATAGCAAGGTTGGTGCGCAATCCCTTGCGAGCCGGTTCGCGTGTATAGGCGTCAATATTGAAGCTGAACGCCAGCGATGAACTGGCCGATGGACCCAAGCCCGCTGTCCTTGAAGTCGGTGTTGGATACGAGGAGCGAGACACGCGCGTCGTGGCCGCGGATGATATAGTTCACCCCCCCTTCAATGCGGGTTGCGTCCGAGCCCAGATCATCCCGCTCAAGGCTCTCGTAGCGAACGACGGGTTGAAAACGGCCCGGCCCGACCTGACGATCGATCAAAAAACTTGTGAGCAGGAAGTAGCCATATCCGTCAACAAGAGGAGTGAATTTATTGTCGGTGTCGTAGCTATAGTAAGCTCCTTCAAAGGTCAGGACATTTTCGCCGAAGACCCTCTTCTGCATCAGAACATCAAAGCTGTAGCCGAAGTAGTTGCCCGGATCGGCATGTGTACCGGTGGCGTCGGGCTGATAGGTCGCTGAGGCTCCAACGGCCAGCACTTCCTTTTTCCCGTAGTAGTCGCTTGACGTGTAGTAGCCGGGTTCAGGATCCCAGAAATTGTAGGTTAGCCGTCCCGTGTACGAAAGATCGCCGTCATCTCCCGCCCCGACATTGCATCGAGCATCTCCGCGGCAACCACGGAATGCACCGAATTTATACTTGAATACACCTTTACCGGTCTGACCCCAAATCGCTGCGCCATAGTCGCGCCCGGCAAATTCCGTGGGGAACGCATAAACAAGGGGAAAGTCCCAGATGCCTAAGTAATACGGACCGTACAGGTTAGCCCGATCGTTAGGCGGCAGCATCAAGCCGCCCCGAATATTGAAATAGTCGTTGAATTCGAGCCGCAGAACGCCATCAAGGAGGCGCATATTGTCCGGGTCCCCATCGCCGTCGTGCTCAATCTCGCTGTTCAGCGTCACGCCGACGACTTTTGTAAGCTGACCGCTCAGGTAGATGCGCAAACTCTCCAGAGATGCGTCGTCAAATCGCGCAGTCGGGCTTGGCGAGCCCTTTTCGGTCGCTCGGTAGGTGGCGCGCATACCACCTCCGATCTTGAACCAAGCGTCCTCACCTAAAGGCACCTTCTCCCCTGCGAAGGTTGGCATTGATTCGACAAGAGTACCGATCATCGCAACAGTGGCCACAGACACTGCAGCAACTGCACTCTTTATAAAACTTACCACATTCCCCCCAAAAGCTACTAACGAACTTGCAGCACCTTTATATCAGCTTATTGCGGTTGGCGCAGCGCGCTGGGCACGGACGGTTTGCCCATGGCACCGGAAAGTTTGTCTGAATGCGCGGCGGTCTGCTGCTTCGCCCCCAAGTGCGGCAGGTCGGCCGCACCGCAGCGAAACGTCGAAGCGGGCCAGGAGGCGACATTCATAGCTTTGGCTCGGAACATTGAGAAGCGGCTCCTTTTGGTTCCACGCATCATTGTTCAACAATTACGTCCTCGCCAGTTTCGAGCCTTTCCTCTTCACGCTTTTGCTCTTCGATGATCTCTCGGAGGCCAGCAAATCTTGTCCCTAGTAGGCGATCAAGAACAATACTGGCTACCATGTCACCGGCAACATTCAGCGTCGTCCGGCTCATATCAAGAATTCGGTCCACGCCAATAATTAGCGCGATACCGGTTGTGGGAACACCGGCGGTCTTCAAAACGGATGCAAGGATGACGATACCGACGCCCGGCGTCGAAGGTGTTCCGATGGATGCGCCAACGGCGGTGACACCAAGCAAGATCATGGTTAGCGTAGACATCTCGACGCCGAATGCTTGAGCCAGGAATACGGTGGCAACGGCTTGGTATAGCGCAGTGCCATCCATATTCACGGTTGCGCCTAACGGTACGACGAACTGAGAGACGGAAGGGCGAACACGAAAACTCTCCTGAAGCGTGCGCATGGTGAGCGGCATAACGGCCGCTGACGAAGATGTTGAAAACGCCAATAAGAGAGCTTCGCGAGCGTTCCTCAGGAAATCGATCGGGGAGATTCTCGCAATAAACCAAAGCACGGACATGTAGAGGCAAAATAGTAGAAAAAGACCCGCGAGGACCGTACCGACGTAAACCGACATACCGATCAGCGCTTGAGGACCAATTTTAGCTGTTAACCGCAGCAGTAGGCCAAAGACTGCAAATGGGGCTAATAGCATCGCCCAGCGGACGACGGTCATGCAAACTTCCTGCAGAGAGCCCAGTAGGTCGAGCATCGGCTTGGACTGTTGCGGTGGCATCATAACCAGGGCCGCACCGAAAACCATTGCGAAGACGACCACCTGAAGCATTTCTGCGTGCACCATCGAGCTCAACGGATTCGAAGGCAGCAAGGTGATGAGCACCTCTGGAAGCTTCTCAAGAGCCGGCAAAAGCGGTTGCGAGCCACCATCGAGTTCTTGGACGGGCTCCGTATCAACGGCTCGGATGACATTGGCATCGATAAACTTGCCCGGCTGCACGACACTCGCGATACTGATACCGATGAGGATAGCAGCCAGCGTTGTCGTCAGAAAGTAAGCCCCCGCTCGAAGGCCGACTTGCTTGAGTTGCTCCAAGTCCTGCGATGCCGCTAGCCCACGAATGATCGACGCGAAAATCAATGGGATCACGATCATCTGGATCAGCGCTAAGAATAATAGTCCCGGGAATGCAAACCAGTCACCAATAACGGCAGCCGTGCGGGCATCGACTATTCCCACCGTCGGACCGATGAGTATGCCCACCACAATCCCGCAGGTCATTCCGATCATTATTTGAAGCCACAATTTGGCGTGCAGTAACGCTGTAAGGGAGTCACTGAGATACGAGATCGGTCGAGGATAGACGACGCCGATACTTGTGGTCTTGTCTACCGCGCCGTCCCGATGATTTGTGCTGGATTCCATCCTGCTATCTCCAACCGCCAACCTGCTCATTATATTTCCGGACTGGTTGGCGCGAGTTGAGCTTGGTCAACACGCTAAGCGCAGCTTTGCATGTTCCGTGGCACCGGTAACACCCAATCAAAGGCAACGAGACGGAGATTGAGATTTCAGGAAGAGATCAGAGGTTCATTGCCGAGCTATGATCCTTAGCCCCCCCAATTTGTCTTCAACCGCCCATCGTATCAAGGCTAGAGGCTGCCCCCAGTGACCATAACCAATACATATGAAAGAGCGACAAAAACGGATATTGGCGCACTTACTTTTAGAGTGACAAACGATACTGTGATGCTTTGAAGGTTTTGCACCGCGAAGATCAAGACAACAGCTACATGAACGCCGATAACGATCGTGAGGGGCAACTGCATGTCTTGCTCCGGAGCAAGTTTCAAACGACAAGTGTGAAGACAAAAGCGCCGAGGGTCAAAGCGTGACGATGTGCAGGTTTTCGGAGGGAGGGCAATTCCGAAATGGGCCAACACCTGAACTCGAGCAAGTGGAACAGGTGCCGACGAAAGAGATACGCTTTGGACCAATCAAGAAAGATGCCAAGCGGACTTGACCACACGCCGACTTATTAGGGGCCAGATCAATCCCATTAAGCAACAGTCAACGTCAGATCATGGAGTGGTCACTTGGGATGTAACCCTCGTCTGCAAAAGTGCGGGGGCATCAACTAACCCGTGTCCAAATACATTGTCTCGCCCGGGCGCGCCAAGGTCATGAACTGAGCTGCCGAGGAGTTCGCCTAAGGCTGTCGACGGGGCGGTGGGAAATTTCGTTTTTGCCAATCCGATTGTACCGGAGACAAGCGCTGCCGCGAATGAAGTCCCGCTCACCATTTCGACTTTGCCGTTTGGCACAGGCGCGAAGATGTCGACGCCAGGCGCCGAGACGAATATGTGGTCGCCTCGATTGGCCTTGGAATAGATTCTGTTGTTCACGTCCGTCGCCGTCACGGCGATTGTCGATTCATATGCCGCAGGGTAGGCCGGCTTTGCCTTTGGTCCCTCATTTCCCGCTGCAGCCACGAGAATGACACCAGAAGCATGTGCTTTAATTAGCGCTTCTTTCAACACTGCATTTGGCGGTCCAGCAAAGCTCATGTTGACAACATTTGCGCCATTCGTAGTTGTCCAATCCAGACACGCAATAATCACATAGGCGTCGGACTGTAATTTTTTCGCTGACGGCCCGTCAAAGGCGCGGGCAATCAATAAGTGTGCGTCAGGTGCTACGCCGTTAATCATGTCACGGGCAGCAATGAGCCCCGCAACTGCTGTTCCGTGGCGCCGCTGCGTCACTTTCGCGCCCGACAGTCCGTCAAAGCGTTGGTGCATGACACCAGAAAGGGCGGGATGGGTGAGATCAACATCGGTATCAATGACACCTATACGAACGCCCTTCCCACGTGTGTCACGCGAAATCCGATCAAGCTTGAGGGCTTTGGGTGCATAGCGCACGGATTCAAACTCGTCCGCTTGGAGATTGTACGCATCATTGATTGCAGCCACTATCACCTCTGGAAGGCGCTGAAGTTCAGCCGCGACATCCTGAGGCTTGCGTCCATCGGAAATCTCCAAAAGCACGATTGTGTTGCGCATTAGATTGGAAAATCGGCGTTTGATGATCTTCAACCGGTTCTTCCGCGCTATTTCATCGGTCTGTGACGAGCTCGCGGCGGTTACAATAATGACTTGCGCATTTTTATCCCGCAGTGAGGTCTGAGGCATCGCTTTTTGCGAAGCCGACGAGGACCGGCGGGCCTGAGACTTCTTCTTGCCGCGGTCGTGCCGCTTTGCTGTCTTGCGTTGAGACTTCTTCTTCTTGGCTCTCTGTGTTTGCGATGAATTTGAAGCAGTGGACTTCTTCGGGCCCGTCGATTGGGTGGCCCGAGCCCTGTCAACGTTGAAATTACCAGACGAGGCTCCACTGCCACGGGTAGTCGTTCCCAGCGAACGTCTGGAACTGGTTGAACCTCTCACGGAGCCGGAACGCCTGGAGGAAGGTGTTGCCTGGCGTGGTGCCGTGTAAACCTGCACCTTCACCCGACCCGACGACGTCGCGCCTGAGACGTCCGCCGCACCGACGGCGGCAGGTATTGCAAAGCTCGAAAGGAGCATAAGAGATAATGTCAAGAGCGGACAGACGATCCGCCTGATACGGGGCATCATGCACCTCTGCCAGTGAGACCTCTCTTAGCAATCATTTCTAGCGCGAAGGTACCCGTAAAGCACCCCCTTATTCGCCAGGCACACACAGAGGACCGCATTCGAGCTGATCTGAGAGTTTTGCGGTTATTGCAGCAATGTTGAACCATTTCGTTCCCGCCAGCGACCAAGGGATATCGCGGTGGGCAATCGGGCCCCTGTGTCAGGTTATTCGGTACGGTCCGGCCGTTCCCGCAATGAAAAGGGGATTTCGTCATGTTCATCAACCCGTCACACAACACGACCCGCTTCAACATTTTGGCACTTGCCCTTGCAAGCACAGCAATCGTAGCACTTTCCTCTAGTGTGGCGGTGGCGAGGGACATGGGCAGCAAAGCGGGCAATCGCAGCTTCGCCATTCAAAACGCCGCAAAGGTCAGCAAGGCCATCCGCAGCGGCAAACGACGCACCGGCTCGGCTGGCCGTCTATCCATAGATACCTCGCGGCTCAAGGTCAGGAAATCATCTTCGAAAAGCCGCATGGCCAAGCGGATAAAGAATGCATCGAAGCGCAAAGCAAAGACCAAGAATAGCGGCGGTCTGCAGGCTGAGTTTGCCTCCCGCATCAAGGGCTCACTTGCGAAACGCTCAAAAGTCCGCATCGTAAAGAGCCGCAAGCCCGCAAAGAGGAGCCTTACAAAAGCGGGCCAGAAAGGCACTCTGGCAAAAAAATTACAGGGCCGCACCCTCAGGGGCAGCAAGACAGTCAAAAACAGTCTCGCGAACTCCCGCATCAAGGCGCGCGTAAAACAGGACAAGCGCATTGCGAAAGTCGTGGAGGCTTCAAAGTCCCCCAAGATCAGCGACGTCGCCAAGGCGGCGCTCAGCAAAGCCGCTAAGGGAGACAACGGAACGCCGCGCGTGGAAGAGGGCGAACGCCATCCGTTCAAGGGCAACGTAAGCGTTAGTCCAGGACTAGCGAACAGCTCTGGTAATTTTGCCGATGTGGCACGCAACCAGATTGTTCAAAACGGTCGAAAAATCGTGACGACAACCACGCAAACGGCCAACACAAAACTAAATTCAGGCTCCAACGACGGTTCAAAGATCGTCACCACCGTAGTGGAACCGTTAAATACCAGGATTTTACGCAAGGGCGGCTCCTTGGAAGACCGCATGCACAACAATTGGTACTATAAGTCCGGCGAGAATGGCGGCGCGATGGTTTCGTCCCAGGCTATCACGACAGGCGCCGTATCGACGGCTGCCCCTAACATCTTCGCCACACAAGTGCCGGGCATGATCCTTTCCCATTCTGGCGCGCTGAGCCGGATCAAGGAAAACGCAGGCGGCTTGGAAACGGGCCCGGGAGAAGGCCGAACGGACGGGCTGTTTGGGCTGGGCGGTAATGCATTGAGTATTTTGCCGGACAAGAGCGGGGGCCCAGGCACGAACCCGGTTGCGGCGGAAGACATGGCGGACGGCTCGTACAACAACCCTGACCCCTGGCGCGGCATGAGCAATGAAGAGATCGCCAAAACCCTGGGCGTGGGCCTGGACGCAAGCACCACCCGTAACCGTGCTGGTACAGGCCTAGCCAACATTCAACAGTTTGCGGCTGGTGGCAAAGGACAAGACAACACGGGCGGCAAGCATGACCGGTTGATCGGCGTCATCGGAAGCGGAAGTGGTCGCCAAACACAGAACCCACAAGATCAATGGGTGATGGGGGACGCGAAATCTGTACCAGCCTACGTGGTAGGAGAACCCAATAGCACCGAGACCGAAACCAATCCTGAATCAGGTGAAACAATTGTTCGAAAGTATGATTCCAACGGATTTGTAATCTCGGAGGAAATTACCACGGGTGATGGAGAAATCACGAATACGTTTCTGTACAATGAGGATGGAGATGTTGAACACTTTCATACCCGGTTTAATTCTCCATCGACCCCATCGGATTCAAACGACTCGACACCAAATTGCATTTCAGGTTTTGACTGCGGCACGGAAGGAAGTGTGGCAGCCGGAACCGGTGATGACGAAGCACGCCAGCGCGCTCTAATCGCAGCGATCACTCGCGAGTGGACAGGGCAGCCGGGGCACGACGACCAGCATAATGGTGCGGGCTCTTCGGGCCAGGGAACTCCCTGGGAACAGGCTCGTCGCAACGGCGGCGGTTCTGGCAATTCCCTTGGAAACGGGTTCGAAGAGCACTGCAAGCTTGCACATTGCGGTGAAAACGAAATGGGTGTGCAAGGCAGGGGCGGCCAAGGCCAAGGGGGCAACATTTTCCAGATGTTGGGCTGGCAGATCAATCCGCCGCGGCAGAACTGACCGCGCAGCAATCACGACCGACAAAGGAGCCCGGGCATGCGGGCTCCTTTTCCTTTGCTCGACGTGACTTTTATCGAAGATCAGTGACCAGTGAGTATCACGGTGGGCATAGGACACTGTGGGAGAGTGTATACTTGAATGGTGCCGGTATGGCAGGAATTGATCGCTACGATTGCCAAACAGAACACCGTTTAGTGGTCCCTTGTAACAGAGACGGTCGCGGCATTCTCAGTGGCCTTCGCACGTGTTCGGGACCAGCAAAGCGCTGAAATGTGACCTAGCCGCCACAAGCTGACGAAAGCGTAGAGCTGCGGGCAATGTGCGGTTGACCAGCTATCCATCGGCTGAAACAAATCGCCTGTTATGTTGCGTACGTTGAGACCCATTTCGGTCGTGTGTTTCGGGCTTGCATTGGCGTTTGGCCATTGCGGGTCGCAGGCGGTCTACGCCCAAAGCGTGTTGCCAGACGGCGTCAGTGCCGGTTTTAGCTACGAAAATGGTGGTACGGAAGCTGTCGGTCCTTACAAGCTTCGCAGCTTCGTCCAGTTTGACGATCTCTTCAAAACTGGCGAGATGATCCGTATCGACGGAACCGCAACGCCTGAGTTCGAAGAGCTGCGCGGGATTGGTCTACGATACGAGCAGCCATTTCTGCAAAATTGGCGCCTGCGTATCAACGCGTCGACCAGCGAGACAATTCCGGGTGGCGATCTATCTCGCGTCTATAGGCAGACGACGCAAGAGCATGGTTGGGGGGGCACCGTCCTTGGCAGCACCATCAGCTATGTCTTCCAACCTTCCGACGTGATCGCTGCCGAACTTACCGCGGGGTTCCAAAGCCGTGACTCCAAGACGCGAAGAGTCCCAGATCAAAACAGCATATTGCTCGATGCTCTTGATGGCTTCAGGCTTCTGGGAGAGACGTTCAATCAGAGAACCCGCGATCTCCAGATCTCTGCCGCGATTAATTATGACATCACGAAGAGCACTGTTCTATACAGCGCCATCGGCGCCGATTTTGGTGTCGATTGGGTGGATCCAGCGCATGAACGCAAGGATGTCGATGATACGCCGACAGTTTTACACTATGCCGTGTCATTCAAACAGAATCTGCCAAATGCGTTCCAGATTGCCCTTCGCGGTAATGCGCAGTGGAGTAATGAGCGCCTCAATCAATTGAAAATGTTTGGACTTGGAGGTTGGGACTACGCCACAGCTTATGATCCAGGGGAAGAAGTCGGCGACATCGGCGGCGGGGGTAGGGCGGAAATCAACGCCGTTGGCGTATTCCATCTCGGCTCGGGGTTGGATCTCTATTTCCAGCCGGCGGTTTTCGTGGATGGTGGTTTTACGCGCATAAATGACCCTATCCCTGGAGAGGCCGAAGGAAACAAATACAAGTCATCTGTCGGTGCCGCGTTATCCATAGAATTGACCAATGGCATTCATGGCGGCCTACAAGTCTCCCGTCCTATCGGAGACGCACCTAACCTGGATAACGGCAAGAAGGAGCCGCGTTGGCTATTCAGCGTGGGGATCAAGCAATGAGCATAGAGCGCAACAAGTCGGGGGAACCCGTGATCGTCTGTTTTGGAATGATCATCACAGCTGCAGTTTTGCTGGCCGTATCGTGGTCTCCTGCGCGCGCGCTCACCATTTGCGTGACTGACGGTTCGGTCATCTGCTTCAGCGCTACGCCTGAACAAGCCCAGATTGCGCGAGACGCACGCATGATTGAAACCGGCCAGCACCAGGCTACGGGAAGCTACGTACATGTGGACGAACTTAAACGTACAAAGGAAACTTGGCCACTTGGCAAACCATCGCTGCAAAATTGCCGTTTCTGCCTCCAACCAGACCGCTTGAACGTGGAGCGTCTAAAATCGCTTCCTTAGACGGTCTCTCTCATTGCGCTTTGCCTGTCTCACATGTTGCATGCCAATGCGCCATGCACAATTGATCATGAATAGCAAAGCAAGCCAGTCAGGTTCGAACTGCCCTAACAAACCCGCTTAGCAATGGATTATCACCTGTGGCTGGCAGGACTTCAGCCGGGCCAATTCCTGTTAGCAAATCGTGGTGATCGCGCGGGTCTAACCACCCGGTAATATTACTGCCTCGACCGGGAGTGAACGGCGAGCATTGGGCTCGGTCCGGCGAACTTTTCGTTGAACACTCGGTCTGAAGGATGAAGGAGGTGCCGGTTTAACGGCGCACTTGCAACCTCAGAGCTGTACCGCAAAGCTCACCGCATCTCATTCTGAAAGCCGCGAAAAGGAATTGATCTGCCATCATAGCAGCGGTCAGCAACCTTTCGACGCTGTAGAGAAGCTTACGCTGGTCAGACTCGCGAGAGCAAACTAACCTCTCGAGAGGTAATTTGCCTCTGCTTTTCATAGCTTTTGGGACCGGGCCCCCGCATATAGTGCTTCTCTGGTCTGTAGCTGTCGAAAAGCTCTGCCCTCACCTCCCGAATGGATTTAATGAGGCACTTGAAGGGCTGGCGGTTCATTATGGACGATTTTGCAAGTGTTGACATGACACACCTCGCGGGCGTTGAGTTTCGCGAGAGGGCTAAACTCCTCTCCAATACTCATTTGTCGCGAGAATGGGTTGATCGGTTCAATTTCTGTGAACCGCGGGCGTGTTTCACGACCTTGACATAAGCTATTGCGGGACAGGGTCCCTTGTCCTTGCCCCTTAAAACTGAGCCATCAATTTTGTAAAACTCTACCAAGCTGGGGAGGAGTGTTTGATGGCTCGGAAGCGACATTCAGACGAAGATATTCTGCGGATTTTGCGTGAGATTGAAGTGCATCTGTCGTCTGGCAAAGATGTGCCGGGTGCGTGCCGGGCGGCTGGTATCTCAGATGCGACGTATTACAAATGGCGCAAGAAGTTTGGCGGCATGGGCAAGTCTCAGCTTTCAGAGATGAAGTCGCTTGAGAAAGAGAACCAGCGACTAAAGAAGATTGTCGCCGATCTTGAGCTCGACAAGCTAATCCTGAAAGAGAGCCTTGATTTTTTAAAACCAAAAGTCTGACGACGAGCGACTTGCGGCAGGCCGTTGTTCACGTCCGCCAGAAGCTTGGCACCTCAGAGCGTCGTGGTTGCAAGGTTATCGGCATTGCCCGCTCCACGCAGCAGTATAAGCCAGCCGAACATGATGACGACAAGCTGCGCTTGGCACTTATTCGTTTGGCAAAACAGTATGGGCGCTATGGATATCGCAAGGTTGGCAAACTGCTGCAGGCAGAAGGCTGGCACGTGAACCACAAAAAGGTTGAGCGGATATGGCGTGAAGAGGGCTTGCAGCTTCCCAAGCGCCATAAGAAACGCAGGCGGCTCTATCACCACAATGCGTCTGTCATCCGCCTCAGGCCCAAGCACCCAAACCACATCTGGGCCATCGACTTTGTGCATGACAAGCTCAGCAATGGGCGCTGCTACAAAATGCTGACTGTGTTGGATGAGTATACCCGCGAAGCGCTCAACGTAACCGTTGCACCGAAGATGGGGTCCGCTGATGTCCTTGAGGCGCTCTACCCACTGTTGTTGAGACGGGGAAAGCCAGAACACATCCGCTCAGACAATGGACCAGAGTTCACTGCCGAGGCCTTGCAGACCTGGCTCAGGCGCGTGGACATCAAGCCGATCCAGATTTATCCAGGCTCACCGTGGGAGAATGGCTACAACCAGCGCTTCAACGGAACGCTCCGTCGCGAGGTGCTGAACGCGGAGTGGTTTGCGAGCGTTGATCAAGCCCGCGTGGTCATCAATCAGTGGCTCAGACAGTACAATCAAACACGCCCGCACCAAGCCCTGAACATGCGTCCACCCGTGCCAGAAACTCTACATCAAAGTGGCTCATAACGAGGGGGCATTACACAGCGTGGTACATATTGTGGTACACCCCTCCAAGTCCGCGTTGGGTCAAAAGTGAGCTTCCGCGCTGCACAACCTAGATCCGCTCCCGGCTGAAGCGGACATCGCTCAGCTCGCGCCCGGCAATTCGATCATGACCGCTTCCTCTGCAAAGCAGACAGTCTTCATCGTCAAGTCCCTGAAACCCAGTTCGCCTGCCCACTGCCGCACAGCTGACCCAGCGCCGTTGTTTCCTTATAATTTCACCAATCAAAATTCGGAACAGTGGGGGCAGACATGTCTGATCGCCAAGCGGCAGCTAATCGCGCCAATGCGCTCAAAAGCACAGGTCCGGTGACGGCAAATGGTAAGGCGGCGGTTAGCCTAAATGCCGTTCGTCACGGGTTACTGAGTGCCAAGCTCTTCCTTGACGATGAGGACCCGACTGAATTCGACGCGCTTCAATGCGACCTGCAGCGCTCCCTCAACCCTGTCGGCGCACTTGAACTAGCGCTCGTTGAGAGGATTGCCGTTACAATGTGGCGCCAGTGCCGTCTCGTTGCCGCTGAGACGGCCGCAATCGCGCTCGAGCATGGAGCTTCAAAGATTGCAGGTGACGTGAGTTCCGCTCTCAATCTCAGTTACTCAAACAAGCTCACGGAAACTGACATGGAACCATTTGATGCGGACCATGCGCAGTGGTGCAGGGTTGTGATGGATGAAATCGACCGGCTCGAAGAAATCGACCTCAAGTCACTTGAGAAACTGGCGCCACACGTCTTCGGTCAACTTTCCTCTGACGCAGAAGAGGACGACAGCAAACCGGAAGAGCTTCTTGACGACTACACCGGCGGCGCAACGGTCTACATTGCCGAACTCTACAGTTATTGCCGTAAACAGCTGCAAAAGGCCGAAGTACGCCCCCGCATTCTGGCACTTGCCCAGCAGGTGAAACAGAAACGCCTGGTGCTGCCGGCAAAGACGCTGGAACTTTTTGCGCGCTATCAGACCACGCTCGACAACCAGATCTACAAAGCCCTGAAGGCGCTGCGCGAAGCCCAGGAGTGGCGTTTGAAGACGATTGAGGCGTCAGCTGAACCCGATAGTGGTACTGAAACCAAAGCAGCCTAGTGCACAAATGGCTTTGTTTCGCAAAAAGGTGTTGGGCTCTGGCCGCAGAATACAAAACTACTCACTTCCCAATTGATTTCGGGAAAAACCGGAGACGATTTTTTATATGGGCGGGATGGGGTCAGGACGTTACGCGAGTTACGGTGGGTTCGTTGACACCTGTGAAGACTACAAACAAATCGATATCGCATGGCTGCGCAGGGAAACATCGTTCGCACCGGGTGACACCGGCCGGCTCACCTGGTCACGCAATGGTCACGAGACTGGCAGTATTAGCTACCGTGTGGAGGATGGCGGACTTCGCCTCATCTACAGAACACGGAGAGCAGGCGGTTCTTGGCGCGACGTCGCCGACTTCGTTCCCTTCACTTACACAACAACCAATTTCGGCGGAGAGAGGTAGTGGTACTGTTGTCCGTCATGTCATAACCGTTGCAGGATTCTTTATGGCGGATCCTTGTTCCGTTGCCGCAAGTGCCATGACCTGAAATATGAAAGCCAGTACGAAAACGCCATTGAACGGGCTAGCAGCCAGCGCCATAAGCTGCGCAAGAGACTTGGACAGGTCGGCTCACTTGACGATCCGTTTCCCGACAAGCCAAAGGGCATGCACTGGGCGACGTACGACCGTCTCAAGGCAAGAGACCATCGCTTAGAGATGCGTTGGTGTGCAGACATCGCCGGCTGGCTGAAGCGCAACCAGCCAACATTCAAATAGCTATTCGGCCGGTTCACCACGCGTGACCGTCGCACGCGCTGCCGGGATGTGTTTATAAAGTGTGCTTGGCGCAATACCGAGGCGCTGCGCCACTTCCGCGACCGTGAGATCACCTTTGACAAGAAGCGCCTTGGCCGAAGCAATATCATCTGCATCCAACGCAGGCTTACGTCCCGGTCGCGCGCCTCTTGCCTTCGCTGCATCCAACCCGGCGAGCGTGCGTTCACGAATGATGGAACGTTCAAACTCCGCCAGCGCGGCAAAGACATGAAAGACGAGCTTGCCGCCTGCCGTCGTGGTGTCGACAGACTCCGTTAATGAGCGAAAGCCGATCTTTCGCCTTTCAAGATCTTCAACTGTTTCGATCAGCTGCTTAAGCGATCGCGCCAGCCGATCGAGTTTCCACACAACAAGCGTGTCGCATTTACGCATGTAGTCGAGCGCAGCCTTCAGCTGCGGGCGCTCACGCAGTGCACCCGATGCCTTTTCCTTGAAGACCCTTTTGCAGCCGGCCTGCTTCAGCGCCTTGAGCTGCAGGTCCGGCTTCTGGTCGTGGGTCGATACCCGCGCATAACCAATGAGCATGGCTGATCTCCGAAATCCCATGGCAAATGTACGAATTCGGAGACCATAATTCAAGAGACGGTTTATGGAGACAATTTGGGATGGAATTCAAGCAAATGATGGCCTTTGCACTGATCTCCGAAAAACGACCGTTTAATGGAGCTTGGGAGTTTTGGGGTTTGATTGCAGCATGACGCCAGCCGGCGCTCTAAAGTTCGGCTAGGTAAGATGTCCGAAAGCCCGCCGGAGTTCCGATGCTGACGGTATAGCCGACGAGTTACGAGGAGCCGGCCGACGGTAGAAGATGACCCACTACGGAACTCGCCGAAAATTCTATTGCGCATCGCACCAATGATGCACCTTCGCATGAAGCGGACCTGAGCAGATGCAGCATGATCAGTGCCCGTGACGATCGCTATGATCATATTTCAGACAATGGCACCGTCGGCAGCGTCAATGGGCCCGATTGGAAATACTTGGCAGGAATACCTTCGGAAGTTGACGTTCCCTCCCTTCCGATCGGACAGTTTGATGGATTGGAGCGACTAACACGAGCCCTCAATAGCTTAGCCCAACTCGCGTGCAATTCCCGTGCAATGAAATCTTGATCGACTGATGGATTCGTTCGAACAAGGCGTTATGGTCGCTGGATGCGATACCTTGATCTCGACGGCCCCTGACAGTCAGCAACGATGTTCCAACCGGTTATTTGCGCGACGAAGTCCGACTCGGCCTGGGCCCGATCTCCTACATCGCGTGGCCCGAAAATGAGAAGTGTCGGCATCATTTCATGGTCCTGACGGTTGCGGCTCAAGTGAGCGTTGCCATCTTGCGTGCAGTTCGCGTGCACTGTCGTTCGCTTCTGTTCGCACGCCTGCGCAATTGAATTAAGGCTGACGTGGCGTTACCGGAAACGCCCGACAAACGCGAATCCTAGTTGCTCGCTCATGCAACCGAGGACCTTTCCTTTCAACTTGCGAATGTCAAGACGAAGAGGACACGCTCCAGGCTCTCGTTGATCCGGTCGACGAGGTGGCGACGGCTCGCATCACAAATTTGCCAAATAGCATAAAGAGGAGCGTGTCGTTGGTGATCTCGGAGCTGTTTTCAACACAGCCCGGTCGGCCTTGAAGAATTGATAAAAAGAATTGCTTTCATGTTACAGCGGTGACAGCAAGAGGAAACGTCCTCGTTCATTTTCCATTCATCTTAAGCAACAACGGCGAGCAAGGTGTCGCCGGTCGACCTCAATGCGCCTGGTGTCTTGGCAGACCGCAAACCGTGGATGCCGATAGAGCCCTCGTGGGCGCACCAGATTCGGATGGAGATTGATATGGTCAAGCCAGCTGTAAACGGCAGTAACAACAATGACGTGATGATCGCCGACACTTGGTTCAAAATGAATTTTGGGCATGACTATCGCGGGCTCCGCGGTGATGACATCATTATGGCTGGCAACGCGGAAGACTATCTTTACGGCGGCTACGATAACGACACACTCTATGGAGGTGGCGGGCGCGACCAGCTCTACGGTGGGGATGACAACGACCGCCTTTACGGAGGTGCTGGAGACGACTGGCGATTGGATGGAGGCGATGGCAGAGACTACCTGTATGGCGGCGATGGCGCTGACGCATATCTCTGGGGACAAGGCGGAAACGACGTTATTTACGGAGGCAACCAGGATGACGGGTTGTACGGGGGCGTTGGTGAAGATCGTCTCTATGGTGGAAACCACAACGACACGCTTTACGGCGATGAAAACGATGACGACCTCTACGGCGGTTCGGGCAACGACATATTAAGAGGCGGCACGGGTGACGACGAATTGCACGCGGGCAGCGGGAAAGATTTCCTCTTTGGCGGTGACGGAGACGACGAGCTGTACGGGGGCAGGTATGATCCATACAGGGATCATATGTATGGAGGCGAGGGAAACGACGACCTATATGCCGGCTCAGGTAGCGGGTACTTATATGGTGGGGATGGTGAGGATGTTCTTTACGCTCACGCTGATTCTACAGGCTATCTTTATGGTGGCGACCAAGCGGACGAACTACACGGGAATTCGTATATCGACTACCTTTATGGTGGCAATGGGAATGACGAACTACACGGGAACGGTCGCAACGATTACCTCTACGGTAATTCCGGAATAGACTCGCTTTATGGCGGCACGGGTAACGACTATCTGTCTGGCGGACACGACAACGACACTCTGGATGGCGGATCTGGCAGTGACCGGCTTCGTGGCGGCAGCGGTTCCGACACCTTCGTATTCAATAACAGTCTCACTGATTCAGGTGTCGATGTAATCTACGACTACCAAGATGAGGTCGACCATATTCAGCTCACAGGAACCCACATCGACAACTTCAGTGAACTCACGAGATATGCTTACCAGGACGGGAGCGATGTTTTTATCGACACAGGGCGAGGAGGAATAACGATTAATAATACCTCGCTGTCAGACCTGGATGCGGGTGACTTCATCTTCTAAGCTTCGTTCTGAAAAATAACTGCAACAAGGACCGGCGCGGAGCTTAGGCACCGCGTCAGTTTTTTATTTACGGACTGCGACCGCGCTCAACAAAATGTCCGGGGCCTTCGGACGCGCACGACCAAAATTTCGCCAAGCTCCGACTCGGCCAGTCTCTTGCACGATCCGCCAAAACCGACGCATACTGTCTCCTCCGATCAGCATATTCCTAGCGATCTACAGCTACGGATGGCGTTCGAATGCCGTATGGCACGCATCGTGCCGCCGACCAATCACCAAATCGGAATCGTAAAACATATAGTGTCTCTTGGCTTATATTATTAAATTCAAGATGGTCGAGTAGGCTCGAGCGAATGCAACGCCGTGTTACTATGGGCGCGAGTATCATTCCTGAATCTTGTTGTTGTTCAGATGGAGTTAAAAGCGATGCACTTCTCTGTCGTCTATGATCGGCCTGACGAAACAGAAAGGTTGTCGGGGCCGGTACGAATCGGTTGGACGCTCACGGACACAAAGGCTGGGATCGTTTTCGACGCGCCTGAACGGGTGCGCTCCGTCGAAATGAATAAGTACCACGCGAAATCAGCGTCACGCTGCCCAGCAGTGGTCAATCTAGAGAGCCGATACTTTGTCATAAAATGCCCGTTTGACCTTCATCTTAGGTTTGTACGCGATGAGAAGGGAAGGCCCGGCCTCCGGAATATGCTAGGCGATCGGAGTCCGATAAGGGGCAAAAAAATAAGCCAGCATCTCCATGTCACTGCCGAAGAGGAATGGCGTTACAAGGACCGCCCAACACTGCAGCTTTCTCTACCATACTTATTCGTGGCCGATGAACCGGTCTATATCTCCCAAGTCGCCTCTTTTATGCACTACCGTAAAGATCCCCTACCGGGCACAATTTTCGGCGGCAGGTTCCCAATAAATTTATGGCCGAGACCGCTGATGTGGGCCTTCGAGTGGCATGAGCCAGATAAGGATATCAAACTGACTCGTGGTGAACCCTTATTCTATGTGCTTTTTGAGACAACGCCACAGGATCGACCTGTACAAATTGTCGAGATAGAAAAGACGCGGGAACTTGAAGAGTATCTTGAGCTTGTCTCTGGCACCGTAAACTACGTTAATCAGACGTTCTCTCTTTTCAAGAAGGCCGAAGAGTATCGACCAAAGTCTCTTGTGAACCCGAAGACGCGATAGGGCTGCCACTGGCGACTATGTCTTCAGTTCCTTTGTTCGCTGCGATGCGAAAATGCGCTGTTCTAGAATACGGTTCTGCTCACCAATTCAGGTGAAGGCTGAGTTCGTTCAGGCAATGCATTTACCTGCGCCTGACGCAGCAAACACCCGAATTCAATTCAAAAGTTTAAATTCCTGTCACACCCGAGACATCGACCTAATGTCCAGCCCCAAAATCATGTGCCAATTTTCAATAGAGTTTCGGGCACGGGTGGACGCATGCCGAGGGCCTGGTTCGGGCGGACGTGATTGTACTGCCTGAGCCATTGGTTGATGACAGTTTGAGCCTCCCGGAGCGTTGTAATCCACTCGGCGTTCAGCACTTCGCGCCGTAGCGTGCCGTTGAATCGTTCAATGTATCCATTCTCCCAGGGGGAGCCCGGATAGATTTGGATCGGCTTGATACCGACGCGGGCCAACCACTCTTGTAAGCCGCTCGCAATAAACTCTGGCCCATTGTCGGAGCGAATGTAGTCCGGCTTACCGTGCTTCAGCAGCAGAGGATATAAAGCCTCCAACACAGCTGCTGAGCCCATTTTAAATCCAGCCGTTACACTCAGACCTTCCCGCGTGTACTCTTCCAAAACCGTCAACATCTTGTAAGGCCGACCGCTGGCGAGCTTGTCGTGAACAAAGTCGATGCTCCAGATGTGATTGGGATGCTGAGGGCGCAAACGAATAACAGAACCCAATTGGTGATAGAGCCGTCGGCGCTTCTTATGGCGCTTTGGCAATTGTAAACCTTCTTCGCGCCATAACCGCTCGACTTTCTTGTGGTTCACATGCCAACCTTCAACGGCCAACAGCTCAGCGACTTTGCGATAGCCATAGCGGCCATATTGCTTCGCCAAACGAATTAACGCCAAGCGAAGCTTGTCCTCATTGTCTTTCAGAGCGTGGGCGTAATGCAATGTGCTGCGTGCAAGTCCTATCACCTGACACGTGCGTCGTTCCGATGTCGCCAACTTCTGGCGAACGTGGATGACGGTTTGACGGAGCTGATCGCGGCTCACGCCTTGGGTTTTAAAAAATCCACGCTCTCTTTCAGGATAAGCTTATCCAGCTCAAGATCAGCGACGATCTTCTTGAGACGCTGGTTCTCTCTCTCAAGTGCTTTCATCTCTGACAACTGGGACTTGCCCATGCCACCATACTTCTTGCGCCAGTTGTAATACGTCGCGTCGCTGATCCCAGCCGCTCGACAGGCTGACGGAACATCATGGCCGGAAGCCAAATGCACCTCAATCTCACGCAATAACCGCAGAATATCTTCATCCGAATAACGCTTCCGAGCCATGCAACCCACCTCCCAAATGCGGGTAGAGTTTTACAAAAGCAGTGGCTCAGTTTTAAGGGGCAAGGACACAGGTCTCAAATTCCTCACAATAGTCCCAAACATGAACGGCTTTCCCGTCATTTGGGCCATCCGCACAGGTGCAAACCCCATAGTCCAAGAGATCAAAATTGCCGTCGATCGGGACGAATAAATTGCAGTCACGGCAATGCTTGGGGTTGCGAGATTTTGGCGTTCTTCCCCATCGCTTTGCGGTAATCTCAGCATGTTTGCAGGCGGCCTCTTCGTGCGTTGTCATTTCAAACGCTTCAGACCCGTCGCTAGCACGCAAAACTCCCGCAACGGTGCTGATGTAGCGATTATCAGGAAGACGAACTGTCCACTGCGGATCGCCGGTGGCTGCTGACATTGTTCTAAGTTTCGTGTTGTCGTCCAAGATGACGCAAATTTCACGGGGCGGAGCACTTATCGATATTTCAGATATTTTGCGACCTGCTAGGCCCTGTAAGGTTTTCTCAATGGAGGGGTTGCTCTCAGAACTGCCACCCAAAACTCGCAGGTTATCCTCAACTCGCCAATCCCACTCAATCCAAATGCAGCTCTCGCCGCTTGGATGACGATTTTGCTTTCCGTGCTGGAGCTTCCCCAATTCGAGGAAAATCGCCGAGCCGTAACCCTTCCACGCATGAGAGATTGTCTTTCCGATAAGTGGAGAGACGAGTTCATCGAAATCTTGGGGTTCCGCAGCCATAGTGCCAATTTCATCCACTCAGCAGAAGTTGTTGCTCGCCCTCGCTGTTCTCAAAGGGGCAACCTCAACCGATGCACCACCGCCTCTACTGTCGGATATTTTAACAATGAGTTGCCGTTCTTCAAGCATCCGAGATGCACGACCTGCATGCACCCTATTGACCCTCTTCAACGTTTCGTTGCGGCGCAGTTTAGTTTCCGGAGTTGAGCGTATCGCGTTGCCGTTCCCAGTCTGCATCGCCAACGGACGGTATCAGGGGTGAAGCGGGCGCGTGCTCAGAGGTCCCAAAGCCCGTCCCTGACCCTCAGGCGGCATTCCACATCACCCATCAAATTCCCATTACTAGCCAATTTGCCTGGCGGTGCAGATGCTCAGCTCTTCTGCATTTTTTGCTGGAAGGTCACAACGATGAACTCGGCTGGGCGAACAACAGCCAACTTGACGGTCACACGCATGTAGCCATCCGAAATATCCTGTCCTGTCATCGTCGAACCAAGCCCGACTTCGACGTCGAAAGCTTCTTCAGCAGTTGATCCTGCTAGCGCTCCGGCTTTCCACTGATTGCTGAGAAAAGAATTGATCATGCGTTTGACAGCGGCCCATGTCGGCGCATTGTTGGGAGCAAAGACATAGGCTTCTGCCGCAAAGCGGATCGATTGCTCAAGCATGATGATGGTTCGTCGCACGTTGATATAGCGCCAGTCTAGGCTGTTGCCGTTGAGCGTTCGCGCACCCCAGACGAGTGTGCTCTCGCCAATGAATGTGCGGATCGCGTTTACGGCTTTTCCATCAGTCGATATATTGAGATCTTCCCGATCACTTTCCGTGGTGTTCAAGACCGGTGAAACGACAGATGCGATGCTGGTATTCGCAGGTGCCTTGAAGACTCCGACGGTATTGTCGACGCGCGCATAGACCCCGGCCATGCCGCCGCTGGGCGGCAATACATTCGCCGCTTGTTGGAGGTTGCCCATTTCCTCCTTGTAGCTCGGAAGGACTACCCACAGCGCCTGATGTATATTTCGTCTCTCATTTTCACTTTGATCGGCCGTTATCTTTTCGATTTCAGCATTTATGGCATCAAGTTTTTTTGCGTCGTCGGCATAAAGTTGAGCCGATGACTTTTTGAGTTTCTTGACGAGCGATTTGCGCGAGCCATTGTCCAGCCATGTGTAGTCAATGTCCGATGATTCAATGATGTTGGTGTTCAGCCAGGGATAGTAAGCGGCAGCATAACTGAGGCCGTCGCTGCCCACGCTGTTGCGGAACTGTGTAATGACATCATCTTTGCCGTTGCTGCGCTCCTGGTCTCCATCAAACACATCGACAATGGCGAAGCGGTTCTTCAACTTGGCACAATGTTGGATCAAAGCGGTTGTGACTGTTTTCCAGTCGCCCTTTTCTAGAAGCACCGCGTCCGGAGCGACAACGATCGCCGGTTCCACTTCTTTTGCCAATGCAGTCCAAGCACCGTCGAAATCTGTTGCTGATTTTGTGATCAGATCATCGTCGACCTTGTAGCCCCCCACAGAGACAATCCAACAGGGGCCACCACCGTTATCGAAGAACAGCCTCATGCTTTGATAGAGGAAGAATCGCGTGTCAGAAACCGGGACAATTTTGTCTGGATCAACATCGTCGTATTTGAACCTAGTTGGCGGCGTTCCACCGAAGAAGAGCACATATTCGGCAAATGATGAGATACGAGTTGGCTTGTTAGTTAGGTTTGCTTTTTTACCGCTGCCCGAATTGCGCTCTGCCTTTTCTGTGTAACCAATGAACGCCGGCACGGCCGTCGGTACTGCAACGACAGAATTTGGGAAGGCGTCCAACTCATTGACGTAGACGCCTGGTCTTTTTGGAACCTTTTCCGCGGCGTTGGCTGCCAAACCGCCCTTCAAGCCTATAAGCGCACAAGCCCCCGCACCCACACCGGACAACACGGCTTGACGCCGGCTCAATTCACGCTTTTTCCACATGCCTAAGGCCTTTCGCATTTGATCCGCGGTTACTTCCCATGTCGAGCATAGTAACAAGTGGATGGAATTCTGAGCTGTTGTAAATTGCTGTGGTGCAGTGCGGGAATAGCGATGCCGCTGGAACTTTGAAATGTCCGAGATTGGCCCACCTCGACATTTCGTTGCGGCGCAGCGTAGTTTTCGGAGTTGGGGGTATCGCGTTGCCGTTCCCGGTCTGCATCGCAACCGGACGGTATCGGATGTGGAGCACGCGTGCTGCCAGAGGCCCTGAAGCCCGCCCCTGATCCGTTTCGGATATCGAGCGTCATTTTCTGTTAGTCTGAAACCATGAGAATCTTGATCATAACCTATGGTTCTCGCGGTGATGTCCAACCTTATGTGGCCTTGGGCAAAGGGCTGATGGCGGCAGGCCACCGCGTGCTACTCGCCACAAGCGAGCGTTTTCAGGACTTCGTGCGCAGCCACGGGGTTGAATACGGCTTCATGAACGACGACTTGCTCGCAATCATCGATACGCCGCAAGGCAAGGAGTTGATCGAAAATACGACCAACGTGTTCGAGATCATCCGTCAGAACATAAAGCTATCTCGTCAGGTCGGCCCTATGGCTGAGGCGGCAATGCGAGAGAGCTGGGAAGCCGCAAGGGAATTCCGCCCGGACTATATTCTCTACCACGCGAAAGCCGGTGCCGCTCCGCATATAGCCGAAAAACTAGGCATAGACTGCGCGCTCGCAACGCCTATTCCAATGTTCGTACCGACCTCCGCATACCCCTTTCTGGTTTTTCCGAGTTGGAAACTCGGCGGTTGGTACAATCGATTGAGTTATCATGTGATCAATCGGTTGCACGGGATCTTCCTGGGGCGCTATGCACGAAAGTTCCGCGATGAGATAGGTCTGCCGGCACTCAGAAGACTCGATATGCTGAAGTCTGCTAACGGCACCGACATCCCGGTTTTACACGCCTTTAGTGAGGCCGTGCAACCGCGTCCATCCGATTGGCCTGAAAGTGCGGTTGTAACGGGCTATTGGTTCCTTAACGAAGGTGAAGATTGGGAGCCGCCAGATCGGCTCCGAGCCTTTCTCAACTCAGGCGATCGGCCGGTCTACATCGGGTTCGGGTCCATGGCGGGACGCCATCCGGAGCGGTTAGCAAAGATCGTCGTAGAGGCGCTGCAAAGGGCCGGACTGCGCGGGATCATTGCGAAGGGCTGGGGCGGCCTACAAGCAGCGGATCTACCCCAAACGATTCTAAGTATTGATGCCGCACCACACGATTGGTTATTCCCACGCATGGCAGCAGTTGTCCACCATGGCGGCGCCGGCACGACTGCCGCCGGTCTGCGTTCTGGAAAGCCTTCCGTTGTAGTTCCTTTTTTCGGTGACCAGCCATTCTGGGGCAATCGTGTTCACGAACTCGGTGCCGGGCCGAAGCCGATACCACAAAAGAAATTGACGGCTGAAAGGCTGGTGGTGGCGTTGCAGGAGGCGACATTGAACTCGAATATTATAGAAGCTGCAGCCGAGATCGGTCGAAAAATCAGAACAGAGGACGGTGTCGCGAAGGCGGTCTTTCAAATCGAGAAGTGGGCCACCGCGTCAGATTCAGCCGGTAGCAAATAGCACAGAGAAACGCGTCTGGGGGTGGACCGGACATTTAGCATTTTGCCATCGCATCGCCGATTGTTGTGGCGCACACAGTGACACCCCGCCTCCCATTGGCGTAGGTAACAGATATGTTGAACACGTGCACTTCGACGGCACCGGGTCAACCTGCGCGGTTTGCGCTGGGGAGCACGTATTCCGTTTGCGCCCTGCAAGCGGTCCTTTGACCCGAATTTTCTGTTTCACCCCCGACTTCGGACGTCACCCAGCGCGCCACCAACGTGTCTTCCGGGCCAAAAGGAGAAATTGGCAATCGCGCGATTTCGAACGCTGTCGCGCGTTTAATTGCACGCGCGCACAAAGGCGCCCGTTGCTTTAAGGGGTAGCTTACCTTGCAGAGTTGCTTTGTCTATCTCAGCACACGCGCAGGGCAGACAGCCGCGTGATCCTGAGGCTTGGTGGGGCGCACGCTCATTTCCGGGATGGGCTTTCGCTGCCGTGGAATGGTTGAGTAGCGCTCATAATAGCCGGTGACGGTGATATCCGAGTGCACCACACTGTCTTGTCTGACGCCATCCGGAAGCTCAAACTTGAAGCTTGCAGCCTGTCCCCACAACAGCTTGACATAACGGCCGTCCCTTCGTGCAAGCCTGTCGATGTCAGGCCGCAGTTCGAGTATTGCACCGCCGCGAAGCGTTACTGTGAGCTTTGCCTCGTCGATGTAAGCAACCTCTGCCTCGCGTTCCTCTAATCGGAACTCGCCATGGAAGCCCTGAACGCGGCGGGTCTCTGTAGTCTCTTGTCGCTTTCCCTTGGCCGTATGCAAAACTTTTCCGTAGTCCGTCCAGTGGCGATCCGTAGTGCTGCGGCTCATCAAGTAGGGGCAAGAACCCAGTCCGTGTTCAAAACTGATCTCAATCTCGTTCATCCACCCCAATGCGGAGTCCCAAAGGCTGGCAACCAGAAACGGGCTGCGATCGGCACGCTCGACCTCGACATCACCGAATGCGATCTCGGGGCCATACACGTAGGTTTTTGGTTCTGGGACGCCAAATTGTGCGCGGTCCGTGGCGAGATTGCCGATACCTCTGTTTTGAACTAACTGGCGCGCAGTCGATCTGTATCGAAAGCGCCCGGCCAACGTCTCCGGCGGTGGCAATAGGATTCTCACAGGCACCAGCAGGCTTTCGCCTGGTGCTAACGCTATTCGAGGGGTCGCGACAGTCTCAAGGACATCCTGATCGAGAAGACGGTCGCGCAGCGTGTGCTCATCTTGCACGGCGCCGAGCAAGCGTCTGACGTTTACCCGTTCGTCCGACACGTTTGTCAGAAGCACAGTCTCAAGCACGAGCCGGCGCGGGTGCAGTGAAAAAATCCAGAAATCACGGTCGGGCGCTGCACATGTACCGGATCGTGTACCGGTTACGTAAAGCAGATCAGGTGGCAGCGAATTTCCTGAAAGGCGATTGATAAGCCCAAGATAAGGATTCGCAACGCGCCCCTTGACAAAGTACTGATCCGGAAATTCTCTGTTTGCAACTTCGAGATTAGACCTGAAACTGTCGATGTCTTCTTGCGTGAGACCACGCCAGACGAACAATTCTGAACCATCGACTGCGGTACAGGAATCTCCTGCCGCACCGCCGCTTCCACATTCTATGTCATAGTAGTAATGGAAGCCGTCGGGAATGAATCCACCCAAGAGGGTGCGCGAATCATTCGGCAGCGGGAAATCGCCAAGAAACGTGAAGGGCGAAACGACATGGCTGACAGCCGGGGAATCGTCGTCAGTCTTCAACGCTATCTCCGAGCCTTCCGACCTGCCGCCGACACGGAGCGTTGCACCTGTCTCGACGCTTGGCTGGCTCTTTCCGCCGAATTTTGAGAACAACTGCTTGAACGTTTTCGCGACTTTGGTCTCGAGGACTTCTGCGGACGCCATATCGGTGCCGACCATTGGCGCGGGAAGCCCCATCATTAGGTGGGTTGCAGCGGGATCGCTGATGCGGTCGACGCGGATGCGCAGGAGCGGCTGATCGCTATCATCCGCACTGCAGACCAAGCCTTTCATTCTCATTACAATGGGCTGGGACCCAGTTTCGCGTGTCAGCGTTCCTGAAGGCTCTTCGGATTGCAGAACCTCTCTGCAAGAGCCTGCAGCAACGGTCGAGTGAGGACCGTGCATAGAAAGCGCGAAAGCTAACAGCGCCAGAAAACGTAAATGCTTAAGGGAGATGAGCATGGCAACATCAATCCAAAAACAGTAGCGATACTTGGTAAAATCAATGTCTGAATTCTCGGGGTAGCTTAGCAAATGGCCGCACGACCGACAATCGAAACTTATGATCAGGTGCCCTTCAAAGGCGAGAGCGGCTTGTTGGCTGAGACGTCGAGTGATATGCCTAATGCATTGCCAAAATAGGCCGTGCGGCGCGGAGCTTGCGTAGAATGGCTACTGTCGAACGTTTCAGATATCGTGGCTTTATAAGTTACAGTCACAAAGATACGAAATTCGCCCGGTGGCTGCACCGCGGGCTCGAACGGTTCCAAATAGACAAAGACCTGGTGGGGCGCGAGACCCGGGTCGGCTCAATTCCAAAACACCTACGTCCAATCTTTATGGATCGCGAGGATTTCGCCGCTGGTGCATCGCTAAGCGCGCAGTCGCTCAGAGCCCTTAATGCCTCCCAGTTTCTGATCGTGGTCTGCTCACCGCGTTCTGCTCAGAGCACCTACGTCAATGAAGAGGTTCGCCTCTTCAAGGCTTCCGGTCGCGGCCCCCAAATCATCCCTGTCATCTATGAAGGCGAGCCCGGACACGCGGAACTCGAATGCTTCCCAGACGCCTTGCGCTACAAGGTCGGAGCAGACGGGCAGCTGACAAGCGAACGCGAGGATCCTCTTGCGGCGGATGCACGTGAAGAGGGCGATGGGCGGGAGATCGCTAAGCTGAAAGTCATTGCAGGTCTGCTTGGCGTACCGCTTGACGATATCCGTCGACGGGCAGAAGAGGCCGCACAGCGCCGGTTCCGGCGCTGGTTGGTTGTCCTGTCGGGTGCCGCTGCTGCATTTGCCGGACTCGCCGTGTTCGCCGAAACAAATCGGCGCGAGGCAGTGCGGCAAAAAGAGCAAGCCGAAAGGCGATTTCACACTGCGCTGGATGCTGCTGAGGGCATCGTCATAGACTCAGCTGAATTTTCCAGCCGCACCGGTGTTGCAGCGGATGCGCCGCTGGCATTTTTGAAGCGCGCGGAGAATCTACTGGCGACGTTGGCCACGGATGCTGCTCAACGACCGGAGTTGAAACACAGGGAAGGTCGCCTGTTGATGACTCTTTCACAAAGTTACCGGTCCCTGGGCCGCACCGAGGAATGGTCCGAGCGCGCTGAGCAGGCGTTCTCCATCCTGGAAGAAATCGCCGCGGGTGAAGGCGCTACCCCCCGTTGGCGACACGATTTTGCAACGTCTCACATTCGTCTTGCCGAAGTGCGTCAGGCAAAGGGGGACCTTGGCAGTGCACTCAAGGGATATCAGGCGGCCGATGACATCGCGCAACAGCAGATTTCGAGTGTATCTGCCGTGGAGACCAAGTGGCCTCTCCTGTCAGCACTGGCGAAGCTCCGGATAGGCGATATTTACCGCCTGCAATCGAGGATGGCTGATGCGCTGGCGAGCTTTAACGAAGCGCTTGCTATTCGAGCAGATGTTTTGGCCGACGGTAAAGACATCGATCAACTGCGAGATTTATCGGTTGCTTACGAAAAGGTGGCGCATGCCCTGCAGGGTACCGGCCGCCAATCCGACGCCCTGAAACAGTTGCAGCAGGCGCTAGAGCTGCGCAAGCAGATAGCTTCGCAGGAACCTGACAATACGGGCTTTCAGCGTGACCTCGCTATTGCCCACGAAAGTTTAGGCGACCTCCAACTGAAACAGGGGCACCGAAACGACGCGCGGTCCAATTACGAGCATTCCCTGGACATCCGCGACCGACTGTCTACTTCCGATCCCAAAAACATCATCTGGCAACGCGACGTTGCCGTCACGCGGGTCAAGCTCGGCGACATTGCAGCGGGCAAGCAGGAGACTGCGAAAGCGATCGAACACTATTCCGGCAGTCGCCAAGTGCTTGACCGTCTGTCAGCATTCGACTCTACGAATGCTGACTGGCGGTATGACCTTGCCAAGATCAACAACAGGATCGGCGATATCCATCGCATCAATAGGCACCAGGACGAGGCTCGCAACAATTACCTCGCCTCAAAAGCGCTGCTTGAAAAGCTCGTTGCTAGCGATTCCGAAAACTCCTCCTGGCTACGCGACCTCGCCGCCACAGAGCTGAAGCTCTCGGATCTTTTGGCAATGTCCAATGAAATCGATGGCGCGCTGGCAGGCTATAAAAGGGCGCAATCAACTTTTGCCCGGATTGCCAAACGGGATTCATCTAACGCACGCTTGCAACGCGATTTGGCCATAACCCATGAGCGGGTCGGAACGCTACTCGCATTAAAGAAAGATACGTCCGGGGCGATAGCTCAGTTTAAGTTGGAACTTGCCATTCTTGATCGCTTGCTTGCGAAGGACCCTGAAAATTTTCATACTAGACAGATGTCTCTTGTACCGCTCGGACGATTGGGGCAACTAAGCGGCAGTACCGACAATGAATACTTTGATCGTGCGCTCTCGATTCTGATCGATTTTGAAAAGGCTGGGCGGTTGGATCCGGCGCACAAAAAAATGTTGCAGGAAATTCGCCAGCTCAAGGCTGGGGAAGCGCGATAGCGACCGGAAGGTGCTCGCGGGCCATTAGCAACCGCACATGTCTTAATCGATTGGGGCCGGCAATTGTCCGCCGTTGAAGTCCGTCTTGGGTCATGAGCAACATTTGGGCAGCAACGTATTAACCGAAACTCGACAACTCCACGCCAAAGGCTGACATTAAATCAAGCGGTTGAAGCGCGCGGGCGCAACGTGGTCATCCCTCTAATAGAAGGAGTACGACCATGTCTGAGTATCAAGAATCCTTTCAACTCCATACCAAACGTGAACCGTGGAACAAGGGCAAGCTCATCGGTCCGAAACCACCGCTGAGACCAAAGCATGTCTGGGCCATCCGGACGAAACTTCAACTTGAGAAGCGAACCCGCGATCTCGCGTTGTTTAACCTCGCAATCGACAGCAAGCTTCGCGGCTGCGATGTAGTCGCTGTTCGTGTTGATGACGTAGCTCCACGCGGTTATGCGATAGACCGCGCCTTAGTCAGGCAGAAGAAAACCGGTCGGCCGGTCAAGTTCGAACTGACCGAGCAAACACGGGAATCTATCGATGCCTATCTGGCTGAGAGCAGGCGCGAGGTTGGCCAATGTTTGTTTCCCGGCCGAGGTGCACCGGACAAACATCTCACGACGCGTCAGTACGCCCGACTTCTTGGAGAATGGCTTTCGTCAGTCGGGCTTGATCCGAGCCTTTACGGGACCCATTCGCTGCGTCGCACCAAGGCCACGCTGATTTACAAACGCACCGGCAACTTGCGTGCAGTTCAGCTGTTGCTCGGGCACACAAAAATCGAGAGCACCGTTCGTTACCTCGGGATTGAGGTCGACGACGCTCTTGAAATCGCTGAAAAGGTTGACGTCTGAACTAGCTGGGCAGAGCCGACCTGCTCTGCCCACCTCAAAACTGGTGTTCCGGGCCACACGCGGTCGTTGTGACAAGACAGCCGAACATACTCTTTGTCCCAAATTTCCGTATGTTGTGACTTGTGATTGTTGCAGTGAGGCAAATTGCAATATTACGATGTTACGAGAGCAGCAGAGCACCTGGATAATAGCAAGTCTTGCAAGAGGTCGAACATGTTGACTGGCTCTCAGGCAGCGAACCAGAAGCGGCTACTGTCCCTGGACGGCGGCGGCATTCTTGGGCTTATCTCACTGATGAAGCTCAAGAAGATTGAGGACGAGCTCAAGGCGAAGTCTCCCGATCCCGATGCATTCCGCTTGTGTGATTTCTTCGACTACTTTGCCGGGACAAGTACCGGAGCAATCATTGCCGCCGGTTTGACAGTCGGAAAGTCCGTCGACGAGCTAATCACTCTTTATGAAGGTGCCGGGAAGAGCATGTTTGTTCACCCCTGGGTCTGGAACCGCCTACGCCATAGATACAAGGCCGGTCCACTCAAAAGGAAGCTCAGACAAGAACTCGGCGACAAAACGATAGCCGAACTGAAGGCCAGCAATGGCCTCAAGTCCGAACTCCTGATCATAACAAGGAACGCGACGACAGAGTCGGCTTGGGCGGTATCGACAAACCCTCATGCCAAGTACTTCAACGCTGACAAGTCCATTAAGCTTTGGCAGCTAGTACGTGCAAGTACCGCCGCGCCATTCTACTTTCCTCGTGAAAAGATCCGTGTCTTGACCGAAAATGGATCAGAAAAAGCCTTTCTGTTCGAAGACGGCGGTGTGACTGCATACAATAACCCGTCATTCCTTCTCTACCGCATGGCCACGGAACCGGCTCACCGGCTCGCGTGGCCGACGGGTGAAGAACAACTGATGTTGGTGTCCGTAGGCACTGGCCAAGCCACAAACGTCAATTTGCAGATTAGTGAACGGGGCAGCACTCCATGGCTGGTTGCACAAAGTGTACCCGGCGATCTTATGCATGCGATTTCGACTGAAAACGATATTAATTGCCGTGTTTTTGGCCGGTGCGTTCACGGCAGCAAAATCGATAGCGTTCTCGGAGACATGATTCCGCTCGATCAAACTAAGAACCGAATTCCACTAACCAAGAACCTAGGAAAGCACTTTCTGTATGCTCGCTATGATGCCGACATTTCGGATAGAGGTCTCAGTGAACTTGGCCTCAGTGATGTCAATGCCTCCAAACTCACAATGGACAATGTCGATGCAATCGAAGATCTGAAGAGAATTGGGGCAGCAGCAGCTAAGCGTATCAACTTTGCCGAAGAGTTTTCGACATTTGTTCCGCAGTAGCCCCTCGATCTAGACGGCTATGTGAGGCGTTGCCGAAACTGATCCGCTTGTGCCCAGGAAATAGTCGCTCGATAGCATCGGCACGTGAGCTTATTGGTAGCACTTGCTTCTACGGCTTGCTCCCCAAAAATTGGAGTGGTTTTTCGGGGTTCAGCTCCTTCGTTCAAACGGGTGGCATTCTTTAGTTTTGCCCTAAGCTGCGGCCGGTCAGGTGCTCCGCAGCGAAACTACGAAGCGGGTCAACTTTCTGCAGTCGCCGTCGCGGCGAAGACTGGCCTGACGTTCGTTCGGTCCTTGATAGTTTAGCTGACGGTCAGCCGCTGGGCAGAGCCGATTCAGAACGACAGTTCGCGATCTGTGCATTGTTAACCCATGTTAATAACAATGAGACCGGGAACCAGATCGAAACCAGCCATATTGTTCTGCTTCACGAAATGAACAAAGCACCAACAATTTTTCCTTCCGGAATTGAAAACAAAGAAAGTTCTAAAATACCAGACGGTGGAGCGAGCCGACATAGACTCAACACACGCGGCAAGATTCGATCTCCATTCGATCAATCAGCCGAAACAAGACGATTATCGACATCATAAAACATCCCGAAAATGGCGTAGCGGACAGCCAGCTCATAGTGTTCCTCGTCACTAGGCCCGGTTATGAATGTCAACTCTCCGTCGCGCCCAAGATGAATTGCAATGAGATTATTTGGTGGGACTTCCGGCAGCCGATTGAACCGAGGCATATCAACAAGCGCAGATCGCAAGCGCCGCCACCTTAGCATTTGGTCCTCGGTCAGCCATTCAGGCTGTTTGAAAAGTCGGAAGAAGCGTTTCCCTTTTGCAACCACCGACCTTTGTCCGCCGCTTGGCGGCAAGAGAATAATTAGCTTCCCGACATGGTTGCCTTCTTCGACTTTGTCGAGTTCCCACTGCACACCTTCGGTCAAGCCGGGAACCAGCAGTACGGCAAACGCCTCCTCTAACCAGTTCGTGACAACCTCCTGCCATTCGGCATCGGAAACGAAGTCCCGCGAAGCTCCCCTCGTCGGAAAGAAGCTAGACGCGCCCGGCCTTCCAATCGCGATCAAAGGTCCGAAGGGCTTAAACTGATCGGCTATAGCTGCTTCAAATGATACGAACTCCATCGTTTCCGAGCCGGTCGTCCAGGTTCGCAGGATAGTTAGGTCGTCATCCATAAATGAACGAAGATAAAGTATCGGCTTGCGCGGATCCGACTTAAGCACCTCCGTCGCCGAAGGTCCTCGACGAAACAAGCTTTTAAACTGGTCGAATGGATTTCTGACAAATCGGAATACGTCGCGAAAAACCAAGAAGCCGCCAAACACAGCCATTATGACAGGAACGAACCAGAACATCCTTATTGTTGGCTCATCGCGGAAATAGTCACTCCACAAAACCGTCCCGTAGATTCCACTCATCATTGCAACAGTGCCAAGAATTTGGGACAGACCGTGGCGCTCCCTTCGGTCGTCTAGACCCAACTCGCCAATCTCGCCCAGGCCCGCTTTCTTGGCTAGATCCAATGGCACCAGACGAAGCTTCTCTTTCCCTCTCCGGATCAGTTCAAATCCGATCGCTGCGAGGAGTACAGCCCCCCAAATCGAGCCAAAGGCTACCGCCGGGTGAATGGAGTCGAGCACCCATGCAAAGCTTGGCAATGAAAACAGCCACTGCAAAAGTGGAGTATAACTCCATAGGAGTAAGAACCCGAAAAATACAAAGAAGTACAGGCCGCTGAGCCGGGTAAGGAACTTACCGATCCGTAACAGCATGCGACCGCTTTGATCCGGAGGAGGTAAATCAAAGCCCGAACGCCCCCATATCTTGTGTGAAATTCCGATGATCCGATCTTCAATTTCCCCTCGACGCAGCCCATACGCCGGAACGCGCTGATTTCTTGGGTCAACGGTAAGCCATTGCTCATATACATACCGGAACCAAGTCCTTGTCAGGTCAATAACTCGCATCTTGAAACCACCTTGCCTAGCTGGGTTTCATCAATCGAATATTCTTCAAAATACACAGCTCCATGCCACTGCATTCTCGTGCCAGGGCTTGGGCTGTCTTTCTATCAGCAGTATTGCAAGGGCAAACCAAATTGAAAACAGGTCGATGGCGAACCGGCTATTTCGCGATCAAAACGAGGAAAAATCATCAGTTGACGAGTTGGCGACGGGCTAGCGATGTGTGAAAACTCGAGTTTGCGTTGATCACGTTGCTACCGCAATCCGTTCTATAGCAGCGGGGACGAGAACGGACACTAGTCGAAGCGGCACGCATTGGTCGCGGGCTGTCCGACCAGGGGCATTGCTAAGCTCCAACCCGTCCTCCCAAATTTCCTAGATGCTACCAGTAACCGGATGAATCTCAAGGCTCTCGCCGGTGAATTAGCGAAGACCGCAATCGGACGTCCACCTCACGAAGCTGCGCGATGATCTTTTCGGGCTTGGAATGCTTGCGGCCCATTTCTCGACTCCTTCAATGGAGCCGGGACCCACTCAAGCGTTGGGTCACTCTCGGGGAGGCACTCCAGACTAACAATGTGGCTCATTTGACAATAACTGAAGCGAACTAGCAGTATTCTATTCCATCGGACTGGATTCGCTTCGCGCAGAAGCTAACTAGCGCGTCGCCAAATCCAACCTTCCGAACAAATTGCGAAACGTGAATATCATAACGTGTTCAGAGCACGGACCTTAGAGATCTCAAGAGGGGAGTTTCGCTCATGCGATGTGCGGTTATTCTATTATTTTTTTTCTTATCAGTAACTGATACAAGCTCTGGCGCCTCCGCACAGTCCACTTCGCTCATCGCAGACTCGCAGTTGAAGGCGTATCTGGGACGGGAAGATCTTGAAGGAAGACTCGGTGGATCCGGCCGTACTCTCGATGTCGTTATCGGGAAGGCGAAACTCTGGCGCGATGACGATTGCCCAAACCTGGACCCCAAAGCGGCGGCGGCTCTGCTCAGTCGGCTGTATGATATTCAAACAGTGCTGAAGGAATACCAGAAGTGGACCGGCGACGCGAAAGCTGACGCGCTGCGTCATTTGAAGAACCACATGGGGCAGACGATCTCAAATGCCGAGACGCGCGAGCGTCTTTATCTAGCACTTGGCGCCCAGGATTACTTGGCGGATCTCGGAAGCATTCTATTAGATCTATCCGCACTGTTGGATGAGATAAAAACGCTGAGCAAGATCGATGCGAACCAACTTCTCAGCACCAACCCCCTAAATGACAAGACGCTTTTCGCTCAAACGGTCGTGCAGAAATTAGGTAGTCTCAATACTCTGAAGAGCCTTTATTTAACAACGATTCGAAAAATAAATACGACCTATTCCGACGAAGAATTGAACGGAGAAAAGGCGGCATTCAACACGTTGGGGACATCCTTGACCGCAATCGACGGCGCTATCCACGGCGCGAAGGCGTTGTTCGAACGCGATCCCACACGCGGGCTTCCTGCACTGAAATCATTGGGCCAAGTGGTTGGCTCCGTTCTGCTCTATGTCAACGCCACGATCAAGGAGCAAAGGGTCGGCCGACTGATGCAAGCGATCAAGGAGGCGGACGCTCAGGAGATCGCGCAGGCGAAGGCCTATGAGGAATACAGGGTGCGCTGGCGCGACTACGACCTCGTAGGCAGAGCGATCAATAAGACTAAATACGCATTCGATCTCGTGGAGAGAGCGCGCAAGAAATATCCGGTTGACCTGGTCCGCCGGGCCGCCAGCCAGAAGGTTCGCGAACAGCTTACAGCGATCAACGCGCCCGGCGACAAGAGCTATGGCCGGGCGCTCCGCATGTTGAACCGCCTGATGGCCGAACTGGGAGAAGACGCAAGCCGCGCCGCGTACAAATTCGAGGTGACCAAGCCGATCGCGCCTCAACTGCGGCTGTCGAAGACAAATCTGACGCCTCTCGAACGGCTCATGGTCTCCTTCACCGCGCCCGCCTGCTTCAAGAAAAATTCCTGGATCGCAGTCCGCCCAAAGGATGTCCCGGCGGAGGACTACGCGCAGAACGACAAGCTAGGGCGCATCCACCCCTTGAGGCACCGGCCGGCCGGCGAAAAGGGCTTTGACGCACCGCTCAAGGTCGGTGCTTATGAGGTTCGGATGTTCTCTCTGAACGAAGAGGGTGGCGTCCTAGTCGCCTCCGCCGCTTTCAATGTTGTAGAACAATCGCCATCGCCCCCCTTGCCCGCAAGAGTGTGCCATGAGGTGAAAGACCCTTTGCTGCTGAACGACGTGCCGCGCGGAAAGGGGCGCCTGCACTTGGTCGCGCTGGATGCGATGGGTGAGAAGACGCATGTCACCCGCACCATCTACGCCGCCGGCACGAAGAACAGGGTCGCGGGCGACTACTATCCGGAACACTACGATGTCGAGAGCGGCTATTATGACATCACCTTCGCTTATCCTGAGATCGACACCTTCGCGCAGGTTCGCGTCAAGAGAGGGTCCATCACACGCTGCGTGGCGCGTGGTTATGGGCGCCTGAATCTTAAAGCTCTCGACGGGACAGGCGGCGGCATCGGCGTTCGCGTCAGAGTCCTTTTTGCCGGAACGAACAAGGAAGTCAGCGCAAGGGACTATGGGCTGACCGTCGATTTGCGGCCTGGCGAGTACGACGTCCATTTCGGGTACGAGCAACCCCGAGTCGACAAAGGCGTTAAAGTGAAAGCCTGGACTGAGACGGCCATTATTTCCGACGGCTACGGGCAGATGGAAACTAAGGTGCTCAAAAAATCGGGCGAAGAAGTTAATTACTATCGTGCGGTCCACGAGGCGGGCGGAACCAAATTTATCGTGGGCGGCGATTTTCACACCAGTTTCACCCTCCTTCCTGGCTTGTACGACGTCAGCGTAAATTTCGGCGACGACCCCAAAGATGCGACCTGGGTGCGCGGGGTGCGGGTTGAACCCCAGAAATCGGTCGCCGTGGAGCTTCGCGAGCCTTAGGGCTCGCATTTTTTGGTCGATTGCACGCGACAGCGCCTGTCCGGAATCTCTGCGGGCCGACTGGTCAAGTGCCGCGCTTGCTGCAACTGCTCAGGGCAGCTCCGGGTCATTCACGTCGGTTATGACGCGGCATGATTGCTTCCGTTCTGCTCCTGGATAGCCGACCTTCCAGAAGGTCTGAGCTTACTTTGCTGTCGGTTCGACGCATCTATCGAAAGTCGGCAGATGAGCGTTGCGAGTTCGTGAAATTCCCGTAGGGGGCAAAAAGGGGGCACAACGCTTTGATAGGAAAAATGCGTCTGAGGCTCATTCGTTCAATCGACCTGCAGAAATTGCTAATGGTTCCCGGGATGCAATCGTTTGCGCGTTAAACCTCAATGTGTCACGCACCGGCCTTAGCACCGCATACCAACATCTTGCTTCGACTTTAATTGAAGGGTGCCGGTTTGGACCCATTCAACAGGTTCGTCAATTCTGTGCTCGGATTATATCAATCGAATAAGCGGTTGTGTCTACGGTGATCGGCAATCGCACCGGAAGCGGGCATGGCCCGTGCTTTCGGGTGGGGTGTGTCATTTGCTATTGTGTCCAGCAGCCGGTAGCGTGAGCTTCAGTACGTAATCGTCAGCAGGTCATATATGGCACCTCAAAGTCAAAGTCAGAGACAGGGCAATGAAGCTGGACTACTGGCGAACTATGATCCTGATGGCTGGTTCTGTGAATTGCAGGGTGGCGACCGTATTGAACAACTAAGCGAAATTTCAAGTCGCCTGAATAGTCTTGGTTCGGCTGGTTTGCGCCGGCGCGCTCGCGATGCTGAAAGGGAGCTCTTCAACCTTGGCATCACATTCACGGTTTATACCGAAAGAGACGCCATCGACCGGATCTTGCCATTCGACGTTATTCCAAGGATCCTTACACGTAGCGACTGGAATACTATTGAAAGCGGCGTGAAGCAGCGGGTCGCTGCACTCAATTTGTTTCTGCACGACATTTATCATGACCAAAAAATCCTAAAGGACGGGACTGTTCCAGCGGAACTCGTCACGGGCAATAAGAACTACCGGAAAGAAATGTGTGACGTCGACGTGCCGAAGGGGACCTATGTCCATATCTGCGGAACGGACCTCGTTCGCGACGATGAAGGTGCATTCCGGGTGTTGGAAGACAACGCCAGAACGCCTTCGGGCGTGTCGTACGTCATAGAAAACCGGCATCTCATGATGCGCGCATTCCCGGATCTTGCAGACGGAATTCCGATCGCAGATGTAGACGAATACGGTGCACAGCTCATGCGTGCCATGCAGGCTGTTGCGCCGACCGGAATTGCGAATCCATCCGTCGTGCTATTGTCGCCCGGGGTGTTCAACTCCGCCTACTTTGAGCACGTGTTTTTAGCCCGTGAGATGGGCGCCCAGCTTGCCGAAGGCCAAGATCTGCTGGTGGAAAATGATAAGGTCTATTTGCGTACAACGGCGGGGCGGGAGCGTGTCCACGTCATCTACCGCCGGATAGACGATGATTTTTTGGATCCCGAGGTCTTTAACCCGGATAGCATGTTGGGTGTGCCCGGGTTGTTCAACGCGTACCGCAAAGGAAACGTGAACTTAGCCAATGCGGTCGGCACGGGGGTTGCCGATGACAAAGCGGTTTACGCCTATATGCCTCGGATCGTGCGTTATTACCTTGACCAAGATCCAATTATTGAAAATGTCCCGACCAACATATGCCGCGAAGAAGAGGGATTGAAGAAGACACTTGATGACCTGGAGAATTTGGTCGTCAAACCGGTTGGCGAATCGGGTGGCTATGGCGTGGTGATAGGGCCCCGAGCGAGCAAACGCGAACTCAAGGAGCTGCGGGCCAAAATCATCGCCGACCCGCACAACTTTATCAGCCAACCGATGGTGAAGTTGTCGGTCGCGCCGACGCTGGTTGGCAAGGGCGTCGAGCCACGCCACATTGATTTGCGCCCATTCGCACTCACGGGAGAGTCAACTTGGGTTCTGCCAGGCGGATTAACCCGCGTCGCCCTCAAGCGCGGTTCGCTTGTCGTCAACTCATCGCAAGGCGGTGGTTCAAAGGATACCTGGGTTCTTGTCTAGTCTTGTTGCACGCTTTGCTTCAAACATCTTTTGGCTCGGACGCTATTTGGAACGCGCAGAGAACCTTGCGCGCATCCTAGATATAAATGAGACCTACGCGCGCGACGATGCTAGTGGACCAAACTGGTCACGGGTTCTGGAACTCTATGCCGATCGTGCCCGCTACGAAAACATGCATGGCAAGCCAACGACGCAAGGTGTGTTAAACTTCTACTTGCTGGATCGCGACAACCAAGCATCGATCATCAGTTGTACGCGTGCAGCTCGCGAAAATGCCCGCTCGGTACGTCATCTCATCAGCACCGAGATGTGGGCCCACATCAATATCTTTCACGCAAGAGTCGCTGAAGTTCCAGCAAGAGACGTTTCAGTGGCCAATATTTCTCGAATTGCACGGGATATCGTTGCAGGCTGTCAAGGCTTCGAAGGAATTGCGGAAGGAACATTCCTGCGCGGTGAACGATCGTCTTTCTATCAACTTGGCAAATATCTGGAGCGCGCCGACCAAACCACTCGTATTCTAGACATGGGCTATGACCGGCTGACCCCTGCCGACGATGATGTTATTGCGTGGGTTCACTGGAACGTGCTGCTTCGTTCGGTCTCAGGATATCATGCCTATCGCAGCCGGCACCCCGGTGCTTCCAAACCGCATAATATCGCGAGCTTCCTGCTGTACGATGAGGAGTTCCCAAGAGCCGTCGCGCTATGCGTCAGCCGCCTGACCAGCAACCTTCGAGATCTCGAGCGACGGCACGGCGCTCGTCGCGGTGAGCAATTGGAAGCAAGCCGGCGAGAACTGGAGTTCCTGATCGAAACCGGGCCGGGTAAAGCCTTGACATCCAGGAGCCTACACACCTATCTCGACGGCCTTCAGACATCTTTGGCCAAGGTATCTGGTGCGATCGGCGATCGGTACTTTGCTGGTGGATAGCGTGGTCTTGATTTGCAGGCGATATCGCGTACCGAACGGGCCCATGCCCGCACTATTAAAGGACTTCAGTTGTGCAGAGGCTAAGCGTCAAGCACGTCACGACTTACAAGTACAAACAGCCGGTAAAATTCGGCGAGCACAGGCTGATGATTCGGCCGCGTGACAGCCACGACGTGCGCCTATTGAATGCTACCTTGGAAATTGAACCGCAGGCGAGCCTGCGCTGGCTCTACGACGTCTTTGGCAATTCGGTTGCCATAACGTCCTTTGAAACGCCTGCCGACAGCTTGCGTATTTCCTCCGAGATCATCATTGATCGATACCCATCTGTAAATAGTGAGTTTGGAGTGGAACCATACGCCAAGAAAATTCCCTTCAGTTACCCGCTAAGCGAAATACCCGACCTTGGTCGAACGATTGAACGACACTATTCCGATCCGGACAGGTTGGTCATTGAGTGGACCCGGCGCGTCCTCGAGCATCCGGACGTTGACGGCAACACAGAAGCATTCCTGCGCAGACTATCGCAAACAATCCAACAGGAGTTTGCTTATGAAGAACGTCATGAGGTCGGTATTCAAACGCCCATCGAGACACTGGAAAAGACCTCTGGCACATGTCGCGACTACGTCGTCTTAATGATGGAGGCCGTTCGAAGTGTCGGGTTGGCTACCCGATTTGTCAGCGGTTATCTGTATGACCCTGCGATCGATGGCGGAGATACAGATATTACAGGCGCGGGTGCGACGCACGCCTGGGTGCAGGTCTACCTGCCAGGTGCTGGGTGGATTGAAGTTGACCCGACGAACGGCGGTGTGGGTGGTCACAACCTTGTACCGATTGCGGTTGCCCGCGAACCGGCTCAGGCCATTCCGGTGTCCGGCACATTCATCGGCGACTCTGCGGATTATCTCGGAATGGATGTTGAGGTCACAGTTCGCTCGCTCAATACTCTAGAGGGTGTCGCTTAGTGGCGGCTCCGATTGCGAAGTACAACCTGACTGATTTGGATGGAATGCTGCTATTGCAGATTGGTTTGGTCAGCATTGGGACTTTGCATGGTTCAGCTTGCGCTTCGGTCGCCCAGTTGCTGCCAATGCGTTTTTAGCTGGGCCGCCAGGCCGCGAACCGTTTCATCCTCAACGTAATAGCCATCGTAGGGGTCAAGCCCGATGGAGGCATGCACATTTGCAAAAGCATTTTGCAGTTCGACAAAGGCAAGATCCAGTTTTACGCGTGATACGAGCGTGTTCATCTCTTCGCGTATGGCTGTTTGTTCGCTGACCTTGCCAGCATCAAGCGCTGTCCTTATTTGGTCGAGAATGCGGTATTGTACGTCGTGGTATTCCTGGGCGACGCGGTATTTACGCCGCGCATGGATGAGCCGCACGCGGCTGACGTGCACTTGGGTCATGATCGCCATCGTTACGGCAAGCGCGCGCGCATCCAGCAAGTCATCTTTGGCTTCGATCTCCGCTCTGCGCGCTGGGTAGTTGAATACTTTAAGGAGATTCCAGCTGGCCTTCGCACCCCACGTCACCCAGTGCTGGTTGAATAGAAAGTCGTTGCTGTTCCAGTTGGGTGCCAGGTCGGCGGAGACACCTGGCAGCATTTCTAAAATCGCGGCGCGCGCCTCCTTGGCATTGATGCGCGTCTTGTAAGCGACTTCGCGTAACTCAGATCGCGAGACGAGCGCTGTTTCGACCATTTCTTCTGGTGACATGTCGAGTAAACGCGGCTGTCGATGATCGTGTGGAACTCTGACCCAGAATCGTGTGCCGGGTTTTATGTTTATCAGTGCGGCGAGTTGGGTCTTGGCAACGGTGAGTTCGCTCAATAGCTCATGGATCTCGCGCCGGATTTCAACGAGCTCACGCTCGTAGGTTAGCGCGGTCATGGGTGAGGTTTCGGACTGTTCCGATAGATCGCGCGAATCTGCGAGCGCCTGTTCGACACGGGTGTTGAGCCGGCGAAGTTGAGCCGACAATCGCTGCGCACTGACCGCTTTCCAATATGCGGAGCGTACGTCTTCCAAAATACGGTTTATGACTTTGCGTTTGGTTTCGTCTGCGATTAATACGCGGTCGGCAGCTTGGCGTGCGCGAACGTACGACAAACCAAAATCCAGAATATGCCAGCTCAAGGTGAGGTCGGAGTTGCCAACTTCAAGCTCGGTCGATGTCGAGGCGCGTAGTGACGTGTCGCCGAGCTGGCGATCGCCCAACAGCGTCACGCTGCGACCACCGGAATAATTGTTGCGCTCGGTAAAGCCTGTGTTCGACACAACGTTTGGCAGCAGGGAGTAATGCGCCAGATCAAGTTGTCTTTGACGCAGCGAAATTTCCATCAATTCTACGTGGTGATCGAGGTTGTACTTCAGTGCCCGAGCCATTGCTTCATACAAGCCGACGGCGCCACTCACCGGCTCCTGATCGATTGTCACGCGCCAATGCTTATCCTGCGCGAAGTCGGCAAGCTCCGTGAAACTGAGAGTTTGTGGATGTATAGCGCAGCCGGCAGCAGCTGCCGCGACCAGCGCAGGTAGAAGTGCGCGCACCGAAGTCTCCAATTCAACAGTACGATGCACAACTATAAAGAAATATAGGATATTAGACGCTATCCAAGGTTGTAATTTGTTTGTGGATAGCTGATTTGTGGGCTTGGCTTCAATGCTTTTTTGGAGCTTCGGGCGTTTTCAATGCCAAGTCGGCTTCAGCGTTGTGTTCACCTAGCCACATGCTGAGCGTTGAGAGAGGTGGCGTCTGTTTCATTGGTGTCGTTCTGCCATTTGTGGTGCTCGCAATTCGCGTCTTGATTTTACTTTGGCTGACTGTTGGTGATGGCGCCGTCCATTTTGCGGATCTCTTCCATGTCACCTACGACTGCACTGTTTAATTGTGCATCGAAGTTGCTCGCCCGCTGCCCGTCCTCGTTCATGGCAAGCGGTTTGATCTCGCCGGACATCGTCTGAATTGCCACTTTCTGTTCGATGGATGAGCCATCCTCCAACAATGCGATGACGTGCAGATCAAGCTTCTGCGTGTCAACCGGTACTTCCGCCAACAATGTACCGGACGCGGTGTGGTGAACCCAAGTCGGCAGCGGGCGTCCATCGGCTTGCAGTATCCGGTGTTCGCTGATCTTTCCATGCGTGTCGGCGCTCAAATCATTCTTGATTTCAATAAACAACACATGATCCCGCATGAGCGTGTCGATGACAATCTGCCCGGTGCGGGAAGAATCATTCATCGCCGCTATACCGGGTACGTCGATGTGCAATGAGAACCCACGAAGCGCTTGCCCATCCCAATGACCGAATCTGTCGCCAAATGCCCGCTGTGCCGATTGTGCCAACGCGCGCAATTTTTCAACATCGCGAATGTGGCCCATCGTCGGCCTGTCGTCGGTTGGTAGCTCCGCTAGTGCGCCGAGATCATGGATGTTGTTGACCGTGTCGAGGACGATTCCATCTAGTGCAACATCGGCTGGGGCCACACCGCTGCGATCTATCGCCGCCACGGTTTCCAGCACGATGGCGTTATTGCCTCCAATCTCAGTGAGTGGATCGGAAGTTTCCGAACTGTTTCCTGTTGGAACGATATGTTCGGTCTGCTCCTGCAACTGCTCGAATGTGGTGCCTGAAGTCTCGGGTGGCACGGATGGCTCATCAACCGGGGTGACCGTGCCGGTGACTGTTGCCGTTGCGGTGTTGGCGCCATCAGAAATCTCGTAGTCAAACGCGACAGGGCCGTTGTAGTCCCGCGCCGGTTGGAACGTGATCGTGCCATCGCCATTGAGCGTAGCCGTTCCTGTTCCATCTCTTAGCGCGATCGGTGTGCCGATAGTTGGTGCTTGGCCGTCGATCATTGTCACTGTCAGCGGGTCATTGTCCGGGTCGTTGTCATTACCAAGTACATCGATCGACAGGCTCGTATCCTCGGCAACAATGAATGTGTCATCGGATGCGATAGGGGTCGCATCGTTGTCGATGATTGATGCTGTTCCTGATGCGGTGACATTCGTCGTTGTGCCCGCTGTAATTGTTGCGGTGAGATCAAAGTTTTCGGTTGGTTCGTCGATGGCGTCGTCGATGATCGGTACGCGCGCCAGGATGGATGTCGCGCCTGGGGGAATGGTGGCCGACGTGGCCGCCGACCAGGTGGCTCCGCCATCTGTTGAGACCTCGAGCGCGGGCCCATAGTCGGAGGCTGTTGCAGAGCCGTCGGTGAGGTTGAGGTTTGCCGTGATGGGTTGGGTTGATGGATTGGAAAGCGCGACGGTGAAAACGGCATGCGGGTCGGTGCCTTCCGTGACGGTCGGCGAGGAGACGGTCAGAGTTGGAGTGTCATCGTCGGTGCCGCCTGGACCGATGCCGTCATCGCGAATGGTGCCGATGCCTTGATTGTCGGTAATTGTGGCGGAGGCGGAGACATTGGTGAGATCGACGCTGAAGCTTTCCAAATTCTCAAATATGGCGTCATCAGTGATGGCCACGGTGACTGTCTGGGTCGTGACGCCAGGCGCAAAGGTCAAGGTGCCGTTGGTGCCGGAGAAGTCGGCGCCTTCGGTGGCCGAACCGGAGTTGGTATCGTAATTGACCGTGACCGTGACCGTGACCGTGACCGTGGATGCGGATGGGTTGGACAGCGTGACGGTAAATGTCGCGCTGCCTGCTGCTTCATTGACGGTGACATCGTCGATCGAGATCGCGGGTGCGTCATCATCGTCGTTTATGGAAGCGGTGCCAGACGCAGTGGCGTTTGTGGTCGTGCCCGCCGTGACGGTCGCGGTGAGGTCGAAGGTCTCAGTGGGTTCGTCGATCGAATCATCCGAAATGGGTGTGCGCACTAGCAGCGATGTTGCGCCTGCAGGTATCGTTGCGGATGTAGCTGCCATCCAGGTGGCGCCACCGTCGGTTGAGACTTCAAGCGCGGGCCCATAGTCCGTGCCGCTGCCGCTTGCGGTACCGTCCGTGAGGTTGAAGCTTACGGTGATCGCTTCAAATGATGGATTGGAGAGTGTGACGGTGAAGACAGCGTGCGGATCGGTGCCTTCGGTGACGGCTGGTGAGGAGACACTCAAGCTGGGGATATCGTTAACACCCGTTATCGTGATCGTAACTGTTGCAGTGTCGAACCCGCCGTTGCCGTCAGAAACCTGGTAGGAGAATGTGTCGGTCGTGCTGTCACCAGCATTCAATGCTTCGAACCGGCCGTAGGGATTGTAGGTATAGGTTCCGTTTGGTTGGAACGTCACTTGTGCGCCAGAGGCTAGCGTGACCGGTGTACCTGGTGTGTAGGCCGCGCCATCGATCTGGGTTACGGTCAGCGTGTCGTTTTCAGGATCGGCATCGATGCCGGGCCCGGAGTTGTCCGTGATCACGTTGCCGGAAACGGGCGTGTCCTCATCGGTCGTGTTTGTGTTGTCCGTTGCTGTCGGGGGATCATTAAGAGGGGTAACCGTGATGACGAGTGTACCCGTTTCCGTGATGCCCAGATCATTTTCAGCGACCGTGTAGGTCAGCGTTTCAACGCCATTGAAATCCGGGTTCGGCGTATAGGTCACGTTGCCAGAAGTATCAAAGCTGACGGTCCCGTTTGTCGGGGCTGACACGCTGGTTAGCGTTACTGGGCCTTCAAAGTTGTCATTGTTGAGTACATTAATGACTGTCGGGCCGGAGTCTTCGAGGATGGTTCGTGTGTCCGTCACTGTGTCACCGACGGGAGCGACACGCAACGTGACAGTGGCGCTGTCTGCCAGTCCGGCGTCGTCTGTGATTGTATAAGTGAAGGTTTGATCGCCGTTAACATCGTCCGCGGGTGTGTATGCAAAGTCGATGTCGCTGCTCGCGATGGAGAAGTTTGTCCCGCCGACTGCGGTTAGCGTTCCGTTGCCGCCAATCGTTAGCCAGCTGGCCCGCTCGGTGGTGTGACGATTTTCGCTGTCGCGAGTGCGGTCTTCCTGGATGCTGACGTTGACACCCGTGCCGCTGAGCGAGCTTGCGTCGAGATGAGCATTATCGGGGCCATCGAACGTAGCAAGCTGCCCCAAGAAGTTGACATTTGTACCGAGATCATTCGTGAAGTTGATGCTGGTGTCACCGTGCCTGACGGAATCCGATGTGACGCCGGCTTCAAAGTCCAGCCCGCTCCACGTTCCAGTGCCCGCTTCAATTGCAATGAATCCGATTGTTTCGGGCGTCGAGATTGCGGTGCTTTGATAGTCAGCGGGTTCGTTCGTCACCTGATAACCGCCCGCGGATACGGCTCTCTGGCGCGCGTTGTTGAACTCTATGCCGTTGTTGTCGGTCTGCACTTGGGAGATTACGGCGGGGGAAGCGGTAAACGAATGGTCGAACGATACTGCCGTGAAGCTGTTGGCATTCGATCCGACGGAGTGGGTGCCAACCTCGACGATGGTGCCGTCCTCCAAAGTCCAGACGCCGGCTTCCAGGACGACGTAGCTTACGCTTTCGAGGCCGTGCACGCCGTCGGTTGTGTCAAATCGGTTGCCCGAGTTCGGTTCGACAAGCGCAAGGTCGAAGGAATTTCCAGTAACATTGGAGACCCTGGCGATCACCGGGGCGTCTGCTGTCTCATTTTGCGTGGTCACAAATGCGAACACGACAGGATTGGTGTAAGTGCCGCTAAAGTTTACTGTTGTGCCATTTGAATCGGTGGTGAGCGAGCCTGCCTCGCCCACGTTCAGTTCAAGAAGTCCTGAGGCAGGTTGCGTAAAGTCGGTCAGGAATACAGCGCCATCCGGATCGCCGTCGTTGGAGAGCGGGTTGAATGACGTGCTGGTATCTTCGTTAAGCAGAACCAAATCATCAAGGGCAGTTGGCGCATCGTCGACCGGGGCGACCGAGACAGTGACGGTCGCCGTATCGGTCAGTCCCCCATCGGTGACGGTGTAGTTGAAGCTGTCCGAACCGCTGTAATTGGCGGGAGGCGTGTAGGTGAACGTGCCGTCGGCAGCAATGGTAACGGACCCGCCCTGGGCCGTGGCGAACGTGCCGACGGAACTTGCATCGATGCTCAATGCATCGCCGTCGATATCGCTATCAATGCCTGTGCCCGTATCGTCTGCAAGTGTGTTGCCGGAGAGGATGGTATCCTCGTTGGTTTTGTAATCGTTGCCGACCGCGGTCGGCGCGTCGTTTGCCGGCGTAACATCGATTTTCAGCGTGGCGGTGTCCGTGTCGGTGCCGTCCGTTACGGTGTAGGTCGCCGCTGGCACTGGGCCGTTGTAATCGGCCGCCGGCACAAATGTGTACGAGCCGTCGCTGTTTATAGTGAGATCGCCCTCGGCCAAACTTGCCGTGGTATCGGCGGCGTAGGTCGTGCCGCCGACGTCAAACTGGGTGACGGAGAGCGTATCGCCGTCCAGTTCTACATCGTTGGTAAGGAGGCCTGAAGCAGCGTTGACGATAAGCGTAGTGTCTTCGACGGCCGAACTGGTGTCGTTGGTTGCGGCCGGGCCGACGTTTGCGCGCGTCAGTACAATGTTGTCCAGATGCATGCCGCGGCCGCCTGCCACGCCAACGCCCGCAGCCTCGAAAGAAACCCGCATGACGCCACCGTTGCCGGTGAATGTGACGGCGTCGTTGCTCCATACGATATCTGTGTTACCGACGGCGTTATCAGTCTCGTTGCTCAATACCGTACCGTCGACGACGACGTTCATACTGTTGACGGTTGCGTCAAAACCCGGCCGCCCACCATATGAGTAGGTCAGTGTATACTCAGCTCCTGCGATCGTGTTGACATCGCGAAAAATGTCGCGGGCGTCAGGGAAGAAGTTGCCCGGATCGTCGTTCAACTCGATGCGGAAATCACCAAATGGCGATGTCCAACCGTTGACTCCGTCCCGCCAGATCTCAATGGCACCGTCATTGCTCGACCAGCCGTCGTAGGGTGCGGTTACGTGGGTCGTTGCAGCCCCGGTTTCGAAGCCCGACGTAAAGACGGTTTCGCCGGCCAATAAGCCATCCCATTCGCCAGCGACAATGGTTTCAGCCTCAACCGTTCCAACCTCGGTTTCCAGGTTCCAGTCGCCACCGAGGTTTTCTGCACCCGTGCCGTCAGTGGAGGCGGCAATGTCCGCGCCGGTGATCGAGCCTAGCAACATTGCTGCTTCAAGGCCGGCGCCGCCGCCGGTAAAATCGCAACCATAAACAAGTATGTCGCCGTCGGCGGATAATGCGTTACGGATAACCGTCAACTCATCCAAGTGCTCGCCCTGCATGGATGCGGCATCAAGTACGTCATTGCCGAGATAGAGCTTGCCCTGATCACCGTGAGACAAAATGTGGATGGCATCCAAATCCTGCCGGTCTTGCAGTGCTGCCGCGATTTGCTCTACGCCATCCCGGTTCGGGTCAAGCATGACCACCTCGACTGACGGATCTATGCCTTCGAGCAGCTCGTTCAGATTTTCAATCGAACCATCGACAAAAGCGATTTCATTGGTGTGCGTAGCCTGTTCTATACCTGCAGCCGCCGCCGCTTCCTGCTGCCAATCGGTGGCTTTGCCGCCCTCCGCATCGGCACTGTTGTCGGATTGCGCGTCGGTTGCCTGTTGTTCGGCAACCTGATCAGCGGTTTGGTCCGCGGTGGCAGCGGCGGCCGCATCAAACACCATGCGTGGCTCCAGAACGAGCAAGTCTGAGTTGCGTTGTACCTTTTGCAGGGAGGCTTGACGGCGGGCGCTCTTTTCGGCGCGGCGTTTGGCACGTTCGCTAAGCGCTTCTCGGGCCCGTCGCAAATGGCGGTTTACGACCGCGCGCAATCGGAGCGCCAGAAATCGCCCGACTCGGAGGAATCTTTGGAGTCTTGCAGGAAAGCTGTAGGTGCGGTTGTCCTTGCGTTCTCGTTGTGTGTCGAGATCGCCCGCAGAGCCAGTGAGTGCAGTGTGGGAGATGTTTGATTGTAGTGACTGGGAATAAGACGTGCGCGGGGTGGCGGTAACATCTTTTTTGTTGAGATCGAATGATTGCAACATCATCTAACACCGGGATTGAGAGGTACTCTTCACTTTCAAAATAGAGTGCCCGGGTAACGGATAAGTTTTCACAGCGCATAAAATTCATCAAAGAAGACAAGAAAAAGAGATGCGTTGTTCTCTATCATTTAGATGACATGTTCATTCGTGTTGGCCGATCAGCGTTTGCAGATGATCTGCTTTTTTGTGATTGTTCCTGATGACCCCGTCTTGTTTGCGTTGCCTAGAGTTGGTGCGGTTTCTAAATGCCGGCCTCGCGAACGAGAACGCGCATCGTTTGTCTCCACAGGGCAGAGGCGATGCTTTCCGCTCGCCCGGCAACACGAACAACGCCGCGCATGGTGTTCAATGTTCCCGTACCGTTGACGCCAAAACGTACAATGTAAGCAGCGTTGACTGGGCGTACGTTGCTATCTTCGTCCCGTTCGGCTGCAATGGCTCCGCCATAGATTGATGCGAGATATGGGATTTCGAGTTTTTCCGCACCGGCTTGGGCAATGTCTCTTATTTCGACAGAAAATTTCGAAATGGATGGGTCTTCGGGAACAAACTGTCCCGGCGCTCCCTGGGCAAGGCGCCATAGATCGTCTTCGTTGGTGACGGCTGTGACCATTGCGCTAAATGGGTCGACAACAAGCCCCAACCGATCCTTCGGCGAAACCCACTGACCATTATGGGCATCGGCGTTCAGATCTCTTATTACCCCTGCTATCGGTGCGCGAACGGTAAGTCTGTCCTGCTCGCGTAACAAGCCAGCCAGTTTTTCCTGGGCTGCCGATAGCGATTGTTGGTGGACCAGGCTGTCTGTCAGTTCACGTGTGTCGCCGGCGCGGCGGGCCAGCCTGGCCTTTAGCAAGGCGACTGTTGCGCGCGCGTTTTCGATTTGATGCTCCAGATCCGCGGAGACCAGAACAAACAGCGTGTCGCCTTTGTTCACAGGTAGCCCTTCTTGAGCCCACACCGAGGCGATTTGTGCCGGCATTGGCGCAAATATCTTTGCTTCATGCATTGAGTTGGCGACCGCTGGGATCACTACAGTGGTGCTCCAGGGGACGGTAGAGGCTGCGATCACGCCTGCACATATGAGGCCGGAAATGACAGATCGTCTCGTTTGCATAATTTCTTTCCTCATGTGCCACCATTCGCCTAGTTCCCGTAGGAATGGCAGGAGGATGAACCAGAAAATTTCGACAGCGAAGAGTAGGATGCCGAGTGTTTTGAAAAGTGTTTGGTAGACGAGCAGCGCGATGCCTAGGAACAAGAAGAAGCGGTAAATCCAAACGCCGAAGCAGTACGCGATCATGTATCGGCTTGACGTTGAATTGAATGTGTCGGGTCGGGGTTGCCCGAGACCGAACAGCAATTCGCGAAGCCACCAACGGCCCAACGCAAATGACCTCGGTTGCAAATTTGGTATGCCCCATGAGTCCGACAGAAGGTAATAGCCGTCAAAGCGCATAAATGGATTGAGGTTTACTGCCAGGCTCATGAGCCAGCTTGTCGTTGCGAGCAGGAATACAATCGACCTCAGAGGTCCATCGGGCAGGAAAACCCATAAGAAGGTGCAAATGCCTGCTACCGCCAGTTCGACGGCGATACCTGCTGCACCTATGGCGAAGCGTTCTTTTCTTGACTGCAAGCGCCAGGCGTCGGTCACGTCAGTATAGAGAAGCGGCAGCATCATCATGAATGCAACGCCCATGGCGTTGACGCGGACGCCATAACGAACGGCCGTGTAGGCATGGCCTAATTCGTGAAGCGTTTTAATGAATACGAGGCTGAGACCGTAGAGAATGAACCCTTCAGGTGAGAAGAAGTGTAAAAATGTGCCGGCGAATTCATCCCATTCGCGCGATACCAAATAGATCCCTAGGAGAGAGGTAAAGACAATTACGAGGAATGCCGCCTTGGAGTACAGTGGCGCTACGATTGGGAAAGATTGCTGCAGGAATCGTTGCGGTCGTAAGAGTGGGACGCGAAAGAACAGGTAGTTGTGGATTGCATGGGATAGCCATCCGCGCTGCGGCTTCTCAATTCGGTCGAGGTATTGTCGGCTATCGCCTTCAGGTGGATCCGCGCACAGGCTGTTCGTGGTTGCAAAATAGATGACATCGTCGATTTCCTGGTCGCTTATGCTGCGTTGGTGCAACTGCTCGGTACGCAAGCGCAACAGACCTGGATCGCCGGGTGTCCAGGCGGACAAGATCTCAAATGTGCTCTGTGGAATTTCAAAGTATCGGTGCCGAAGCGGGTCATAGACCATCCAGCGTGGCTGCCCCTCGATCGATGGAGCTCCCTGCATGAGCTGCAGGTCTTGCCGCAGCTCTGGCAACAGCGTTGATTGCGACTGCGTGAGCATCGCTAAAGACCCAAGTGCTGTCGTGCATAGGAGATTGGACGCCGAAACAAGTAGAACGCCAACGGAACGTGATCCCCGAATACCTGTGCAGTGCCGCGTGCACCAATGAGGGGAGGGTTTTCTCCTAATTCATCGAACTCGGCCAAGAGTTTGTAGGCAAGCTTATCTGGCGAGACCGCTTCGGCGTGATAACTTGCGCGGACGACGTGTGCTTTGAATGAATGCAGGGGATCGGAGTCAAGAAAAACGCGGACGCGTGCGCCATCGTTCAGTACAATTGAATCGGCGACGGGTAATTCAATCTTAAGCCGGACCCGCGAGGGGTCGGCGATCTGCATGATCTTCTCTCCTGTCGTGACGGGACGACCCTCCCAATCATCCTTTGAGGAATAGATGAGCAGGCCGGATATCGGCGTGGTTACGGTTGCGCGTTTCAGCAAGTCGTGCGCATAGGTGCGCTCTGCGGATTTCAGCGTGTATTCGGCACGGGATATTGCCAGCCGGTGGCGGGCTTCGTCTTGGGTAAATGCACTTTGCATGGCCCGGCGGTAGTCGGCTTCGGCGATTCCGACCTCCCTATCTGCGAGGGCAAACTTATTTTTCAGGGTTGTGTTTTCGAAGAAGAAGAGTGTGTCGCCCTTGTCGACCGTGCTGTTCGGTCCTTTGTCAATGCGATCGATGACGCCGTCTATTGGTGCGGTGACGTTGTATGGATTTTTTGCGACGACCTGGACTGGAGCGAGTGTCGACAGCGGAACCGGGATGAAGCCTGCCAGCAGTGTCGCTATAGATAGGACGGCCATTGTTAAGCGCCGCGCGTTCTGTCTGGGTCGCAACTTGTTTGTTCCGGTCAACGCCCGCCACGCGTGACTGTATGCTCGTGCAACACGTGCTGCGACGCGCTGCTCGTTTTCAGTCCAAGCGCGCTCGCGCGCCATCAGCAAACCGGCAAAGACTTTTCCGTCTTCAAGTTTAAGCGGTTGCCAGAAGAACCATCGGAAGGGGTAGCAGGCCGTTTCCTCCGCGGCCTCGTCCGCGAATGCTGGCAGCGCGAATTCGAGTGGTGTATCGGCTTGTGCGTCTTTTTCCATTCGGGCAACGATCGTCTCGATCCAGCGTATGAAGGGGGTGTTGTGATCGACCACAGCGAGGCTAGAGACGGCTTTGACGTGGAACTGGTTGCGACGCATGCACTGGACCAAGAAGATTTGGCGCGCGCCCACCAACTTTCGCGTTTCGTTGACGGTTAGATACTGTAGCTCTTGCTCGGTCTTTGCCTCTCGAGCCCGATCCTCGATGGAAAGCAGCATCTCCAGTCCACTTGCGGTTGCCTGCCGCTGGTCTGAATTCAGCTTGGCCGTTGCAGTCGCAGGGACAGGTTCGGTGCTTCGTTCTTCCACATTGGCGGTCGGGTGGTTGGGATGAGGGGCTGTCATTGTGTTTGCCCCACCGGCTTGTGCAACACGGACTTTGATGTGGCGACGTCAAAGTGCGCGCTTCCGCTCATGCCAGGAAGAACATTGATCGGATTGTCGTGAAATGCCGCAGTGAGCTTTACCGTTTGCGAAATCGGATCGACAATGCTTCCCAAGCGTAGCACTTCCGATCGGTAGGCCGTTTGGGTTTCGTCGATGGTAAATTTCAATGGCATGCGCGGCCTCAGCCACGTGAGCCATTGTGAGGGTACGATGAGTTCAATTTCCAAACTGGCGTCGTCTACAATCTCAATGAGTGGCGTGTTGGCCTGAGGCATCTCATGCTCGTTGATGAGAACGTCAACAACCCGGCCGGCGTAGGGCGCCGTGATGGTGCATTGTGAGGTTCGCACACTCAAAGCTTCCAGCTCTGCACGAGCCTGATCAACTTCCGCACGTGACACCTGCAGCTCGGTCGTGCCAATCGCCCGGCGGCTTGCGAGCTTCAGGTTTGATTCAAGAACGCCCGTCTTCGCCCGAAGCTTTGCCTCGGCTGCACGATGTTCTGCCTTATAACGCTTGCAGTCGAAGCGAACCAAGGTGTCGCCGGCACGGAATTTTTGGCCTGGCGAGAATTTCAGTTCCTCTACGCGTGCGACAAGGTCCGTCGCAATCGATGCCTTTGCGCGCGCTACGACGATTCCTCGTGATTGCGATAGGTCCAGGGCTGGCGCATCGGCGGTGCTGCCAGTTGAGAGACAGAGGTAGAATGCGCATCCTAATATCAGTGAATTTCGTATCCTGCTCACAACTCACACTCCGTCACGCTTTGCGGCACGCGCAGGGCTAAGCAAATTTTTGTCGGCTGCGAATGATGGCGTTCGGGGTTGCCGCCTTCGAACAGTTTCGCACTTTGTTTACTCACGACGTTTCTGACGCGCTGGGATTACGATCGAGGAACGCAGCGAGTTCGTTTAGGCTGACATCGGCCAGGCTGTCTTCATCAAGAAACTTCACGCCACATCGGCCTTTGCCTTTCCAGGCGATTTGGCAGCTGTAGGTGCCGATCTGCGGCAATGCGATCGTTAGGATTTGACCTGTTTCGACAGGCAGATCCCTATCGAGACCGAGGCCGCCACGTGACGCATCAACAATTGTCGCGTGCCAATATTGGTCTGCATTCATCGTGCAGCTTGCCGGCCAGTTTACGCGGTAGCGATCATGCTCGCGTTGCTCATGTCCAGGAAGCTTGGTGTCGGTTGCGAACTTCGTTGGGGCGTTCGGTCCGCTGCTTCCAAGTAGCAAGTCACAGAATGCCAATAAGCTAGATTTCATCAGTTTCAATCCATATCAGGACACCACCATAGATAGCAATAAAATATTTAATACACTTATAACGGGAGTCACAATTCGGGTGGGCATCACGCGCAATCTCGCGTTTTTCGGGTCGGGCAAAGCTGTAATAGTGGGTGGGATGACCAACGCCCGGTCGGGTACAGCCAAGTTTGGGTCTGCATGGAAAAAAGGACGCCGAGCGTTTCGCAAATGTTGGAGCCGTGCGCCCCGATACCGTGTGACGGCCCGGGTAATTTGCGTTGCTCGTTCCCGCTAGCTGTACGTTTTGGCGAGCGGCGTAACTGGCAGTGTTTATTCAGTGCGCCTAGTCAACGCCGCGCCTCTGCCTAACAAAGCTGCTCCACCATCGTTCTGAGTACTTGCCGCTTGTCTGTCGTTCCACGTTGCTCCGCGGCAATCCAGTAGACCGCTCGATCGGGTAGGTTTGGCCTATGACTTGATGGTGGTTTTCGAACAGGAGGGAGATAATGTTTCCTTCGCGTCCCAAGAGCGGGGCAAGCATGTTCGACGTTGTCGGTGTTGCCAGTTTGGGTGCGGGAATTTCGTTGCGCGAGTTTGGGCAGAGCAGAAAATTCCGAGGCTGCGATCATTCGTAGCAGCTTCATAGAGGCGCAGTCGGATTCGGCACGTTTCCTCGATATTCTCTAGCCGAAGTGAGCAAGAGTGGCCGTGTCCTGCGCTTCACTGACATCCAGAGAAGTGATTTGGGGATTTCAAGCTGACTGGAGCCTTGCAAGGCTGCTCATCAAACGGCATACGTTTGGGCTCGCGGTGGCAAAAGGCGCGAAATAAAAAAACGAACGACATTCCCGGCAGGAGGAACTTTTAGATGACAGCGACAGTATTCCCGAGACTCGAGATCCCTCAGACTATCGCGGCCGGTCCAGGACCGGGCAATACGTCTGAACGGGTGCTCGAAGCATTTTCCAGCCCGGGCGTTGCCGATCATATGCAGCCGGATGTGCTGCGCGGAATGATTGAGAGCAAGTTCATGCTCCGTGAAGTGTTTGGGACGAAGAACGTGCACACCTTTGGTGTCGCGGGAACAGGTTGGAGCGGTCTTGATTGCATGATGAGCGCGATCAGCGCCGGCGATAAGGTCGTTTCTTTCGTCAATGGCACGTTTTCAGGGATCGATGACCTGAGCATCCGCATGAAGGCGGCAACGGCTGAGGAATTGGCTGCCAATTCGCTTGATCCGAAAGCTGCTTCGGTGGTTACCATCCAGATCCCGCACGGTCAGTCGGTCACTGGCGACGATGTTGAGAAGGCGCTCAGTGAACACAAACCCAAGTGGGCTTTCATGGCGCATTGGGAAACCGGATCGGGACGCGTGAACGATATCGCGGGCTTTAACGCGGCTTGTGAGAAGCATGGCGTGATGGGCCTTGTGGATGCTGTGTCCTCGCTGGGCGTGGAGGATTTCAGGATTGACGATTATCCCGGCGTCGCAGCCTGGGCTTCCTGTCCGCAAAAGGGCGTTATGTGTCTACCGCTGACTTACGCACCGGTTAGCTTCAGGGACAACTATATCGCGCAGCTAAAGGCGACGGGTGCGCGCTCCTTTGTGCACCATCCAATCATGGAGGCACGACACTGGGGGATCATTGACGGTGCCGACAGCGAAAAAGGCACCTATCACCGTACGCATTCCGCCTATGCCGTCGCTGCGTTCCATGAAGCTCTACGTATCATTCTGGAAGAGGGCGTAGCAGCGCGCGCAGCCGAGTATCGCCGTTACGAACAGGCGCTACGCCAAGCGTTGGAATCGACTGGTTGCAAAGTTACGTCGAACATGACCAGCTTGATTGTGCTCGACCTTCCGCCGCAGCTGAAGGGACAGGAAAAGGACTTTGTGAATAGCTGTCGCGAAGAAAACTTCTGTATCTGGCCGACGCTTTCGGAACCGACACAGGTGCGTGTCGGCATTCTCAATCTTCTTACCGAAGAGCATTTGGCTGAGATTGTCCGCCGGTTCTGCGCTGCGCTTAACCGGTTCCAGATCGCGGCCGATCCAGACCAGACCGTCAAGCTGGCCCTATCGAAACTGTCAGGCTGAAAAAAACCTGGGACAGGCTCCGGTTGGCGGAGCCCGTCCCGGGCATGCTAAAACTATCAGAAGATGGTCGCCAGCTCGTCGCAATCAGACAACCTCGGAAGGTGCGGCAGCCAAGTTCTTTTTGGCGGATTGTTAGTAAGTGAACCGTTGCCATTTTTTATCTCTGTTCAGATGTTCGGCGCGAGCATATTTCAAGCGCGTCATCACCATTGCCCCTCCCGCATTCGCATCGTCAATCAGATGCTGTCATGAGCACGATACTTTGAGTGTGCGGTGACACTAGTGTGAATTCTCGTGTCTGAGTTCTGTGGTAGTTCATGATTGAACTCGATCGGATACGGTCGTTTTTTGTCGTTCTAGCACGTGTGTTGTGATCTCGTTTTTGTGTAAATCCGTGAAGTAACTATTGCGGCGCAAGTATTGCTGACTGACGGGGCGTATGGAACGTGGTTATGACACTCTATTCATATGTGCGCGGAAAGATTGGCGTGTTTGCGGTGTGTCTGCTGGCGGGTTTCGCCGGGGCCTGCGGAGACGATACCAATACAACCCGGCTGGTGCTGACGGGATCAAGTACGGTGGCGCCACTTGCTTCAGAAATCGCCAAACGGTTTGAATCAAAACATCCGGGCGTGCGCATCGATGTGCAGGCAGGCGGTTCGTCGCGTGGAATTGTGGATGCACGCAACGGTGTTGCACACATTGGCATGGCGTCGCGTGGTCTGAAGCCACAAGAAAGCGACCTTTGCGGTATTGCGATTGCCCGCGATGGAATTGCGATTATCGTGCACAAAGACAACCCTGTTCGGACACTTTCCGATGACCAGGTCGAGAGGATTTTTCGCGGTATTGTCACGAATTGGCGCGACGTGGGTGGTGATGATGCGCCGATCAGTGTGATCAACAAGGCCGACGGCCGGTCCACGCTTGAACTGTTTTTGAAGTATTACAAACTCAAGCCGGAAGAGGTGCGCGCATCGGTAATCATAGGTGACAACGAACAAGGTATAAAAACGCTGGCTGGGAACCCCGATGCAATTGGCTATGTTTCTATTGGGGCTGCCGAGTTTAACGTCAGCGCAAATGTTCCAATAAGGATACTTCCGACGAATGGCGTGGCGGCGACAACCGAGAATGTTCGCAACAACAGCTTTCCGCTGGCGCGTCCATTAACACTTGTCACGAAAAATAAGCCCAAGGGTTTGGTGAAGACATTCATCGACTTCGCCCGCTCCGCAGAAGTCCATGATTTGGTGAGACAGCTTTACTTTGTTCCGCTCCGAAAATGATACTGTCTTTGTTTGGTGCCTGAAGGTTTGCGCAGTCGTATCCGGCGGCGTCCTTTTTTTAATCTGCGCGTTTTTGATAGTTGAATCCCTACCGGTGCTTCGCAGCGTCGGCTTTTCTCGATTCCTGGCGGATGAGGGTTGGTACCCCGCCGGCGAAACGGGAAAGTTCAATATGCTGCCGATGGTGATGGGTACTTTGTTCGTCACTGCAGGTGCCGTTCTGCTTGCAGCACCTCTTGGCATACTATCGGCTGTCTTCTGTCACTACTACGCACCGCCAGTGGTCGCGCAGGCGTACCGCACGCTTATTGAACTGCTCGCGGGAATTCCCTCTGTCGTCTACGGACTTTGGGGCCTTGTTGTTCTAGTGCCCATGATCCGTGAATTCGGCCCGCCGGGGCCAAGTTTGCTTGCGGGTATTATCACACTGACACTGATGATCTTGCCGACAATTGCGCTGCTGGCCGATGCAGCAATCACGAACGTTCCATCTCACTACATGCGTTCAGCGGCCGCACTCGGATTGTCGCGTTGGAGCATGATTGTAAATGTTGCTCTGCCCGCGGCGCGCTCCGGCGTTTTTGCCGGCATCATCTTGGGCACCGGGCGGGCGATCGGCGAGACGATGGCCATTTTGATGGTCTGTGGGAATATCGTGCAGATACCGCGATCGCTGTTCGATCCTATTCGAACGCTCACCGCAAACATTGCGCTAGAGATGGCTTATGCGCTAGGCGACCATCGCTCAGCCTTGTTCGTTAGCGGTCTGGTGTTGCTTGCAATGATCGTTGCACTTGCGGTGTTGGCCGAAAGCATAAGCCGCAGGAGTTTGACGCATGCGTAGGCGGAGTGACCCTGGCCTCATCGTCGCAAGGGGTGCGGCAGTCGTTGTCACGGCTGCATTTTGCTGGCTACTCGGCGATGTCCTTTGGAACGGTCTAGGAGGGGTTGACTGGCGATTCTTGTCCGAGGCTCCCAGGAACGCCGGTCGAGAGGGGGGGATCTTTCCACTTATCGTCTCAACGCTGGCAATACTTGGCGTGTGCATGGCGGTTAGCGTGCCGTTGGGTCTGGGGACGGCGATTTTTCTTAGCGAGTTCACGGATGCCGATTCGAACTTTGGACGTTTTGTCCGTCGCAGTCTCGATGTTCTTGCCGGTGTGCCATCGATTGTATTCGGCCTTTTCGGCAGCGCCTTTTTTTGCATTTATCTTGGGCTCGGTTTTTCACTACTTGCGGGTGGTCTGACGCTGGCGTGCATGGTTTTGCCAATTTTCATTCGTGCAGCTGAGGAGGGTTTCAGGTCGGTGCCGGCCGAATATCGGCTCGGCGCGGCAGCACTTGGTCTGTCGCGCGCACGGACGCTGTGGCGCTTGCTGCTGCCCGCAGCGGCACCTGGACTTCTCGTCGGTTTTGTTCTGGGCGTCGCACGCGCACTTGCCGAGACGGCTGCGCTTTTGTTTACCAGCGGCTATGTGGACCGGATGCCATCATCTTTATTGGATTCCGGACGCGCCCTTTCCATTCATATCTTCGACTTGTCAATGAACGTGAGCGGCGGTGAAACTCAAGCCTATGCGACGGCGGTAGTTCTGGTCTCCATTTTACTGGTCATCAATTTTGCAACATCGTGGATTACACAGCGATGGATTAGACGGGAGACAATACCTGCATGAGTAGTGTTGCTCAAAGAGTTTCCGCGCCTTCGGTGGCGCAAGCCGAAAGCATGCCGTTACCGGTTATGACTATTTCAGGCCTTGGACTCAGCTATCGTGGGGGAGCCGATGCGTTCCGGAATATTTCCATGCCGATCGCTGAACGGCGAATTACGGCGCTGATTGGCCCATCTGGATGCGGCAAGACGAGCTTTCTCAACTGTCTCAACCGGCTCACAGACATGATCGGGGGCTGTCGCGTGACCGGTTCCATAAAGATGCGCGAGTGCGATGTTAGAGATCCTTCACTCGATGTGACGGCGCTGCGCCGTCGCATCGGCATGATTTTTCAGAAGCCGAATCCGTTCCCACTGTCCATCCGTCGGAATATTGAAATTGGCTTGCAGGAGATCGGCATTCGCGGACAGGGCGAGCGAGACGAAATCATCGAAGCGGTTCTTCGCGAGGTCGGTTTGTGGGAAGAAGTCAGGGATAGGCTCGACGGGCCGGCGCAGGCGCTGTCGGGCGGACAGCAGCAGCGGTTGTGCATTGCTCGGGCCATTGCGTTAAGGCCGGAAGTTCTTTTGATGGATGAGCCGTGCAGCGCGCTCGATCCGCTGTCAAGCGGTGTCGTGGAGGACCTCATTTTGAGGCTTCGCGAGCATTATACCTTGGTGGTGGTCACACATAACCTGGCGCAAGCGCGGCGCGTTGCCGATTATGTGGCGGTGTTCTGGTCGCGTGATGATGCCGGCGAGCTTGTTGAATTTGGGCCTGCGCGCGACGTCTTCGACGCGCCGACGAATCCCATCACGGCGGCGTATGTACAGGGACGCAAGGGTTAGGTCCGGCTTTGCCATGCCGGAGCAGGCCGCCGAACAGGCCCGCTCGTTTGGGCCTATTCTTGCGGTGGTGAGGCTGAGATAATGCGCAAGGCTGCGGAATCGCGCGCAATAGCAGCGCGGTCGCGGCAGCTATCCTTCAGCTCCTCACTGCATTCGATAACGACGCGATATGGAATATCGCCGTATTTATGGACGGTGTATTCGGCCTTAAAGCCCTCAATCGCTTCTTGGTTATCTTCATCGAAGACAGAGACAGTGAGCCCCCCTGTTTCAGGAGCAGCACCCGCAGGTCCTTCATCGTAGACTTTGAAGTTGGCGTCAGCGGTGTGCTGTACCCGCAGATCTGCCGATACGCTGACGGTCATGTCTCCATAGTCGTGAATGATTTCGTACCAAACTGGATTGTCCTCATCCATGACGACCGTGGGTTCCGGTTTGGCCTGGGGCCCCACGCTCGGGACAGAGGCAAACAATCCGGGTACTTCATCAAAACCGACAACTGGAAGTTTGAGCTTGGCTAGTTGCCCTTGTTCGGCAGCCGCCAGCATGCGGGGCGGATTTGCCGCTTCCTCTGCGACAAACTTTTGAATGTCCGGGTGAGACCAATCGACACTGATAAGTTTTTCATCAGCCATGGCCGGTGAAGAGATGGCGCAGATACTAGCAACAACAGAAATCGCGAGATTGCGCGGTTTTCTCACAGCACACGCGATCTGGTGGGACAGGCCTACGAATACCGATATGCCTGAATGAAACGCGGTTTTCGGACCCATGACGCTAAAACCTCCCTGCAGCTTCCGGCCGATCAGGCCGTCATGCATTTATTGAATCTGATCGCTTCGCCGTCTGCGATGGCACAAATGTATCATGCTCCGTCTTAACGAGCGTGGACGATACGGTAGCCCATTCTCCCCAGCATTGGCACGCCGAAAGCTAACTTTTTGGTCGGCCTTGGACAATTCAGGCTGGCGTGAGATGCTGCCGTCATTGCCCGTGCCGTTTCCGATATTCCTCATGCCACATGCGGACATATTTGATTGTGAGTTGTGTCAAAGACATGATGCAATAGCTGAGTCAAAGATTGGGTCAGGGCAAGGACTTTTTCAAACGCCGTAGGTTTTGGCCGCCGGCCCAGGTCGTCAATGTAAAATGTGGCCATTGAAGTCTGTCGCATTGCGGGCAAACGATTGATTTACAGACGGCTTTCCTCGTGACTGGTATGTCCGGTAGCGGAGAGAGAGTATGATCTTGCCCCAATTAGCCTGCTGCACTTTTGCAACGAGTTGGCGCGAGAGGCCGTCCGACTAATCGCTATTTTTCGTTCTTCCTGTTCGCCAAGCAGGCTAAGGTTGGCGTACAGCGATCGTCAAGGAATTGATCTCATGACCGGTTCTTCATCTACGTCCTCAAAGCCGCGCAGGCGGTCCGTATGGCGTACCATCATTATACTGCTCTTCGGGCTTGTTCTGGCGGGGATTGCGGTTTTGGCCCTCTTTGTGGCGATGCCGCCAACGGGTCTGTTAAATTCTCAACTGGTGAAGTTGGTTGAAGAGCGGACCGGGCGAACATTAAGCATCAAAGGGGCTTCACGCTATAAATTTTGGCCTAAACTGACCGCACGCCTGGAAAATGTGACGCTGTCTAACCCGCCGGGCATGGATAAGTCGCCCCCGTTTTTGCGCGTGGGCGCGGTTGATGTGGATCTGCACTTGATGCCGCTGATCCGTGGTGAAAAGGAACCAGGACGTCCGACCCTTACGCGTCTGAGCCTTTCTGAACCGCGTGTTCATCTGCTCCGCGACAAGGCAGGCAAAGAGAACTGGCAGTTCGAGGCCACGGCGGCAAAGACCGGTGACGGCCAGGCCCTTCTTGCCCAGCTACTTCCGTTCGGCGAGATCAAAGCAACGAAAGGCAAGGTCTCCTACAGCGATGAAAGTGTTGGTGGTTCGTTGCAACTAGATGATGTGGATTTTGTTGCCAAGAGCAAAGGCGATGCCGGCGCCGTCGATGCTGTTGTCGATGCCCAGTATCTAGGCGAGCCGCTGCATGCCGATATCGCGCTGGGTGATGTTACGGCTTTGATTGGCGGTGCCGAGACGAACAGCACCGTAAAACTGACGTTGGGGTCGTCGTCGATCGACTTTGATGGAAGCATTGGAGGCGGTGAAACGCCCAAGGTAGCGGGCGCTGTCAAGATTGGCAGCCCGTCTGTCGATGCGCTGGCGCAAAGATTGGGTCTGACGCTTCCTGAAGCTCTGCAGGCGCAAGGGGAAACGCAGCAAGCGGTTTCCATCGAGTCACAAATATCATGGGCTGACAGCGTGCTGGCCTTTGAAGAGACCAAGGCATCAGCTGGTGACGTTCGTACCAGTGGGCGCGGCCAATTGAATCTTTCCGGCGAGCGGCCCGCGCTAAGGGCGGAACTGGAGAGCGAGCAACTTGATTTTTCGGGGTATTTCGAAGAACAGACACCCGGAGCACAGCCGGGGGTTGAAGCGGCGGCGACACCAGAGGCGGTAATGGCCGATATAGCTATCGAGCCGGATTGGGACGGGTTTCTGGAAGGTTTGGAGCGGGCGAAAGCAGGTGATGTCAGCGATCCGGAAAGTATCGACTTGCAAGAGCGTGCGATTGCTGCCGCGGCACCGCAAATACCGCCGTGGAATGACAAGGCGCTGTTTGATGCAGACAAGCTGAAGGTCATCAATCTTGACGTAACCTTGAAGGCGAAGACGATCAAACTGGCAGACGTCATGTTGCAGGACGCCGAGATCAAAACGGACGTGAACAACGGCAAGCTTGGTGTGGCGCTCAATTCATCGAAACTTGGCGATGGCACGGCGAGTGGCAATATTGAGATCGACGCTGGTACGTCGCCGCCGAAGATATCTGCGGGCGCGCGCCTGAAGGCGGTGGAGATGGCGCCCGTGTCGAAGCTTGTGACGGGGCAAGAGCTGCTTGTCGGCAAGTCTAATCTGACGTTTACAAGCACTGCGAGTGGCTTGAGTGTTCGTGATATTGTCAGATCGTTGGAAGGCTCCAGCCAGTTCGAGGTTGGCAAGGGTTCGGTTGCAGGCGTCAACGTCAGTAATGTCATATCGAACCCCTGGAAGAAATGGGCGTTTAACCCAAAGGCCAGAACTGGATTCGATCGAATTAAGGGACAGTACAAGATCAACAAGGGCATTGTCAGATCGTCACCCGAGCTTTCCGTACAAAGTCGTAAGGTCGGGATAAATTCGCGAGGCGACGTGCGCATGCCCAGCAAGTGGTTGTTACAGCGTGTACGCCTCGAACTGCTGCCGTCCTTGTGGCGAATTCCCGTGAAAGTTCAGGGCTATTGGGCAAAGCCGTCGTTCCAACTTGATTGGTCCTCCATATTCTTCCAGCCGGAGGCTTTCAGTTTGACATCTGCACAGGCGCCCGATGATGCGGATCTGCCTGCTCATGTGCGGGAAGCGGTTAAACGTGCTCTCGATATACCAGAGGCAGAGTCAGGGTTGAGTGGTGATCAACGCGCATTTTTGCGCGCCTTGATCAAGTGGGAACCACCGCCCGAACCGGCCGCGACACCTGAGCCGCCCGATGCTCCGGCCTCTGCGGTCGAAGGGGAAATACAGGACGCACCTGAAGCACCAGCTGTTCCAGCAGAATGATGCGGCAGTTTCAACTATAGGGAATACGTAATTTTCTGATCCGGTTGAGGGCGTTATGCGCCGCGTAATCGGTGATGCGCAGAAGGTCGATATCTAGAGAAATGGCAAGGAAACTTCATGTTTGCGTTGTGTAGAGTTTTGAGGCCATATTGATCGGTATTGGCCAGAAGATATGGAACCTGAAATGTGTTTGAGGGAGCGTAGCCCGTGTGTGTTCTGAAGAGTGCTGTTAGATTTCTCACACATGTCTCTTTTATCTTCGCCGCTGCCGTTTTGCTGGCGATCAGCGTGTGGGTTCATACGCCCAGTGAAGCCGAGACTGTCATGCCGGCCCCGCACAACGATATCGGGGCATGGAAGACAGGCGCTGGTGGCGGTGAGAATATTGCATTCAATGTTCCTGATCCCTCGCATCGGGATGTGCGGTTTGGCAGGCATGGGACTATACCGTCGCTGCAAGAAAATGGTGCTACCAGCCGTTGCGCAGATGGTGAGGCAGGGCTGGAAGGCTCGCCACGTGCCCAACCGGTGAAATGCGAACTTATTCCTCCGGATCCGACCCAACCCGATCCGGTGGTTGATCCGCAGCCGGATCCCACGCCGGAAGAGCCGGATCCTGGGTTTGCCTATCATCCGCCGGGCGACATCTTTAATCCCGACCACTTGCCGTCGAAGTACAAACGTGAAGGGCGCGATGATCGAAAGGTCTATCTGCCGAACATCGTGCTGCCGATAAAAATCGGTGAGAACGAACACATTCATATGAATTCGCAGATCTTCGGCCATGGCGGGGGCGGCTGGGGCGGAAGGGGTAAGGCGGGTGGCAGCGAAAGCGACCCGCGAAACTACGACGCGAAAAACCAGCGGGATAACTTTTGTGAAGTGCGCGGGCACGCAATGGGCCTTTGCCCGTCTGGTACCGGCCACCAGGGGCAGGATATTCGCCCGCCGTCCTATAAGAACAACCATTATGATGCTGTGGCCGTCGCGGACGGGAAAATTACCTATATGTCGCGCTGGTCAACCGTGCGGCTTAAGGGAGACGACGGTACGACATATGAATACCTGCACTTGAACCCGAACACCTACAAGGTGCGAAAAAACCAGCGCGTTAAACAAGGTCAAGTCATCGGGCGCGTCTCGCGTTACATGGGTAATGCGAATGGAACGTCAATACACCTGCACTTCAACGCGCTGCAGACTATTGATCTGGGCAACGGAAAGCGGCGCCGCTTTTACGTCCCGGTTTATTCATCTCTCATCGCTGCGTACCGCAAAGAGAAGGGGCTTGATGCGGGCATTGATGAAAACGGAAATCTAATAGTCGATCCGAAACTGGAGATTGGTGCACAGGCTCCAACGCCCGAGCCGACACCTGAGCCAGAGCCGACACCTCCAACACCTGAGCCGGAGCCAACACCTCCGACGCCTGAGCCGGAGCCGACACCTCCGACGCCTGAGCCGGAGCCGACACCTCCGACGCCTGAGCCGGAGCCGACACCTCCGACGCCTGAGCCAGAGCCAACACCTCCGACGCCTGAGCCGGAGCCGACACCTCCGACGCCTGAGCCGGAGCCGACACCTCCAACACCTGAGCCGGAGCCAACACCTCCGACGCCTGAGCCGGAGCCAACACCTCCGACACCTGAGCCGGAGCCTGAAGATGAGGCCAAGCCCTGGTGGAAGGGTGCGTGGGACGCAACGCGCGATTGGTGGAACAGTTGGTGGGACTAATTTGGACGGGAGTGTCTGTGCCGATGCCAGATATCGTTATGGCGACGGCACAGGGCGCGGTTTGCCCGTTCAGATTTGGGCTCCTGCTGTGGTCGATGGCATCGACGGGGCGCTAAACGGCAATCCCTGTCGTACGCCGCGGTGTCGCGGACACGCGTAGTTCAGGTTTGGCCGCGCTGCCGGTGCTCATCGCGATAGATCGCTCGGCCCCCATGTGCGGTCGTGAGCTTGGCAATGGCCTGCGGCAAGTTGAGATTTGTGCCGCGCGCGGCCATATGTAGAACGAATATGACTGCTATCATCTCATTGTGTTGTGGCAAGAACTCTGGCCTGTTTCGATAAGAAGGACGTCGTTTCCGCCGCAGCCTGAATCAATAACGAAGGAGGCCGTCCCATGCGTGCAACTGCCTATTTCTTGTCGGGCGCATTTGCACTTGCGGCATTGTCTTGTGCCAGCGCACAAGAAGCACCGGGCCAACCAACCCAGGATAGCTACAAGGCGCTTGAGCAAATTCTTCAGGAATTTGCACCGCAAGAACCTGTTGCGAATACCAGGGGAATGACGGCGGAGCCCGAGGCGGGCGCCCGCGGGTTGGAAGTGGTACCAGATGCGCCGACTGCGGCGGATGGCACCGGTACCAGCGACCGTAAGCTTCAGTACATCACTCCGAAAAAGAAAACGGCGCCGCAGGTACGCCCGCAATCGTCTATTTCAGGTGAAAACCAAACCGCCGCAGCGACCGGCGCAGGCACGTCCGCCGGCCAAGCGGATGCCGCCAACGATGAGGGTTTTTGGGCATGGATGCTGGGTGCGATTGGGTTGTCTGCGAGCGTTGAAGACGCGGACTCCAAGGCCGGTGCAGAAAGCGAAGTACGTGCAGATTCGAGTGCCGGTGGCACGCGCGGCGTGGCAAGTGAGCAACCTGCTGCGGCTGCCGCGGAAAAAGGAGTGCCGATCGCTGAAGACAACAGCATCGTCATTCAGTTCAAACCCGGGACGTCAGCAGATCAGATTCGCACGATCTTGAACAAATACGATCTTGTTCCGAAACAGCATAACCAGCCTGAAAAATTTGATCAGCTCAGGAAGCTGGGCATTCTGGTTGTTAAACAGCGGCCCAAACCGGCCACGCGCGGTATGGTCCCGGCAGAAGATGAGGTCCTGGAAACCGACGACACAAAGGAGCAGATTCGCAAAATTCTTGCGCCAAAGGTCGTTCAGGACCTGCGCAAGGAGGACGCGGTTGGTGCAAGTTTCGTCGACACGACGATGACGTCTAAGAATGTGCCGAAGTCAGTTAAGTCGACGGGCTCGGATGCAAGCGGCAAAACGTACCGTTGGCGCTGGTTTCATGACGACAACACCCCTGACGGCAACTGGGGTCTTAAAATGATGCGCATGCCGGCCGTCTGGACGATCCTTAGCCGTTACCGGGCGGCATATCCTGACCGCGCACGCCCGAAAATTGCCGTCATTGACAATGGTTTTGCAAAACACCGCGCTTTGAAATTCAGTCAGTTTCCTGATGGTGCAAATCGCGGTGCCAGGGCGACGTGCACACGGGGACACGGAACTCATGTGGCAGGGATTATTGGCGGGCGGCAGACGGCCGATGGCGGTGGCATTGACGGTATCATCCCGGATGCGGAGGTTGATGCCGTGCCGGTGCGATGGGATCTCTTTGGAGAGACCATCGTTTCTGGTACGGGTGAGGACTGGAAACAAAGGACGGCAGGTTTTACGGACGTTCTGTTCATCACGTCGGCGTATCTTTTTGAGCACTTCAAAACCGGCAGCAATAACCGCGGCGTTATCAATATGTCGCTGGCATACAATTGGATAAGCGCCCTTGATGTCGACCCGGGCGAGGTTCCCGAGATAGAGGCGACGATCAAAAGCCAAGCAATTATGTTCGGTCAGCTTGCTGAAACGTTTGCCGACCGCGTACTGTTCGTGGTTGCGGCCGGCAATGATTCAAGGGGGCGTGAAGAGCCTTTGCATGCGAAATGGGCCTCACCACTTACGGCTGCAACGATGCCGGCTTTCACCAAAGTGCGCGCTGCGCCCAACATTATTATTGTCGAAGCAGCGGATCGACAGCTCAAACGGGCTGAGTTTTCCAACGTCGGCGGACATGTGGCCGCGCCGGGCGTTGAAATTATGAGCGCGTTGCCAGGAGAAGGGCGTTACGGCGTCTGCAATGGCACTTCGCAGGCTGCGCCGCATGTGGCGGCGTTAGCGGCGATACTCATGGAACTGGAGCCGGATGCGAAACCGGTGGATGTGATCAACGCGATCCAGGCCGCGTCGCGCGCGCCGGGCGAAGGCTCTCCTATGGCACCGGTAGTCGATGGGCTGGAGGCTGTTGGCAAGCTTTGCCCGCAATACCTTGGCGTACTCGCCGATTTGAGCGGGGACGGCAAGGTTGATTCAACCGATGTGAATATGTTTGCCGAGAGCCATAGACAGATCGAGGAAGCTGAGTTTAACGGGACGGCTTTTACCAAGGATTTGAACGGCGATGGCGTTGTCGATGACAACGAGTGTTTTTGGCCACGCATCGATCTGAACGGCAACGGTGTTGTGAGCCTGGAAGACACTGACGTGGCGGCAACGACCACAGCGAAACGTGACCTCGACATCATGGCGATGACTTGGACAGACACGGCGGTGGACTTTAACGCAGCCGTGCAGACGGCCGGACTAGGTCGCGATACCATGCTGACCGCCAGCAGCGAAGAGGTGACGCCGGCAAACGTCAAGACATCCTGTCGGGCGGCCGCGACGCCTTAATCCATAGCGGAGAGCAGGCTGGTTGAGGTCTGCAACTAACTTGGTAGCAGCCTGCTTGTCATCTGAGGTGACCTGGGTTGATTTAATGGAGGTGTGGGATGGCTGGCAAAACCTGTTGCGCTCGTGTGACGTCTTATCGGCGGTCAAAGCGTTTGGTTCGGGCAACCTTGGCAGGCGCTGTGTCGGCGGTGGTGCTGGGTATGGGGTCCGTCGTTCACGCCCAGGATGCGAAGGTGGAGGTCGAGAAAGCCGTTGAGAGCTTGAAGTCCAATAACCCGGGCGTGCAAATTCGTATCGATCCAGACACGGGATTACCGTCTTCGATCACCGGTCTCAAGCCGAGACCCGACCTGTCGGCGTCAACTCGGGCGGTCGGTGAAGCGCCGAGCGAGGAAGATGTGCGCCGCGTAGTTGAGGCCTGGTTTGATGACAGCGGCCTGACGGCGGCAACCCGAACGCTCAACCCAACGGCGAAGTTTGTCTATAAAGAACGGGTGCCGGATCGCGATTTCCCGGACAAAACAATTGCCAAAGTGGAACAGCGCGTAAACGATATCCCTGTGTTCGGTTCGACAGCTAAACTACGGCTGGAGCCCAATCTGGCCGTTACGAAGTTCACGGCCACTGCGTCTACCGTTTCCATTGCGGATACGACGCCGACGGTTACAGAGCAGGATGCGCAAGCGGCAGCGCGGGCACATTTGGAAACACTTGCGGCAGAGACTCCGACCATTGCTCCCGGGCCGGCACCTCCGATGATGCCGAACTTCGAAAATGCACAGGTCGCGAGTGAACTCATGGTGTTCGATCCCGCCATCATAAAGAGCAACGTCAAAGGAGGGACCAGACTGGCATGGATGGTCACATTCGATAATTTGCGGGTTTTTGTTGATGCGAAGACGAGGGAAGTCTTTCACGTCTATCAGCATCATCCGACGCAAGGTATGATCCGGCGTATCTTCGATTTGGAACAATCGAAATCGCCGCCCGGCGTAAAGGTTGTTGATGAGGAAACGCTAGAGCGTGCCAATGATGTGGTAGCCGACGCACGTACGGCCTTTCAAAATTCCGCAACGGTGCGGGATTTTTTCTTTCTCGTACTGGGTCGCAATGGGTTTGACGACAACGACGGCGCCGGCCCAAATGGTGGCTCTCCACTTACAGCCTATGTGAGGCACGGCACGACAAAGAATGCTTTCTGGTGCAGTCGCAAATCATCCTACTGTCCAGATGCGAACGCCATGGTATACGGTCCAGGATATGCGGGCGCACTTGACATCGTTGGTCATGAAATGACGCATGGCGTTATCGCGCACGAGGCAGATCTGGTTTACTCCGATGAGCCAGGTGCAGTAAATGAATCGCTTGCCGATATTTTTGGCGCCTTGATTGAGTTTTTCGCTACAGGTGATTCTGAGCGAAGTTGGGCGTTAGGTGAGGCAGCTCCCGGGTATAGCAAACAGGCACCCTTGCGCAGCATGAAGAACCCGCATCTTGAAGATGCTCAGGGTAATTCCCGTTTCGATCCTAGCAAGTCATATTCTTCGCTAAACCGCGGCCAGCCCGATCATTATGATGAAAAGCTGGACCGCGATACCGATCCCTTGTGTAGGGATACATGGCTGCAGGATAACGGCTGCGTACATTTCAATAGCGGTATTTTGAACAAGTTTGCCTACTTGGTAGCCGATGGCGGCGAGCACCGAGGAGTTACTGTCGAAGGCATTGGTATGACGAAATTGGCGCGGCTTACCTACCGGGCGTTGACTTCCCAATTGAACAGGAGTTCGGGCCTAATCGATGCGGCAAATGCATTCGTTGATTCATGCGATGATTTCGTTGCGAACGGCGCCGGAAATTTCGTGCAAGGCGATTGCGATCAAGTCAGACGCGCGAGACAGGCAGTGGGTCTTATCCAGGGAAGCTGACGGCCTGGGGTCCGGGATTGGTCGTGCTTCGACGATCCGACCGGTCGTGTGACCGGGCGCGTCATTGTTCGTGGTTGGTGGATCGCTAGTACAACAAACGTGCGGTATTTCTGATACCGCACGTTCCTGCCTCAGGGGTCAATGCTGCCTTATGTGTCAATCTTGACTTCACCCATTTCGACGAGCGCTTTGAGGATAACGGCAGCACCGCACTGTTTGGAGACTGCGCTGCCGCTCCACACGTTGTCGCGCACGTATTTGCCCTTGGTGTAGTGCTGGGAGAAACTCCAAAGGTATGGCGTGTTGATGTGGTGCAGGACACGGCTGCGCCAACCGTTGTATTTCTCCCAACGATAGAGCATGCGGGCCAAATCCCAATCGCGCTCATTGACAAAACCATCATAGTCCATGGCGTCAACGGCGGAGGAGACCCAGTCGGTGGGAGGGTTCCATGTTTTTGGCCGTCCACGCGGGATTTGCCACGTGCGCTTTTTGAGAGAATCGCCATTGTGTAAGTGGGAGCGCAAATCAAAGCCTGCTTCCATGCCGTGGGTGATGCCGACAAAATACCAAGGGACGCATGTCTCTTCGAAAACGCGTTCATAGTTCTTTCGGCGCGTTGGATCGAGAACTTTGGACGTGTACCAGGACACGTTGGAGCGATACTTGTCGCGGATTTTTGCCGTACGGAAAAGTTCGCGGTAGTCGTCCGCTATGTCCTCAAACTTTGGAGGCTTCCATGACGCGGCGCCCAACAGCTCGATAGCCTCCGCGTCACTCGGCATACGTTCTTCGTTGCGCGCCTTGCGCAGGATCTCGGATGCGCGATCGAGCATCAAGTCGACGTCAGATGAGGCGGCATGCGGTGCGAATTGCGCTGATGCGGTGATTTCATCCATGAAATCGATTACCGCCGGTTGAATGGCGTCAAATTCGCCCCCCAGCTCCGAGGCGCCAAGTGAAATTCGTGGGGCCGATAAGCCTAGTTTTTGCGCTTCCAGTGTCAGTTGGCCCAAGTCCTGCCAAGCCTGAGCGGCGCCGGTCCAGCGACCCTCCTGGGCCGCAGCCTGCGCCAGCGGGAGGGTGCCCGTCGCACCGGCACCTGCAATGGCGGCAAGGCCGCCGGTCGTAAACTGGCGCCGATTGAGAGTTCCCAGGGCCAGGTGACGCGATACACCATTCTTCATTGGCTACCCCCATTAATGCTCTGGCAGATGACAGCCATTGAGCCTAACACCGAAAAATCAAAGTTGTGACGACCAATGCGGCGGTCCATGAGAAATATCCCGTGCAATGAACACAGGGTTGTTGACTTGTCAGTCAGTATGCCCGATCTCGGCGCGGGGGACAAACCTACAGATATAAGCTTTTGTGCGGCGTGAATTTTGGCGCTACGAGGGATACGAGCGATCAGTTGTTCGAGTAGGCGGGGATCCGTGAAGATACTTCCAGACTTGCGGCGTGTGCAGGCGTGGGGCGCATACTGGGTTGATGCGTTGATCGTCGATCTGTGGCGGCAGCTGCGGTGGTCTTACCTGCCGCCGCTGATGGTCTACCTGGCCGCTGGAATTTCTGGGCTGACGGCTATCGTCGGTACCTTCTTCATCAAAGAATATCTCGGACTGTCGGCTGCATTTCTCGCCGGCTTGTCCTTCTGGGCCGGATTGCCGTGGGCCCTAAAGATGCCGCTTGGGCACTTGGTCGACATCATCTGGCGTTGGAAGTCAGTGCTCGTCTATTTGGGTGCTGCGCTGATTTCAGCAAGCCTCATCATTATGTATCTTTTGATCGCACGCACGGCGGAGATGACGCTGATCATGTCGGCTGAGGCTTGGTTCGTGCTGAGTACGTTGCTGGCACCTGTCGGGTATGTCGTTCAAGACGCCGTAGCCGATGCGATGACAGTCGAGGCCGTGCCAAAACTCGATGCTTCCGGACGTCCGTTTGCGGAAGCGGATGTCAAGGCCATGCACACGACGGTGCAGATGCTTGGCAGGGTTGCGCTTATCGGTGGCTTCGTACTGGTGGCGGCGCTGAACATCTTCATGTTTTCGGGTGTGGAAGCGCTGGCGCAAGACGAGAAGGCGACAATCTATGCACGTATCTATCTTGTTGCGCTGCTGATCCCATTGATCTCTATCAGCGGAGTGGTTCTTGCCAGCGTGATGCGCTGGGACAAGGAGCGGAAACTGCGCGCGCAAGGTTTCAGCGATGATGAAATCGAGAAGCATGTTTATTCGCCAGATGAGCCTACGACACCAAACTATTGGATCTTTGGCGGTGGAGCCGCGTTTGTCGTCTGGACGCTCGCGATCGGCTTGACCGATGTCCCGTATTCTCAGGAGATCGTCTTTCTTGGTTCGATGGGAATTATCCTATTTTTGATGTCGCGCCTGTTGAGAGAGCTTGAACCGGCGAAGGCAAATGCACTCATCGGAACCGCGATTATCATTTTCGTATTTCGCGCCGTTCCGCTTCCCGGCCCGGGGGCGACGTGGTTTGAGATCGATCAACTTGGCTTCGACCAGCAGTTTCTGGCTGTTCTGTCTCTGATCACGTCTTGTTTGACGCTGTTGGGTATGGTGCTTTTGCGGCCCTTCATTGCGTCAAGGTCAATTGCTTATATCGTTTTGATGTTGTCGGTTGCGGCCTTTGTTCTATCACTGCCGAACATCGGGCTCTACTATGGGCTTCACGAGTGGACTGCGCGTTGGACCGGTGGCGTTGTTGATGCGCGTTTTATCGCGATTTTGGATACGACGATTGAGTCGCCTTTGGGACAAATCGCCATGATCCCAATGTTGGCGTGGATTGCCAAGAACGCCCCTTCGAATCTGAAAGCTACATTTTTTGCGGTGATGGCATCGTTCACGAATTTGGCGCTGTCCACCAGCAGTCTTCTGACCAAATACCTCAACCAAATATTTGTCGTTACTCGTGAAGTCGTAGATCGAGAAACCGGTGCGGTGCAGGTCGCAGCGGATTACAGCCAGCTGGGTTGGTTGCTGATATTGGTTGCGGCCATTGCGGTGGCTGCGCCGCTTGCTACGATCTATTTCGTACAGTTGTCGCGGTTCAGAAGCACCGATTAGAGTTTGGCCGTGTAGCCCGATGCAAGTGCTTCAAGATCCACCAGCTACCGCACGATGTTGAGTACGGTGACCTCGCATCACAGCTATTATTGCTGTGCGATGTGCGGGTTCACTGTTGCCCTCGTGTGATTCGCGTGCAGCACTCCTGCAATAAACCTCATAACAACGGTGGATAAGGGTGCCAGTTATTCGGGCATGGTTGTGTGCTGAGGGGCTGCAGCTAAGCTTTCTTCACTTGATTCGCGCTGATATCGGCGAAGCGGGAAGAGGATTTCTGACGATGCAGACATGTCGGCGAAGCTCGGCTGCCGCTGCGGTTGTGCTCACGTTATTCGGGACCGTCATATTTGGTGCAAGCGCATTGCGTGCATCGGATGACTTGTCGCTCGGCGTGACGGCGTTGAATTCGGGGTCTGCGGAGATTGCCGTGAAGCACTTCAGCGCGGTTATCCAATCGGGCAAACGCTCAATGCATGAACTGAGCGCAGCGCTCCATTATCGGGCTAAGGCGTATGTGGTTCTGAAAAGGCCTGCCTTGGCAATTGCAGACATCGATTCTGCGTTATGGCTCCGAAAGATGTCTCCGGTTGAGCGGGAGAGTGCACTGCGGTTGAAAAATCAGGCACTTCAATCGGTCGGCTTGGCGTCCAGTACACAGGCTAAGGGTGCTGGAAAGTCCGCAGTGAAGCCTGAGGTTGCCGCTGTGCCGAAGAAGGTAGCAGAGCCGACGGTTAAAGCTGAGCGGCCCAAGGCGTCGGCCGCTCGCCGCTCATCGGTGGTAACAAAACGGGCTGAGCGTTTGTCTGCTGAGCCGACTGCAGAACCGGTCGCAAAGCCGACTGTCGATCCGGCGCCCAATTGGGTAACGAGTTCTGTGAAGACCGCGGTATCCCGCCCACCTGCGCGGACCTCTCCACGATCTGCCAATGCTGTCGTGAAGAAATCTGCGCGCACGACGAATGATGCGATCCGTAAGCCTGCTGCTGCAAAACGCCCTGCGCCCAGTCCTGCTGCTATTGCCGCGAAATCTCATTCAACGCCGATGCGCTGGCCAAAAGCCGTTGTGGCGAAACCTGTGAAATCGGAGCCGCTGAAAGATGTTGCGCCGCGCAAGCGCCCTACGAATGCCGTCGCGCGCCGTGTGGAGACTAACCCTCCTGCGACTGCTGCGGTTGCAGCACGTCCCGCTCCTCAAAAAGCTGCTGCAGAGAAACAAGCGGATGCTGCCAAGCCTACGCGGGCAGTCGCTGCCGTTGCAGAGCCCTGGAATACACGGCTGGATCGCAAGGCTGTCGGTACGCCAGCCAAGTCGCAACCCGATGCCGAGGAGCGTCGGCAGTCAGCTGTTGGGCAGGAGGTCCAAACCGGTTCGATCGTTACCAAACCAGAGCAAGTAGTAGAAGACGTTCGCGCTGATGACAAAGGTGATGAACCTGTGGCCGCTGCTCCCGGCTCATCCCTTGTGGAAGGGTTTATGTCATTCAGTGGAATGACGACAAAAGCGCCACCGCAAACCGCTGACCGACTTCGGGCTGCCGAAGAGTTGGCTCGGCGCAGGCGTGAGATGATCCGCCGCCACAATGAGCTCCAGGGTGCGTCAACGGCAGGGAACTAAAATAGCGTCGCTCTTGTTGCCGGCACCCGGCTCGTTGACTTGTGGTTATTTGAAAAATTGCCGCGCCAAGTGTCGCAAGCTCGAACGGAATTATACTACTCGAACGCCCAATTCGTCTCGCTGCAGTTCTTTGGTGTAGGTTGAACTCAAAGAAATGTAGCCGGACATGTTGCAATGGGTCCCAAAGTCCAATAGCTGATTTTCCGACAAATAAATAAGTGTGCGCTTGCATGAAGCGCGCACGAAATCCTCCACACAAACAATCTATTCTGGTCAACATTCCGATGAGCAAAATTCTGATTACCGATCCCATTCACGACGAGGGCCGGGAATACCTATCCAGCAGACCGGGCTTTACCGTCGACGTTGCAACGGGGCTTGATGAAGCTGGGTTGATTGACCGTATACCTGGTTATAATGCGCTTATTGTGCGCTCAAAGACGCAGGCCACAGACGCCGTAATTGCTGCTGGCAGTAACCTTAAAGTCATCGGGCGGGCTGGGATTGGCATCGACAATATCGATGTTGCTGCCGCGACTGCACGTGGTGTCGTTGTCTTCAACACGCCAGATGCAAACGCCACGACAACCGCAGAGTTGACGATTGCGCATATTTTGTCTCTGAGCCGGCATTTGCCCAAGGCGGATCGGTCCGTGCGTGCGGGCGAGTGGACCCCACCTAAATTTGTTGGCAGTGAGCTTGCGGGAAAGACAATCGGTATTGTCGGATTTGGTACGATTGGACGGCTCGTAGCGGAGCGGTGTGCCGGTTTGAAGATGCGCGTATTGGCTTTTGACCCGTTCGTGACGGAGGCAATCGTGCAGCAGTACGGTGCTGAGTGTAGTGATCTGGATGGTCTTATCAGCTCGGTCGACTATCTGACATTGCACTGCCCGATCACCGACAAAACACGCAACTTCATCAATGCTGAACGGATCGCTGCCATGAAACCGGGAGCGCGACTGATAAATTGCGCGCGTGGCGGGCTTGTTGATGAGCCGGCTCTGATAACCGCGCTTAGCGATGGACACCTTGCCGGTGCGGCTCTTGACGTGTTTGCAAGCGAGCCGCCGAAGGACTCACCGCTTTTGTCGCTCGACAATGTTGTTTTGACCCCGCATCTAGGCGCGTCGACAAAAGAGGCGCAGCAGGTGGTCAGCCAGCGGATTGCGGAGACCGTTGCCGGTTTTCTGGAGACGGGCGAAGCGATGTCTGCCATTAACCTGCCGCACATTCCGACAGAGCAGCTTAATAAGACGAAGCCGTACCAAGACCTGGCGCATGCATTGGGCCGCGTCATTGGCGCCATCGCGGAGGGGCCGATAACGGAGCTTGTCGTGCGCCTGTTCGGTAAGGTCGCCGAACTCGACCCGCGCCCGATCACGACGGAAGCGTTGGTCGGGCTTTTGGACTTGCGTCTGGCCGAGCATGTCAATCGGGTGAATGCCGCTCACCTAGCGCAACAGCAAGGGATTTCTATACGGGAGGCACGCTCGGAAGACTTGCGCGACTACGTTTCTCTTATTGAGATCGATGCGACGACAAAAGATAAAAGTGTGCGCGTTGCTGGCACGCTTCTTGGCGGTTCGCATCCGCGTCTTGTTCGCATTGATGACTATGCGGTAGAGGCCGAACCCCGTGGGCATTTTCTCTACACGCGGCATGAAGACAAGCCAGGTGTTGTTGGGGCGATCGGAAGTATTCTTGGGCGCGAAAAGATTAACATCTCGCATATGCAGGTTGGCGTCGCCGACAACGCGGCGTTGGCGATTGGTCTCATCGGTATTTCGGGGCCATTGCCGTCGGCTGCACTTGAGGAGATCAGTCAGATTCCGGCCATCCAACAGGCCATCGAGATCAACCTATAGCAGGCAGTGAGAAATGTCTGACAGGGCATACGACATCGTCTGCTTCGACTGCGATAGTACGCTGTCACGTGTGGAGGGCATCGACGAACTGGCGCGGCGGGTCGGTGTGGAAGACGAGATTGTGCCGTTGACCGATGCGGCCATGAGCGGTGAATTGACGATCGATGAGGTCTATGGCCGGCGTATGGAGCTGGTGCGGCCGGATCGTGCCGCGATCGATTGGCTGGCGCAGCTTTACATTGAGCAAATGACCCCGGGTGCCGCGGATACGATCGATACGCTGCGCCAAAGTGGCAAGTCGGTTCATATCATCAGTGGCGGTCTGCTTCCTGCGATCGTGCCTCTAGCTGATAAGCTTGGGCTTCCCGTCGATAACGTGCACGCGGTTGATGTCTATTTCGATGAGCACGGCAAGTATGCAGATTTTGAATCTGCCTCGCCTTTGACGCGATCAGAAGGCAAGGCTGAGATTGTTCGTCGACTGTCGAGCGGGGATCTGCGTATCGCAATGGTCGGCGATGGGTTGACCGATGTGGCGGCGGCGGAAGCAGGCGCGTTTGTAGTTGGTTTTGGTGGCATCGTGGCGCGCAAAGCCGTCGCGGAATCAGCGCACCGGTTTGTATCAGAATGCGACCTGTCGGCTACACTTGCATTTCTTCTAAGCGAGTGCGAGCGGGCAAGTTTGCGCGGGGACGGCTGAACAAGGGGGTCAATGGCGCCTCGTCAAATTTCATTTCGCGCAATCTTGTTAGCAACTGGATGCGTGCTTTCTCAAAGGTAAGGACGACAATGACTGCTAAACCGTCGAAGCGGCCTGGAAACGCCAATTTTTCTTCCGGACCCTGCAATAAGCGGCCGGGGTGGACGGTGGACGTTCTTGCAGGGGCTCCGCTTGGGCGTTCCCACCGAGCCAAGATCGGCAAGGAACGGCTGCGTCAGGTCATAGATAAGACAAAGGCGCAGCTGGAACTGCCGGAAGATTATCTCGTTGGTATTGTGCCGGGATCCGACACCGGTGCATTTGAAATGGCCATGTGGTCCCTGCTTGGTGAGCGCGGTGTCGATGTTCTTGCCTGGGAAAGTTTCGGTAAGGGTTGGGTTGGTGATATAACCAAGCATCTCAAGCTGAGTGATGTGCGGGTCATTGAGGCGGACTATGGTGATCTGCCCGATCTCGCGAGCGTGGATTTTTCGCGAGATGTCGTTTTCACATGGAATGGCACGACGTCGGGTGTGCGTGTCCCGAACGGCGATTGGATTGCGGCGGACCGGCAAGGTCTGACTTTGGTCGATGCAACCTCGGCCGTGTTCGCGCAGAAGATCGATTGGGCCAAAACGGATGTCGTAACGTTTTCCTGGCAAAAAGTGCTGGGTGGGGAAGCGGCGCACGGGATGTTGATTCTGAGTCCACGCGCAGTGGAGCGTCTCGAAAGCTATGAGCCGGCCTGGCCGCTTCCAAAACTGTTCCGGCTGACAAAGGGCGGCAAGCTGATTGAAGGTATCTTCTCAGGTGCGACGATCAATACGCCGTCAATGCTGTGCGTGGAAGACTGCCTGGATGCGCTGCAATGGGTGGACAGCATCGGCGGGCTTCAAGGCATGATTGACCGCTCCAACAGGAACGCAAAGATTTTGTTCGATTGGATCGAGCGGACACCATGGGCTTCCAACCTCGCGCGTGATAATGCAACGCGATCGAACACGTCCGTGTGTCTGGCGATTGTCGATGGGGATGTGCTGTCGCTTGCTCAGGACGAACAGGCGCGCTTTGCGAAAGAGATTGCTGCATCGCTGGAGGCCGAGGGCGTTGCCCTTGATATCGGGTCTTATCGCGATGCGCCGCCGGGCTTGCGTATTTGGACGGGGGCGACCATTGAGGCTGCGGATCTCGAAGCGCTGGTGGATTGGCTTGACTGGGCTTATTTCACTGCGCGGGAACGCATACTCACAAGCGCTCAGTCCTGATCGTCTGATAGCCGAAGTCCAATCTATGCAGGTGCGCGCGGCCGCCGGCAAGAATTGGTTTTGCGGCGGCGCCGGTGAGCAGATTGGCATCGAGACACACAATGTCGTAAAGAGTGTCGATCCAATCGCCCCGCTCTTTCGGGCTGCCAGCAATCTATACAAGACAATGGGTAGTAAAAAACCATGCCTGTGCAATCTTCCGAAGCTGAACTTGATGGCTTCTTGCGGTTTCTTGATCGGACTCCGACGCCCTACCACGTGGCGCACGAACTCAGCGCGCTACTTGATGCCAACGGTTTTGAGAAGCTGGCGGAGCATGAAGACTGGTCGCTTGATGCGGGAAAGTCGTACTATGTCGAGAGAAATGGCAAGGCGGTTGTTGCTTGGCGGATGGGTAATGACCGTTCGCAGCACGCTAATGTGCGCATCATGGGGGCGCACACCGATAGCCCCGGCCTGAAACTACGCGACGAAACCGACTATGGTGCCGCCGGATGCTGCATGTGTACGGTCGACCCTTATGGTTCTCCGTTGGCTTATACTTGGCTGGACCGCGGTTTGGGGGTCGCCGGTGTGCTGTTTCACAAGGTCGATGGTGGAAACGGTGTGAAGCGAACCATGGTTCGTCATGATGATCCCGTATTTACGATTCCATCGCTGGCCATTCATCTGGACGAAGCGCTTAAGACAAACGGTTTGAAGCTCAAACCGCAGGATCACCTGAATTGTATCGTTTCCAGTGAGAACAAGGGGAAGCAGGCCAGCATTGTCGGGACAATTGCAAGCCTCAGTGGGATCGCGGCGGATGATGTGCTGGAGAACGAGCTTTATTTGTTCGATGTGCAGCCGGCGCAGCGCACCGGTGCCAATGGCGAGTTCATTTCCAGCGGCCGGCTCGATAACCTGTTTTCCAGCTATTGCTCGGTGGCGGCGCTGTTAAGGGCTGCGAAGAAAAAGCCGCAGCATACGTTGGTGGCGGCGCTGTTCGATACCGAGGAAATCGGTAGTTATGATAGGGCTGGAGCGGCTTCAGATTTCCTGAAGAACTTGGTGTCGCGGATGGCGGGCGGCGGCGAGCACGGCAACGGTCAAAGTGCTTATGGCTGGCAATCACAATCCGTATTGGTGTCGGTCGATATGGCGCATGCGAGGCATCCAAACTTTGCGGACAAGGCGGACAAATTTTACACGCCTGAGCTTAACAAGGGATTGGCTGTGAAATACAGCTCAAGGGGCAACTACGCGATGTCGCGGGAGTTGCTGGCCCGTGTGAAGAACGCGTGCGCAATGGTGGATATTCCGTTGCAGAAGTTTTCATACAGACCGGACTCACCTGGTGGCCGCTCGATCGGGCCGCTTGTGGAAACCAGTACCGGTGTGCAGACCGTCGACGTGGGTGCCGGCCTTTTGTCCATGCACTCGATCCGCGAGACTTGCGGCGCGCAAGACGTGAAACACACGATTGATGCGTTGGAGGCCATCTATCTCATGCCATGACGCTTTGTCAGGCATGACCAGGGTTGGTCTGGAGGAAAAGGTCAATCGCGGTCGCGGTGTTCAGGTTCTTCATCGTCCTGGATGGCACGCCAGGCTGCACCGTCGATGTCGTCGTACTGACCAGAACGCAAGGTCCACAAAAAGGCTGCCAGACCAAGGGCGCCCAGGAAAAGTGCTGCAGGGATGAGCCAAGCCAATGCAGTCATGACACCCTTCTTGGATACCCGCTAGTTGCGTTTGACGGTGCGAAGCCGCAGGGCATTCAGCGTTACGGCGATGGATGATGCTGACATTGCAATTGCGGCAATCAGAGGCGTTACATAGCCTGTAACCGCAAGCGGTACGAATATCATATTGTAGCCGAGTGCGATGCCAAAATTCTGTAGTGAAAATGTCCGTGCCAGCTTGGCTGTATTTAATGCCAGCCGGATTGGGCGCAGTTGACGTCCCTGAAAGATGACATCAGCTGTAGCCTGTGAGATGTCGGCAGCCGTTGACGGCGACATCGAGGCATGGCCTGCTGCGAGTGCAGGCGCATCATTGAGCCCGTCGCCCACCATCAGAACCTTGCGGCCAGACTGTTGAAGCTGGTTGACGATATCGATTTTCTGTTCTGGCCGCGCATCGGCGACATAGTCTGAGATGCCAATATGCTTCGCGAGGGCGGCAACAGGCTCTTGCCGATCACCCGATATTATCTTGGTGGTGTAGCCGTCCTTCTCAATTTGCGAGATGACGAGGCTTGCATCGGCGCGGGCGGAATCGCGTAGCGCGAATGGATATAAGCTGCCGCTGGCCGACCGGTACCATACTGTAGTGGCTTGATTTGTACCGGCAGCGGTTGCGGTATGACTTTCACCGCTTGCGTCACACCATGCTTTCGAGCCAAGCCGTTCCTCGCCTGCCGGTGTGGTGCGCCTTAGTCCTGCGCCAGGAGTTTCTTCGACGGCTCCCGGCGGTGCAACGTCCAATGAGCGCGCTTTCGCGGCAGCGGCAATAGCGCATGCATATGGGTGGCGGCTTGCCGAAGCGAGGCTTGCGGCGCGGGCAAGGTGCTCGTCGTCGATCTTATCTGCTTCGATCAACGTTGGTTCGCCGAGTGTCAATGTGCCGGTTTTGTCAAAGATAATGGTGTCGATTTCAGCCAGCCGCTCTAGGCCGTCCGGAGATTTGAGCAAGATGCCGGAGGCGAACAAACGGCCTGCAGCGGCCACCTGGACAGCGGGGACGGCAAGGGCTAAGGCGCAAGGACACGTTATGATGAGCACGGCGATGGCCGTGGTCAGGCTCGCTGTCCATTCTGCGCCGGCAATCATCCAACCGACGAAAGTCAACAGACTGAGGAGATGCACGCCGGGTGCGTAGATGGATGCAGCGCGGTCGGCCAGGCGGACGTAGCGACCGCGGCCCTGCTCAGCGGCATCCATCAGGCGTGCGAGCTCAGACAGCAGTGTGTTTTCGTGGGCGCCGGTGACCTCGATGTCAATCGGGTTGGTCAGATTGATTGTACCGGCGTAGACACGGTCACCTTTGTTTGCCGTGCGCGGCAGGGTTTCACCGCTGATCAGGCTCTCATCGATATCGGTTGCAAGCCCAGCGACGACGCGCCCGTCTGCAGCGATGCGCTCTCCGGCGGCTGAGCGAATGCGCCAACCTTCCTGCAACCGATGGGCGGGCATACGCCGCGTCGCACCAGACAGTTCGACGACGGTTGCTGTTGTGTTCTGCAATCCGATCAGGTTGGCGGCAGCGCTTTTTGCTTTGGCGCGCATGCGGTAGTCGAGAAAACGACCAACCAGGAGAAAGAACAACAACGTTACGGCGGCATCGAAATAGACCTGTTCAGTGCCCAGTATGGTCTGGTAAAGGCTCATGGCTGCTGCCAATGTGACGCCGAGTGAAATGGGGACGTCCATGTTCAGACGGCGGGCGCGAAGAGCAGACAGGGCGGATGTGAAGAAAGGCTGGCCGGCATAGGCAACCGCGGGCAAGCCGATTAATGCAGAGAGCCAGTGAAAAAGAGAGCGGATGCCATCGTCCATGTCCGAGCCGGATCCGGCCCAAACGGCTACTGAAAGAAGCATGATGTTGGCAGCTGCGAAGCCCGCAACGCCCAATCGCGATAGAAAATCGCGCTCGTGTTCGTTGGACTGGCTATTGGCGGAAGGGCTATAGGACGCGGCCGTGAAGCCCGCGCCCTTCAGGACATCGATGAGATCCTGTTCGCTGAGGGACGTATCGCGATAGTGAATGGTGACCCGCTTGGTCGTGAGATTTGAGCGGGCATCTGCAACACCTTGAATGCGGTTGAGTGTCTGCTCAATTGAGCGCATGCAGCCACCGCAGTGCATGTTTTCGACGACAAGCGTGGCCTCGCTCTGCGGTGTCGCCATGCTGTTCGAGCCGCTGTCAGCTGTGGTTGGACGTTCGTCCTGGCCGGCGAATGACCCAAGCTCTGGCTGGCTTAGTCCTGCGGTTTCAGCCAAATGCGCCTCCGCATGCGATAGACGATCCGCTCGCCCGATGATGTCAGCTGCGCCGCTTCGGCATCTACTATCCATGTGCCTGATGCGAGCGATCCTATTTGAGCCGTGTAGAAGTTGCTTGCGGACTGCTGGGCGGTAAACGGGATGTCGCTCTTGTCTGTGGACGGCCGTCCAATGCTTCCCCTGATTACCAAACCGGGAACAGGTGCTTTTGTCCGGTCTAGAATGGAAAGTTCGATGCGGCCGGTGTCTGTATTGAGCGAAACCTTGTCAGACCAGCCGGTTGCCTCCTGTGCCTTGCCCGCCTCAATACGACGATTGTAGTCCAATCCCTTGCGGTAGGGTTGCTGGGAAACAACACCGGTATACGTCGAGAGGGCATGGTAGAGAAAGACACCGTTGATGGCGAATATCACGCCAAAGAATGCCACAACCGCGAACAGCACATGTCTGCCGGTTATGACATTTTCACTGGTGAGACTTTCTCTCGATGTCGATTTCTTTGCCGTCATGCTCGGTCAGCTTTCGGGAGGGCGGCGAAAGATTGCTGTGTTGCGGACTTTATGGCCGCTGACAGAGTCGCGGGCGATCAAGGTAAAGTCGTGGCGTTCTTTTGAAATGCCAGAAAGCTCGTTGGCCGGTACGGACACAAATATGCGTACGTCGCGTAGATCGTCAGGTACGACGCTGATAGCAGGATTGGCTTCATTCTCCATGCCGAGGACGGTAAGCTTCGCGCCCGGCAGCCCCTCCAGGGCGAGGTAGAATGTCCGCTCCTCATACAACTTGTTCAGGATCTTGATTGTGTAGGTATTGCGGATGCCGCCATCCGACAATTTCACAAAGTATGGGTTGCGGTGGGGGATAATGTTCATGTCCAGAATGGATTTGGCCATGACTGCATAAATCATTATGGCTGAAACGACTGCAATCAAGCTCGAATAGAGCACTGTGCGAGGCCTTACCAGGCGCAGGTCGAGCGCCTTGAAGTTTGCAAAGCCGGCTGCCCACGAGGAAGAGGTCGCTGTTTGCGCCTCCGGTGACAAGTATGCAGATGCGTTTGCCGTAGGCTTGTCCGTTTGTTCAAGGCCACGGAAGGTATCGTAGGCAATCAAATTCAGGGGCCGGCCGATACGTGTCATGATGTCGTTGCAGGCGTCGATGCACAGCGCACATTGAATGCATTCAAGCTGAGATCCGTCGCGAATGTCGATGCCCATGGGGCAGACGGCGACGCAGGCGTTGCAATCGATGCAGTCACCGCGGTTGTCCCATGATTCGCGTTTGCGATGGGGGCCGCGTGGTTCTCCACGGCCGTCGTGGTAGCTGATCAAAAGGGAGTCGTGATCAAACATGGCGCCCTGGATGCGTGGCCAAGGGCACATGTAAATGCAGACCTGTTCGCGGGCGATGCCGCCCATAAGGTAGGTAAAGAAGGTCAGCATTCCGGCAAACAGCACGGCAGGCATTGGGGCTGTGCCGGTCAGGAATTCCTGCGCCAGTGTTGGCGCGTCACGGAAGTAGAAGACGAAGGCGCCGCCAGTGGCTATGGAAATCAGAATCCATGACAAATGGGTCATGGATTTCTTGTAGACCTTCTGAACATTCCAGGGCGACTTGTCTAGGCGGATGCGGGCGTTGCGGTCGCCTTGCCAGAAGCGTTCGACTGCGATCATCAGGTCTGTCCAGACGGTCTGCCAGCACAGATAGCCGCACCAGACGCGGCCGGCAATGGCTGTGAACAGAAACAGCGCGAGCGCGCTTAAGATCAGGAATCCTGTGATCAGGTAGAGTTCCTGCGGCCAGATCTCCAAATCGAACAGGAAAATGCGTCCGTGAGCCACGTCGAAGAGGATCGCTTGTTCGGGCAGGCCAGGTCCGCGCTCCCAACGCAGCCATGGCGTTGCGTAATAAATGGTGAGCGTTACGGCCATCACCAGCCATTTGATGGACCTGTAGTAGCCCTTGGCACGCTTGGCGTAGATCTTCTTGCGGCCTGCGTAAAGTTCACGCGTTTCCTTGCGATTGACAGCGGCTACATCGATCTTCTCGATGCCCTCGGCTGCCGTCGTCTTTCCGACTACTGCTGGCTCATCAATGTGCGCCATTCTGTCCTTACCGAGGTTGCGTTCGTCCAACCGGTCCAATGGGAAGAAATGCCTTCCCCAGACCCTTCGCTGATTTCAAACCAAGCCAAGTCTAATGTCGAGCGCTTGCGCGCCCGACATCGATCAATTTGGCGTTCCCATGGGCTTTTGCGGGACTATTGGCCGCCGCCCAATGAGTGGACGTAAACGGCGAGCGATTTCACGGTTACCGCGTCCAGTCGATCGGCCCATGGGGGCATCCTGCCACCGCGGCCGGTTTTGATTGTTTCCACGATATCGCTCTTGTCGGAACCAAACAGCGAAATGGAGTCGGTTAGGTTCGGGGCGCCCAGTTCTTGGTTGCCCTTGCCGTTCTCGCCGTGGCAGGCGACGCATTGTTCAGCGAATAACTTCTTGCCGCGTTCAGCTGCTTCGGCATCGCCTGCGGTACCGGAAAGCGACATTACATATTCGGCCGTATCATTGATCTGATTTTTGTCGAGGATCTCGTCCAAGCCGAAACGGGGCATATCGGATACGCGCGTTTCATCATGGGTGGAGCGGACGCCATACAGGATCGTTTGGTGGATATCACTGATCTTGCCTCCCCAAATCCAATCATCGTCATTGAGGTTCGGGTAGCCTTTGAAGCCCTGGGCACCGGTGCCGTGGCAGGGTGCGCAGTTGTCACCAAAAGCTGCTTTGCCTCCAGCCATTGCGTAACGTAGAAGCTCGCTGTCATTGCGTACTTCCGCCAGCTCGGTTGCCGCGAGCTTTTCGCGCATCGAGGACTGGGCCTTCTTGGCGTCTGCAACCTGTTGCATAACGTCTATGCGTGAGGTGTAGCCGAGAACGCCAGGCGTATATCCATTTTGCGTCGGCCATGCCGGATATAGGATCCAATATCCGATGGACCAGATGATGGTGGCGTAGAGCGTATAGAGCCACCATTTGGGTAGTGGCTTGTTCAGCTCTTTGAGGTCGCCGTCCCACACGTGACCGGTGGTTTCGACGCCGGTTACTTCATCAATTTCCTTGTTCGTGCTCATCTCGTGGCCCCTCAGTTCGCGCCATCGCGCGGTGTTTTCTTGTCAAGTTCCAAAGCCGACTTTTGAATGTCGTCAAAGCGGGCCTTGTTGCCAGGCCAAAGCACGTAGACCAGTACCGCTACGAACAAGCCGATAAAGAGCAACAGCGAACTAACTTGCGATATCGAGGCGACATCTTGGTAACTCATTGGCTCACGTGCCTCCTATTCGCTATCTGAGATTGGGGCCCGAGGCGTCGAACTTGGCAAAGTCGACGAGGGTGCCCAGCATCTGCAGGTAAGCAATGAGCGCATCCATCTCTGTGAGCTTTTTCTCGTCACCGTCGAAATTACCGACAACGGCCTTTGGATAGCGCTCGGTCACCGCTTCCGCTTCGTCTGACTCAGGGTCGGCCTGCGCTTTGGCGTCGATCACCGCGTTTGCGATCATTTCGTCAGAATAAGGAACGCCAATTGCCTTGAGAGATTTCAGCGAGGCTGTCAGGTGCGTCGTGTCAAGTTCGCGTTCTGCCAGCCACGGATAACCCGGCATAATACTTTCCGGTACGACCGCACGTGGGTCTATCATGTGCTCCTTGTGCCACTCATTTGAGTATTTGCCGCCAACGCGCGCCAAGTCGGGTCCGGTGCGTTTCGAGCCCCACTGGAACGGATGGTCGTACATGCTTTCAGCCGCCAAGGAGTAGTGACCATAGCGTTCTACTTCGTCGCGAAGTGTGCGGATCATCTGGCTGTGGCAGACATAGCAACCCTCGCGAATGTAGATATCGCGACCGGCCTGTTCGAGAGGCGAGTAGGGGCGTACGCCCTCCACCTTCTCGATTGTGCTTTCGACCCAAAATAGCGGGGCGATCTGCACCAAACCGCCGATCGACACAACAACCAAGATGCCGATCAGCATGATGATGGAGTTCTTCTCAAATATTCCGTGATTCATCACTCCACCCCCTTATGCGGATGCTGCACGCAGCTCAGGTGCTGCGGCGACACGTGGTTGGTCCTTGGCATCGCGAGGCTCATCGCCACGGATCGTACGCCAAATGTTGTAGGCCATGATCAGCGAGCCCAGCACGAACAACGTGCCGCCCGATGCCCGGATGATGTAGAAGGGATGCATGGCGTCGACCGTTTCGACGAACGAGTAGGTCAGGAAGCCGAGCTTGTCGTAGGCTCTCCACATCAGACCTTGCAGAATGCCGGATACCCACATCGACGTGATGTAAAGCAGGATACCGAGCGTCGAGATCCAGAAATGCCATTCGACAAGGCGCGCCGAATAGAGCGCTTTGCGTTTCCAAAGCCATGGGACCAGGCAATAGATCGCGCCGAAGGACACCATTGCAACCCAGCCAAGGGCGCCTGAGTGCACGTGGCCGATCGTCCAATCGGTGTAATGGCTGAGTGAGTTGACCGCCTTGATGCTCATGAGCGGTCCCTCGAAGGTCGACATGCCGTAGAAGGCGACCGAAACCACCAGAAGACGGACCACCGGATCTGTCCGTAGCTTGTCCCAGGCGCCTGACAGGGTCATAAGCCCGTTGATCATGCCGCCCCATGACGGCATCCACAACATGATAGAGAACGTCATGCCTAGCGTCTGCGCCCAGTCCGGCAGAGCGGTGTAGTGCAAGTGGTGAGGTCCGGCCCAGATGTACAAAAAGATCAAGGACCAGAAGTGTATGATTGAAAGCCTGTAAGAATAGACCGGACGTTCAACGCGCTTCGGGATGAAGTAATACATGATGCCTAGGAAGCCGGCGGTTAGGAAGAAGCCGACCGCATTGTGCCCGTACCACCATTGGGTCATGGCATCCTGTACACCCGCAAAGACGATGTAACTCTTCGGCTCTGTCCACGAAATCGGCAAGGCGAGGTTATTCACCACGTGGAGCATGGCCACTGTCACGATGAAGGCCAGATAGAACCAGTTGGCGACGTAGATATGAGGTTCTTTGCGTTTCGCCAATGTGCCCAGGTACACGAGCAGGTAGACGACCCAGACCAGTGTCAACCAAAGGTCCACGTACCATTCAGGCTCGGCATATTCCTTGGATTGGGTGATCCCAAGTACGTAGCCGGTGCCAGCGAGGGCGATGAACAGCTGATAGCCCCACACAACGAAGTATGGCGACCAGCGGCCAGCGAGTTTGGCCCGGCAGGTTCGCTGGACGACGTAGAATGACGTGGCCAGCAGGACATTTCCGCCGAATGCAAATATCACTGCAGAGGTATGCAGCGGTCGAAGGCGCCCGAAGCTTGTCCAAGGCAGGTCAAGGTTGAGCTGGGGAAAGGCCATCTGCCACGCGATTATGGCGCCTACCAAGAAGCCAGCTATGCCCCAGATCACTGCGGCGACCGTGGCAACACGGATTGGACCGTCCATGTAGCCGTTGTCTTCTATAAATAGGCCGGATTTGCCTGGCTTTTTGCCCAATACGTAAAACGCGGCATAAGCGCCGGCCAGGGCGATTAGCACGCCATGGAACGCCATGCCCGGTTCGGTGGTGAGAATTGCCAAGCTCGTGCCTAGGCCTGCCAGCACCAAGCCAGCCAATACCATTCCGGAATCGGACATGGCACTCCATTCTGCCGTTGTATCTTTCATGAGATCCTCGTGTGACCCTCGGTGCCTAGCTGACCCAACAAAATTGGATACCTTGGCTCTTAGACAGCCGCCTCCCTGGCAACTGACAATGCCGGCACCCCTGCCATTGGGGGCTTACAATCGTGTTTGCGCATTAGTGTTGATCTAGATCACTGTCGAGCCATTACGCCCCTTTGGTGCGCAACATTCAAGCCGAGGGCGGAGCCCCCGTGCTGAATATGTCCCATCTTACCGCGCAACGAGCCGGCCTCACCTCGACATTGGTCTCGGTCAAGGATCGTTGTCTTGTAACCGGCCGCATTGAGCCAACCTCGGATTGAACTAATTGGGACGCTTGGTTCCGGGAGGCGGTGTGCCAATGATGATGCGACACCGCCATTTGCGGCCGGTGGCATGCGCCATGTTCTATACAACCTGATTGACTGAGAGTGTGGTTGTCCCATCAGGGCATGGTTGTGCCGGCTCTAGGCGGCATTTGCCTCCGGCCAAGGCCAATCGCAGCGGACCGTCTGTGCCCCGGCGCTTGGCCGGCCATGTGATTGCTAGTGGGTCCAGGTGTTTGGAGCGTTGTGGGTTAAATCGTTGGCAGAACCGTATGATCTACAGCGAAAAAGACCGGCGGCGCGATTTGCGACCACCGGTCTTTTAGGAGAAGTGCTCTTGTTAGAAATGCCATCTGCGTGCCGAGCGCCCAACGCGGCACGCATGATGACGAGCAACCCCGTTGGGGCTACTTGCGCCGCTTTGCGGCCGTGCGGCCCTTCTTGGCAGGTGCGCGACGTGCAGCAGTCTTCTTTGCTGGCTTGCGTGCAGTTGCCTTACGAGCAGTCTTGCGAACGGCTTTCTTCTTGGCTGCCGGCTTACGCGTAGTCTTGCGAGCCGTGGACTTGCGTGCAGTCTTGCGAGCCGTGGACTTACGAGCCGTCTTGCGAGCCGTCGACTTACGAGCTGCCTTGCGAGCCGTCGTCTTGCGAGCAGGCTTGCGTGTGGCTTTGCGAGCCGTCTTCTTGCGAACAGCCTTCTTAGCTGCTGGCTTACGAGCGGTCTTGCGGACAGCCTTCTTAGCAGCCGGCTTGCGAGTGGTCTTGCGAGCCGTCTTCTTGGTTGCCTTCTTGGCAGCCGACTTGCGTGCCGGAGCCTTTGAGCGAGCCTTTGCAGACGCGCTGGTCTTTCTCGTGGAGCGTACCTTGCGTGTGGTGCGCGCCGGAGTCTTCGCCCGTGCCCTCTTGGCAGGAGCCTTGCGTTTTGCTGCGGCCTTGGATTTGGCCGAAGACTTGGTCTTCGTAGCTGCTTTAGCCATGATAGGATCTCTCTCTCCCGTGAAATTGTCCGAATCAGTTTCGAACCAAAAAAATAATGCGCAAGTTTGATGATTTTGTTGACAATTAAATTGGTTTGTCGGGTGAAAATGGTTTGTATTCGTCCGAAAGTGTTGCGCGAAGTCCTCAATTTTCGTGTTTTGTGAGTGTTGTAAGCATGTCAAAAGAGAGTTTGCATAAACTAAAAAATCGAATGGAAAGAAAAATGCAGTGAAAAAATGACTCGGTTGCCGACCTATTTTTTGTTTTTTGGCAGTTTGAAATTATATGGCGCCGGATATTTTTAATTTCTACCTTTGATTTTCCAAATCAGCCGCGGACGGGCTTATCAACCTCTTTATTTGCTGGGCAGACACGTAAGTGGTTTGAGCATAGATGCAGCCGGTTTGTAGGTGCAGGCTCGATAATAATCCAATTTTCGGCTTTTGCTTCGATGGTAATGGTGTTTCGTATTCTTCTCGAAATCTATTTGGCTGGGTGCGCTGAGTTCCAAACAAGCAAGGCGGTAGTCGGATAAACTAAAAGACCGGCGCCCTAATATTAGCGGGTTGGATTAGATTGGCGCGGCCTGCGGGTTCGGATTCAGAGTGGTCAAATGCCGATAAAAACAGCTGAGGCTGGATCGATTTGCGAAGGGTGCAAATATGCGCGTATATATATAATGTGTGAGGATTGGCCTGATTAAGCGCACAGAAACGTATTCACAAGGGATAAAACGAGATACCGCCGCGGCGTTAATTTGTCCGCGGCGGTTTTTTTATGCAGCCTTTGAGAGGCGTGTTTGCAGGTCAAGAACGGCCATCATGAGGCCAGTACGATCCTCAACAGCTTCCGCCAGGATGGAGAAGTAGTTGGGGGTCGTTGGTGTGATGTCGCCGATTACCTCGCCGTACTCGAAACGCAGATCAGCCTCGTGTTTTCGGGCAATGTTCTGCATTTTCTTATTTTCAGCGAGGCAGCTGAGATAAAGGTGCTGAACGCCTCTGTTGCGGGCCGATTGGATTACTCGACCCATGAGTTCAGTGCCGATACCTTTGTCCTGGTAGGCGTTTTCCACTGAAAATGCGGCTTCTGCCTCCTGACCCCAGGTCTGCCCAAGTTTACGGATTTCCGCTGCCGCACGGATGTTGCCATCTTCGAAGTAACCGTAAACGACGTTGCCCATGTCATTCATGTGGGCGGCGTAGTCTTCGATAAAGCTGTCGGAGACGCCGTGCGCAAACCGAGTATGGCGGCTGTTCTTGTCCAGTCTCAGCAAGTGGTCGCGGAACTTCGTTGTCTCCGTTGGCCACAACTTTCGTATGGTTCCCTCCCAGAGCGGTTGGCTGTTCATGTGTCTAGCCTCCAATCTGGATCGTTTGTCTTACTGTTAAGCTGTCGTTCCTAATCCTCCACCAAAGCAGAGAATTTGCAGCCGTTCCTTTCGAGATTGCTGCGACAGTCGTGCCAGATTTTTGCGTTGCACAATATGGCTATTGCGTGGCAAGTAGCAAGGCCCCGGCTCCGCCGACAATGAACTATTCAGCAGGTCAACGTGCTGGTGTTTGGATTGTGTCAGCGGGCAATCTTCGCCTTGTTTGTGATGGGGCTGATGTAGCGTCTTCAAAGTGCTTTGCGACTTGCTGGACAGGCGGCGCAAACGGTCGGGCCAAATAGGGCAATGAATAAGAAAGATTGATCATGAGGGTGCGTCAATTTGGAGGGGGGCAATGAGCGGGCCCGTTCTGGCCAGTTATCGTTCGCGCATTGAGGCGGGCCTGCTTGAGTCTAATGATGATCAGCTACTTGTTGTGGAGCGGCTCCAAAGGCTTGCCACCGAGATGCAAGACCACACCCTGGACAGGACGCGCTTATTCCTGAGGTTTGGCCGTGCGCGCCCGGAGCCACCTAAAGGAATTTACCTGCACGGAGGGGTCGGTCGCGGCAAGACCATGCTCATGGACCTATTCTTCGATGCTGTTCGCTGTGACAGCAAGAAGCGCCTGCACTTTCATGAGTTCATGGCCGACGTGCACGACAGAATTGGGCGGGCCCGGGCAACCGTTGAGGGTGATCCAATCCCAAGCGTTGCTGCGGAGTTGGCGGGTGAGTCGCGACTTTTATGCTTCGATGAGCTTCATGTGACGGATATTGCTGATGCAATGATCCTGGGGCGGTTGTTTGATGGATTGTTCCGGCGCGACGTGGTTGTCGTGGCCACGTCCAATGCCCTACCAGAGGAATTGTATAAGAATGGTCTTAATCGCCAGCTCTTCGTACCGTTCATCGATCTTATCCAATCGCACATGGATGTTGTGGAACTTGCTGCAGTCAAGGACTTCAGACAGGACAAGATCGCCGGTCATCCGCTGTATTTTACACCCGTCGATACGAATGCCACGCGTGAGCTTGACGAACATTGGGATAGGCTCACGGGCGGTCAGGAGGGCGCAGAGGTTGAATTACTCGTCAAGGGGCGCATTCTGAAAGTGCCGCGGGCTGCAATGGGTACGGCCCGGTTTCATTTTGACGACCTATGTGCCAAACCGCTGGCGGCGATCGATTACCTGCATATCGCGCATGCGTTTCACACCGTGCTCATAGACGACATTCCTGTGCTGACGCCCGATAAGCGCAATGAGGCGAGGCGTTTTATCAACCTTATCGACACGCTTTACGACAGCGGCACCTGCCTGATTGCGTCGGCACATGCGGAACCGGATCAGCTCTACAACAAAGGTGATGGGGCGGAGTTTTTCGAACGGACAGCTTCGCGACTGACAGAGATGCGTACGGAAGCCTATCTGGATAGCAGGGAGGCGCGGCTAGAGGGGTTGATTGAGGCGGGCTGAGATTATCTATGGTTGCGGTTTGTCAGACGCAGGCCCCTACCAATGGACAAGCGCATTCGGCCAGTATCGGGGCTACGCAATTCAAGCTAAAGCCGTTCGGCTTGATGCCATCCTGAATACAGTCTAACCAGACCTGGACTAGCCCCCCAATGAGGCAGATCGAATTGCAGCGTGCCTGCGCAAGTTTAATGCATGCATAAAAGTTCCCGGCAGCGGATTTAGAGGAGACACTGAGGATGGCCCGAACCAAAATCGCACTGATCGGCGCAGGAATGATCGGTGGCACATTGGCCCACCTGATTGGGATGAAGGAGCTGGGCGATGTCGTGCTGTTCGATATTGCCGAGGGGATCCCGGAAGGAAAGGCGCTCGATCTATCGCAGGCGGGTGCGGCGGAGGGATTTAATTGCACACTCAAAGGCACCAGCGCCTACGCCGACATCGAGGGTGCGGGTGTGTGCATTGTGACGGCGGGTGTGCCGCGCAAACCGGGAATGAGCCGCGACGATCTTATCGGGATCAACTTGAAGGTCATGGAACAGGTTGGCGCGGGGATTAAGAAGTATGCTCCGAACGCATTCGTTATCGTTATCACTAACCCGCTCGACGCCATGGTGTGGGCGCTGCAGAAGGCTTCAGGGTTGCCACGCAATATGGTGGTCGGTATGGCCGGTGTCCTGGACGCATCGCGCTTCAGGCATTTCCTAGCCGAAGCGCTCGGTGTTTCGGTTGAAGATGTTTCCGCCTTCGTTCTTGGTGGACACGGCGATGACATGGTGCCGCTCGTACGCTATTCGACCGTGGCGGGCATTCCTTTGCCGGATCTCGTCAAGATGGGTTGGCTTGGCCAGGATGCGCTTGATCAGATGGTTGAGCGGACGCGCAAGGGAGGCGGCGAAATCGTTGCATTGTTGAAGTCCGGTTCGGCTTACTACGCACCGGCGTCGTCTGCGATCGAAATGGCGGAGAGCTACCTGAAGGACAAAAAACGTGTGCTACCATGCGCGGCTTATCTTAATGGCGAATTCGGGGTCAAAGGCCTTTACGTCGGCGTGCCGACTGTCATTGGCGCTAACGGGGCAGAACGGATTGTTGAGATCGATCTCAACGGTCAGGAACGTTCGATGTTCATGAAGTCGGTTGAGTCAGTGAAGGGGCTTGTCGATGCGTGCATCAACCTGGCCCCACAGCTTGGTGCGGCGTAACGCGGGCCTATTCTGCCGGACGGCCTACCGGCCTAATCGCCAAGACATGTTTCCGGAGCCTTTTGCGGGGCTCCGGCCAATTGTGGAGAGCAGCAACGAATGAATATTCATGAATACCAGGCGAAGGCGCTCTATCGCGAATATGGTGTCGCAACACCGGACGGGCATGCTGCTTTCTCTGTAGAAGAAGCCGTTGCTGCCGCGAAAAAGCTGCCCGGCCCAGTTTGGGTGGTGAAAGCTCAGATTCACGCCGGCGGACGCGGCAAGGGCAGTTTCAAAGAAGCGGATGCGGGCGAAGGCGGTGGTGTGCGGTTGGCCAAGTCGGTTGATGAGGTTGAGACGTTTGCCCGCCAGATGCTCGGTAAGACACTTGTAACTATTCAGACAGGGCCTGCCGGACGCCAGGTGAACCGCCTTTATATTGAGGACGGTTCGGCGATCGACCGTGAGCTCTATTTGTCGGCGCTTGTGGATCGCGCGACCTCGCGTGTGGCATTCATCGTGAGCCAGGCGGGCGGAATGGACATTGAAAAGGTCGCGCACGATACGCCTGAGAAAATCATGACCTTGTCTGTCGATCCGGCGAGCGGCTTCCAGCCGTTTCACGGGCGCAGGATTGCGTTTGCGCTGGGATTACAGGGGCCGCAGGTCAAGTCTTGTGTGAAAATGACCGAAGCGCTTTACCGCATGGTGGTCGAGAAAGACATGGGCCTTCTTGAGATCAATCCGCTGGTCGTGACTAAAGACGGTGGACTGATTTGTCTCGACGGCAAGATGGATTTCGATTCCAACGCGCTCTACCGGCATCCGGAGATCGTCGAGCTACGCGATCTGGGTGAGGAAGACCCTGCCGAAATCGAGGCGTCGAAGCATGACCTTTCGTACGTGAAGCTCGACGGTTCCATCGGTTGCATGGTGAATGGCGCCGGGCTGGCGATGGCGACGATGGATATCATCAAGCTTTATGGTGCCGAGCCGGCGAACTTTCTCGATGTGGGCGGCGGCGCATCCAAGGAAAAGGTCGAGGAGGCTTTCAAGATCATCCTCAGCGATGAGGCAGTCCAAGGCATTCTGGTCAACATATTCGGTGGCATCATGCGTTGTGACATCATCGCCGACGGCGTGGTGGCTGCGGCCCGCGACATGGACATCAAGGTGCCTCTGGTCGTGCGGCTTGAGGGAACGAATGTTGAGCAGGGCAAGAAGATTCTTCAAGAGTCAGGTCTGAAGATCGTCCCGGCTGATGATCTGGCCGATGCAGCGCAAAAGATTACCGAAGAAGTCAAAAAGGCCGCCTAGGCACAGACAGCAGCCTTGAACGTGCGGGACGTCCGGTGTCGCAACGTCTATCCGGTACCGATTAAATTTCGAAAGAGGTTTCTCTTGGCAGTACTTGTCGATCAAAACACCAAGGTCATTTGCCAGGGCATAACAGGGGCCCAAGGCACATTTCACAGCACCCAGGCGAAAGCCTATGGGACCAAACTTGTTGGCGGCGTCACGCCGGGCAAAGGTGGCAGCAAGCATCCTAGCGATGAGCTCGCCGACGTCGCTATCTTTGACACCGTGCACGAGGCAAAGCTCAAGACGGGGGCGGATGCGAGCGCCGTCTACGTTCCGCCGCCGTTTGCCGCCGACGCCATCCTTGAAGCGATTGATGCAGAGATCGAATTGATCGTGTGTATCACCGAAGGCGTGCCGGTGATGGATATGGTGCGGGTAAAACGGGCGCTTGATGGGTCGAAGTCGCGGCTTATCGGTCCCAACTGCCCGGGTGTGCTGACCCCCAATGCGTGCAAGATAGGCATTATGCCAGGCAATATCTTCATGGCTGGCACGTGTGGGATCGTGTCGCGCTCGGGAACGCTGACGTATGAAGCGGTGAAACAAACGACGGATGCGGGAATCGGACAAACGACGGCAGTCGGGATCGGCGGCGATCCGGTAAAGGGTACGGAATTCATCGATGTCCTGGACCTTTTTCTAGGAGACCCGGAGACGCAGTCAATTATTATGATCGGCGAAATCGGTGGTTCGGCAGAAGAGGAAGCCGCGGAGTACCTTAAGCAGGAGGCGCGTAAAGGGCGCAGCAAGCCGATTGCGGGGTTTATCGCCGGTACGACTGCACCACCAGGGCGACGCATGGGGCACGCCGGCGCCATCATTTCAGGCGGCAAAGGCGGGGCAGGTGACAAGATAGAGGCCATGCGCTCGGCCGGCATCGCAATTGCGGATAGCCCGGCTTCGCTCGGCACGACACTTGCTAGTGTGTTGAACGGCTGAGGTCTAAAAAAATTGATTGGTGCTTACTAGGTTAGGAGTAGTTTGTAGCAGGCGTGCTCAGTGATTTGCTCCGGCCGCAATTAGCCGCAAAGCCTTGGATGCAGTTTAGTGCAGGGGCTGGCAATCAGGTGAGATGGTTGTGCTCGTTCAGATGCGCTCGGCGCCACTTGCGGATGGGATGGTCTCATGTCTCGCGAAGCTCTTAACCAGTCGTTTCTACTGACATCGTTTCTGGATGGTGCCAACGCGGCATACATCGAGGAGATGCAGGCGCAGTACGCGCGTAATCCCGGATCTGTCAGCGACGAGTGGCGTCACTTTTTTGAGAGCCTGAAGGAAGAGACGGGGCGCTCTTTTGAAGGTGTGCAGAATCCGTCATGGGCCACGCCGCTTGATCTGCTTGAAAATCACAGTGAAACAACACGCGCGCTTTCTGGTGACTTTGAGGGGACTGCACGCAGTTTGCGCGAACGCATCGCCGCCAGGGCAGATTTCGGCGGCGTTGAGTTGTCGCCGGCTGCGTCACTGCGTGCGACGCAGGACAGTATCAGAGCGCTGATGCTCATTCGCGCGTTCCGCGTGATGGGACATCTGGCGGCAGATCTGGATCCTCTCGGGTTGGCGGATCGCCGTGTGCATAGAGAACTGCAGCCGGAAACCTATGGCTTCACCGATGCCGATCTGGATCGCCCGATCTTTATCGACAACGTGCTTGGACTTGAGACGGCGACCATGCGCCAGATCCTGGCGCTTCTGCGCAGGACATATTGCCATCACATCGGTTTTGAGTTCATGCACATCACCGATCCTGAGCAGAAGTCCTGGATTCAGAAACGGGTCGAGGGCGAGGAAAAGGAAATCCGTTTTACGGTTGAGGGCAAGAGAGCAATCCTCAACAAGCTGTTCGAAGCGGAAATGTTCGAGAAGTTCTGTGACGTCAAGTATACCGGCACCAAACGCTTCGGGCTCGATGGCGGCGAGGCGGCTGTGCCTGCGCTTGAACAGATCATCAAGCGAGGCGGGCAGCTGGGCGTCAAGGAAATCGTCATCGGAATGGCGCACCGTGGCAGGTTGAACGTCCTTGCCAACGTGATGGCTAAGCCGAAGCGGGCTATTTTCAACGAGTTTAAGGGCGGGTCGTTCAAGCCGGACGATGTGGAAGGTTCCGGTGATGTCAAATATCACCTGGGTGCGTCTTCGGACCGCTCGTTTGACAGCAATAATGTGCATTTGTCGCTGACCGCCAATCCATCTCACCTGGAAATTGTCGATCCGGTTGTCCTGGGAAAGGTGAGGGCGAAGCAGGATCAACACGGCTGCCAACCTGATGAACGCACGCCTGTGCTGCCGCTGTTGCTGCACGGTGATGCGGCATTCGCGGGACAGGGTGTCGTGGCAGAATGCTTTGGCCTTTCCGGCCTGAAGGGCCACCGCACGGGCGGTTCCGTACACTTCGTGATCAACAATCAGATCGGCTTTACGACAAGCCCGCGCTTTTCGCGGTCTTCTCCTTACTGTTCAGATGTCGCGCGTATGATTGCGGCGCCGATCCTGCACGTTAATGGCGATAATCCGGAAGCAGTCGTGCATGTCGCCAAGATTGCAACCGAGTACCGCCAAAGGTTCCAGAAACCCGTCGTAATCGACATGTTCTGCTACCGGCGTTTTGGACACAACGAGGCGGATGAGCCTTTGTTCACGCAGCCGCGCATGTACAAAAAGATCAAGAAACATCCACCGGTCACGCAAATCTACGCGAAGCGGTTGGTTGAGGAAGGCGTCGTCTCTGAAGCGGACGTGGAGGGCATGCGGAAGGGTATCCGCGCACATCTCGATACAGAATTTGAGAATGCTGACACGTTCAAGCCGAACAAGGCAGACTGGCTGGACGGCCGCTGGTCCACGATCGGGTTTGCAGAGGACGAGGCGCGACGCGGTACGACCGGTGTTGAACTCGATCACTTGCGCGACATCGGACGGCGCGTAACGACGGTCCCGACAGGGTTCAATATTCATAAAACGGCAGCGCGCCTGTTGAAGCGACGCCGCGAAATGATCGATGACGGAACGGCCATCGATTGGGCAATGGCAGAACATCTTGCGTTTGGGTCTCTTGTCAGCGAGCGGTTTCCGGTGCGGTTGTCCGGCCAGGACAGCGAGCGGGGGACGTTTTCGCAGCGCCATGCCGTGTTGGTGGACCAGGAGACAGAGCGTCCTTACACGCCATTGCGGCACGTGGCGCCCGACCAGGCGCGCTTTGAAGTCATTAACTCAATGCTATCGGAAGAAGCTGTGCTCGGGTTTGAGTATGGCTACTCGCTTGCTGAGCCAAACGCCCTTACGATGTGGGAAGCACAGTTCGGTGATTTCGCCAACGGTGCACAGGTGATTTTCGATCAATTCCTGTCGTCAGGTGAGCGCAAGTGGCTGAGAATGTCCGGGCTCGTATGTCTGCTGCCTCACGGTTACGAGGGGCAGGGACCTGAGCATTCATCAGCGCGGCTTGAACGCTTCCTGCAGCTTTCGGCGGAAGATAACTGGCAGGTTGCGAATTGTACGACGCCGGCGAACTACTTTCACATTTTGCGTCGGCAGCTGCACCGCAAGTTCCGCAAACCTTTGATCCTTATGACGCCGAAGTCGCTACTGCGCCACAAGCGGGTGGTCTCGAAGTTAGAAGACTTCGGACCAAGAACATCGTTCCACAGAGTGTTATGGGACGATGCGGATGAATCCTCAGGCCATGCTCGATCTGATGAGCCATTTGTGGCGCCCGATGCGAGGATCAAGCGAGTCGTTCTGTGTTCTGGCAAAGTCTACTACGATCTGTTCGATGCGCGTCAGAACGGCGGCCATAGCGATGTTTACATCTTGCGTGTCGAACAATTGTATCCGTTTCCGGCGCGAACTCTGATCCATGAACTTTCGCGCTTTGAGAACCTAGAAACGGTAATCTGGTGCCAGGAAGAGCCTAAGAATATGGGTGCATGGACCTTTGTAGAACCTGGCTTGGAATGGGTACTGCAACACGTGAGTGGCAAACCGCGGCGGGCAATCTATGCTGGACGTGCGGGTTCTGCGGCAACGGCGACGGGCCTAGCGAGCAAGCACGCGTCGGAACAAAAAACGCTGGTGACCGAAGCGTTGACTGGTGGCTGATGCGTGCCGCGTAAAGGGGCAGGAAGAATACACTGGGTGAGATGGCCATTGATACTCAGGCCGGTCTTGCGAATTTAGACAAAGGATCAGACGGCGATGGCGATCGAGATTTGCGTCCCACAACTGGGTGAATCAGTGACGGAGGCGACCGTTGGTCAGTGGTTCAAAAAGCCTGGCGAAAGCGTGGCGGTCGACGAGCCATTGGTGGAGCTGGAGACAGACAAAGTCACGGTTGAGGTGCCTGCGCCTGCCAGTGGTGTTCTGGCGGAAATCAGTGTGGGAGAAAGCGCCACGGTTGAGGTGGGTGCTGTGCTCGGCGTGTTGAACGATGGCGAGGCCGCTGCAGCCACGGTAAAATCTGAAGCGCCGTCCGGGGCATCAAATGCAGAGGGTGGCAGCGATGCTAGCGCAAAGGTCGCGAAGGATGCGCAATCACAGGCGCAACAAAAACCTGTGCGGAACGGTGGCGGTATGCCCGCGTCGCCAGCAGCAAGAAAGGCACTGGACGAAGCGGGACTTGAGCACACTGATGTGGAGGGCTCGGGCCGGCGCGGTCAGGTGCTGAAGCATGATGTGCTTGCGGCTGTAGAGGCGGGTGTCAAATCAACTTCGCTGATGTCTCAGCAGGGATCGAACGAACCCACGCAAACGCAAGTGATGGCCGTGCAACTTCCCGCAGCTGTGACGTCTGGCGCTGTGCAAAAGTTACGCGTACCGCCGGCTCCGGTCGATGTGGAGCGCGAGGAGCGTGTTCGGATGACGCGGCTGCGCCAAACCATCGCGCAGCGTTTGAAGGATGCGCAGAATACGGCGGCAATACTCACTACATTCAATGACGTCGACATGACCGCCGTCATGGCGATGCGCAAGCAATATAAGGATATCTTCGAGAAGCGGCATGGTGTGAAGTTGGGCTTCATGGCCTTCTTCGTTAAAGCGTGCTTACAGGCACTGAAGGAAATTCCAGCGGTAAATGCCGAGATCGATGGCGATGAGCTGATCTACAAGAATTATTATCACATTGGTGTTGCTGTCGGTACGGACAAGGGCCTGGTGGTTCCGGTCTTGCGCGATGCCGACACCATGGGCGTTGCAGAGATCGAGGCGCGTATTGCCGATTTCGGTAACAGGGCGCGCGATGGCAAGCTTGGTATTGAAGAAATGCAGGGCGGGACCTTTACCATCAGCAATGGCGGTGTCTTCGGCTCTATGCTGTCCACACCCATTCTCAACGCCCCCCAGTCAGGCATCCTGGGGATGCACCGGATAGAGGACCGGGCGGTCGTCGTCGATGGCGAAGTCGTGGTTCGGCCGATGATGTATCTGGCTCTCTCTTACGACCATCGTATCGTCGATGGTAAGGAAGCCGTGACCTTCCTGGTGCGCGTGAAGGAATGCCTTGAGGATCCGCATCGGTTTGTTCTCGATCTGTAGTGAGATCCTGTCGCGGTCAATCCCGCAGACAAATGTTTTCTAATTTCTAGGTCGGGCGCTGAGCACGATGCGCGCGTGTGCATGCCGGTGGCGAAGCCCATGAGAGGGAAGATGGCTGAAGCTTACGATCTTATTGTTATTGGTACGGGTCCTGGCGGATATGTGTGCGCCATTCGTGCGAGTCAGCTTGGTCTCAAGGTCGCGGTCGTGGAGAAGCGTGCAAGTCACGGCGGCACGTGCCTAAACGTCGGGTGCATTCCATCCAAGGCGCTCCTTCACGCCTCTGAGCTATTCGAGGAAGCGAGCCATGGTTTCGTGACCATGGGGATCGGTGTGAAGCCGAAGCTCGACCTTGGGCAAATGCTTAAATTCAAGGATGAAGGTGTGAAGGGCAACACTCAAGGTGTGGCCTTTCTCTTGAAGAAGAACAAGATTGATGCAGTGCATGGAACAGCGAGAATTCTCGCTGCAGGGCAAGTGGAAGTGACAAAAGAAGACGGCGAGCAGGTCGTGCTTGAGGCTTCTTCCATTGTTGTCGCGACGGGTTCGGACGTTGCGCCGCTCAAAGGCATCGAGATCGATGAGAAGCGCGTGGTATCCTCGACCGGCGCGTTGGAGCTGTCAAAGGTGCCCGAACGACTTGTTGTCGTTGGAGCGGGTGTGATTGGACTAGAGCTGGGTTCGGTCTGGCGACGGCTGGGGTCGCAAGTGACTGTTGTGGAGTTTCTCGATCGAATCCTGCCGGGGATGGATAATGACCTTGCCAAGAATTTCGAACGCATGCTTGCCAAGCAGGGCATAGAATTCAAGCTGTCTTCAAAGGTGAGTGCGGTTGAGCGAAACGGCAAAGAGTGTGTTGTGACGGTTGAGCCTTCAAAGGGTGAGGGCAGCTCGGAGACGCTATCTGCGGATGCCGTTCTTGTCGCTATTGGGCGTGTGCCCTACACGGCAGGGCTCGGTCTTGATGAGGTTGGCGTCGAATGCGATCCGCGCGGCTGCATCAAGGTTGATCATGGGTATCAAACGAGCGTGCCAGGCATTTATGCGATTGGCGATGTCATTACGGGGCCGATGCTGGCGCACAAGGCGGAGGATGAAGGTGTTGCGATCGCCGAAATTCTCGTCGGCCAATCCGGACACGTGAATTACGATGTCATTCCGAATGTCATCTACACGTTCCCTGAAGTTGCAAGCGTGGGCAAGACGGAAGAAGACCTGAAGGAAGCTGGTATTTCCTATTCCGTAGGCAAGTTTCCGTTTCTTGCGAACGGTCGCGCGAAGGTCAACAGAACGACGGATGGTTTTGTGAAAGTCCTGGCAGACTCGACGACCGACCGAATCCTAGGGGTCCACATGATCGGAGCGAACGCGGGAGAAATGATAGCGGAAGCGTGTGTGATCATGGAGTTCGGCGGGTCGGCGGAAGATTTAGCGCGCACCTGTCACGCACACCCGACGCTGAGCGAGGCCGTCAAGGAAGCGGCGTTATCGGTGGCAGGTAGAGCTTTGCATATGTGACGCGGAAGCACTTTTTGACTTTGGTTCGTGCCGTGCAAATTGGCCCTGGCGTGGCCCAGCGACGAATCCGCCGATGTCCAGTTCAGTGGTTCTCGAAGGCGCCGCAAGTTGTGCTCTGGCTGTCTTCCGTACTTTCTCTGCGGCTGGAGTGCGCAACAGTACGCAGTTTGCGTAAGTGATTGCACGTAAAGCCCGGGTCATCGATCTCGAACAGCTCACATAATTCATTGCGCATTTGATGATAGGTGGCGTTCGAGTGGTCGGGAACAGCGCTCAGGAATTCTCGGTCAGAGCAGCAAGCCGCAAAAGCGAACGGCTGAGCTCTCGTGCGCAGTCCCAATTCTGCTGCCGCGCGGTGAACCTGACCGTTGGTATAGGTGTCGTGGCCACCAAACATGCGCGCCAGCTGATCAGGCAAAATACCAACGATGGGCGCGAGCCTGCGCCTCCTCCAATACCTGTGCATCCGTGACAACATCGCCGCCTCTAGTCGAGCATCTGTTTGTGCCAGTAGATATGGGAGCGAAGGCGACCGGGTTCAATCGATTGTTCACGTCTTGGTTATTCGATTGGTTCGAGCTCGTAACCGGCGTCCTGGAGCAGTGCCACAATTCCGCTGCTGCCGACAAGGTGAAGGGCGCCGACGGCAATAAACGAATTGCCCCGGGCTAAAAGTGAGAGCATCTGCGTTCGCATCTGTCGATTACGTTGGTCGATAATCTCGTTCTGAAACGCATCAAAGGCGTTTTGGGGGATGCCCGCTTTGTCGGCGAGTGCCAGTTGAAATGGAATGACTGCGCCCATGCGCTTTTCGCGGTAGAGCTGCAAAACCGTTTCCATTAAATCGTTTGATCTATCAACGTAAGCCAGCCCAACTTTGAGCATGGCGATCTGCTGATCCTCCGGGACGGCGGATAGTGCCTGCAACTGACTTTTTAACGTTTCCAGGCCGACGACCGGAATGCCGGCGCTTCGGGCAATGTTGGCGATCTTGCTGTCGACGACCGGTGCGCCTGAATTCACTTTTTTTCGTTCGCAATCGGACACAGCGATCATCATCGAGATGATCCATGGGCGGATCAATGGCGCCATGTTGGCAGGCATGCCGGCGCGACGGATCACCTTCTCTACTTTTTTGAAGTTCTTTTTGTCCAGTATTTGATCGAGGCGTCGTCCATCCGACAGGACGATCAGGTCTGTCGACTCGGCGATTGCCTTGGCCGTTGCCGACGGCGAAATGTCGGCGACCTCCAGTGCAACCACCGCTGAACCTGTGATGATTTTTTGAACGCGGGTGGAAAAGTTCGTTACGCGTTCATCGGTCAGGTGGACTGTTCCGAACAAATAGGACGGTGCGGGCATGCCGTTTCCTGATATCCGCCACAGGAGTGCACCGTCGTTCTTCACTTCCTTCTCGGCTGCAATGATTGTCTCGTAGAGCGTCGGGTCAGTATTCTTGAACTCCTGCAGCATGTTGGTGCCGGAGCAGGCTGCCTTGGCTTGTTTTGCTTTTTGTTCGGCGAACGTTGGCGCGGGTGCGCATAGCAACAACGAAATCGCAAAAAGGGCTAGCGACCGTGACCATACGGAGCATCTTTCGCGGATTAGAGTGAGAAACACCAATTATACTCCTTTACAGCCCGACCTTGCCAGTTCAGCGCATGGCGTCCGAACGGGGCAGTGTTTGACGACCGAATGGCTTGTCTGGGGAAAAAACTGGTCCCGCCGTTTCAGTCACGCGGGTGGCAGGCGTCATAAACAGCGAGCAGCCTGTCACGGTCAACCTCAGTATAAACCTGTGTGGTCGATAGTGAGGCGTGACCGAGGAGTTCCTGTATCTGGCGCAGGTCCGCTCCGGCGGAAAGCAGGTGCGTCGCAAAGGAGTGGCGCAGCGCATGAGGGGTTGCTGTTTCAGGTAGACCGAGTTGGTCACGCAGCCGCTGCATCAATAACTGGATGATGCGTGGTGAGAGTGGACCGCCTTTTGCGCCCAAAAACAGGGGGCCCTCGGCCTCAAGCGGGAATGGGCACTCCTCGATGTAGCGAGCGACAGCCTCTTGAATGACAGGCAGTATTGGAACCATGCGTTCCTTTCCACCCTTGCCGGAGATTCTGATGACATCGCGGCCGACAGTGGGCGCTTCGCGTCTGGTCAACCGCAGCGCTTCTGAGATGCGTAGTCCTGCGCCGTAAAGCAGGAGCAATACGGCGATGTCGCGCGACCCGATCCAATTGGATGTCTCAGTGGTGTTCGGTGCCACAAGCTTTGCTGCTTTTTCCACGTTTATGGGTTTGGGAAGCGAATGTGGAATTTTCGGCATTGCGACGCGTCGTACCGCCCGATTGTGCGCCACGTTTCGTGATTCAAGCCAGGTGAAGAACGAACGCAAAGCTGACATGGTTCGCGATAGCGAGCGTGATACTGCGCCTGTACTTCGGCGCGAAGCCATGAAGGAGCGAAAGACTTTGATGTCGAGCCGGTTTAGGTCGGCGACGCAGGCCGGGCGTTGCAAGTATTCCGACAGAAAGTCGAGAAACTGGCGTAGATCGCGCTCGTAGGCATTGATTGTGTTCGCAGAGGCTGCGCGTTCATGCTCCATATACAACAGCCAATCTTGCGCGGCCGCCACTAGGTCATCACCTAGAGGCAATTCCAACGCATGTGGATTTCGGCGTCTTTGTTTTGACGCGGTCATCGCGTGATTGGCTCGCTGTTTTGAATTCTGCTTGAAGCGGTTTCAGGCTGTTTGGTTCGAACGAATTAGCAACCATCCCGTGTGCCTGGTTAATGAAGTGTTAACATGATTTGCGGGCTTCGAGGATGATGGGGTTGAGTTCCGTGTTGCAGGTGTCGCTAATGGAAGCGCACAGACCGCCTAACGCTGGGGAAATGGCGAGTGATATAATCGTGCCAAGAGGGATGAAGGTGCTGAAACTCCAAAGATTGAGTCTGGGGGCTCTTCTCGCATGCTCTGTGACCGTTTTTGCAGGCCCACTTGGAGGTTGCGGCACCGGTAATCAGCCCGGCGTCGAAATGGGCGGGGCATCGGCAAAGGCGTCTAAAGGTGCGGTCGAGACGGTGGAGTTGTCACCCCAGCAGCGCGGCGTTTTGACGGCAGGTGTCAAGCAAATGGCTGTGAATGATGGCCTGCCTGCTGATGGTACTGTTTTAGTCTCGAAGGCTTTTAAGGTTGGCGGGGCGGAAGGTGTGCATGTGTGCGGTAATTTGCAGTCCGCGGATAGCGCTGTGAGCGGTGCGCTGCCATTTTATGTCGAGTTGCGGGACGTGGCAGGTCAGGCGTTGGCGGAGCGCGGACAGGTTGGCTCCGATGATAAGAAGCGAGCGAAAGTCACGTTCATGTGCCGCGATCGAATAGGCTAATGCGCCAGGTTCCGGGCTGTGTAGTCCATATTCGTAGCTGCAGGGACGAGATACGAAAACACCTACGCAGGCACGATTGGGTGTCTTAGCGACGGCCCGCGCGATCAGACAACCAGCTTAGTGTCAGCCATTTTGACTTCGGCGTGCCCGATATCGACAGCAAGGACGACACGCTGCCAAATTGGTTGTTTGGGAAGTCGAAGTTAAGCTGCTTGGAGACCCGGTCGTTGGAAACTACGACACCTGCTGCGATGGCGATAGTGGCTGCGAAGGCTGTCCATCTGAGACCATTAGAGCCACGGTGCCGCTGGATTGGCCGATGGACGGGCGGCAGAACCGCAATTGCGTTTGTTGAAGGATGTGATTTCGGCAACATGGCTGACATCGCGATGCGGTAATCGATGCGTTCGATTTCCGCCAGCAGTTCAGGATCGTTGTCCTTCGAAACGTCAGCGTCATCTTCAATTGCCGGCGTTTTGCAGATTTCACTCCAGTCGATGCGGGTACCAGTGTCCGTCTCACCGGCTGCATGGCTCGTCAGCTCTCCAAGAGACAAAAGACTTGCTTGTTCGATCCAGGAGTGGGTGGCGGGCAGCGTGCGGTCGGCCAGCAATGCGCTTATGCGCTTAACGTCGGCAGCCGAGAAAACGGCAATTTGCTCGTAGCGGGCGATACCTGCCTGATTGAGCGATTGTTCGATGTCGGCAGAGATGCCCTTGATCAAGGTGAGGTCATCAGCGGGCTTTGCGAGCTCCTCGATTTCAACCGGCTCATCGATCTCGAATTCCGATGTGTGTTCATTGAATTCGGGCTCTGACCTGCAGGATGTCAGGCTTTCGTCTTCGATCGAAAGGTTGGCAAGTTTAAATTCCGCTACCACTGGAGCCGGGACGTGGTCGTCCAGCATCGCGTGATTTGAAGCGACGTCACTCGATTCAATACAGTCGGCGTTGTCGCAGTCCTCAACAAAGTAGCCGACTTCGCTTAGCAAGACATCGACGTCGATGTCCTCATGGACTTCATCCTCGTCAATGGGGTGGTTGTCGATCTCAGGCGACGGCCGCTCGTATGACCCGGTAATGCATGCGTGTTCGGCCGGAGCGTGCTCGTCTGCGTCAGCGTCCAATTCAGACGGCATGCATTCGGCATTGTTGGCCGTAGCCTTGCAGATCTCTTCCACTTTTCGTCTTAGCGACCCAAGGCGGTCGTGCAGTTCGTCGATTTCGCCAAGAACTTCGGCTAGGTCCACGTTCAGGTCTTCTGTTTTGGTGGCTACTAACGGCGACATTGCAACGCTTTTCCTTCGATTGGCTCGTCAAGCTGTTCTAGTGGGTAAAATCTAGCTGTGAGCAATTTTCCAGTTTGCTGTCCGGTGGGCCAGATGCGGTAGTTATCGCCTGCGTGACCCAAACCTCGTCGTATGTGATGACGGTCATAGTGCGCTCAGATGATTAACAAACTCTATTGTTTCGCTTCTATCTGATGCATAATTGGTCTGCGACTTTTCAAAAAAGCCTTTTTTGGGACTGTTGTTCCGCTTTGATTTACGAAAACCGCCACCAACTAAGGGCTGGAGCGATTCACTGCTTTTTAATGCTTGCGGATACGAGGCAATAAATCAGTATTTTTGTTTCTTTTATTTCTTTAATTAAAACGCCAAACGAACAGATGTTTGCAGGCGGTCAGCCTCACTGGCGGCTGCTAACTGGATTGGTTTCGCTGCTATGGAAGGATAATGGCCACTGTCGTCATTATGATGTCCGGCCCTTGTTGGTGAAGGGCCGGACGTCATGAAATGGTAGGTGGTTTGTTAAGCAACCCGATCCTGCTCGGGCGGGCGCGCAATCAGCCACATGGTAATAAACGCAATAATAGCGGCCAACGTTACAAGCGCGGCAATGACGGACCAGTGTGCTCCTGACCCGACGGTCCGAACGAGGAACGTGACGATCGTTTCATATTGCAGAAGAGCGACAATACCGGCTGCGGCACCAGAAATCTTTCCGAATATTTCCACTTCTTTGTCGCGACGGCGATAGAAGAAAAGAAGTATGAGCAACGTCCATACGCCAAACAAGAAACTCATCGTGGGAACAATTGCAGAAAAATTACCGTAGCCGAAATCCCCTACGAGAACCTCATTAGACAATAAGAATGCCTGGGACATCAGCGGGAAAAACAAGGTTGCGAAAGTCCCGATGAGAACGCCGATTTCAATTTTAAACAGAGAGGCGGCGTATTTTTGTTCAATAGTCCTGAAGCGGAATGTGAGCAGCAGGCATATTGCGACCAGTGTCAGGAGAAAGAAAACCTTGAAAGGCAGGAACAGGGCGTGGACAGCAGCGGTTAGAGACATTCTGGACGTTTCGGCGTCCCATAGAAGGATCTTTAAGGGCAGAAGTAGAGTGTGATCCATTTCGGGCGCTGGGTCGGCATTGCTGCCGTAATGCGCCGTGTGTACCGCTTTGACCAGACGTTCTTGCGCCTTACAACACTCTGCATCCGATTGAAGGGGCGGACTGGTTGTGTAGGGTGTGGAGGCAACGCAGAGGCGGTCTGGACCTGTTTGCGCCGATGCCGCAACCAAGCCGTCCAGACGACATTTGCGTACGAACACCTTTAGGTTTGACCGGGCTTGCGACACCTCTCGCAGGTTTTCAATTGCGCGCATCAGCGGTAAGCGCTCACACGGGCCGCTGGTGTCGGCGCAGCCGGCTGGCTCACCCTGATCGGCCAGAAGCACGGCCGGCGCAATCTCCCAAACAGGTTTGTTGCGGCCTTGCAGTATGCCGCAAGCGATGAGCCATGACGCGGCAAGTACCACTATGAATCCTAGCGTAAAGCGCAGCTTTCCGAATTTTACGTGGTGCCAGTAAATGTCAACAATGGCGCATGAGGGCAGATAAAACGCGACCAGTGCAATGATTGCGAAGGTGGCAAAGAAGATGAACAGGTGGCTGTCCATCGCCAGGAATTCGACCCAACGATTGTTGTCCCAGAACTCCCAGGCCAACGTTGCAGTCGTGGCAAGAAACGAAAGCCCCAGAGCGACGAAAATGACAAATACGAACAGGCGAGACCCGAATGTCATTTATGCTCCCTCCCCCAAAACACTACGATACCGGTAAGCACAGAATGGCCCAGGCAACTCAACACACAACGGCGGCAGGGTCAAAGCGGTTTTGCATGGTGCGTGCGAGTATCAGAGACGTGACGACGCTTGTGCAACAGGCGTGATAAGCTTTGCGCTGCAACAGCGTGAGGAGCGAAGTATGAGCGAGACGAAGACAGTGGTGATCACCGGTGGTAACTCTGGGATTGGTTTTCGTACGGCTCAGGAATTGGGGCAGAAGGGTTGGCGCGTGGTCATCACGGGCCGGAGCCAGGAACGCTTGCAGTCGGCGGCGGAGACCTTGCGGGCTGAGGATTGCCAGGACGTCTCGGCGCTCGTCGGTGATTTTGCCTCTCTTTCCTCAGTGCGTGGCCTCGCGCAGCAGCTGGAGCAGGAACCGCGCATCGACGTGCTTCTTAACAATGCGGGAGTGTCGCTTTCGCATCGGCAGGTTTCGAAAGACGGGAACGAAATGATGCTGCAGGTCAATCATCTGGCAACGTTCCTGCTGACCAACCTTTTGCTCGATAAGCTCAAGGCCAGCGCTCCGTCGCGAATTATCAACTTGAGCTCGCGATTGCATCGACGCGCGCGATCGTATGGATTTGACGATTTCCAGTTCGAGAAGTCATACGGAACGTTTCTGGCATATGCGCGTACAAAGCTATATTCGGTGATGTTTGCGAAGGAACTGGCGCGGCGGCTTGCCGGTAGCGGGGTCACGGCGAATGCCATACACCCCGGCGAAATAGCAACAAGCATTGGCCGAGATGGGGACTTTACGGGGTGGAAGTCGTTTGCCTGGCCCATCGTTCAGGCGTTGCTCATGAGTGGCGAGGAAGACGCGGCGCGCGTACCGGTGTTTGCTGCCACTGATCCAGCTCTTGCGAAGCTGTCGGGTCGATATTTCGGTAAGGGGCTAACGGAGGAAAGCGTCAATCCGCTGGCGGAAAACGAGGCGGCGGCCAAGCGTCTCTGGGCTAAGAGTGAGGCGCTCGTCGGCCTGGCCTGAACGTGGCCGGCTTGGCAACAATATGCGTCGTTGGCGCGAGGTTCTGTCATCAAAGCATTGTGGCTTATGCGCGTCATGCAGGGCACGAAAATGCCCTTGTGGATTGACATAATGGGCTTTCGGCGGCAATTGGCTCGGCCGGGAACGGAGCCATAATGGGGCCCGGAACAGTCTCGACGCCGATGATTTTGGAGGGGTCGGCGATTTTTCGAAATTCTGCAAGAATTGCGTAATTTCTAGAAAAAATGCATTTTGGATGTCCAAAATCTGCTAAATTCGTAGCAATTACGCCACTTTCTCAAAAATCAATGACCGTAAAAACAAAATGCCTATTGATTTCAAAGGCGAAGCATTTCCAATGTATTTTTACCTTCAACTCTGGTCGAAATAGGAACTAAGGCAATGGTCGCAAGAAAGAAGACAACGTCAAAACCACTGAAAAAAGCAACCGCCGCTCGCAAGACGGCGGCAGCTCGTAAAGCTCCTGCAAGGAAGGCAGCTGCAAAGAAGGCTCCGGCACGCAAAGTGCCAGCCAAGAAAGCTGCTGCGGCAAAGGGCGCAACGATCACGCTGCGTCACCTGGGTACAGAACTTGCCGAAGCGCATGAAATATCGAAAAAGGACATGAATGTTATTCTGGATGACATGGTGGCTAACATCACCAAGCATCTTAAAAAGGGCAACCGTGTTCGTTTGAGCGGTCTGGGCATCATGCAGGTCCGTAAGCGTCCGGCACGCATGGGCCGCAACCCAGCTACGGGTGAAACGATCCGGATTAAGGCGAGCAAGAAAGTCGCTTTTCGCGTCGCCAAAGATCTCAAAGAAACCATTTTATAATAAATACCTGCGGCATGAATTGTTTTGTGCCGCAGGTTTCTTTTTTTGGGGCCGGCAAAAATGCCGGTCTTTTTTTTGTATTTTCCAGTTATTCTTTCCAGAGGGCTGCGGAATTGAACCTTGGTCGGCAGATAGATGTTTTTAGCACAAAAACCTGTTTTCAGAGATGATGGAGTTTGTGCCGCGCCAATTCGCGGGGCGGACGAGCAAGTTCTTTCATGCAGCTGGCCTGTCCAGCGCATGTGACCGGTTGGGCGTAGAGGGGAGTAGCTCCCACCGCCCGTCCCGGGCAATATCAGACGATTGATTGACCGGTTTTCTTCCAGTCGGCCAGGAACTGTTCAAGTCCCTTGTCCGTGAGCGGGTGGTGGATGAGCGCTTTCAAGGTCGCCGGCGGGACCGTCGCGACGTCAGCACCGATCAGGGCTGCTTCCTTGACGTGGTTCACGGTGCGGATGGAGGCGGCAAGAATGTCGGTAGAGAGGTCCTGGTAGTTGTCGTAGATCTGGCGAATCTCGCGAATAAGGAGCATGCCATCTTGCCCGATATCATCCAGGCGGCCGATGAACGGTGAGATGAACGTGGCGCCCGCCTTGGCGGCCAGCAACGCCTGGTTGGCGGAAAAGCACAATGTGACATTGACGAGCGTGCCGTCGTTGGCGAGAGCCCTGCAGGCTTTCAGGCCATCCCAGGTCAACGGCACCTTGATGGTTACGTTGCCGGCGATTTTGGCAAGCTCGCGGCCTTCCGTGATCATGCCATCGGCGTCGGTAGCAGCAACCTCGGCAGACACCGGGCCGGGAACAACCTCGCAGATTTCAGCGATTATCGACTTGAAGTCACCGCCGGATTTGGCAATGAGCGAGGGATTGGTCGTTACGCCGTCGAGCAGGCCGGTTGCCGCCAAATCCCTGATCTGATCCAAATCGGCAGTGTCGACGAAGAATTTCATGTCGTATTTCTCCTCAAGGCCCTCGGTTCGCCCTACGCGCTGTCATAAGCTCTGAATTGATGATTCTCGACCTTAGCTTCTAATCCGAGCGGACCCCATTTGAATAGCCTGCTTAACATGATGGGTGATGAAAGTGCGGCTGTGCAGCGGTCTGTGCCGGTGCTGCTGCCGGTCGCGCTCGACCAGACCTACGATTACACCGTTGGCGGTGAGCCCTCTATCCCTGCGGGTTCCTTCGTGCAGGTGCCGTTCGGGCCGCAGTCCCGCATCGGCGTTGTTTGGGATGGGCCGCAAGGCGGCGACGGTAACGTCGTCGACCGGAAAAAACTCAAAGAAATATCGCAAGTATTGGATGTCCCGCCGTTGCCGATGCTTTCGCTAAGGTTTGCCGAGTGGATCGCCAAATATACGCTCGCACCGCTCGGCATGGTTGTGCGCATGATGATGAGCGCCAGTCATGCATTTGAGCCAACGAAGCCGCGATTTGGCGTGCGGAAGGTTGAGGGTGCGCCGGACGTTCCTCGCATGACGCCAGCGCGCGCGCGGGTGTTAGAGGTTGCAGGGGATGGTTTGATCCGTGCCAAGTCTGCGCTGGCACAGGAGGCTGGATGCTCGACAGGTGTCGTGGACGGGCTGGTGAAAGCGGGTGCGCTGATGGATGTCGCGATCCCGCCACGGGTCTGTCCGCCGCCTCAGCCCGGGCACAGCGAAGTTCAATTCAGCGATGATCAAGCCGTGGCTGTTCACGCGCTGCGCTCGGCAGTGGACGGAGCAAATTTTTCCGTGACGCTGCTTGATGGTGTTACGGGTTCGGGCAAGACGGAGGTTTATTTCGAAGCCGTCGCACGCGCACTCGAAGCCGGGCGACAAGCATTGATCATGCTGCCGGAAATTGCTTTGACGAGCCAGTTCCTGGGGCGGTTCGAGGAACGCTTTGGCTGTCCGCCGGTGGAGTGGCATTCGGCGCTTGCCGGGCCGGAACGGGGGCGGATTTGGCGTGCGGTTGCCACTGGAGAAGCGCGCGTGGTGGTGGGTGCGCGTTCCGCATTGTTCCTTCCATTTTGCGATTTAGGGCTGATCGTCGTCGACGAAGAGCATGATGCCGGTTTTAAGCAGGATGACCGTGTTCACTACCAGGCACGCGACATGGCTGTCGTTCGCGGCAACCTTGGCACTTTTCCGGTCATCCTGGCATCGGCGACCCCTTCCATAGAAAGTCACGTCAATGCGCGTACAGGGCGATACCGTCAGGTCAGCCTGCCTGGCCGTTTTTCGGGGGCGGAACTCCCTGAGATCACAGCAATCGATTTGCGACGTGAGCAGCCCGACAAGGGCCGTTGGCTGGCACCGCGTCTCGTCGATGGTGTCACAGAAACGCTTGGGCGCGGCCAGCAAACACTCCTGTTTTTAAACAGGCGTGGCTACGCCCCGCTAACGCTGTGCCGGAAGTGCGGCCATCGGATGGAGTGCCCGCAGTGCTCGGCCTGGCTTGTGGAGCACAGGTTTCGCAATCGGTTGAACTGCCATCATTGCGGCTTTTCCCTGCCTCTGCCGGAACGATGCGGAAAGTGCGGTGAGGAAGGCAGTCTGGTTGCCTGCGGACCGGGCGTGGAGCGGGTTGCGGAAGAGGTTTCAGAGCTGTTTCCTGATGCCAGATTGGCCCTGCTGTCGTCTGACTTGGTGCCGGGATTACAGGAAATGCGGTCGGTCATCAAAACGATCGAGGACGGTGAAGCGGATATTATTATCGGCACGCAAATCGTGGCGAAGGGTCATCATTTCCCAGATCTGGCGCTCGTCGGCATCGTCGACGGAGACTTGGGTCTGGCGCAAGGCGCCGACCCCAGAGCCGGTGAGCGGACTTTCCAACTCCTGCACCAAGTTACGGGTCGTGCAGGGCGGTCGTTCGCGCAAGGACGCGGTTTCATACAAACCCACATGCCAGAACACCCCGTGATGAGCGCCATCATTTCCGGGGATCGGGAGGCGTTTCTGGAACGCGAGATCCGATCACGTCAGGCTGGTCTGTTGCCGCCCTATGGTAGGCTGGCGGCGATTATTATCTCTGCGCGCGAGAAGGAGGTGGCGGAGTTGGTCGCGCGTGATGTCGCGCACCGTGCGCCGAAGTCACAAACTATCCGTGTGCTTGGTCCAGCGGAGGCGCCGATTACGCTGATCCGCGGCCGATATCGATGGCGGCTACTGGTCAAGGCGCCGCGGGAGGCGGATATCCAGGCATTCCTGCGCCTGTGGCTTGAGGCCTTGCCCGCGTTGAAAGGGGATATTCGACTTACGGTCGATGTTGATCCCTACAGCTTCCTTTGAAGAGGCTGAACATAGGTCGTGCCGGCCATCGCGTGACTGTGCCTGGCTTCTATGACCGGGCTGTTGCCTAGGAGCCGACCCGTTCACCCTAAATCATCAAATATGCGCTGTTCCAGGCATGGACGACAGGTTGCAACCTAGTTCTATTACTTTGTTTTTCCTTATGAATATTCTTCTTTTGTGTTGATCCGTTGACGGATTAGGCGATGAAGGGCGGGCCTGAAAGAGAGGCGGTTTGTGCTTGCAAGGGGTATCAGATCCTGTGCCAGATGCGTTTAGCATGTGGCAGGGATCAAGCCATGAATCTTGCCTGTGCAAATGCGGCAATCAGGCTTTCACGACCCCGTTGATGATCGGTGGTGCACATGTTAGACACCGCAGCGCGATTTCCTTTGAAAGTGGTGCCGGCCGGGTTCGGGCGGACGCCCACCTTCTAGCAATCCGTCCTTCCAAATCGCGGGTTGCGACGCCAGTTCTTGCGGACTTGGCAGTCCATCCCGACAGCGCATCCTGCCTGGATGCATGAGAGCGTTCGACGTGGCAATTGACGATTCGATTTTGGCAAGTGTGGCAGGGCGGTATGCCGGCGCACTGTTCGACCTTGCGAATGAAAACGGGCAGGTCGCCCAAGTTGAGGCCGATCTCAATTCGTTCCAGTCCCTTCTTGATGAGAGCGAAGACTTGCGGCAGCTGGTCGCCAGCCCGGTTTATTCGGCGGATGACCAATCGAAGGCCGTCGGAGCGGTTCTGGACAAGGTTGGAATCTCCGGCATTACTGCGAACTTCATCAAGCTTGTTGCCAGCAATCGACGGTTGATGGTCGTGAGCGACATGATCAGCGCGTTCCGCAAGCTGACCGCTCAGGCACGCGGTGAGGTCACTGCGGAGGTTGCCAGCGCAGCTGCGCTGTCAGATGCGCAGATCGCGGCGCTGAAGGACGCTTTGAAGGCGTCGGTCGGCAAGGAAGTACTTCTGGATACAAAGGTGGATCCGTCGCTGCTCGGCGGCCTGATCGTAAAGATCGGCAGCCGAATGGTGGATTCTTCGCTGCGTACCAAACTGTCGGCGCTAAAGGTCAGCATGGCGGGTTCGAACTAATTTTCAGGCCGGTAGCTGGCCTGCCTCTCGCCGTAATCTGACGAGGGGACCGAGACATACGAGAGACTAAGAGCTTTGTGCCGTTGCATACGCTGCCATGGCACATCAACACCAACGAATAACGACAAGAGGTCAAGTGATGGACATCCGGGCCGCGGAGATCTCCTCGATCCTGAAGGAGCAAATCGCAAACTTCGGCAAGGAGGCGCAGGTCTCCGAAATCGGACAGGTACTGTCCGTCGGTGACGGTATTGCCCGCGTGTACGGTCTGGACAATGTGCAGGCCGGCGAAATGGTCGAGTTCCCTGGCGGCATCGAGGGCATGGCGCTCAACCTTGAGGCAGACAACGTCGGTGTCGTGATCTTCGGCGACGACCGAACGATCAAAGAGGGTGACACGGTCAAGCGGTCTGGCGCCATCGTGGAGGTACCGGTCGGCAAAGGTTTGTTGGGACGTGTTGTCGACGGTCTGGGCAATCCGATCGACGGCAAGGGTCCGATTAAGTCGGACCAAAATATGCGTGTGGACGTTAAGGCGCCGGGCATCCTGCCGCGCAAGTCCGTGCATGAGCCGATGGCGACGGGGCTCAAGGCAATCGACTCGCTTATTCCCATCGGCCGCGGTCAGCGCGAGCTGATCATTGGTGACCGTCAGACGGGCAAGACGGCGATCATTCTGGATACATTCCTCAACCAGAAGCCGCTCAATGAAGGCGACGACGAAGGCCGCAAGCTCTATTGCGTCTATGTTGCGATTGGCCAGAAGCGTTCTACGGTGGCGCAGTTCGTCAAGGTTCTGGAAGAGCGCGGCGCGCTGGAATATTCCGTCGTCGTTGCTGCAACCGCATCCGATCCGGCGCCGATGCAGTATCTGTCTGCATTTACCGGTTGTACGATCGGCGAATATTTCCGCGATAACGGTATGCACGCGGTGATCGCATATGACGACTTGTCAAAACAGGCTGTCGCTTATCGCCAGATGTCACTTCTGCTGCGCCGTCCGCCTGGCCGCGAAGCTTACCCTGGTGACGTTTTCTACCTGCACTCGCGTCTGCTGGAGCGTGCGGCAAAGCTCAACGAAAATCATGGCGCTGGTTCGCTTACGGCGTTGCCGGTCATTGAAACGCAGGCCAACGACGTGTCTGCCTACATTCCAACCAATGTGATCTCCATCACCGACGGTCAGATCTTCCTAGAAACGGACCTCTTTTATCAGGGCATCCGTCCAGCCGTGAACGTCGGTCTGTCGGTTTCGCGTGTGGGTTCGTCGGCTCAGACCAAGGCGATGAAGCAGGTGGCTGGTAAGATCAAGGGTGAGCTCGCGCAGTACCGCGAGATGGCTGCGTTCGCGCAGTTCGGCTCTGATCTTGATGCCGCCACGCAGAAACTTCTGGCGCGCGGTGCGCGTCTGACCGAGCTGTTGAAGCAGCCGCAGTTCTCGCCGTTGAAGATGGAAGAACAGGTGTGCGTGATCTTTGCCGGTACGCGCGGTTACCTGGATGGCCTTGAGGTATCGTCGGTCGGCAAGTTCGAGCAGGAATTTTTGACGTCGCTGCGCAGCCAGCATGCTGGAATTTTGGAGTCGATCCGAAGCGAACAGAAGATCACGGATGACACCGAAAAAGAGCTGACAGACGTTCTGGACAACTTCGTCAAGAACTTCGCCGAATAGCTTGGTTTGACTTTGGTCCGGGCCGGATTGACGGGCCACCAGAGCCAGGCTGCAGAGCAGTGCGTGATCGAAGACGTTTTGTGCGGATAGGGCGATGGCGCAAAATGTTTCGATTAGGGAGCGTGAGACTTAAGGAAAGACCTGCCTTATGGCGAGCTTAAAAGACTTAAGAACGCGGATTGCCTCGGTGAAGGCGACCCGGAAGATCACCAAGGCGATGCAGATGGTCGCGGCGGCAAAACTTCGCCGCGCTCAAGAGGCTGCAACGGCGGCCCGGCCATATGCAGAGCGCATGGACAAAGTGCTCGTGAACCTGGCGCAAAGCGTGGCACAGGGAGAGGGCGGTCCAAGGCTGTTGGTCGGCACGGGCAATGATCAAACCCATCTATTGGTGGTCATGACCGCTGAGCGTGGTCTTTGCGGTGGGTTCAACGCTAATATCGCAAAACTTGCACGCCAGGATGCGATCCGTCTGGCGGCAGAAGGCAAGACGGTCAAGATTCTGACGGTTGGGCGCAAGGGTGCCGACAATCTGCGGCGTGATCAAGAAAGCCGCTTTGTCGATAGTATGAACCTGCAGGGTGTCAAACAGATTGGTTTTACCCATGCAGATGAGATTGCCTCAAAGATCACGTCGATGTTTGAGGCCGGCGAATTCGATATCTGCACACTTTATTTCTCCGAGTTCCGCTCGGTGATCTCTCAAATTCCGACCGCACTTCAGCTCATTCCGGCAAAGCTGCCAGAAGCGGATGCGGCAGACGATAGCGCCGGTGGCACCTACTACGAGTACGAACCGGATCAAGAGACAATTCTGGGCTACCTGTTGCAACGGAATATCTCGACGCAGGTGTTTCGTGGCCTGTTGGAGAACGCAGCCAGTGAGCAGGGTGCCCGCATGTCAGCAATGGATAATGCGACACGCAACGCGGGCGAGATGATCGACAAGCTGACGATCACATACAACCGCCAGCGGCAGGCGAACATCACCAAGGAACTGATTGAAATCATTTCAGGCGCCGAAGCGCTCTGAGCCGAACGGGAAGGACGAGGAACGGATCATGGCTAACACTGTAGGTCGTATTCGGCAGGTAATGGGCGCCGTCGTTGACGTGCAATTCGACGATCATCTGCCAGAAATTCTAAACTCTCTGGAGACGCAGAACCAAGGCAACAGGCTTGTTTTGGAAGTGGCGCAGCACCTGGGCGAAAATACCGTCAGAACGATCGCCATGGACTCATCTGAGGGTCTGGTGCGCGGCCAGGAAGTCAAGGATACAGGCAAGCCGATCCTGGTTCCGGTGGGCGAGGGCACTCTTGGAAGGATCATGAATGTCGTTGGAGAGCCCGTCGACGAGGCCGGTGATATGGATACGACGGAGACGCGGCCAATTCATGCCAAGGCGCCTGAATTGGTCGATCAGTCTACAGAGGCCGAAATTCTCGTCACGGGCATCAAGGTTGTTGACCTGCTGGCACCTTATGCGAAGGGCGGCAAGATCGGGCTGTTCGGCGGTGCCGGCGTCGGTAAGACCGTTCTCATTATGGAGCTCATCAACAACATTGCGAAGACGCACGGCGGTTATTCCGTGTTCGCAGGTGTCGGCGAGCGCACGCGCGAGGGTAACGACCTTTACTATGAGATGATCGAGTCGGGCGTGAACAAGGACCCGAAAGAGGCAGGCAGCGCCAAGGGATCGAAGTGCGCGCTTGTCTACGGTCAGATGAACGAGCCGCCAGGCGCGCGCGCGCGCGTTGCGCTAACAGGCCTGACGGTCGCGGAAGACTTCCGCGAGCGCGGACAGGACGTTTTGTTCTTCGTGGACAACATCTTCCGCTTTACCCAGGCCGGTTCGGAAGTGTCAGCGCTTCTAGGCCGTATTCCTTCGGCCGTGGGTTATCAGCCGACGCTTGGTACTGACATGGGTGGTATGCAGGAGCGCATTACGTCCACGAACAAGGGTTCGATCACGTCCGTGCAAGCCGTCTACGTGCCGGCCGACGACTTGACCGACCCGGCTCCAGCTTCGACCTTCTCGCACTTGGACGCAACGACGGTTCTGTCGCGTTCGATTGCGGAAAAGGGCATCTATCCTGCCGTTGATCCGCTGGACTCCACTTCACGTATGCTCGATCCGCGCATTCTGGGCGAGGAGCACTACAATGTGGCGCGGCGCGTGCAGGAAATCCTGCAGCGCTACAAGGCCCTTCAGGACATTATCGCCATTCTTGGTATGGACGAGCTTTCCGAAGAGGATAAGCTGGCAGTTGCTCGCGCGCGCAAGATCGAGCGCTTCCTGTCGCAGCCCTTCGACGTGGCGGAAGTGTTTACCGGATCGCCGGGTGTGCAGGTGCCGCTTGCAGATACGATCAAGGGCTTCCAAGGTCTGTGTGACGGCGACTACGATCATCTGCCTGAGCAAGCCTTCTATATGGTTGGCACCATGGAGGAGGCGATTGCCAAGGCGGAGAAACTTGCGGAGGCGGCATAAGGCTTCGGGTTTATGCCGGATGAGGCCTGCCTCTCATTAGGACAGGGTGATGTCGACGGAAGACGAACCTCAGAAGGCGGCGATTGTCGAGAACGAAGCACCGGACGGTGTGGCCAATTTCGGCTCATGCTGCGAGGAGCTTGGGGAAGTCGTGAGCGGGGAGGAATTCGAACCGCTCATGTACATCGGCGCCGACGGCATTCTCTACATGTCAGTTGGCCAGATCGAACTTGAAGGCGAGGAAAAGGACTTCGTGCAAGGAATGGTCGATCACCCCGTATTCTTTTGCCCCTTCTGCGGCGAGGAGCTGCAATCACGCGAAATGGTCGAGACGCTGACTGCGGCCGATGATGTGACGACAGAGCAAGACGGTGACGACGCGCCGGCCAATTCGGGCGGCGGCAGCCAGGTGCAATAGGCCACAGCGTGGCCGGTCCGCAAGGCGCGGGCAATATGCTTTTTGAGGAAACGACATCATGGCCGATACGTTCAAATTCGAACTTGTGAGCCCGGAACGCGTTTTGATGTCGGAGGATGCCGAACAGGTTGTCGTCACCGGATCGGAAGGCGACTTCACGGTGCTTCCCAACCACGCACCGGTCGTTTCTTCTCTTCGGCCCGGTGTTTTGCACGTCACGCTGCCGAAAGGCAAAAAGGGCATCTTCGTTCGTAGTGGTTTTGCCGAAGTTACCAGCGATAGCCTGACTATACTGGTTGAACGTGCATTTGTCGTAGACGAGGTTGATCCTCGCCTTATCGAGGATGAGCTGAAGGCTGCGCAGGATGCCCTTGAAGGGGCCGATGGCGACGAGGCACGTATGCATATCGGGCGTGCCATCGAGGAACTGAAACTTCTGCACGAGACGTCGTCGCGCGCTGTGCAGTAGTGATCCGATCGTTTTATGCGCGCCGCACTTTTTGATGTTTGCGGACGGCATCTGTTGCTTGATCTGAAAATAGCTTTTCCATTTTTTTGCGGGCAACGATTTCTTTGCTGGCTTGACCATCCTGTTGCCTCTGTGTGAACTGACTATTGCGAATGAGGGCTTGTTGCGTTTCATTACGCTAGGTTCTTGTGCATAAGGGTTATTTTTCGGAGGCCAATAATGGCAGTGAATGAGAAAACCTCGGCTCGTGTAGCGAAGATCGCTGCAAAGGCAATGAAGGATCCGGCAAGCGTTACGAAAGCTGAAGTGAAGTCGATGGCCGCTTCGGTACTGACGCAGGCGCCTGACAAACCGAAAAAAGCTGCTGCAAAGAAAACAGCGAAGAAGCCTGCGAAAAAGGCGGCTAAGAAGCCGGCTGCCAGAAAGACAGCGGCGAAGAAGCCAGCCAAAAGAACGCCCAGGCGGTAGTCGCACCAAACCGAGTAGCTTGTGATGATGGCTGTCGCGGCGAACTTGACGCTGCGGCATGAAGGTCAGTGCGTGTCTGCTGAAGCGGCCAAAGCCGCCGCGGTAAGTGGTTGTTGGGGCTCATGTTGGCGTGTTTCCACGGGCCCGCCGCGCAGTCGTTGTCTGCCAATCCTATTGATGGCGGCGCCTGGCAGTCCGTGCTGGAGCTTGGAAGATTGTTAGGCTAGTGGTCCGCCGGGTGCGGCAAATTCAGCTAATACGGCTTTGTATACGTCCCGCTTAAAGGGGATGATGACGTCTAAAATTTCGCTTTGATCCGCCCAACGCCACGCGTCGAATTCCACTTCGTCCGGGTCGTCAGGGGTAATATTTATTTCGCTGTCATCGCCAAGAAACCGTACTGCGAACCACTTCTGCCGTTGGCCGCAATACTTGCCGCCCCAGGCTTTGCCCAGAAGTTCAGGGGGCAGGTCGTAGTAGTGCCAGTCGCTGGTTTCAGCCAGTATCTCCACTGATGTCATGTTGGTTTCTTCGCGAAGTTCGCGCAATGCGGCTGCTTCCGGAGCCTCGCCCTTGTCGATACCGCCTTGCGGCATCTGCCACCACGAGCCACCAGCGTTAATTGCTAACTTTGCTGCCTTGGATCGCTTGCCGATCCAGACGCGCGCATCCGGCTGCGGTTTAAGGACCATAATGCCGACGCATGGGCGGTAGGCCTGCGGGTCCATCTTGTTTTTGCTCATGTTGTTTAATGTGTTCGGCTTGATTGGGCTTCTCAATCTGGCGGGATAGCTTGCGAACGAGTTGGCTTATGTCACGGACGGCGCACAAGCTAAATGGAAAACGCGCCGCTTGGTAGCTGCGGCGCGTTTTTTCTCAGCATCTTCTTGCTGCTAGCGTGCCGACTACGGCGTTGTTGTCGTCTCTCCCGCGGGTGCAGCAGGAGCACTACCGCTTGGCGACGTGCCAATTTTTGCCTGAGGCGCGGGCGGCGTGCCCGTTGAATTTGCGTCTGCACGCTTGTCCTTATCGATGTCGTTGGCATCCACCTTGGGTGGAATCGGTTTCGCGGTGCCCCGCAGGAGCGCCAATGCGTACTGCAGCTGTGTATCCTTTTCGGGCTCTTTAGGAACGTAAGATGATGAGCCAGACTTCTCTTTTTCCGGCTCTTTCTTTCCATTCTGCCCCTCGCCGCTCAAATGGCCGCGTAAGCTGGCTTCGCCACGCGGCTTGGCCTTCTTCATCTTCTCCTTCAATTCGTCGGGCAGTTCCTGTTCGATAACAATATCAGGATCGATGCCCTTGGCCTGAATAGAGCGATTGGACGGCGTGTAATAGCGTGCCGTGGTCAGGCGAATGGCGCCGTTCGTGCCAAGCGGGATGATGGTCTGAACCGATCCCTTGCCGAATGAACGCGTGCCGACAACGGTGGCGCGTTTATGGTCTTGCAGAGCGCCAGCAACAATTTCAGATGCTGAGGCTGACCCGCCGTTGACAAGCACGACGATTTTCGCGTTGTCGGTCAAGTCGCCAGGACGCGCCTGACTGCGCTGGGTTTCCTGGTTGTTGCGCCCTTTGGTCAGAACGATGGCTCCCTGCTCAAGGAAATCGTCCGAAACAGCGATTGCCTGATCCAGAAGCCCGCCGGGATTGTTGCGCAAATCGATAACGTAGCCCTTCAGTTTCGAGCCGATCTTCGCTTTTAAATCTTCGATGGAGCTGACGAGATTGGTGTGAGTCTGCTCGTTAAAGGTGGTCACCTTGATGTAGGCAACGTCATCTTCGGCGCGTGATTTGACGGCGTTGATGCGGATCACGTCGCGTACAATCGTAATCTCCAGTGGTTCTTCCTGGCCCTTGCGAACGACCGTCAGCTTGATGGGTGTGTTGACGGGGCCACGCATCTTTTCGACCGCCTCGCTGAGCGTCAGGCCAACGATTTGTTTGTCGTCCAGATGAGTGATGAGATCGTTGGCCATGATGCCGGCCTTGGCAGCCGGTGTATCATCGATTGGCGCCACGACCTTGACGACACCTTTTTCCATCGTCACTTCGATGCCAAGCCCGCCGAATTCGCCACGCGTTTGTACCTGCATGTCACGAAAATGCTTGGGTGACAGGTAGGCGGAGTGCGGATCCAATGCCGAGAGCATGCCGTTGATCGCCGATTCGATCAGTTTCGAATCACTCGGCTCCTCAACATAGTCGGCGCGTACCCGCTCCAGCACGTCGCCAAACAGATCAAGCTGTTTGTAAAGGTTGGTGTCCGGCGGAGTGGCCGAGTAGGTGCGGGATACGTTCAGTACGGTCGTGATGCCGGCCAGTCCGGTCATCAGCAAGAACGTCCAAAATGCGAAATCTGTCTTGCGCATCATCCATTTACCTTCTGCGGATTCACCCACCATGGGGCTGGATCAATCGGTTTTCCGTCCTTGCGGAATTCCACATAAAGGACGGGGGCACTGCCTTGGCTACTCGTCTGGGGCGTTGCGTTCGGAGTGTTGGGCATCGTGCCAACTGGTTCCGATTTCAGTACGAAATGACCTGGTTGTACATCAATATGGGACAGGCCTGCCAGTAGTACATGATAGCCGCCGCCAGCATTGATGATCAAGAGTTGCCCGTAGCTGCGAAATTCACCGGCGTACACAATCCAGCCATCGCACGGTGAAGTGATCTGGGCGCCGTTGCGCGTCTCAAACACCATACCTGGGGAGGTGCCACCAAAATTGGTTTTTTCGCCGAAAGCCAGGACCTTACGTCCGCGCGCCGGAAGCGGAAGGCTGGCCCTAGCCAAGCGGAATGGGATCTCCGGTTCGATACGCCGGGGATTTGAGAAATTTCGCCCAAGATTGGCTGGTGCCAATTCGATTATCGAGGAGGACGGCGGTGGCGATAGCGCGGCTACCTGGGCCTCCTTTTCGTTGTATTGTTTGAGGTTTGTATTTTCCGTGACGGCCCGATCGAGCTTAGCGATCAGGTCGTTCAAGTCGGTCACATTGCGTGAGATTTCAAGCGTCGTCTTGCGCAGGTCTTCTAGTTCCGACCGGCGCTCGGCCAAGGACTGCTTTTTTTCTTCCATCAGGCCTGCAAGGCGGGTGCGTGCGTCCTCGTGGCGGGCGACCTCCTCGGTCAGCCGCTTGTTTTCTGAACGGATCTCAGTCATGACCCGGACCAGTTCATTGAGCCTGCTGGCTAGGGTGAGTGCCTGCTTGCGCAAGCCAGGGAACGCAGAAGCGATCAACATAGCGCTACGGACCATTTGCAGTGCATCTTCGCGCCGCGTGATCATAACCGGCGGCGGATTGCGTCCCATGCGCTGAAGCGTTGCAAGTAGCTTGGCGATCTGGCCGTGTCGCTGTTCCAACGAGCCGCGGACGATGCGTTCCTGAGCTTCCAATTCGCCCAGGCGTTCCTCAATAGAGGTCATGCGGGCTTCGCTGTCCTGGATTAGCGCGGCTGTTTCCTGCAGCCGTGCCTTGATGCGCTCGCGCTCCTTATTGATTTGTTCGACATCAAGCTGGAGTGCCTTGCTGCGCTGCTCAGCCTCTTTGAGCTTTTCCTTTTCGCTCTTTAGTTCTTCCTTCTTGTTATCGAGCTTGTTTTTGGGTGCTCCAGCTTTTTGATCGGCCTGTGCCAAGGCTTGGCTGATGCCTTGGCCAGGGACGGCTAAAAGGAAGGCGGCGAGAAGTAGGGGCACGGTGTTGCCGCTAGGTATGGTGTACGCCTGTCCGCCGGGTGGGGCGCATTGAGTGCTTTGCGGCTTGTGCAAGACCTGTCCTCGTCTCTGGCGCCGGCTCGCGCGGGTGGCGGCTTGTCCGATAAGCCAAGGTCTTGACACCTTTAGCCTCTGAGGCCTCACCGGGATACGTTTGGTTTCGTGCCCTTTCGGGCTTGAGGGTATTGAAGTACCGACAATTACGGCAATTGTGGCGCGTTTCAATTGCTAAACCCTTTTTGTCCAGGCACGAATTCGATATCTGGTGAATGGATGGGCCACTCACGGCGAGTAGGGTTGGTGGCTCATCTGTTGAGCTTGGCAACGGCGTGATAGCACTGAGGGCGGCGACCCATAAGCATTTTCCGGTCGGCTCGGATGTAAATCGCGTTATGAGCAGAAGAGCCCGCTAAGCAGTTCAGCAACTTGCTGGTCCAGGGTGAAGTGGACGGGGGCTTGTCCTTGCGACAGGCGCCCCGTAAGGGGGTATAGAAATGAGTAAATCAAGAAAGGTTCCGCCATGTCGTCGGCACTCTTCCACCTGACTACGTTGGCTGTCTTGGCAGTCCTTGCGGTCCTGATTATGGGGCTTTGGACGTTGCTTAGGCAAAAGAGCCCCAATCTTAGTCAAAAGCTCATGCGCTGGCGGGTTTGTCTGCAGTTCGTGGCAATTTTGGTGATCATGGCATTCGTGGCGGTCAATGGCGCATAGTTGGACGGGTGAGTTTCGTTGCTCGCTGATCGCTGTATATGCGATGCTGGTAACTGCTGGTTCCCCGCCTGAGTGTACCAATCGGTTTTAGCCTGACGAACATCCGTTGCAACGTGGTCCTCATCAAACTCGGCGCTGTCGCCCTTGTCACGAATGCGCACAAGCTCCTGGCGAATGAACAATGGTCAAACTCAACAAGATTTACACGTGCACTGGTGACGCAGGCACAACGGGGCTTGGTACGGGTGAGAGGGTTGCGAAGTTCGACCCGCGCATAGCCGCTTACGGCACGGTGGATGAAACAAATGCGGTGATCGGCTTGGTACGTTTGCAGCTGGGCGAAGATCACAAGAGCCTAGATGACATGCTGGCACGCATTCAGAACGACTTGTTTGATCTGGGCGCTGATCTTTGTGTGCCGGATAAAGGCGAAAAGCCGGATTTTGAACCCTTGCGGGTGGCGCAGAGCCAAGTTGAACGGGTCGAAGCGGATATCGATGAACTGAATGAGCAGCTTGAGCCATTGAAGTCTTTCATTTTGCCAGGTGGGACGGCTGCCGCTGCATATTTGCATCTGGCCCGTACGGTGTGCCGCCGGGCTGAACGCTTGATGGTTGAGCTGGCGAGCCAGGAGGGCGAAGAGGTCAGTGACGCGGCGCTCAAGTATATAAACCGACTATCGGATTTCCTGTTCGTGGCAGGGCGTATTGTCAATGACGGGGGCAAGAGCGATGTGTTGTGGGTGCCGGGGCAGAACCGCTGAAACGCGGTGGCTTTTCGCGGTTTTCCAGTCGCCATGTGCGCTGCACCTCAGGTTGCACGAGCGAGATGGTTTCAGCTGGCGCGACTTGCGATGACATGTAATAGAGGATCTGGTCGCTGCACTTGGCAACATTGCTGGGGCCAATTCGCAAACAAAACGATTAGCAATAACCGAGGCGCCGAACTCCAGTGTTTGTTCCAATTAGTGATGACAATGCCCTGAAGTCGATTTCATTCCAATATGTTACCATTGCCCTTATTGCGATTAATGTCGCAGTATTTTTGTTTACCGCAGCCGGGGTCGATCCAGGGTTCATTGCCAGTTTTGCAGTGGTTCCTGCGGAGCTTTTAGGAATAGCTGCGGTTGGCCTTGGCAATGTTGCGACGCCGGGGGATCTGGTGGCCGTGCCTGAAAGCATGACGCTTGTCTCGTACATGTTCTTCCATGCAGATTTGTTCCACCTGGCTGGCAATATGCTGTTTCTCTGGGTGTTCGGAGACAACGTGGAAGACGCCATGGGGCATTTTCGTTTCCTCGTGTTTTATATTCTGTGCGGTGTCTTTGCAGCGCTCACCCACTCCTTCATCGTGGCTAACGCGGCTGCAAGTGCGAGCGTGTCGGTCCCTCTCATCGGAGCGAGCGGAGCCGTTGCCGGTGTGATTGCCGCCTATCTGATGCTCCACCCGCGGGTCCGCGTTTGGGTTTTGGCAATGAAGGTTTTTCCGTTGCAGGTGAGCGCTATGCTCGCACTCGGTGCATGGATACTGATTCAAATCATTATGGTGCTAATGCCACAGACGGGGCCGGTTGCCTGGTGGGCGCACATTGGCGGTCTGATAGCAGGTGCTGTTTTGATCGTATTTATGCGCAAACCGGGTGTGCCATTGTTTGATCGCGGCCTGCCCAGTAGTGCGTGAGGCATGTCGACCGCACCAACGGCCGTTGGTTGGGTCCGCTTCTTGTTCTACCGGTTGTTGACACGGCCAAATTTACCATTTTTGTGGCCGGCTTCTGCCTTTGGCGCATTGCGCAAGTGGACGGCGGGTCGATAGGTTTAAAACCAGCCGTACATCCGTTGACTCGGGGCTTGGCGGCCCGTAGGGTCGGCTTTCGCATGTGCGAATACGATTGTGGCCGTCGGGGCCAGTCGTGGCCGTCTTTCGCACGCGTTCACTTAAGAGTTTGGGGTATGGGGCAGCTGCCGCCCACGCATCGGTTTTCATGTGAGCCGTGCGGTGCGTCAATCCGGGGAGCAACGCAGAAACGATGAAGATTTTGGTGCCGGTTAAGCGCGTTGTCGATTACAACGTGAAAATCCGCGTCAAACCGGATGGCTCGGGGATCGAGTTGGCGAACGTCAAAATGTCGATGAACCCGTTCGACGAGATCGCCGTGGAGGAAGCCGTTCGACTGAAGGAAAAGGGCGGTGCGGAGGAAGTCGTCGTTGTCTCCATTGGTCCGCCCAAAGCTCAGGATACATTGCGCACGGCCTTGGCCATCGGTGCTGATCGCGGGTTGCTGATTGAAACCGACGATGGCGCTTATGTGGAACCCCTGGCCGTTGCCAAGCTGCTCAAATCAGTGGTCGATGAAGAAAAGCCAGATCTCGTGATTATGGGCAAGCAGGCCATCGATGACGATTGCAACCAGACAGGGCAGATGTTGGCAGCCCTCATGGGCTGGGCACAGGGTACGTTTGCCTCCAAGGTGGACGTTGGAGACGGCAGGATATCGGTTACGCGCGAAATTGATGGCGGGCTTGAAACCATCGGGCTGAAGTTGCCTGCGATCGTTACGACGGATCTTCGGTTGAATGAACCGCGCTACCCTTCGCTGCCAAATATCATGAAAGCAAAAAAGAAGCCGCTCGATGTAAAAAAGGTCGGGGACATGGGCGTTGACGTAAGTCCGCGCCTGACGGTGGTCAAGACGGCTGAACCGCCGACGCGCGAGGCAGGCGTGATCGTCAAGAGCGTTGCCGAATTGGTGGAAAAGCTTAAAGGCGAAGCGGGGGTCATCTGATGTCGGTACTATTACTTGCCGAACACGATAACGCTGCGCTCAATGCGGCAACAGAAAAGGCAATGACGGCAGCGACCGCGCTGGGAGCTGGCGATGTGCATGTGCTTGTCGCGGGTCAAGGTTGCGGGCCGGTGGCGGAGGCGGCCGCCCGCGTGGAAGGGTGCAGCAAGGTTCTCGTCGCCGAGGCTGCGCACCTTAAGGACAAGCTGGCGGAAGAGTTGGCGGCGCTCATTGTGCCGTTGATGGAGAATTACGAAGTGCTGGTGGCGCCTGCCACGGCGGTCGGAAAAAATGTACTGCCGCGGGTCGCCGCCATGCTCGATGTCATGCAGATTTCCGATATCACCAAGGTGGTATCCGCCGACACGTTCGAGCGGCCCATATATGCCGGCAATGCCGTGCAGACCGTAAAAAGTGATGAGCCAAAAAAGGTCATTACGGTGCGCACATCGGCATTTGCCGGGAGTGGCGAGGCTGCAGCACCTGCTCCCATCGAGACAATCGATGCACCCGCATCGGTTGGGCTTTCGACATTTGAAAGTGCGGAACTCACACAGTCAGATCGGCCAGAATTGGCGTCCGCACGCATCGTTATTTCCGGTGGGCGGGGTATGCAGTCGGGCGAAAATTTCGAGAAGCTTATCGATCCTGTGGCCGATCAGTTGGGCGCCGCCGTCGGCGCCAGCCGTGCCGCGGTCGACTCCGGCTTCGTTCCCAACGATATGCAGGTGGGACAAACCGGCAAAGTGGTGGCGCCGGAGCTCTACATTGCGGTGGGTATTTCGGGTGCAATTCAGCACTTGGCAGGTATGAAAGATTCGAAGGTCATCGTCGCAATTAACAAGGATGGCGAGGCACCGATATTTCAGGTGGCGGACTATGGATTGGTTGCAGATCTGTTTACGGCCCTGCCTGAACTGGAATCTGAATTGAAGAAGCTGAACGGATAGAGACGAACGGGAATCGGTCTTAAATCAAGCTCCAATCGATTGATCGGCGACCAACGTACCGAGTAGGTGGTTGCATCAGATTGTTACACGGTTGGCGGTCGGTCCAAGAGGAATGAGCGAAATGCAGGTGTGGCGGTGACTGGGGAAAATCCTTCTCACGACATCAAGACGGTCGGAATCATCGGAGCTGGGCAGATGGGCAATGGGATAGCCCATATTGCTGCCTTGGCAGGATACGAGGTCGCGTTAAGCGATCTTGACAAGAGCCACTACGACGATGCGGTGCAGACGATCCAGCACAATATGGATCGGCAGATCGCCAAGGGCCTGATCAAGGCGGGCGATAAGGACAAGGCACTCAAAAAAATCACGTTTGCACCCGATTACGACGCGTTTGCCAAAAGCGATCTCGTTATCGAGGCGGCGACGGAAGATGAAGACGTAAAGCGTCAGATATTCGCTGGTCTGTGTCCGAAGCTGAAGCCTGACGCCCTGGTTGCAAGCAATACGTCATCGATTTCGATTACGCGCCTGGCATCCATCACCGGACGGCCTGAGCGGTTCATCGGTATGCATTTCATGAATCCGGTTCCGCTGATGGAACTGGTGGAGTTGATTAGAGGAATCGCTACCGACGACGATACGTTCATTGCTGCGCGTGGATTCGTAGAAAGCCTCGGCAAGAAAACCGCGGTTTCGGAGGATTTTCCGGCATTTATCGTCAATCGGATACTGCTGCCGATGATCAACGAGGCGGTCTATACGCTTTATGAGGGTGTCGGCACGGTGGAATCGATCGATCGTGCCATGAAGCTCGGCGCCAACCATCCCATGGGGCCGCTGGAGCTTGCGGATTTTATCGGTCTGGACACCTGTCTGTCAGTCATGCAAGTCCTTTATGAAGGTCTGGCGGACTCAAAATATCGGCCGTGCCCACTGTTGGTGAAATATGTTGAGGCCGGGTGGCTTGGCCGCAAAACGGATCGTGGTTTTTACGACTACAGGGGCGACACGCCAGTGCCGACCCGGTAATTTTCCGTGTCGGGCCGAAAATGCTTTGGAAGGGCGGTCTTGGGGCCGCCCTTTTTTGCAGTCGGTTTTTGTTTGTTGGGGCCACGGTGCCGCTGATGTCGCGGCGGTTGCTGACAGGGTTGGAGACTATCACATGTCAAATGGGTCCAAGGTGGCGGTTGTAACGGGCGGCGGATCGGGGATTGGGCGTGCCGTGGCGCTGGGCCTTAACGAGGCCGGTTATAACGTTGTGGTGGCCGGGCGGCGTGGAAATGTACTTGAGGACACCTGTGCCGCGGCTACCGGCAAGATGTTGGCGGTGACTTGCGATGTTGCGAAAGACGCCGACGTCACAAACCTATTTGAAAAAACGCGAGAAGCTTTCGGGCGGGTCGACGTGTTGTTCAATAATGCTGGTCTTGGCGCACCACCAGTTCCCATGGATGAGCTGCCAGTGGAGCAATGGCGGCAGGTTGTCGACGTCAATCTGACCGGGGTGTTCCTGTGCGCGCGAGAAGCCATGAAAATGATGAAGGCACAACAGCCAAAGGGTGGCCGGATCATCAACAATGGTTCGATTTCTGCCCACTCGCCGCGTCCCTATTCGGCGCCTTACACCTCGACGAAACATGCGGTGACCGGGTTGACGAAGGCGATCGCCCTTGAGGGGCGTCCGCACAATATCGCGTGTTCTCAGATCGACATTGGCAATGCTGCGACAGAAATGACGGATGCGATGGCAGCGGGAATACTACAGGCGGATATGACAACCCGTGCCGTGGAGGCGCGCATGGACGTTAGGCACGTCGCTGATGCGGTGTGTTACATGGCTAATCTGCCGCTTGATACCAATGTTCTCAACATGACGTTGAAGGCGACGACGATGCCGTTTGAAGGCCGAGGCTAACGCTGCCTGCCGGTTTGTGATCGATTGGGTGCTGTCTGTGGCGCTGCTACCCTTTTTTCAGCACCAAGGTGAGGCCGATCAATGTTTCGCTGTTGAAATGGATCTCCGCGATCTGTTTGCCCTTCAGGAACAGGAGCTGCATCGTAGCGGACAGGCGGTCGCCATTGACGCGGACATTCAGGCCGTTCTTGATGGGCTTGCCGCTTAAGGCACCCTTCATTTCATAAATCGTCTCATGCCACGTGCCCGACAGAGTCTTGCCGTCATGGCGCATGAGGCTCTTGACTTCAATTTTGCCACTTGCGGATGCACATCGGATGGTTTGCTTGAGTTCCGCGCTGTCGCCGGAGAGGAAATACGTCACCCGGCACTTTACGTTTTCAGTCTTACCGCCCTTGAAAAACAAGCGCCCGTTGCCGACCCAGCGGCCGGGAAAAATCTCAAACAGGTTTTTTAGGTCTGCGGCTGAAGGTTGCTCAGGCGGCGAGAGCGCGGCCTGGTCCTGGGCCAGGGAGGCAAGTGGTGCTGTAGTTACGGCACAAACAAGTATGCAGAATGAAAAAATAGTCCGGCAGAAATTGAGTTCCATTGTTCTCCCTCCGAGGGGCGTCGCGAAAAGCGCTTAGCGATGGTGTAAAAACATCAACTCAACAATGCGTTTCGCAGGACTATAAGAGAGGGAGAGGCCTGGCAATACATGGTGCGGCAGTAGGCGCATCATGTTGCTTTGGTGTTGCAGATTGGTAGCTGCGAAAAGGACTGACGATCGTCAGGATCTATCAAGGTTGCCCCGACGATCGTCAGTCCATCAAATCATTTATTGGCAGACGCATTTTGCCGACTGCGCGCACGGTGGTGCGGGAGCCTTGGTGCACATGCCTTTGGCTGAACCCTGGCCTTTACACCACGCATTACAGTCGAATTTGTCAGGGTGGCCGGTATCATCCTTGTGGGCATGAATGACGTCGGCGCCCGGATTAGACTCGACCAGCAAGACGTCGGATAGGCATGCCTCACCAAACATACGACCGTTTGGTTTGCCCTTCTCGTCAGTGCCGATGTGACAGCCAGCCGTGCCGGGATCGACCCCGTCTGTGTCCTTCCAATAGGTGGTTTGGCCAGCGATCCAGTCTTTGGGTTTAAAAACAAATGTTCCTTTGGCTCCTGCCATGTCTTTTGCGCCGTCCGAGGGTGGACCGTCGGCAAATGCCGAAACCGCAAGTATCATGCTCGATATCAAGGCTGCCAACGTGGCGGTTAGTGTTCGGAACATGAGAAAACTCCTGTGTCATTCTCGCTGATTGTGCGATTGGATGCTGCGATGCTGTGTTGTCGTCTTGGCTTAGTCCAGCCATACAAACCCGGTCGGACGGATTTGTATGCTACGGGCCGCTGTGACTGCTCGGCCGACGGTCGATATAGGAGCCGGTGCCTAATACGCCAAAACGACAATTTTGGATCATTTTACTAATCACTCGACTCACAGTTCTCCGCCGGGTCAGTATGCCCCGGTTTGTGATGATTGCAGTCTTACCTGACCGGAGTTTGCCCGTGTTTCCACTTTCCACCATGCTGAAGTCGTTTGTAAAAGTTGGCACCCTCAGTGTCATTGATGCTGAAGGCAACACGCATGTTTTTGGCGGTCGTAAGCCCGGCCCCGACGTCACAATGCGCCTCAAGGATCCGGCGCTTTACCGGAAGCTGTTTTTCAATCCTGAATTGCATGCTGGCGAAGCCTATATGGACGGGCGGATGAGTTTTCCCGATTCCAGCTTGCGGGAATTTCTCACGCTTTTTTCACTTAATCGTCTGTCGTTAGGCGCACAGCCCACCCAGAAGGTCCTGCGCAGGATTTCTCGGGGGCTTAAGAAATTTCAGCAAGCAAATCCAGTCGGTAAGGCACAGCAGAACGTTGCGCACCACTACGACCTCGGCAATGCGTTCTATGAGCTATTCCTGGATTCAGGAATGTTTTATTCCTGCGCTTACTTCCGCGACGAAAGCGAAACACTTGAACAGGCACAACGCAACAAGTGCCGGTTGATCGCCTCAAAGCTCAACCTGCAGCCGGGCCTCAAAGTGCTCGATATCGGTTGCGGATGGGGAGGACTTGCGCGCTATCTGGCTGAGATCGCAGATGTTGAGGTGACCGGTGTCACTCTATCTCGCGAACAGCATGCACTTGCCGTGGAGGCCACGAAGGCTGCCGGACTTGAGGATCGTGTGCATATCAAGTTGCAGGACTATCGCGATGTGCCGGTGCAGTTCGACCGGATCGTTTCAGTGGGCATGTTTGAGCATGTCGGGGTCGGGCACTATGACGAGTTTTTTGCCAAGGTGAACGACCTGATGAGCGATGATGGTCTGATGCTGTTGCATTCCATCGGTCACATGAGCCCGCCAGGTACAGCAAGCCCATGGCTACGGAAATACATCTTTCCGGGGGCCTATTCGCCTGCTTTGTCGGAAGTCTTCCCGGCGGTGGAAAACAACAGTCTGTGGGTTACCGACCTGGAATTTTTACGGGTTCACTATGCGACGACGCTGCTGCATTGGCATGAAAGGTTTGAGAAGAACCGTGAGAAAATCGCGCAAATGTATGACGAGAAGTTCTGCCGGATGTGGGAGTTCTATCTGATCAGTGCGGAAATGATGTTCCGGACCGGTTCGCAGGAAGTGTTTCAAATGCAACTTTCCAGAAAGCGCGATGCCGCACCTTTGGTGCGGGACTACATTACGGACGTGCAAAGAGATTATGAAAAACTGGAACGCGATAAGGGGATTTAAGCGTTCGAATAGTGACGATGGTGGCCGGTTCTGTGATGTGGAAGGGATGAATTACCCTCCCATCGTCGTCGGTCTGTTTTCACAGCCGTGAGCCTAACAGATATTGCTCGTCGCGAACGGTACTTCGCAGCGCCGTGCTACGTCGTATGCAGACAATATGTTGACAGAAAACGTATCTCTCCACACAATCGCCGGAAGCATCTCATTCTTCTACGTCTGCTGTCGATCCTGCGGCAGAAGAACCAACAACAGTCTTTAACAGTAGGGCGCGTGCGCCCTACTGTTGGTAAGGTACGAGGAATGAGATGCCACCTTCTTCAGGGACCCAGAATTCGGATGGCGCGGCACTTTTTGATGGCCGTGCGTTGCAGACGTCCCAGGATGTGGCGCGATTCCTAGGGGTGTCGCACGGCACCCTGGTTTACACGCTGTATAGTGCGTCGCCGGAATACAGATATCGCAATTTCGAGATTCCTAAACGGTCCGGCGGGACCCGCCTCATTTCTGCACCCAAGGGGTATGTGCGCGATTGGCAGTACAAGCTGCTGCCGGTTCTGCAAAGCCATTATGCGACGCCGCCCAATGCGCACGGGTTTGTTAGCGACCGAAGTGTCGTCAGCAATGCCAAAGTGCATGCCAATCAGAATCTTGTCTTAAACATCGACTTGGAGGATTTCTTTCCAAGTGTGAATTTCGGGCGCGTGCGCGGACTGTTCATGGCGGCACCCTTTCACATGGGGCCTGCGGCCGCGACGGTCTGCGCCCAGATCTGCACCCACCGTAACGGTTTGCCGCAAGGCGCGCCGACGTCGCCGGTACTTTCAAACTTTGCCGCGTCCACGCTTGACCGGATGTTGAAGCGCTTGGCACGCTCAAACCGCATGCGCTATTCGCGCTATGCTGATGACATAACATTCTCTACCAGCCAGCCGGCGTTTCCACCAAGAATTGTCGTTCAAGAACAAGATGGCTCGGATAGTTTCAGAGCTGTCGCAGGCGAAGCATTGGAACGGGCTGTGACGGCAAGCGGCTTTGCGATTAATGAGAAGAAGGTGCGTTTGCAAACGCGTCATGTGCGTCAAAGCGTAACCGGCTTGAGCGTCAACCAATTTGCAAATGTTGAGCGCGCCCGCGTTCGCCGCGTGCGGGCTATGCTGTATGCATGGGAAAAGTTCGGTCTTGAAAATGCGGCGCGACATCACTTCGAAAAGCACCGTGGCGCAAAGCCACCACCGTCGTCGGCACCAGGGGGTGCATTTCGCAATGTTGTTTATGGTGAGCTTGCTTTCATAAAAATGGTTCGCGGGGCGGAAGATCCTGTGTTCTTGAAGCTGTGTGCCAAACTCATCGGGCTTGACCCCAACCCTTCCAAGTTCGTCCGCCAGATGGCTTTCGGGGCCGACGACTACGATGTGTTTATTTCGCATGCGAGTGAGGATAAAGCAGAGGTGGCGCGGCCCATTTTTGAAGCTTGCGAGTCGCTGGGGCTGAAGGCTTTTCTGGATGAAGAGCACATCGCGTGGGGGCAGAGCTTCACCACGAAGATCAACACCGCACTTGGGGCGGCGCGCACCGTGCTTGTGATTGTTTCGCCAACCTCTGTTGCCAAAGAGTGGCCGGTGGTGGAGGTCAACACGGCGCTGTCGCTGGAGGTCGCAGGAGAGAAAACGGTCGTGCCGCTGATCATTGGCAAACCCGATTTGTCACGTCTTCCACTTATTCGAGGTAAGGACTGGATTGAATGGTCTGGCGATGCGGGCGTGGTTGCGAAAGCGCTTCATGAGGCGGTGAGGGGTAAAGCAAAGCCGCAGCAAAAACCCGCAGCGCAACCCTGGGGAGCAACCAGGAGTGGCCCATCCACGCATGTGCCGGACGTGCCGCGTCAATCGTGGCTTAAACGCTTGTTTGGCGGTGGCCGGTAGGCGCCGCGCAGATAATCCAAGTTGATGTGAATTCTCTCCGCAATGCTCAGCAGAGAATGCGAGCTAAAGGCTATTGTCCTCGCGCCTGTGGTGCTAGTCTTGATCCAGCGTGAGATGAAGTATGGCGGTATGACCCATGTCAGGGTTCGTTTTCATCAATTACAGGCGCGATGACACGGCGAACGCGGCTGGGCGCCTCTACGACCGGCTTGAGCACCATTACGGCGAAGACCACCTGTTCATGGATGTCGACAAGATTGCTGGCGGCATCGATTTCGTGGAGGAACTTGAACAGCGTCTTGAAGAGACAGACGTTCTTATCGTCGTCATCGGCAGCAACTGGCTTGCGGCGCAAGACGACAATACCGGCAGCCGGAGGCTCGAAAACCCAGATGACTTTGTTCGCCTAGAAATCGAGCGGGCTTTGGCGCGTGATCTTGAGGTCATTCCCTTGCTCGTCGACGGAGCTGCGATGCCGCGTCCGGAAGATCTTCCATCTTCTCTTCACGCACTTAGCCGGCGCAATGCGATGCGGCTTACGCACGAGCGTTTTCGTGCCGATGCGCAGGGTCTGATAAGCAATATCGACCAGGCATTTGACCGTATTCGTGAGCGTCGGGAGGCGGCAAGACTGGAAGAAGAAGCTGAGACGAAGCGGCGCAGGGCGGAAGAGGCGCGCCGGCAGCAACAGGCGGAAGATCAACGTCGTGAGCAGGCACGTCTCGATGCGATTGCGGGCTTGAGCCCCGAGCAAATTTCTGCAGCGGAGGCGGTCGCAAACTGGGAGTTCATCAAGGAGTCTACAGAGCCTCAGGATTTTCGCGATCATATTGCGCGCTATCCAGACCACGGTGCGTCCGTGAACTGGGCCAGGAGCAAACTTGACGACTTGGTCTGGAAATCGCTGGGGGCTGCGCCGGGCAAAGGGCAGTTGCAGGGCTACCTGGACGAATTGCCCAACGGGAAGCACATCAAAGAAGCCAAAGCGCGCATAAAGTTTCTTGAAAATGCAGACGCGGAAGAGCGGCGGGCACAAGAGCGACGGGCGAAGGAAGACGCCGCGTGGCAGGCGGTGAAAGAGACTGACGATCTTGAAACATTGAACGCCTTTTTGCGTGACTATCCGGGCGGGGCGCATGCGTCAGAGGCAGCACGCCTTCGGCGCGCATTGTCGGGAGGTGATGCGCGCATAAAGCGGATGTTGCGCGTGGGCGGTGCGATCTTTGCCGTAATTTTCGTAGGGTTTGCCATCTACGCATCTATACCGAACTCGACGTGGGGCTACTGGGCTGCGGAAAGGCGTATTGCTCGTGCGCTAAACGAGGGCGAGAAGGAACTATCGCTATATGGTCTGAATCTGAAGGAACTGCCACCAGAAATTCGGTCACTGAACGATTTAGAGGCGCTTGGACTTGGGGGAAATGAGTTTAGCGGTGTACCGCCAGAAATATTTCAACTTACCGAACTGAAAACACTTGGACTGAATGGATTGAATTTTTACCAGTTGCCTGCCGACATTGGGCGACTTGTGAAACTACGGGAGCTTGATCTGGCCAGCAATCGGCTATCGGATTTGCCTGCGGAAATCGGGAATTTGCCGCAGCTTCAGGTGCTCAATTTGAACCACAACACACTTGAGTCTCTGCCGCCGCAGATTGCTACCCTAAGCGAGTTAAGGAGGCTCACACTTAGCTATAATCGTTTGCGTCAAGTTCCCGTGGGCGTTTGGAGCTTGTCGCGATTGGTGTATTTAGATCTTTCAAACAATTCAATTGAACAGCTCAGCTCGGATATTGGCCGGTTGACCCAATTAAAGAGCCTCCAGCTTGATCAAAATAAGGTTGTCTCGTTGCCACCCGAAATAGGCAATCTTATTGGTCTTGAGCAACTCAGCATCGCGTACAATGGAATATCGGCACTACCTAGCAGCTTGGGTAGACTTCGCGGAACACTCTCAGGCAAAAGAGAGTACGGTAGCGATCGCTTATATCTCTACGGCAATCCGTGGAAACCGCCGTTCGATACACTTGCTGCACAAGGTGGCGATGCAGTTTTGGCGTATCTGGCGACGCAAGGTCAGCCTGGACAGCCTGCGCCCGTTGCTGAGGCAGCGCCATCAGGTATCGATATTGGTAAAGGGCAAGATGCGACTGGGGTCCTCAAGGATAACCCGGAGGCCTTTGCCAACTTACTGGGTTTGATTTTTGGTCAGCTAGCGCAAGGCGGCAGCGCTTATACCTTTTCGGGGGGATTTTCGCTGTCGGGAGCTGTTGACGGCAATGGTCAGAATTATGTGTCGGTCAGTAATGTCGCTGAAGGGTCGGTCGCTGCTGAAAAAGGGCTGAGGAATGGTGACATCGTGCTGCAAGTTAACGGGACAAACGTAACAAGTCCTGTTGAGGCTGTGAGCGAATTTAATTCGTCTGTGAATGCGAACGGGCAGAATGTGCTTTTCCAGATTAAAGGTGCGGACGGCGCGGTTGTTTTTGTTACACTTCCCAGCGAGAGTGTGCGGTTGACGCAAATGTTCAAAGACATGCGTAAGCCGCAGTGACTGTTACCGCTGTCGGTTTTGCATTTGAAGGGTTGCCTCATTCGAGCATTCCATAATATCTCTCGCAGCTCCAAGCGTAAGGCACGCCCGCTTAATCATGGATTCGTATGATCTAGAGATCAGGCCCTTTCAGGCCGCGGACCTGGACGAACTCCAGCAGATAAGGGCGCTGGCGTTCGAGCCGTTGTTTCGCTCGTTCAGGCAGATTGTTGGAACGTCCATTGCCGAGATTGCGCTTGCTGCGGCTGAGGCGGAACAGGCGAAGCTTTTGAACGATCTATGCGATCCGAAGTCGCCGCAGCAGATGTTTGTGGCGGTTGTTGACGGTCGTATCGTCGGTTTTGTTTCCGTGTCGTTGGATGACGAGCAAAAGGTCGGTGAGATTGGTCTTAACGCCGTGCACCCAGACTATGCCGGGCGCGGTATCGGTACGCAAATGTACGCCTTCGCGCTCGGCAAAATGAAGGAGGCCGGCATGCTTGTGGCGAGTGTTGGGACCGGCGGTGACGTTAGTCACGCGCCGGCGCGCCGCGCCTATGAAAAGGCCGGCTTCGGGCCTTCAATACCTAGTCTTTGGATGTATCGCCGGCTATGAGCGTTCGTTATGGGTTCAGGCAAGTCGCTACTCAGGCTCTGTTACATCTTACCTGTTGCCAGCCATCGGGCGCAGTCTTCGCCCAGTTCCGCAATTGCCCTTTTTTCGTAACGCTCTGAATCTTCGGCAGGCAGCGTATCGACCCAGCGGCCATTGGTGCCTTTGTGAATGAACGTCTTGGCGCCACCCTCCCAGAATGCACCGCCGAGTGGAACTGATGGCGCGGCGTTTTCCTTCATGTAATCGAACGTGCAGTGCTCGACGATCTTGGGCCAATTGTCTTCATTGATCGGGATGTCGAGAAACTCTGCGATCTTTCGCATTTCGCCGGGCATGTCGGCTTTGAGATTTGCGAAGTGGACGAGCATGACGTTTGGAAGGTCGCGGACCTCCCACCACGTCAGTATGTTTTCCCAGAACGGCCAGTACGGATGACCGTCGCGTTCCAGCCATATCCGGAAATATTCCAGGACCGTGTCTGCGGGCTTCTCGAATGGCGGGCCAACGCGTCCTGGCGTGTCGTTGACGGCAGCATAGTATTGATCGTTGGCATTGGTGTGGTGATTGTAAAAGCTCCAGACCACATCCCGGCCGTCTCTGCCGATGTAAAGGTATTTGGCCTTTGGAGAGAAGACGATGGCATCAACCGGCAGATGTGTCTTCAGGAACCGCCGGTGCGTCTGCTTCTCGACTTCAGGAAGTTTTATTTCCTTTGGCGGAACGCGCAGATCCAGCCAAGGCGACATCTCAGCTGTTGGCAGGCCTTCCTGTCCATCGAACAAGAGCTGACTTACGATTTGTTGCATCCAAGTCGTACCTGACTTGGCGTACGTCCCGATAATGATGTCGTCGTCGCGGAAGTTGTAATCATTCCAAATGGTCGAATCGAAATGATGACTTTGGTATTCGCGTGTTTTCTTTGGCCAATTCGGTTCGGCTGACATTTGGTGTTTCCCCCTGGGTCGCGGCTATGCTTTTGTGTCTGAGTGTTTATAGCTGCCGATAACGCGGCAGCATAGACAGAAGGCAAATGCGGGGATGGACGGGCAGGGCAGTGGGTGCGGGCCGGGTGGTCTGTGATACATGTGTTGCACGTGGAAGGGCGGCGCGGCTCTTGCGCAAGTGCCCTCACCAAAAGCGCCACCACGGCCGGGGTTGCGGCAGGTCCAGGTTCGTCCACCACTGTGCCACTTCGTCTGGTGTCAGCTCTTTCGTTAGCGTTACACGGGGCAACGCAACGTCCAGGATCGGCGAAAAGAAACCTATGCTCCAGGATCTCTGGCCAAGTAGCGGCGGCCACAGAAGCAAGACCCTCGTGCCTTCTAGGGCGATAATTTGGTCAGGGCTCATCTCGCCCCAAACTGAGGCGACGATATTTGGCTCGGGGCTGGTGGGCTGGCCGTAGTGCCACCATGCCTGATCAGAGCCCTCGCCGCTTCTGATTTCGCCACGTGCGATTGCCAGCTTTTCTTTTGAGAGCTGGCAGCCATTTGGTTTCACTTTGGCCAAGGCGCCCTGCAGTAGCGTGAAGAGGTGAAAGCAATTGGAGAGATTTTCGTAGCGCACTACAAAGCCCAGTCGTTGGTCGACGATCAGCACGACCAATTCACCGCTGGTCTGATTGAGAAGCTGTAAGACCCAGGTGGCGCCATTGGAAAGGTGTTCGATCCTTTCGACCTCGGCGCGGAGTTCATAGGATACATGAATTTGCGCGCTTTGATCGCGCGAATGCGCAAGGTGCGTGACAAGGGCGGAACCTAGATACTCAAGGCCGTCGATTATTCGGGGATCAGGTTCCGGGTCGTCCTCTCCTGCATCTCCCGATAAAGTTTCAATGCTTCGGCTCCACCGCAGGAACGTCTCAAGCACGGGAGCGCAGGTCGGTCCTGGCTCATTGCCACCTTCAACACGCGCGCCTAACCAAGTGGCCAACACGCCCGCGCCTGTTGGCGAGTTGAGCTTGGAAAGCATGGCGGCGACACTGGTCACGATATCTGGGTGCTCTTTGGCCGGGCGCTTGGCTAATGCGTTGAGGATTGCAATCAGGTTTTGGTCTGGTCGCTTTTCCTGCTGCTCATCGGCCGCTGCTTGTAATTTCAATATCAGGTCTTCGAAGCCTTCTTCGGCCATGGCTCATTCTTCAAATGTTTCGCGGGCTAACGTCAACCATCTACGATTGTTGGGCGGTTTGCGTCGATATGCGCTTGGCGGCGCATCGGCACAGTGTGTCGGCTAGTTTTAAAAGCGTCGGGATACGGTGGGGTCCATGCATGTCTCTGACAGCTTGTGCTGCTAGGCCCGTGTCGATGCCCGCGGCAGTAATGTATAGGGGCTGCTTGCTGGTTGCGCGTGTAATCGGTTGTGCGACCTTGTTGTCTGCAAATTCGTTCTTGGCGACGCCGACGACGGGGATTTCACGCCCAAGAGTCTCGTAGAGATGATACCCCATTCCTGGCCGGTCGGCGCCAAGCCAGACATAGCCGTCGATAATGATCGTGCTGCAATTCCGTTCAATGGCGTCGAGTATGGCCAGAATGCATGGCAGCTCGCGCAAGTAGAACTGCCCCGGCACGTAGTCTTCGCTGGCTTGTGTCACAAGCGTATCTTCGTGTGCGGATGAGTGCGAGTTCCATGCTTCAAATCTTACGCAGCCAACAACGGCTGTTGTGTTTGAGTATTGAACGTCAATTGCCGCGATCATCAGTGAGAGCCGGCCTGATTAAATCCATGATGAGCCATTGCCTGACGTTTTATGTTCTTACGAAGTTGCCGCAGATGATAGCCGGTGGATATTTTGCGATAGTTCTTGAATTCCTCAGGCCCCATGGCGTGCGTTGAGATTTCACCAGTTGAGGTCATCGCTGTGATGACCGGCCCTAGCTTTAGCGTCGTGCCTAGTCCTGCGAACAGATAACGGTCGCCGAAGGTTTCTTTGAGGATGGCGAATGCGCGTTCACCGCTGCAATGGGCGGGAGCGACATATGCAACTTTCCTGTTGTCGCGCAGTGAGTTGGCGATGCTTTGAATTTCGTTCGTCTTTGCGGGCAGCAGGTGCAGGCCACCTAAGACAAGGTGAATGGGTTTGCGCAGAGCTTCGGTGGCGGCAGTTATGATCCGCTCCAGCGTGGGATGGCCGCATCCGATGACGAGGACAATGCCGTCGGGTGTGTCAATGGCAAGTGAGAGTTCCCGTACTTCAAGGTCAACGCCCCACGTACCGTGCAGCATCACAAGATGGAAGCCAGGTGCCACTTCCGTCGTATTTGTGACCCACTCAAAATTTGCATTCGGCCAGGGGCTACCGAATTTCAGTGTGTTCTTTGACTTGCCGTCAAAATAGCGCATCTCAGGTGGTGAGGCTTCATTGCGCTTGTAGAAGCTGCCAGGCAAGGCGGCACCAAACACACCAAAATTCTCCTGTGGCGCATAGACTTTCACTTTCGGGTTGACCTCTAGGAGATGGTTGAGGCCGCTGGTGTGATCTCCGTGTCGATGAGAGACGATCGCGAAGTCGAGATCGGTGAGATCGACATTCTTGACGCCAACGTTGTGCGCAAAGATTTCGGCATTGTTGCCAGTGTCGAACAGAACGCGTTTGCCGCCGTACTCAATGAGAGCGGAGAAACCCCAATCTTTTTTCATTTGCGAGGGTTGGCCAAATGCATCGTAAAGCAGAGTTATTCGGGCCGCCGGAGGCTCGTCGGCTGCCTTGTTTGCCGGCAGCAATACCAGGATTGACACGAGTGCAGATAAGGTGATCGCGCCTAGTATGATCTTGCGGTTGCTGTTCATGGCCGTTTGCCTTTTGTAGAACCGTTCCGCTAGCAGGGATGAGATTAGTTTACTGCCGGGAGAGTGCCGCTACAACGGTCTAGTCGCAGTTTGGGTCGGCGTTGAGGCGCGAGGCTAAGGTGGGCGAACTACAGAGCAGTGAGTAGGGCCGTCAGTCTTGGCATCGTCGCTGCTGATGGCCCTGCAGCGCCAGCTTAGTTAGAAAGGAATACGTCAAGCATGCAGCGTCCGGCAGATGACAATGATTTTCAGAGCGGTTATGCCCGCTTGCTGTTGAACAGTTTTCGCCGATTTGTCGGCCGCCCTCTAATAGAAGGGTGTGGGTCTGAAAAGGACGTGGCGCGTCAGCTGTTTTTTGCACCGTTCATTGTCGTTTCGCACAACACGGCTGACGATCCGGTTTTGAATTATGGAAACGAAGCGGCGCTGATGTTGTGGGAGACAGACTGGGATAGCCTAACGCAAATGCCATCGCGGTTGACGGCTGAGCCATTGCTTCGCGAGAAGCGTGAAGAAATATTTAAGGTGGTGAAAGAAAATGGCTTCATCGAGAATTACTCAGGCATTCGGATTACCTCTACCGGCCGGCGCTTTCTGATGGAGAATGCGATCGTGTGGTCGCTGGTGGACGACAGCGGCGCGCGCGCCGGCGAGGCGGCAACGTTCAGCAAGGTTCAATTCTTGTAGTCGTGGATGGGCAATTTTTTGTCTCACGCGCCGGAGGCGCTCCGACGGGGCGGGCCAAGGGCCCGGCGACGCCGTCGCGTCGCTGATCGTATTCGAGGGATTATTTTCCAGGTACGCCATTCCATTCGGAATGGACGCACCATTTATGAGTTGGTTCAAATTAAGCTAGTGGGTGCTCGAGAAATTTAAGTGTTGTGCCGCGGACGCGTGCGCGTGAGTAGCGGGGCATAGACGATAACAAATCCCGCGAACGCTGCGATCCATGCGGCAGCGGATGCGTGGAGCATGGCTTGGCGGGAAATGTCGAATGCGGCTGCAACGCGTGCGCACGCCGCGATGACGGCCATCGCGTAGATCAACCGGATGGGTACGGTTGCCGTTAGTGCCTGGCCTGTGTGCCCGAGGCCTGCTCTCGTCATGACGGCAAGTGTCATCAACCCGATGGCACCAACAGTCCAGGCATGTAATGCGCCTGCTGGAACTACGAGATCTGGCTGCCAGATGGAAACGGCCAGACAAATAAAACCAATCGGCACGAACGCGTAGGCGATGTGTAAAATGAGAACGAGAGGTTCGGCGGCCGTGCGATCACCAGCCCAGCGAGCCAGTCTTGTGAGATTTAGTACGCCCGCCAATGTCGCCATCAAGGCGGTGAGGGTATGTTCGGGAGCTGCCACCCAGCTCAGGAGTGCTGCGGCGCTAATTGCAATAATGACGATGTCAAACTGGTTGAACGGGATGGGCAGCCGGCCTGGCTGGCGCTGTGCCAACCAGTTGCGCGTAAAGCTTGGCACGATGCGTCCGCCGATCAACATGATCAGCATGATAATTGCGGCAATACCTGTTCGCGTGCCGTAATTGTAGTCGCCGCCAACGGCCACCTCCCAATGGTAGATGGCGTTACCAACGAAGAGTAGGCTGACAACTGCCAGGACTTTGAGATTCCGCGTGTTGTTGCCTGCGACAATCTCCCGGCCAATGACGATCAGCAGTGCGGAAAGAAAACTTAGGTCGACGAGTGCGGTTAGCGCTGGACCGACCCAAGCGGAGCAAAGGACCGTAAGCCGGCCAATAAGCCACAACATAAAGAGGATGAGCAGTGGTGTGCCGGTGACCGGCAGGCGGCCGGTCCAATTCGGAACGGCTGTGAGCAGGAAGCCCGCGACGATGGCGGGTACATAGCCAAAGATCAGTTCATGGACATGCCATTGGATGGGCGTGAACGCGATGGGCAGGTGAAGATGGCCTGAGAACATCGGCAGCCAAAGCGCGACCGCCACAGCGGCCCAGAGTGCGCCCGCAAGAAAGAAGGGCCGGAATCCGAAGCTTAGGATCGCGGGCCCGCGGTATGCGCGCACCTGTTCAGCTGTCGTCGTCATGTCATGTCCCAAAAAGCAAAGTCCAAATAGGTCATGTCGCGGATCACAGTCGGCTTCAATTGGTTTGTTGTCGCGGCGAAATTTTCTCCATTGCCAGGAAACTGTACTGTCATGGTCAAGACGTATGTTGCATGTGTCAGAGCGGAAGCACCAACGTGCCGCGAGCACGTGACACACATGGGCAGAATAATGTTTCGCGATCCGTTTGCGTCAGACATGAGTCCTTATGGACAATATCCCCGTCGACGAACCGCGTGGCGCATGTTCCGCAGGTACCGGTCAGGCATCCGGGTTCGACGGGGATGCCTGCCGTGGTTAGGGCGTCGAGAGCGGTTTGGTGCGTAGCAACAGACAGTGTCTGTTCGCTCCAGACGAGAAGGATACGAAACGGTTCTCCGAATTTGCGCTGCATATTTGCGTTTTATCCCTCCCCCTGCGTGTCGGATTTCACGCGCTCTCGGCGAGTTCTGATGTTCCTGGCTCGGGTGAAAAGTCGGCGGCTTTGCCGGCTTTGCCATTCTGCGCATCCGCATCGGGAAGCGGCTCAGTCTTTGACAGGATGTTCGGCCAGATATCCGCGAACTTCCTGTTGACCTCCAACCAATGGTCCGTGGCTGCCGGCTCGGCGTCAGTGACAATTGCCTCGGCGGGGCATTCCGGTACGCATACCCCGCAGTCGATGCATTCGTCTGGATGTATGACGAGCATATTGGCGCCCTCGTAGAAGCAATCGACGGGGCATACTTCGACGCAATCAGTGAATTTGCACTTGATGCAGTTTTCGGTGACGACGTAGGTCATGTCGATCCCAATTGGTTTTGGCATCTGACGGCGATCCGGGTCGCAAGGTTGTAGCCTGCAAGCCCAAAACGATTTTTTGGCGCGAGTTGGCGTGCGCCACGTCAATTTACCGCGTAAGATGCATTTTAGATATATGTTATTGAGACGTTGCCGTGATTAATATGATATGTCAAGAATGAATCTATTCGCGATGTGTCGCAGGGTGAGGCATGCAGCTAACCAAGTTCTCAGACTATGCACTTAGGGTGCTCATGTATGCGCATGCGGCAGGTGACCGGCTGGTCACGATCGAGGAGATTGCAGCATCTTATCAGGTGTCGCGTGCTCACTTGATGAAGGTGGTCAACACACTGACCCGTGAGGGTTATCTGAAGTCTGTGCGTGGCCGCTCGGGCGGGCTGAAACTGGCGCGACCGGCGAGTGACATCCGGCTTGGTGATGTCGTGCGCGCGACGGAGCCGGATTTCGCGCTTGTCGAATGCTACGCGACCGGTAATCAGTGTGTTATTGGCGGCTGTTGTCGCCTTCCCGGTGTTATTGACGAGGCACTGTCGGCGTTTTTCGACGCTCTCAACCAGTACACGCTGGAAAGCGTGGCATTGAAGCCGAAAGACTTTCGCGAACTTGTTAGTTGATCGGAGTGCTTACAGGCCTCGAAGCGCACTAACAGATGCGGTGTAGAAGCTCTTCGCCCGCGGACAGACGCCGGCAGTTCTCTTTGGCGACGGCCAGGCTTCGATCCAACGTTTCCATTGTCAGCCACGCCAGATGAGGGGCGACGACAACGTTATCAAGCCTCAGAAGCGGTTCGTCAGGAGGGACGGGTTCATTTGCGAAGACATCAAGCCCCGCTGCCCCCAGGCGCCCGGTCTTAAGGGCGCTTGCGAGAGCAGATTGATCGACGAGTTCACCACGAGCCGTATTCACGAGGATCGCGCCTGGCTTCATTGTCTCGATGGCGTGGCGATCAATCATGTTTCTTGTGGTCTGGGTCAAAGGCGCATGCAGGGAGACAATGTCTGATTCCTTTAACAAGGCGGACAGCTCGCGCCAGTCGGCTATGGTATCCGGTTTGGGCGATGTCGACGTGTAGAGTAGATGCGCGCCCATTGAGGTCAAGATTGGTGCAAGCGCTTGCGGGACCCCACCATATCCGACAAAGCCGACGGTACGGCCGTGGACTTCGCCAAGACCTTCCTGCAGTTTGGGAGATAAGTCCCATCCCTTTCCTGCCCGTGTTGTGCGGTCGAGGTGTGCAATGCGGCGCAACGCGCCAAGCATGAGCAAAAGTGTCATCTCGGCGACCGCCCGGGTGTTTGTTCCCGGCATATTGCATACAGCGACGCCGCGATCTTTTGCGGCTTCAAGATCGATGGTGTTGACGCCAACGCCGATTTTCTGGATTAGGCGCAACTTTGGTGCAGCCTGAATGAGTTGCGCAGAGATCGGATCCAGCACATGCCAGAAAACTTCCGCGTGCGGCAGGTGCCGTGCGAGCCCGTCTCTGTCAGGTACCGGCACGATGTCAATTTCGATGCCTTCGGCCTTTAGCCCGTCCAACTGAGCGCGCAAGGTTGGGCCCGCGTCGTAGTGAAACAGAATGCGCATTATGTGCCGCGGCCCCAAGGAAAGCTGTCGCGCGCCGCCAGTTGGCCACCGCCTTGTCGAATGGCTTGGGCGACGCGTAGTCCCTCATTCCATTTTGCCATGCGTTCCGAGCGCGAAAACGACCCCACTTTAAGCTGTTTGACACCCCAGCCGACAGCTAGGTGTACAATCGTGACGTCCTCGCTCTCACCTGAGCGGGCTGAAACGATTGACTCCCAGCCTGCAGCTCTTGCTGCGTCGAGTGCTGCTTTTGTTTCAGTGAGTGTGCCGGCCTGATTGGGTTTGATAAGCGCTGTATTACAGGCCCCGATGGCGTTTGCGGAGTCAATGCGCGAGGCAGTGGTGCAGATGAAGTCATCGGCGATCACTTCAACCTTGTCGCCTGCAGCGGCAGTGAACTTGGACATCGCGTCGGGGTCGTCCTCGCCGAGTGGGTCTTCGATTGCGACGATGGGATAGCGCTCAAGCCAACCCAGCAACATTTCCGAAAGGCCGTCGGAATCGACCGTCTGGCCGTCCGTCGAAAGTTGGTAGCGACCGGACTTGCCAAAATCCGTCGCGGCAATATCCAGCGATATGGCGATATCTTCGCCGGGCGTGAAGCCTGCCCGCTCGATCGCTTGGACTAGGTAATCCAGGGCCTGTTCGTTGGAGTCGAAGGCAGGCCAATAGCCACCCTCATCTGCAACGCCCTGATTTAGGCCAGCATCGCTCATTATCTTGCCAGCAGCAATGTAGACCTCGGCGGTCCATTCCAAAGCTTGCTCGTAGGTTTGTGCGCCAATCGCGATCACCATGAAGTCTTGAATGTCGACACGGCGACCGGCGTGCGCACCGCCGCCAAAAATTTGGATTTCCGGCAACGGCATGAACAGGTCATCGCGCCCAGCTGCCAAATAATGCCAAAGCGGTTCTTGGGCCTGGGCGGCGGCGGCATGAGCAATGGCCATGGAGGTGGCGATCAATGCATTGCCGCCTAATCGGCTTTTGTTGGGAGTGCCATCTAGATCTATCAGCGTCTGATCCGCACCTGGCTGATCGGTGACATCATGGCCTGTCAACGCCTCGGCAATTTCCCCGTTCACGGCTGCGACGCCATCCTTGACGTCGTAGCCTCCCAGAGCGCCGCCGCCGTCGCGTTTGTCGACGGCCTCCCCGCTTCCCGTGGACGCACCGGCCGGGGCAATGGCTCTGCCGATGGCTCCTCCTTCGAGATGCACCTCCGCTTCTATCGTAGGACGGCCGCGCGAATCCCAAACGCGACGCCCTAAGACGTTGGCAATCTCGCAACTCACTTTGACAACTCCTCATTCCAGTCGTTAGCAACGTCAGAAAGCCGCTTCGGTGGGGTGAACAGAAGTGAGCGGGCGCAATGACGAATCTTCTCTTTGTCCTTTTCGTCCTTGATGTATTCGACGGGTGATTTTCCATCGACGCGTGCCAGAAGAAGACCTGGAAGGAGGCTCGCGGCGCGCGCTTCCAGAGTGTCCGGTTGTTCCCAATCGACCTCGTTCAGATAGCTTAAAGTCATTTCTTCGAAGCATGACATGAAGCCTGAAGTTGCAGCGGGTGTCCAAATGCATTTGAGAAGGAAGTGGTTGAGACAGAATGCTATGTCGAATGCCGGATCACCGATGCAGGCACATTCTGCATCAAGAAAGACCGGTCCGGACGGACCGAGCAGAATGTTTTTCGGACTTACATCACCATGGATCATTGAGAGACGTGTTTGCGCGGTTTTCTGGCTCAGTGCAAATAACGGGTCGCGCAAGTCCGTGTGTTTGGCCGCGGTTGCTTCCAGATAAGGTTCTAGGCGGATTGCGTGGAAAATACCGGTTGGCGGAAAGTGCTTGGTTATGGAGCTATCTTTTGCGGTTTTTGCGTGAATTCGGCCTAAGCGCTGGCCTGAAAGGCGCGCCTGCTCTGTGTCTGCATGCCCGTCCCGCAGTTCATTCTTCCATAGTTTGTGGGTTTGCGGATCCAGATACTCCATCGCAAACAGCATGGCGTTTTCGTCGTGGACCAAGATGCGCGGCGCCGAGCCAGGTACATGCTTGTTTGCGAATTGGTACCAGGCAACTTCATAGCGGTTGCGTTCGACGGGAGCGAACCAATCTACTTCGACCTTTAGTTTTGCTAACGCCCTCTTGACGCAAAAAATGCGATCGCCTGCGGTTAGTTTCCAAATGTCGGAGGAAACGCCGCCCGCCAGCGGTTCGAATTCCACCGCTTCGCCGACGTTGCAAAGACCGTGTTCTATCAGGCTTTGCAACACAACCTCATGAGTTGGGATACCGTTGACTGAAGCTGCTGTCATCGTGCGTGTCCCCTGCAACCCCAGACGTGGCGACGAGCGCATTCAGTGCAGTTCATTGTTGAATGAGTTTGCGCCGATCAATTCTTACGTCCGGAATTTTGCCGCCAGTTCGCTAGTTATCGGGGGTGCTTCAATAGTTGTCCAGCGTGCAGGTCATAATTGACTGTTCGGGCATAAGCTATTGGGTGCGGTGCAGAGGTTTCCGCTGCACCACGCAGGAAAAATACTATGAACTAAAGTCGCTCTTAGTCTGATTTAGGGGGTGCGGCGGCTCTTGTAGGCGGCGCCGTTGTAGGGCACTTCTTTTTTTCCTCATGATATGCGATGAGGTCGAGCCGATACTTGTCGCCGCTGGAAAACTCGATGTCCGACAGTTTTTTGTAACGGCAGCTATCGTTACCAAGCATGTCGATTGCTTTTTGGTCGGTGAAGCACAAGGCATTGTCTCGATGAATTTGTATCTTGTGCTCCCACAGCTCTTCGCACGTCGAGGAGGCATAGCCCATGGTGTGGGCGGCCGTGCCGGCTGCCAAAGATAATCCAAATGCGACGAGCAGCCTGGTTCCGAACGAACGTGTCTTTTTAGCTGATACGTAGTTTTGTTTCATCGTTTGTGCATCCTTCTTAAGTCGTGCGACGCGGTCATGTCGCGGACCCAACCGCGTCGCAGGCACCCAAAGTGGTTTAGGTGTTCAATCGGACCAACCCAGAGTGGGCGGATGCTTCCTGATTTTGCGAAGTATCACGAGCCTCCGGCAATTGTCTTGCCGTAAAACTGCTTGCCCTTGGTGTCCACTGCCGAGACGCTAAGCTGCTTGGCATCATCCAATGCGGCATATGTGAAGCGCAAGTTAGGGTCAGCTGAGAGCGAAATGCCGGCCTTGAGACGGAAGACCATTTTTCCCGCTGACATGACGTCGATCTTCTCGACGTACCAAGCCGGTGTGAAGCCGCCTTTCTTTTCGTCGACCTGCATGCCCGTGAAATTCGGATGCCGGATCATCACAGTAGCTTGGCGCCATGCTTCGCTGATGGCGGGCTGGGCTGCGAGCTTGATTTTCATCCGGCCGAGTTGTGCAAGGATTTTGTCAACGTCTTTTGCCGGAGCAGAAGAACAGCCGCCGGCACCGGCAGCATAAGCGTCTGCCATGAACAGCTTTCCGTCAGCCGTTTCAAAAACTGCACGTACCTTTGAGTATTCGTTCATCCGAATGCGCGTATCAATATTGCGTTCTCCAATGTCACCGCCCGTACGATATGCATCGCCAAGTTCGAACACAGCTGCGATTGGTGCGGGATTGTTGTCCACCAGGAGATAAATGCGGTTGGTTTGCGGTACCATTGATTCAGAAAGACGAATTGAGACCGGCATCAGTGCCGCATCTTTGACTTCGCTGTCGACGAAGAGCTTGTAGCGGCCAGCGGCCTTCTCGATCTGGCGGCTTCCGAACAGATCTTCTTTCAACGCGTTCCAGTTCTCTTCCTCATCCGCGTAGGTGGGGGTGTTAACAACAACAGCCATGAAGAAGGCTGCCATCAGCGTGGCAATTGTCGTTTTGGCAATCTGTGACATTTCCTAATGTCTCCTTGGCTTGGATCGAAGAGCGCTGGCGCTCTCGTCATGCCATTCTCTGTGTTAGCCCTACAGCTGCGGCGATCAAGATCTGCGCAGCGGACTTGGGTAGTAGCGATAACCAGTGCCGGACTTTGCTAAATTGCCAAGGCCCGGCCATGGGAAATGGAACGCAACGAACGGGATACGATCTGTTGCCAGCATATCCCAGGTCTTTAGTCTCGACTCTACAGCCAACTTTGCATCGGTGTCGTAATAGAACTCGATACGCGGCGTTTCGACCATGAGTACGCTGTGGTGAGCAGTGTCCGCAGTAACGGCGAGGGTTTTGCCGCCTGAAGATATCATAAAAATCGTATGGCCGACGGTGTGACCGGGTGCATCAATGGCGGTTATGCCCGTGATGACCTCCTGGCCGCCTTTGATGAATTTGATCCGGTCGCGGTGTGGCAAGAGGTTTGCCCGCGCAAACTCGACGAAGGGTTTGGCATCGCCGCTAAGTTTGGCCTCGTCGGTCCAGAAGTTGAAGTCTGCTTCGTTGACGTAGACCTGAGCGTTCGGAAAAACGGACTTGCCGGCAGCATCGATCAAGCCGCCGGCGTGATCTGGATGGCAGTGACTCAGGATGACGGCATCGATTGCAGCCGGGTCGATTCCGGCGGCTACGAGATTTGCGGGCAGTTTACCGGTCGTATCACCGAACATCGTGCTGGCGCCCATGCCTGTATCGATTATCGCCAGTTGGGAGCCGGTGTTCACAACGGTTATGTTTTCCTCAAGCACCATGTCGTCGGCTGCGAGGAAATTTGCTTCAAGCTGCTTGCCGAGTTCATCAGCAGTCGGCCCGATCATGAGCTTGCGGCCGTCGCCAAAGGGCAGGTAGCCGTCGGAGACGACTGTAATCTGCATGTCACCGTGCATGAAGGAATGAGAGGCTTGCGGCTTGACGGTCGTGAAAGGTGCCTTCGCATTTGCAGCCGATGACGACAGGAGCTGGCTTGCGCCAACACTGGCAACGGCGGCGCCGGATAGCAGCAGTGCCTCTCGTCTGGTAAACTCAAGCTTCGTCATTCAATCCCTCTCCATTCACCCAATTCGCAATTTATATGCAAGTTTCGTGCAAAGTGGTGGTTTAGCATGCGTTCGCATGGGCTTTTCGTTTTCCTCAAGGGTAGACCCAGTACATTCCCAGCCGCTGCAGCGCTTGACGGACATGCAGATTGATCGAGTTCAGCCGAAGTGCGGTCTGATAATCGTCAATTGCCTTATTTGTCGCGCGCCTGCGCTCCCAGTATGCACCGCGCGCGATATATGCGGCGATGTACTTTTCGTTGATTTTGAGCGCAGTTTCGAAGTCCGCCTCGGTCTCTTCGAATCTTCCCAACTTTTCGAACGCCTGAGCGCGCCCAACAAGACTGTCCAGGTTTTTGTCGTCTATTGCCGTGAGAACATGTGTGAAATCAGCAACCGCAAGTTCGTACTGACCGGCTAAATGATGGGCGTAGCCGCGTTCGCGCAAGAAGTCGGGGTCTTCCGGGTTGTGGGCGACCAAGCTCGACCAGTCCTCAATAGCCTTGTCATATTGTTTAAGAATTTCGTGGGCGCGCGCACGCCCCTTTAATGCGCTTACATTGCTTGCGTCCAGTTCGATGGCGCGAGAAAAATCTGAAACTGCAGCGATAGGTTCTTCTTCCGTCAGCCACGCATAGCCGCGCATGGTGTAGACCCGCACACGTAGTTTTGGGTCGACCTCGTCCGACCCAAGCATTTTCGAACAACCGGGTATCTTGAGTGCGGCAGGTGTGTCAGGTTTGCATTCCTGTTTATGGTTCTGATTTTCCGATGGCTGCTCGATGAAAGACTCGGAAAAGCTTTCATCGAGTGCCTGTGCATTCGAAGCCATGACACTCTGCATCAGAACAAGCATCAAGATGGCGCCGATCGTCTGCCCCGGTGATCGGGTTGGCGACCGATAGATATGATCTGTGCTTGTGTTCACTGGCGACTCTCCGGTGGCATCACGACGTTTTGGACTGTCGTTGCAGCGCAGAAATACCATCACGTATTCCCGTTGAGGGTAACAGCTTCGTGTAGAGGGCGTCGAACACGAACATCGTTGAATCGAGTGTGTCCCCGGCCCAGCTACAAAGACGCTTCAAGTTCCTGCCGGCTACTGAATTATACGCGGAAAAATAACCTGTGCCTCGCGCTTTGAACAAAAGGCTTTCAGCTTTGGTCAATATTCCGCCAACTCAAACCTAGGTGCATTTCTTTGTATTTGGCATTCTTGCCGACATTTTTTAGTTCGTTTGCGGCAATTATACCCGTTTTTTCGCATCATTTCGCGGTAGTTGTTGGTAATGATCAGTGTCAGCCCGTTAATCGCGACCGGAATTCAGCCTACTGTTGCTGCATACCCCTCTATATGAGGTGGGCTCCTTCGTCATTGTGAGCGGTTGGCAATTTTTGAGGGCACCTCCTGGCGCTATGCCAGAAGTCGCGGTTTCCCAAACGCCGTTGCCGTCCCTTCTATGTTGCGCTGCCACAAAGCTCCGTGACCCTTTTATTCACCACTCGCGGCCGTCAATGTCGTCACGCCCCAGGGCTGGCGACCGACTTTGATGGATTTGCTTGCCGCTAGCTTTTTGGTGTCGATGACGGTGACGTCGTTACTGCCGCCGTTGGTCGTAAAGAGCTTGCTGTTATCCTTGGACAGCGCTAGGTGCCAGACCCGCTTGCCAACCAGTAGATATTTGATGACTTTACCGCTGGTGGTATCTATGACCGCCACCCGGTTGGCGGGCCCTAGCGCTACATATGCGCGAGCGCCGTCAGATGAAAAACGGATCCCGACAGGTTGGATTTGGTCTGACTTCACGCCGGTGATTTCAAACGTTATTTCCTTCACCACCCGCCGTGTACGCGTGTCTACAACCGCGATCGTGCCGCCGATCTCGGCTGAAACCCAAATATGCTTGCCATTCGGCGTAAATTCGGCCACGCGCGGCCGTGCGCCGACCAGCACGTTATCAATCAGCGTTTTTGTGCCCGCGTTTATGACATGTAGCATATTGGTCGTCTCGGACGTGGCGACGACAAGGTGTCCGGCTGGAGAGACAGCGACGCCTTCCGGTTCAACGCCAACCTCGATGACGTTCGTGACTTTGCGCTCGGCGATGTCGATGATGCTTAGTGCGTTGTCTTCTTCGTTTGTTGCGTAAAGGAATTTGCCGTCGGGAGATAAGGCGATCTGCTCCGGATCGGGGACATTTTCAATTGAAGCAAAGCGCTTACCGCTCACTGGATTTATAAATTCGATACGGTTGCTGTCGCTTGCGCAGACGTAAATAGCCGATCCATCGGGTGCAGAGACGATGCCCCGTGGGCGCGATCCTGTCGCGATTTTTCGGGTCACCTCAAGGGTATCGACATCGATTACCGCGATGGTGTTGTCTTTTTCGTTGGTGACAAAGGCTTCTTCAGCCTGAACGCTGCTGACTGTGAGTAGTGATTGAGATGCGAAGAGCATCGCGCCGGCAGCAATTGCCAGCGCGAATTTGGGCCAAATTGGCGGCGTGGTTGAAGCGCAGGTACCCTTCGCGCCGATCATTAATTGTCGTCCTCAGGTTTTGGGAGACTCCAGATGTAGACGATGATCTGTTTGATCTCAGTTTCGGTGAGATATTCGGCAAAGGCCGGCATGCCGTAATCGAGCCGACCATTAAAGACGACGCCGTACATGTCATACTGATCGCCAACGAACTTGCGAACATCCGGTCTTGTCCCGCCGGCGCGGCCCTTGTTGCCGTGGCATTTGTAGCAGGCCTGCTTGTAAAGTTTTCGGCCCATGTCGAGGTTTGCGGCGTCGCTTGGGAAGTCTTCTTCAAGCTGCGCCTTGTCGACTTCGTCGTCGTCATCTTCATTGGAAGCAGGGGCGCTTTCAGATTTAGTCTGCGGTTCGCTCTGGCTCGGTGCGGGCTGGGTTGCGCTGCCTGCTTCGCCCTCGGCGACAATCTCAGGCACACCGTACTTTGCCAAAAGCTTTCTGATCACGCCGTCTTTCTTCAGTTTCTTGACGACCGGGTCCAAGGCGGCCTTCATGGTTGGTTCCTTTTTCAGGACACCAAACCCCATTTTGTAAATGAACCGCTTTTGCGTTTGCGGGAGCACAGTCAGTCCCAACTCGGGCTGCGTTTTCGCGATCCAGGCAGCTTCTGTTGTGGGAACGACGGCAACATTCAGTTTGCCGCTCTTAAAGTCAGGGAGCATCTCAGAAATGCTCTTGTAAATCTTGCGCTCGTAGCCGTCGTCGAACAGCCGGAAGTCGGGAACAGTGATCATCTGTACGCCGACACCTTCTGACTTGTAGTCCTCGAGCTTCTTGCTCTTTGCGTCTTTGCGTATCAGCACGGCAAAGCCGCCGTTATAATAGGGTTCCGTGACGGCAATTCTGAATGCTTCGTCCAGGAAGGCCTCGTCGTCAGGCAGGCCCATGAAGAAATCACACTCTTCATGGTAAAGGTTGCGAAGTGCGCGGTACCCCTTCCGGGTGACAACCCATTTGTAATTGAGCTTCAGTCCCAGCTCTGCAGCTACGGCTTGGGCTACCTCAACATCAAAGCCAGGTGGGTCCATCTTGTCGCTTGAATGCGGGAGAAAGTCCCGATCTGCGCACAGCGTAATTCCGCCACGCTCCTTCAGGCGATCGAACTGGCCGGCTTTGGCCGTTGTGCCTGATGCCAGAGAGAGCGCTGCTACCACTGTTGCAGGGATCGCCAATTTCCGTAGCCATGCATTCATAGCGCTGTAGGACCTCACAAGTTGTTGAACGTTGCGGAAATAGTTGAAAAGGGGAGACGAACATCTCCCCTTTTCGATCTTATCTATCGGTAGCTCTCGTGGCTACTAGTCAAGTGCGTAGACGTTCAAAACGCCACCTGGGTTTACCTGGTTTTTGACGTGCTCAGGGATACCCTTACCTGCCCACAGTGGGAATGCACCACCATAACCAGATATAACGGCGATCATCTGCTTGCCGCCGGCCTTGAACGAGATCGGGCCGCCAACGATGCCGGATGGTGTCTTGTGACGCCACAGTTCCTTACCATTCGAGGAATCAACGGCTACAAAATCGCCTTCCATCGTTCCGACAAATGCGAGACCACCTGCAGTTGACAGCGCAGAACCTGACTGCAGCGGAGATGGGTTCTTCCACTTCCATGCAACCTTGTTCTTGTTGATGTCGAAGCCGGTAAGTTCGCCCTTACCAGGACCAACCATCTCACCGCCTGCACCAAGATACATCGTGCCCTTCTTATAGGACGTCTCTTCGTGGTGAAGCGTGACGCACATATCCGTTGTCGGAATCACGAGCATCCCGGTATCCGGATTGAGAGCCATGTGAGCCCAGCCCTTGCCACCGAAGTATGATGGGCAGAACGTTGCCTTAACGCCAACGCCCGGGCTCTTGCCGTCCTTCACCTGCATCTTGCCGTTTTTGTCAACAGTACCCCAGTCGTGCGCTACGAACGGAGCGGCTTGAAGGAACTTCAGATCCTTACGGGCCATTGTGTAAAGGAAACCGTTCTTGTGTGCGTTGAGCACGACGTCGGTTTTCTTTCCATTGACGGTGGCTGTGGCCAGCACGGCTTCGTTCATGGAATCCCAGTCCCACTTATCGTTCGGGACCTGCTGGAAATAGGCCGTGCGCTTACCAGAATCGAGATCAACAGCGATCATCGAGTTGGAGAACAGGTTGTCGCCTGGGCGCATTTCAGCGTTCCAAGGAGCTGGGTTACCCGTACCCCAGTAAGTCTGGTTGTTACCCTTGTCGTAAGCAGCGGTCAGCCAGGCTGCGCCACCGCCGTACTTAGCGGAGTCCTTACCCCAAGTGTCGTAACCTTCTTCACCTGGACCAGGGATTGTGTTGTGCTTCCAAACTTCGTTGCCCGTATCTTTGTCAAGGGCAACAATCTGACCGATGATACCGAATTCACCACCGGAGAAGCCAACCAGAACTTTGCCCTTCACGATGGTTGGAGCCATCGTAATGGTGTAGCCGGCCTTGTAGTCCTGGAGTGTTTTTTCCCAAGCTACCTTGCCGTCTTTTGCGTTGAGGGCGACAACCTTGGATTCCAGCGTGCCATAGTAGATTTTGTCACCATAGATACCAACGCCTCTGGTGATCTTGCCGCAGCAGGTGAACTGCGTTGCGTCTTTAGGAACCTTCACTTCATGACGCCATAGTCTTTTGCCTGTCGCAGCGTCGTATGCGTCGACGTATTGCTGGGACACGGCTGCGATCAAGATGCCGCCGTTGACAGTTGGTGTCAGTTCCTGGCCTTCAATCGTGCCCAAGGCGATTTGGTAGACAGGCTTCAACTTGGCGACGTTGCCGGTGTTGATGTCCTTAGCTGGACTGTGTCGCGTCGCACTGTAGTTGTGGCCATAGATCAGCCAGTCGTCAGCATTTGACTCGGCATTCATCAGCCGATCATCGGTTACGTCCTTCCAGTCCAGCGCATGGACTGGAGCAGCCAGGCCGGCAAGTAGTGCCGCCGAGGCTGCTGTGGCGAGTAGACCCTTTATAGCCTTCATCCGTTCCTCCGTAACGTGCCGGCGATGTTGCCGGCAACTTGGTGAGTGGCGCCGTCACACTTCAAAGAGTGCCACGACCCCCTGCATCGGTTCGGTTGACACCTAAATGCCAACCTAACCCACGTTGCTGGGAGAAATAGGAAAACGCCCGGCAATCCTTGCGGTTTGCCGTTTAACTACGATCGATACGATCGAGGGTGCCCCACCAGGCTACCAATTGACGTTCCTCCTCCCACGCTGAGTCTTTTCGACTCGACGTCGCCTCGTTTTGCTTCGAGGCTTGCAACCAAGTATTAAGCAAACGGCGTGCCAGCACAATATGGCTATCAAACATTTGAAACGACGCTTATTTAGCCAATTAATACAGCGATCGCGTGCGACAAGTGTTGCACACGTGAGCCGTACGTGTCCGAGGCCGGAAATAGAGAGATTGTTGTGGCGCGGAAGACTTTTCAAATATTGCGCGCTGGGTAGTTACTGCTGAGTCATGCGCTTGGACCAGGGGGATGAACCGTGGCGCCGGAAGCTCTTGTGCTTGGGCAAAAACTGGCTGACTTCGATAATAAACTTCTGGCGGAATGCGCGCGCAAAATCTTCATAACCCTCCGCAGGCATAATGAATGCCGAGGTGCCGCCGATCACATGTTCCCGGTAGTAGGTGTCAAGGTTCTCCGCAGTCTTGCCCTCAAGGATCGGCAGCCCGTTAATGGTTACTCCGGCAGCGACCAAGTCATCCCGCCAAACTTTGACCAAGTTGCCCTCCGGGTTGCAGTTGTCCGGTCCGTCGCCAGAAATATCGACGATTGTCTTGGTTGCACGCGTTGGTAGACGCAAGACCACTTTGCTAGCGACATAGCGCATCATTCCGCCAAGACAGGTGAACCTGCCTTCTTCCTGAGGAATCGACCGGATGCTTTGCGCTAACTCTGCTGCATCTTTTTCGTTCGTGACAAGCGTCCACGGCACGGCCAGTTTGGCTTTGTTGGACCAAGCCACGACTGCAATCATGATATTTCCCTGGGGGCCGTTGAGGATGGTTTCAATAACACCGGGATCCTCAAGTGCGGAGGCAATACCCTCTAGCTGCAAACGATAGCGGCGCTCGTTCACGGAACTGGAGACATCGACGGAGATGACCAGCGCTGTATCGACGCGAGATGGCAATGGGTCGCTTGCGGCAGGCGTCGTGTGCCATAGGCTGAAGAGCATGGCGACGGCAACCAGACAGGCGGGCCACCGGCCGCCGGGAACGAAAACGCTTCGCACCCAAGTCCGACGCTGGGTTGTGAGCGAACGAGGGCTCTTAGGTGCGTTTTTAAAGATCATGCGGTCCCACCGTTTCAAGCTTGCATACTGTTCAATCTGAATTCGACAAATTCGAACAGGATCTGTGAAGAAGCAAGCCTTGACGGTCTCTCTATGCTCCTCCGCACTTTACATATGGATGGCACGGCCCTGGGAATCCAGACTGCTCTCGTGGATCATTTCAGATAGCGTCGGGTGCGGGAACACGGTGTGGATTAGGTCCTCGTCACGGGCCCCCATCTTCAAGGCAATTGCAAAGCCCTGGATGAGTTCGGTGACCTCTGCGCCAATCAGGTGGGCTCCCAAGAGCTTTCCAGTTGCTGCATCGTAGACCGTCTTAATCAGGCCGTCCCCGGCTCCCAATGCCACTGCCTTTCCATTGCCTCGATATGAAAAGCGTCCCACACGCACCTCTATGCCTTGTTCGCGCGCTTTGGTCTCGGTCAGGCCGATCGAAGCGATTTGCGGATCGCAATAGGTGCATCCGGGAATGCTATTTTTATCGAGAGGATGTGTCGGTAACCCCTTGATGGTTTCGACGCAAGTCACGCCTTCGTGCTCCGCCTTATGCGCAAGCATTGGTGCGCCGCAAACGTCGCCGATCGCCCAGATTCCCGGAACGCTTGTGCGTCCGACACCGTCCGTTTCAATGACGCCTGCGGACAAGCGTACGCCCACCGTCTCAAGGCCTAGCCCCTGAGTGTTCGCTTCAACGCCGATGGCGAGGATCAGGGCGTCGGCGGTCAGTGACAAACGTTCCTCCCCCGGGGCCAATACGGCCGCCGTGACACCGGTGTCACTGGTGTTCACGCTCTCGATCCTGGAATCGGTGAGGATCTTTATGCCTTGTTTCTCAAAAGCTTTTTGGGCGGTCTTGGAAATCTCCTCGTCCTCGACGGGAAGAATTCTTGGCAGCAGTTCAACGACGGTCACGTCCACACCAAGCGTGCGGTAGAAGGAGGCAAACTCAATGCCGATGGCGCCGGAACCTGCAACGATCAATGACTTTGGCAATGCACTAGGGTTCATTGCTTCGAAGTAGGACCAGATTCGTCCGCCATCAGGTGCAATTCCAGGAAGTGCACGCGGCCTTGCGCCGGTCGCAATAATAATGTGGCGCGCTTTGTAGGCGCCTTGTTCAAGTGTGCCGGCGGGTGGTTTGTGCTGCGGTTCAACTGCAGGCTTCGATGGTGCACTGACATTGATTGAGCCAGGAATACCCTGTTCCGGCTGCGGCGCCTTGGTAATCGTGGCTTCGCCCCAGATGACATCAACTTTGTTCTTCTTGAGAAGATAGCCGACGCCGCCGTTCAGCTGCCCGGAAACGCGCCGCGAGCGTGAAACAAGTTGGGAAATTTCAAATCCAAGGGAGCCCTGCAGGGAAAGCCCGAACTGGCTGGCTTGGTTACCGGTGTGCAGGACCTCAGCAGACCGAAGGAGCGCCTTGGTTGGGATGCAGCCCCAGTTGAGGCAAATACCGCCCAGGTGCTCTCGCTCGACGACGGCTGTCTTCATGCCGAGCTGAGCTGCGCGGATGGCCGCAACATAGCCGCCCGGGCCGGTTCCGATCACGATAACATCGTAGGCATCTGACATTGGTTCTTCGTTCTCTCTACTCGTGTTTCACAGATAAATTTGGGATCAAGGCAAAAGAATACCGGCCTAAGCCGGTTCAAGTGTCTAGGAGACGATTGTCAGGGCTCTCAATTGTGTAGGGGCGCCCATTCAAATCTTATGCATTGTAAAGAGACGGTTGGGGAAATACCGATGCGTAGACGGGAGACGGGAGTTTAAGTCCAGTTCGTCCAGTTACGGCATTCCCCCAAACCGCTTGTGGGGGATGCACCCACATCAGACCTCACGAATTGTGTGAGGGGAAAATTTGAGACCGGGGATTTGATCCCCGGTCTCTGTTCTTAGCGTTAGCGCATTAGAAGAATATGTGTGCGCCACCAAATACGAGATCGATGTCGTTGAAGTCCTGCGTGCCACCGGCACCGGTTCCACGATCGATGAAGTCGATTTCTGACTCGTAATGGCGATACTTGATCCAGAGGTTCATCGACGCTGCGTCGATTTCCTGGACCAAGCCAACACCCCAAGCAGTAACCTCAGAACCGGTCACATCGATTGCTGCGTTTGCACCACCGCCGCATGCTGCGCCGATGTTGCCACCGCTTGCGCCCCATGCGCCGCAAGCGAAGCCAGAACCCTGCTGGAAGGCGGAACCGAACGTATCGTGGTTCTCACGATACTCACCGACAAAGTGAGTGGTTCCCAATGGGTTCAGCTTTGGCGACCAACCGGCCTTGAGGTAGAAGGACTCGCCGTCCTCAAGAAAGGCTGGCTGGTTTTCGGAGCTGACGTCCTGGTCGGTGTAATAACCGTGGAACCAAAGGTTGGATGCCAGGTGCTTAATGGTACCACCGATCTGCCAGTGCTCGACATCGATTGTCTGGTTGTTGATGTCGCGGCGGATACCGGTTGCAACCTGACCGTCACCGTTCACCCAGCTATAGGCGGTAGCAAAGGACAGCTTGAAGCCACCGAATTCGCCGGCCCAGCGGCCAGTAAGATCCCAGACGTCATCTTCACCGAACGATGTAGAAGCGCTGAAACCAGCAAAGGTTGGCGTATCGTACCTAATCGCGTTGGTACGTTCACCGGCGCAGTCGTTGCCGATACCCTGACGGAGCGTGTTACAAACAAGCAACGTACCCAATGACGGGTTAGGTCCAACACCAACCAGGAAGCCTAGAGGATTGTTAGCGGGCCGAGTACCGCCACTTGGCGTCAGAGCCATGGAGACGCCTTCGAAGGTCACGGCATTGTGTTGGAACAGCGTTCCGGTGAAGTCGGTCAGGATAACCGCGTTATCCGCGGCGGCCTGCATTTTACCGACCGAGACTTTACCGTACTGCTTGCTCTTCATGAACCAGTATGACTGCTGGATGGTGACACCGAAGTTGGCGTCATCGTTGTCCTGGTTCACGAAGATTGCGTTTGCATGGTCAAACATGACCTGCATCAGGTAACCAGCCGACGCATCGCTTGTGATGTTGGCGGAACCCGTGAAGATCACGTTGGAAGCCAAATCCGTCGAGTCATGAACCTGATAGACGTTGCTTTCCGTTCCGTCGTCCCACCACATGATGCCTTCCGACACCCAACCGGTGATCGTCAGGCTGACCTTGCGGTTGCCTTTGCGAACGGTCGTTGCTTCAAGCTCTGCGACGCGCTCTTCAAGATCTGCACAGCAATCACCGCCCAGGTCGGCAGCAGATGCTCCCCCGACGGTCGCAAACAGCCCGGCAGCTGCCAGTGCTGACATCGCACCTAGTCTCATTTTAGTACCCCCGTACATTGTGGATCGTCCTTTCATTTTTCTTACTATCTCAAATCCGGTCTTCAACTTCTTGGCGCCGCCTCCTCCTCCTCCTGCCAATGGGTACTTGGATAAGGCTGAGGCGGCGGTAATTGCTCAAGTTCTCCAATTCACGGATTATCCAAGACTCGGTCACTTGTGCATCCAAGAAATTGCGGAATCGCTGCCTATAACTCCCCTTTTTTCAGCTGTGTTGCCAAAAAGTCAGCTTGACGTATCGCCAGCGCTACAATTGTGAGCGTTGGGTTGGGCGAACCACTGGTCGTGAACTGACTTCCATCGGAAACAAACAGGTTTTTGATGTCGTGAGACTGCCCCCACTTGTTCACGACGCCGTCTTCCGCCTTGGCGCTCATACGGTTCGTGCCCATGTTGTGGCTGGCCGGATAGGCAGGGAGATTGTGGATCTTCGTGGCGCCTAAGCTGTTGTAGATCTTCTCCATTTGACCATATGCATGATTCCGCATGTTGGTGTCGTTGGGGTGGTCCGTCTTATGGACGACAGGAACCGGCAGGCCATACTTGTCCTTTTCGCTGTCGTGCAAGGCAATCCGGTTCTGTTCCTGCGGCAGGTCCTCGCCACAGATCCAAACGCCGGACATGTTGGCGTAATTCTCCATTGCCGAGGCCACCTTCTTGCCCCAGCCGGTCGGTCCGGGAACAAGGAACGCGGAGAGGAAGGGAAGGCCCAGGGTCAGCTTTTCGAGCGTGTAACCACCTACGAATCCACGCTTTTCGTCGTGATGGGCCTCGTCGCGAACGATACCGGCCACCTGGGTGCCGCGGTTCATGTGCACCTTGCCCGGCATTTCCGCATAAACGCCGGCAGTCATGTGGCACATGTAGTTCTTGCCGACCTGGCCGGAGGAGTTGGCAAGGCCGTTGGGGAACATGCTGGAGTTGGAGTTCAGCAGCAGGCGTGGCGATTCGATCGAATTACCTGCAACACAAACCACACGGGCCTTCTGGCGCTGCTTGTTTCCGTCCTTGTCGGCATAAACGACGCCAGTCACCTTGCCGCTCTTATCGTGTTCAACCTGCAGAACCATGCAGTCCGTGCGGATCTCGCAGTTGCCCGTTTCCACGGCGCGGGGAAGCTCGGTGTACAGCGTCGACCACTTCGCACCGATCTTACAGCCCTGCATGCAAAAGCCGATTTGCTGACAGGCCGGGCGGCCATCGTATTCCTTGGAATTGATGGACATGGGGCCGGCAGTGAGCTTCGAATAGCCAATCCGGCGCGCGCCTTCAGCCAGCACCTTGAAGTCGGCGCTCCACGGAAGGTGCGGCAAGCCTGAGGCCTCACCCGTGGTTCCCATCTTCTTTTCGGCTTTGTCGTACCATGGCTCCAATTCTTTCAGCGTGATCGGCCAATCGAGCATGTTGGCGCCCGTCACGTCGCCGGCCGTCGTCTTCATCTTGAATTCGTGTTCCTGGTAACGCAGGGAGACGCCTGCCCAGTGCACGGTGGAGCCGCCCAGGCCCTTGACGATCCAGGCTGGCAGGGTGGGGTGGTTGACGGCGCCATGCCATCCGCCCGCCGAGTGACGCTTGTCGAGCCATGAGATTTTCAAGAACATGGCCCATTCATCGTTTTCGATGTCTTCTAGGCTCAGTTTCTTACCGGCTTCCAGAACAACCGATTTCACGCCCTTTTGCGCTAATTCGTTCGCCATCGTTCCGCCGCCAGCGCCGGAACCGATGATTACAACAACACTGTCGTCGTTGAGGTCAAATTTTGCGGCCATTTGTTGTTTTCTCCCAGGTCCCTAGAGCCAATCGATCTTGTCAAAGTTGTTCAGACCGTCCGGTCCAAATCCACCTTTTTCCCAGGAGGAGCCGTCGTACTCGAACTTCGGCCAAAGCGCTTGGTTGTTGTAAATTCCAAACAGCAGTCCGCCGCGGAATTTCTGGAAGAAGTCTCCCAGCTCGATCGAGCGGAGCAGACCCTCGCGCTTATTGGGGTCCGAAATGTCGGTGTAGTTCTTCTTGTAGGTCTTCTGCGCGCGTGCCTCGAGATCTGCGAGCCCGTCCTTAACGAGCTTGGCCGTGGCCGCGTCCTTTTCGGCTTCTGTCAGGATGCCGTCGACCGTTTTTGCATAGGGTTCTTCAGGCAGGAAGTCGTCGTGCGGATAGATATCGCGTGCCATGCGGATGAGGGTTGCTCTTTGCTCCGCCGTCACGGCGGCCGCAGCGAGTGACGGTGCGGTCGGGCGCACCGTTGCTGCACCTGCTAACGCGACAACGGCCGTCGACGTCAGCAGCGTGCGCCGGTTGAGTTCCAGCCCACCTACGAAGGTTCGCGGCCGGTGTGATTTTTTTAGGATCGTGAGGTCGTGAAACATGAATCCAAGTTCCTCCCAGATGCTCGACGGATGGTCGTAGTGATTGCAACGGCGCCGTCGTTGAAAGCAGCGCGTTAGTCCTTATTAACGCAATGCACGTGCCAAGTCTGTACGACGTAGAGTGTCCGGCGGGCGAGGTGGCGCAAGCGAGGCGCGGCCTGGCGAGAGTGCACGTTTCGAATTCTGTTGGATATCAAGCCGAGAGTGCACGCGTGGGCGTCGGGCGACCATGTCTGCGAGTGGCAGCCGCCGGGCAAACCGCGCGAATGCAATGGCTTGGTGTGATTGGCAGGTCACATCCGAGCAATCGGATTTGTCGGGTGTACGGAGGACATCGCACGAGAACCGGCGCAAATCAGCAAGATATGGCGCGACATATGTATCGAACCTGCAACATTGGGTCTGTTGGCGCGTCTTGAAGGTTTCGTTTCTGACAGCGCCTCGGTGATCGCGTCAACAGGTACGCCGCGACTACATTCAACACCGAGATTACAGTGATTTTTTTGCTCGTAATCGTCTGCTGAGAGCGTGCGCCGGCCTGATCGCATGGCAGGCGATGTTATGATTTTGCGATGCACAAGCGCGCGGGGTGAGGGGCACGGTGTTGTGCCTTTCGGCCTCTAAATTTCTTAGCTGCTGGCGCTTTGATGTTCGCGTCTCATTCTAGCAGCTTCTCGGTATTGCGACGTGTTTTTCGCCGACGTACACCGCGACGGTCGGATCGCCTGATTTGCCGTCTGGCCATGAGAGAAACTGCGGGCATCGTGGCGCAAACCACACGCGCATTGGAACATCAAGTGCCATTGGAATTTGCCGGTCGGTACAGGGAATTCATCTGGGCCAGTTGATTTTTTTTCGGTGGGCGTCCGAATTGGCACAAGCTTTGCGATCGTCGGTTTGCCGGGAGTGCACTTGGGCAGCAACTGCTATCTGGCGACGGTGGTTTGCTGCCCCTTCCTTTTTCCTGCAATGCACAAATTTGAGCGCGTTAGCCGCGACACCGGCTGCGGGTACAGTAGTCAACGCAATTTCCGTAGGGTGGTATGAGCACAGCAGATGCCAGTCACAAAATCGTCGACCTTGCTTTTGGATTTGTTCTGACCGGAGCACTTGCAACGGCCGCGAAGCTTCGTGTTTCCGATCACCTGGAAAATTCTCCCAAGACATCGAGGGCGTTGGCCAACGATTTGGGCGTCGATGCGATGTCGCTTCACCGTGTGATGAGAACGCTGGCAAGTCTGGGTGTCTATGAAGAGGATGGCGAAGGCCGCTTTCATTTGCTCCCACCGGGCCGGTTAATACTGAGCAACGAACCCAACACCCTGCGCGATGCCGTTCTGATGATTTCGCAGGACATCTTTTGGAAGCCCGTGGGAGAGCTCGACGAGGTCGTGCGCACTGGGGAAAACGGGATGGTGCCAATCTTTGGTGCTCCGTTCTTCGATTATTTCCAACAGAATAAAGAAGCGGGCGACACATTTCATCGCGGCATGTCGAGCTTGTCTGATATGGAAAACGCTCCGATTGCAAGTGCTTATGATTTCACGCAATTCGGCACCATTGTCGATATTGGTGGCGGGCACGGCGGGTTTCTCATCGAAGCGTTGAAGCTGGCGCCGGAGGCCAAGGGCATAAACTACGATCATGCTCATGTTCTCGCCGAAGCGCGCACCGACGAACTTCCCGGACGCTGGGATCGCGTCGCGGGAGATTTCTTCGAATCTGCGCCGGCGGGCGATGCCTATCTTCTGAAGCGCATCATTCATGACTGGACGGATGACGTCTCGGTCAAGATCCTGAAAAACATCCGCGCTGCGATGCCGGATCATGCCAAGGTGCTTGTCGTCGACTGTGTAATTCCTGAGGGAAATGAGCCGCATGGCGGCAAGGTGCTCGATATTTTGATGATGTCGGCGCTGCCTGGGCGGGAGCGCACAGAGGCTGAATTTGCTTCGTTATTCGAACAAAGTGGTTTGAAGCTTTTGCGAGTCGTAGAGACACCCGCGCTCTTGAGTATTGTGGAGGCGGTTGCAGCTTGAGCCGGGTCAAGCAGAGCGCAGCGGGAAGTCAAAGGGGAAAAACCGGCCGTGTTGCTCCAACAGATTTGCAGGATGCCAGTGCAGCACTGTTGGTCGCCGCAATGGGGGTGTGGCAGCCCGCATCAGGATTGGAAGAACAATGACCTAAATACCTCGGCCTGGATTGCACACGTGACTGACGCAAGCGTCTCATCGCTGAGACACTTGTTACCGCCCGAGCGTTTCGGCAAGCAAAAAAAGCACTGATTTTCAGTGCCTTTTCGGGAGCAGTAATGCTTGATGGATTGGCATGCCAAATGCTTAACTGTAGTAGCTGGTGACGACAAAGCATGCAGCACAAGTATGCAGGCGTCAGCCGAAATTAGTGAAATAGATTCCGTAGTGGGAGGGTTTCTTGACGCCGACACGTGAACAAAAGTTTTGGATGTACCAAAACATGCTTGTGAGTCGCTTTTTTGAGGAAACGATCGAGCAGATTTATCTCGAGGGAAAGACGCCTGTTTTCAATATGGCGGACGGCCCCATCCCCGGTGAAATGCATTTGTCGAACGGGCAGGAGCCATGCGCGGTTGGCGTTTGCGCTCACCTAAAGCCTTTCGATATCGTCACGGCAACACATAGGCCGCATCACCAGGCTATCGCGAAGGGCGTCGATCTGAAGAAGATGGCCGCAGAAATCTTCGGCAAAAAGACGGGTTTGAGCGGCGGCCGCGGCGGACATATGCATATTTTCGACCCAGCGGTGAATTTTGCCTGCTCGGGTATCATCGGTCAGGGTATGGGACCTGCTGTTGGAGCAGCCTTGTCTCGTAAGATGCAAGGCAAAGAAGGCGTAGCGGTTGCCTATATCGGTGAAGGCGCGGCTAACCAGGGCGCTTTCCACGAGGCCCTTAATCTCGCTGCCGTATGGAAGCTGCCGTTCATCACGGTTATTGAAGATAATCAGTGGGGCATATCCGTTGCCAAGACTGCCTCCACAGCGGTCAAGGATAATTCGGTGCGAGCGCAGGCCTACGGAATTCCCGGCTATCAGGTACGCGACAACGACACCTACGAAATCTTCAGGGTTGCAGGCGAAGCGATCGAGCGCGCGCGGCGTGGCGAAGGCCCTGCTCTCATCGAAATCGAAACGTCGCGACTGGCCGGCCACTTCATGGGCGATGCGGAAGGCTATCGTCCGGCTGGCGAAAAAGACGCGCTGAAGGCAAAGGATTGTATTCCGGCCATGCGAGCGAGACTCGGGTCGGAAGAGGGACTAACCGACGAACAAAATAATGAGATCGTTGCGCAGGCACGCGCAAAGGTCGACGAAGCAATTGCTTTTGCTCGTGACAGCGAATACGCCGCTCCCGAAGAGGCCATGGAGAAAGTATTCGTATAACCCCGAAAAAGAAGGTCGCAGCGAGCGCAGTTAATGACAATTCCTAGGGAGATTCGGGTTCATGAATGAGCAAGTCGGCAAAGTCGTGGCTAATGAGCGCAGACTTACAATCGCGCGTGCGATGGCGGAAGCGATAGCCCAGGAGATGAGGGTTGATCCCTCTGTCTTTGTAATGGGTGAGGATATCGCCAAGCTTGGTGGAGTTTACGGAAACACACGGGGCCTGCTGGAAGAGTTTGGTGCGGAGCGCGTACGTGACACGCCGATCTCGGAAACAGCGTTCCTTGGCGCTGCGACTGGCGCTGCATCGGATGGTATGCGTCCAGTTGTCGAGCTCATGTTTGTCGACTTCTTAGGCGTCTGCTTTGACGCAATCTACAACTGCATGGCGAAAAACGTCTACTTCTCCGGCGGCAACGTCAAGGTTCCTGTCGTTCTCATGACCTCGACCGGTGGCGGTTATTCCGACGGTGGACAGCACTCGCAATGCCTTTATGCAACTTTTGCCCACTTGCCGGGAATGAAAGTCATTACACCCAGCAACGCCTATGATGCCAAGGGATTGATGACGGCTGCGATCCGGGACGACAATCCCGTGATCTACATGTTCCATAAGGCGCTTCAGGGCATGGGTTGGCTTGGCACCGAGCCGGGCGCCACTGTTCATGTTCCAGAAGAGGCCTATGAAATCCCATTCGGTCAGGCTGCAGTTGTTCGTGAAGGCAAAGATGTGACGATCGTCGGCGTCGGCAAGGGCGTGCACGACGGTTTGAAGGCTGCGGATATTCTTGCCAAGGACGGCGTGAAGGCGGAGGTCATCGACCTTAGAACTCTGGTACCGCTTGATCGCGATACCGTATTCAATTCCGTTGCAAAAACGGGCCGGCTCATTGTTGTAGACGAAGATTACAAGAGCTACGGGGTTAGCGGTGAGATTATCGCATCTGTCGCGGAGCGCGACGCATCGGTGCTCAAGACCGCACCGCAGCGCGTGGCCTATCCCGATATCCCTATTCCATTCGCACGTCCGATGGAGCAGTTCGCGCTTCCGGACCCTGAAAAGATCGTATCCACATATCAAAAAATGAAAGGTACTCGTACATGGCGGTGGCTGTAAACGTTCCGACTGATCTCTGGGAAGAAGACTCTGAGGCTGTGATCACAAACTGGTTGGTGGCGGATGGCTCGGCCGTATCGGAAGGGCAGCTTATTGCAGAGATAATGGTTGAGAAAGTCCAGCACGAACTAAAGGCGCCATCTAGTGGGACCATTTCAATTGGCAAGCAGGCTGAAGCGGTGGTGGCAAAGGGCGACGAAATCGCATCAATCGCCTGAATCAAATCCAACGGTTGCAAGAAAGAAGACAATGACCGAAGCCTCCAACGAACCGGTCGGAGTTGCTGAGGACAAGGTGGTGAAGCTTTCAGGCATGCGCGGCATGATTGCCGGGAAAATGCTTGAAAGCCTCTCCACGACTGCTCAGCTCACTCACCATGCCGAATGCGACGCGACAGGACTGTTCGCACTAAAAAGTCAATTGCAAGCGCAGGGTCTCAAGGCATCCGTGGAAGATATCATTCTTGATGCGGTTGTTCGAACTCTGTCCAAGCATCCCGGATTGAATGGGACGCTTCAGGACAAGGAAATCAAGCTCTCGGGTAAGATAAATCTTGGCGTCGCGGTGGCGTTGCCGGGCGATCTGCTTGTTGCACCGGCTATCCTCGATGCTGGTTCAATGACGCTCGAGCAACGGGTTGCTGCGCGCCGCGATGTTGTGGACCGTGCTCGCACGAACAAGCTCTCGGTTACGGAAATGACCGGCGGCACTTTCACAGTGTCAAACATGGGGCTCTCTCGCGTGCGTTTCTTTACGCCAATTCTCAATGCGCCTCAGCTTGGGATCTTGGGTGTCGGCGAAACTGCTCTGCGTCCTTGGGTGCACAACGGTGAGATCAAAATGCGAAGCATTATGGGGCTTTCGCTGACCTTTGATCACCGTGCGGTAAACGGCGCTCCTGCCGGAGATTTCCTCACGGACTTATGTGGGGCAATCGAAGAACTCGGCTGACAAGATGCAAGCCACAGCTTTGACGGCTCATGGTGTCTGCGAAAACTACGTCGAGGATAACAGGCTTCTTTCCTTCGATGCAGCGCTTCTTATGGAGCGGGGTATGCTTGATGCTGTCTGCGAGGCGACCGCTCGCGGACAACGATACTTGCATGTGTCGTTGTGGCAGAGCGAACAAGCAATAATTCTTCCCTCCGGTATGTCGCGAAGAGAAGGGATCGCGGCCGCTTCGCAGTTCTGTGGGCGGTCAGGTTGGCCCGTTTACGAGCGCGATACCGGTGGGGATGTGACACCGCAGTTTGGTGGGGTCGTCAATATCTCCATGGGGTTTGCGCTTTACGGAGAGCAGCGGAATATAGCGGCTGCGTATGGCCGTCTAACCGATCCATTGATCGCATTCCTGAAATCGGAGCACGGGATCGACGCGTATCTGGCGTCAGTCAAGGGTGCCTTTTGTGATGGCTCACACAATCTGGTGGTCGCGGGAAAAAAGCTTGCCGGAACGGCGCAGCGCTGGCGGCTTGTGAAGCAAGGCGCCGATCAAATGCCGGCGACGGGGGTGCTGGGACACATTGCTTTGCTTTGCGGTGGCGAATTGAGCGGCGCGCTTTCGGCGACCAATTCGTTTTTTGAGGCTGCCGGCATTGATCGACGTATTGATCCAGCCGTGCACGTAACACTTGCGGACCTTGTGCGCGAGGGAAGTGAGCCGGCTGATGTTTCGCGAAGGCTCATTGCGTTCATGGACAATGGCAGCCGGCAATAATGCGCCTGCCAACATTAGGCCGCCGTGTCAGTCCTGATTGTTCGGTGAAACAATGCCATATTTTCGAATTTTTCGGTGAAGCGTCGCCCTGCTGATGCCCAGTTGTTTGGCGGCATGGGTGACGTTCCATTTGTGCGCACGCAAGGTTTCCTGCAGAAGATGTTCTTCGGCCGCCTCGTTGGCCTCGCACAATGTCGTCGGTTCTCCCTTGTCTGAAAGAATACCGTGGGGCGTTCTCCAGCGGGTAGACAACTGCGCTGCATCACTTCTTGATTGCTGGACCAAATCAATTGGTAAGTGTTCGATAGCTATCACTTGGTCTGCGTAAAGGGATAGTACAAGTCGTGCGACACTGCGCAGTTCACGAATGTTGCCAGGCCAAGCGTACTGCTCAAGAACGTCAATGACTTCATCGGAAAGCGTTACGGGCTCATGCCCGGCCAGTTCTGCTTCCTCTTGAAAAATGGCTGTTGCCAAGTCAGCGATGTCCGTGCGGTCGCGCAGGCTCGGGATCGTGATTTGTGCGCCCTTGATACGGAAATAAAGGTCGCGTCTGAACTTGCCCTGCTCAACAAGCTCTGGCAGGTCCTGATGGGTTGCGCAGATGATCTTGATATCGATTGGTATCAGCTCAGTGCTACCCAGGGGCGTAACCGTACGTTCTTCCAGGACACGTAGTAAATGGGCCTGGAGTTCAAGCGGCATATCTCCAATTTCGTCTAGAAAGAGTGTTCCGCTGTCGCTTGCCTGGATTTTGCCAACCCGACCGTTGCGCGATGCACCGGTGAAGCTGCCGGCCGTGTAGCCGAACAATTCGCTGGCGAGCAAGGTTGCGGGAATGGCTGCGCAGTTCACCGCCACGTATGGTCTGAGGCGGCGTTCGCTCTCATCATGTATGGCGCGGGCCAACGTGTCCTTGCCGACACCGGTGTCGCCTAACAATAGGATCGGTAGATCCTTGTCTGCAATACGCCGGCACAGCTGAACGATATTTCTTAGTTCCGGATCGTGTCCGGCAAGCAGATCTAGCGGACGCTGTGTGGTGCTTATAGGTGGCGACAACGAAATGTGTGCCGACTTTGAGATCTTTGATGACGCAGATGATTTCTTGAGCTTCGGCAGGAATGCTGTTGCGTAGGCCGTTTCACCATCTTCGGTCCGGACGGGTACGTTGTGGGCGCTTAGCGGTTTGAGATCTTCCAGTGACACACGCCAGAGGTCGTCAATGGATTTATTGCCCAGGTCGCTAAGTTCAGGCACACCTAGAATTGCAAAGGCTTCCGGCGTTGCGCCGAGGATCTTGCCATTTTCATCAGCAGCAATGAGTGCTTTGCACGACATCGGCATTGGATCGGGTTCGCCCGACAGTGCGACCAGGCAATCTGCCTGGTGCTGACGTCTGAATAAGAGCATGCTCATTTGCTGTGCGGCTTCGCGTACGAAGTATTCTGCGAAGCGGTATTCGTCAGTCGAATCCGGGGTGGCGCGTCCTGATAAATCGAGCGCGCCAACAACCTTGCCGTCAGAGCTAAATATTGGCGCAGCGGAGCATGTGTAGGAACGGAAGGTGAGGTTGTAATGTGCCGGACCGTGAACAGTCAGCGGTTGGCGCGAGGCTATCGCAGTGCCGACCCCATTGGTGCCAACCAGCCCCTCTCGCCATATGGAACCTTTTCGCAGTCCAGAATGCGAAATTTCTTCACTTGCCGGAGAATCGGAATAGCCCTCGATTATCACGCCATCGGCGTTGCTTATAAGGACAACATAGCTAACGTCGTTGGCAATTTGGCGAACTCGCCGAATTATAGCGGTGGACGTGGCGAGGACGTCGCCCAAGGGTTCACGTTCTTCGTTCAGCTTTGAGTGGTCCATCATGACCACTTCGTGCTTGAAGTCCTGCTGAAAGCCATAGTCATCAGCACAACGGCGCCAAGAGGCACGAATAAGATCCTTGGCTAGATTTGTGTTCTCTCCGGCAGCTGGCTGGTTGGGCACGGTATGTGTTTCCTCGTCGCTTTTTTTGCTTCACCCCAAGCTTGCAATCTACTTCAAATCTGCGTGGTCTGCAGTAACTAATACTCATCCACGCCAATTGTTTCTTGAACACCCCAGCGTTTTATTAATGTATCACCCCTGCAACATATGTGTCTAGTTCGAGATGGCTTCTGCGGTTGTTTGGTCGTGATTTCGACCATCCCAAAGGGACAAAACGTGCGCTGGTTCCAATGTCGTGAGACAGCGGTAGTTTCGCTATTGACGAGGCTTCGTTGTGAGTGAGTTGCTGGCATACGACTTGCTGCGATCCAAATGCAATTGTGATTGCAGAGCGAAAATGCCCTAGTGCATTCGCGAAACAAAATGAGGTTGGGATGCGTATGTTGCGATCGTTGAAATGCAGTGCAGTCGTAGGATTGGCGCTGTGTGCGTTTACGGCTTCTGCTTGGGCAGACTCTCAAGGTTTTTCTGTGTCGAGCCCGCAATTGAAAGAGGGCCAGCCAATGTCGGCCGACCTCTACTGGGACCAGTTCGGCTGCACAGGAAAAAGCACGCGGCCAAAGTTGGAATGGACTGATCCACCCGAGGGTACAAAAAGCTTTGCAGTAACCGTTTACGACAAGGATGCGCCGACGGGCAGCGGTTTTTGGCATTGGGTTGCCTTCAACATCCCGGCCAGCGCCCGCGGTGTCGATTCTGATTCACTTCCTGAGGGTACCGTTGAAGGCAATACGGATTTGGGTAAACCAGGGTATTTCGGACCTTGCCCGCCCGTAGGCGAGAAGCACGTCTACATTTATACGGTCCATGCGCTCGACATTGAGAAACTCGACGCACCGGAGGGTGCGACGGCAGCGTTGACGGGATTCTTTATCCTCCAGCACTCGCTGGCAAAGGCGACCGTCAGCGCCACCGCGGGGCCACGCAGCAAGTAGTACAAACGACACGTGCTTGCGGGTGGCTTTGCTGCCCGCAAGTATTCGTCGTTGTGACCAATGCCCGAACCATGGGACGGAGGTGTGTCGTTGCGCGGTCCGTGGCGATAGGACATGCCGGGGATTAGGCACGGTCATATTCCGCCAGCAACGCTTAGGATTGAACCGGTGACGTAGGACGCCTTGTCGGAGGCGAGCCATATCACGGCCTCGGCAATGTCCTCCGGTTCGGCAATACGCCCGAGTGGAACGATTTTTGCCATCTGTTTTGGCCTGTCAGGGTTGCCTGATTTTTCGTGCAGTTCGGTTGCGGTTGTGCCGGCGCGGATGGCATTTACGCGGATTTTCTGCGGTCCAAGTTCTTTCGACAGTCCGATCGTCATTGTCTCAACCGCTGCTTTTGACGCAGCGTAGTGGACGTATTCGTTGGGGCTTCCTGTAACCGCTGCCGTCGATGATATGTTGACGATGACGCCGCCCTGACCGCCATTCGTCGCCGACATGCGGGGAATTGCGTTTTGGGTGCAATAGGCTGTGCCGAATACGTTTGCCCCGAATGTTTCCTTTAGTGCGTTGGTTGGGAGTTTTTCAAAACTGGACGCGCCGCCAATGACGCCGGCGTTATTGACCAGCAAATAAGGAGCGCCGAGCGTGGCGTCGCAATGGTCGAACAGCCGATTGACTTGGGTCTCATCGGCGACGTCGGCCTGAAAGGCGGTCGCGCTCACGTTGTGGCTTTCACATTGCGAACAGACCTCCTTTGCGGCGTTCGCGTTTGAAAGAAAACTAATGCAAACATCATAACCCTGTGCGGCGGCCAACAATGCTGTCGTTCGGCCGATGCCCCTGCTGCCCCCGGTTATGATCGCAACTCTTCGCATGGCTTTTCTCCGGCGGGCTTCTGATTGGGTGAAATACCAATTCGTAGATCCCCGAATTGGTGACGTCGCGCGACTCATTTCGCTTCAGCATTATAACCCACTTCATCGCGCGGCGGGATGACGTGCGGGGTCTTACAACTCGCTGACGACACGACAGTGTGTCAATATCTGTTCAGACGAAAGGCGGTTTGTTCGGGAGTTTGGTGATGCCATATCTGCAAATCGGCGAGGCTGTCGTCTATTATACCGATGAGGGTGAAGGACAGGAGACAATCGTCTTTTGTCACGGCCTGTTGTTGAGTGGCGAGATGTTTGAGGCGCAGGTCAAAAACTTTAGGGCGAACTACCGTTGCATCACGTTCGACCACCGCGGACAGGGAAAAAGCGTGGTCACGAATTCCGGCTATGATATCGATACGCTCACAAACGATGCCGCACGCCTGATAGAAACGCTCGGTGTGGGGCCGTGCCATTTCGTGGGTCTTTCGATGGGTGGTTTCGTCGGCCTGCGGTTGGCCATCCGGTGCCCGGAGCTGTTGCGCTCGCTAACGCTTATCGGCACATCAGCCGATCCTGAACCTGCGCATAACAAGCCGCGCTACCGGCTCATGAACATTATCGCGCGCTTGTTTGGTATCTGGCTTGTTGTCGACAGGGTCATGCCCATCATGTTCGGTCGAACATTCCTTAATGACACGGCACGTACGGGGGATCGGGAACGTTGGAGAGCCGTTATTTCGTCAAACCATAGGCTCGGCATTACACGGGCTGTTCGAGGTGTCATCGACCGCTACGGCGTTACAGACGAGATCGGGAGAATAAAATTGCCGACGCTGATTATAGTCGGCGATGAGGACGCAGCCACGCCGCCGGACAAATCGGAGCGCATGCACGCTGCCATTGCGAATTCGAAGCTGGTCATCATTCCGAAGGCTGGGCATTCCACAACGATCGAGCAGCCGGGCGCCGTCAATGACGCGATTGCAGAGTTTTTGGGTGCGCTGTGATTGGGCGGCGCGACAGGCCGCCACGGAATGGCGACGTTTTGATATTTTCTGCAAGAGTAGTGTTGGTTGCGGGGGTAGGATTTGAAGTGATTTTTTGTCCCGCCTTGTCGGGTAAAGCCCTCCTCGCGGGCCCCTGACTAGGTTCAACTCGACATCCACCAAACCAAAAAAAGACCCGGCTTTTCAGCCAGGCTGTTTTTTGGTTGCGGGGGTAGGATTTGAACCTACGACCTTCAGGTTATGAGCCTGACGAGCTACCGGGCTGCTCCACCCCGCGTCACCAAAGTCTTTCCACCTGCATCAAAGCGCGACAGGCCTGGTGCGGGCAAAACCGGTTGTTTCCGGAAAGGTTCAGGATGCAGGCTGCGTTTGGACGTCAGTGCGGCTCCTGAACAACGCTGCCGGATCTGTGTGATCCCGGCTGCGAGCGGCCTTCATAGCATAGTTCGTCCTCATGTGAACCCCTTTGTACACCGGCCTGATGCGGTCTGGAGGTCAGGTCTATTAGGCGGTGCGGGTAAGGTGCATCGCCTGCGAAGTGTGCCGATTGGGAAAATGGCTTAAGTTGTTGTTAATCCCCAGGCATCGGCGTCTCTGGCCCGTCAATAGTTATTAAAATTGCGCATTCCGTCTGCACGAAATCTCAGGATGGCGCTGGCACACTGCGAGGATCATTGGACCCCGACGATTGGGATGGAGCAGATCGTGGCGGATATATTGGGAACGTCAGGTGACGACCAGCTGGTAGGGACCGCTGGTGACGATGTCATTGACGGTGGAGAGGGCCGCGATAGCATAAATGGCGGCGACGGCAACGACACGGCTTATGGTGGCGCCGGCAACGATTACGTGTATGGCGATGCGGGTAACGACACGCTTTACGGTGGCGAAGGTAATGATGCGGTCGTCGGAGATGCAGGTGATGACCTGATCTACGGTGGAGATGGTAACGACGGTGTGTTCGCTGGCGGCAGCAACGACACGGTCTACGGTGGCAACGGCAACGACACCATTTTTGGCGACGGTGGCAACGATGCCATCTATGGCGAAGCCGACGACGACAAGCTCTACGGAAAATCCGGCAATGACCGGCTCGATGGCGGCGAGGGCACGGACACGCTTGATGGCGGTTCGGGCAATGACACGCTGGTGTATCGCGCTGGCCAGGGTGCGGACGTGATCGCGGGCAACACCGGGGTCGATACGCTTGAGCTTCACCTGACATCGGCTGAGGTCGATTCGGCGCGCGGCAATATTGCGGATTTTTCGGCCTGGCTGGACGGACAGATCGCGGCGGCGGGCGGTCAGTCCGGTCACGCAGGCCAGTCCAGCGGCGAAGCCTTCACGTTCGATTCACTCGGGCTTTCCGTGTCCAGCATCGAGGCCATCAACATTTACGTCGATGGCGTCCAAGTGCCGGTTGAGGACTTTCTCAACGCGCCGCCGGTGGCTGCAGCAAGTCAGGACTTTGCCACGGATGAGGATGTTGCGATCAATGGTTCGGTCAATGCCAGCGATCCCGATGGCGATCCGCTCTCGCATGTTGTGACTTCGGGGCCAGCAAATGGCACTGTGGCCATTGATGAGGTTACCGGAGACTTCACCTACACGCCGACCGACGGTTTTTCGGGATCGGATGCCTTTACGGTTTCGGTGACCGACCCTGATGGAGCAAGTGTCGAGCAAGTTGTTAATGTCGACGTGGCGCCGGTTGCGGACGCTCCAGAAATCACCGTGCCTCAGGGTGGCGTTACGGTTACGGCCGGATCCAATATTTCAGGCACGTCCGGTAACGATGTGCTGACAGGTACTGAGGGTGATGATGTCATCAATGGTGGTGCCGGCAATGACGTCATCAATGGTGACGGACCGTCTAGCTATGACGTGGCGCTGGATATTGATGTCGCGCTTGGCGATACCGATGGTTCTGAGTCTCTAGCAATTGAGATTTCCGGCGTGCCGACGGATGGTTCGCTGTCAGCGGGTACTGATCTTGGCAACGGCCGGTGGTCGCTGTCCGCATCAGATCTCGATAGCCTGACGATGACGGTCCAGAGCACGGATGACGTGACATTGACCATCGATGCGACCGCTACGGAAGCAACAGGTGAACAGGCGAGCGTCAGCAGCGACGTTTCGGTGACCTTTGAAGATGGCAATGGCGGTGGCGATGACATTATCGCCGGTGGTCTTGGAAACGACCGGATCGACGGTGGCGATGGATTCGATACCGTCGATTATTCAGGTGCGTCCTCGCGCATCTATGTCAACCTGACCCGTGGCATCTCGGCAGGGGGCGATGGCAATGACACGATCAGCAACGTCGAAGGTGTCATAGGCTCCGACTATAATGACATCATTGGCGGGACGCAGGGCGACAACGTAATTGAGGCGGGTGCGGGAAGCGACGGCGTATGGGCGTTCGATGGTGACGATGTGATCATCGATGGCGCCGGCGACGATTATTACGATGGCGGGACCGGTGCAGACACCGTTGACTATTCTGGTGTTGGATCAGGCGTGACAGTCGATTTAGGCCGCGGACGTGCAAGCGGCGCCGATAGCGGAAATGACCGGCTGAGAAACCTTGAGAATGCCGAAGGCAGCGGTTTTGCAGACGAGCTTACAGGAACGAGCGGTGCCAATGCGCTTTCCGGTGGTGATGGCAACGACGTCCTGCGTGGCGGTCGTGGCGTTGACGTTCTGACCGGTGGAAGTGGTGCCGATACGTTCTCGTTTGAACGCGGCGATGTTGTCTCCGGCCGCACTCATCATGGCGTCGACCAAATCACTGATTTCGGTGCTGGCGATCGCCTGGACTTTGAGGATCTGTTGCGGAATGTCCAGTATCAGGACATTTCCGATGTTGTTCAGTTGAATGAGTCGGCAGATGGCACGACGGTCAGTGTCAATCTCAGCGGATCGGCAGGCTGGACGGACGTTGTGTTTCTCGACGGCGTCTTCGACCTGGATCTCGACTTCCTGGACAGCAACGGCCTCCTGGTTGTTTGAACCAGTGATTCTGCCCGTGTGGTCTGAGGGGCGATCTACAACACAGCTACGGGCTTCGTGCCTTCCGGCGTCAATTCGCTGATCGTTTAGACTTTTGCCATAGGCTCGGGTCAGTCCGGCATGGTTCCGTCATGGGTCCTCTGCCGGCCTCCAGTGTGTACCCGCGTCAGGATCTTGTTATGCGTACCTCCAGGCGAATGCTTCGGCAAGTTCGCCGCGCGATGTTTATCGCTTTCCTATTTACCGGCTGTATCAACGTGTTGGTGCTGGCCACCCCGCTCTACATCCTACAAGTGTTTGAGACGGTGGTGCCGCTGGGCAGCATAGAGACGCTGTTTGTGCTGACCGGAATTGTTGCCATTGCCATAGCGGCCATGGCGCTTGTTGAGGTTGCACGCAATACCATCATGTTGCGTGCCGGAGTTTGGCTCGACCATGAGCTTGGCCGGCACATGTTGGAGAACGGTCTTAAGGTCGAACGGCCGGCGGCAGAATTGACGGCTGATGCGCGTGCGCTGCGCCAATATAAGAATTACCTGATTGGCAATTCGGCAGTCCCAATGTTCGATGCGCCGTGGGTGCCGCTGTTTGTTGCGATGCTATTCGTTCTTAATCCCTACATTGGCGCTATTGCGTTGGCTGCGGCTGTCGCCCTGGCAATGGCAGTGATCGCACAGCTTCTGTTCACGTCACGCTTGCAAGCGGAGGGCGCACGCGCGGAGGAGCAGGCAGGCGAGTGGCTGCAGAAGCTTGCTGGTCAGAGCCAGTTCGTGGGAGCGCTTGGGCTGGTTGGCGGTGTATCCAGCCGATGGGAGTGGTTTAACAGGTCGCAGATTGCGAGTGCCTATTCGCTTGGAAAACGCGGCAGTGTTATCCGGGTTGCAGCCCGAACCGTACGTATGGGCGCACAGATTGGCGTTTATGCCGTTGGCGCCTGGCTCGTGGTTCTGGGTGAACTTACACCGGGCGCGCTCGTTGCTTCAGCCATTCTTATGGCGCGGGCGCTGGCCCCGTTGGAGCAACTCGTTGGTACGGGCAGAACAATTCGGACCGCCTGGCAAGCTTATCGACGCCTTTGGGCCTTGCCGCAGGACATGGCAACGCCGCGGGTTCGTATGGGCGATGCGGATCAGAGCGGCAAGCTCGTATTGTCCGGAGTGACCTTTTACTATCCGATGCGCCGTACACCGGCGTTGCGTCAAATCGATCTGGAAGTTGTGCAGGGCGAGTGTCTGGGAATCGTCGGGCCGAACGGGTGTGGCAAATCCACATTGGCTGCGTTGATCGCGGGTGCGCACTCGCCGACAACCGGTGCCGCGGATCTTGACGGCATTCCAATTGCGAAGTGGCAGCGCGCAGATGGTGAAGATCCTGTCGGCTATATGCCTGATGATCCTCTGCTGCTGGAAGGAACCGTCAACGAAAACATTGCGCGCTTTAGCGATGCAAGTCTGTTGTCGGTTGCGCATGCTGCAATGCGTGTGGGTGTTCATGATGCTCTGCATGCTTTGCCCAATGGCTATGAAACGAGACTGGGACCCGGCGGTGAGGGGCTATCGCTGCGAGAGAAGCGGGCTGTTGCGTTGGCGCGCGCCGTTCACGGGAACCCGCGGATTGTTGTTATCGATGAGCCGGAAATCGGCATGGATGGGACATCGCTTCGTCAACGCATCGAGTGTCTGAAGGAATTGAAGGCATCCGGCGTCAGTCTGGTGATCGCGACGCAGGACCCGAAACTGTTGGCACTGACCGACAAAGTGGCGCTGATGGCGGAGGGCACGATCCAATCGATTGCGTCACCGGAAGATATCCTACGGCGCTCAAGTGGTGCCAACGTCGTACCGGTCCGCAAAGCATCTGCTGCGCCGACAGTGGTGAAAACGGGTCAGGACGCCAAGTCGGAATTGCAAACGATGGATGCGCCATAACGTGATGATCAAGACTTTTGCCAGTGTCAGAATTCAATTCGGGACGAATGTCCTGACGTTGATGACGCACGCACAAGTGGGGTAACGGCTTATGTCAACAAGTAAAAAAACGGTATCCGGAAAAGCCGCAGATCCCAGGCTCGATATTCGCACGCCTGTGATTCTGGGCACGGTTGTTGTGTGTCTGTTCTTCGGCCTCGGCGTTGGCGGGGCAGCGGTCATCCCAATCGATAAGGGTGTTGGAATGCCCGGAACCGTGATCGTTGAGAGCAGGGTCAAGACTGTCCAACATGAACGCGGCGGCTCAGTGGGCAGGCTGCACGTCGTGGAAGGTCAGAAGGTTCGCGCCGGCGACACTCTGATGACACTTGATACGCGCTCGCTTGATGAGCAGATCGCGGCGTTGAAAGCACAGTCGGAAGCTTCGGCACGGCAACTGGACCTGGCGCGGCAGGAAGCGGCAACAATGCAGGAGTTGCTGTCGCGAAAACTCGCCGCGAAGTCGCGCGTGCTCGGGCTCAAGCGTCAAGTGGCAGAGATTGAGAAGGAAGCCGCCGGCATCCAGGCGCGGATCGCCGTGGCACAGCAGGAGCTGGAAAGAGCAGAGCTGAAATCCCCGGTGGCCGGGCGGGTGCTGCGGGTCCATGTGCACGGTCCTGGTGCTGTTGTGCAGCCGGGCGGGAATGTCATTGATATCGTTCCAGAGTTGGATCGTTTGGTGATCGAGGCGCGCATGTCTCCAAACCAGATCGAAGAAGTAAGCCAAGGCATGCCGGCAAGGGTGTGGCTGACCGCTCTGAGTTGGCGCGATCAGAAACCATTGCCGGCGCGCCTGGCGTGGGTTTCTCCCGACAGCGTGGAGGATAAGCGAACAGGGGCTACTTACTTTGTGGCGCGTGTTGAGTTGAACGACAGCACGGAGAAGATTTCGCAGACGGTCAAATTGCATCCGGGTATGCGGTCAGAGGTCTTGCTATTGACCGGAAAGCGCACGCTGCTTGATCAACTCGTTGATCCCATCTTACGCAACGTCAACCGCGCGTTCAGGAGTTGAACGAAAATTTGCAACGCTTGAGTAAAGTATTGAAGAGGAAGGCGCAGACCAATGCAGAAAATGAAACCGCTTGCTATCTTGTTCAACGCCGGCGGTGCGTTGGTGTTTTTCATATTTGCTGCCTATACGGGGCGGTCGCTGTTTTACACGGAGACCATCGAGTCGTGCTCGGCACGCTACTCGCACCTGGAGCAGTTCCCGCTGAAGGATGAAAATGGTGGGCTGCTGTCGGATGTGCAGCTGCAGGCTCTGATCGGTTATTCGGATGGCATGAGACTTGACGGGGTCAAGGTTATGGCGGTCAAGGACCGGCCGGATGTGGCTGCATTCGATGTCTCCCTGCCTGAAGGGAGCAGTTCGCGGTATCAGACGGAAACTGAAGTCGGTGGAATGGCGTTCCAATGGAACCCCATCGGCATGGACAAAGCACGTAGCGCCTGCCTCAAATATTCAGTGTATCTGCCTGAGGACTTTGATTTTGGTGATGGCGGCATGCTGCCGGGGCTTTACGGTGGCGATGTGTTGCCATTCACAAACGCGCGAATGGCGAGCAAGGAGTACGGTGGCCGGAGCGGCGTTGCGGCACGGGTCTTATGGACCAGCAATGGCGGCGGTGTTTTTGGACAGTCGCAGGTCGCTCGCGACAAGGATGCTGATGAAACCGTCGGCGGCTGGTCGTCAATGAAGCATGTCTGGAAGCATTATACTTTGCCTCTTGGTCAGTGGGTTACAATCGAGCAGGAAGTGGTCTTGAATACGCCAGGAAAGGCTGATGGTCTGGTGCGCCTTTGGACCGACGGTAAAATGCGTGTCAACGCCGAAAACATCAGCTGGCGTACAGACGAAAACATGAGCCTGATGGGTGTGATCGCGGATGTCGCCTATGGAAACCCTGGGTTTGGGGCGGGTGCGCCGATGACAACGTCGGTGCGGCTGACACCATTTGAGATCAGTTGGGAATAACGTGAATGATGGGTTGCGCTGAGCCGATACCGTCGGTGCTGCGGTGCACAGACTGACACACGGTGGCTGAAAGCGCTCGTTGATATTTTGGGGGCTTGCCAAGCCCGGCTTGGCAGTGTTGACTGGGCGCCATAGACGCACGGCGAGGACCCACCAATCCACTTATCTGCTGCGACGCCGTGCAGTTTTTGCCCGCGGTTATTCCCGAAAGGGACCGCGGGCCTTGTTTTTTGTTTGGACGACAGCAGGCGCTGTTGTCGCGTTGATCTCGTCTTATATGTCAGCAAGCGCGTTGGTGAGGTTGGTGCGGCTACACAGTGCAGTCATGACTTTTCACGAATTGTCTGAAAGACGGAAGCCTGCCGCGACTGCATCTTCCTCGCTGCAAAACCAGCGTGCGCCACTGCGTTTTCCAATTCGCACACGATCGTAGCGGCGCGACCAGGGTAAAAAATAGACGCGGCCTGAGCGGTAGGTGCGCGCCTTGATCGGACACCCTTTTGGTGCCTTGAGCTTTGCCTCTTCCCAAAGCTTGGCGCGGTACTGTTCAGGCCTTTCAGCTTTTCCCTGCCAGACACCGCTCTTTTTGTTTCGCGCAGCGCGTTCCAATGTACGGTATCGTGCAAAAAAGCCCTGGTTGGCGAAGGCATAGCCGCTCTTGACCAACTCGGCCGCGATGTTCTTGCCGTCAACTGTGCAGTCAGCCCGCTGGACACCATCTGAATCTGGCGCCGACGCGCTGCAGGTTACAGTCTTGCGGCCGACTAGCCGGCGCAACGTGTTTTTTGCTTCCAAGTCGCAACGCCAGGTGCGCCGTTTCGACCTGTTACAGCGCTGACCGTGTTCGGGGGCTTCGATTCCGGCCAGATGTATGCGCTCGCCATTGATACGCAGCGTGTCGCCCTTCAAGACCGTTGCCCGTCCGCGTAAGGGACTTCTGTCGGACAACTGTTTGGCGGCGAACTTGCCCGCCGATGTATTGGGCGGGGAAGGCAGAAGCCATGCAGCAGCGCCAATTCCACCTGCCAGCAAGATGAGAAGTGCAGTTCCTCCCACGCGTCCAGCCGTTGTTCTGGCATTTGCCGTAAATGCTGACGAAAGACCGGTGAACCACTGCCGGTTTTTGGCTAGCTTTTGTTTGGGGGGCCGTTTTTGTTTCGGGATTTGTGTGTTGCCAGAGCGAGACGGCGCACGGATGTACGGCGTAACTGCCAGGAGCAACGCGATCGCGGAAATGAGGAGTGGCGTAAGGGCCTCGGCGCCCAATCCGAACAGGTAGACTGATGCCGCACCGCCAAGTGCTGCCGCGCAACCGATAACGACCATGGCCGGCCAGATGCGCTGAAATGTGTGTGCCGCCGCCAATGCAGCAGTTTGTCGGTGCGCGCGGTTCAGTGCGCGACGACCGCCACTCAATGCTTGGTCGGTAAGGTTGGAGGCGTTTTTAACGCTCGTGCGAAATAGTCTGCCTGCACTTGCTGCAAACCACGCTCCACCTGCGTGTGCCTGCTGGCGAGCCTGTGCCAAGCCGTCGCCTGCAAGACGCGCTCCTTGTCCGGCCGCTTGCGCGCCGGCTACGGCGCCGCGCTTGCCGGCATCTTTGAGTTCTTCGCCAGCGTCCTTGAGGCCTTGAACGGCTGCCTCTTTTGCGTCTTTCAGCTTACGTCGGCGATGCTCACGCCGCACGAGGATCGTCGTACGGACGTATTTGTGCCACTCGAAGCCATCGTTTTTCTTTCCCCAGCCGAACATCGTTCTCCCCGATGACCCGATGACTGAGCCGCGATATCTGCGCGGCGCCAGAAGTTTCGCCGAAGTGGTAAGCGGCCCCCGTTGTTGCCGTCGGCGATTCGTTGACGGCAGAGTCGGGAAAAATGATGGCAGTCCTTGGACCGGTCAAGTATTTGGCGGGAAAGGCGATGTGGCGCAGCTATCCGGCGACCACGGCTAATCAGCGATCGCGGTGGCCCATGGACCTGGCGAGCTATGATCGCTAGGTTAGCGGTTCAAGGCCAGGGCGCGCCTAGAAGTGGCTGACGTGACCCAGGGCTCGGACCATAGAAATTGTAGTCGGGAGAAGACTTCATGGGCAATTCCTACAGACCGTTGTCAGTCGCACTTTGCGGTCTGTTCATCGCTGCCGGCGGCGGGATCGCCGAAGCGGCGAAAGACGTTGGACCATCTCATGGGATTTGCGATCGTTATGCCAAGGCGTCTGGTGCGTGGGAGGCGTGCGCCCGTCAGGCGGCAACGGATGCGCAGCTGTTCTATGCAGGATACTGGCTTGCAAAGGCAGGGCGTTATGAAGAGGCGCTGACGTACCTGCATCGCACAATGTTCAAAGACGCGCGCACGATGACATATATCGGTTTTGCCACGCGCAAGCTCGGCCGTGTGAAGGAGGCTATGGGCTACTATGACGAGGCGCTCAGCCTCGATCCCAACTTCACGGTTGCGCGAGCTTATCTGGGCGAAGCTTATTTGACGATTGATGCGCCTGAATTGGCGGAAGCTGAGCTTTCTGAGATTGCTCGGCGTTGTGGTAGATCCTGTGCAGCCTATGTTGAGCTCCAGCAGCGGCTAGACACCTATAAGCAAGCACGTTCCTAGTCCAATGGGTGACGTGTTGATCCATGGATACTGGTCAGAATATAGCAATGAAAAAAGGCCGCCCAATGGGCGGCCTTTCTAGTCGTGCTGACGGGAGTCGTTTTGGTGACTGGGCGATTGACCGGAGTAGAAAATCGCCCAGCTGTCGAAACGGATTAAAACTTGATGTGTGAACCCATGATGAGGGTCTGCCATTCCTCTGTATCGACGTTGCCGGCCGTGGTCGTCACGTCTGCATCGTAATTCTTGTAGTGAATGTAGATGTCCATCGCAGCAGCGCTGATGTGCTGGTTGATGCCGGCTTCCCACATCTCAAACTCGAAGTTTGTGATTGCTGCGCCGTTGAATACGTTCAGCGCGCCAGTGTTGTCCCGAACCGTCGCACCGGCGTCACGGTCGTTATAGCCACCGAAGACGGTCGTTGGACCGAGTGCGGTCCACTTCTGCTCGATACCAGCCTGGACATGCCAGAATTCGTTCTCGCCGGCATCAATGCCTAGAGCGTTGCGGATGATGGCGTCTTTATTGTCATCCTCGCGAATGCCGTAGGCACCTGTGACGAACAAGCCGGTCGGAGTGTGCATGAGGCTTGCGGAGGCGCCGAATTCCTGGCAGCTGGCCTTCACGCCTGCAAGTCCTGGTTGGTCCGTACATTCTTCGTCACGTTCGGTCGCTTCACCGTAGCCGACGCCAGCTGCGAATTTGAATCCGGAGAACTCGCCGGCATAACGCAAGGCTACGTTCCAGATATCATCTTCGCCCCATGCAGCGGAAACCACGAAACCGGCGAACGTTGGTGAGTCATAACGAATGAGGCTGCCGCGCGATCCTTCGCCGGGCTCCAATACTTGGGCCAGGTTGTCCCATTCGCCAACGGCGGCACCAGTGCCGGTCTGGCGAATAGCAAAGCTGTCGTTGGCATCAAGAACGTCTGGGTTGGCGAAGTGCTTGATTTTGGCGATCTGGATCTGGGTGATGCCGTCATGCGCCATGCTGGCTTCGCCCAATGTGACCGAGCCGTAAGTCTTTGATCCAATCGTCCACTCAGACTTGCGAAGGTCGAAACCAGCGCCACCATCATCGGCGTCGGCGTCGAGTGCGCCCTGGTCTTCGGCGCGTACACCGATTTCGATCTTGTAACCGGCGTACCAGTCGGAGTTGATCTTGGCCTTACCCTTGAAGCCGAACCGCGTGCGGGAGGTGTCGTTGGTGAAGATGTAGACGTTGTCTTCAAACCCATCATCCCACCAACCAATGGCTTCGTTCACTTTACCGTAGACCGTCAGGCTGACTTTGCGGTTGCCCTTGCGAGCCGTCGTAGTCTCAAGTTCCGCGATGCGCTCTTCGAGATCGGCGCAGCAATCACCACCTAGATCGGCAGCGTTGGCAGGCGCGAAAGCGGCGGCCGATGCCAACAGCAATGCAGCGCCGAAAATCTTGGATTTCATTGGGTCCCCCAAATTTGACTGTCGTACTCAAACGCAAACTAGACGTGTTCAGAGGCTTGGGCTCATGATCATTCAGGGCCGCATCCGTGCCCATGCCGTTTGTCCTCTGATCGAAGTCCTAGCATTGTGGGGCTTACAGCCAGCTTTCAGGGCTGTGACGCATGCGCAACGATTGCCCCAACCGGCCAAACATAAAACTGTCATATAAGATCAGGCGGTTGCGGCGTCTGTATTCACATAGGAAAGGTCGATCTGTGATTTATCCATTTTTTGCAATGGGTTGAGCGTTCATCTTGCTGTGTGCTCAGGTTGGTACTTGTTGCAGTCGAAGCACTCCCAGTTGGGCGTGTGTTGGACTGCCGCACCGGGTCTTAGCGGGCATGGCTGCGCGACAGAAATCTAGTCTTCAGGCCTAACAGATACGTGGATTTCCGATGAGGGTCTTGGTGCTGGCCAGACGTGGTCCGCAATTGGCCAGTATTGCCGCAACGCTGGCAAAAATGAGCTGTACTGTTGATCGCGCAGGCGATGAGCAGGAGGCGCGTGATCAGCTCGCGACCTACTCGTATGATATCGCTGTGTGGGATCTGGATCTGGCGGATGCGCCCGCCGAAGAGTTTCTGACGCTTGCACGCAAATCCAATGGCAATGTCCGGCAGCTTGTGTTGGCAGGTGAAGGCAATGTAGGGCGCATTGCTGATGCGGTCGATGCTGGTGCGCACGAGTTCATCGTCAAACCGGTGCGTGTGTATGAATTGCGGCTGCGTATGCATGCGCTGCTGGCCATGCGCACAGACCGTGAGGCGGCGGTGACCGAATTTGGTCCGCTTCAGTATGACGCCGCCAACGGTCAAGTCTCACTTGAGGGCCAAGTGCTCAACGTTACGCCCCGCGAACGAAGCGTCTTGCAACTGCTGCTTCGGCATCGTGATATGGTCGTTAGTAAAGACTTTATTGCATCGCGAATTTTCGGTATGGACGACGATGCCGCGCCGGATGCCATCGAGGTTTATGTTCACCGGTTACGTCGAAAAATGAAGAGCCCGCTGGTCACAATACAGACCGTACGGGGACTGGGATATCGACTATGCCAGCCGAGCGTTTCAGCGAGCAAGTGAGACGTTCGATTGCTTTCGTGGGTGTTGCTCGTCGGCTGCCATACCTTTGGTGCTTAAGGGGATTGTCTGCTCGCTGAAGCGAGGTAGTTCACATCCGTATCGGCGCCGAGGCGCCAGCTGTCACGCAAGGGGTCGTAGATCATTCCTGAAAAATGCGGTGCGGTGAGTCCGGCCTTTTCAAACGCGCGTGTTAACTCATCAGGTGTCACAAAACGTTCCCATTGGTGGGTGCCGCGTGGAACCCAACCAAGGACGTACTCCGCTGCAACGATTGCTAGCGCATATGACTTCACGGTTCGGTTTATGGTTGAACAAACAAATTTGCCTGATGGGCGAATTAGCGATGCGCAGGTCGAGACGAAGGCGTCGACGTGTGGGACATGTTCGACGACCTCCAAACATGTAACGGCGTCGAACGTCTCGCCGGCGCTTGCAAGTTCTTCAGCTGTTGTTGCTCTGTAATCGATTTCAAGACCCTGAGCTTTTGCGTGCATCTTTGCGGCTTCGATATTTTCCGCAGCCGGATCGATACCGCAGACGCTTGCTCCCAATCGCGACAATGGCTCGCAGATCAATCCGCCGCCGCAGCCAACATCGAGAACGCGCAAACCGCGTAACGGTGTCGTTGAGGATAGGTTGTTTGTTCCGCCTATTGAGGCTTCTTGCCGTGGCACCTCGCGCAGTGCATCGCGTATGAATGTCATGCGAGCGGGCCCAAGCGCATGCAGAGCTTGGAATTTGCCGTTTGGCAGCCACCATTGCTCAGCCAAAGTTCGGAATTTGGCGAGTTCCGCATCATCGACGTTGTTCTTAGCCGACGTGGTGTCGTGGGCTTGAGCGTCTGCCTGCATGTTGTCCTATCGTGAGTGTTGGGCGGTTCACTGCGCCAGTGGCAAGGCGACCAACAAGGTTCCTTCACCAGTCGCATTGCGATACGGCTTGAATTCTTTTGCATCGCAGCAAATTCTGGCTGCAATTGGAAATCCCATGCGGGATTTACGTTGGTTGTAGCCCAGTCGCGGGCAAACGACCAAGCGTCAGGTTGCAAGCCTGCCGTGATGCAGCTAAGACAGCGCCGGAAATCCTCGTGAGTTGGGCCTGAAGGCCGTGCTGGGCTGGTGGCCTGGCAGGTTTAGCTGGGGCACCCACAAATCCTACCGATGCATGGACAGGCTTGTCTTTCTATTGGGCGGGCGGAGTGCGGGCAGGACGCGACCCCACCGGCTGCACGTGGATTTGGTCTGTTTGAGTATCCATTCGCTGGATTTCTTGCGCGTGATCGTCAAGCCGGTCTTGGACTGATGGTCCAAAACCGTCTCGATTTGCACGTTACCAAGGTGTAGAGGGCGATCGGGTTGACGCGAGCAAGGCTCTGCCTCCTCGGCGGGCGTTTTGTCATGCTGTTTGCTTCGTAGCGGGATTTGCAATGGCTGTTGTTGTCATGAAGTTCGGCGGGACCTCCGTCGCCGACCTTGAACGCATTCGATGCGTCGCACGGCACGTCAAGAGAGAGGCGGATGCAGGAAACCAGGTGGCGGTTGTGGTGTCTGCAATGGCGGGAACAACCAACCAGCTTGTTTCGTGGGTGCGAGAGGCCGGCGACGTTCACGATGCGCGGGAATACGATGCCGTGGTTGCTTCCGGCGAACAGGTGAGCGCCGGGCTCTTAGCAATCGTGCTGCAATCAATGGGCGTCACGGCGCGATCGTGGCAGGGCTGGCAGATTCCCATTCAGACTGACAGCGCACATGGTGCAGCGCGCATCGTCAGTATCGATGTTAGCAATCTGAAGGAACGGATGAGTGCGGGCGAAGTGGCCGTGGTGACCGGCTTCCAGGGTTTGGAGCCAACAAAGCAGCGAATCGCAACATTAGGCAGGGGCGGGTCTGACACCAGCGCGGTTGCTGTAGCCGTCGCGTTAAAAGCCGATGTTTGCGATATCTATACCGACGTTGACGGTGTCTACACGACCGATCCGCGCGTCGTGCCCAAAGCCCGTCGACTTAATAAGATATCCTATGAAGAAATGCTGGAGATGGCCTCGCAGGGCTCTAAGGTTTTGCAGACGCGTTCGGTGGAGCTTGCCATGCAAGCGCGCGTGCGCTTGAGGGTGCTGTCAAGTTTTGCGGTTCCAGAGGATTTGCCTGCCGTCAGAGACGGACAACTACCGGATCTTGGCACCATAGTTTGCGACGAGGATGAGATTGTGGAGCAGCATTTAGTTAGCGGCATCGCATATGCTAAGGACGAGGCCAAGGTGACCATACTAAAGGTCGATGACAAGCCGGGGGTTGCGGCTCGGATTTTCGGGCCGCTGGCGGATGCGCTGATAAATGTCGACATGATCGTGCAAAACGTGACTCCCGACGGGGCCCATACCGATTTGACCTTTACCGTACAGGCCGTCGAGTTGCCGCGTACTCTTGAAGTGCTCAATTCGGTGCAGAAGGATGTCGGTGCCTTTGAGGTCAGAAGTTCGGCAGATGTTGTCAAAGTGTCCGTCATCGGAGTGGGCATGCGAAGCCATGCCGGCGTTGCAGCGCAGATGTTCAAGGCGCTTTCGGAAAAGGGCATCAACATCCTGGCGATTTCGACATCTGAGATAAAGATCAGCGTTCTCATCGATGCCAATTACGCCGAACTGGCCGTGCGCACGTTGCACGAAGTCTATGGGCTTGATGCTGAATAAGAACGAACGTGCACGACCGTGCTCTGCTTGTTTTCCCATTCAGCAGGCATGCACATCAAGAATGCCGGCAGGAGCGGTAATTGACGCGTTACTGCCAGTGATCGAAATACGGGCGCGATAATGCCGCCAGCGGTCAACCGCTGTGCTGGTTGGTGCCAAACGACAAGTTGAGGGCGACAGACCATAGGCGCCCTTCGCAAGATTTCGCACTCCCGCTTTCATAATGCGGCCTCAAATCGGGGTCTTCTCGGCGGCGGGATTAATTTCAACTCCGCTTATTAAAAAAAGCGGACCGGCCTTTTGGCGGTGGCTCATGCAAGGTAGGCGTGGCGACGAGCCCCACATCATGACACCGGAACCGGCGCTGCGCGTAATCATGCGGCGGTTACGGGAGATTATGGCCGAGCCGGGCGATGGCCAATCGCGTCTGGATAAGATCGTGCACCTTGTCGCCGGCGTGATGGTCGCGGAAGTTTGTTCGATTTATCTGCGTCGGCGTGATGGCAGTTTGGAGCTGTTTGCAACAGAGGGCTTGAATCGCGAGGCCGTGCATACGACGCGGCTTAACCGGGGAGAAGGCTTGGTTGGCCGCTGTGCCGAACTGAGCACGCCCATCAATGAGCCGGATGCGCAGCATCATCCCGCGTTCTCCTACAGGCCAGAGACCGGAGAAGAACTCTATCATTCGTTATTGGCGGTACCGATCCAGCGGTCGGGGCAGCTGCTTGGTGTGTTGGTCGTCCAAAATCACACCATGAAGCAGTATACCGATGAAGATGAAGAGGTCATGCAGGTGACGGCGATGATTGTCGCCGAGCATCTTGTGTCCGGCACGGTCGCAGGTTCGGATGCGGACATAGAACTCTCAAACTCTTTGTCGGCGATTATCAATGGCGAGCCGATATCGGAAGGCATCGCGTTGGGTCATGTCGTATTGCATGAGCCGCGTGTTGCGGTGACGACGCTCGTTGCCGAAGACCCAGCGGCGGAACTTGACCGCCTCACCCGCGCCGTTAGCGAGTTACGCCAAGCGCTGCAGGACATGTTTGACCACGAGCAGCTGGCGGAAGCCGGCGAGCATCGCGATGTGCTGGAGGCGATTCGGATGTTTGCGAACGATCGCGGCTGGGAGCGTCGTTTGCGCGAGGCGGTCGAGGGAGGTCTAACGGCCGAGGCCGCGGTGGAGCGCGTGCAAAATCGGACGCGTGCCCAAATGCTCAGGCAAAACGACCCTTACTGGCGCGAACGAATGCGTGATCTGGACGGTCTATCGGATCGTCTATTGCGCACATTGGCGGGACGCGCCGGGGCCGATGTCAGGCACCCCAACATGCGGCCCGACACGATATTAGTCGCCCGGACGCTAGGGCCAGCAGAGCTTCTGGACTACGACCGTTCCAAGCTACGCGGCCTAGTGGTGGAAGATGGCAGTGCGCAAAGCCATGTCGCCATTGTTGCAAAAGCACTTGGCATGCCCGCGGTCGGCCAGGCCGTGCGGATTGTGGAACGGGTTGCGGCTGGCGACGCCATAATCGTCGATGCTGTTTCCGGAGAAGTCCACCTGCGTCCGACCAGCGATGTGATCAAGGCTTATTCCGACAAAGTCCGTTTCCGGGCAAAGCGGCAGAGGAAGTACGATGCGTTGCGTGACACGCCCGCAATGACCAAGGATGGCGTGCCAATCAGTCTGCAAATAAACGCAGGCCTTTTCGTTGATATGTCGCATCTTACAGAGTCTGGCGCAGACGGTGTCGGTCTGTTTCGCACTGAGCTGATGTTTATGATGTCGGATACAATTCCGCGGCTGGATGTACAGGAAAAAACATACAGGCAGGCATTGGACGAAGCGGGGGGACGGCCGATTGTCTTCCGCACCCTGGATGTAGGTGGGGACAAGGCGCTGCCCTACTTGCACACGGTGCCTGAGGAAAACCCCGCCATGGGATGGCGCGCAGTGCGAATGTCTCTCGACCGGCCGGCATTGTTCCGACTGCAGGTGCGCGCGCTCATTCGCGCTACAGGAGAGCGGGAACTCAGTCTCATGGTGCCGATGATAAGTGCGGCACGTGAAATCGATGATGTTCAGGCTCTTGTTGAAAAAGAGAAAAAGCTCGCAAGTAAGCACGGTTATCCTTTGCCCAGAAAGATTCGGCTCGGAGCGATGCTTGAAGTACCCAGCTTGCTGTTTGAATTGGACCAGCTTTTCGAGCGCGTCGACTTTGTTTCGATAGGAAGCAATGATCTAATGCAGTTTCTGTTTGCCTCGGATAGAACAAATGCCAAGGTTGCGAATAGGTTCGATAACCTGTCGGTGGCGCCGGTTCGCGTTTTGAAGTCAATTGTAGAGAGAGCAGAGGTGCACGGCGTGCCGGTAACCTTGTGCGGCGAAATGGCTGCGCATCCGCTGGAGGCCATGGTCTTAATCGCGCTGGGCTATCGCAACCTGTCGATGGCGCCAGCGGCGATCGGGCCGGTGAAGGCAATGATACTTTCGCTCGACGCGGACGAGGCTGGGCACCGGGTCAATGAGCTACTTGAGACCTCTTGTCCCGATATGCGTAGCCAGTTGGAAATATTCGCAAAAGAGCAAGACGTCGAGCTTTAGGCCATAATCTCATCACCCTTGCGATGTTGTAGCTTTGCCGCGGATTGGCCATTCGGCTGGTTCAAATTGGAGACGCCTAAGGGTTTCGTATTCTGGCTTCGGTCTAGCGGGTTGTGAGCCTTACAGGTCGCGATGGGTGCCCGGGCCGTCGGTTTGGGCGCGAATCTGAGGGCGCCGACAGAACCTTGGTTTTAGAGTATACGGATTCAGAGCACGTGATGATGTCGGACGTTGCTGGGCCTGAAGCGGAGATCGCCAAGTTATTTCTCGATCTACGCAACTATCTTGGCCGAACGCAGCGCGAGGTCGCCGTGTTAGTGTCGACCGATATTAATGTCATCATTGCTCTGGAAACGGGCAACATTGCCCAACTGCCGAGTTGGAATGTTGTTGAACGGGTTGTGCGCGACTATTTGGACCTTGCGGCGATGGATCCTGAGCCGGTGTTGCATGTCCTGGGCGAGCAACTCGGTGTAAGGTCTGTCGCGCCAGCGCCGGAGATTGAGGTTGCGCCGCCGGTAGATCCAATGCCAGCGGTTAGAAATGTCCCACGTTCGCAGCATCAACAGGATGCTGGCTGGTTTGCGTCGCGTGCGCGACGGTGGCGCGCTTCCCAGGCGGATGTGCCGGTTAGGCGAACGGGTAACGGACAGCCACAAGAACGGACGCAAACGGTCATTCCCGCGGCGACTGCCGCGGTTCATGCTCCGGTTGCGGAGGCCGCACCGGAGGAAGGACATGGCCGAAGGCCCCTACAACGGTTACGGGTCGTAGCGCTCGTTGTTACCGTTGCCGCAATCTTATTGTTCCAGGCGCCGGTGTTGGATGTAGCGGTGGCCTATCTGCCGCAGCCCGTCGGGGCGGCACTGGTGCAGACACGGGAATTCGTGCTGCTCCAGCTGGCGCCGGAGCGTGATGGGATGAGATGGATAGAGGTGGATGATCCGCGCTCCCGGCGAGCGGATAAGTTGCCGGTTAAGTCACCATAGAGCATCTTCACGCAGCAGGTTTTTATCGCGGTGCGCACACGGGTTTTGTCAAACCCTTCTGCAAATGCACAGGTGTCTTGCACTTTCTGCGGATCCACCGGCCAGGGTTCTTTCGCAGCAGCTCAAGTTGGGTTAGTCCAAGACGGTGTTCGCGATTCACGGTTACGGTTCGGTTTCAGTTTCAGCTCAGCCAGTTCAAATAAAGGGCCATTTGGCATTTTTGCCCATGAGTGCACTACCTAAAGAAAAACTCGATCAGCTGGTTGAGCGTTGGCAAAACATTCAATCCACTCTCAATGAGGGTGTGGACCAAGATGTGTATGCCCGGCTTACAAAGGAATTCTCCAGCCTTGATCCCGTCGTCGGCACGATTAACGAGCTGAGGGAGGCAGAAAATGAGGTGGCCGATCTAAAGGTGATGCTGGAGGACAGCGGCACGGATCAGGAGGTTGCAGAGCTGGCACGCGGCGAGCTGGACGAACTGACCGGGCGCATCTCGGAGATTGAGCAGGAACTCAAGATTGCATTGCTTCCCAAGGACGCGGCGGATGACCGAAGTGCCATTCTGGAAATCCGGGCAGGCACCGGAGGCGATGAAGCGGCGCTGTTTGCCGCAGATCTGTCGCGTATGTATATGCGCTACGCGGATCTTCAGGGTTGGAAGACTGAAATCATTTCGGGTTCCGAAAGCGACCTCGGCGGCTATCGAGAAGTCGTTATTTCGGTTTCCGGACAGGGTGTTTTTGCGCGGCTGAAGTTTGAATCGGGTGTGCACCGTGTTCAGCGCATTCCTGCAACGGAGACTGGTGGGCGGATTCATACGTCGGCAGCGACGGTGGCTGTTCTTCCGGAAGCGGAAGACATTGATATCGATATCAAAGCTGAAGATATCCGAATTGATACAATGCGTGCCGGCGGGGCTGGCGGCCAGCACGTGAACACGACCGATAGTGCTGTTCGGATTACCCACCTGCCAACAGGAATTACCGTTGTTTCTTCTGAAAAATCGCAGCATCAGAACAGGCGTCTGGCCATGCAGGTGCTGCGCTCGCGCGTCTATGAGCTTGAGCGCGAAAAGGTGGCAGGTGAGCGTGCCGAAGCCCGAAAGTTGCAGGTGGGGACGGGGGATAGGTCGCAGCGCGTTCGTACGTATAATTTCCCACAAGGCCGTGTCACTGACCATCGCATCAATATGACCTTGCACAAGCTTGATCAGGTTATGCAGGGCGATGGTCTTGATGAAATGATTTCGGCGTTGATTGCGGATCACCAGGCGACACTTCTGGCGACGATAGAAGATGAAAACGCTGGCTAACAAAAGCAATTGCGCGGCGGTGTCTGGCACTATCGGTATCGCACCTGGCGCGCGCATCAGCGAAGCGGTCATCCTTGTAGGCGCTGCACTTGCCGAGGCGGGTCTTGATGCTCCATCGCATGAGGCGCGCGCGCTCATTCGTGCAGCGTTATCGATGACAGGTGCTGAGTTGCTGCTGGCAGATCAGCGCATCCTGAAGAAACAGGATGCGCAGCGCATCAGCGCATTTGTGGCGCGCCGTTCAGCGCGGGAGCCACTATCGCGTATTGTCGGTGAACGTGAGTTTTACGGGCGTAAGTTCTCGCTTTCGCCAGCAACGCTCGATCCTCGGGCGGACAGTGAGACTGTCATTGAAGCAGTAATGGAGCTGATTGCGGATGCCGGGTGGGAGCAGCGCGCTCTTCGCGTCCTAGATGTCGGCACCGGTAGCGGTGCGCTCCTATTGACGTTGTTGGCGGAATTGCCGAATGCAAGCGGCGTGGGAACAGATATCAGTGACGATGCGCTGCGCGTTGCATCTGACAATGCCAAACGCCTGGGCGTGACGGAGCGCGCACGGTTTATCAATCATTCGATGCTGGACGGGCTAGCGCACGCGGAAGGTACGTTCGATGTGCTTGTGTCGAACCCGCCTTACATCGCGTCCGCCGAGATCAATGGCTTGCAGCCCGAAGTTCGGTTGCATGATCCGATCGTCGCGCTGGATGGAGGTGCGGATGGTCTTGATGCGCTACGGGCGATCGCCAGCGGATTGCGGAGAGCCATTCCAAAAGGTATCGCAGTTATTGAATTTGGGTTTGGGCAGAAGGCATCTTGCAAGCAGATCCTCGAGGGCGAAGGATTTGAAATGCTTCGGTTTTGGGTGGATCTTGAAGGCCACACACGGTGTGTGGCGGTGGTGTCACAGTAACCATTGCATGATGAAAAACGCTTGGATTTAACGGCCTTCCAAGCTAGTGTAGTTATCGGGCGAAGCAATAATTTGCGCGCAACGCCTCGAGCCGGAGGGCTTTCGGTTCACGCTGGCGGCGCGATAGAGAATGCAAGTGCAGGGATATTTACACCGGGTGGTGTGTTGTCCGGCAAGCGTCCTCCAGGACTGAAACAACGCGTTTAACGCATAGAGCGCCTCAATTCCGCTTGATCTTATCGACCTTTGAGAGCTGATACGCAGCAACATACCTTTGGCGGAAAGGCGAAATACTAGCGAGTTCGTTCGAACAGGCCGTGTTTGCTGGCCGTTTTGCCTGTCTGCAACAGACACAAGGACGACCGGAAGGGGTAACTTTTCGGGGAATGCAATATGGGGTTGGTTGACGTTTGAACTCGAATCCAGAGCGTATTCGGCCGGGGGAAATGGCTGATCGTTTCGGCAGTTCGAGCGGGCTACTCATGGGGCAGAATCGATAGAATTGCCAGGTATTTGGCACATATTGAACGAACTGAAAGGTGCCGCCTTTCATGTTTTCGGGCTGGATCTAAACGATGGGCATTCGTGTCCGGTTCGCCTGCCCAACATGACGGGTGGTGCGGGTTGAGATTGGTTTGCACAACGTGCAGACCGCAACAAAGGTCTTTGTCGAATTGAGCTGGATGTTGGCCCAATTCGGCAGAACTCCCGGCGTTTTCCAATGTGGAAGGCGAAAGGGTTAACGTGCTTGTTCGGTGCGGTTGGCTGTAGAGCTGGCAGAACGTGCTGCAAGGACAACAAGAGCGCCATCACAATGGCAGTATCAAAGAGACGAGAACGAGAGCCGATGAGGCAGGGACAGCAGAATCGCCGGGGGCGTGGACGTAATCGTAAGGGTCAGAATCCGTTGACCAGAAGCTTTGAAAGCAACGGTCCGGATATCAAGATTCGCGGCACACCATCCCATATCGCAGAAAAATATTCGTCGTTAGCACGTGATGCGCAATCATCCGGCGATCCCGTTTTGGCAGAGAACTATCTACAACACGCAGAGCATTACAACCGCATTATATTTACATTCCGCGAGCAACAGGGTGGCGAGGCTCCATCCACTAATCCTGGCGGCCGTCAACGTGGTTCGTCGGGTGATGTCAATGAGGGCGTGGAGCTTGCGGAAGAAGACAACGAAGAGCTGACGGCCGATGGTCAAGCCGGTGCAGGTCAGCATGGAGACTCGCAGCCAGCCGGCGGGCGTAGCGAGGGCCAGCGGCGCCAATCTCGACCGCAGCGCGGGCGCCGTGGGGCAAATCCTGCAAATGGAACTGGTGAGCAGCCCGATGTCATGCAGGGGCGTCAGAACGGCTCTGGTCGGGGTGGTGCAGATCGCTCGCAGCGGCGAGGTAATCGCGAGATGCAGTCAACACCGGATGCGGAAGTTTACGGCAGCGCCCATGAGCAGCCCGAATTCTTGCGGCGACCGGTTCGTCGGCCAAGGCGGTCGCAGAATGAACCTGCGGCTGAAAGCAATGAGACCTCAGAGCCGGCGGCTGTGGGCGACGAAGCCAACGATTGATCACGCCGGCCGTTCAACAAATTCAATATGAATGTCTAATGGTGTCCGCCAACACGCTTTCCTTAATGGGTGCGCGTGGTGGCGACGGGTCTGCATTTCATTGGTTGTCATTGGTTTAGCGGGTCATTCACCGCTATGACACCATCTGATTCAACCGTAGCGTATATTCCGAAGTCCGCGTGGCTCCAGGTGCGCTTGAGGATCGCGGGAATGGCTATGTCGCGGCTGGCCGTTGTTGGGTCGACCTCGGTGGCAGCGCAACGCTGCGTTCGCGCAAAGCCCTTGAGCTGGACAGGACCGGCTCGAAAGTCCTTACCGACAAGATCAAATTCGGCCCAGGCGGGCAGTCCATCTATAACGATGTTGGGCCGAAATCTGAGTGGGTCGATTGACCTGCCTGCGGCGCGCTCAAGTTCGCGCAAGGATTCCAGGTTAATAATGTGCACGCATTTGGCGGCGACATCAGACATGCTGTGGCCCGGACTCGATACAATTTTCGGAGCCCCACGTAGTGCATCTTTCATGTAGGCGGCGAAGAATTGTTCAATCATCTGGCGGCCGATCTTGGCGGTCAATACGCCACACGCGACTTGTTTTCCGTCGCGGCAAATCGTTAACGTCTTTGTTTCCTCGTCAAACTCCGTGTGAAGCGTGGCGAGCTTTTCGTCGCGCATTAGCATCAGGAAGTTTATCTTGGGCAGGTGCTTGGGTGCTGCTGAATTAAATCGGCCCGGCCCATTTTCTATTGCCCATGCGCGGTCGAATGGAAGTGTCTCGCCCGTCTTCATGTCTGCAGAGTCCAGCGGCTGGGGCGATAGACCTTTGACGGGATAGCGGTAGATGGCGACGATTTGGGCTTCGGCCGTTGATGGCATGGACTTCCCAATGGGTTGATGCGGTTTGGTCTAGATGACCCGCAGATGTTGCCATAGGCAACACGAACAATTCGTTGAGGGTTTCGCAACAAGCATGACGCAACCCCCTTTTTCGCGATGGCGAACACACTATATCCCTAAGCGTGACACCGCGCCTCTGGGATGCCTCGATGGGTCCTGCGTGGCAGATTGTCGCGATATGTGAATTCGTTTTTCCGGACGCTTCGTCCATGCCCGTGTGGGTGGAAGATGCGTGCAAGAGGAGGCCGAACCTTATGAATATCGAAAAATACACCGACCGTGCGAAAGGCTTCGTTCAGGCGGCGCAAAACCTCGCGCTGCGTGAAGGGCACCAGCAGTTTTCGCCTGAGCATCTGCTCAAAGTTCTGCTTGACGATGAAGAGGGGTTGGCCGCCGGCCTGATCAATGCGGCTGGCGGAAACCAGGAACTTGCGCTCAACGCTGTGGAACAGGAACTTTCCCGCCGCCCACAGGTTTCCGGTGGAGGCGCGGGCCAGCTTTACCTGGCGCCGGAGCTTGCACGCGTTTTCGACGCTGCGGAAAAAATCGCCGACAAGGCTGGCGACAAGTTTGTCAGCGTCGAGCGGTTATTGCTTGCGCTTGCGATAGAGAAAAACACTAAAGCTGGTGAAATCCTTGATTCCGCCGGTGTCACAGCACAAGGGCTTAATGGGGCGATCAATTCGCTGCGCAAGGGGCGGACTGCCGATAGTGCGTCGGCCGAACAGGCTTACGATGCATTAAAGCGCTACACGTCGGACCTAACCGAAGCCGCCGAAGACGGCAAGCTCGATCCGGTGATTGGGCGTGATGAAGAAATTCGCCGAACCATTCAGGTTTTGTCTCGTCGCACCAAGAACAATCCTGTTCTTATCGGTGAACCAGGCGTGGGTAAGACCGCGATTGCGGAAGGGTTGGCGCTTCGCATCGTCAAAGGTGACGTTCCTGACAGCTTGAAGGATAAGCGCCTGTTGGCGCTCGATATGGGTTTGCTGATTGCAGGCGCAAAATACCGTGGTGAGTTTGAGGAACGCCTCAAAGCGGTTCTGCAGGAGGTGCAGGCGGAAGCGGGCCGTATCATCCTATTCATCGACGAGTTGCACACGATTGTCGGCGCAGGCAAGGCAGACGGCGCCATGGATGCGTCCAATCTGTTAAAGCCCGCACTTGCGCGCGGCGAATTGCACTGTATCGGTGCGACGACGCTTGATGAGTATCGCAAGCATATCGAAAAGGACGCGGCGTTAGCACGTCGCTTTCAGCCGGTCTTTATCAGTGAGCCGACGGTGGAGGACACGATCTCCATCCTGCGAGGTTTGAAAGAGAAATACGAACTGCACCACGGTGTCGGCATTACTGACAGCGCGCTGGTGGCTGCCGCGACGTTATCCAATCGCTATATCTCGGACCGGTTTTTGCCCGACAAAGCGATTGATCTTGTCGATGAGGCGGCATCGCGGCTGAAGATGGAGATCGACAGCAAGCCGGAAGAACTCGATGCGATTGACCGCGAGCTGATGCAGATGAAGATCGAGCGCGAAGCGTTGCGAAAAGAGTCGGATGATGCATCCAAGGACCGGTTGGAGAAGCTAGAGAAATCTATCGGCGATCTTGAAGAGCAAAGCCAGGTTTTGACGCAGCGCTGGGAAGCGGAAAAGGAAAAGCTCGGCAGCGCGCAGAAGATCAAAGAAGAACTTGATCAAAAACGCAACGAGTTGGAGCAGGCGCAGCGCAGCGGTGATTTGGCGCGTGCGGGCGAGCTGCAGTATGGCGTTATTCCTGAGTTGGAAGGGACGATCAGCAAGATTGAGGCGGGTGAGGGCACGTCTGACGCGGTTATGGTGGAGGAGTCTGTGTCTCCCGATCATATTGCCGGGGTCGTGTCACGCTGGACCGGTGTGCCTGTGGAGAAGATGCTGGAGGGCGAACGCGACAAGCTGTTGAAGATGGAGGATGAGCTTGCCAAACGCGTTATTGGTCAGCGCGAGGCTGTTGTGGCTGTGTCGACGGCGGTGCGGCGCGCGCGCGCTGGGCTGCAGGATCCCAACCGCCCGATCGGTTCCTTCATGTTTCTTGGTCCGACAGGTGTTGGCAAGACCGAGCTGACGAAGTCATTGGCTGAGTTCCTGTTCGATGACGACCAGGCGTTGTTGCGCATTGACATGAGCGAATACATGGAGAAGCATTCGGTGGCGCGGCTCATCGGTGCGCCTCCAGGTTACGTCGGTTATGAGGAAGGCGGCGCGTTGACGGAAGCCGTGCGCCGGCGGCCTTATCAGGTTGTTCTGTTCGACGAGATCGAAAAAGCGCACCCGGATGTCTTTAATGTACTGTTGCAGGTCCTTGATGATGGCCGATTGACTGATGGTCAGGGGCGCACGGTCGATTTCAAAAACACGCTCATCGTGTTGACCTCCAACATCGGGGCGGAGCACCTGGTGAATCAGCCAGACGGCGAGGATTCCTCGGCCGTGGAGGAAGCTGTCATGACCATGGTCAAGGCGACCTTCCGGCCCGAATTCTTAAACCGGCTTGATGATATCATCCTGTTCCATCGCCTGCGGCGCGAAGAGATGGGTGCCATTGTCGACATCCAGTTGGGACATCTGCGCAAGCTGCTTGGCGATCGCAAGATCGAGATCAGTTTGAACGAGGAGGCGCGCAACTGGCTTGCTGAGCGCGGGTATGATCCTGCCTACGGTGCGCGGCCGCTAAAGCGCGTCATTCAGAAGTCGCTGCAAGATCCGCTGGCGGAGCTTATCCTTGCTGGAAAGGTTCTGGATGGCGAGCGCGTCGAAGTGTCGGTTCGTAACGGACAACTCGCGATTAATGGCGAACTTGTGCCTGCGCAGGCGGCGTAAGGTTTAGCAACGGCGGGTGGAGATCTGTTTGGCCTCAAGAGGCGCCATCCGCCGCCCCAGCTTACTTGCTGGCCGTCATGACGGGTGCGCGATGCATCAAGTCGTCAATGCGCGCCTTTTCCTTTTTAAACTCCAGCAATTCGCGTCCCTTTAGCTGGCGCTGGCGCGGCACCTTGATGGACATGGGATTTACGAACTGCTTGTTGACGAGCACTTCGAAGTGCAAATGCGGCCCGGACGACAGACCGGTTGAGCCGATGTAGCCGATGATTTGGCCCTGTCTGACTTTGACGCCCTGTTTGACGCCTTTGCCGAAGCGGGACATGTGCGCATATGCGGTCTGGTAGCCGTTGGCATGACGAATGCGCACGTAGTTTCCGTAATGGCCTTTGCGAGCGGCATATTCGATTGTGCCGTTGCCGGCGGCCAGGATGGGTGTTCCTGTGCGAGCTGCCCAGTCCACGCCGGTGTGCATGCGTCGGCGGTTGAGCAAGGGGTGATGTCGCATGCCATATCCTGATGTCAGTCGGACATCGGCGCTGCGCACGGGGCGACGCATGAGAAACTTTTTGGCGTTGTTACCGCTGTCGTCGTAAAAATCTACCTGTCCGTCCGTTGTGCGGAAGCGGTAAAATTTGGAGACTTCGCCGCTGGAGGTCACTTGCGTGAACAAAAGTTCGCCCGGCGGCCCGTTGCTTGTGTCGGCGTCTTTCATACTAAAGAAAAACTCAACCGTATCGCCGGGGCTTACGCGCTTTCTGTAGTCTGTTTCGTAGGCATGCGTTCGAAGGATCTTCATGATCTTCGAGGGTTCGACATTCTGCAGCAGGTTTGCGTAGTAGATACTTGAATAGAGATTGGATGAGGTTTGCTGCTTGTCGGGGGATAGAAGTGCGCGTGCGAGTGCCTCTTCGTCCTCAGGTGTTTTGGAAGCGACAAATTCACCGGCTTCGTCACGCCTTACAGTGACCATGTGGACATGACCGGGTGCGAATATTGAGAACTTTGCAGGTTCCATTTTTGAGCCACCGGTCAGCGATGGCACCAGGGTTAGATGGAGTTCTTGTCCTGCCGCCAATTCATCTTCGCGGAAGATGGGGCGGGCGGTATCGACCATGGCTTCGGCTTGCCAGGCAGCCGCACCGTTGTCGACCAGCAGGCGGGCCAGAGATTTTCCCTTTCCGATCGAGATGACTTTGCGCTGTGCGTTTGCATAGTCGGAAGACTCTTCATCGGTCGCGAGAACGGTTTTGGCTAGTCGCGTTGTGTTGGGCAGGACCAACTGGTCGCTGTCGGAGCCTGATAAAATTGAACCTGTATCGGTGATCGTACCGCCATTGTTGCCGGATTCGGAATTAATGTTTGATGCTTCGGAGACGGCAAAGCTCTCGTCACGCTTCAACTGCTCAACCAGCTCACCGACTTCTCTATTGTCGAGTTCCTGTCCGTCTTCGCGAGGCAGAATACCCCCCAACAATTCCACGACTCGTATCGAAACGTTCTCGTTTGTGCCGCCTTCCGCAGTTTGTGATCCGGAAGAGATCGGGTTCGTGTCTGCATAAAGCTTGAACGGGTTTAGAGGCGGAATGAATTCTTTGTAGGAGGTTGGTACGGATGACAATCGCGCAACCAGACGAACATAAGGCTTCGCGATGATGTATTCGCGTCCGTCACGTCGTTGCTTGAGTGTTTCGTGGATCACGTAGCGGGTTGACGTCGCACCGGTCGTGACTTCCAAACGGTGCGATTTCGGCACGGCCCAGTTCAGGCCCGCATTTGCCTGCATGGTAGGTACGAGCAATGGTTCCGTCGTGTCGTCCTGTAAGCGCTTCAGCGTCGACATGATGCCGCCGTCAAGTTCTTTGCGGGGCATAGAACCAAAAATCACGACGACAATTGCAATGGCGCCGACAGTTCCGGCGAGGCAGGTGCTGATCAGCCAACGAAAGCGTCCACCGCCGTGGGCGTCTGCGTGGTCCGCGTCATAGAGGTCGCGCAGGCTTTTGCGCGCGCGTCCGCGGTAGACTTGCGGAAGCCCCCTTGGCCGTTCTTCCAACGGCACAACGCCCCTATTCGCTGTCGTGCGGTAACGCCGTCGATCAACCACGGGAAGACGTTTCCTCCATTGCAAGGACCACTTTGTCGCTCATTCGGTCCCGGCCTCGATACCTCATCGGCGGGCTTTTTGGTGGGCGCAGCTGTGTACCCTGTTACCAACTGCCCTCATAGACGGAGTGATACCGCCCCTCATGGCAATTTCAGGACGATGTTGCATAGGCGAACGGCAATGTTGTGTCGCGCCAAGTCTATCGGGTGGCCCCGGATGCGGACCGCAAGCCTTACAAGGTACTCAAGAACCGTACTTGGAACCTTACGTGGGGCCCGGTTCGTTACGCGCCGGGTGATTGACGTTCACAGATGTTTGGGCAGATGCCTGCCCAGTGTCAACGGAAAGCGACGCATACTGGTCGTTATTTCGCTTGCTGGGATGGACTGGTGCGCAAACAGGCCTCAGTCCTCAGGTCCGGAGGCTTCGTTCAGGTAGTATGCATGCGAAAAATGACGTGAGGCTTGCTATGCGGAAAAGATCTCTGCGTGATGCAGGCCGTTTGTGCTGCCGAAGTGATTCGTTTGTGTGGGCTTGAGCGCAACGGTTTGGCTCCCCATATAGAGTCCAAAATGGCACGTTTGAGCGTGTTTGCGGGCTATTTTTGAATGGTTTGGCGCATAGCAGCATATTCATGTCGATTTTTCGATTTGGAGTGTTGACACGGCGGATTGGATAGTATTAATTCGGGGACTGTTGCGGGGCACGAGCAGTGCTTCGCCGCCCTAAATGGGCACCGTTTTTCTCGATAAACACTAGGCCTTAGGCCGGGTAACCGGGCTGGGCTTTGTTGTCTCGAAAGTCGGACGAGTTAGTCCGGCTCGCGGTGCTGTTTTCGGCATGCTCTTTGAAATTGTTGTTTGAAGGAAGGGAAACGCAGGCGGCGGAGTCCTGGCGGACCTTAAAATGTATCTGGCAACAGGTCATTTGAGGTCGTTACAGAACTCTGGCGAAATCTGTGTTTTCAAGCCATCACCATGACGTGGCGACTTTGAGGAAACTCAAGCCGTTCGCGTCTAGTGTGAAGGTGCCCGTTACGCAGAAATCCTTGGAGATGATTCCCTCCAAGTGTCCAGAAATCAAATTCTTCAATCTGAGAGTTTGATCCTGGCTCAGAACGAACGCTGGCGGCAGGCCTAACACATGCAAGTCGAACGCTCTCTTCGGAGGGAGTGGCAGACGGGTGAGTAACGCGTGGGAACCTACCCTATGGTACGGGATAACTCGAGGAAACTCGTGCTAATACCGTATAAGCCCCTTGGGGGAAAGATTTATCGCCATTGGATGGGCCCGCGTTGGATTAGCTAGTTGGTGAGGTAAAAGCTCACCAAGGCGACGATCCATAGCTGGTCTGAGAGGATGATCAGCCACACTGGGACTGAGACACGGCCCAGACTCCTACGGGAGGCAGCAGTGGGGAATATTGGACAATGGGCGCAAGCCTGATCCAGCCATGCCGCGTGAGTGACGAAGGCCTTAGGGTTGTAAAGCTCTTTTGGCGGGGACGATAATGACGGTACCCGCAGAATAAGCCCCGGCTAACTTCGTGCCAGCAGCCGCGGTAATACGAAGGGGGCTAGCGTTGTTCGGAATTACTGGGCGTAAAGCGCACGTAGGCGGATTTGTTAGTCAGGGGTGAAATCCCGGGGCTCAACCCCGGAACTGCCTTTGATACTGCAAGTCTTGAGTCCGAGAGAGGTGAGTGGAATTCCTAGTGTAGAGGTGAAATTCGTAGATATTAGGAAGAACACCAGTGGCGAAGGCGGCTCACTGGCTCGGTACTGACGCTGAGGTGCGAAAGCGTGGGGAGCAAACAGGATTAGATACCCTGGTAGTCCACGCCGTAAACGATGGATGCTAGCCGTCGGCAAGCTTGCTTGTCGGTGGCGCAGCTAACGCATTAAGCATCCCGCCTGGGGAGTACGGTCGCAAGATTAAAACTCAAAGGAATTGACGGGGGCCCGCACAAGCGGTGGAGCATGTGGTTTAATTCGATGCAACGCGAAGAACCTTACCAGCTCTTGACATTTACTGACTGTTTCCAGAGATGGATTCGTCCCAGCAATGGGCAGTAGGACAGGTGCTGCACGGCTGTCGTCAGCTCGTGTCGTGAGATGTTGGGTTAAGTCCCGCAACGAGCGCAACCCTCGCTACTAGTTGCCATCATTTAGTTGGGCACTCTAGTGGGACTGCCGGTGATAAGCCGGAGGAAGGTGGGGATGACGTCAAGTCATCATGGCCCTTATGGGCTGGGCTACACACGTGCTACAATGGCAGTGACAATGGGTTAATCCCCAAAAACTGTCTCAGTTCGGATTGGTCTCTGCAACTCGAGACCATGAAGTCGGAATCGCTAGTAATCGTGGATCAGCATGCCACGGTGAATACGTTCCCGGGCCTTGTACACACCGCCCGTCACACCATGGGAGTTGGTTCTACCCGAAGACGGTACGCTAACCGCAAGGAGGCAGCCGGCCACGGTAGGGTCAGCGACTGGGGTGAAGTCGTAACAAGGTAGCCGTAGGGGAACCTGCGGCTGGATCACCTCCTTTCTAAGGAAGAGTTCATTTTTGTTTGCCGTTCCGGTTCGTCCGGTGCGTCACAATATGCACTCTGCTTGGAATAAACGGAGCAGGATTAAATGGAATCGATCCTGTTCTTTGAATACATGGCGGGACGCCGCCGCCTTCGTTTCTCTTTCTTCACACGGATAGTACGCTTTAGGGCCTGTAGCTCAGTTGGTTAGAGCGCGCGCTTGATAAGCGTGAGGTCGGAAGTTCAAATCTTCCCAGGCCCACCATCTTGCTCGTTTGCAAAAGTGTGGTTGGTTTGGGCTTTTGGGAGACCGGCTTCGTTGGTAAAGTCCCTTTGGATCGGGGCCATAGCTCAGCTGGGAGAGCGGTAGCTTTGCAAGCTTCAGGTCGTCGGTTCGATCCCGACTGGCTCCACCATTTATCCTGTGTGAATTGAAATGAGCATTCCGTTTCCGCTGCGACGGCTTAAGCTGGCGGCGGTTTCTTGACATCGTGAAGAGAAGACAAACCCGAGCGACAGTGTTGGACGCTAAGTCCGGCATTGGTGCCTGCTTCGCGGCAGGCGCATCGAGCAACGTGACCGCGGTGCTTGGTGAGCTAGGTTTGTCTAAGAATGACTTCTGGTCTTTCTAAGCATTGATCATCCAGATCAAGGCGGAACTATCGGCATGGCGCCCGCAAAGGTGTCGGGTCGTTTTTTCTGCGTTGGCGGGGTGAGCATTGCTAATGAGAGCAATCAAGTGACCTAAGGGCATCTGGTGGATGCCTTGGCGGTAAGAGGCGATGAAGGACGTGGTACGCTGCGATAAGCTACGGGAAGGTGCGAACAGCCGTTTGATCCGTAGATTTCCGAATGGGGCAACCCACCTTCAAGCTTCAGTAATCAGATGTCGGGAAATTGGTTCTTCCAAGGTTTCGATGTTTGGTTTCTGATGCTTGGTAAAAGGTATCTAACCCTGAATATATAGGGGATTAGAAGCAAACCCGGAGAACTGAAACATCTTAGTATCCGGAGGAAAGGACATCAACCGAGACTCCGCTAGTAGTGGCGAGCGAACGCGGACTAGGCCAGCGCTTTGAAAAGGACAACTGGAACCATCTGGAAAGTTGGGCCGCAGCGGGTGACAGCCCCGTACAGGTAATGCCGAATCAAAGACTCGAGTAGGGCGGGACACGTGCAATCCTGTCTGAACATGGGGGGACCACCCTCCAAGCCTAAGTACTCCTTACCGACCGATAGTGCACCAGTACCGTGAGGGAAAGGTGAAAAGCACCCCGACAAGGGGAGTGAAATAGAACCTGAAACCGGATGCCTACAAACAGTGGGAGCCTGCAATGGTGACCACGTACCTTTTGTATAATGGGTCTGCGACTTAGTCTGACGAGCAAGCTTAAGGCGATAGCTGTAGGCGAAGCGAAAGCGAGTCTGAACAGGGCGTTCAGTTCGTCGGATTAGACCCGAAACCAGTCGATCTTGCCATGGCCAGGTTGAAAGCACGGTAACACGTGCTGGAGGACCGAACCGGTGCCTGTTGAAAAAGTCTCGGATGAGCTGTGGCAAGGGGTGAAAGGCCAATCAAGGCTGGAAATAGCTGGTTCTCCGCGAAATCTATTTAGGTAGAGCGTCGAGTGAATACCCCAGGGGGTAGAGCACTGGATGGGCT
>CBDCUC010000040.1:1190000-2052662 GCA_965222485.1 Hyphomicrobiaceae bacterium
GGCTGTTCGATCAGCTCGATAACGCGTTTGAGACCGGACAGCTGTTTATGGACGTGGACAGCATCGATCCCGGGCTCGACTTCGTCGACGTGTTGAGTGAGCAGGTCGCGCGTTGTGACGTGTTCCTGTCAGTCATTGGACAGGAATGGCTGGACGCCCGGGACGAGCGTGGTGAACGACGTCTCGATAGCCCGAACGACTTTGTGCGCATTGAAATCGAGTCGGCATTGGAGCAGGGCAAACGCGTGATCCCCGTGCTTGTCAACGATGCGAAGTTGCCCTCCGCAGACGATTTACCTGAGAGCCTCAAACCGCTTGTTCGCCGCAACGCGGTTCGTCTGACGCACGACCGGTTTCGCGCAGATAGCGCCGGGCTTATTGGAGCGCTTAAATCCGCGCTGGAGGAAGCCGAACAGACCCGGCTGGCTGAAAAAGAGGAGCGACGCCGCGCGGAGGAAGAACGGGAAAAAGAGGCTGCCCGCCGGGCTGAGGAACTTTCACAACAAAAGCAGGAACACGAACGCCTCAATGCGATTTCAGGACTTTCGCCGGAAGACATCGCCAAAGCAACGGAGCTGGTGAACTGGCGGCACATCGAGGACAGCGACCGCGCTGATGATTTTCGTGACCACCTTGCAAGATTTTCCGATGGCGCGTGTTCGTCTGTTGCGCGCGCCAAACTGGAGTCGATTGTGTGGAATGAGCTCCCGCTTGGCGCCAAGGCAGACGTGCTGGAAGCGTTCATCACCGAATTTCCCGAAGGACAGTATGTAACAGAGGCGCAGAACCGGCTTGCGCAATGGAAAAAAGAAGAGGAGGAAGCTGCGAAACAAGAGTTGCGTGAGCAGCGTTTGGCAGCCGCATGGGAGGAGACCAAAAATGCGAACACCGCGGCCGCTTTTGAGGCCTTTTTGCTGGACTGGCCGTCGAGCGTTTACGCGGCTGACGCGCGCAGACTGCTAAAAGAGCGCAGGCGCGACGAGCGGAAGGCCAGCGGCGGCAACGCGTCAGTATGGTCGGATCGTGCAGCACTTCCCCTCGCACTTGCGGTTGCGCTGATCGGCGGGCTCATGGTGTTTGCCATGACACGTCCGGACCGCCAGAGCGATACCTATGATCTCCCGTCGTCAAGCTCGTCGCCGAGTTCATCGATCTCGGATGCTGAGTCAGTTCATGATTTTCCGCCGGTTCCCGACGACGCTGCCAATCCGCAATTTGTACCTCAGGTTGGGCATGGTTCTTCGGTGCGCGGTTTGGCGATTTCGCCTGATGGTCGTTGGCTGGCGACGTCGGGTCATGACACCATAAAGGTGTGGGATGCGAAAGAGCGCCACCTTGTACGAACGATAAAGACAGCCGGGACGTATGCCAGAGATCTTGCGTTCTCCCCGGATGGAAGAATGATCGCGTCTTCGGGCGGCAAGACTGTAGACCTGTGGGATTTGGCCACGGGGCAACGGATTCGTACCTTTAAAGGTCATCGCGAATCAGTATTGTCCATTGCCTTTTCGCCTGATGGAAAGTTGCTTGCATCAGGAAGCATCGATGAGTCTGCAAAGATCTGGCATGTCGCGACAGGGGGCGAACTGACGTCGTTCGATAATCAGTCGCGATTTGTTTATTCCGTTGCATTCTCTCCGGACGGCAGACAGTTCGCTGCCGGTAGTGGAGAACTCAAGATTTGGGACGCTAGTAACGGTGTGCCCCTGCGGGAGCTCAAAGGCCACGATTACGGTGTGGAGTCTTTTGCGTATTCACCCGATGGTTCGTTGATCGCGACGGGTGATGCTAAGGGTCCCGTCCGAATTTGGGATGCAAACAGCGGGAAGCTTGTTCGTGTGCTCCCAGGGCACAAGTATGCTGTGAACCGGCTGTCATTTTCTCCCGACGGGCGGACGCTGGCGACGACGGGCTCCGATACGATCAAGCTATGGAATGTTGCCGATGGAAAATTGCTTAACACCGTCGCCGATGGTGAGGAACGCGTCTACGGACTTGCTTATTTCCCAGATGGACAGTCGTTTGCGACAGGCAATGAAGTCGGCAACGTTCATATTCGCGATGCGACTGACGGTGGCTCGATCCACACTTTCAAGACAAGCGGCCTTGGCGTTCGCTCCATTTCTTTTGCGCCTGACGGCCGGCACATCGTGTCGGCAGGCCGCGATCGGAGGGTCCGGGTTTGGGATGTGCGCCGTGGAAAACTTGTCCATGACATGGAGGGACACGGAAATCCTGTAAACGCCGTGGCCTATTCGCCCAATGGGCAGCTGATTGCATCGGGAAGCGGGGACTCGATGATGCGTGGTTCTAACGTCATCGATGTCGATGATTCATCCGTCAAGCTTTGGAATGCGCAGTCCGGCGAACTCGTTCGGAAGCTGGAGGGGCATGTCGGTGGTGTTTTGTCGCTCGCATTTTCCTCTGATGGGAAAATGCTGGCTTCGGGTGGACAACAAGAAACGGTCATTCTTTGGGATGTGGAGACAGGCCGCAAACTTCATACCCTGACACCGGAAGGGGTGCCGTATCGGAGCCTGATTCAGCGTGTTTGGTTTTCGGTGGATGGCAAAACCATCTACGGGGCAAACTTCATCAAAGAGACTTATGCCTGGGATGTGGCAACTGGCCGTTTTAAAGAAAAATTGCAATTCAGGGATAAGGACGAACACCCGGTGATCAGTCCGGATGGCCGGATAAGAGCGCATCGCAATGAGAACGAAGTCGATTTGTTGGACGCAAAATCCGGTCGGCTGTTGGCGACACTTGCAGTGTTGCCAGATGGCCAATGGGTCTCCTACACCCCGAACGGCGATTACGTCAGTTCAACTGGCGCGCGCAAGTACTTTTCCATCGCAAGCGGTATGAATAGCTACTCGGTTTCAAGTGTGTACATGGACCGGCACCAGCGCAGGAACTCGCTAAATATTTTGGGTGAGGAGTAAGAAAGCACCAATGCTTTAATCCGCTGGGGTCAAAAAAACATCAATGCAATTGCGACCATGACGCCGGAGACGATGGCGACAGCGGTGGCACCCCGGGCTGCGGCATAGGTGCGAACATAAGAGTCGATCGCCTCATCCCCGGTCTCAGTGTGCTTGACAACATGGACAACATCGTCCCCGGAAACTTCGGTGTCGTCTTCAACCATGTCTGAAAGCCAGGGCGCGAAGATCGAACACAGGATAAAGAACGCTACATTGTAGACTATTGCAGCAAGTCCGAATGCTGCGACGCCCCATATAAAGTCGAGGCCTGGCCCTCCAGGGGACTGGATCCATACCAGTGCGATGACGAGAGCAATGGCCCCGACGCCGATGGCCACCACCCAATACCACTGCAATTGTTTTTGCAAAGTGGCCCGATCATCTGCCATTGTCGCCTACCAATCGTTCAATTCGCTCAAGACGGGTTGCCGCCTGAGTTGATGGCTGTCATCGTCGTTAGGGTGAGGTGCGGACTTACAATATCCCGCCTTCGGCGTCTTCGACGGAAATTCCCAGCTTGTCGAGGCCTTCCTCTAGGAAGTCCGCCAGCAGGGGGATACCTAGCAGGTAGTTTTCGGTGGGATTAACACTTTCCGCGCGTGCCGTTTCTTTGGCCTCTTCCAGATCTTCCGGATCGTAAGTGCCGCGGCCGATCCAGGTCAGTGCGACCAGACTCACTTTTTCGTCGATGTTCAGCCCGGCGATAAATGCTTTGAGTTCGGCCTCCGTGGCGTCGCCGCCTCGGTCCTCCAATATGGTGTCTGCATCACCGTCGTCGCCGTCTTGGTCCCATGCACCGACTTTTGCATCTACCTCACGGGCGCGTACGATCACATGGGCAATTTTTTCTGGCGCAATGTCCAACATTTGGCGGCCTCCGCGTGCTGGTCGGTTTTCGTGGTTCTCTTGGCGCAAATTCTACTGTGGCGGAGCAATTATGGCTAGATGGGTCATATCTATCAGCGACCAGTTGGCCGGGCGCTGACGCAAGGCTTCAGCTGACTAAAATCGGACCGGGAACCTTTTGGGGCCTTTATTCGTCTATGCTTATGTCAACAACAGATGAAACGGGACAGCGGTCAGTGATGCGATCGTCCGGGAACAGTGAACGGTTGACAGTCGAGGGCCTGAGAGATGCCGTCGACACGGCGGCGCTTGGCTCAGGCGAAGCGCTCACGGCGGTCATGCGCCAGAATAATGGGCGGATGTTTCGCATCGCGCGCAGTATCCTGCGCAATGATGCAGAGGCTGAAGATATTGTTCAGGATGCCTTCCTGAAAGCGTTTACGGAACTTGATGGCTTGCGGGAGGCTAGTAGCATCGGCGCATGGCTAGCCAAGATCACGCATAACATGTCGTTGTCTCGATTGCGGCAAATGAAACTGCACGACACACTGGTATCGCAAGCAACTTCACCTTCTGAACATGAGCGTTTGGAAACAGCATCGATGTCGGAAGACGTTCAAGTAAGTCCGGAACAGTTTGCAGCGATCGGCGACGTGCGGCGATTGCTTGAGCAAGAGATCGATAAGCTCGGCGACGGTTTCCGGGAGGTTTTCGTTCTGCGGGAAGTGGAACAGATGTCGATAGCGGAAACCTCTGAAATTTTGGGCATACCTGCACAAACCGTAAAGACCCGGTTGCACCGGGCAAAAGCGCAGCTTCGGTCCGGCCTTGAAGATCATCTTACGGCTGCCTCTCTCAAGGCATTTCCGTTCGGCGGTCGCCAGTGCGAGCGAACGACGCGTTTCGTCCTCGATCGTTTGGAACAAGCTGTGATCACATCTCTCGACCCTACCAAGACGCATCACTGACCGCTGTTCCGTTTCTCTCCCGTGTTGGCACGACACAGATCAAACTGGGAGTAGACAATACTATGCTGACATATGCTGTAATTTCTTTTGCAATCGCTGCCGTCGGTGGTCTCGTGCTTGCGAGTTCTGTATTGCGCGGGCAGCTTGCATCCTGGCCCTTATCGTTGTTGCACGCAGGCCTTGGAGCTCTGGGGTTGGTCCTCGTGCTGTTAGCGGTGTTGGAGGGATCGGTAGCAGGCCTCATACCGGTTGCGCTTTTGGTTCTTGTCGTGGCGGCGCTCGGCGGTTTCTATCTGGCCTCGCTACATTTGCGCAAACAGATTGCCCCGAGCGGCGTTGTTCTCATTCACGCCGGCGCGGCGGTAACAGGCTTTTTGCTGTTGTGCGCTGCTGTTTTCGGCTTGCTTTAGCTCCGGCCAAACCTCATGCGCATTTTCGGACACCCGGTCCATCCAATGCTCGTGCATTTTCCTATAGCGTTTTGGTCGCTTGCAACGGTGCTCGATTGTTGTGCGTTGCTCGGTGTTGGTGGCGTCTGGCCACTAACCTGGATGCCGCTGGCGCTTGGTCTCATCATAGCGGTGCCAGCAATGATTTTAGGCTTGTTAGAATTTGCCGATATCGAGGAGGCCGCCTCACGCGACGCGCAGCGTCATATGCTGACGATGTGCGCTGCGTGGGTCGCCTATTTCGCGGCGCTGTTGATGCGAATGGACGGTGTTGTGCCCGTGGCGGACCTACAATTCGTGTCTATTGCTCTCAGTCTTAGTGGGTTCGGTCTGATGGGGCTGGGCAGCTGGTATGGCGGGCAGCTCGTCTATTGGCACGGGGTGGGACGGTCGCGGCGATAGTATGACAGGTATATTGCGCCCGGCGTTTCTCGATGTGCATTCTACATATGCAATAGCAACTCCATTTTGATTGAATGCGGCTGGCCTAGGTTACGGCTAGCAGGAAAATTGCGTTCCGGAGTAATATCTCTCGCCACAATATGACAAATTTGTTGAAGTGGTCGTTCTTGACACCTAAGACGTTTAAGCTGTCATAAAGCGGTCATGTGTGCGGTCGTCACGTAGGCGCCTGTCCGGCTAGGCGCGGCTGAATTTTCTAGTGCTCAAGCGGGCATTTCCAGCGGGTTCGACGATGAATTGGGGACCTGTGCTTGGGTGTTGTGGGCTTGTTGGCGCGGTGGAGAAGACATGGAGAATGGGATGCGTTCGAAGGATCAGGTGCAAAGAGGGTGGTCAGGCGTACCGGTCGGCCCGTTTGCAAGTGATCCAGGTTGGACAGGGATCGCCTGGTGGCTTGGGATACCCGTAGCCATCCTTGTTGTCGTTCTCGCCAGCTATGCGATTTCACCAAAGTGGTTCGTCGAATGGATGGAGCCTGAGGGTTACGGCGTTTTGGAACTGTCGCACTTCTTCATTCCGCTGACTGCCTGTGCGCTTGCGGTAGCTGCCATGTTCGACCCCTGGGTGCGAAATCGCACACTTGTGTTTTTGTGGCTCGGCGCGATGGCGCTCGGCACTTTTTATATTGGTGGCGAGGAACACAGTTGGGGGCAGCATTTTTTGAAGTGGAACACGCCTGACTACTGGTCGGCCATTAACAGGCAGAATGAAACCAATCTTCACAATGCATTTGATTTTCTTGGAAACGGCGCACGCATGGTGTTGGAGGTTGCCATAGTTTTGGGCGGGATCATCTATCCAATTGTCGCGTGGATTTGGCCGCAAGTGAGAAACACAAGGCTTGAATTTTTCATGCCGCCAGCGGCATTGCTCCCGACGGCGGTCATAATGATCGCAATTAAGATCTGGGGTTCTATGGAAAAATTCGATCTGGTTCCGATTATTGCAGGGCGCAGCAGTGAGGTGCAGGAGACCTTCATCTACCTGTTTTTGTTGTTTGCCGTATTCGTCTTGAGGTCGCGGGTTGAGGAAGCGAAGGAACGCGAAGCCGTGGCAGCCATGCCGGCGTGAGCGCGGCAGATCTCAACGGTTAGTGCGTTCAGCTCAGTACAGTCTCTCATGTAAATACGTGCGCTATACGGCGTGCCGCGGAGTGTCGACACCCCGCAAAAGGAACCTACGCACAGCTTGTCGGGGGTTAACTAATGGGTCACTGCGATGCGGCAGGTTTATAGTCTGCCGCCCACATCCCTATAGTTCCGTTGCCTGTGAAATTTCGGTAATCGATTTGGCCGATCTGCATTTCAAAGCTCAATGGATTGACCTTGGGTGACAACTCAAAAAGCGTATCGCCACTTGGGACGGCAGTATTCAACGACACTTTGAATTGGTAGGTTCCGGGTTCTAAATCCAAGATGCGCGCTACAGTCTCACCGTTGCGTGGGAAAAATTGCAAGGCTTGTGAAAAAGATGCCTTGCCGGAGAGTGAGACAGGTGCAAACGCACGAGGTGGCGTTTGGCCCCACGCTCCCAGGTTAGCTGCGTAAAATTTCTTCGACTGCTTGGTGCGGGGGTTGGTAACTTCGAGGTCGATCGACAGCACAGTGCCGGTTCGCGCGCCATCATTGGCAAGCGTGATGGGCATGATGAAGACTTCGAAGGGGCTGTCGGGCCGGTCCGGATCCGTGTAGCTGATCTGCGGAGGAACATAGATTGCAAGCTCCGGGGCACGCAGAACGGATTCGTAAAAGCTGTATCCGGAAAACAAGAGCGCGAAGCCTGAGATGAGCGTCGCTAGCAGGCCTCCGCTCAAGCCATGGCCATGGGCTGTTTCAAGCGCATCTTCCCTGGCCTGGTCGGCCGTACGTTTGCCACCCTTCCAAATTGCCACAACTCCCCCCTACGCCTTGTTGAATAGCTAATTGCAAAATTTCTGATGCAGTCTAACACGCCGCGGTGCCAGACGAAGAGCTTTGTGCGTAGCGGTCTATTGCGGACAGAATTGGACCACTGATTTGCGTGTTGGCACCGGCCGTCACAACCCTTGGTGTAGTCGGAGGGTTGCCGGCACATGCTCACGCGGGAAACGTACGTTCAACGATCTCAGCGGCTTTCGTGTGTGTCGGGCCTGCCCCGTAGGTGTGGTGGTAGCGGCCGCCGAGCCGGCTTGACGTAAATGCGTCGGCAATCACGGGTGGCGCGCCCGCGTTCAGAAGCGCCGCTGCCGCGGCTAGCGCCAATTGCTCGACAAAGTGACGTGCACCCGCTTCGGTTAAGCTCGTAGTGGCTAGTTGTGATCGAAGGCCCTTGACGGCGTTTTTTAGAATCTCCGAGGTTCCGCTTTTTTCTTCCAGTTCGTCGAATACACTTTCCGCAACGCCCGGGTTCCCAGATAGGACGCGTAAAACATCCAGGCACATGACGTTGCCAGAGCCTTCCCAGATCGCATTGAGCGGTAGTTCGCGGTAGAGGCGTGCCGCAAGCCCGTCCTCGACATAGCCGTTACCGCCGAGGCATTCCATGGCTTCGTAGCCAAGTGCTGGTGCGATTTTGCACACCCAATACTTGGTGACCGGCGTCATGAGGCGGCGCCAGGCAGCTTGTGCGCTGTTTTCCGCTGCCTCGTCGAATGATCTCGCAAGTCGGAATGCTAGTGCCGTTGCCGCCTCCACATCCAGCGCCATGTCAGCCAGAACTTGGGCCATTAACGGCTGGTCGCTCAGCTTTCGTTGAAAGACGGTGCGATAGCGGCAGTGATGAATTGCGTGGGCGAGCGCCAGGCGCATTTGACCAGCGGACGCAACAGCACAATCAAGCCTGGTCATCGTTACCATCTCGATGATGTTTGCAACACCGCGCCCTTCCTCGCCGATAAGCCAACCATGCGCTCCTGCGATTTCAACCTCCGAAGAGGCGTTGGAGCGATTGCCTAGCTTTTCCTTCAGCCGTTGGATACGCAATGGGTTGGTTGAACCATCGGGCAAAAAACGGGGAACAAAAAAACAGGACAGTCCGTTGGGGGCCTGCGCAAGCATCAAAAAGGCATCGCACATGGGAGCCGACATGAACCACTTGTGGCCGACGAGGATGTATTCCTTGCCAGGCCCAGGTACGCCAACTGGATTGGCCGTGGTTGCGTTTTGTCGAACGTCCGTGCCGCCCTGTTTTTCGGTCATACCCATGCCAATAGTCACGCTTGATTTGGCTGGGTAAGGCTGAAAGCTGGGATCGTAGGTGCGGTTCAGAATTTTGGGCAGGAGTTGCGATGCGACGTCGGGCTGCATGAGCAGTGTCGGTACGCAAGCGTTTGTCATGGTTACGGGGCAGACATGGCCCGCTTCCATTTGTGTCATCATGTAAAGTCCCGCAAGGCGTTCAACGTGGCTCGTTTTTTTTTGCGAATTGCCGGCGGTGTTCAGGTGTTCCCACGGACTGCAATGCAGGCCTGCCTTGAAGCTCATCGACATCGCTTCATGGTAGGCGGGGTGGAATTCAACGCGGTCGAGTGGGTAGCCTTTGCCGTCGAAGCGGTCCAATTTCGGCGGGTTTTCATTTGCCTGGCGGCCGATTTGGAAGCCTTGCGCGCTTCCGGTGGCGGCTCCGAATTCGGTTAGGTGTTTGTGGTTTGCCGGAATAGTGGCTTCACGTTTGACTGCATCCTGCAACGCGCGGTCAGTGAGGAATAGGTTGATATCGCAGAAAGGCGGGCTCTGATTTGTCACTTCATGGGTGGCAAAATTAAACTCCGGCATTTCGGCCTCCTGTGGGTCAGGAGGTCATTATAGAGCACCGACTTCGGCTTTGGAGAAGCGTTAGAGATCTTGAATTCTTAGGATCTATCAAGATTTGTCCACGCGTGGCCACGAGCCCGCTTCGAGCTTGGGATAAAGGTGCATGACCGAGCGTTGGTATTCGTAGCGAGATAGTGCGATCTTTTCGGCCCAGGCAGGCAAAGGTTCGTCGAACGCCTCGGTCATTGATAGGCCGCGGTCGAAGGCGGTGCGAATGATGTCCTCGATCGCGTCAAGCCACTGGAGGGTTTGTGTCAGCGCGCGGCCACCTTTTTCGACGGGACCATGGCCGGGCATGATCCGGATTTTGTCGTCTCCTTGGAGTTGCGCGAGGCTTTGGCGCCAGACGTCTAGGTCGGCGTGCGGGGTTGTCGGTGCGCGATCGAGAAAAGCCAGATCGCCCGCAAATAGAAATCCTGACCGCTCGTCAAATATTGCCAGGTCTGTATCCGTATGCCCGGCCAGAACATGATAGCGTAGGCGGCGTTCACCAATATCTTCAGTGCCGCCTTCAATGATCTTTTCCGGCAATACCAACTCCGTGCCGCGCATCCAATCGCCGGCAAGGTGATACATGGATGAGGAGAAGTCTTCGCCTGCGCGTTTTAGTCCGTCTACGACGCCTTGCGGCGCTGCCAGGGATTGGGTGTCAAATGCCTGATTTCCGAAGACGTGATCAGGGTGAAAATGGGTGATGAGCACGCGGGCGACGGGTTTTCCGGTAAGTTGTTCCGCCAATGCCTTAAGTGCACGTCCGTAACGTAGCGACGGGCCGGTATCGATGACTATGGCACCGTCGCGCGTGTCCAGTATGGCGATGTTTGCAATCGCGCCGCCATTTTTCATTGTGATGGGTTCGTTCGCACCGAACAAAGTCCACAGACCGTCGGCTTTCTTGACGGGTTTCAAGTCATAGCTTAGCGGTGCAGCGGTGGCGCGGAACATCGGCCACAGCGGGGTGGTCGCTGCCAGGCTGAGGCCAGATTGGATTAACGCGCGGCGCGAAAACGGGAATTGAAGAGGGCTCAAGGTCGTCTCAATTGCTTCTAGTTTGTGTCAGTGGACTGTCGTCGCGCTGGTCGTTGTTTCATCCCGGCTCTGTTTCCAATGCGCTGGAATCTTCGATTTATAGACGTTGCCGCCAATGTCACGGCCTTCTACGTTTAAGGCTTGATCAGCGGTGGGCAATCGGACTTGCAGCGTCAGCGTCGGGTCTTCACTTACAGGTTCGCGTAATTCGATATGGGCCAATGTTGCGCCTGAACCGCTGCGCAATTGCAGCTTCTCAATGTAGAACGATGGAATATTGTCAGGGGTCAGTCCTGTGTCCATCGGGTGGCGGATACGCAAGCGTACACGAGCGCTGCCATCAATCTGGCGCCAAAGCTTTCCTTGGGTTTGGCCGACGGTCAGCGACCAATCTTCTTTCTGCCGGGCCACAGCTGGCGACGAGCAGCCGCCGCCTGCGGCATCAAGATAAACCCCGCCGACATGCCAGACGCCATCGGAGGTGAGTGCTGCGGCACGCACAGGCGTCGCTTGTTCGACCTTCATTCGAAACGAAACGACCGGTGCCGCCCTTGAGGGCGTCAGCGTCAGCACGTGCTGGATGGGATTGAGGTCAGCAAAGACGACTAGTTTTCGAACGTTAGGAAGCGCGCGCGCATCGGCCGTTACCGGAACTTGCGCCTGGTTCTCAATGACCGTTGGGACACGAACCTTGACCCTGTTGTCAAAAACATACTCAGTGCCGTCGAAGAACTGTTCTTCCATATTTGACCAGTTGACGGAGTCCAAGGGGTCATCTGCCGCATGAGCGCCAATCGGCATTAAGATCGCGCAAACGAGTGCCGCTGTTGTCCTCGTCCAATTTGCGTGCAGCATCTGGTCGCCCCATTCATTTCTAGAGTGCAACATCTTTCATCCTTGCAAATTAATGCATGGTGATGCGTGCTGCAATGTGTGCTTGGGTGCAAATTGCTGTGAGAGTGCAGACAGCGAACACAATCCTGTATTCGTTTTTGAGATTTTGTGATGTGCTGCGGGCAATGCCGAAGACGGCGGCATCCTACTTTAGTGCAAGGACCGACAATGTTACTGAGCGTTCGCCGCGTTTGTCTTGTTGGCCTGATCGCAATGTTGTTGTCGTGCTTGACGGTAGCTATAGCGACTGGAGATCAGTCGGCCAACTTTGACAAAGAGACCGGTTATCGCATCGAGCACTATCGCGCACCGGTTCCAGATGAAGCACCAGGGTCTACCCGTGTCTGGGTCGACGATGTGGAGCGCCTTGTTGCTGAGCAGTCCGTCATCCTGCTTGATGTCATGGCGGCAACCGGTCTGGGACCCGATGCGAAGACGGGCCGTTGGCGCATTTCCAAACCTAGAGAACATATCCCAGGATCGGTGTGGTTGCCGGATGTGGGCAAAGGCAGACTCGATCGGCGACTTGAAACTTATTTCAGGCGCAATCTGCGGCGTCTCACAAATGGTGACCCATCGCGCGCGATCCTGATCTATTGCCAGGCGGACTGCTGGATGTCGTGGAATGCGGTGAAGCGCGCGGCGGAATTCGGTTATACGAATTTGTACTGGTTTGCGGAAGGAACGGACGGCTGGAAAGACTGGGATGGGCGTCTGGTGCCCGCAAAGCCGGTTTCATTGGAGCCCAGACCATCAACTGAGTGACGCCGGGGCACTTATTGCTGAAACGAAACGGTACAGCGGACCCATTATTGGACGGGTCGTACCGCTACACCCCAGGGATAGCGGCCGACCTTGATTGATTTGATCGGCTTGCGGCGCTTAACGTCGATCACGGTCACATCATTTGAAACGCCGTTTGTCGAAAACAACAGGTCTTCCTCCGGCGTCATCGCCATGTGCCACACACGCTGTCCGGTGAGAATGTACTGCTTAACCTCGTAGCTTTTCGTATCGACGACCGCGATCCGGTTAGCGGGCCCTAGCGCGATGAAGGCCAGACTGTCATCCTTGAGCAGCTGAATGCCGACCGGCTGTATGCGATCTTCTGTCATGCCCTGAATCGGGAAGCTAAGGACACGTTCGATTTTTCGGGTATCGACGTCTATGATCGATACGGTTCCGCCAATTTCCGATGATACCCATAGCTTCTTGCCGTCGCTGGTAAATTGCGCGTGGCGAGGCCTCTGATCGACCAGAATGTTGGCGACCACCTCGAATGACTTGGCGTCGATTATGTGCGCCATATTGGTCGTCTCAGAGGTGGTGACGGCCAGGCTATTGTCTGGCGATACCGCAACACCCTCAGGTTCTATGCCAACGTCGACCTGCTCTAAGACGAGACGCGTGTTGAGGTCGACAACCGTGGTGACGGCGTTGTCCTCGTTGGCAATGTAAAGGCGCTTTCCGTCGGGTGAGACTGCAAATTGTTCGGGGTCTTCTCCGGAGGGCAAATCGTACAGGTGCTTGTCGGTTTTGGCGTCAAATACCTGGACGGCATCGCTGTCGCTGGCGCAGACGTAGAATTTCTTAAAATCGGGAGAAAATGTTATGCCGCGCGGCCGCATGCCGACTTCAAACTTTCGCACGACCGTCAAGGTCTTGGTGTCGATCACGGAAATCGTGTTGTCTTTTTCGCTCGATACGTAAACCTCATGTGCTGCGATTGCAGGTAGTGGGATCGCGAGCAAGAGCGTCGTAAGCGCGGTCGATAGGAGGCGCATTGAGGGACCTTGGTTTGTGAGGCGGCCGTAGTTTTTTGGTTAATGTCGTCAATCTCACAGCGCTTGCGCGGTGCGTAACAAGTCCCGGCGCCAGCGAGGTGTTTGCACCGTATGAGGGCGTCGCTACCGCTTAGCTTACCGGCAAGTTGTTCAACTAATGTATTGTTCCGGATGATGGGCCAACAACTGTACTATGGTGCAGTGTGACTTTGGCAATCCAAATGGGTAATTTCTCCTGACCAACAATAGACTTGGCGAAAGGCATGACGGCACCCCAGAGAATTTGTCGGGTGCAATAGTGCGCCGAAGTCGAGAATGCGCGTTGGACTAAAGTTCAATAGGAAAATTGGAGCGCTGTTTATGAAAGCTTCGCGAATACTCGCCTTGTGTGCCGTCGCCGGTCTGGCTCTGAATATCGGAACGGCAAACGTCTGGGCGCATGGTGATGTTCAGCCGCAACCGATTGATACGACCGGTTTGGAACCACTTGGCGATGAGTGGCTCACAAAGAACCCCTACCGGGGCAATAAGCGGGCAATCGAGATCGGCGCCTCTGGATACAACCAAAATTGCGCGCGTTGCCATGGCCTTGAGGTCATATCAGGAGGGTTGTCGCCGGATCTGCGCCTATTGGAGCCCAGCGATGATGCCGATGAGTGGTTCATCGAGCGGGTCCGCAATGGTTCGACGGTCAATGGGATTACGCGCATGCCGAAGTTTGAAGGCCTGATCAATCAGGAAGCAATGTGGGCGATCAGGGCCTACATTGAGACCAAGTATGTGGAAGAGTGAGCTCTTCGGAATGCTAAGGGCGACGGCCGTATGCAACTGCGTCGCTCGATGCGGCGTCGCAATGATGTTTGTCATGTTCACGGCCGTAAGCGGGCAGGCGCGGCCGCTTGACGATGTCATCGAGAGCAATCTGTTGCGCATCGTGGTGTACTACGACAACAGGCCGTTTTCTTGGGAGGAAGACGGTGTTGCCAAAGGTATAGATGCTGATATCGGGCGTGCAATAGCTGCCAAGCTAAAGGTTAAACCAGAAATATTGGTGCGCTCGGCTGGCGAAGATGTAGACGATGATCTCAGGTCGAACATCTGGCAGGGGCCGCGCACTGGTGGACCAAAAGGCGATGTGATGCTGCACGTTCCCATGGAGCGTGAGTTCATCGCGCGAAACAATCTCGTGGCAATTTCTAACGCGTACTACCGGGAAGAGGTGGTTTTGGCGCTCAATACAGACCTCGTTCCGGATGGCGAGGGATTGTCGGCATTTCGGAAGCTGGACGTTGCCTGTCAGTTCTCGACCTCGGCCCACTATTTCCTGGCATTTATCGATGATGGCGCCTATCGGGACAACGTTAGCCCCTACATCAAGTTCAAGGATGCCGTTGCGCGATTTAAGTCGAAGGAAAGTGCCGGGTTGATGGGGCGGCGGGCGCAAATTGAGTCTTACCTAAAAGGCTCGGGGCTATCCTTGCGCTATTTGATGCCGGACTTTCCGCCCACTCTACGCGGACGTTGGAATATCGGCACGGCTGTAAAAGACGACAGTAGAGATCTTGGGTACGCCATCGGTGCGGCATTCGATGAAATGAAGTCGTCCGGCGAGCTTAGGAAGATATTCGAAGCCTACGGCGTGAGTTTCGTTGATCCCTCAACGCGCTGAACGCTTGGAAGCTTGTGGCAAACCTCGAACACCGCGACTTTCGTCTATGATCGCTCGTGTCTCATTACAATCCAGTATCTGAGCGCCAGAGGTGTCGTCGCTTCAGTAGGCGGTACTCGATCGACGCAAACAACGTCAGCGATTTAGTTTTCTGCCGTTGCACGCACGGCGCGCGCTTCATTTCTGCACGCCTTGGTCCCTTTGTACTTTAGTCCAAGGTGTAACGAATATGTACTATTTGGCAATTAGAGGCAGATTGCCGCTGCGCTAATTTCCCACGTGCTTCCATGAGCGTCGAAGTGTCGGCGCGCACCAATTCGGAAGCATCCTAATACAATCATGTGAAGGGGATGCCCATGAAGACCTGGAGATGGCTCGCAGCTGCAAGTTCGTTATCGTTTGCAGCTTCGCTTGCCGGACCAGCAGTCGCAGATGTGTCCATTGACGATATTGTCAATGATGCGACGACGGTCGAAGATGTCGTTTCGAATGGCCTGGGCCCGCAGGGTCAGCGCTACAGCCCACTCAACAAAATCAATAAAGACAACGTTGGCAGCGTCGTTCCAGCGTGGACAATGTCACTTGGCGGCGAAAAGATGCGCGGCCAGGAAACGCAGCCGCTTGTCAAAGATGGCGTCATGTACATCACCGGTTCTTACAGCCGGATGTGGGCCATCGACACGAAAACAGGCAAAGAAATATGGCAGTACGATGCGCGTCTTCCTGAAGGCATTCTGCCTTGCTGTGACGTGATCAACCGCGGTGCTGCAATCCTTGGCGACAAGGTTTACTTTGGCACACTGGATGCCCAGTTGTTGGCTCTCAATGCCAAGACCGGCAAGGTTGTCTGGAAAAAGAAGATCGACGATTTCAAAGCGGGCTTCTCCTACACTGCAGCGCCTCTTATCGTGCCTTCAAAAGCACATGGTCCGCTGCTTGTGACCGGCGTTTCCGGTGGCGAGTTTGGTATCGTTGGCCGTGTGGAAGCACGCAACGCAGAAACCGGTGAACTGGTTTGGTCGCGCCCAACGATTGAAGGGCATGTAGGCACGTTGAAGGGTAAGCCTTCGACGATGACGGGCAAGAAGGGTGAATCCTGGAAGGGCGACCTTTGGAAGACCGGTGGCGGTGCAACATGGCTCGGTGGCACCTACGATCCTGACACGAAGCTGATCTTCATGGGCACCGGTAATCCGGCGCCGTGGAACAGCCATATGCGTCCTGGCGACAATAAGTGGTCTTGCTCGCGCATCGCAATTGATCCTGAAACCGGCGACATCAAGTGGGGCTTCCAGACCACGCCTCATGACGGTTGGGACTATGATGGCGTGAACGAAGTTGTTTCCTTCGACCTTAACGGTACGAAGGCTGCTGCAACGGCAGATCGCAACGGCTTCTTCTATGTCCTGAACCGCGAAAACGGCAAGTTCATCGGCGGTTATCCGTTCGTTGAAAAAATCTCATGGGCAACGGGATTGGACGAAAATGGCCGTCCGAAATACGTACCCGAGAACTATCCAGGTGATCCCACCAAGTCGAAGGATGGCAAGAAGGGCAAGGCTGTTTTCGCTATCCCGAGCTTCCTTGGTGGCAAAAACTGGATGCCAATGGCTTATTCGCCTGACACCAAGCTGTTCTACATCCCATCAAATGAATGGGGCATGGATCTGTGGAATGAGCCGGTCACGTATAAGAAGGGTGCCGCATACCTTGGTGCAGGCTTCACCATTAAGCCGATCTTCGATGACCACATTGGTGCACTGAAGGCGATGGATCCAGCGACAGGCAAGATCGTTTGGTCGTACAAGAACAAGGCCCCACTGTGGGGTGGCGTTCTGACGACGGCAGGCGGCTTGGTGTGGTTCGGTACGCCTGAAGGTGATCTTAAAGCCATGGACGCTGCGACCGGAAAAGAGCTTTATGCATTCAACACCGGTTCCGGCATCGTCGGCTCGCCAATCACCTGGGAACAGGATGGTGAACAGTATGTTGCAGTCGTCTCCGGTTGGGGCGGCGCTGTACCACTGTGGGGCGGTGAAGTGGCCAAGACGGTTGCTCACCTGAACCAAGGCGGCATGGTCTGGGCGTTCAAGCTGCCGAAGCAGACTGCTGGCAACTAACAGACCGGGGGCATTTGCCGTCTTCTTTGCGGCAGAATGCCGAAACTTGGGCGAGTGGCATTGCGTCGCTCGCCCTTTTCTGCTCGGTGAAGAGTACTTACGTTTGAGTCATGGCCCTAGGGATAAGACTGATTGGCTGCTTTGATTAAAAGGGATCCTTCTTGGGAGAGATCTGCGATGCCAGAAAGTTTTCTCATCGTTGACGATCATCCGCTGTTTCTCGACGCGATCAAGCTTGCAATCGGGTCGGCATTTCCTGATGCGCGTACGACGGAGGCTGCATCGATTGCAGGTGCGCGGGAGGCGATCGCGAAAGAAGGCGATTTCGATCTCGTGTTGCTTGATCTGACGATGCCAGGAACCCAGGGATTCGACGGGCTGCTTGAGTTGCGCACTCATTTTCCGAAATTACCGATAGTCGTGGTATCGGCTCTGGACGATCCGAGGGTTATTCATCAGGCCATGACGTGTGGTGCGGCCGGCTTTATTTCCAAGGCTGTGCGCAAATCTGAACTCGCTCAATCAATTCAAAGCGTCATGAATGGCGCGGTGTGCCTGCCAAAGGGATATGAGCCCCCGGAAGGCGAGGAACAGCAGGGTGTTGCCGACCCTGAGCTTGTGAGCAGGCTTCGTTCCTTGACGCCCCAACAATTGAGAGTGCTGAAGATGTTGCGACAGGGTCTGCTCAATAAGCAGATCGCGTTCAACCTGGGCGTTGGAGAAACGACCGTCAAAGCGCATGTTTCCGAGATCTTGCGCAAGCTCAGGGTCGCATCGCGCACGCAAGCGGTAATTGAGGCCTCAAAATTCGATTTCGATCGTTTGCTGCGCGACTAAGGTATTGCTACCAATCTCTGGAGCAACTTTGGTTCAGGCTGGCTCACTTCGCGGCCCACTCGCGGGAAGGGAGGCCGCTCGCCAGACAGTGCGATTTCCACCCAGCCTTGAAGCGCACTAGCCAAGCAGGTGGCTAATCAGCGCGCGCAGCGCTGCGGGCCGGACCGGTTTTCGTAGAATTTCACATCCGGCTTCTTCGATAGATTGCGCCGTGGCCGGTGCGTGGTCGGCCGTAATGACGATGGCAGGAAGATCGTTACCCAATTGGTTTCTTATTTTCTCAATGGCAGTTAGGCCGCAATCGTTATTGTCCAAATGGTAGTCGGCCAGAATTATGTCTGGCTGGAAAGGAGGGTCGTCGATCAACTGTTGGACTTCGCTCAAGTGTCGGACCATGCAGGTCTTGCAAAACCACTGCCCAAGGAGTGTCTGCATGGCCTCCAGAACGGGCAGATCATTGTCGATGACGATGATCTTAATGTTGGTAAATCCGTAGGGCGCATGAACTCCCGACTCGCCTGCCGAGTCCGTCGTGGGTTCGCCCACTGCGTCCACATGTTGGGCGGTTACGGTGAAGCGCGAACCTTCGCTGACTTTTGAATCAAGCGTGATTGGGTGATCGAGAGCTTTCGCCATTCTCTGGACAATGGATAGACCCAGGCCAAAACCATTGTGGTTTTCCTTGGAGCCGGCTGAGCCGCGCTGGAACTCTTCAAAAATGCTTTCGGCTTCGTCTTCGGGGATTCCTGGTCCTGTGTCACCAACTGTAATGTCAACATTTTTGCCGGACCGGTGGGCCGTCAAGGAAATGTGGCCTCGTTCAGTGTAGCGCACTGCGTTGGCCATCAGGTTCTGCAGGATGCGGCGTAAAAGCAGCGGATCCGAGCTCACCGTAAGGCCATGCGATTCAGCTTGCAAAGTAAGGCCCTTGTTATAGACGATTGGCGCGAAGTCCAGCCTGAGCGAGTCGAATATTTCGCGTAAGCGAACAGGTTTTGGCGATGGCTTGATAACGCCGGTTTCCAGCTTGGAAAGATCGAGGATCGTGCGCAGAAGATCTTCGATGGAGCACAGCGCGTGGTCAATCTGCGTGGCGAGTTTGCGATGCTGGGAAATCTCATCGCTTTCGTCGAGCGCAGAAAGGCTGAGGCGGGCAGCGTGTAATGGCTGAAGGAGATCGTGGCCCACAGCAGTGAAAAAACGCGTCTTTACTTCGTTTGCCCGCTCCGCTGCGTCACGTGCCTGGATTAGGGCATCGTTCGTCTGTTCAAGACTAGTCAGTGCAGCCTTCAGTTCATCGGTGCGCTGGTGAACTTGACCTTCCAAAGCGATGGCTGTCGTGAACAAGGAGTACGCGTTACCTTGTTGATCGGTGGAGCGCTCGACGCGTGACATCAAGGCTTCATTGATCTTGGTTAGTTTTTCAATTTTTTGCTTGAGTTTCCGTTCGGTCTGCATGGCCGATCAATCCGTCGTCAGTTCTGCCATTTCCCGTTTTTTTGACTGGGTTTCGCCAAACGCGATTCCGGTCAATGTCTGGTTAATGTGCATCGCGTTGTATTGTTCTCCATAGGTTTGAAATCCAACAACGTGATGGCGACGGTAAAGCTCTTCCATGTCGTGACGAATCTGCCGGTTCTCCGCGTCCAGCCTGCGCAGGATGCAGTCAAATCCAATCACAAGGTCGATTCCGCCGAGGGCCGTGTGAATCTCGCTTAGTGTCGTGTCGGTCGACTTTACCATGTCGACAGGGTTGGCAACCGTTAAAACGAGACCTTCATCAATGGCACAGAAAAACGAGAGACTCCCGTCTGGGTTCATGTTGCGGATTGAACGGCAGTAGTAGTTTCCGCCGACCTTTACAACCAGGGGGTAGGACGCGAAGCTGAACGGGCCCAAATCATCTGTCAACAGACCGATGGCGTCGGCATATTCGCGTGCCGCCGGTTCTGCGTTGAGTTCATGTACGATCCGATTTTCCGAGTCCGCTTTGGTGACAACCAGCTTTTTTCCCGTCGGGTCGAAGTTCTGTGTCTTGAACGCCATGAACGGTACGGTGGTCTCTACCATAATCACGACGGCGCCATCGGGAACAACTTCTCCGTCGCAGATTACGGCTGTCTTTTTGAATGCCAAATCGTCGCCGCTCGAGCCGCCCAACAAAGGCATGTCGCCGATCTCCCAATTGATGGCGGCAAGTATTGTCTCTTCATAGTTTGACAGGCCGTCGATTAGTAGTAGTGCGAAGGTGTTGTTGCTGGGATCGACGCGGTCCCCGGAGCGGAACTGCGACATCAGCCGGCGCATTGTCGTTGTGGCGCCATCGACTCCTGAGTGGCGAATGTTCTCTATTTTGTCGGCAAGGATGCGAAAGCGGTTGTGCGGAAAAGCGATAATGAGAATGCTGCCTCGTGTCATGCCAAGCGGTGAAATTTCGCCAGCCGTTGTGCAGCCGCTTATGGGGACTCCGGGGAAGGCAGCGGAAAGAGCCTCACACAATTTTCCAGGATCGAACTCGGTGGAGAAGAAGGCAATGATGTGTTGATAGTCGGAGTGTGGAAGACCCTCTTTCAATTCGTTGACCGCGCCTGCCAATGCCGGATTTGAGCTGGCCGCAACTCCTATACCACTCGTGCACGTGGACGATTTGGTCCTGAGCAATTGGGTTTCCTCCGTGAACTGCGGCCGCCTTTTGTGTTCGGTCAGCTTTTTCGCCGCAATCGCCAATTCTTGAGGCTTAAGTTTTTGCTCAAGCTCGCATAATGGTTGCTGGCATGCAAATGGCCGAACGTACGTGCGGTAACTTGCACGGCGTTATTCTTGGATGGCTATTTTGTCTGTTTGCTTATTTCGATCAAGAACTTATGGCGCATTGCGCGTTCAAAATCCTGGTAACCATTTGCTGGCATGAGGAAGCTGCCTACGCCGCCGATGACATTGCGGCGGTACCAAACATCGAGGGTTAAGGCCTCAAAGTTATTTGGCGGCGGCAGATGTTCCATAGGATTTCCTGGTGCGCGATAGGCACCTGCGCCAACGATCGGCTCACCGGGAATAATAATGGGGAGCCCGTTTATCGTTATTCCGGATCGAACCAGAGCTTCCTTGGCTTGTGTGGAATCGGCATGTGTGCCGCAATTGTCGATGCCGTCGCCAGACACGTCGACAACGATACGACCTGGTTTGGCTGGTAGGTCGGCGAGGATGGTCTGCGAGAGATGGTGCAACATGCGTGCGAGACAGGTGAATTCTCCCCCGACGTAAGGCAGCGTGCGGATCTTGGCAGCCAAGGTTTGGGCGTCATGCTGGGACTGGATTCGTGTCCAGGGAATGCGGATCGACGAACGATCGGCCCAGGTCACGAGCGTTAGTAGGATGGCACCGTGATAACCACCGAGGATTGCATCTAGGACTTCAGGGTCTTCCAGGGCGCGTGCAATGCCCTCCATCTGCAATCTGTAGCGGTCCGCATCGACCGAACGCGAGGTATCGACCGCAATAACCAGCGCGGTGTCGACGGTGCGTTGCTCTGCATTTGCAATGGGCGTCAGGACAACCAAGAGCGCCAACGTTGCCAGCAGTACTTTGGGAAATATCGGTCGCGGTGATCGACGTGCAGTCCCGATGCTCTCGTTTTGATTAGTAGGGTCGTTGGTCGGCATCGTTTTGTGGGTTCCCAAGACAGTCATTACGCACCGCCCGTGCATGTTGATGTCGGCCGTTTCCATGGTCTTCAATACGAAATGTGTATCGTATCTTTTTTTTGGTGCACACTGCGTGCCTTTTTTGAAGCCAGCGGCAAACTTGCCATGGCGTGAGGACACCAATCAAGCAATCGGTGCGTTTGCATTGGGCTTGCTCCGCAGGATAAGGATTGCGGCGATGGCTTGGCGCATGATCTAGATGGTTCGCGGCCGTTCTGTCCAACAAGAAATCTGGGTCGAAAGTATAAGAACGATGTGGGTGCATTAAGTGGTTTCGATCTGCCGTCGCGATTAGACTTTGTATGCGTGAAGCCTGCGGAGTTAAAGCGTCATGATGGCATGGAAATTATTGGAAACACTGCGCGTTGTCTTGCTGGCCGCGATGGTCATGGTTCCGTCTGCGTTGGCGTTTGGCGCTGATCAGTTGCCCGAAGGCGAAAAGAAAATTGTGCTTATTGCGGCGGATGGTTCCGAATTTGTTGCCGGGCACGTTGCATTTAAACGCGATGGCGATGGTGCAAAGATCTCTGTGAACCTTGATGCTCCTGGTTTCCAGGATGAGTTTTTATCAATGCGCCCATTTCGTTGTCTTCCACACAAGAAAGAGATGTGGTGTCATCTTGCCTACCCGTATGAGACGCGAGGGCGGATTACAGCAAACGATCTGGTCGATCTGGAGTATGCGCTGCTGTTTCTCTACAAGCCGCCGGGAGGCTACGGAATTGATGCCTGGAACGGCTTGTATTTTAAGCTCGGCGTGAAGGAAGGTGGCAACATTTCAGGAAACGTGCACGAAACCGATATGAACGTACTGGCTGTTCCGCCTGATGATCCATTGTCGCGTCCAATTGATCATGACGCGCTCACGAGTGTTGAACCAGATGCTCACCGGTTTGCGCGCGTAGAAATACGGTAGTTGGCTTTTGGCGGTTATGACCCTGTTAAGATGCCTAGCGCTGCATGCTTAGAGCTGCGGTTGAGAGCTGATGGAACTGTCCGTTTGTTCTACATGCGACTTGGTCTCGCCGCGCATCTTGTCGATCAGGCGGCGTAGGGTCGTTACAGCCTCGCAAATATCGTTTTCTTGGACGGATGAGTAGCCTAGGAGCAGGAGGTTGTCGCCGGCTTGGCCGCTCATATCCACTGCCGCACCGCTTTTCAGTGAGTAGATGCCGACACCAAGCGCACGTGCACGTGTTTGAATTTCGGTGGCTGGCGGGAATGATTTGGGCAGCTGCCAAACCAAATGAAGGCCGCTGTCGCTACCCTTTACGATTGTCTCGGGGAAAGTGTCCGTCAGACAATCAAGGAGACAGTCGCGGCGCGCTTTGTAAATCTTTCGTACGCGACGCAGATGCCGGTCAAACTCACCGCTGTCCAGAAACTGTGACAAAACCATTTGGTCGAGCCAGGGCTGGCCGTTGTTCATATGGGCCTTGGTCACCCGAGTGCGCGAAGCGAAGGATTTTGGCACAACGGTGTAGCCTAACCTCAACCCAGCACCGAGCGATTTGGAAAACGTTCCCAAATAAAAAACGTGCTTGCAGTTATCCAGACCGGCTAGTGCGGTGAGTGGTGGTCCGGTGTAGCGAAAGTCGCTGTCGTAGTCGTCCTCGATAATGAGACTGCCTGTTTCTTCCGCCCAGTTTAGGAGTTGGAGGCGGCGTTCCAGCGGCAACGTCGCCCCGGTCGGGAATTGGTGAGAGGGTGTGACGAAGACAACGCTGGAGTCTGTCGGTGGAAGCTGGTCCACGCACATACCGTCCTGGTCGACAGAAATTGGGCACACTTTTCTGCCGAGGCCTTGGAACAGCAAGGCTGCGCCCTGATAGCAGGGATCTTCTACAAAGAATGTCTGATAGCGGTCCGCGAGTAATCGATGCACGAGGTTGAGGCCATCCTGTGAGCCACCGGTGACGACGACCTGGTCGGGCTCAACGGTCATGCCACGCGAGCGGGCAAGATGCTCGGCAAGCGATTGGCGCAGCTCGGGCAGGCCCGCCGGATCGCTATAGTCCGTTAAGTTGACGTCAGCCTTTTCGATATTCTGGATGAGAAGTTTGCGCCATGTGCGAAGAGGAAACGATTCTGGTGCCGAGCGTCCGACCCAGAAATCAATCCGCGGACGGCTACCATCCCCGTCGCCACCGGGTAGGCCGGCAAAGCACAATACGGGCTCAGGTTCGTCACAGGGTTCAGGTTCTGGGAGGGAATCGCCGGAACCGGATATCCTTAAGAGATCGTCTGGCACGTGAGAACTGACGAATGTTCCGGCGGTGCCGCGAGACTCGATATAGCCTTCGGCAATGAGCCTCTCATAAGCAAGCAACACCGTATTGCGGGAGACAGATAACTCCTCCGCAAGCGCGCGGCTGGGGGGTAGCGCCATATCGGCCCGGAGTTTTCCAGATAAAATAATGCCTCTGATCTGGTCGAAGATCTGGGTGTGAAGCGGTTGATCTGACGCCGTGTTCAATGTGAGGGCAAGTTGCACGCCGCTGCTCCGATTTTCTGAATTGTGATTTGGTGCTGGCACTTCATGTGCGCCAATGTGATGCCCGTTCACAGTGCCAATCAACATTGGTTTTGCGGGGCCAATCCAAGGTGGCACCTGACGATTTGTCTTGATTGGACCTTTCGAATGCCGTTCTACTATAGGCAAATTGCGACCAATTGGGCAGCGGATCGCATCAGAACAAGCCCTGAAGAAGACGAAAACGGAGGAAACGCATGAACGAGCAACCCAAGCAGGACGTCTTTTACGGTGGCTGTCCACACGATTGCCCCGACACGTGCTCAATGATCTTTGAGGTCGACAATGGGATTGTGAAGAGCGTCAGGGGCAACCCCGATCACCCCATGACCCGCGGCGGCCTATGCGTCAAGCTCAAGGACTATGAAAAGCGCCACAACCACCCCGACCGCCTGCTCTATCCGATGAAGCGGGTTGGGCCAAAGGGTTCCAAACAATTCGAGCGTATCTCGTGGGACGAGGCTCTGGACACAATCGTCAGCCGCTGGAAAGCGATCATCGATGAGTACGGGCCCCAGGCCATTGCTCCCTACAGCTACCTGGGACATCAGGGATTGGTTCATGGGCTGAACGGTGGTGATGCGTTCTTCAACCGTCTGGGCGCCACAGTTATGGAGCGCACATTCTGTGGCGAGGGCTCCTGCACGGCGTGGCTTTTGACGGTCGGACCTACCGCCGGTCTCGATCCGGAAAGCTATATCCACTCCAAATACATCGTTATCTGGGCGTGCAACAGCGTCAGCACCAACTTGCATCACTGGGCCATTGTGAAAGAGGCGCAGGCGGCGGGTGCGAAGGTTGTGGTGATCGACGCTTATGCTTCGCGTACCGCGAAGGAAGCCGATTGGCACATCTGCCCCAAGCCCGGCACCGACGGCGCGCTGGCAATGGCTCTGATCAACTCGATCATTGAACAGGGTCTGGTCGATCAGGATTATGTCGATAACTACACGCTGGGCTACGAAGAACTGAAGGAGCGCGCCAGTACAAGGACGCCGGAATGGGCATCCGAGATCACTGGCGTTTCCCCCGACGATATACGCAAACTCGCGCGCGAGCTTGCAACGACGCAGCCGGCAGCCATTCGTATCGGCGTGGCGTTGGAGCGCCATTATGGCGGCGGCCAAACCATTCGCGCAGTGACATGCATTCCCGGACTTACCGGTGCCTGGCGCCACGTCGGCGGCGGCATCACACAGTTCCCCGTTTGGGAGCATCCTTACAAGTTCGACGTGATCTGCCGGCCGGACCTTATTCCTGAAGGAACGCGCGTCGTTAACAATTTGCAGATTGGTCGGGCGCTGACAGGTGAAATGGAGCTTGATCCGCCGATCATGTCGATGATGTGCTGGAATTCGAACCCGGTGACGCAGGCGCCTGAGACGGATAAGATCGTTGAAGGCCTGATGCGGGAAGATCTGTTCCTCGTTTCGGCCGAGCACTTCATTTCCGACACCGCATCTTATGCCGACATCGTTCTGCCGGCCTCAATGGGTGCAGAGATGGAGGACATGATCCTGTCGTGGGGACACCTTTATCTGACCTACAATGCGAAGTCGGCAGAATCTCCAGGTGAAGCCATTCCGAATAACGAGATCTTCCGCCGTCTGGCCCAGCGTCTTGGGTTTGAGGAAGAGAACTTCAAATGGTCGGACAGCGAGTGCTTGGAGAATTATGTCGACTGGGATTCGCCGGCTTGCGATGGCATTGATCTGGACTATCTGCGCAAGCACGGTTTTGCCCGCCTGACAGTCGGGACGAAGGATGATCGTGCTCCACATAAGGAGGGGAACTTCCCGACCGACTCGGGCAAGTGTCAATTCCTTGTCGAGGGTGCGGCCAATTTCGTCGCCGGGCCGTTCCGGCAGATGTACGAAGGGTTCCAGCCAGGTGAGCCACTTGACCCGCTTCCCGATTACATCCCGCAGCGCGAGTCGGCTGCCACAAATCCGCTATTGGCCGAGAAGTTCCCGCTGAACATCGTCTCGCCGAAGAGCCACGGCTTCTTGAACTCCTGCTACGCCAACATGGAGCACAAGATCAAAGGACAGGGCGAACAGTTCGTTCTGATCAACGAAGCGGATGCCAAGCCCCGTGGCATTACTGAGGGTGACCGCGTGCAGGTCTCCAACAGCCGCGGTGCGTTTAAGGGTGTGGCTCGGGTCACCGATGACGTGAATGCCGGAATCGTAGTGGCGACACTTGGCTACTGGCGACAGCTCAATACAGGTACTGTCAACAGTATCAGTTCGGCTGAGTTCACGGATATGGGCCATGCGCCATCGTTCTCCGACAATCTTGTCGAAGTGACGCTGAGCAATTAGCGGTCTTGAATTTGCAAAGTTATCGTTCCGGGAAGCCCATCAAGCGATGGGCTTCCCGACGAAGGGCACCGTATGTGCCAACGTAGACAGTTAATAGTTCGACCACTCGCCAAGACCGTCGCGCTATAGATCACGCGGGAGAATGCAATCGTGCCTCATATCGTAACGGAAAACTGCCAGGGCTGCCGGTTCACCGATTGTGTCACGCATTGCCCCGTAGAGTGCTTTCATGCCGACGATGAGCGGCTCTATATCGATCCCAACGTATGCGTTGATTGCGGGGCCTGCATTCCTGCTTGTCCGGTGAGGGCCATCTTCGATGTCATCGACATGCCGGACGACAAGGAACCCTGGATTGCAATAAATGTTGAGCGTTCCAAGGCTCTGCCTCTCGTCACCGCAAAGCAAGAGCCTTTACCAACCGCTGACGCGCGCCGCACGGAACTGGGCTTCTAAAGCTTCTGAAGGCATTCGCGATGGCAGGTCTTCACGCTCAGAAAGAACCGCTTCACGTGGCGATCGTGGGGAGCGGGCCAAGCGGCTTTTATGCAGCCGAAGCACTTCTTCGCTCAGACCGAAACGTGCGGGTCGATATGATCGAGCGGCTGCCCACGCCGTTCGGGCTTGTTAGAAGCGGTGTTGCGCCTGACCATCCCAAGCTCAAGCAATCAATTCTCGTATTCGACAGGATTTCCCGTCAGGACGGCTTTAGTTTTTTTGGAAATGTGCTGGTTGGACGTGAGGTTTCCGTGTCTGATCTTGAGGCGACGCATCACGCTGTGATTTTTGCGTGTGGTGCACAGTTAGACCGAAAGATGGGCATTGCAGGCGAGGACCTTGGCGGCAGCCATACCGCGACGGAATTTGTTGGATGGTACAACGGCCATCCTGATTTTCGCGATCGATCATTTGATTTGCAGCAGGACGTCGCCGTGATCATTGGACATGGCAACGTTGCCGCCGACGTTTGCCGCATACTGGCAAAGCCTGTCGATGACTTGCGCACGAGCGACATGGCGGAGCATGCGCTCGATGCACTTTCTGAAAGTCGAGTGAAAGAGATCCACGTTATTGGCCGCCGTGGCCCGGCACAGGCGAAGTTCACCCCCAAGGAGCTGCGGGAACTCGGTGAAATCGAAGGCGTGGCCGCCTCGACCGACCCGGGCGAGTGCAAGGTTGGGAAGCAATGCGAAATTGAACTTGCCAGTCCGACTAACACGTTTGCGCCAAAGAACGTGGAGCTTTTTCGGAAGTTTGCAGAATGTGCGCCGTCGAACGGATCGCGAAGGATCATATTCCGGTTTTGTTTAAGCCCTGTGGCGCTCACCGGTAACGGTCATGTTGAAGGGATAGAATTGTCGCGCACTGAATTGACAGGGCCTGCGTTTTCGCAAGTTGCGCAACCGACCGGAGTCATTGAGGAGGTCGCTTGCGGGCTCGTGTTTCGAAGTATCGGCTACCGGAGCGAGCCGATCGATGGTGTACCGTTTGATGGGCAGAACGGTGTGGTGCCGAACGCACAAGGACGCGTCCTAAAGGGTGGCGTGCCTATTTCGGGCCTTTATGTCACGGGGTGGCAGAAGCGGGGTCCCAGCGGAATTATCGGAACCAACCGCGCCGACAGCCTGGAGACCGTGGAGTCGCTACTATCGGATTTTGGTGACCTTTCCGTGCCGCCAAAGCATGGTGCTCAGGGCTTGCGCGCGCTACTCGAAGACCGTGATGTCCGGGTTGTCGATATAGCGGATTGGCAAAAGATTGATGCGGCCGAGATCAAGCGTGGTGAGGCAAAGGGAAAACCACGCGAAAAGTTCACGCGCGTGGATGAAATGCTGGCCTTGCTGGATGCGTAGTCGTTTGTCCAACGAATCTCGAATAATGCGTGTAGTTGAAAATGATCAGTGAAGAGAAGAGTAGGACGGCGCGGAGCCGATCAGGCTTTAGGCATTGCGCGAACTGGGTCGAATTATTCTTCGGAAATCACTGGTGATGGTTTAGACAGGCCGCATTAGGGGGTGCCGGCCATGGCTGAGAAATCTATTCTAATTACCGGGTGCTCATCAGGTATCGGTCTTGCCGCTGCGATCGGGTTGAAAGCGCGTGGCTGGCGGGTCATTGCGACAGCGCGCAATGAAGAAGATTTGGTGCGTTTGCAGGTCGATATCGGTGTCGAGCCGCTGTACCTGGAATTGTCGGATCCTAGTTCCGTGGCCGCCTGCGCCGACAAGGCTCTGGAGATGACCGAAGGGCGGCTGTTTGCGCTTTTCAATAATGCCGCGTACGGCCAGGTTGGCGCAATCGAGGACATTTCGACAGACCTGTTGCGCTATCAGATGGAAGTCAATCTGTTCTCGTGGCATGAGTTGGTGCGACGTGTTCTTCCCTACATGCGTGCGCAGAAATCCGGGCGCATCGTGCAGTGTTCGTCGGTGCTCGGGTTTGTATCTGGTAAGTTCCGCGGCAGTTACTGTGCATCAAAATTCGCGCTTGAGGCATTGAGCGATGCCATGCGGCTGGAACTGCGCGACACTGGAATACATGTGTCGTTGATTGAACCAGGACCGATAAGGACGCGTTTCGTGGAACGCGCATTGGACGGCTTCAGAAAGTATATCGACATTGAAGGGTCTGCGCATCGCGAGGAATATTTTGAGCGGCTTGCGCTTATGGAAGCGGGCGGTCAGAACAGGTTCAAGCTTGAACCTGAAGCCGTCGTGGAAAAGCTGATCCACGCGTTGGAAAGTTCGAACCCAAAAGCACGCTACTTTGTGACCATTCCCACATACGCGGCGAATTTTATGCGCCGTGTATTGCCGGTGCCAATTCTTGATCGTGTTTTGTTGAAGCTGATGTAAGGCGCTCTCTTGGCTACCATTATAACCGGGCTTGCGCTCAATGGATTAGTCCCGGTGGTAGGGATGGTGCGCGATGATGGTTGCTGCGCGGTAGAGTTGTTCCGCAAGCACGATGCGGGCCAGACCGTGCGGCAAGGTCATGGGGCCGAGCGATAGTTTCGCCGGTGCTTTCTTGAGGAAGGTATCATTGAGCCCATCTGGCCCGCCTATGACAAAGGCTAGGGCTCTTAGGCCCTCGTCGCGTCGGTCTGCCAGCATTTTTGCAAATTCAGTGCTGGTTATCGGTCCCGCCCGCTCGTGCAACGCGAACACCAGGTCGGCTTGTGCGCATGCCTTTTCCAACCGGGCAGCTTCATCGGCTTTGCGTTCAGATGCGGTCTGTCTTTGCGATTCGGGAAACTCGAAGAGTTGCAACGGACCGATGGACGTTGATCGGCTGAGGCTATCCAAGCGGTCTTTGTAGCGTGCGAACAGTTCGCTCTCAGGACCACGCTTCAACCGGCCGATTGCGCTTACAAGAATCTGCATCGTGTTGCGCCCCCACCGCCACCAATCAGACGGGAGCGATCATCTTTAAGGTTCTGCGTCCGCGAGGCCTTACGCCGTGCAGGTTAGTGGGCCGTCGTGTCGGCAGGTCTTTCGGCGGTCCACATCTTTTCCAGATTGTAGAACTCGCGTACTTCGGGGCGGAACACGTGGACGATAATGTCGCCGGTGTCGATCAAGACCCAGTCGCACGTATCCGCGCCTTCCGCGCGGACGCGGCCGGCACTTGCAGATTTGAGCTTTTTCTGGAGCTGCTCGGCTATTGCGCCGACATGGCGATCGTTCCGTCCCGACGCAATCACCATGAAGTCTCCGATGGATGATTTGCCGGCAAGATCAATCGTCACGATTTTCTCAGCCTTGGCGTCGTCCAACCACTGGACGAGCTGCTTCAGCAGAGCTTCCGAAGAGTTCCTGTCGGAGACGACTTCGGCGGGAGGCGTGCCTTTATGGGCATCCTCAAGTGCGGTTGGCATCGTGTGCTGTTTGTCCTTTCCTCGTAAGCAGCTCTGTCTTGGTACCGATTTGCCTTTCGGCGCCAAGCAGGGCGTCGCTTTCCTGCACCTGACCTATGTAAAACCGCAGTTCAATACAAAACTGACACCCGGAATCATAGTGCATCCAAAGTGCGGGCGCAGCATATGCGGGTCATGCAACGCAGATCAATAGTTTCATCGATGAATGTTGCCTCATTTTGATAAATGGTCGAAAAAATCGTTGTGATTGCGCATCACTGTTGTGGTTTTGCCCTGATGTCGGTGGAGGAAAGCGGTGAAAGCCGGGTTGTGAGCATCACCCACGCTGGCGGTTTTTCATCGGCAAGCTTTGCCGCTTGGTTTTCGTCCAATCGAGCCTGCGCCATTTGCCGGGCGGCGGGAGAGGCCAACGCAGCAAGGTGCCAACCAGGCCGGTCGACCACAGCTAGTGGCATCATTGCGGCGATGTCGCGCCAGCGCTGCCACTTGTGAAAGCCAGCCAGACAGTCAGCGCCCATAACCCAAACAAACTTTGTTGCAGCGTACCGCGTTTTGAGGAATTCAAGCGTTGCTGCCGTGTAAGGCGTTCCAAGCTCGCGTTCAAAAGCGGTGACGTGCATGCGCGGGTCGGTAGCGAAATGTTCTACGTCTCGCAGTCTGTCTGCTAGCGGTGCCAATCCGTCGTGATCCTTGAGGGGGTTTCCTGGCGTGACCAGCCACCACAACCGGTCAAGCCGCAGGCGGCGCATGGCTGTTTCCGCAACGATGGCATGGCCGGCGTGGACCGGGTTGAAGGATCCGCCAAAAATGCCGATCCTTGATCCGGCAGGAGCAGGCGGCGTCTTTATGGTGAGGGCCGAGCGGCCCGAAATTTCACGGGATGCAGGCAACGAATAATTCCTAAACGGGGCGTACCTGCCCTTGGCCCCGCACGACGTACTTGAAGCTTGTCAATTGTTCGACGCCGACAGGTCCGCGCGCGTGCATTTTTCCTGTGGCAATGCCGATTTCAGCGCCCATGCCAAACTCCCCGCCGTCGGAGAATTGCGTCGATGCGTTGTGCAGCACAACCGCGCTATCGACGCGTGCAAGAAAGCGCTCAGCAGTGCCTTCGCAGGAAGCGACTATGCTGTCCGTGTGGTTTGAGCCGTACTTGGCAATATGTGCGATGGCCTCATCGACGCCATTGACGGTCTTGACGGAGATGATCGCATCAAGGTGCTCAGTGGCCCAATCCACGTCGTTGGCTTTCAAGACGCGCGGGTCGACGGCCTGGGTTGGATCATCACCACGAACTTCGCAGCCTGCCTCCAGCAATGCCAGAACGAGCGGTTCTAAGTGTTCGTCACCGGCTCCACAATCGACAAGAAGCGTTTCGGTGGCGCCGCAAATTCCCGTGCGGCGCATCTTTGCATTGACGACGATGTCCTTTGCCATAGTGATGTCAGCGCTGCGGTCGACGTAGGTATGACAAATGCCTTCTAGATGCGCGAACACCGGCACGCGCGCTTCTTCTTGCACGCGTTCGACGAGACTGCGGCCGCCACGCGGGACGATAACGTCGATAGCCCCGCCCAATCCTTTCAGCATGTGACCCACTGCGACACGATCTGTGGTTGGCACAAGCTGGATGGCTGCTTCGGGAAGTCTGGCTGCGTTCAGCCCGGCGCTTAGGCACGACAGGATCGCTTGAGATGAAAAATGGCTGTCAGAGCCTCCACGCAGAATTGCGGCGTTACCTGACTTGAGGCACAAGGCGCCGGCATCTGCGGTCACGTTTGGCCGGCTTTCGTAAATGATGCCGATGACGCCGATGGGGACGCGGACGCGCTCGATCTTTAGGCCGTTCGGCCGGGACCATTGCGCCATGACGGACCCGACCGGATCATCGAGTTTGGCAATTGCATCGAGGCCGTCGGCCATGCCTGCTATGCGCTTGCTATCAAGCATCAGGCGGTCGATGAAAGACGCCGGCCGGTTGGCTTCCTTCGCGGCAGCCATGTCCTTCGCGTTCGCTGCAATAATCTCGTCGGTGCGGTTGCGCAACTCACGGGCCGCCGCCTCAAGTGCAGCATTCTTGTCCGCGGTTGATGCACGCGCCAATTGGGTTGCGGCCTCGCGTGCTGAAACGCCGAGTGCCAGCATGGTTGCTTCGATATCCGCAGATTCGGTGCGCGCCGATGCAACAGCCGTCATAATGCTTTCAATCCTTCGCGTTCTCTACCGCTGCTTTTCGTTGCCGTTTGGCTTGCGTGTTGCCGCTTGCAATACGACTGTTGGCGGGTTTGCCTGTAAGCGCCATGTCGTCACGGTGAATTAGTTCGTCACGCCCGGCAAAGCCGAGAATTGCTTCGATCTCACTCGATTTCTTACCAATAATAAGCGCTGCGTCCGCATTGGCATAGGCAATCAATCCGCGCCCCAGCTCCTTGCCGTCGGCCCCGCGTATGATAACAGCTTCGCCTCTGTCGAATGTCCCCTCGATGGCGGTGACGCCTGCGGGCAGAAGGCTCTTCCCGGATGTCAGCGCGCGCTGGGCCCCGGCATCCACGACTACGGTGCCGCTTGGCTGTAGCTGACCGGAAATCCAGCGCTTCTTGGCCGCGACCGGGTCTGCGGGTGCCAGGAACCATGTGCAAGGGCCGCCGTCCGCGATTGCCTGCAACGGATGGCTTACCTTCCCGGACGCGATGACCATATCGGTTCCTGCAGCAAACGTTATGCGTGCAGCCTCGATCTTTGTCTTCATTCCGCCCTTGGACAACTCGGTCCCTGCGTCGCCCGCCATCGCTTCGATGTCGGTCGTAATTTCAGTTACGACGTCAAGACGCTCAGCCTTTGCCGTGGTGCCTGGAGGCGCGGTGTACAGCCCGTCGACGTCGGATAACAGGACAAGGCAATCAGCAGACACCATTGAGGCGACTCGCGCCGACAAGCGGTCGTTGTCGCCGTAACGGATTTCGTTTGTTGCCACCGTGTCGTTTTCGTTGACGATGGGGACGGCGCCAAGTTTCAGAAGCTTTTGCAACGTGTGGCGCGCATTGAGGTGGCGGCGGCGTTCCTCGGTATCGCCCAGCGTCAGCAATACCTGGGCAACTGTAATCCCATGTGTTCCGAACAGGTCTTGATAGGCGTGTGCGAGCGAGATCTGTCCGACGGCAGCGGCGGCTTGTCCGTACTCCAGTCCAAGCGGTCCGGCGGGCAACTCCAGCCGGTGGCGGCCGAGCGCAATTGCCCCGGATGAAACGAGAGCCACCTGGCGGCCCTCCTTCACAAGTTTTGCCACGTCATCAACAAGCGTTTTGAGCCACTCGGATTTGAGCTTGCCGCTCTCGCGATCGGTCAACAGCGCCGAGCCGATTTTGACGACAATGCGCCGGGCGTCGGCCCATTCCGGCCGGCACCTTGTTGCTATGTCGCCTTTTGAGTCTGCGCTCGTCTTGGTCATTACGGATTGGGGCTTTTGGTTAAGGTCGCTCAACACTCATACCAGAATGAGCGCGATCTTGGCAGGGCGGTGGTCACGATCGTACTGGCGGGGCGTCAACTTTGCTTAAAGCCGGGTCAGCCCTACAACCCGATCATCATGGCGTCCAAGGCTTTTCAGGGGTGTTGGCTTTGTCTTCTCGTGCGGTGGCTGCCTGAAGCTCGCGGGCAACCGCAAAGAGAACGTCCTTTACACCTTGTTGTGCGACCGCCGACATTTTTAGCGGTGTCACGCCGGCAACCTCCTCAAGTTCGGCCACCTTTTCATTGAGTGCACCGGGGTCCGCGGCGTCGCATTTCGACAGGACAACAATTTCGTGCTTGTCGCTGAGGCCTGCGCCATACGCTTCCAATTCAGCGCGGACAGTGCGGTAGGCGTCGGCGACATCATCCTCAGTTGCGTCGATTAAATGGATGAGAACCTTGGTGCGTTCGACGTGGCCGAGAAACCTGATGCCAAGTCCGGCACCCTCATGCGCGCCTTCGATCAGTCCCGGAATGTCGGCAAGTACGAAGTCGCGATCGCCGGCGCGCACGACACCCAGATTGGGATGAAGGGTCGTGAATGGGTAGTCGGCGATCTTTGGCTTGGCAGCGCTGACGGACGCAAGGAACGTCGATTTGCCGGCATTGGGCAATCCTATGAGCCCGGCTTCGGCGATCAGCTTCATTCTTAGCCAGATGGCGAATTCCTGTCCCGGTAATCCTGGATTTGCGTGACGCGGTGCCTGGTTGGTCGAACTCTTGAAGTGAGAATTGCCAAAGCCGCCGTTACCACCGGTTGCAATGAGTTTCCGGTCGCCGGGTTCGGTAAGGTCGGCGATCAGGGTTTCCTGATCTTCGGCCAACACTTCGGTGCCGGGAGGGACCTTGATAATGCAATCCGCACCGCTGGCGCCGGAACGGTTTCGGCCCATGCCGGGTGTTCCATTGCGCGCCTTGAAATGTTGCTGATAGCGGAAGTCGATCAGCGTATTGAGGTTGGCAACACATTCGACAATGACGTCGCCACCGCGGCCGCCGTCACCGCCGTCGGGTCCGCCGTACTCAATGTACTTTTCGCGTCGGAAGCTGACGCAGCCATGCCCGCCAGAGCCGGATTTTATGTAGATTTTGGCTTGGTCAAGAAATTTCATGATTGCTGTTTGCGCCGAGCGTTGGTCGCGAATATTTCCTTTGGTGATGAGGGTTTGAGACAATACGCCGGCCTCGATGTCCCGCATGCTGCAGGCGACTGTCGTGGCCGGGTTTGGTTTGACCTAGCTGGCACGGGTTGCGGGTCGCCACCATGCATCCGGTATGACCTCACGCCACCATGATTTGGGCTTGGCCAAGGTATAACGCATTGCCGGCGCGTACCCTCTGCGCGCTTCACACCAATAAGCTTTGTTGCCGACATGGGCGAAACCCAGTTTTTCAATGATGCGGGCCGAGGCGGGATTGTCGGCAAAGTGGCCGGCGTGCAGCATATCGTAGCCAGCGCGCTTAAAGCACTCGTCAACGATGGCGCGGGCTGCTTCGGTGCCATAGCCCTGAGCCCAAAAAGGTTTGCCGATCCAGTAGCCGATTTCGGCAGCAGCTTCACCGGCAGGCATGAACCCGCATACGCCGATTAGTTCGCCATTCAGGGTAATGCCGCGAATGAATTCGTCGTTGCTGTCGCCGCTGACCCACTGGAGTGCCATTTCAGGCGTGTAGGGATAAGGCATGCGCGAGGTTTTGGAGCAGACCTCCCATTCGCCGCCAAGCTCGGCAATGCGCTTTGCATCGGCGACGCTCAGCGGACGCAGTAACAATCGCTTTGTTCGGATTTCCTGTCTGTGCATCGTTTTGTCCGATTGATGCTTTGTAAGACTCTATCGCCTGCCTTCAAACTTGTTCGGCCTCGCGCGATAATAAAAAAACGGGGAGGTGATGGCCACCTCCCCGCCTTTTTCAATTAAAAAGCGACGTTTGAGCCGACCTTACTTAGCGCCTTGCTCTTGTGGTGGGCGTACGGAAATAAATGTGCGTCCGTTGCGGCGTGTGCGGAATTCGACGGCACCTTCGACTTTTGCGAAAATGGTATGGTCGACGCCCATGCCAACACCGTCGCCAGGATGCCAAACCGTGCCGCGCTGGCGCACGATGATGTTGCCTGGAATGACGTGTTCGCCACCGTAGCGTTTGACGCCGAGGCGTTTGGATTCTGAGTCGCGGCCGTTCTTAGACGAGCCGCCGGCCTTTTTCTGTGCCATGAGTTTTAAGTCCTTGAGCTGCGGTTCGGTCTCGCCGGTGCCTCCTAGGCGCCGACGATGTCAGTGATGCGGACCGTTGACAGGTCCTGGCGGTGGCCGCGCTTGCGACGAGAATTCTTGCGCCGGCGTTTCTTAAAGGCAATGACTTTGGGTCCGCGAAGCTGCTCGACCAGTTCTGCCTTGACTTTTGCGCCGTCAACGGTTGGCGTTCCGACCTTAATGTCGGCACCTTCGCCAACCATCAAGACTTCAGAAAATTCGACGGTCGATCCGGCGTCGCCCTGCAGGCGTTCAATCGTTAGAATGTCGTCTTTGGCGACGCGGTATTGCTTGCCGCCTGTCTTAATGACAGCGTACATGGCCTATAGCCCTTCCATTTCTCGCCGGAAAACTTTGTCCAGCTGGGTTCTCCGCGCCCTGCGGCGCCGCAAAGTCATTGAGAAACAATGCTTTTGTGCGGACTTTGGGTCCAGCTCCAGCGAACAAGTCGCCGGGCGAACGGCCTCGGACAGCGCCTTTATCTGGCAATCAGCGATTTGGAGCCGATCACAACCGCCGGTTTATCGTTCAGGCACCTATTGATGTCAATGCCCATATCACGCGTAACGGCCCGATTTGCCGCGAAAATTATGCTGGATTGGCGGTTTCTGTGGGCACTGGTGGAAACCTGGTGGTGATGGGTTTGGGCTAGAAATTCCTAGGTGTGCTTCTCATCTTTTCAGGCAGGGCATGGTGCAATGGCCCTGTAGCAATATGTCGGGACACGTAGAGTGCTGAAGACGCTTGATAAAACGAGATCTCGGGATATTCCGGTCCTCGATGTCGGGCCGGACTTTCCCTATGAGACCCTGGTCGCGGAAGAGGCGCGGGCGCATCGGCTGATTGAGGGGGCAACGGGGCGTGCGCCCAAACAGGTGCTGCGTGCTCTGGACAAGGTTTCAAGGCGCTGGCTTGCGCGCTGGGACAATGCCCATCTGGCGGAGATCGATCGAATTGCGGCGCGCTTGGGCCGGCCTGGCGTCTATTTCCTTTCGGTGAACTACGAGTGGGGTTGCACCTGTCGCGTTGGGGCTTCGCCGGATGGTGCCACTGCGCGGCTCATCAGGGTGCTCGATTGGCGCACGCCAGGACTTGGTCGCAACATCTTGGCTGCCCGCGTTAATGGGGCGGCGGGTTCATTCGTGACGATGACCTGGCCAGGATATACCGGGGTATTGCAGGGAATGGCGCCTGGGCGGTTTTCAGCAGCCCTCAACCAAGCACCAATGCGCGCGCCGCTTGGCGTCTACGGTATCGATTGGGCCGCAAACCGTGTGCGCGTTTGGAACATGACGCATGAGACGCCTTCGCATGTCCTGCGCGAGGTTTTCGAGACCGCAACCTCGTATGAAGAGGCGCGCAAGCAGTTGACCGAGCGGCCGTTGTCGACGCCGGCTATCTTTCTGCTGGCCGGGTTACGTTCCAAGGAAACGGTGATGATTGAGCGCACCGAGACCGATGCGCATGTCCATGAAGGCGATCAGATCGCCGCCAACCACTGGCAGGCGCCGGGCTGGCAGGGTCGTGCACGCGGCACAGATAGTGGCGGGCGGGCTGGTCAGATGGCGCGGGTAACGGCCAACTTGGATACGGATTTCGACTGGCTGAAAGCCCCCATCCTCAATCCGCGGACGCGTCTTGCTATGGTAGCGGATGCGGCGGAAGGGCGCCTGGTTACTCAGGGCGTGGAGGAGACGGGGCCTGTCACCAATGTTCTGAAGTTGGAGACATCCGCTGCGTTCGTTCATTGACGCGTCGGATGCGTAAAGTCACACATCCATAAGCGCCTCGCGATTGCCGCAGCGATAAGCTAACTTTGCTCACGCTTTTTACCAGCCGGATTGCGAGGTCGCCATGACACGTCGATTGCTCATTCTTGTGGGAACGAAGAAGGGTGTGTTTATTCTCGATGGCAATGAGGAGCGTGCTTCTTGGTCGTTGCGTGGGCCTTATTGTGAGGCCTGGCCTATCAATCATGTCATTGCAGAAGGTGACGGCGGCACGATCTATGCCGGCGGCGGCAATGAATGGTTTGGGCCGGCCGTTTGGAAGTCGGAAGATCTAGGCAAGACGTGGACGCACTCAAGTGAGGGGCTGCGGTACGGCGAAGGCGACGATCCGATTAAATCGGTGTGGAGTCTGTCGCCCGCACAGGACAGATTGCTGGCCGGCGTAGAGCCTGCCGGTCTGTTTTCTAGCGGTGATGGCGGCGAGACCTGGGAGCACATAGAAGGATTGCGTGAACATCCCTCGCGGCCACACTGGATGCCGGGAGCGGGTGGTCTCATACTGCATTCTATTGTGCCGCACCCTGCAGATGACGATCAAATCTGGGTCGGCATTTCCACCGGAGGCGTTTTTCATACCGGTGATGGCGGCAAAACCTGGCAAGCGCGCAATAAGGGAACACGTTGTGACTTTGCGCCGGACGGGGAGAAGTTTCCAGAATATGGACAGTGCGTTCATTGTGTGGTGATGGCGCCGGGCGAAGACACGCTTCTCTATCAACAAAACCATTGCGGCATGTATCGCAGCGATGACGGTGGGGTGTTGTGGATCAGTATCGAAGATGGCCTGCCCTCCTCGTTCGGTTTTCCCGCCGCCGTTCACCCGCGCGATCCTAGCACGCTCTATCTCGTGCCGCTCAACGGAGATATTCTGGGAAGGTATGTTCCCGACGGTAAGGCCGCCGTATGGAGAACGCATGATCGCGGCGACAGCTGGCACGATTTGCGTGAGGGGTTGCCGCAGGAGAATGCCTATTTTGGCGTGTTGCGCCAAGCCATGGCGACCGATGAACTCGATCCAGCCGGTGTTTATTTCGGAACCAGCACGGGAACTCTATTTGCTAGTTCCGACGAAGGACAGAGCTGGCAAGCCATAGCGACGCATTTGCCGACAGTCACGTCGGTCGAGACATTTGTGGTCGCAGACTAGAAGTGCGGCGGAGTTTTATCGATGATGGCAGACGATACGCGTCGTGATCAAGAAGCCTGTATTACTGTTACTCTGCCACCTGCGTTACTGCGTCTGTTTCCCGAGGCAAGCTCCGAGGTCGAGTTTAGTGCGGCGACAGTTGGGGAAATGATTGATTGTTTGGAGGCGCGGTGGCCGGGCATGCGAGATCGCATTTGCGATTCCCGTCCCGGCGTGCGCCGTCACATCAACATCTTCGTAGACAGCAAACGTGCGACGCTTGCGACCGAGCTTCAGCCCGGTACGCGGGTCAACATTTTGACGGCCGTTAGCGGTGGGTAACGGGCTTCAGTTTTTTCTTGCCTGACTTTTCTGCAGACTTTCGTTCTGGCGGGCCTTCGGCGGGCTTCCACTGCCCGATCTCCAGCTCTGGATCAAACTGCCAGCGGCGTGCTGGTCCTGCGTCCGGTCCATCGACCAGTTGACGGAACTCGTCGCGCGGAATGCAGTGGAATCCGAAATTGGTAAGGTGTTGGGTGGGCTGTTTGCCGTCGGCTGCGGCAAAACCCCAATCCGTCAAATGGGCAAGCAGGGCAACTGTTGCAATTTTTGAGGTGTTGCGGCGCGTGTGGAACTGACTTTCGATTGTGAACACACGTCCAACGGCGAAGCCATAAAGACCGCCGACAAGCTCGCCGTCTTCATCCCAAACCTCGACGGAGTGCATGAAACCAGCATCGAATGCGTCAAGCGCGAGGCGCATCATGTCCGGTGTCAGCCAAGTTAGCGGCGGCCGGCCAGGGCGAGGCGCGGCACACCCCTGCATGACACCAAGAGGGTCCTGATCAAACGTGATCCTGAAGGGATGCTTGCGCATCAGGCGGTGCAGGTTTTTCTCAATTTTGAGTTCATGGGGAAAGACAACGCAACGCTGAGGTGGTGACCACCATTTCATCGGCGAGACGTGACCAAGCGCGAACATGCCTTGGCGCATTCCGGCGAGCAGTGTGTCGGCGCTCGTGTCGTGGAGAATGCCGCACAGGCCTTCCCTGCCGGGTGCAGTGCGCTCTGGATCGGGCAGCCTACGATCCGAGGCCGGCGTCAGATAGTGGCGTGCCAGCATGCCTGCGAGAGACGGAAGGGTTTGTAGCTGTGGAGGTTTTAGTCCCCAGATGCAGGTTAACAACCGGCGGGTCAACGCGGTTTGGAATTTTTCGTCTGGAACCCGGTCATCATTCTTTCGCCGGCGGTCGGGCGACGTAACCTGCCATGCGCGGACTGATCGGTTTAAAAGTGTATCAATTTGCATCAATGTGCCTCGTTGGGACGCTGGCGGGTTCTTTTCAGCGGTGAAATTGGCTGTCGGCCGTTGCATACGGGCGGCCTACCGGTAGGTGAGAGGCAGCTGTGCACACTTTGTGCCACGCTAAGACAGTTGCAGCACAGGTATGTGGCGGCATCATGTGAAGACAACGCTTGGGGACCCGCACGTCTACGGAGGAGCTAGGTGGCAGGGAACCAGCGCACCGTGTGCTGAAATTCACGGGGCGCTGGTTTCTTGTTGCGGCATTACTTTTGACAGCCGTCTCGTATTTTAACGTGACCGGCGTTGTTCTGGGTGCATCGTTTTTCCAAGAATATGTTCGCTGTTTCCGATGACGTCGGCGCTGGAACCGACGATCAGTGGATCGGGTGCTCCTACGACATGGTGATTTTTTTCTGGGTAGGGAAGCGAATACAGGAAGTGCTTCATGCAGTTTAGTCGTGCCCGCTTCTTGTCGTTTGATTTTATGATTGTCCAGGGGGCATCGGCCGTGTCGGTATAAAAGAACATCGCCTCTTTGGCTTCGGTATAGTCTTCCCATTTGTCGAGCGACTGCTTGTCAATGGGCGACAGCTTCCACTTCTTCAAGGGTTCGTTCTCGCGTGATTTGAAGCGTCTAAGCTGCTCTTCTTGCGTGACTGAGAACCAATACTTGAACAAGCGGGTGCCACTGCGCACCATCATGCGTTCAACTTCAGGACATTGACGCATGAATTCAAGGTAGTCGTTGGGCGAACAAAATCCCATGACGCGCTCTACGCCGGCGCGATTGTACCAGGAGCGGTCAAACAGAACCATCTCGCCACCCGATGGAAGATGACTAATGTAGCGCTGGAAAAACCATTGCGTGCGTTCTTTCTCAGTTGGTTTGTCCAATGCGACGACTCGCGCTCCGCGCGGATTGAGGTGCTCTGTGAAGCGTTTGATCGTGCCGCCTTTGCCCGCCGCATCGCGACCTTCGAATATCAAGACGATTTTCTGCCCGGTGACCTTGACCCAGTCCTGCACTTTCAAGAGCTCGACCTGGAGTTCAGCCTTTTGGCGTTCATAGGCGGCGCGGCCAATCTTCTTTTTGTAAGGGTATTCGCCTCTTTCGAATATTCGGCGTATAGCATCGCGGTCGTGACGCATTTCTGCAATGCGGTGGGCCGGGCTCTCCGATCGTGTGGCGCCTTCATCCTGGCCGGACTCATCCGCGCGAGGAGCGTTAGCCGAAGTTCGCTCAAGTTCTGTGGCTGGTGGGGATTTGGTATCGCGTTGCATGAGAAGGCTACCTCGCGGAGACTGTCACAAATAGAGGAAAGACAATTTTATAGGGCAAGGCAGTTAAATTACTGTCACATTGATTTCGGTCAAAAAGTGTGGAACCAGGCGCGCTTTGGTCAGCATTCGAAGCCAGAGGGCACTATGCCGCACCGCTTAAGGCAGTGGTGGAAGTACTCCATAACCGGTTTTAGTGAGTGCCCTTTTTTCTCATGACAAAATGTCAGCAAATTTGGAAAGGGATGAAAAAGGTGGCTCCCACTATTCGGTGCCGTGATCATCCGCTTTTACATACGTATCAATTGGTGGACAGGCGCAGACCAGATTTCGGTCGCCGTAGACATTGTCGACGCGATTGACCGGGGGCCAGTACTTGTCGACACGAAACGCGCCAGTGGGAAAACATGCTTCATCGCGGCCGTAGGGGCGATCCCACTCGCCGATCAGATCTTCCACCGTATGCGGTGCTCTTTTGAGCGGATTGTCGTCGCGGTCGGCACGTCCGTCAGCAATGGCGCGGGCTTCACGGCGAATGGCTAGCATTGCATCGCAAAATCGATCGAGCTCCGCCTTGGTTTCCGATTCAGTCGGCTCGATCATTAATGTGCCCATTACAGGCCAGCTCATTGTCGGTGGATGGAAGCCGCAATCGATCAGCCTCTTGGCAATATCGTCGACGGTAATGCCGGCTTCCTCCTTCAGCGGGCGTGTGTCGATGATGCATTCGTGGGCGACCCTGCCGTTCTGGCCCTTGTAGAGAACGTCGTAATCAGTCGCCAATCGAGCTGCGATGTAGTTTGCGTTTAAAATTGCAACCCGGGTGGCCTGCGTGAGACCGGCCCCGCCCATCATCAAGCAATAACTCCAGGAAATGGGGAGCACCGCAGGCGAGCCGAATGGTGCGGCTGATACGGCGTGTTGATTGTTACGTGTTTCGGGGTGGCCGGGAAGGAACGGAGTAAGATGTTCTTTTACGCCGATGGGGCCCATGCCCGGCCCACCGCCACCGTGGGGGATGCAAAACGTTTTATGCAAGTTGAGGTGGCCGACGTCAGCGCCCAGGTCGCCAGGGCGTGCAATTCCGACAAGCGCGTTCAAATTGGCGCCGTCAAAGTAGACCTGGCCGCCGTTGGTGTGGGTGATGTCGCATATCTCGCGAACAGTTTCCTCAAAGACGCCGTGCGTTGAGGGATAAGTGATCATGCAAGCAGAGAGGTTGGCGGCATGTTGTTCGGCAAGTGAGCGGAACGAACTCAGATCAATGTTTCCATCCGGGTCGGTTTTCACGACCACGACCTTCATGCCGCACATCGCTGCGGACGCTGGGTTCGTGCCATGGGCAGAAGCCGGAATAAGACAAACGTCTCGCTGCTTGTCACCGCGGTGTATGTGGTAAGCGCGAATAGTCAAGAGGCCTGCAAGCTCACCCTGGGCGCCGGAGTTGGGCTGCATGGAGAATGCGTCAAAGCCAGTGATCGTGCACAGTTTTTGCGATAAATCATTGATCATGTGCGCATAGCCCTGCGCTTGATCTTTCGGCGCAAAGGGATGGATTTCGGCAAATTCCGGCCACGTGATGGGGAGCATTTCGGCCGTTGCGTTGAGCTTCATGGTGCATGAGCCGAGCGGGATCATGGCTCGGTCCAGCGCCAGGTCGCGGTCAGCGAGGCGGCGCATGTAACGGGTCATCTCGCTTTCTGCGCGGTTCATGTGGAACACCGGATGTTCCAGATAAGGAGACGTGCGCAGTAGGTTCTCAGGCAGCCGATATTCGGGATATTCGTGGCTATAGACCAAGTCATAGCCGCCGAATGCGCGCCAAACGGCTTCCAAGGTTTCCGGCCGTGTGCGCTCGTCAACGGTAATACCGATACGATCATGGCCGACCTTGCGCAGGTTTACGCCATTGTCGATGGCGTTCTTCATGATGAGGCCCTGATAGGCACCGACGTTGACGGTTATGGTGTCGAAAAACTCGCGTGGTTCGACAGTAAAACCGAGCATCTTCAGGCCAACGGTAAGTCGTGCCGCTTTTCGATGTATGCGTTCTGCGATTGCCTTGATGCCCCGAGGACCGTGGAAGACAGCGTACATGGCGGCGATTATCGCTGGCAGGACTTGCGCCGTGCAGATATTCGATGTCGCTTTTTCACGCCGGATGTGCTGCTCGCGTGTTTGTAGCGCAAGCCGGTAGGCGCGGTTGCCGCGCGTGTCCACTGAAACACCGACAAGGCGGCCAGGGAGCGCGCGTTTGTGCGCGTCCTTGACGGCGATGTAGGCAGCGTGTGGGCCGCCATAGCCGACAGGCATGCCGAAACGTTGCATTGAACCTATTGCGATATCCGCACCCATTTCACCGGGTGGCTTCAAGAGCGCAAGCGCCATCGGGTCAGCTGCGACGATGGCCAGGGCCTGGTGTTCGTGAAGGGATTCGATGACCGAAGAGAAGTCATGGAACGCGCCGCAAATTCCCGGGTACTGAAAGAGCGCACCGAATACGTTCTCCGACTTAAGCGCGGAAAACGGATCGCCGACGATAATGTTTAAACCCAATGGTTCTGCGCGTGTCTTTAGGACTGCGATTGTTTGTGGCAGACAGTTGTGGTCGACAAAGAAAGAATTCGCTTTTGATTTCGTGACGCGATGGGCAAGTGACATTGCTTCCGCGGCTGCCGTGGCTTCATCGAGAAGCGATGCGTTGGCGACATCCAGCGCGGTAAGATCAGACACCAGCGTCTGGAAGTTTAACAGAGCTTCAAGACGGCCCTGGCTGATTTCCGGCTGATAGGGTGTGTAGGCCGTATACCAGGCAGGATTTTCCAAGATATTGCGCTGAATGGCGGGCGGCATGATCGTGCCGTGGTAGCCCTGGCCGATGAGAGACGTCAGCACTTTATTTTTGCGTGCGATGTGGCGCATCTGGTCAAGAGCGCCGCGTTCGGACAGTGCCTTGCCGAAATCTAATGGTGTTTCCTGCCTGATCGTTTTAGGCACCGTTTCGTCGATCAGGGTGTCCAGGGTTTCGGCACCGACGACATCGAGCATTTGCTCCATCTCTTCGGGCGAGGGTCCGATGTGGCGGCGATTTGCGAAGTCGTATGCCTGGTATGTTTCTTTGGCCATCTGTCACGGAGTTATTTGATAAGAGACTTGTATGCGTCTTCGTCGAGTAAGGTATCCAACGCGCTCATATCTGAGAGCTTCAATTTGAAAAACCAACCAGATGTAACGGGGTCGTTATTTACGATGGCAGGATCGTCGACAATCGCTTGGTTTATCTCCACCACTTCACCGTCGACTGGCGCGTTAATCTCCGAAGCGGCCTTGACCGATTCGATCGTTGCAGCGATTTCGTCCTTTGCAAGCGTGCGGCCGACCTCCGGGAGTTCGACAAAGACAAGGTCGCCCAGTTGCGTGGCAGCATGTTGCGTAATACCAATCGTTGCGGTGTCGCCGTCAAGTCTGACCCATTCGTGATCTTGGGTATATTTTTGCAATCCATCCTCCAATCGTTCGTGTGCTAGGTGCGTTTGTAGTTGCGGGGGGTGAAGGGTAATTCGCTGACCCCTAGCGCCAGTGCATTGCCTCGTACATTGGCAAATAGGCGTGTGCCTGGTGTTCGATGTCTGGTGTCCACATAGCCGAACGCAATCGGACCGCCTATAGTCGGCCCGAAACCGCCAGATGTCACAACGCCCACTTGATCGGTTGTGGCTTCATCGGCAAACAACGCCGCATTTGCGCGGACTGGTGCGCGACCTTCCGCGATGAGGCCGACCAAATGACGTTCGGCCCCATCAGTCAATTGCATACGGATGATGTCGCTGCCTGGAAAGCCACCCGATTCGCGGCGGTGTTTGGCAATCGTCCAAGATAGGCCGGCTTCGACAGGGGTGGTCGTTTCGTCCAGATCCTGACCGTAGAGCGGTAGGCCTGCTTCTAGCCGCAGTGTGTCGCGTGCGCCCAGACCTATTGGTTTAACGACATCGTTCGACAGCAGTTTATTAGCCAGTGACGCAGCATGTTCGGCAGGCAACGAAATTTCGAAGCCGTCCTCACCAGTGTAACCGCACCGGCTCAATCTGCACTCAATGCCCCCAATGTCGGTTTGGATCGATTGCATGAATTTTAATTTTGCGGCTGCAGGGCAATGGCGGACCATCACGGCTTCGGCCTGAGGCCCCTGAAGCGCCAGCAAGGCGAGCTCGTCAAATAACTCAAGCTTGAAATCAGCGGGTAGCCGGGCTGCGAGGTACTCATGATCAATATGCTTTCGCGCAGCGTTGACGACCAACCACAAGCGGCTCTGTTCTGTGTTCGCGTCGGGCCGGGTGACAATCAAGTCGTCAACGATCCCTCCGTCATCATTGAGTAGCAGCGTGTAGCGCATGCGACCGGGTGTTAAGCCGGCAATATCGCTTGGCAAGAGGTTTTCCAGGAACGTAGCAACCGTTCGTGCGTCAGGGCCGGAGATCAGTATTTGCCCCATGTGGGAGACATCAAACAAGCCGGCGGCATCACGTGTATGTTTGTGTTCGGCGATGATGCCATCGGCATACTGGAGGGGCATCTGATAGCCGGCAAACGGTACCATTCTTGCGCCGAGTTCGCTGTGCAGTTCGCTAAGTGGCGTAATGCGCAATGTGTCCGATTCAGAGTGTCCGTTACTGCCCATGGAAAAATCCGTTGTGGTCCGGCGTGAGCTAGAGTTTAGCCATGGGAAATTTGTCCGGCCAGTGGGTTCATCGACTGCGACCTAAAAATGCACCACTTCCAGGTGTCGCAGGACTGATCCTGAAGTGCAGCCGAGTTCGGCTCTTGTTATGCCAACTTGCTTTGCTTGCGGCGGGTCTAGCAAAATAATGAAATGCCAGGATCCGTTATGCGCAAAAATGCTTATTATCCCTCTTAGCAGCGCCCGATGGGTGGCGCCGATGGATCGGATATGAGACCCGGTATCACCATTGCCCCTAATCGGATGCTCAACTTAACGTGTAGGGTGATGGTTTTACTGTTGTAACATGTAGCTTTGTTGCAGCCTATAGAGCGGTTTGGAATGAATGACAGGTGCCGGCGCATAGCGTGCAATGCATGTGCTGGATTGTCATCACGAAATGGAGGCCTGAGTTAGCGTGTCAGAACTTATCAGGCTATTCGTCTGGAATACGCTGATCGGCTTTGCTGCCGCCATAGTATTCGTTGGTTGTACGCTACTTTTGGACCTCTGGGGCCTAGGTACGTTAATCGCGGGCTCGGACATTGCCGGAATGGCCATGTTTGTGCTTACTTTCCAGGTCGGGTTGACGTTCGCCAGCATCCAAATTGGTATTGCCGTGATGAGCGGCGAAGGCATGGGCGGGCGATAGAGTACACCGTGGCACACTCTGAAGAGGGTGCCGCAACCAAGAATCGTAAGCATGGTTTCCGAAAGCCAATTGCTTGTCATAACAAACTGGAAAAATGACCGGCTATTGCTCCCTGCGTGATGAGTGTGCTGTCGGCATTCGGAAGAGGTTGGAAATCATGTGGACGAGGTCTCTTGTTGGCACACTGGCCGCGCTGCTTGTTGGCGCCCTTCATATTGAATCGGTAAGTGCCCAGGCTCCTCAGCCACGTGTGACTGTGGCCAAGCCGGTCGCCAAGCGTATCACGCAGTGGGACGAATTCTCAGGTCGCTTCGAGGCCGTCGAGAGTGTGGACGTGCGGCCGCGGGTGTCGGGCTTCATCGATAAGATACATTTCAAGGACGGGCAGCTCGTAGAGGCGGGCGACCTTCTGTTCACGATCGATAAGCGGCCGTTCGATATTGCAGTGGAGAGTGCCAAGGCGGAAATCCAGCGGCGCGAGGCTGAAGTAAAGTTACAGATTTCGGAAGTTGAACGTGCCAGGCCGCTTTTAACGTCGCGGACGCTTACGCAGCGAGACTTTGAACAGCGCGAGGCCAACCTAGCAATTGCACGGGCGCAATTGTCGTCTGCGCAAGCGATGTTGCGCGAAGCGCAGCTCGACCTGGAATGGGCGGACGTGCGTGCGCCCATCTCTGGGCGAATGTCTGATCGCCGTGTGGATGTAGGAACGCTCGTTACCGGTGGACAGGCTGGGGCCACGGTTCTGACGACGACTGTTTCTATTGACCCAATCTACTTTGTCTTTGAAGGGTCGGAGGCAGATTATCTGCACTACGTCAGGCTGGCCCGGTCGGGTGCCAGGCCGTCCTCGCGAGAGTTTGAGAACCCCGTACGCATCAAGCTCGTCGATGAGACGGAGTGGACGCGCACAGGCAAAATGGATTTTGTCGACAACAGGTTGAATTCGAGGTCCGGGACGATCCGTGCCCGAGCTATCGTTGACAATAAGGACGGTTTTCTTGCGCCCGGCGTCTTCGGCAGGCTGCAACTCTTCGGCGGCGAATTCGATGCGCTCTTAGTACCTGACAAGGCGATCGTGTCTGATCAGACGCGCAAAATTCTTTTTGTCGTGAACAAGGAAAACGAAATCGTGCCCAAACCCGTTGAACTCGGGCACCTAGAGACCGGCTTGCGGGTTGTGAAATCGGGTGTTGGACCGGATGACAACGTTGTTATTAACGGTATTGCTAATCCGGCCGTCAGGCCAGGCGCCAAGGTGGTGCCGGAAGCCGGAGAGATCAAGTCTGCGGCGACCAACTGAGGTTGGATGGGGGTCCAAAAATAGGGTGTGAGCGATGGTTCAGCGTTGTTGCAAGCGTCAATGGGTAAGGCTGTATAGGGTATGAAGTTTTCGCATTTTTTTATCGACCGGCCGATCTTCGCGACAGTTCTTGCGCTCATCGTTACTATTATCGGAGCTATCGCTCAGCGCACATTGCCCGTGGCGGAATATCCGGAGATCGCGCCGCCGACGGTGAACGTCTCAGCCACTTATCCCGGGGCCTCAGCTAAGGTGTTGGCGGAAACGGTTGCTGCACCGCTGGAGCAGGAAGTCAACGGCGTCGACGGAATGCTCTACATTGTTTCCCAGTCCACGGGTGATGGCAGGCTATCTATAAATGTGGTGTTCCGTCCGGGCACCGATATCGACCAAGCGCAAGTTCTAGTGCAGAACAGGGTGTCGGTAGCCGAGCCGAGGCTACCGGAGGACGTGCGCCGCCTGGGTGTCTCGGTGCGTAAATCGTCGCCTGATTTGATGATGGTCATTCACATGACCTCACCCGATGGCACGCGCGATCAGCAGTATGTTTCAAACTATGCAACGCTCTATGTGCAGGATGTCCTGGCGCGCATCGACGGTGTCGGGAACGTTCGCATATTCGGTGCCCGCGACTATTCCATGCGCGTTTGGCTGGATCCCGATCTGGTGGCGGCGCGAGGACTGATGGCGCAGGAAGTCGTGGCGGCACTGCGGGCGGCTAACTTGCAAGTGGCGGCTGGGTCCATCAATCAGCCGCCGGCAAAGTCTGATGGTGCGTTTGCCCTGACGGTCCAGACTTTGGGCCGGCTATCCTCGGTTGAACAGTTTGAGAATATCGTGGTCAGGGCTGAACCGGATGGGTCGGTCATTAGGGTGCGCGATATTGCGCGCGTGGAACTGGGCTCGCAGGACTACACGGTCAACGCTTATCTCAATAACAAGACGGCAACCGCCATTGTTATGTACCAGCGCCCCGGTTCCAACGCGCTGTCGACTGCGGCGGCCCTCAAGCAGGAGATCGAGCGCCTCGCAAAAGATTTTCCGCCGGGACTTTCCTACTCCATCGTCTATAACCCGACGGAGTTTATTCAGTTTTCCGTTGATGCGGTGATCGAGACCATTTGGGAGGCGATACTCCTGGTGGTTTTGGTTGTCATTTTGTTTTTGCAGACCTGGCGGGCTGCAATCATTCCCATTGTAGCAATTCCAGTGTCATTGATCGGCAGCTTTGCGATCATGGCCTTCGTCGGTATTTCGTTCAACACACTGTCGTTGTTTGGTCTGGTGTTGGCGATCGGTATCGTTGTGGATGATGCCATTGTCGTGGTCGAGAACGTCGAGCGCTATCTTGCAAAGGGGTTGTCGCCGCGTGAGGCCGCCTACAAGACGATGGACGAAGTTGGAGGCGCATTGATTGCCACTTCTCTGGTTCTGGTTGCTGTGTTCCTGCCAACGGCATTCATTACCGGCCTGCAAGGTGCTTTCTATACACAGTTTGCATTCACGGTTGCTGGCGCGACGGTGATTTCGCTTTTCGTATCACTCACGCTTTCGCCGGCAATGGCTGCGCTACTGCTCAAGACACACAATCAGGGCCCTGAGAAAAAAGACCTGGTCTATTGGTTGAGTACGCCGTTGCGTTGGTTCTTTGCGGCCTTCAACTGGGTATTCGGTGCCATATCTGCGGCCTACGGCGTGCTTACTGCGAGGCTCGTGCGTATCGGTGTCGTGGTGATCCTGGCCTATGCAATTTTGCTGGTGCCGACGTACCAACGTCTGGAATCAACCCCGACGGGTCTTATTCCGCAGCTTGACCGTACGTATTTGATCACAGCTTTCCTGTTGCCACCTGGATCAACATTAGAACGGACTGATGCGGTTATTCGCGACGCCTCCGACCTTCTTTTGTCGCGGCCGGGCGTTCGCAATGCCGTTGCGTTTGTCGGGTTCGATGGCGCGACATTCACAAATGCACCTAATGCGGGCGTTGTGTTTGTAACGCTGAAACCCTTTGAAGAGCGGCGAAAGGCTGGTCTTACAAAGGATGCTATTCTAGCTGACTTGCGCCAGCAGATGGCCGGCTTGCGAGACGCGTTTGCGTTCGTTCTCAATCCACCGTCGGTTCCAGGCATCGGTACGGGAGGTGGGTTGAAGGGATATGTGCAAGACCGCTCCGGGCGAGGTTTGCCGGCGCTACAACAAGCGGCATGGGCGGTGGCGGGAACAGCCGGGCAGACGCCGGGGTTCACACAATCCTTCACTTTGTTCAACACACGCACGCCTCAGATTTTTGCCGATATCGATCGGACCAAAGCAGAACGGCTTGGTGTTCCGATACAGCGCGTGTTTGATACGCTTTCTGTCTATATGGGTTCGGCGTTCGTCAACGATTTCAATATTCTCGGGCGCACCTATCGTGTTACGGCGCAGGCCGACAATCCCTTTCGTCTGGACTTGAGAGATGTTGCGAACTTGAGAACCCGCAACGTAAACGGTGACATGGTACCCATCGGGTCGGTTGCAACGTTCCAGGACACCACCGGCGCCTACAGAGTTCCGCGGTACAACCTTTATCCAGCGGCGGAAGTGCAGGTCGGGTTAGCGCGTGGTTTTTCATCGGGTCAGGGAATCGCAGCGATTGAAAAAATCGTGGCGGAGCGCCTGCCGGCGGGGTTTGGGTTTGAGTGGACCGAAATAGCGCTGCAAGAGAAGATTGCAGGCTCGACTGCAGTCCTGGCGTTTGGTCTGGCTGTTTTGTTCGTGTTCCTGTTACTTGCTGCGCTCTACGAGAGCTGGTTGTTGCCTTTGGCGGTCATTCTCATCGTTCCCCTTTGTATTCTGGCGGCGATGATCGGCGTCAACATGCAAGGCTTTGATCGAAATATTCTGGTGGAAATTGGATTGGTTGTGCTCGTTGGTTTGGCGGCGAAGAATGCAATCCTGATTGTTGAGTTTGCAAAGCAAGCGGAGGAACTGGAGGGTAAGTCCAGGTTTGAGGCGGCAGTGGAAGCAGCACGCACCCGGTTGCGCCCCATCGTGATGACGTCTCTGGCGTTTATTTTGGGTGTTGTGCCCCTTGCGATTGCCACCGGCGCAGGTGCGGAGATGCGCCAGTCGCTTGGCGTTACGGTATTTTCCGGAATGCTGGGTGTGACGCTGTTCGGGCTGTTGTTTACGCCAGCGTTCTACGTTATGTGCCGCGGACTTGGTACGTTGCGCCCGTTTAAACGGCGGCGTGTTCGTAGGATGGCCCGCAGGCGTGCGCGAAATTTCGCCAGGTTGCGCCGGCGCGCACAGAAAGTGGCCGTCGCGGGCGGCGGCTCGGCCTAGGACGCGCGCCCGTTCTGCAACCGCTTTACTTCATGGCAAAAGTACGCGAATTCCGCCGCTGCCGCGGGGCTGTATGCACGCGCCCGCAGGTATCCGTGCGGCAGGTTTGGGGCGCATCGATACTTTGTTGTGACCCCTTGTTCGCTCAGGCGTTCGGCATAAGCGGCACCATCATCGCGAACGGGGTCGTAGTGGGCAGTCAATATGAGTGCAGGCGGTAGGTTCTCAAGGCTTGAAGATGTTAGCGGTGCAGCCAGAGGGTCTGCATTGTTCAGATCGCCACCGAGATAGTGCTTCCAGTAATTTTGCATTCCGGCAGCGGTGAGCATGGGTGCATCGGCGTTTTCGGCGTAGGAATGTAGATTGAAGTCTACGCCGAGCACCGGGTAGATCAGTGCCTGGCCCTTTAGGTTGATCTCCGCCTCGTCTCGCACAGATAAGGCCAACGCAGCAGCGAGATTTGCGCCGGAACTATCGCCGGCGACGACAATGCGGTCCTTGTCGATACCCCAGTCATTTTTTCCCAGTTGCACGAGATGATCGAGCACTGTTTGGCAATCCTGAAGTGCCGCCGGATAGGGGTGCTCCGGCGCGAGGCGATAGTCGACGCTGATGACGACAGAGCCGGTTTCGGATGCAAGTTCGGCGCACACGCAGTCGTGGGACTCAATACTGCCGAGGGCCCATCCGCCACCGTGCATGAACAGAACGCAAGGGTGGAGCTCTGAGCTTGAGAAGTTTTCAGGTCTGTAAACCCGCACGCATACTTTGTTTTCGTTGCGGCCGATGTGGTGATCATCGATGACAAGTCCGGGTGGTCGTGGCCGGGCGCACTTGTTGGAAAATTCCTCGTAGGCCTGACGTAGCGCTGCAATGGGCTGGCTCGTCTGGTCGTGCAGGCTACTCGCACCGAGTTCGCCTAGGAATCGCACCATGTCCGGACACAGCGTCATACTTTGCCTTTTCGTGTTGGCAGGCTGGGCAGAGATCGCACGAGCTATCCTGCGGTTTCCAAAAGGGCGCGTATGTCGTTGAGGGACTGTGAAATGGCGTCGGCGTATTTGAGCGCCCCGGTGTCCGGATCTGACTTCCAGGCGGTGACGCACATATTGATGTGGTCATCTTTGATGATGTAGCCAATGCCGTAGCCATCAGGGCAGACAGGTGCAAAGTGGTTCACCAGACCGTTGCGCATCGGCAGTTGCGCTGATGTAATCTCCCACCCGCGCTTGTGCACGGGTTCGGAAAAGATTGCGGGCAGGTCGGTGACCTCCAGCTCTTTGGCAATCAGCTGCAAACCCAGCATATGCCGGTCGACACCGTGCCCGGCGGAGGCTTCCTTGACGCGTTTGTTGTGTTCAGCGAAAGCCGCGCGCAGTAAACCTGCCTTGTTGGCGGCAGGTGTGGACGCATCATCCATGGCCATCACGAATGCACGTGACTGATTGGACGTCGAGCGGATTGTTTCGGTGCGACCGTGCCGGTACATGCGTGTCGATGCTGCCTCGTAAACTTTGGGACTACGATTGTGCAATCTCCAATAGGCGAGTTGGAATGCCATTTGAAGCACCGGATCGGGACCGGTCTTCAGTGTTTTGATTGTTGTTTTGCCAAAGGTGTCGAAATACCGGATGTGAAGGTCCAGATTATCAATGAGCTCATGGAAGTGGCTTTTTGCCGCGTCGATGGATGCCAGCGTTTCGTCTGACAATTGCCATTCAAGTTCTACCGGTGCGGGGTGTTCGGCAGCGCTCGCTGGCGTTACAGGCTCTGCGGGAGTAGAGACCAGGTCGACAAGCGGGACCCACGCGCCGGCGTCGACGGGTGTGTGTTCGCCGTGCAGGGTGAACCGGCCGTCGGCATCAATCACCATGTGCAGGCTTTTGTCGTGCCAACGGTCGCCTGCTTGACCGTGCAATCCGGCATGCGCAAGTTTGTCCAGGTTGTCATGGCTTTGAGCGTCGAGGCACACGACGAAGGCGGCACGATCGACCCGATTGAGGTTGTTTTCGTTTTGTGGGTTCCGCGCCAGTACCTGTCTTGCCTTTGCCCAATCAGGCCGGCGCGCTGCTGTTAACACACCTATTGGTGCGGCTGCACCTGCGTTATCCGCGGCGGCAATGATACTTTGGTACGCGGCCATGAGCTGGGCTGGCGCAAGGGCCATTCCTTCTTCGTCGATTACATCGAGGCTATAGAGGCGACCGCGCCTGATGACGATAATATGGCGGGATTCATGTGCAGGAAAGGTCTGCATGCGGTCACCATCGGCGCCGGGGTAGCGGTTGGTGGAGAAAAAATTTCGCATCAGCGACATATCCAATGCTGACCCATCACGCAAAAGTTCGGGTGGCATGGTTTCGTTTACGATGGACAAGTAGAAATCGAGCGTCTGGGCCGTGACCTGGGCGGCGCGCATTGCCTGGTCGCCCGGTGCATAACGGGCATCGGATGAAATCCCGATGGAGCTATTGCAGACAAGTGAGTCCGGCCAATCGAGATAGGCAGAGTGCGCCCACCAGTCGAAAAGCCAGTTGTCCATATTCGCGGCACGCATTTCCAACGCATTCTGTAAACGCTGGCCAACGCCATCTGGCACTTGCAGCTCCGTAAGCTGCGTCTTTATGCTCTGGAACACATCGGGCTCAACCAGGGGTTCGACGCTCGCAAGATAACGCTCGCAGGTTTCGGCGAGGCTCGGGACCGGTAATGGCTGCAACGTTTTGTCGAGATCGAATGTGCCCACTGGCTCGTTCATATTGGCCTCACTAGACAAATGATGGAATCGGATTTTGATTTCGTTCAGTTCGCGCCCATGCCTGTTGCCGGCGTGTCCTCATATGGACCGGACGCGATGTGCGCGGCAAGTGCTCTAATGGTCGGATAGTCGAAGACGTCTGAGATGCGTAACTGAACTTCGGGCGGTAATTTACCTGTCAGTTCCATTACGATTTGCGTTGCCAGCAGGCTGTCGCCGCCCAGATCGAAAAAGTCATCGTCATGACCGATGTTACTGGCTCCCAAAATTCGGACGTAGGCTGTGCGTACGATTTCCTCTAACGGACTGAGGGCGTTATCAATTGCTTCACGTGTGCGGCTGTCGGGGAATGATTGGCTGAACCTATTAATAGTTGAGTCTAGTGACTCACGGTTGCTACGGTCGAGCCATCGCGTCGCGCGGACAACAGGGTCGGTTGTTGCGACAAAGACTTGAGAGGTGTCACTCATAGCCAAGATTGTTTCGAGCGCGGCCAACCCCTCTTCTGGCGACATGGCAAGATGTGCGCGGGTTTTTTTGTAGGCGGAAACTTGCTGCTTGTCGTATGCGAACGACCAGTCATCCCAGTTGATGGTTGTCCAGCGGGTGTCTCCGCTCTCGTTTTGTTGGAGTGCGAATGCATCCATGAAGCGATTTGCGGCAGCGTATGCTGTCATTCCAAGCCCGCCGAACTGGGCTGCCAGAGAGGAAAACAAGACGACGAATCCGGGCTGGGCTTGCGTTTCTTGCGCGAGCTGCGCGATGGCGCGGGAGAGATTGACCGTACCGTCGACCTTGGACCTGAACTCGTGGAGAACGGTGTCAGGCGTGGTGTCGGGAATGTATTGCAGTTCGGCGAGTCCGGCCAAATGAAAGACACCGCTGATGTGGCCGAAGCGACCATTCGTTTGGCGCAGGATGCATTGGAGAGCATCTGGGTCACCGACATCGCCCGTGAGAATTGTGAGATGCCCAGGTCCGTCGTTTATCTTGATGAGTTTGCAAAGCCGTTCGCGCAGGTCAGAAGGGGTGGACGTTGCTGCGATAAGTGACGGCCATTCGTTTACATTCGGGATTGGTTCGCGTGAGGTAACGACAACCTTGCAACCGTTGCGGCAAAGATGGGAGGTAAGCGACAAGCCGATCCGGCCGAGACCGCCGGTAATGATGTATGCGCCTTTGTCAAGGAGTGCACGGCCCTCGCGCCGGGCTAACTCCGGTTTACAGGCAATTGGTTGGTAGCTTTCAACGAAACCATGCCGGCCGCGTATGGCAAGGACCGCTTCGCCGCGTGGTTTGGTGGCCGTGCACTCGCCCAGCAGTCTTTCCGCGAGTATGGAGATATCCGCGCTGTCACCGTCGCTCGCCAAATCTATGTCCATATAGCGGGCTGCAAGGCCGGGGTATTCCTGGCTGGAGACTATGACCGGTGCAATGAGCGAAGAGCTTGATGCGTCAACCGGCTCGTCGATGACCGCGACCCCGTTTGCTCCCACGACCCATAGGGACGGCATGGCTGAGGCAGGCAACTGCGCCAGGTGTTGGATCAACCCGATGAGCGGTGAGACGGTATCAAATGCAGTCGGGCTGCTGCGCGTGCACTTACCGAGAGACCATAAGTAGAGAATGTTCGGCGGCCGTCCATTACCAACTTCCAAATCTTCACGCACCGCATCGGCGGCTTCCGTCCAAGTGTCCCGTGCTCCGGTACTGCCATTTTCCGATATAGTGCCCCGGTAAAGCTCGGCGACGTCATGGCCCAGTTGCCTCAAGCGCTCAGACACAGCTCTTCCAAGTTGGCCCGCGGCGCCTTCCGATTCGAGGAGCAACAGCCACCGCTGCATTGGCATGTCCGTATTGATTACGTTGAGTGGCACGCGCTTCCATGAAGGTGTAAACAACCGGTTTTCCGGTGCGAGTTTCGACTCAGGGTTTTGGAGCGTAGGCCTTGTGTCTCTATCGAGCGGGCGGTTGGCTGCAACGTCATGGGTTGGCCAGCAGCGCCGGCGCGCAAATGGATAGGCGGGAAGTGCAACGCGTTTTGCGCGCTGGTCAGAGTGGATTGAGCGCCAGTTTAGATCGACGCCACGCTGCCACGTGTGCGCCAACGCTTTGGGGAGTGCATCTGTGCTTTCTTCTGCGCCTTGCCTTGCGCAATGCATCAGCGGCAATGCCACGGCGTGTGGGTGCTTTCTTTTGCGGGCAATTTTGGCCACGAACGATGAGAGTGAACGCCCCGGTCCGACTTCCAGGCAAACCAGGTTTTGATGCGCGTCAAGCAACCGGGTCACGCATTGTTTGAAGCGCACAGGTGCCAGCATCTGGTCGCACCAGTAGCGGCCGCCGTCGAGGTCACGCTTTGTCAGGATCTGCCCGGTCAGATTGCTGTACATGGGAATGTCGGGTGAGCGCCAATCGATGTCGGCGGCTGCGGCAGCGATTTTCTCTGCAGCTGGTGTCATCTGTGGTGAATGAAATGCACTCTTTGTATTGAGGCGGCGGCTGGAGATCGAGGCCTGGTGCGCGGCGTTTTCAATCTCATCAATTTTTCGAGGTGGACCGGATATCACGACGTCTCGGTCGGAGTTTGTCGCGGCAATGCAAATGCCGGCGTGTTGTTCGATCAACGCTTGTACCGTTTGGATATCGGTGGCGAGCGACACCATCGCACCTTTGCCGCAGGCTCCCATTGCTTCAGCTCGCGTCGCGACCAATTGCGCGGCATCTGCAAACGTCATTATGCCTGCAATGGAGGCGGCGGCGTATTCGCCCAGGCTGTGCCCAATTACTGCCGATGGCACCAAGCCCCAAGACATCAGCATGCGTGCCAACGCGTACTCGATTGAAAGAATTGCAGGCTGAAGCCCTAGCGGGTCTGTAAGCAGATTGTGTGCGGTTTGCTCGTTGAACAGATCGCGAAGATCGTACGCAATTAGCGGCTTGAATAGGTCGGCGCAGCTATTGAACGCTTCGGCGAATTGAGGGTAGGTGCGGTATAGTGTGGCGCCCATGCCGGGATATTGTGTTCCCTGGCCCGGAAAGAAAAAAGCGATCTTGCTGTTATCTGCTGGCCCGGCCGGAATGACCGCAGTTCTGAGGGCTTTTTCGGCGGCCTCAATGGTGTCCGCGGTTATGGCAAGCCGATGGGTGAAGTGACGGCGGCCTGTTTGTAACATTGCTGCAACGTCGGCGACGTTCTGTTCGGGATGGGCGGCCAAGTGGTCGGCGAGGTTTTCACGCATTGCTCTCAGTGATTCACTGGTTTTGGCCGACATGATCAGAACGTGGGGTGGCTTGGGTTCGTCATCTCTCGGTTTGGCATGGTCAATGGCGGGACTTTCTTTCGCCTCTTCGACGACGATGTGTGCGTTGGTTCCGCCAATGCCAAAGCTCGACACACCTGCACGTAGCGGCACATCTTTTTTTTGCTGCAACTCTAAACGCGCCGTCGGTATGAAGAATGGCGATGTTGCAAGCTGCAGTTGCGGATTGGGCTCGGCGTAGTTCTTTTGAGGCGGGAGATGTTTGTGCTTTAGGGCAAGAACGGTTTTGATGAATCCTGCGATGCCTGCAGCGATGTTGCTGTGACCTATGTTGGATTTGATCGACCCAAGTGCGCAGTAGCCAACGCGAGTAGTGGATTTGCGAAATGCGTTTGTGAGTGCGCGTACCTCAATCGGGTCACCAATTTGCGTTCCGGTGCCGTGCGCCTCGACAAATGAGATCGTATCCGCGCTTAAACCCGCGTCGTCCAGTGCGGAAGTTATCACATCGGTTTGTCCCTCGACGCCAGGGGCGGAGAACCCTGCACGCTGAGCGCCATCATTATTGACTGCAACGCCTTTGATGACAGCTTGTATGTTGTCACCGTCCGCGCGTGCATCTTCCAGGCGTTTCAAGATGACGACGCCGACGCCGTCACCCAATATGGTGCCGTCCGATGCGGCATCAAAGGTGCGACACTTGCCGCTGCGCGCGTTTATGTGACCATTGACGTGACGATAGCCTGCCTGCGGGAAAGTTATGCTGGAGGCGCCGGCAAGGGCTGCTCGACACCGTCCTGATCTCAATGCGTTCACTGCTTCCGCAACGGCGACAAGACCAGTGGAACATGACGTTTGGACATTTAAGGCCGGTCCGGTCAGGTTCAGGTGATAAGCAGCGCGGCTGGCGAGGTAATCCTTGTCATTGCCAACCTCCGCAAGGTGAAATGTCGTTGGGTCCCGGGCGTCCAGAAGATGCTGGGCGCCAAGGTGGTGAACGAGGTAGCTAGGCAAATAGCATCCGGCAAAGATGCCGATGTCATTGTGGTTGTTGGCCCCCGGCGGGATACCTGCATCTTCTAGCGCATGCCAGCAACATTCAAGGAACAGCCGATGTTGGGGATCCATAAGAACGGCTTCGCGTTCGCTCAAACCCCAAAACGCGGGTTCAAAACCGCTCACATCGCTGAGCGTTGCGCCAATGTTGATGTAGTCCTTGTCGTTGATCAGGTCGTCGGGGACGCCAGCATTACGTAGTTCATTCTGAGTGAAGTGCGTAAGGCAGTCGCGGCCATCCAGCAAGTTTCGCCAAAGCTCCTCGGGACTGTTCGCGCCCGGTAAACGGCACGACATTCCTATCACTGCAATTTGGCCGCTTTGGCTGTGGCTTGTTTTGATCGTCGGTGTTTTGTGACCGGTCGGGCTGTGCGCCGCTAGACTATTTGCGAGCGATTGGGTGAACGCGGCGAGGGTGGGGTGATTGTAGATGTCGACAACACTGCACGAAACGCCGAACCTCTCCTCAATAGCAAGGACGAGTTCAACGGCCTTCAATGAGTGTCCGCCAAGGTCAAAGAAATTGTCCGTTGGTTCTGTCGGTGGAACGCCGAGCAGTTCGTTCCAGATCTGTGTGATGTCGCCCTGTAGCGTTAGTTCGTCATGTTTTTTTGGTGCAGCCGCACCAGTGAGAATTTCGGAAACTTGCGTTGGTTGACTTGCAGCTTTCTGGCGCAATCGGATTAGCTGATTTCGGTCCAGTTTTCCGGTTGCGGGGCAGATGGGTAAAGCGTCCACGGTGAAGATGCGGGAGGGGACAGCGTAGTGGGGCAATCGCTCCTTCAAGTATGCGCGTAGTTCAAGGATTTTGGATGTATTTGGTTTTTCGGTGGAGCCCGCCACATAGGCCACGATGCGGTCAGGTTGCGATGTGTTCGGGTCGTCGATTGCAACAACGGCAGCAGCACTGACATCGGGATGAGAAGAAATGACCGATTCGACGGCGGCAGGTACGACAGAATAGCCGCGAATTTTGACCATGAATTTTGCGCGTCCGTTGATCTCAATTGTTCCGTTCGTGCCTGCGCGACCCACATCGCCCGTGCGGAACATGCGTGTGCGGCCACGCTGGAACGGGTCGGGGAGGAAGCGCTCTGCTGTTAGCTCAGGCGCCTTGAGATAGCCTTGCGCCAGGGTGGGTCCGGCGACATAGATCTCGCCTTCAACTCCCCGGGGCACCGGTTGCAAGCTTTCATCAAGTATGTAGACACGGACATTGGACATGGGGCGTCCAACAGGAGCAAATTTTTTTTCAGCCGCCGGCGCGGATGGCTGAAGCTGCATTGTCGCAATGTCGTGACATTCCGAAATTGAATAGTCATTAATCAAGGCGACATGCGGCAGGCGCTCGGCAAAGCGTTCCACCAGATTTGCGGTGACGACTTCGCCGTTGAGATAAACAAAGCGTAGGTGTGAGAGATCCTTCTTCAGTGTCTCATCAGTCGCGTTCAAAATTTGCCCAAGGAGCGAGGGCGTAAACAAGACGCGCGTTATTCTATTATGGCGTAGAAACTTTATTAGGCGACGTGGGTCGTAGATCGTGTCGTCAGGAATGATGTAGGCGGGCCGGCCCTGCAACAGCGGCCGCAGGATCTCCCAAACAAAAAAGATGTTGCATGCTTCGCGTTCATCCTCGCCATAGGGAAGGTGGATGAAGCGCCACCAGTAGGAATTTACTGCACCCGTGTGCGGACACAGGATACTCTTCGGTTTTCCTGTCGTGCCAGACGTCATGACAGCGTATGCAAGGTTGTCGGGGCCGTGCGTGGCATTAGGCGCGCCCGATTGTTCTGAGGCCTCCTCTGCGAGGTCCTCGCCCTGGTCTTTGTCGAGCAAAATATGCTTGCGGTTTGTTCGCCATTGCTCAGGTAATCGCGACGCCAGGTTTGACGTCGTGAGTACGCTTAGAGGTTCCGCGCTATTCAGAATTTCGCGCAATAGCGTTGCGGGCGTCGTGGGGTCCAGCGGCAGGTAAGCACCACCGGCTTTTAGTGTCGCGAGCATGGCGACGACCATGTCAATGCTGGTAGGCATCAGGATCGCCACGATCGTATCCGGTCGGCATCCTAACTCGATGAGCCGCATTGCAAGGAAGTCCGACTTAAAGTCGAGTTCGGAGAGCGTCAGGCAGCGGTCCGGTTCATGCAGCGCAGGTGCATCGGGTGATTTCCTGGCTGCCGCGCGAAAGAGTTGATCGATACATTGGTCGATGGGGTAGTCTTCGTGTGTGCCGACTAAAATAGATGTGGGCAGGTTTGCCAGATCCGCTTCGATCGTTTTTGACATGAGGGCCAGAAGAGACTGGCGCTGGGCATTGAGATAGAAGTGTCCACCGTCAAACACGATGCGCTTGAAATCTGCGGTCGTGAATTTTCTCCAGCCGTCAAGATCGGATGGGTGAAGCAAAGTGTCCTCGCGGCCGCCAAGTGCGGTGATCGGACATTGAATCTGTTCTCCTGCCGGTACAGTCCATGTTTCGGCGAGCTGAAAATCAGCACGTAGCGGTGGCAGGATAAGCTGGCGCAGTTCTGGCGATCTTTCCGTTTTCTCAGGTATGAGACCCAGCTCGGAAACCGTGGCAAAGAGGTCATGGTCACTTAGCGTATGGGTATTTTGAGTTGTTGGCGTCTCCTCCGGTGCAGCATAGGCGGAAAGGAACAGGCGCATGGGTGCGTCCAGCCCAACTTCGCGAAGCCTAAGCGCGGTAGCGAAACCAACAAGTGCGCCAACGCTGTGGCCGAAAAACGCGAACGGGCGATCGAGAAGCGGTGGTAGTGCCGTAACAAGACTTTCTGTCAGTTCCGGCATATGCGTCAGTGCAGGCTCGCTGTAACGAGACCCGCGCCCGGGCAATGAAACAGTGATAACCTCGACAAATTCGGGTAGTTCGTGTTCCCAATTTCTATACGCCTGCGGGCCGCCGCCGCCATGGGGAAAGCAGATCAAGCGTACTTTTGCGTTTGGTTTGGGATTAGGACAGTGAAACCATGGCGAGAACGGAGAATTCGTCATCTGTGAAATTTTGGCGGCCAAGTAGCGATCATGTTGTGGGTATTACCTGTTCCGTTGCATCCGAATTGATTGCTGAAGGGATTTGCACCACCTCAGGCTTCTGCTCCGGTCTGACGGGTCAGACTAGGATGCACGAGCGCAGGTAGCGGTCAACATGCAAACCCGTCGGAGTTTAGGTGATCGCAGGGTTTTTAAGCGGTATCAGTCTGTCAGGACACACACGGTGTTTCCTGAAACCATCCGGCGTTTCAGGTTTGCCGGTTCATATGGCAACTCAGGTTCCGGAGATAAACCGTTACGCTGCGCGAAAAGAACCTTATTTGTTGTTGGGGATGAGGCATGCGCTCGGCTCATGCGTCGCGTATGCGAGGTGCCGCCGCAAGATAGTCACCGGATCGCAAAGATCCAGGGGGCGTGCGCCCTGCTGCATGTCGGACATTGGGCACGCTCAGACGAAACCAGGGTGGTGGTGAGCCATTGCCGTATTGGGGAGTATCCCGTGTGTAAGCTAGTCCGTGTTGTTGGACACCGCCAGGGGGTCGGGACAATACTGCAAGGGCTCACCGGTTCTGCTTTCGAGTTTGACCACACGATTTCTGCCTAGTGCTTTGGCCTGGTAGAGTGCGTTGTCAGCCATTTGCATGATGCTGTGTAACGTATCTCCGGCTTCTGGGTAGGTGGCGGCGCCCGCTGAAATTGTGATGCTCGGTAATGTCTCGCTGCCGTATCGAACTTTCATTGCTCCAATTTTTGCCAGGAGTTCCATCGTTTGGCGGACGGCCACATCTGCCGGAGCATTCGGGAGAAGGATTGCGAATTCTTCGCCACCCATGCGACAGACGACATCTTCAGCGCGGAAGTGATCGACAATTTCCCGTGCGACGCTCTTCAAGACGATATCGCCTGCGTCATGGCCAAAGTTGTCATTGAATTTTTTGAAGTGATCGACATCCAAAACGATTATCGATCCTCTTTCGTGGGTGTGTGAGGCGCGTCCGATCTCGCGGTTGGCGCGCTCGATGAAGTGGCGGCGATTGAACAGGTTAGTCAGTGAATCGCGAATTGATTGTGTCTTGAGTTCTTGGCGTAAACGTACATTGGCGATAGCAAGGCTGATCTGTTCGGCACATTTGCAGGCAATGGAAAACCTGCGCTCGCAATAGTTAGACGGGTTATCCGCGTTCTCACACTTTGGAACGATATGCAGCAAGCCGACCGTTTCGCCGTGCGCAAGGATCGGTATGCAGAAATAGCGGGTAGAAGATGGTGCAAGCGGGTTGACCTTGGCGTGGTCGCATTCAAACAACCAGCCGTCGGACCCAAAATGGTAAGGTCGTCCCTGCCGCAGACCCCAGCAATCGTCTGGTTGAATATCACAGGGCTGAATGTCGAGATTCCAGGAACATTCGGGAGTAAGGACATCCCTTGAGTTGTTGTAGATATATAGAACACCGGAAGAGTGCGGGATCAGGCGCATGAGGTAGGCGCATACGACATCGTTGAGTTCCTGCATTGCTTTGCACGAATGCAACCAGTGGTTCAGACCGGATAACAACGCTTCTTCAGTATTTCGGGCTTCTTCCGCCAGTAATGCCCGCTTTGTTTCCAGCTCTGCTTGCTCTGCCCGCTTTGTTGCGACGCTCAGTTCTTCTTCTCGGTTCTTCCATTTTGTGAGTTCTGAGCAGATCTCAACCACATGTCCATCTGCGCTGCGTGTGGCGCGCCGCAAGATCCATCGGCCGTCGGCGAATTTGACACAAGCTTCGATCTTTCCATCATTGGAAAATGTAGACTGGCTTTTTTTCCACGTTTCGGCGGGTTGGCCTTCGGTGTCCCAGACGCCGCGCTCAAGGCCTATATTCAGGACGTTTTCGAAGGGTGTCCCAGTGTGCAGCACATCCGCAAGGCCTTTGTGTAAATCACGGAAGGGTTGATTGCAGAACATCAGATTGTGGCGGTTATCGAAAACAGCAAGTCCGTCTTCAAAAGTCTCGACGAAGACTTGCGAGACTTTTGTCGATATGGCTAGCGACGACTCAGACTGCGTCGCGCATTGTTTGCCAGATCCGGGGCGTCGCACAACCTTGTGCGCCGGGCGGATTTTTCTTTGGGCTTCGACCTTTGTCATGAGATCTCACGTTTGGATGGAAGATACGGCAGCATCGAAGGCCAAGGGACGTCTTGGTCAGTTCTATCGTCATCGTAGGTTTGTTTGATTAAGGCTCTACTTCAGAGTCATGGGTCGTTTAGAGGACCGTAGGCATGTTGGCATTGATTTAAAGACGCCTAACTGCTCACCGGCTTTTCCAGGGCGCGCGCATGATTATGACAGTATGTTATTTTGGCTTGCCGGTTTGATTACCGTGCTAGTCGTCGCACTCGACTTCGATCGTAGTGCCGGCGGAGGGTACGAATTTTCGGCAGTCGACTTCCGCGGGAGCGGACTCTTGGGGGCTCTCCACTGCCGGCTCGTCGCGTGAGGTGGCATCGGAGACCAGCGCTAGCCGTGAGCGAGCTTCGTCGCGGGCGTAAAGTTCCTCGATAGATTTCGCGCGCGTCGCTATCGCCTGTTCGTAGCGCGCTTTGGCTGCTTCATATTTTTCTTCATCTTCCAGAATTTTGCCGAGTAATAGGAGGGCGGCCGCATATTGCTTCCTGTGCGTCAGCGCTTTCTCGGCGGTCTGCCGGGCGTCTTGATTGCGATGTTGGCGAAACAATACGATCGCGCGGGCGTAGTAGGCGCTGGCATTATCGGATTCGTTTTCAATTGCCTGGTTTGCAAAATCAAGGGCGGCGGTTTGGTCGCCTAGATCGGATAAAACCAGTGCCTTTGCGGCCGTAAGTTTGTTTTTGGGTGGATCCAGCGTCGCGGCTTTATCAAGGTCAGCTAAGGCCTGTTCGGGCTTGCCTAGCCTGCGCAACATTAGAGACCTTTTATAATAACTCTCCCATTTGTCATTCTTCAGGCTGACGTATTGGTTTAGGTCCTTCATCGCTCCATCGTTGTCACCCAGGTCGTGGCGGACGACGGATCGGCTATAGAATGTGTCCGCATAACGTGGATGAAGCTTCGAAGCTGTAGTGAAGTCGGCGAGCGCTTTTTTGTAGTCGCCAGCGTTTCGATAGGACCAACCGCGATTGAAATAAGCGATGTAGTGTTGGCGTTTCGGCAGCCGCCTGCTCTTGAGAACACGTGTGCAGGCGGCCGCACTTTTGGCGCCGCTGCTGGCAGCGCAGCTTTTAAGGTCCTGTCTTATACCTGCAATTGTTGGCGTTGCGAGGGTGCAGACAAACAGAGTTAGGAACAGGACTAGGTGTGTGCGCACAATCTTGGCCTTCCCGTTAGCCCATCGACATATGTCGCACCGATCATACAGCGTGTTGTGGCCGGCGCCTTGTTACCAACGAGACAGTTTGCCTGACTGGAGTGTGTTAAGATACTGAACGCAATTTAGTCGGGCTTATGGGTCGTTTGCGTGCTCACACGATCATATTGCCGGTGGTGGCATTTGGCTCAGCGTGAGTGAATTACGCCGTGGGTTCTGTGACATTGCTGCATTAACTTAGGCGTGCCTTATCGCGACGCTGTTTGCTCGGGCTCGCCAATCCTGAAACGATGCGGGCCGAACACGCAGGTGATCGCCAGGATGATGCCGGAGACGGTGGCGATCATGCCGGCGGCGCTCACCGCGTTTTCGGCCCCCAGCCACAATGGGCCATAGCCTGCCAAAATGTAACCCATGATGGCGGAGGCCGTGGCAAATGCAACGCTCCACAGCGCTTGCGATTCAAGCTCGTTTGTCATCAATCGCGCCGCAGCCGGCGGACAGATGAACATCGCGATGACGATGATTGAGCCCACTGCGTCAAAAGCGGCAACGGCCGAGACGGCGGCAACGACAACAAGGCCGAAACTCAGTAGTGCAGTCGGAATGCCAAGTGTGGCCGCGAAACTCTCATCAAATGTTGAGAGCTTAAGTGGTCGCCAAAAAACAATGGTCAATACCGTCACCAGAAGTGTCGACGACCGCCATGCGCGTGAGTTCGGGTGGCAATTGCTGTAACGCTTCGATGTCTACCAACGAATGCCATCCCTCACCGGCAAGCCAGATCAGGCTTTCCAAGTTTCCATAAAGGGCATGTTCAACATCCAGGTGTACGCCGCTGGTGTCGGTTTGTTCGAGCAACAAGACACCTGCAGCAAAAACCGATGTGAACGTTACGCCCATTGCTGCGCCGGGTTCGATGCGGCCAAGCCTCTTGATCGCTTCAATGAGCAAGACCGACACGATGGCCGCAGCGGCTGCACCTATCATCATCGGCCAGGTGGAAACGACGCCGGTCACCAGGAAGGCCGCAACGATACCAGGCAGGACGACGTGGCTGATTGCGTCTCCAATGAGTGCCTGACGGCGAAGCAGGAGGAAATTGCCCGGCAATGCGCACGCGATCGAGGCCAGAATGCCGATCAGCAGTGGTGTCAGGCTTAACTGTACAAATTCACTGCCCAATTTCGTCTAATCTCCTGCAGGTGCGAGAGGTCCGAGGCGGCTGTCGATTTCGGCCATCTGATCTTTTGTGAGAAGTGTTTCAATCGGCGTTAGACCGTCATAGTGGGAAAAAACAGCGCCGTCCTGATAGAGGCGCCGGGCAATGTCCCATCGCTTTTCGTCGAGTAAAGCTTTGGCTGCTTGGGCTCGCCCAAGATCGGTAGGGACACCGTCGGGACGTATAAGCTGGGAGCGGCGTAAGACGGAGAGCGTAAGGCGGTCGAAGATCGGTTCTGAATGGGCCAGCGCGAGAAGACCTTGTCGGCGGTGTACGTCTAACTGAAACCTGCGGGCGCGTATGAGAGAGGCAAGAACGCCGCGATGGGGTGCAAGCAGGAGCGAGACAAGAAATATGCTTGCGCAGACCAGCACGATAATTGGGCCGGTCGGCATATTGGGTGCAGAAGCTGACATTGCTGCGCCGACGTAACCTGACAGCCCGCCAACGACACCGGCAATGACCACCACGTAGTCGGTTCTGTCGCTCCAGAAGCGCGCGGTGACCGGCGGTATGATCAACATCGCGACGATCAAAATCAGTCCGACAAGTTTCAACCCGATTACGGTGACGGCCAGAACGAGACCCATCATGATCAGGTCCCACCGGCGTACGTTAAGTCCTGTTGCGGCAGCAAACTCCTTGTCGAATGTAACGAGTGTTAGGGGACGCAAAAATGCATAGACCATTGCCAATGCCAGGGCGCCGCCTATTGCAATAGTGAGTGCGTCCTGAAACAACATCCCGGCAGTGGAGCCGAGCAGGAAACTTTCAAGTCCCGCCTGTTTGCCGGACGACATCGTCTGGATGACGGTTAGTAGGACGATGCCGAAACCGAAAAAGACAGACAGGACGGCACCGATGGCGGCGTCTTCGGAAAGCCGTGTGCGGTGTGCGATCCACTCGACGATGATGAGGCCAATCCCGGCCGAGATTGCAGAACCTATCAGAAGGCCGGCGAGGTTGCGGCCGTCGCCGCCAAATAGAACCATGACAATGAAAGCCAGGCCGACACCGGGCAGGGTCGCATGGGCGATCGCATCGCTGACCAGGGCGCGTTTTCTTAAAAACAGGAAGGTTCCCGTTCCACCTGCCGCCAGACCAAGAAGCGATGCGCCAATCGCGACGAGCGCTGCGTTGTAGCCAGATTGAAGAAGTAGTGCGTCAAAGAAAGCAGACATATTGGTTCACGATAGCGGAAGGCGCAGCTGTTCGATATGTGCTGCCGCCAGGCGACCGCCATAAGTTGCCTGGAGGTTTTCGGCTGTAAACGTTGTGGCCAGAGGGCCATCAGCGATCTTGTTCACATTGATTAGCAGAATGTGGTCGAAATAATCAGCGGCTGTTGTCAGATCATGGTGCACGCATACGACCGTACGCTTGTCTTCGCGCAATGCTTTCAGCACGCTAATGATTGCTTTTTCCGTCGCTGCATCGACTCCGGCAAAGGGTTCGTCCAGAAGGTAGAGATCGGCTTCTTGCGCGAGTGCGCGTGCCAGGAAAACACGTTGCTGCTGACCGCCGGACAACTGCCCGATCTGACGGCTGGAAAAATCGGTCATCCCGACGCGATCGAGGCAGGCCAGCGCTTTTTTCCGGTGGTGATCTTTGACGACTCCCAAAAGACCTAGCTGGCGGTACATTCCCATGAGAACGACATCGATCACGCGTGTCGGGAAATCCCAGTCGACGCTTGCGCGCTGAGGGACGTAGGCTACGCGGTGACGTGAATTGGAAAGCGGCTTACCGAATACGTGAACGGTGCCTGATAGCTTCGGTATGATCTCCAGGACGGCCTTGAGCAGCGTTGATTTGCCGGCTCCGTTGGGGCCGATGATTGCAACCATACTTTCACTGGGAATGGTCGTGTCGATTGAGAAGATCGCCGGTTTTTCGCCGTATGAAACGGTTAGCCCCTGAATGGTAAGCGGACTGTGGCTTGACGATGCTACATGCGTCGCCTGACCGATTGCTTGGGCGATCTCGACTGCTGGCGTTATCAACTTACCTGCTCCCTTGAGCGCACTTGCGTCAACTATCCGCGGTGAGGCGGTCTGACATGCCTCGGGCAGGCGCCTTGCCGCCGAGCGCGCGCGTGATGGTCGTCGCGTTGTGGTCAATCATCCCGATGTAGGTGCCTTCGTAGGTGCCGTCAGCCCCCATGGCGTCAGAAAAAAGCTCTCCGCCGATTTCGACTTGGTGTCCTTTGGAAGCGCAGCCCTCGATCAACGCCCGAATATTGCGGTCGGAGACAGAGGACTCAACGAATACAGCGCTTATTTTGCGCGAGACCAACAGGTCGACGAGTTGAGCGATGCGCTGAAGGCCGGCTTCACTTTCTGTCGAAATGCCCTGAATTCCTACGACTTCGAAGTCGTAGGCCGAACCGAAATAGCTAAAGGCATCGTGCGCTGTCAGAAGGACGCGAGCGCTTTTGGGAACGGTCGCCAAAACACTTCGATTGTACTGCGCCAGCTCGGTTATTTTGGCAAGATACTGCTCGGTTCGTTTATTGAAGTCGTCGCGGCCGTCCGGCGCGGTCTCAATCAGGGCATCTCGAACGGTCGTGACAACCCTCGACCATAGTTCGGGATTCATCCACAGGTGGGGATCGAATTTGTTGTCGTAAGTGTCGTGTGAAAGAAGCAGGTTTTTCGGCACCGTCTCGGTTACAGCGACAACTTTGCGCTTCTTTGTCAGTGCGCGCAGAAAATCCTCCATCTGCGCTTCGAGATACAGGCCATGCCACAAGACCAGGTCGGCTTTGGTCATAGCGACGATGTCGGTGCGCGTCTGGCGGTAGGCGTGCGGGTCCACCCCGGGACCCATCAACGCCTTTACTGTGACACGGTCGCCGCCGATTTGGCGCGCTGCGTCAGCAATCATGCCGGTGGTTGCAACAACTTTGAGCGCTTTTGCGTCCGACTTTGTTGCAGAGCCGCCAGTTACCAAAGCTGCGATTGTGACTAGTGCAGCCAACACAAGTGCGTACGCCCAAATCTTGGGGGCAAGCATTCGAATACCCATATCCATCTCAACTCAAATTCATCGCCTTTGAACGAATGCTGGCGATGAAGACATTTTCTGTTCCTTAAATGCTTATGCGAATTATTTGCAACAGTCAATCTAGTTGCGAACGATTCGCAACTAGCACTTGCAAATGCTTTGCAACTGGGTAGAGTGGCGCCCTCGAGACCGTGTTGCGGATATGTTGGCTATGTGTCTGTTTTGGCTTTCTTTATCCGCATACTTGGACGCGGATTAGGGACGATTTTGGTGCTGAAGATTTGAGATGATGCAGAAGCAGGCACAAAAGCTTGAGCAGGCCCTACGTGCTGAAGGCGTGCGTATTACACGTCAGCGCAGGGCATTGCTGAAGGTCTTGACGGAGGCCGATGATCATCCTGACGCCAATGAATTGCATTTGCGTGCGCGTGAGATTGATCCCTCGGTTTCGCTGTCGACCGTCTATCGAACGCTTTCTGCGCTGGAGGGGCAGGGTTTGGTTCACAGGCATGCTTTTGAGGGTGTGCCAGCGCGCTTTGAGACCGCCGATGCTCCACACCATGATCATCTGATAGATGTCGACAGCGGACAAATCATCGAATTCCGATCAAGCGACATTGAAAAAATCCAGGAAGAAGTCGCGGCCCGGCACGGCTATGAGATCATGAGTCACAAGCTTGAGCTTTATTGCCGCAAGAGGCGGGATTGAGATTACTTTTGTCGGTTGTTGCTGCGGGTACGGAGCGTGCTTCTGATTGCGAACACAGTGAACCGACCGACGTGCGCAAGTGCCTCGCATCGTGTGTTGATGAATGCGCATGTTCGCTCTACCGCAGGATTGGCTGTACGCGGTTGTGTTATTGTCGGCTGACTTAAAAAAGTCGGGCGGCACGAAGGCCGCCCGACGGATCACGGATGAGGCTTATGACTTCTACTCTTTCGGAGCTTCACATTTTTTGGTTTCAGGATTGTAAGTCATCCCCTCTTCGCATTTGACTTCTTCGTCAGCTGCCATCGCCGGAGCGATTGCACCAAGTCCAAGTGCTGCAACTGTAAGCCCAACGAAAAGTGCTCTCATGATTTTCTCCTTAGTTGAGAATCACCTCGACTCCCGCAGGGAAGCTCGCGCTCAATTGCGTCCAAGTTTGGTTACTTAGAAGGTCAAATTATGTAATGAAAATTCTTAGTTTGATTGTTTCAAAGTGTGCATTTTGGCATCTATTTTTTGGGAAATGAGAATAAGAATAATAAGTCATGGGCTGAACGGGTTTTGCAGGAGCGCACCGACCAAAAGTGGGGCGGATGATGCGAAACGATGTCGGTCGCAAGGTCAGGATGCTGTCGTGGTATTAGCGTTGCCCACACCGGTTGCGCGGTGGTGCACCACTATGCCTGGCGCAGACATATTTTTCACCAAGTGTGCAATTGAATTTGAATAGAAGCGCAACAACGCCAGCTCGTCGGGATTAGCTTGATAGCTTCCATCTTTTTCTATCAGCAGATGACGCATCAAAAGCATGCGCAGGCCAACAGTGATGGCGTAGTCGTGGTCGTGACGGGGTATGTGCACGTAGGCGCCTTTCGTCTCAAGCGCGCTTATCAATCCGAAGACGCGGCCTTTCAGTTCAAAGAGCGTCAGCGGATGTGAGGCGTCAAGGACTGCCGTCGCAACAAGGGATACTGGCAGAGCGGGAACAACGGATCCCACGGCCTGCATGAGGCTAAATCCAAACTTCTCAATTTCTGCGGCGCGCTCTTGCTTGGGGAGCGTGCGCAGATCCAGTCCGCGCTCGTGCAAATATTTGGAAAGGGAAATCGGTTTGCCAAAGCTCACGCACGTGTAACCGTAACGATGCCATTGGCCGCGCAGTATGAGCCAAATGTTCTTGAAGATGAACTTTGAAAATACGAGCGGGTTGAAACGGAAACGCGGATGGTTTCCCGCTGGCGTCGTGGCAGCATCGACCAAAACCCGATCTTCCAGTACCCGGTCGTAGTTTAGCCCGACGGGGATGAAGACGGCGTCGCGCGACCCGGTTGGGTCGAAGCCTGCGATCATGTAGGAGAGCAGACCAAATTTCGGCGCACGCAACGCGCCGTCGCGGGTCAGGCCACCTTCGGGAAAGATGGCTTGTACGACACCGGCTTTGGTTGCCATATCGACATATCTTGCGAGAACCTTGCGATAAAGATCATTGCGAGAATCGCGGCGGATGAAATATGCGCCCATGGAGCGGATGAGACCACGCAAACCCCAAACCTGTGCCCACTCGCCCACGGCGTAACTCAGTGCGGATGACGAGGCCGCGACATAGGTGACGAGGACGTAGTCCATATTGGAGCGATGATTGATGACGAAAATAACTGATGCGTCGGATGGCACAGCTTTCAACGCTTCGTCGTTGCTGAAGCCGATCCGCACATGATAAAGAGCTTTGGAGATTCGCCGCGCCAGACGTGTTCCGATTCTGAAATAGGCATAGGCGGAAAAAGAAGGAACAATCTCGCGCGCGTATCGTTCTGCTTTATGCATCGCGACTTCGTGGGGTATTCCGTTTTCCGTGGCATGCTGTTTGATTGCCGCTAAGACTTCCGGGTCATAAAGGATGCTGTCTGTGATGATCTGGCGCCGCGTCAATTTGAATGGCTGGATGTCGAGTTTAAGGTGTGTATTGAGATCCTCGATCGCGCGATTGGCGCGTCGCTTCAGTGCCCATTTGACGCTCGGTATGAGTAGCCGGTCGAGAAGCCACCAGCTCGTGCCGATTGAAAGCACGATGAATAACCAAAGGGGCAGGCTGACTTCCGTCGACATCTTAATTGCCCGATTATCTAAATTGCCTTTCAACACCGCCACGGGACGACCGTTGATCGGCGGATTTCTTATCTTTCAAACCCGGTGCTTCAAGGCTAGCACCGCGCGCTCTCTTCAGCTAGCCGCTGGTTGGGTAGTCGTTATTATACGCTATGTCGAATGCTGTGTTCTTAATGCGGGTGCGGTGAATGTCAGCCCCATGTGGCCCGCAGACAGGACTCGAAAGTGAATGTCCGGGACAATCATATGAGTGCTGAAGGCAGTGGAAGCGGAGACGCAACAGAAGTCCTTTCGCCAAAGCCAGGGAAACCACAAGAGCATGTGTTCGAGAGGCTTGTGCGGCTCGTTGCGGGAACGCTTTTGGCGCACCCATGGTTCGATGCGGTCGGGCTTTATGCGCTTCGTCGGTGGTTTTTTCCAGTTTCGCGGCTTTGGGCGGCGGCGCGAAGTGTCAATGGAAACCCGGACCGATTTTGCGATGCAGTGCCGATGTATGGCCCGATTGTGAATCACGGACGGTTGCGGCGTGCTTTGAGCAAGTTCGAACGGGCTCGTGCCGATGTTGCCAGAGCTGAGTCTGAATGGGAGCGTGCCTTTTTTGGTTCGGAGGTATCGACCGCGAGTGAGCGGGCCGAAGTGGAGGAGGAGCGCCTTACCCGGCGCCATGCCTACAATGCGACTCGCCGGCATTTCCGCTATCTCAATTCTCCTGACGTGCCACGCGTCAAACTCGATATTGCGACCCCAGAGCAAACGGCGGCGCTTTATGACGATGCTCTCGTTGATTTATCTGCCTTCACGTGCCCGCCAGAACCGGCGGCGAAGGTCGAGGTCTCGCGCAAATTTCACACGGCAACAGGACAGGACTACTGGTTGCGCTTTCAAAGCCCGTCGGAACGTCTTGACGACATGGTGTATGCGCGTGTGCACGAACCTGAAGATGTGCACGATCCGCCGACGATTATATTCGGTCACGGGGTGTGTGTTGAATTCGATCACTGGCGCGGGCTGATCGATGAATGTCATCATCTCGTGCGCTTGGGTTTTCGTGTCATTCGTCCTGAAGCGCCTTGGCATGGGCGGCGGGTGCCGCCGGGAAATTTCGGCGGCGAGCGCGTCGTTGCGACGTTTCCCACCGGGGTCCTCGATACGCTACTAGGCGGTGTGAGAGAATGGGCTGTCCTTGCCAGATGGGCGCGGGAAATGTCATCGGGGCCTCTTGCATTTGGCGGTTCAAGTCTTGGCGCGTTGACGAGCCAGCTGGCGGCGGATCGCGCAGCCGACTGGCCCGAGGTTCTGAGGCCGGATGCATTGCTTCTCATCACACATTGCGAAGATTTGAGCGAGGCTGTGTTGAGCGGGGCGCTGGCGGGCGTGTGGATGGACCCGCAGGCCGTTCAGCGCACGGGGTGGACGGAGGAGCTTGCGCGCAAATATCTTAGCCTGCTAGGGCCGAAACGCCGGCTCACAGTTCCACCTCAGCGCATTGTTTCGGTACTAGGGCGCCGCGATGTTATTCTTCCATTTGCAAGTGGACAACGGCTGGTGGAGCGCTGGTGTGTGCCGGAAGCAAACTTGTTTATTTGGGATCGGGGTCATTTTTCAGTGCCGATGACGCTGGTGCGTAACGATGCGCCTCTGCGCCGGTTCGCAAACATTATGCAAGAGATGTTGTAACAGGTTGTGTCGACACAGGCCGCATTGAAAGCTGAGCGTTGTGTTCGTTCGGTTGCGCGGATTTTTGGGGCCGGTTGTGCGCTCAATTCAGGTCTTGTGTTGGAAGTCCGCTGTTACATCGAAGTCCTGGTGGATGCCGGGGTCGTTGACATCGACTTCAACTAGATGATCCTTGTTTGCGATCATGATGTCGCGTGCACCTTTGTCGCCCGATAATCGGGTTAGATCACCAAAGTAGTGACGGCCAAAAAGGGGAGGGTGGCCGCGGCGGTTATTGAGACGTGGAACGATGATTTTTTTTTCCATGTCACCGGCGTCTGCGAAGCGCCGGACCATCAGCTCGAAAGTCGTGCTTGAGATGTTTGGCATGTCGCTCAAACAGATTGCGGCTGCTTTCAGGTTTTCAGGAGCCGCGCGAATGCCGGCGGCAATTGATGTGCCCATGCCTTCGCTGAAATATTCGTTGTGTGTGACCGTTACAGGAAACGTTGCGATAGCGTCACGGACCTGGCGTTCGTCGTGACCGGTAACAACGATAATATGGCCGACGCCAAAACCCTGGATGCTTTGAAGCGTTCTGAGGATGAGCGGTTCACCAGAGAGACTTGTGAGAAGCTTATTTTCCTTGCCGAAGCGCTTGGATTGACCGGCGGCAAGTATGATTGCGGCGATTTGCTGCTTCAGGTCGTTGTTGACAGTGCAGTTCACGGTTGACTGTCGGCCCAGCGGTCGCCGCGCGCTGTCGCCAGGATCTCACCTATGATGGCAACCGCGATCTCCTCAGAAGTTTGTGCGCCGATATCAAGTCCGACCGGTCCACGAATTTTGTCAATCTGGCGCTCGTTGCAACCAAGCTCTGCAAGTGCTTCTTTTCGTGCTTGGTGGGCGCGTCGGCTCCCCAGTGCGCCGATGTAGAAATTCTCAGCCGCAAGCACGCCCTTCAGTATTTCCGGCTCCCACTCGTGCTCGTGGAAAAGTAGGACACTGGCCGTCCAGCCGTCGAATGCGTTCGTGCTAAATGATTGTGGGCTGGTTAAGTGGTCGGCTTTCGTCGCCAAAGGGTGGAGCGTGCGCAGCAAGTTGTCGTCAGGTGAGGACAAAACGATGTCCCATTTGAGAACCTGGGCGATGCGTGCCAGGGCTGACAGAATCGGCCCGCGACCTGCAATGTTTAGGCGAATGTTGGGAAAGAACATTTTGGTGAATTTGTCTGCGCGTGCATTTTGCTCACGCAGCAGCTTAAACTCTTGCTGCGGTTTGGTGACGTCAAGAGAACGAATGTCGTAATGACCTGCGTCGGCCCGTTGGGTTTGGAACGTGAGGCCCAACGGACGTCGCTCAGATATTCCCCGAAGTAGTTCCTCGATCACTGTTGTTGGAATGTGCGGGTCGAAAAAGACGTCTATGCCCGATCCGCAGGGCAGGCTGATATCAAGATACTTGGAGCCTGCGCCATATCTTTCGATTCTTGTCTCTTGCTCCTTTATGGCGCGCACGGCATCGACGGCGATCGCGGCTTCCGCGCAGCCGGAAGTGATACGCCCAACCCAATCTCCATTTGCGTTGACGGCCATCTGGCTGCCTACGGGCTGGGGTGCGGAGCCTTCCACATCAATCAATGTGACAAGTGCGCTCGCAATTCCCTGTCGGCGCCATTCCAAGAGATCGCGCAGGACGGTGTGACCTGAGTTGCGCGTTTCGAGCTTGGTGGTGCCTTCTCTCATATGTGCCTCGTAGTTACTTTGCGAGGTGCGTCCTGTCGCTTATTTGCGGGTAGGAACAGCTATCCTTGTCGGCGGACTACTCACGCATACTAGTGATGACAGTCTAGCAAACTAAATGTGATGAAGCGGCGAAAGTTTTCGTGTGGCTCTTTGGCGTTGGATGTAGTCGCGTGCAGCGGCAGTTCACTACCGGCAGCGGAAATTGCCCATTAGGGCTGATTGGCGGTTGAGAGTGGCGAAAGCGAATTAAGGCTTCGGTTCGTTGAGCAGTGTCACAAGCAACTCCATGCCGACGCAACAGCCCTTATCCTGAAATGTGATGGTGTCGGTAACGTAGCCGGCATCGCCCGGGTAGCGTCGTGGGGTGTCCAGGCGCGTGCCATTATTGTTTGTCAGCCATGTGGTGGTAAATTTATCACGATGGCTTGCAATCGGGTCTCATTATTCTCGTTTGATTGGTTATGTTTTTTTAAAAGTGCAAAGATTTCTGACGCTGCTCAGCGGGGGAGCAGAATTTGTCTTAATTCGCGTATGCAACCTTCTGTTGCAATTGAATAAAGTGTGATTGTTATGACTCATCTCCCCGCTCCCAGGCTCGAAACGTGTCATAATTTTGTCAGGTTGATCAGTCTCCCGGCCGCCGTTGCCACTGTTTTTCTTGGCGCAATGTCTTTGGGCACATTGGCTCAGGATGTCACAACCACGCCTGGCGATATCGATCCATCGTACAACGTGGATACGAGTTCACCGACCGGAAGCTTTGACGTCGATGACTTTCAGGATGATGTCGATGACATCATGAACGACGCATCTCTTTCTGAGCAGGAGAAAGAGGACGCGATCAACGATCTGGCAAGTAATTCCGTCTCAGGAAGTTTCGGAACGTGCGCACAGCAGTTCAACGACCTGTTGCTTGGCCTTGATTCGGCCTCCGTAGCGGTTGAGCTAGCCGGTACGATTGCGGAAGCCATCGGTGCAGCGTTCATTGTTTCGGAAATTCCCGGGGTGATCCTCCAAGGTGTCGGAACGGGTCTCCACCTCGCCGGAACGGTGGTGACCGGCATCCAGAATACCAAACCTCTGTGCAGTACCGAGTTCACTGGAACAGTCGAGACCTGGGCGAACTTTGCTGCCGCGCAGGGCATTTCAGCGTTCGATGGTGCACTTACGCTCGGAAATCCCGATGGGATTTCGTACGCGCCGGGTGTCACGCTCGGCGGCGGCTCGCTTTCGGGGGCCGGTGGCGGCACGCTTGCTACGACCGGTCACGTTGATGCAATCGCAATCGGCAATGGTTCGAGCGCGAACAATGCTAACGACACGGCGCTTGGTACGGGCGCGACGGCAAACGGTGGAATGTCGACGGCGTTAGGCGCAGGTGCAAGTGCAACGGGCCTTAATGCCACCGCTCTTGGTGCAGGTGCGAATGCTTCTGGCGATAACTCAACCGCGCTGGGCGCGAACTCGACTGCATCAGGTGCCAATTCAACGGCTGTCGGCGCGAATTCCACCGCATCGGGTGCAAATTCGACCGTTGTCGGTGTGAGTTCGACGGCCTCAGGCGACAACAGCGTTGTCGTTGGTTATCTGTCTGTTGGAGCGGGCCTCAATGATGTTGTTGTCGGTAGTGATAACAACAGCGGCTCAGGCGGCAACAACAGCCTGCTTGGCAGCGGGATTGATATTCTCAATGGCGGCGCCAACAACGTCGCCGTGGGTGGCGGTCATCAGGTTGACGGCGACAATAACACCGCAATCGGCGACCCCATTACGATTGACGGAAGCGACAACTTTATCGCCGGTAATAACAGCACCGTCGTAGGTGACGACAACATCGTCGTGGGCAATGGCAATGATGTTGGTGCGGTGGGTACGCCAGTCTCCGACAATATCATTGTCGGCGACGACAACGATAACGTGGCGACGAACGATAATAATATCGTTGGCGATTCCAATACCGTCAGCGGCGGCACGGGCAATAATGTCCTGGGTGATTCAACGACCGTCAGTGGCACCGAGACGATTGCCATAGGCCAGCGTGCGAGCACTGGCGGCAACGAAGCGATCTCGGTTGGTTCCGATTCCAGTGCAACCGGTGTGGGCGGTGTTGTTGTTGGCGCAGATACTGATGCGTCCACGGGTGTGGCTGTCGGGTTTGGGGCTCAGACGACCTCGGGCGTCTCAATTGGTATTGGAGCAGGTGACCTCAATGATGGAGGCGTGTCCATCGGCAACGATTCCCGGGCAACTCAGTTGGCCAACACTGCCGTTGGCCATGGTTCGCAAGTCTTTTCCGAAAGCGGTACCGCCGTTGGCGCAGATTCGGTTATCTCTGAGGTCGCCGAGGGTGGTGTCGCCATCGGTAACGGAACAACAATTGCCGTCGGTGGTGTGAATGGGTCAACAGATGTAACGGCCGTTGGCCGTGGCATCGTCATCGCCGATGGCATAGACAATGCGGTTGCCCTGGGTGCGGAAGCAGACGTAGCCGTGTCGGGCGGTATTGCCATCGGTCAGGCGTCAGATGCAAACGCTGTTGATTCTGTTGCGATCGGTCGAGATGTGGATACTGATGGAAGACGGGCTGTTGGCGTCGGTCTGGGTGCCAATGCCGACGGAGATGATTCCGTTGCGATTGGCAATGCGACCGCGAGCGCGATTCAGACCATATCAATTGGCAATGGGGCTGAGTCGTCGTCCACCACCGCAATCTCAGTCGGCCGAAACGCGACAGCGAGTGGCAGTGCATCGATCGCGATTGGTGGGGGGATCAATGGTTTCCAGGCTCAAGCGACAGATGTCATGACCATTGCGATCGGTAACGGCAGTTCGGCGGTCGCAAGCGGTGCGACCGCGTTTGGTGGAACGACGGCCAATATTACGACGGCCAACGGGATTGATGCTCTTGCGCTGCAAGGCAGCACGGCAAGCGGGCAGGCGAGTATCGCTGCAGGTTTGGGAGCCCAGGCAACGCAAACAAATACGCTCGCGCTGGGCACCGGGGCGCAGGCAACCGGCCTTGCCTCGACGGCAGTAGGACAAGCCTCAGTCGCCTCTGGTGATGGATCGATCGCGATCGGCGCTGCCATGTCGACGGGTGAAAACACGATTGCAATTGGAACGGGCGCGGTGGCAACTGCGTCGGTTTCTATGGGCACACTCGCGATGGCGTCCAGTGGCGGCACCGCAATTGGCGATTTTGCAAAGGCAAATGGCGGGACAAATGGCTCCGCTTATGGGCGCGGTGCCAACGCAACAGGCAGCCGTTCTACGGCGGTGGGTACTTACTCTTCAGCCTCATTCACAAACTCAGCTGCGTTCGGTGCAGGTGCTACGGCAGTCCGCGAAAACCAGCAGGTATTCGGTACGAAATCCAATACCTATACGATGCCGGGCATTACGTCTGCGGCCAGCAAGTCCGCGCAAAGCGGTTTGCTTGAGCTACCGACAACGGATCGGGCTGGCAACCTGGCAACCGACGGCGGCGCGGTGTTCAAGGCAATTGCCCGGGTCCAAGCCGGCGTTGCGATTGCGATGGCGATGGAAGCGCCCGAACTTGCCTCAAACGAGCGCGTAGGCGTGCGTGTTGGCTGGGGTACATTCGACAGCTATGACAGCAACGCGAACGCGTTTGGGGCAAGTGCCATTGGTGTTCTCGCGAAGGGGCTATTTGCGCATGGTGACCGGCTTGCCATTGACGTCGGTGTCGGCTGGGGCTTTTCGGATTTCATGGATTATCATGAAAATGCCATCGTCGCCGGCCGCGCGGGCATGCAATTGACGTGGTAGCCTTCTGATTCACTACTGACCGGTCATTTTGTTGCGCGGCCCTGCTGCCGTATTTACAACATGCCAGAGGGTGATGGCTGTTCTTACCCTAGTTCGATGAATTCGTTGGATTGAGAATGTTAAAGGCCATTGTGCGCCGTCTTGGCCTGTGCGCAATTTTGATGTTGGCAATTGCAAGCGTGGCTGCAGCTCAACAGGGGCAGCGGCAGAAGATCCCGCATGATCTGCAGTTGACCATCATGATCAAGGCGACATTGATCGCGTACAATCATGCCAACATGACCGGGAATTACACTGTCCTACGTGACCTCGGGGCACCCTCGTTCCGGCAGGCCAATACGCCGGCTAAGCTTGCTGAAATTTTTAGTCGCGAGCGGCATCGCGATGTCGACATTTCCGCTGTTATTCTCTTGAAGCCTCAGTTAACGCAGAAGCCGTCAATCGATGGCAATGGGCGGCTGATACTTAAAGGCTTTTTTCCAAGTCAGCCGGAGCGAGTGAATTTCACGCTTGGCTATGAGGTGGTGAATGGTGTCTGGCGGTTGTTTGCGATTGGCGTGAAGACACATGTGGTTGCGGCAACCCAGAAGCCCGCGCCGGAAGCTCCTAAGAAAAAGCCGGTGGACAACAAAGCGGCGACAAAGGCAACAAAGGAATAGTAGCCTCATTGTCCAGCTTCCTGGTTAAGTGCGAACCCAAATTAAGTTGATGGTCAGTTTTTAATAGACCGGAGCCGTCGTTCGGATGAGGATATTCGCCAATTGTCGCGGGAGATTGCCGTGGGCCAGTCGCCGGACTGCGGGGTGACGATGGCCCATCGGGCAGTGGAGGCCGGCGATGAACATGCTACAGCTGGCGCATAAAGTTCGGCGATACAGGCCCATTTGCGTGGCGCCGTGACGAAACGGTCCGGACCGCCCGGGGTTGCTCAACGATCTTTGATAGCTTGCGGTGCGATCTGCCCAATATTCAAGCTTGACCACCCGGTCTGACTTCATACGATTGAAGTCGTCTTTTTGTCGCTGCCGTTTGCTCACGGAGTTTTAGAATGCCCACTTGCCGCCAAGGGATAACCGAAGGTTGTCAATCATGACTGCGACGAGCAGAGAACCGGCGGACTGTATCGGGACGTCTGTTGGCAGCGACGCCTGCAAATGCTTTTTCTTCTTCTTTCTTTCGATCGTGATTGCGCTCCTTTCCCCTCAGGTGATAGCGCAGCCATCTCCCACACCCGTTGAAACGGAGGTCGTGCGCGTACAGCCTGTCATCAAAAAACTGTCTCTGTCGGGAACTGTTACGTCGCCTCGTGTTTCGCAAATCTCCACCTCCGTCGAAGGTCTCGTTAGCAAAGTCTATTTTGACAGCGGGGCAAGAGTTGAAAGCGGTGACATGCTGGTTGACCTTGATGACGAACTGGAAAAGGCAGCTTTCGAGCAGGCCAAGGCCCGTGCGGCTCAGGCCGCTGCCGAGCTTGCGGATGCGAAACGGCGGTTGAAGATCGCAAAAAACTTGGCATCTCGTGACTATGGTCCGCAAAACACGGTTGATGCACGCGAGGCGGAAGTGGACATCGACCAAGCTGCTTATGAGAGCTTCAAGGCGCTGGAAGCACGCGCGGCCAGCGTTGTCGAAAGACATCACCTCAAAGCTCCCTTTTCTGGCGTGATATCGAAGAAGATGGCAGAGGTTGGACAGTGGGTTGAGCCTGGGACAGCGGTGTTTGAGCTGGTCGCGATGACGGAGTTGCGGATCGATGCGCCTGTTCCTCAGCAATATTTTGCCCGCCTTCGAGGTGGGGCGGAGGTTTCGATCAGATTCGATGCAAATCCCGGGGAGGACATTCCGGCTACAATTGATGCGCTTATTCCGGTGAGCGACCCGGATGCGAGAACATTTACATTGCGTGTTCTGCCGAAAAACAAAAACCTTCCCATCACTCCGGGTATGTCGGCGCGTGTTATGGTGAATCTCAGGACAGCTGATCGGAATGTCGTTGTAAGTCGAGATGCACTTATTCGCTACCCGGATGGGCGGACAACGGTTTGGGTGCTTGAAAAGGACGGAAACGAGAGCCGTGTTAAAGAACGCAGAATAAAGGTTGGCCTTTCGTTCGATGGAGTTGTTCAAGTCCTATCTGGTTTGAATGAAGGCGAACGTGTTGTTGTGCGCGGCAATGAAGCCTTGCGGGAAGGTCAAATGGTCCGCCTTGCGAGCTAGAAATTTCGACCTCGGATGTTGATTTTGCAATAGGGTGAGCAAGCGTGTTCGATTGGCTTGTCAAGCGCGGCACATTGATGGCAGTCGCCACGCTCATAATATGTGTGTTGGGAATTGTCGCGGCAACGCGGATTCCCATTCAGATGATTCCCGACTTGGAAGTGCGCACGGTCACGGTTGAAACACGGTGGCCCGGCGCAACCCCGCAGGATATCGAAAAAGAGATCCTGATCGAACAGGAAGAGTATCTGCGCTCCATTCCAAGCCTGGAACGCATCATCTCACGCGCATCCAGCGGCCGGGCGGAGATCGAGCTCGAATTTCCTTATAACATTGACCTCAATGAAACGCTGATCCGCATCAACAATGCGCTGAGTCAGGTGCCCTCTTATCCCGAGAATGTCGATCAGCCGCGCATCTCGGCGAGTTCTTTCAGTTCCAATGCATTCATGTACTTCCGGATTTCGCCGCTTAAAGGAAATCCGCGACAACTCAACATGAACATGATGCGCGATTTCATAGATGACAATGTGCGAGCGCGGTTGGAGAATGTGAAGGACGTTTCACGCGTTGACATCGGCGGTGGTGCAGAAAAGCAGATCCAAATTTTGCTAAATCCTGCAGCTCTTGCCGAGCGCAAGCTAACGCTTGCCCAAGTGCGGCAAGCCGTCGTCAATCGAAATAACGATACATCGGGCGGTGAAATTGAGAGCGGGAAACGGCGCTACTTACTGCGAACCGTTGGTCGGTTCGACGACATTGAGTCGCTCAAAAATCTCGTTGTTGCGCGCTATGCCGGTTCCATCATCAGGTTGAAGGATGTCGCAGACGTTAGTCTGCATCACTTTGAGGTTCGCCAGAAGGCGTTCGTCAATGGCGAACCGATTGTTTATTTGTCGATCCGTCGTGAAAGCGGGTCGAGCGTAATTGAAATCAAGAAAAACGTTATGGCGGAGGCCGCTGCGATCAACGCCGAGGTGCTCAAGCCGGCCGGTATGGAGTTGGAGCTGACGGCCGATGATGTCGTCTACGTCGTAGATTCTCTGCAAAACGTCTGGAAGAACCTGGCTATTGGCGCAGCACTTGCGACATTTGTCATGTTCTTGTTCTTGCGCTCACCGATGGCGACACTTGTCGGCGTGATCGGTATTCCAATATGTACCATTGCGGCGTTCATCGGGTTGAATTTGGCCGGACGAACCATCAACGTGATCTCGCTTGCCGGTGTTGCCTTCGCAATTGGCATGACGCTCGACAACTCCATTGTAGTTCTTGAGAGCATATATTTGGAGCGCCGCCGCGGGCTCGATCGTTTCCGTGCGGCGATCGAAGGCGTCAGGAAAGTTTGGCCGGCCGTTTTGGCCTCGACCATGACCACAATTCTCGTCTTTGTTCCCATCGTCTTCATAGATGAGGAAGCAGGCCAGCTGTACTCTGATATCGCGGTTGCGGTGTCCTCTTCAATCCTAGCTTCAATGCTTGTTGCGATTACGGTCGTTCCAACAGCGGCGGCATACATTCGATTTAGCGGCGAAAAGACATCCCCGTCATTGGCTAAGGAAGGGCAAGCGGGGGCTAAGGAGGGTCAAGAGGGTTATGGTGTTTTCGTCAGGGCGGTTGGCTGGCTCATTGGCAATCCGCTGACACGCTTTGCCTGCATTCTCACTGTCGCTGGTGCGAGTGCAGGCGTAATCACTTTCCTCACCCCTCCGGCCGAGTATCTGCCCGAAGGCGACGAGCCAAAGGTTTTCGCTCGGATGAGCTCGCCGCCGGGATACAATCTGGAGACAATGGAGAAGATCGGGCTGGAGCTGCAGGATTATCTGCTGCCGTATCTCCATGACGATCCTGAACGCTTTAAGCGTGGGGAGAGTGAAGTTCCCGCTATTAAATATTTCTTTCTGTCGATTACGCCAGAGGGGTTGATCATTATTGCGGAGACTATTGATCCGGATGCAATCGACAGCTTTATGGGTATTCTGACGCGCCGGTACAAGTCGTACGCCGGCATGCGCGCTTTTGCATCGCGTGGTTCGATCATCACCAGTAACGATGGAGGGACACGTAGTATCAGTCTCGACATCTCTGGCCCAAGGCTTGAGGATGTTTATGCTGTCGCTCTGGATTCGTACCGACGTGCTGGAGAGATTTTCGACAACCCGCGCATCAAGGCTGATCCGCCGACGCTTACATTGTCTCAGCCGCTCGTTGAAGTTCGGCCGAATTGGGACCGTGCCGCAGAGCTTGGCATGACCTCGCAAGATATCGGGTTTACCGTCGCGGCGCTTACGGATGGCGCCTTTGTCGGGCACTTCTTCCGTGACGACGAAAAGATCGACATATATTTTTACAGCCGCGCCAGATTCCAAACCAAGCTTGAATCGGTGGGTCAGCTTCCCGTGCACACGCCGCAGGGAACGATCGTGCCGTTGTCCGCCATCGCTGATATTAAAGAGACGGTCGACACGAGCACCATACGACGCATTAACGCCAAGCGAACGGTTACCTTGAACATTATTCCTCCAGCCAATGTTCCACTTGAGACTGGTGTGGAAATGGTGCGCAGGGATCTAATAAACCACATGCGCCAAAGCGGTCAGCTTCCGCAGGGCATTGCGATGGGTATCTCTGGTGCAAGCGATCAACTTGACGCCACACGCAATGCGCTGATGGGGAATTATTTCGTAGCCGTTGTCATCATTTACTTACTGCTTGTCGCGATCTTCACGCATTGGGGTTATCCGCTGCTGATTATGACCTCAATCCCGTTAGGGGTCGCCGGTGGCCTGGTCGGTCTTCTGCTCATGAACTGGGTTGGCGCAATCCTGCCTGCTTTTGGGCTCAAACCAATCCAACAGCCCTTTGACATGATCTCCATGCTTGGCTTCCTCATACTTATGGGGACGGTGGTGAATAATCCCATCCTGATTGTGGATCGGGCGCTTCATAACTTTCGTGAAATGGGAGCGAATGCGATTGACGCCGTCATGGAGGCGGTCTCATCGCGGTTGCGGCCCATCGCCATGTCGACCATTACGACTATTTGCGGTTTGGGCCCGCTGGTCTTCATTCCCGGTGCCGGGACGGAACTCTATCGCGGTGTCGGCGCAATTGTTCTTTTTGGAATCCTTGCGACGGCAATTGTTACGTTGACGTTCCTGCCGGCGCTAACGGTTGCTGTGTTGCGTTACAGCCGGCAGGTGTCGACAGGTTCTAAGGCAAAACCGTCCAGGGAGTTCGCGCCAGGGGAATAATGGCTGGTCGCTCGTTCGACGCGGCGTCTAAGCCTGTTGGGCGGGCGATGTCCGAGGTCACTGTCGCTTCCAACACTCAGGTGGCCCGATAGGATCGATAATGATTTTGCCAGCAACGTGTCGATGGGGTTTGGTCGGTGCCCAACAGGTACGCTTTGCGCAAGGTCCCTTGGCGCAGTGCCGGTAGCCGACCTGGCGAGACTCTCCTGGCCGCCATTCCATCACGTGCGCGGCTGAAGGCGTAGAAATTGCCGGTGCGAACAACGCCAGCGCGCATGCAGATGCGATCAAGTATTTCATCATGGTTCCTCCGGGTGTTTGCTGGGTCTTGTGTTCGGATATGATACGCACGCGTTCGCTCATTCTTTGACGAAGCGCGCCTGTATCGCGTGTCCTTTACGATCTTTGCCGCTCAGTGCAATCTTTGCCCCCTTGGGAAGTGGTGCATCGATTGGTGTGGTCAACGTGTTTCCATCAATCGACAGGGGCAGCATTTTGGTTTCCGTGTTGGTCTGGACGATGGCTTTGAAGGAACCGTCCTTCAGGTCCATTGGCTTGTTGTCTTCGGTGATGTGAAAAACCAACGTCGTTTGGCCGGCGACCATTTCGATGCCGTGATGGTTTTCGAATTCAACAAACTGACCGCCGTGCTGTGCGCCATGCGATTTCTTTTTGTGGTCTTCATGAGCGGTTGCAATGATCGGTATGCTGGTGGCAAGAGCTGCCGCGGCGAGGAGCGTTGCAAATTTGTGAGATATCTTCATTGACTTGTGTCTCCCTGGTTGTTTGAAGATCAGAATGCTTCGGCGGTGGTCGTGCTGCCCAACTCTGTTGCTGCGTGCTGGTCAAGAATGCGCTGGAGCGGCCGCTTTCCAAGTTTGAGGAACAAGAGGGGTGTCAGGATCGTATCGATGAGGGTTGCCGATATCAGGCCGCCAAAGATCGTCACGGCAAGGGGATGCAAAATCTCCCGGCCTGGCTCGTCGGCGGCGATGATGAGAGGCACAAGCGCCAGGCCTGCTGCCAGTGCCGTCATCAAGACCGGTGTCAGTCTTTCCAGCGAACCGCGAACGACAAGATCGCGCCCGAAGGTTTCGCCTTCGTAGAGGGTGAGGTTGATGTAGTGAGAGATTTTGAGAATGCCGTTGCGGGCCGAAATGCCAGCGAGCGTGATGAAGCCGACGAGACTTGCAACCGAAAACGGCAGACCCGCGATCCACAAGGCGGCGACACTGCCGATGATTCCGAGAGGAATATTGGTGAGTACGATTACGGCGAGTGTTGGCGAAGCATAGCGGCTGTAGAGAACCAGGAAGATCATCGCAAGAGAGATCAGCGACAATAGCCCGATTGTCTTTGTCGCCTCTTCCTGTGCTTGAAACTGTCCTTCGAGGCGCACTACGTAACCCGACGGCATGGCGGTATTGTCAATGGCCTCCCGGATGTCGGCGATGATAGCGGCCATATCGCGCTTTCCGTCACCGTTAGCGGAGACGACAATTCTTCGCTGTTGGTTTTCACGCAGTATCTGGTTCGGGCCTTCGGTTTCCTTGACCGTTGCCAACCATTTCAGCGGTACGTAGCCGGATGGCGTTGATACAAGCGCCTCGCCAAGTCCGGCCGTGGACCGGTCTTCGTCCGGCAGACGCATGACGACATCGAACCGGCGATTGCCTTCAACGATTTGAGAGACCGTATGTCCGTTAGTCAGATTGGCGAGCGTTGTTGTAAGTGCCGGCGGTGTGACGCCGTAAAGTGCTGAGCGCTCGTAATCAGGGACGATCTGCACCTGCGGGATCAGGACCTGCTTTTCGACTTGGAGGTCAACGATGCCGGGAATCGTTGACAGTCTTGCCTGCATGTCTGCTGCAAGCGTTCGAAGTCTATCGAGATCTTCACCAAATATCTTGAGCGCGATCTGCGCCCTGACGCCAGAGAGCATGTGATCGAGCCGGTGACTGATCGGTTGTCCGATGTTGACGGCAGCGGGAAGTGCGGAAAGTACCTTGCGGATTTCAGCAAAGATTTCTTCGCGCGAGCGCTCTGATTGCTCAAGATCAATATCGAGTTCGCTTACGTGAACACCTTCTGCGTGCTCATCAAGCTCGGCACGCCCGGTTCGCCGACCCACCGTTTTCACCTCGTCGACCTTCATGACAAGGCGTTCGGCAACCGAGCCCAACCGATCCGACTCGGCGAGCGAAATTCCTGGATTATAGGCGACAGATACCAGCAACGTTCCTTCGTTGAAGGCGGGCAAGAAGGCTCGCGGCAGTTGGAACGCAAGGGCTGCTGCGGCAGCGACAGCCGCTGCGATCGTGCAGATCACGACGCGCGGATGGGCAAACGCAAATTGGAGCAAGCTTTTGTTGCCAGCTTTAAGAACCCGCACGACGGCTGTGTCGCGCTCCGCACCTTGCGCCGGCTTGAGCATGTAGTAGCACATCACTGGCGTCAGCGTTACCGAAGTCAGAAGGCTTGCCAGGATGGAGACGATGTATGCGATGCCAAGAGGGCGGAATAGCTGACCCTCCAGGCCGGTCATCGCGAAAAGCGGGACGAAGACCAACACAATGATCGCGGTGGCATAAACGATGCTGGAACGAACCTCATGCGAAGCGTTCAGCACGACCGCTAATTTGGGCTTGGGCTGATCAGACTCCGCATTCAGCCGTAGTCGTCGCAGCACGTTTTCGACGCCGACCACCGCGTCATCGACCAACTCGCCGATTGCAATGGCGATGCCCCCAAGCGTCATCGTGTTAATTGACAAGCCAAAGGCGTGGAATACGAGGACGGTTATGAAAATCGAAATGGGGATGGCGGTGAGCGAGATAAACGTCGCGCGCCAGTTCATTAGGAACAAGAACAAGATAAATGCGACGACGACGGCGGCTTCAACCAATACGCTTTTGACATTTGCAATGGACGTTTCGATGAAGGTCGCCTGCCGAAACTGGATGCGGTTGACGCTTACACCCTCCGGCATAGTGCGCTGAATTTTGTCAAGTTCCGTTTCAATTATATTGGTCAGTGAGACGGTGTCAGCTTGCGGCTGCTTTTGTACGCCGATGATCACGGCTGCTTCGCCCTGGAATCCCGCGTCGCCCCGTTTCACCCGCGGTGCAAAGTCGACGTCGGCGACCTGCCGCAGCAGGATCGGCTGGTTTGCTCTCGTGATGACGACGAGATTGCGCAAATCATCAAGTCGTGTTGTGCGGCCGATGTTGCGGATCAAATATTCGCGGGCATGCTGGTCGATAAAACCGCCGCCGGCATTTGTTCCAAATTGAGCGATCGCCTCTTCGATCATTTTTGGCGTGATGTTGAGCCGCTGCATGGCCGTCAGATTTGGGCTGACGCGGTACTGGCGCACCTCACCTCCGATAGGGATCACCTGGGCAACGCCGGAAATCGCAAGCAGTTGAGGCCGAATAACAAAGTCGCCAATTTCGCGCAGCTCCATTGACGATATCGACTTGCCGGTGATGGCGACCAACATGATCTCGCCCATAATCGAGGAGACCGGTCCCATTTGAGGCTGTATGCCCTGTGGCAGCTGACCCGCGACGGTTGCCAAGCGTTCGGTTACCAGCTGCCGGTTTCTGTAGATGTCCGTGCCCCAATCGAACTCGGCAAAAATGATGGAAAGCCCGGCGCTGGAGACAGAACGGATGCGTATAACTCCAGGCATACCGTTGAGGGCTGTTTCCAGCGGGTAGGTGACCAGTTGTTCGACTTCTTGCGGTGCGTAGCCTTCCGACTCCGTCAGCAGCGTGACCGTTGGACGATTGAGATCGGGAAACACGTCAACAGGGATGCGCGGCAGAATGTAAGCGCCGTAAACCGCTGCCAATAGCGACGCGGCTATGACGAACATGCGCTGACGGAGGCTGAGCGCGACAAGTGCTTTGAACATCGACGCCCCCTTAGCGAATTTGATTCACGAGCGGTGCATTGCGCACGATGATCTGGTCGCCGGTTTTCAATCCGCCGGTGATACGAACGCGTGCACCGTCGATGCTCTCGAAGCGCACGGCCTGTGGTTGGTATCGCTCAGGTTCCAACCGTTTGAATGCCACCATCTGTCCATTTGGCGCCTGTGCGATGGCGCTGCGAGACACGATCAGGCCGGTGATGGGGTCGCCGGTTTCAACCTGCACCTTTACGGGACTGCCTATACTTAGCGCCTCGGTGGGTTTTTTTATGCGGAATTGTAAAACGGTTGCCTGCTGCTGGAGTGCGCGGCTGCGGCCGACGAAGTCTAGCTGGAGGGTTTGTCCATCTGCGGTGTGCGCCAATGCGGATGCTGCTTGGAAGCCAAGCCGTGGATCGAACGCGATGGCTTCGACCCATAATCGGTTGGGATCGATTATGTGGAACAATGTATCCGCACTTGCGACGACCTGTCCGGCAACGACGCGCACCTCGGCGATCACACCGTCGACCGGTGCCTTAAGAACCTCAGGCTCAATACTTGATTTTCGCAATTGCGCCTGGCGCGCTTTCACCCCGGCAAGCTCGATTTCCAAATCTTCCAGGCGGGCGCGGCTTGCAACCTCCTTCTCGACAAGGCGCCGCTGGCGAGCGATTTGCGCTTTCAAAAGTGCGCTTCGCTGTTCCAGATCGCCTGCTGTCTGGCGCACATCCGAAGCATCGATGGGTGCAAACGCTGGTTCCACCAGGGCCAGAACCTGTCCGCGCTCTACTTTTTGGCCGAGGACAGGGAAGCCTGCTTTCGGCGTCTTCATTCGCCCGCCTATTGTGGACTGGACGAGGCCGGAATAGTTGGGATCGGAAATAACCCGACCGATGAGACTTGTTGTGGCGCGTGCCACCTTAGGTTCAAGGACCAACGTGCGGATGTCGAGCAAGCGCTGGGTCGGTTTTGGCAGAAATAATGCACCGTCTGGCAGTCGCCGGGGGGCGTCTCCGTTGGCGCCACCAGAACTCGCATGGCCATGCCCGTGATCATGACCGGGGCCGGCAAATGCGACGCTGGCGCCAAACAGCGAGATGATGCAGGCTAGCCCAACGATTAATGCCGTTCGCCTGCGTGCAATCGTGCCGAGCAGAATGCCGAACGCGAGACCGAGGCCTGCCAGGACCGGTGTGTTGAGTAAGTGGTGCGAAACCTGCTCCGGTGACAGGCCGAGACGCGTGGAAATCGTTGTAACCGCTCGCGGTACCTTGGTTGGTTTGGTGCCAGCCTCATTGGATGAAGTGTGATCCTGGTGCGTTGATGGGGGAATCTCCAATGTGCCGATCAATAGATCGCTGCTGTCATTCTCCAGAATCGTGACAATGACTTCGTGTACTCCATCCTTTTCAAGCGCCGGAGTCGTGAGTGCGTAGGTCCCGTCGGGTTGGGGCTCGGCGACAACCTTATCTCCGGCGATGGTCAGCTCCACGACCGCATTCGTGACCGGCGATGTGTCGGCCCTGCGATCGAGGTAGATGATTAGCTTTCCATCGGTGCGGATGCCGACAAGCTCGTAGTTTTCAGAAACGGCCACAATGCGGGGGCTGGACGGACCGGCCGCCGTGTTCTGCACGGGGCCATGATCGTGGCCCGGGCCGGCGAAGGTCGTAGAGCCAGCAAAGGCAATGGCAACCGCTGCGACGATTGTTGGCGCAATGAGCGCGCGAGCAAGAATAGGCATGGTAAACCCTTAGACAGCATTCAAAGCTGGCCGAGCGTCGTCGGCCGGGCGTGCAGTGTCAGAGGATTTGTTTGGGAGGCCGGTCTAGAGTGCCCATAAGGGAGGCGCGGGTTTGGTCGTTAATGCGAGCAAACCAATTTGTGCTCAAGGTCGGCACGGAAAGTTCAGCCAGGGAACGCCAGTCGCCAACAAGCGGATGGCAGCAGTGACCTTGATCGTGATCACCGGTTGCTGGGTGCTCATCACCTTCATGGTCGAGGGCATCACTGAGCTTGTTTTCGTTATCTAGGTCGGTGTTGTCTGCGTCACAATCTAAAGCGTGACCAGAGATGCTGTGTGCGTGGTGATCATGACCGGCATGGGCGGCATGAATATGGGCGTCAGCGAGAAAGGCTGAGAAAAGAGATAAGCACAGCAGGACGGCAATCGCGTGACGCACGTGCGCTCCTCCATATGCTTTTCTCAGTCCACTAGTCATGTCACTGCTCAATGTTGGCCACTTGGTTCTGGCCGTTACATGCATTCGAATGAAGCGTCAACCGCTTGGGAGCGGGTTGGCCGCATTGCTCCGTGCAAAGTCACCTTGCGGCATCAATTACATCGAAATTATGTTGCTGGCGCCCATTAGCGTACACGATTGGAGGATGAGGCTGCAATGATTGCAAGGCGCTATATATAACGATTGTTCAATTTCATAGTATTCGACACGGTGGGCAGGGAACCAGATGCGGCGTAACGGCGAGAGCATCGATGCGCCGAGCCGTGTTTTTGCCCATGCGGAAAGCTGCGATGCCTTAGGCTGACTTCCAAATGCGCGGTACGAATTTCTCATCCAGCGGTGTCTGGAACACTTGGTTTGTATAGTTGCTAATCGTCTTGATGCTGATCGCGAGGATTATTCCCAGTATATTTCGCTCGCCGTAGCCGGCGGCCTTGAATGCGGCGACATCGGCGTCCGTTGGTCGCCCTCGTGAGGCAACCATCCGTTGAGTGAAGGTAGCGAGTGCGGCGAGCTTCGTGTCTCCTAGGGGCTCTCCGGCTCGTATTGCGTCTGTGATTTCGGTTGGAACGCCTGAAATCGCGTCGGCCACGTAGCTGTGGGCCGCTACACAGTATTCGCAACCATGTTCGCGACTGATCGTTAGGAAGATTACTTCTTGTTCGACGGGGGTAAAGCCGCATTCGGCGCGACATGCGGCATAGGTTGTGGCGTATGATTCATAAAGCGCCGGCTCGTTGGCCATGGCGCCGTAGGCATTGGGGACAAACCCGAACAGTTGCCTTGCCCTTTCAAAATAGGTCTTGGTTGTTCCGGCCACCGACTCGATGGGTAGAATTGCCAGCTCGCTAATCTTGTAGGGCATGATCGTCTGTCCTTCCAGTTTGTGGCCGCTGTTCAGAGTATATGAAACAACCGACTGGCTGTGAGCAAATGGCGTTCACCTCGGGCATCGGCCAGCTATTGGGAAGGGGGTTGTCGGAGACCTTGGCTCCAAGACGGGCCTCGGCGCGGGCGAGTATGTTGTGAACGGATGCAGATGCGACCACGTTGCGCACTGGATTTTGCCCTATCTTTCGTGCTGCCCCCGCCCCGAAATTGACTTTCGTCAAATAGTCCGATGCCGGCTTGGCGCACAATTGGCACCTGCTGTTACAATGGGGAGCAACTGGTGCCGCTGGTCCAATCGCGACGGGAATTTCTGGCGAAATTTAGGGGCGGCGGCGCGCAATATCGGCCGCCATGGGCCCGTCCTGAGGCTGAATTCACAAACTCCTGCACTCAATGCGACAAATGCCTGGATGTTTGCCCGACCGGAATCATCGTCAGCGGGCATGCCGGCTACCCGATTGTGTCCTTTAAGGAGGATGGCTGCACGTTTTGTGCCCGTTGCGCCGAGGTGTGTGAAGCTGACTGCTTTTTGGAGGAAAACGAACGTTCGGACACTGCGTGGCAGCTTGGCGCAGTTGTTTCTACTGCATGTGTCGAAACCAAGGGTGTGTCGTGTCGTATGTGCTCGGATGCCTGCGAGCACAATGCCATTCGTTTTCGCCCGGCGCTTGGCGGCGGCTCAGACCTTGTCCTTGACGCGGCAAACTGCACTGGTTGCGGGAGTTGTGTTTCGCACTGCCCGGTGAAAGCCATTTCGGTGCAACCGCGGCCGTCCACGGAGGCAGCGTCATGAATGTATGCGGTGTACTCGTTCATGTGCAACCGGCCAGGTGCGGCGGTGTTGTCCGAGAGCTCGGTGCAATGGACGGCGTCGAAGTGCATGACGTGGTGGAAGACAGCCGCGTTGTCGTAACAGTAGAGGATACCGAGGGTGCCTCTGCAATCGATCTACTTTCCACAGTTCACAAGCTGAGCGGCGTCGTCGCTGCAACGCTTGTCTATCATCAATTTGAACCTGCAGCTGAATAACTTCGTTCACAGGTTTTCGGCAGGTGGAGGGAGTGTACGCAATGACCGATACGAAAACGAAACTCAACAGGCGCGATGTCATGAAGGCAAGCGCTGTTGCGGCAACTGCGGCTGCGGCGGGATTACCCAGCACAGCCGCATTCGCACGCGCGGCTACGGATGGGATTCGCTGGGACAAGGGCGTGTGTCGGTTCTGCGGTACCGGTTGCGGGGTGCTTGTGGGCACAAAGGGCGGGCGTGTCGTTGCAACGCAGGGTGATCCCGACGCACCAGTCAATCGCGGACTTAACTGCATCAAGGGCTACTTCCTGGCCAAGATCATGTATGGCAAAGACCGTCTCACAGAGCCGTTGATGCGGATGAAGGATGGTAAGTACGACAAGAACGGCGAATTCGCGCCGGTGAGTTGGGAAAAAGCCTTTGAAGTGATGGCCGAAAAGTTCAAGACCGCCTTGAAAGAAGACGGCCCGACGGCAGTTGGGATGTTCGGTTCAGGCCAGTGGACGGTGTGGGAGGGTTATGCAGCGGCCAAACTTTATAAGGCTGGCTTTAGAACAAACAACATTGACCCGAACGCGCGCCACTGCATGGCCTCGGCCGTTGCTGGCTTCATCCGTACGTTTGGCATCGATGAGCCGATGGGCTGTTATGACGACTTGGAGCAGGCTGATGCATTCGTGCTTTGGGGTTCCAATATGGCGGAGATGCACCCGATCCTGTGGTCACGGTTGACCGATCGTCGGCTGACGCACGAGGATTGCGAAGTGCATGTCTTGTCGACGTTCGAACATCGCTCATTCGAACTTGCAGACAACGGCATCGTTTTCACGCCGCAAACAGATCTTGCGATACTCAATTACATTGCAAACCACATCATCAAGACCGGGAAGGTCAATCGTGACTTCGTCGACAAACACGTGAACTTCAACACGACGAATCTCGATATCGGGTATGGGTTGCGGCCAACGCACCCGTTGGAAAAAGACGCGAAGAATGCTGGCAAGGCAGGTGGTATGAAACCCATACCATTCGAAGAATATGCCGCCGCGGTTGAGCCCTATACGCTTGAGTATGTTTCCAAACTATCAGGTGTAGACCCAAAAAAGCTGGAACGGCTCGCCGAGCTTTATGCTGCGCCGGATAAGAAGGTCGTCTCCTATTGGACAATGGGCTTCAACCAACACACGCGGGGAACGTGGGCAAACAATCTCGTCTACAACATACACCTGCTGGTCGGGAAGATCTCCACACCAGGTAGCGGGCCGTTCTCGCTGACCGGACAACCTTCTGCCTGTGGAACGGCGCGCGAAGTGGGCACGTTTGCGCACCGGCTTCCAGCCGACATGGTGGTTAAGAATCCCGATCACAGAAAAACAGCGGAGAAAATCTGGAAGCTCCCGGATGGAACGATTTCGGGCAAGGTCGGATACCATGCCGTCCTGCAAAACCGCATGTTGAAGGACGGAAAGCTCAAGGCGTATTGGGTTCAGTGCAACAACAATATGCAGACCGCGCCTAACATGAATGAAGAGGGCTATCCCGGGTATCGCAATCCGGATACGTTTGTTGTTGTCTCCGATCCTTATCCGACTGTGACGGCGTTGGCAGGCGACCTCATACTTCCAACCGCTATGTGGATGGAAAAGGAGGGTGCCTACGGCAATGCTGAGCGGCGTACGCAGTTCTGGCGCCAACAGGTAAGGGCGCCCGGACAGGCACGTTCGGACTTATGGCAGACGGTTGAGTTTTCCAAGTACTTCAAGGTTGAGGATGTTTGGCCAGAAGAGCTCATTGCGAAGAAACCGGAGTATCGTGGTAAAACCCTATATGACGTTCTTTATACGAACGGCGCCGTCGACCAATACCCAATGGAGGATATGCAAAAGGGCTACGACAATGATGAGGCAAAGGCCTTTGGTTTCTACATCCAGAAGGGGCTTTTTGAGGAATACGCATCGTTTGGACGCGGCAAGGCACATGACCTTGCGCCGTTTGAAATGTATCACAAGTCTCGCGGGCTCCGTTGGCCCGTTGTCGGCGAAAAAGAAACGCTGTGGCGGTTCAGGGAAGGATACGATCCGTACGTGAATGCAGGCGAAGGTGTTGCTTTTTATGGCCGGCCCGACAAGAAGGCGCGTGTCATTTTTTGCCCCTATGAGCCTGCAGCCGAAAGCCCGGACAAAGAGTTTGATCTTTGGTTGTGTACGGGACGTGTGTTGGAGCACTGGCACTCGGGCACGATGACCCGGCGCGTGCCGGAACTCCACCGGTCCGTGCCTTATGCCGTACTATTCATGCATCCTGATGACGCGGAAGCGCGCGGCTTTCACCGTGGACAAGCGATAAAGGTCATTACGCGTCGCGGGGAGGTCGTTACTCGCGTGGAAACAAAGGGCCGGAACAAGCCGCCAAAAGGTTTGGTGTTTTTCCCCTTCTTTGATGAGCGCCAGCTCGCGAACAAGCTGACGCTCGATGCCACGTGTCCAATTTCCAAGGAGACGGATTTCAAGAAATGTGCCTGCCGATTGGAGAAGGCCTGATATGCGCTTTTTGACGCGTAATCGCCGATACTTCAGTCGTGCTGACCGGTTGCGTCGGAGGCCTTAATGACGTCCAGCAACAAGCGACGTGATGCGGCTTTTGACCCTGCACGCCGCCGCGCCTTGGCCGATATGGCAAAGTACGTATCAGGCGCCGGCGTGGCTGGTGTGGCGCTTGCGGGCTTTGCGGTGCAGTCGAAGACGCTTCCAGCTGAAGCCTTGCGTCCACCTGGTGCGATTGGCGAGGGCGAATTTCAATCAGCATGCGTTCGCTGCGGTCTGTGCGTGCGAGACTGCCCGTACGACACGCTGCGGCTTGCTAGAAGCGGTGATGGACCGGCAATCGGGACGCCTTATTTTATTGCGCGCGATATCCCATGCGAGATGTGTGACGACATACCCTGTGCGAAGGCTTGCCCAACCGGTGCGCTATCGCACGACTTAGCAAAAATTGAAGATGCGAAGATGGGCGTCGCTTCACTGGTGGGGCGCGAAACATGTCTCAACATGCTGGGGCTTCGTTGTGACGTTTGCTACAGGGTTTGCCCCGTCATAGACAAAGCGATCACGCTTGAGCGAAGCCATAACACTCGAACAAACAAGCACGCCATCTTTGAGCCGGTCGTCCATGCGGAGCATTGTACGGGTTGCGGGAAATGTGAAAAATCGTGCGTGCTCGATGTTGCTGCGATCAAGGTTCTGCCTGTGAAACTGGCGCAAGGTCGCGCCGATGAGCACTATAGGTTTGGCTGGGAAGAAAAGGAGAAGGCAGGCCAAGAGGTAGGTCCGGGTGTGTTCGACCTCCCCGACCGCGTGCCACGGCCAGCATTGTCGAAGCCACCGGGAGGACCTGAATGAGCGAAACCCGGGTCCCAGGTCTGGAAGCGCGAATCCGGCAAGGTTGGTTTTTTGCCAATCGTTGGTTGATTGCACGGCGTGTGGTGCAGGTTGGATTCTTCATGCTGTTTGCCGCCGGCCCTTGGTTTGGTGCGTGGATTGTCGAGGGCACACTTGCGTCGAGCCTGACGCTTGGTGTTGTGCCGCTTACTGACCCGTTGATCTTCCTACAAAGCCTATTGGCCAGACACATGCCGCATACACAAGCGATCATCGGTGCAGGAATTGTGCTGGCGGCTTACCTCATAATTGGCGGGCGTACGTATTGCTCGTGGGTCTGCCCAATCAATCCCGTCACCGATCTTGCAGCTTGGTGCCGCCGAAAGCTTGATATCAGGAAGGGGCGCTCGCTCGATCGGAATATGCGTTATGTGATGCTCGGTGCGATCCTCGTGGCTGCGTTCGTCACCGGAACGATTGCCTATGAACTGATAAATCCGATCACTGGTTTTTACCGAGACCTCCTATTCGGGGTGTCGTGGGGATTGGCGCTAATCGGCGTGATTTTTCTGTTCGACCTCTTCGTGGTCGACAAGGGTTGGTGCGGACACGTGTGCCCGGTGGGTGCGTTCTACGGGTTGTTGAATGAAACGGCAATGCTGCGGGTTTCCGCCCGTGGTCGAATCCGGTGCGACGATTGCATGGACTGTTACCTCGTGTGTCCTGAAATGCACGTTATCGCGCCGGCACTAAAGGGGCAGAAAACAGGATTGGGGCCTGTGATTCTCCATCGCGACTGTACGTCCTGCGGGCGGTGTATCGATGTCTGCCCGGAACATGTTTTCAACTTCACGCATCGTTTTGACAATCGCATTGAGCAAGCGATGTCACTGGAACGGGCTGATCAGAATAGCTTTAGCAAGAGCGTCATCTAAAGAAGATGTCGCTTCGTTTGGCGGAGAGAGAATGATGAGAAGATACATCGCGTTGTGCATCAGCATGGTTGTGTTTTCCGTGGCGGTGGCGTTGACGATTGTTGGTGTCGTTATTGCCCAGGACAATGACAAAGTTCGCTCTCTCGGCGGCGGCGAGGTCCTGGACCGCATCAATCCGGCGCCTGACATTGGCCGCCAATCGGTAACGGATCGCGGTTTTGGCCGGGCTTATCGCCAGCAGCCTCCGTTGATCCCGCACAAAATCACTGGCTATCAGATCACGACGACAAATAATCGATGCATGGATTGTCATGACTGGCCGGGAAACGTCAAAGCGAATGCGCCGAAAGTGTCGGAGACGCATTACGTTGACCGGCAGGGTGCGCGCCTCGATAAAATCGCGGGCACACGCTACTTTTGCCAGCAATGTCATGTGCCGCAGGCAGATGCCAAGCCGCTTGTCGACAATGCGTTCATGAACGCCACCGAAGTGAAGTAACGGGCCACTGGGCAACAGCGACGCCAGCATGGAATAGCTCCTGCGAGAGGACACAACGATGGCAACGAATGACGGCGGTGCAAACCGAACAGATGGGATAGTTGGCAGCCTTGTCGACAAGTGCAAAAGGTTGTGGGCCTGGTTTTGGACGCCGTCAAAGGTGATCGCATTGGGGACGCTTGTGTCGGCTGGGTTTATCGCCGGCATCGTGTTTTGGGGTGGCTTTAACTGGTCGATGGAGCTCACCAACACGGAAGGATTCTGTATCTCGTGTCATGAGATGGAGGAAAATGTCTACAACGAATACCGTAGCACAATACACTTCTCTAACCGCTCCGGCGTTCGCGCATCCTGCCCCGATTGCCATGTTCCAAAAGAGTGGCATCACAAGGTAGTTCGCAAAATTCGTGCGTCCAACGAGCTCTGGCACCATATGTTGGGTACGGTTTCCACGCCTGAGTTGTTTGAAAAGAAGCGAATTCATTTGGCGAAAAACGAGTGGCGGCGGATGAAATCGACTGATAGCCGGGAATGTCGAAACTGCCACAAGTTCGATTATATGGATTATGCGCTGCAGGAGCCTCGTGCCATGAAAATGCACGAGACAGGGATGGCGGAAGGAAAGACCTGCATCGATTGTCATCGAGGCATTGCACATACGCTGCCGCCTAACGCAACCGAAGAATACGAAAAGCTCGTTGCTGAAATCACGGCAGAGGAAGGCGAAAAACGGGGTCTCGCCGGCTATCTCGGTATTGTTCTGCCCTCGTCTGCGACCGCCAATGAGAAAGCAGCGTCACGCTAGCTTCTGGATGCGGTGGGTGCCGTTTCGATTGCGCCGATTGCAACGACTGCGCCTACGGGTGGCGGCATCGCAACTTTAACAAAGTTGCGGTCCCGCCGCCCGTAGTCAGAAGTCAATCCGACTAAGCGAAGATGAAATCCTCGGCGCTTAGTTCGGCGACTGTGTCGGACGAATGTTCCTGCATTCTTATGACAATCTGTGCGTCTTCGTAAGACAGGACGTAGGATTCGGCGACGGTCGTTGTTCCATCGTCGTTGCCGTAGTACGCGCTGCCGTTTGCCTCAATGAGCGGAGCGATGTCTTCCCAGCTTTCTAACCCAGCCAGGTGGCTAAGGTTGATTTTGTCGACACCGATTTCAAAGTCCTGGATCACTGCCCGGCTGTCGGAGAACATGAACTCCGCGCCGAACAAAAACTCGTCTTCACCTTCGCCGCCGATCAGCAGGTCATTGCCGCCGCCGCCGTCGATTGTGTCATTACCGTCGCCGCCATTGATCTCATTGTCTCCGGCACCGCCCACGAGGATGTCGTGGTAGTCGCTGCCAACGACATTTTCGATTTCCTCAAGAGTGTCGCCTTCGGCATGACCGCCTCGTGCCGGACCGGAGCCTTCGGCCAAGCTGACTTCAACACGCTCGTTGCTGCCTGAGTAGTCGGCGGTGTCGATGCCTTCGCCGCCGAGAAGTTCATCGGCGCCTGCGCCACCGATGAGCGTATCATTGCCGCCCGCTCCCGAGAGACGATCGCTGCCGCCCTCTCCGGAAAGCACATTGTCTTCGTTATTGCCGGTAATTTGGTCGTTATACTGGGTGCCGGTCACGTTCTCGATGTTCCAGATATCACCGGTCGTCGTATGTGTACTGCCCGTCAGCTGACCGTTCGAGTTAGTATTGCCGCTCAGATGCATGCCATCGAACGTAAACATACCGCGCTCTGAGCCGTTGTAATCAGCCATCAAATATACGGTCACACCAAGGTCATTGACGAGAAGATTGCCGCTTCCCAGATTGACCCAGTTGGTCGCGCTGCCAAAATCGAGCGTGTCGATCCCGTCGCCACCATCAATGGTCGACTGCGAGTAACTCGACCCAGGCGAATAGGCCTCCCAGCTTGCGGTATCTTCGACATCCCACACCTGGATGATGTCATTTTCGGCACCGGCATCAATTTCAAATGACCGGCCTCGCGCTTCGATTAGATCCTCGCCGCCGCCGCCTTCGACACGATCAAACATCAAACCGTGTGAAACGATACGATTGTCGCCATCGTCCCCGATCAGCGTGTTGTCTGCTGCACGGCTTCCAACAATATTCTCAATCGAGGAATAGCGGTCGCCGTGGGCATCGCCTGAAAAGCCTTGACCTGTCGTAAGGTAGACGTTCACGGCGCTTTCGGAGTCGTAGTAGTTGGCGGTGTCGCTGCCTTGCCCGCCATTGAAGGTGTCAGAACCGCCGTCTCCGTAAAACGTGTCATTGCCTTCTTCACCCCAGAACTCATTGCTGCTTGAGGTGCCGTGAAATTTGTCGTCGAACTCAGAGCCGCGCGCGTTTTCAACACTGGCGTAGGTGTCGCCCTGCGCTGTGCCGCCGGAGGATGTTCCCGACAGATTAACATCAACAGCGCTGTCGGAACCAGAGTAGTCTGCTTCGTCAGTGCCAGTTCCGCCGTCGAGAATGTCCGCGCCTTCGCCACCGTCTAGGACGTCGTTGCCGTCCTCACCCCGCAGGGTATCGGCGCCGCCGCGGCCGTACAGGTAGTCTGTGGAGTCGCCGCCTGCGATGACATTTGACTTGTCGTCGCCCCAGAGCCAGTCCGTATATGCCGACCCGGTGAGGTTTTCGATGCTGGAATACGTATCGCCGAAGGCGTCGCCATAGGCGCCGATCCCGGCTCCCAAATCTGCCATGACGGACCCGCGCGCCGTCTCGTAGCTCGCCGTGTCCGTGTCGCTTCCGCCAATGAGTTCGTCTTCGCCTGCACCACCAATAAGGATGTCGTCTCCGACGCCACCGATTAGCGTGTCATCGCCGCCGCGGCCGTTGAGCGTATCGCTGCCGCGTCCGCCCACGAGTTCATTGGCATAATTGTCGCCATAAAGCCGGTCATTGTAATTTGAGCCGACAACGTTTTCGATACTGACCAGCCGATCGCCCTGGGCGTAGCCGCCTTTGCCGCTTTCGGTTGCCAGGTTAACTGTGACGGCCTTGTCCGATAGTGAGTAGTCCGCCGTGTCTACGCCGTTGCTGCCGTGGAGTTCGTCGGCGCCAGGATCACCCATAAGAGTGTCGTCGTCTCCGCCACCGTAGAGATAATTGTCACCCGCGTTGCCGTAGAGCGTGTCTTTCCCGTTCGTGCCGTCGATGTACGTCTTCAGATCCGCTTCGACCTTTGATGCATCCCTTTTATCAGCTTCAATTTTGCTGGTAAGCGTTTTTCCGCTGGAAATTTTAAGTGCCATTTGTCCTTCTCCGTCATTTTGTAAAACAAAAAAATGCAGAATGAGATAAATATATTTGGGAGAAAAAATATGTTTCGCACGTAACTTTAAAGGGAAATTTTCAATTATTTAAATTCGGAACCGAAAATAGCTCGCAAGACAATAAACCCAGATAAAATAACTCATTGAAAAAGCGTATGTTAAACAGTCCGCAACATCGCTTGTATTGTGCTTTCGAGTGTAGACAGGAAGGATCTATCGGGTATATCCCGCCGCTGTTTCGAATTTTTATTTCCGGTAAATTTTAGAAATCATAATTCATCTTTTTTTTGGTTTTGTTCAATGCCCCTAATTTTCGCGCATTGATTTGAATATCAAGTCGGAAATCGGGCTTACGAGATATTGAAGAAGTGTGCGCTCGCCTGTGATGATGAGAACATCTGCTGGCATGCCCGGCACGAGGCGGTCGTGGGCTTCTTCCGGGATGGTTGAGGCGTCGACGACGACGCGGGCCAGAAAATAGGGCTCGCGGGTATAGTCATCCTCCATTGTATCACCGCCAACCGTCTCGACTTTTCCTAGGATTGTGGGCATCCTGCGAGAGGAAAAAGCCGGAAAGCGTATTTCTGCTTTTTGGCCGCTCGCTACATTATCGATGTCTAGCGGGGAAACCCGGGCAGCCATGACGAGCTTGTCTCCAGTGGGTACGAGTTCGGCGAGGACGTCTCCGGGCTTTACAACTGCACCTGGCGCATGGACCTTTAACCCTTGCACAATACCGGCCTGAGGCGCGCGGATTTCGATGCGCGACATGACATCGGTTGCGACAGTTAGCTTTTCCCGCAGGTCCGAAAGTTGAATGCGGACCTCGCTGATCTGCTGGGAAATCTCGTCGGCAGACTTTTGTTCTATGCGTTCGAGCTGCAGCCGTGCTTCGTTGACCGCCTCGCTTGCACTCGCGATCCTGCTCTCGGTGGCGCCTTTGTCACCCTGCAGGCGTGACAACTCCCTCTTTAGGGCCCTCAGTTTGCTGCGACGGTAGAGTTTCTTGCGCGCAAGAGTGGTGGCGTCCTCGATTTCGGCGGTGAGGCTGTCTATCTGGTCCATCTGCGCGGTCAGCCTATGTGTCAGGCCCGTGTGCTCCTTGTTTGCGCGTGCGAGCCGTGCACGCAGGATTTGCGTGTCACTTGTGAGCATCTGGCGGCGCTCTTTGAACCTCATGCGCTGGTCAATGATCGCTGCTGCTGTTTCGGGGATGGTCTGGCGCGCCAATAGTTTTGGCGGGAACGACACGCTTGTACGGCCGTCACGCTCAGCGAGAAGCCGGGCCTCTAATGCCATGGCTGCGTCGAGTTGCTTCATCAGCATGTCGGAGTTCGCGCGAGCCTGGGTCGATTGCAGACGGAACAGAACCTCTCCCTTGTGTACCGGCTTTGATTCCTTCACCAGAATTTCGCGGACGATACCGCCCTCCAGATGTTGGATGGGTTTGGTTGCGGTTTCAGCCATCACGCGACCTGGTGCGATTGCTGCGCTGTCAAGCGGCGCGTGCCAGGCAAATCCGCCGAAGGCCGCAAATACGACGGCGATGCTGAAGTATCCGATTTGGGCATAGACCCTGTGATCGGTCGAAATGCTATTTTTTGATTTGTTGCGCTTCATCAGGGTGTCTCCAATGCCGGGTCAATCGTTATGATCGCCGCCGTGTCAGGCTACTTGAGAAATGGATGTTTCCGGTTCAGGTCGGGCTGCTGGAACAGGCTCCGCGCGGTTTTGTGGGGCAGGTTTGTGCCGGGCCAATGCTGCGCCGTTTTGTGAGGGTGGGCGCTTGTCTGTGCGCGCCGGCAGGTCTGTAACCTTGGCGCCCTGGAATTTGGGCATGACCTCGTCGCGGTCGCCAAAGTCCGTCATGACTCCGCCCATGAGGACCAGGACTTTGTCGACGAGTCGCATGACTTGCGGCTTGTGCGTGACGATGACGACAGTTTGTCCGTTTGCTTTCATTGCCTGGATGGCACGACCGAGCGCGGCATCGCCCTCGCCATCAAGGTTGGAATTGGGTTCGTCAAGGATGACAAGGCACGGGCTACCATACAACGCGCGGGCCAATGCCAGTCGTTGCCGCTGGCCACCTGAAAGAATGACGCCACCGTCTCCAATCGGTGTTTCGTAACCTTGCGGAAGCTTCAAAATGGTGTCGTGCACACCAGCGATCTTTGCAGCCCGTACAACTTCCTTGTCGTCAGGTTGACCAAGACGCGCGATGTTTTCAGCAACGGTCGCGGGCAGGAATTCGACCTCCTGCGGCAGGTAACCGATCCGGCGGCCAAGAACGTCTGGGTCCCACTGTGAGAGGTTGGCAGCATCCAATCGCACGGCGCCCTTGGCTGGTGACCACACGCCAGCGAGTGCGCGGATCAACGAAGACTTTCCACCACCGGAAGGACCGATAACGGCCAGAACAGTACCAGGCTTGATTTGAAAATTGAGGTTTCGCACAACTGGCTCGGCCCCAACACCGGGAACAAGGAACAGCTCTTCGACAGACAGGTGACCTTTTGGCCGAGGCAGCCTTGTGCCTGTCTGGCGCACGGGGTAATTCTTGAACAGCGCGTCAAGCCTGCGATGGGCGGAGCGGCACGCTGCAATCCTTTTCCAATTTGCTACAGCCTGTTCGACCGGTGCCAGCGCGCGGCCCATGATGATCATGGCGGCAATCATTGCGCCGGGAGAAATTTCCCGGCCAATGGCTAACCAGGCGCCGGCACCCATCAGCGCTATCTGCACAATCATCCGAATTGTTTTCGAAATGCCAAGGAGCGCGGCTGTGCGCTCACTGGATTGGCTTTGTGCTGCAATGACATTGTTGTCGAATTGGCGCCACCGGTGGGTTACGGCCTTGCCCATTCCCAGGCCAAAGATCGCCTCGGTATTGCGCAATGAAGACTGAACAAATCTGTTCTTCTCCGAGGCATGCCGCGTTACCGCTTCCAGGCCGTTGCGGGTCGCATATTCGCTAATCAGTGCGCACAAGAATATCAATACGGCACCAACGAGCGCTACATTTCCCAACAGAGGATGAAGCAGGTAGCACAGCCCAATGAAAGCAAGGCTCCAGGGAATATCAAACAGCGATACAATGAGACCGCTGCTGATGCCGTCACGCACTGTCTCCGTATCTCGAATGGCTTGTGCCGAAAGCTTCTCGCCTTCCGCAAGTTGCGCGCGAAAAACCACGTCCATCAGAGGTTTGAAGAGGACATCGTTATACCGCGCACCGGCGCGTACGAGAACGCCGCGGCGGGTATATTCAAGTAGGCCGTATAGGGCGATAAACACGCATGCAATGAGCGTGAGCATGACCAGCGTGCCGGTATTTCGGCTCGAAAGTACGCGGTCATAAACCTGCATCGAATAGATCGGGACCACGAACATCGTCAGATTAATAAAGATGCTCATGATGAACGCTGATGCAAACGCAGGCTTCAGCGCATCCGTGGCCGCATTAAGCGGCGTCGCTTTGGTAAACATTTTTTGTTCCGCTTCAAATTAGTAATCCATCCGTCTAACAGCAGGAGGTACACGATGCCGTGCCTCGCCGATGTTCCCGGAGTGACGCGGGTTCAATTATTTTTGCGGTGAATTTGATGCAGGTGTCAGTCAGAGACGACCCGTGGTAATTGTAAGGCTGGCTCATCGCAGACGCGAACCTCAGGCACCACGGCGGGCTCTTTCGCCTGGTTATGTCCAATAGCGGAACACAAATGAGAAACCCGTACGCGAGACCCTAACCACTACTCCCAGAGTTTTGCCTGCGTTATGGATGGCGACTTAGGCAGGGTGGGTCAATGTAAAGAGCGTGCTGGTGATGCAAGAGACCAGGCTACGTCGGATGCGCTTATGCCCGTCAGGACAGCCTCTTGTAAGCGGTTTCAGCACTGGCGTCTTTACAAGTTCAAGTCGGTCGTATTCCGCGCAAAAATACGGTTTCGGAGTTCAAAAAAGATACTGGCTCGAGGCTTGTTCTGATCGTGTTTACAGGTGCGCCGGAGATGCAATGATCGTTAAACACGCGTGGACCTGCTGCAATAATGTTTATACGTCACAGCGGCCCGAGCACAGACCGCAACTGCTTAGCGGTAGTGGCTTTGTAGGTAACGTGCGCATTCGGCGCGTTTTGCATCGGAGAATATTGCATTTGGCGTGGCATCAATGACAGCAGCAATTCGCTTGTCATTGGGGTGAAGTGCGAGGGTTACCTGCTGTCCGCGCTTGACTGATCGCGAAAACATAAAAAGTGGAAGGTGGCTGTCATATGTGCGGCTGCGGGTTTGTGTGGTGATCGTTAGGTGCCCGCGTCCAATGTAGATGCCGGAAACGGCTGCGCCGCGCATCTGGCCCGAATTCAGCGGTCGTATCCGCCTGGTTAGGTCCAAGAGCGGCAAATAAAGTAGAAACGCGAAGGCGAGACCATAAATGCCGACTTCCAACAGCGTGTCGACATTTTGTATGGCGAAATAGGTAACGAGTATCAATGAAAAGAGCGTACTGGCGATACTGGGGACTAGGTACCACAGTATGCGGCTGCGCTCTTCAGGTGAGCCTGTACGAAGCAGTTCCCGCGCCAGTTTCTTGAACCACTCTAGATCAGCCTTGATCCGCTGAGGACCGCGCAGGAATATCGTTTCGGAGTTGGGAGGGGACATTTCTTTTCGCTCGTTTGGATACTGTTCGGCATTCCAACTTCAAGAGGGGAGGCAGGGCTGAAGTTTCCCTGCCTCCTGTGTTCTTGAATTACCGTGGTGATCGATACTTGCTCGCCGATTACACGAGGAAGTCGCTGTCGGTCAGCTCAGTTGCCACGGTGTTTTCAAGCGTGATCGTTGAGCCTTCGTAGGTGATCACGGCGTCCGCACCGACCTGATCCATGTGCGCGTAAACATCTTCGACGCTGTTGAAGTCATGCAGGTGGCTCAGGTTGAGCGTGTCGATGCCAATTTCGAAGTCGGTGATTGTGACGTGGCTTGCCACGTCCTCGAACTCGCTTCCGAATAGAAATTCATCGGCACCTGCACCGCCAATCAGCGTGTCGTCGCCGCCGCCGCCTTCCAGGACATCGTTGCCGATGCCGCCGTCCAGCGTATTGGCTCTCGTGTCGCCCGTGAGTCGATCGTCGTGGGCGCTGCCGATGAGGTTTTCAATCCACGCCAACGTATCGCCTTCGGCATGTCCACCCGATCCAATACCGGTAGCGAGGCTGACGCGCACACCGGCGTCACTACCTTCGTAGCTCGCGGTGTCTACGCCCGGATCATACGGGTTATGCTCATCTCTTATGCTGCCGCCGCCGTCCAGATGGTCAGCCCCGGCGCCGCCAATCAAGACATCACTGTCCCAACCGCCATAAAGCTCGTCGTTGCCGTTACCGCCGATCAACAGATCATTGTCACGGTTACCCTCAAGGATGTCGTCGCCGTTTCCGCCGTCCAGGGTGTCGTTGCCACTGCGGCCTTGTAGTTCGTCATCACCGCCGTGGCCCCAGAACTTGTTGTCGAACTCATTTCCCTCGATGGTGTCTTGGTACTGGGTTCCGTCGATATTCTCTACTTCGGCGATTATTCCCGTGCTCTGGTGCTGTACTCCATCCCATTCTTCGGATTCTGTGCCGTGGTGGTGACCCTCCCAGATGTACCGATTGTTCCACAGCGTGACATTCACACCGCCGTGGTCGATCTGTTCGCCGTCCCACTGATTGACCCAAGAACTTTGTCTAAAATCAACAGTGTCTTCGCCGTCACCGCCCAGTATCCAACGAATATAATCAGAATCGGGCTGGCCTTCCCATGAACCGAATTCTTGGTCGTCATAAACGATAATGGTGTCGTCGCCAGATCCGGCCTTGATCTCGTCGAAAAGGCCACGGGCAATGATTGTATCATTTCCACCGCGTGCGTCGATGACATCGTCCTGGCCGTAGGACTCGATCCTATTGCCTTCGTCGCTACCGTAGAGTTCGTTACCGTTCTTGTCGCTGCCGTAGACGTTCTGGATGTCAAAAAGTTTGTCGCCTTGGGCATGTCCGCCTTGTCCAGTTCCAGCCTCCAAATCGACAACGACACGGGCGTTAGAGTCGCGATAGCTGGCTGTGTTATTGCCGTCACCGCCATGAAACTCGTCGGCGCCGGCGTCACCGTAGAACGTGTCGTTACCGCCTTCACCAAAAAACCGGTTGTCGCCGGAGGTTCCATAGAACTTGTCGGAAAAGTTCGAACCACGGGCGTCTTCGACGTTTGAATAGGTGTCGCCCGCAGCCGTTCCGCGTTCTGATGTGCCTGATAGTCTGACCGTCACACCACTGGTCGAGTCAGAGTAGTTGGCCTCGTCACGACCACGTCCGCCATCCAAATGGTCGGCACCCCGACCGCCGGTCAGGACATCATCACCGTCTTCACCCATCAGTGTGTTGGCGAATTCATCGCCTTCGAGGTTATCGTCGTAGCGGCTCCCTTTCAGGTTCTCGATGTTCACCAGCGTATCGCCTTCGGCGTGGCCGCCCGTCGCAGTACCGTCAGCGAGGCTAACCTGCACCGCGGCGTCGCTGTCCTCGTAGCTTGCGGTATCTTTGTCGCCTCCGGAGATATACCTGCCGAAAAACCAAAAGCCCGATGCGTCCTCGCCGCCATCCAAGTGGTCTGCATCAGCGCCGCCAATAAGTGTATCATCGCCGGTGCCACCAAATAACTCGTCTTTGCCTTCGCCACCGATAAGCGTATCGTCGCCTGCGTCGCCAAACAGGTCGTCGTCGTCGTCGCCGCCATCTAACGTATCATTATCGTCTCCGCCACGAAGCGTGTCGTTACCAGCGCGGCCAAAGAGTGAGTCATCTCCCTTTCCGCCGACTAGCTCGTTCATCCACTCAGTGCCGTAGAGCTTATCGTCATACTTGGAGCCTGTAGCGTTTTCGATGTCCTCATAGCGATCTCCCTCTGCATCGCCGCCTTTTCCGGGCTGGTTCGATTCAAGATCGACCTCGACACCTTCCGGTGAGTCCTCGTAGTTGACGGTATCCCTTCCAGTGCCGCCGAATAGCTCGTCTTTGCCGCGGCTTCCGAAAAATGTGTCATCTCCTGCTAGGCCGTGCATGAGGTTTCCGGCAATGTTTCCGTGAAGCTCGTCGTCACCTGACGTCCCGTCGATGTTGATAATGTCAAGTTTGTCGCCGAACCGATCGAAATCGAACTTTGGCTCGTGTCTCATGCTGACATTTACGGGTGTCTTCGTTCCGAGATATGCGGCACGGACGACGTCGCCACTGTCATAGGTGCTGATGGTTCTGTTGCCGTGACTGTCGTCTAAATTAATATTGAACCTGTTGCTTATGTCCTTCGGGATCTTGACCATGTGTCGCTCTCCATGAGTATCGGGGAAACTAAATGCGGAGAGCATAAGCTCAAATTTTTTTGAAAACGGATGTTCCTAGAGATACAGGTGACTTTTTTATTTCTCTTTCGGATGTTGAACTAAATATGTGTAAGGCGGTCTTCTTTTCGAAGACACTGCGGGTTCTCTTCAAATTAGAAATCCAACCGTCTAACGGCAGGAGGTGCACGGTGTCGCACCTTGCCGATGTTCCCGGGGTGACGCGGGTTTAAAAAATTGTCGGAGAGTTTGATGCTGGCGTCAGATGGCGTCAGCCGTTGGTTCGGATGCTGCAGACCAGTTTGACTTTAGCAGGCTGGAAACGAACGCTGGAAGTGTTGACAGTATCGAGAACTTTGACGCCGCATTCGACAAGATCGGTCTGAGCGGAACAAAAACTCAGGACTTTGCTGATCTTATCAAGGGTGGCGACGTTCAAATGTCTCAAGACGGAGCTGACACCGTGCTTAACCTTGGCAATGATCACGAGATTCGTCTCGTCGGCCAGGATGTGGCGGAGCTTGACGCATCAAACTTCGTTTTCTGATGTGATGTGGGCAACATGCGCCCGGCGCAAATGAGAACAGCTTGCGTGCGCCGACAGGTGTGCGCAAGCGACCCTACCGCCAGTTAGGCGGTTAGCCGGTTTCTAACTGGAGGGAAAATGCTGCTGGCGCGAGCTAGGTGGAACCAAATGGGGGTCAAAGTGTTCATGAAAGAATGACATTTGCATGCACGTTTTAGGGAATGGGATCGTGCTACGCGCTCTAACCGCCATTATTGTGTTCTGCCTCGGTGTGGCAGCGGGCGTATCAGCCCGTTCTGCCTGGTACGCCCGTGATCTGACGCAGCGCGAGGCGCGCAATCTCGTTTTCACAGTTCAGGAAGCCTACAGACTATTCGCAAAAAGCAGTGCGATGCGTCCGCAGTACGGGCACCGGGAGCTTAACGCCTACGCACAAACGTTGGTTCACCGAGTTGGCGTGGTATTCACCGCCGGTAAGTGGGGAAACGCAGACTTGCGATTTCTTGATGGTCATTTTCTCGTCATCCGCGGCAGACCGGCTGGCCTAATGGTCTTCACACATGGCGACAAGAAGATCTGCCTGCTTGCCATGAAATCCGAGCTGCCGCGCCGCGCTAACCGTTTGACCGTCAATGGTGAGTTGCCCGTGGAGGTTCGCTCAGGAATGCGTTATACTCTGGCGCTCGTAGGCCCTGCATCGCCGGAGGATAAGAAATTACTCTTCGACTCAATAACTGTTGCCAGCGATACGAGAGCAAAAGCGAATTAGCTGAAGCGCTTTGGGCGTGTTCACTTGGTCTGGCGGTCAATGACTCCACATGAAAAAGACGCGGCCCTGAATGGCATCGAAGATGAGATACCTCGTCTTCGCAGGTTTGCGCGTTATCTTACTCGTGACCCCGACTATGCAGACGACCTGGTACAAGAATGCCTCATACGTGCGGTCGAGAAAATTGATAGCTGGCAACCGGGAACCAACCTGAGAGCCTGGTTGTTGGTCATACTGAAGAATGTGTTTCGCAACGATCTTAGGAAAAAAGGACGCGAAGTTTCTTTCTCTCCGCAGGAAGACAGCGATCTCACGGTGGCTGTTCCGGCGGCGCAAGACGCACGCATGGCGTTACTCGAGGTCCGCGACGCATTTCTGAAGCTGAGCGAGGAGCACCGTGAAATTTTGCTCCTCGTTGCGATCGAAGGGCTGAAGTATGAAGAAGCCGCTGTTGTACTCGACGTTCCCGTAGGCACTGTTCGCTCTCGCCTGTCGCGCGCAAGACTGGCTCTACGCGATCTATTATCCGATGAGCCTACGGAAATCACCGAGCCCCGGGCATCAGGATTGGGGCCAGAAAAATGAGTGTGATGAGCAATGATAGAATTCAGGAGTATATTGACGGCCGGTTAAGTGAAACGGACGAAGCGGCGATGGCTGCTTTTCTGCTGGCCAACCCTGAAAAAGCCGCCGAGATCCAGGAGTTGCGCCAGCAGAACGAGGCTTTGAAAGGCGTGGGTGCCGAGGTTCTTAGCGAGCCAATTCCGCGACGCCTGAAGGATGTCGTCTCAAACGCGCGTAGAAGGGAAGACGTTGTTCGCCATGACATCACAAGACGGCGCGGAGTGTTTGAAGGTGTGGCGCTGGCCTCAACGTTGCTCGTCGGAATTTTGACCGGTTGGTTTGCGCACGGGTTTTATCAAACGCCATTTCCAACTGCTAGCCAGTTGGCGCTGCAGTCAGCACGCGACGCCTATATGTTCTACGGAACAGACAAGACATTGCCATCCGGTTTCGTTGCCGATCAAGAAAATGACCTTACAGAGTGGCTGAAGTCCGCATTCAATAAAGCTATTGGGCGTCCCAGTCTCGATGATCTTGGATATCGCTATGTTGGCACGCGGGTATTTCCGTGGGCACGCGGGCGGATGGGCCTGTATCTCTATGAGAATGAGTCGGGCTCTCGTGCGGCACTTGTATTTTGGCCAACTGTTGATCCAACGGTGCCCGCAACAATCGCTGCACCAACTTTCCAAGATCTGTTAGCTTCCGTCTTCCCTGGCGACGGGCTCGAATACGCGCTGATTTGCGACAAAAAGAACAAGGATTTCGATCAAATCTCCAAAGCCGTCGCCAGCTTTTTTAAGCCACCAAAAACGTAAGCACGATATGTCGCTTAGATAGTGTTACTGGCCCAGTGCGCCGTTTAAAACGATAGCATTGCTTGCCAAAGCGGCACGTGCATCACCGTCCACTGCCTTCGCATAATTTCTGCACGCGAAAATGCAGTTACCCCAATCGATGGAACTAAACGGAACGCCATGTGTTCGTTCGGGTAGCACCTGCCCAATGGCAGGGCACTAAACGCTACCATTATGAGCAAATAGGAGTTCACAAAGTGCTTAAGTTCTCAAAGAGTGTTGCGCTCGCGTTGGCGCTCGCATTTGCACCTGTAACCGTTAGCACGACATCTTGGGCGGAAGAGCTTCGCGCTGCGAAGCAACCGGGTGAATGGCTTGCCTCTAGCGTCATGGGTGCAACCGTAAAAAACAAGGAAGCAAAGGCCGTTGGCGACATCAACGATATCGTTCTCAATAAAGACGGTGCCATCACTGCATACGTTGTTGGCGTCGGTGGGTTTCTCGGTATCGCTGAGAAAAATGTAGCGGTTGCTGCAAGCGATATCGATGTGTCGTGGAAGAAGGACGGTAACGCGGTCATTACCGCGAATGCTTCGAAAGAAGCGCTTGAAAAAGCCCCGGAATTCAAGCGTGTCAGCAAAGTAGAAAAGGCAATGAAGAAGGCAAAAGAAAAAGCCAACGAAGCAGTTGAGTCTGCAAAGGAAGCGCTCGAAGCTGCGGGCGACAAGGTGGAAGAGGCCACAGACAAAGCCTCCGAATAGTCGCCTCGACGCGCGGTGGCCTCATGCGCTCATCCGAACGGATCAGGTCCCTGAGGCCACTTCCATATCATTTTTTGATCAGCAGCACGTCGCTGACCAATCTTCATCCATAGGGAGCCAATCTATGAATTGGGATCAGATTGAAGGCAATTGGACTCAGTTCAAGGGTCATATCCGAGAGCAGTGGGGAAAACTCACAGATGACGAGGTTGCCCAGATTGAGGGTAACCGCGACCAGCTCGTCGGGAAGATCCAAGAACACTACGGAATTGCCAAGGAAGAAGCTGAGAAACAAGTCGATAGCTGGTGCTCACGACTGTAGCGCTCTGCAAAAGGAACGCGTCGCTCGTACTCCCCCGCGACAATAAAAACGAGTGGCGCGGCGGGTGCCGGTTTCAACTCGCCACGCAAACCGGCACCCAATGCGGCGCAAACTATGATTGACACAAAATCTCACAGGGATGTTCACGATGACATTGGGCACCATTCTACTCATCATTCTTGTTCTGGCCCTGATCGGTGCACTACCGGCCTGGCCACATAGTCGTGCCTGGGGTCCAGGGCCTTCAGGCGTTTTGGGAACGATACTCATCATCGTTCTTATCCTTGTCCTCTTGGGGCACCTTTAAGAGCTGGAACCATTGGAGGCTTAGATGAAACCCGTCACTGGCTTGTTGATGTTAGCGCTCGTTGCCGCGGTCGCCACGTTCGGTTTCCTTTACTACCAGGAAAAGAAAGACGACGTGAATATTGAGCTGGAAGTGCCGAAGGTCACAGTCGATTGACCGACTTTTCTTCCTCGTTCTTTCGCGGCGCATAAGCGATTGCGAATAGGTTTGTAACTATCAGGAGGTGTACCATGTTCGGTTGGGCAATCTTCTTCTTCTTAATTGCTCTGGTTGCCGCTGTTTTAGGGTTTGGCGGAATTGCGGGCGCAGCTGTTGGGATTGCGAAATTTATATTCGTGATTGCACTCATCTTGTTTGCTGTATCGCTTATTTATGCGCTGATAACCGGACGCCCGCCGCCACCAGCTCCGTAAAGGTGAAAGAACTGCTGGGTCTAGCCGTGTGTAAGGGCCTAGCGGTGCGTTAGCTGCAACACAGGTTAGCCACTCAAATAGGACGCGCTACAATGAGCGACTTACTTCGTGGATCAAACGAAGACGGCCCGTCAGATCAGGGTCACAGCGACCTGCCCGATCCGCAAAAATTGCCGGAAGTGGTGATCTACGGACACTCCACACTTCTGTATTGGTGGCCGGTTTGGCTCACTGGATTTGTGATGGCCGCAATTACTTACTTGCGTGGCGGCTTGGTGGAGTTAGATCAAGTCCGCAATGAGTACCTTCATCCGAGTTCCGGTCTGGGTGTCACCTACGTCATCATTTTGTTGCTGGTGATTACGTTCACCAACCTGAAACTTCGGGGAATTTATTCGGTAGTATTGGGAATTTCGATTGCTTTCTTTGCAGTTCTGTTTGCCTGGCTCGGCTGGTGGGATGACATTCTGTCCTTTATCCCGCGGCTTTCGGTTCATATGAATCTTGGATTTTATCTTGTTTTCTCCACGCTCCTGCTTGTGATCTGGGCGTTGATGTTCTTTATCTTCGATCGAACGACTTACTGGCGTATTCGGCCGGGTCAGCTCACGGAAGAGCACATGATCGGAGGTGGTGAGGAAAGCTACGATGTGCGCGGCATGTTGTTTGAACAACGCGGCGATGACTTCTTTCGCCACAAGGTATTGGGGCTCGGCTCCGGGGATTTATGCTTGAACGTCACAGGTGCAAAAAAGGCGAACATCGAAATCCCAAATGTCTTGTTCGCTCAACGCAAGGTTGATGCAATCCAGCGCCTGATTGCGGTCAAACCCGACGACCTCCTGACGGAACCAAAGGCTTAAGGCCTTTGGGCTCCGACATGCTTGCGTTGGTTGGCAGTCTGACCCGGAACAGATAGAGTGGCCAATGGCTGTTGCTGGAAATCCCAGCACGGTTGCGCGACTGAAGAGTCGTGTAGGATCCGGGAGTACTATGGCGAAAAACGGAGATCAAAAGGCGACTGAGTTGCGTGCGACCGAGGCTCCGCTTGATCCGGATGCCGTCATCAGATTTTCGTCTTCAGACAAGCGAGCCCTGGCGCTGAACGGTATCTTTGTCTTGGCCTCCATCTTTATGCTGCATTTCGCGGCGTCCCTCCTAATACCAATCACCGTCGCACTTCTCTTGTTCCTCTTGTTATCGAGACCCGTGCGCGCACTCGACAGAATCGGGGTCCCGCCGGTCGCCAGCGCTTTTTTATCCGTTGCGTTTGTGACAGCAGTGTTATTTGGCTTGGTGTACCTGCTGTCCGCACCGGCCAAGAATTGGATTGAACGATTGCCAAGTAGTTTTTACAAGGTCGAACAAAAAATACGTGCGATTAAAGAACCCATAAAGCAAACTGAAGAGGCAATCCGCAAGGTTGAGGAAGCAGCCGAAATCGCCGAAGACCCAAAAGTGCAAAAGGTTGAAATCAAGAGCCCTGGCTTCCTCAATAATATCTTTACCGGAACACCACAACTGCTGACGTCGCTTGGTTCAGCGATGCTTCTCTTGCTTTTCCTACTGGCGTCCGGCGACACGTTTATTCGAAAACTTGTCTCGGTCAGCCCAACACTCACAGATAAAAAACGTGCGGTTGAGATAACCCGCAATATTCAAAACGATATTTCATTCTATCTCTTGACGATAACCCTCTTGAACATCGGCGTGGGTCTGTTGACGGCACTGTATTGTCAACTGTCAGGTGTAGCTGATCCGCTGTTGTGGGGATCGTTGGCAACGTTGTTTGGATTTGTACCTTTTGTCGGTCCAGTGCTGATGGCCGGTACACTGACGCTGGTCGGCATGCTTGAATTTGACGAGATCTTTATGGCGCTGACCGTGCCTTTTGCGTACCTGATTGCGGTGTTTATTTTCAATTCTCTGATATTGCCGTTGGTGCTTGGCCGTCGACTGACGCTCAATCCTGTTGCAATATTTCTCGCCATCATGTTCTGGGGCTGGTTGTGGGGCGTGCCTGGGATACTGCTGGCCGTCCCCGTGCTGGCAAGCATCAAGATTATCTGCGAAAGAATAGAACCGCTGCAGCCGGTCGCAGAATTTTTTACCCCCTAGCCTGCGAATAGCCCTTCCCTTGCAGCGCGCCGACTAGCTGGAACCGGCCGCATTGGTTAAATCCATGAATACATTATCCACACGGATAGAATTGTCAGCGCTAGACCTGCAATAACCAGTGCACCGTCACGCATTGTCAGTGCCAATCCAAATAGGAGAACCGCTGTCCCTGGTAAGGCAACTGCAAAAGGCACAAGCGCCAACGGATACATTGACGCTGCCAGGCACATACATATTAGCGCCACGACATAGGTCATTGGCGTCTCGGTGAGTGTTGTCAGGCGTGGCTGCATGTAATTTTCAATTCGGGAGACGTAGGGCTTAGCCGCAGTCACCGCTGATTTGAGCTTCTCTCGTGAAAAACTGAATTGCCTCAACTTGCTCGGAAGCCATAGCACTTGTGATGGTGAAAACAATTGAGCGCTTACAAGGAATATGATGGCGCCCGTTACGAGTGACATGCCTGGTATTGCGCCTGTTGGAGCAACGGCAATTAGGGCTGGAACCACCAGCATTGGTCCAATCGACCGACTACCAAGCGCATCGAGCAACTGGCCGATCGTTACCCTGGATCCCTCAGTGTTCTCGACCAGTTGATCAAGTATGTCCGACAGGCTGATTGCGGACTTCTGGGCATTCGACATCATCTGCGGAACTTTCTTCACTGTGAGGTGTTTGGCTTAGATGCCGCCACTGCGGGCGGTTCCAGCCGGTCGCAGGGGTGCGCGGCTTTTTCGAGTTAAAACGCGGCACAGCACAACAAGCGCCTAGTCGTGGGCCGCCGCAAGTTCATTGGGTCTGACCCTCGGCCCATTGGCAGTCAGAAACACTTAAGGACGTAAAATGACGGACACAAGCGATCTTTTGAATGACTTTATCGCGATCCTCAAAGATGGTTTGTTGTTTTATGAAGACGCGATTGAACGTATTGGAAACCCGAAGACTCGAGCTTTGTTTGAGCGCATGATAACCTTGCGCAAGAAAGCTATTTTGGAGCTTGCACCACACGTTCGTAGCGAGGGGGATCGAGTGCGGGTCATGGGCACGCTGGTTGGAACAATCCACAAAGAATATACGCAAATTGCTGGGCTGCTCGGCGATCCGGAAGATGTTTATCTTTCCGAGCTTGCCGCACTTGAGGAGCGCACGCTTGATGCCCTCAAGGAGACGATTTCAAGTGCGCCTGCTGGGGAAGCACACTCGGCACTTGCCGATCAAGTGGAAGGTTTTCAACGTTCGTTGATGGAAATGCGCAGCTTCAAGCCATAATCTTTGGCGATGCGTTGGTGCACCGTAGTCCGGGAATGGCCTGGGCTATGCAGCCGGCCGCGAAACTTTAATCGGGGGCTTAATGAATTTACCAGAACCGCTCATCAATCAGCTTGAAGCTTACAGGGCTGCATTCTGGGCAAATTTACCTCAGTTCATTGCTGCACTCTTTTTTCTTTTGCTGACGTGGTTGATCGTTAAGACCGCACGCTACGCGATCGCGACTTTAATGCCCAGAGCTCGCATGCGGCGATCGTTGATTGAAGTCTTTCAAATGCTTGTTTCTGCGCTCATTTGGTTTTCAGGACTTCTCGTTGCTGTGACAATCGCTTTTCCCTCAATAACACCGGCAAAGGCGTTGACCGCATTGGGACTTGGCTCCGTCGCCATCGGATTTGCGTTCAAAGACATTTTCGAAAATTTTCTGGCAGGCGTTCTCGTTCTCATTCGTGAGCCGTTCCGTCTTGGTGATTTTATTGAATGTCAGGATATCGAAGGTGAGGTCACGCACATCACAATGCGGGACACGCGCATTAGGAAGACCGACGGTCAAATCGTCGTCATGCCAAACGGCATGCTGCTAAAGAACCCGGTTAAGGTCCTCACACATGGTGAATTGCGCAGGACCACGGTAATGTGTGGCGTAGCTTATGGTGAAGATGTCGATAAAGCGCGCGAAGTGATCACAAAAGCCGTTCGTGAAGTAGACACGGTCCGAAACGATGTGCGCGACGTCCAGATATTTGCGCATGGCTTTGGCGATTCCTCGGTTGACTTCGAGGTGACTTGGTGGACTGGGTCACGCCCAATCGACATTCGACAATCTCGTGACCAAGTCGTCTCTACCGTAAAGCGCGCGCTTGACGATGCGGGAATTGAAATACCGTTCCCGTACCGAACCTTGACGTTCAAAGAACAACTGACCGTTCACAATAAGAACAGTGATGAGCGATCTTCCGGCGACGCTTAGGGCTTTGGTCAAAGGCGCGACGGATCTCTAATTCGCCGCCATTGGAACCTTCTCGGCTGACCATGTGTTTTCCGGTGCAAAGCGCTGGTTTCAGCGCGGCCCGTTGCCCAACGGCGAACGAACAGCGACTGGTCAAGCCAATTTTTTGGATCCTGGACCCGCCAGGCAACCTCTACCCGGTGCTCGATTTCAGAGCCCACACGCCCGGTTGCCGCGATCCAGCGATGCCCGGACGTGGTCGTCTAAAACGACCACGTCCGTTGCTGTCTCTGCCGCTAGATTTCCTCGCGGACCTGAACATAACTCAGTACAGAAAACAGAACTGTCCCGCCCACCACATTGCCTGCAAGCGTCGGCAGGAAGAAGCGGAACACGATGTCTGCGAACTCAGCTTTTGATTCCAGGAGCAGGAAGAATGCTTCGGCTGAACCAGCGATCACATGCGTGAGGTCACCAAGGGCGATCAGGTAGGTGAGAAGAAAAATAACTGCAAATTCCCCCCCCTCTACAGAGGGTAAGATCCAGACAAGTGCCGCAATAAGCCAACCTGCAAGTATGCCTTTGATAAACATTTGGGTGGCGTCGTTCGCCATCAGATGTTCGGCGATGTGTGTGAGAGAGTTATGCACCTCGGGCGAGACGGCACCCGACTTGGCAACAAAGAGTGCAAATAGAAAACAGCCGACGAGATTGGCGAGGAGTACCGTACCCCACAGGCGCATGAGAACATAAAACCACTTGATCTGCTTTCGTGCGATCACGGGCAGGACGGCGGTTAGTGTGTTCTCGGTAAACAGCTGTTGGTGTGCAAGAATGACGATCAGGAAGCCGACCGTATATCCAAAGTTCTCAATGATCGGTTTCCATGGTGCATCTGGTAATGCCGCCGCGAGCCAGGCCTCGCTGAGAAAACTAAACCCGATTGACAGACCTGCCGCAACGCCTGACCACCACAGCGCAGTGAAACGGCGCAATAACTCACCTTCGCCTTCAACTCTGATTATTTCATAGACGACAGCAGCGCGCAGTCGCGTCCGGTCGGATACCAGGTCCTCTTCCGATTTTGACAGGCCCTCTGATACATTGCCTGCCACTTCATCAATATTCGCATCCAGATTCGTTCGCTTCGACATGTTTTCCCCTAGTCAACACAGGTGTTTGATCGGAATCGAAAGTTGGCGTGTTACAGTGCTTCACGTGTCCTGTTTACCGCTTCCTGCAGCAGCGCCAAGTCGTGCTCGACAGTAAGATGTTGCTTGCACGACTGTTCGATTGCGTCGACATGCTGCGCTATTGCCGTTCTTTGCTGTTCGGTTTGCGTAAAAGTCGCGAGTTCGCGAATTGCGCCAAGCAGGTGAAGCAGCACCTGAGGCTGAGTTTTTGCAGCCTGCCTTATCGGGTGAAATGCGGTGTTCATGAAGTGCTCATACTCCTGCGGGTACAGGAAGACCCGCACAACCCCTTCCTCGGAACGCAAGACCCGCAAATCCGGTCCGCTCCTTAACAATAAAACCATTCCTTCGACCAACCGATCGATACATGCCATCGCCGTGTAAGGGTCGTTTATTCCAGCCGAGAGCGCACGGAGGGCAACTTCCACGAGCGCATTCATCTCAAACTCAACGTGCTGCTCGCGCGTGCGGCGCGTCTGAATGCCAAAAACGGCTCGCAGTTCGTCTGCGACCTTATCGTCAATGTTGTCACGAGGCTCCGCGTGCAAAATGGGCTCATTTTCCAGCACGAAGTGACCGGGACGGCAGTTCATGCGCACACGCAGATCATGTTCGGTCGCAACTGCAAGGCATGTCATTTCATCAATTGATGCAACATAGCCCGCATCATTCGAGGTAATCGTACGCGCTTGGTCTTCATCAATGTCGTCCAGTTCTTTGTATTCAGCATGCGACAAGAGCTCTACGCCGCCGCTTCGGTTCTCAAGCAAGTCTGTCACCGCCGCCGTCAACTGTTGCCCAAGCTTTGCAACAATGACATCCGCTTGTATTTGCGTTGATATGTGATGAACGAAGTAGATCACCAGCACAAATGCGATGATCGCAAATACGCCTGTCAGAAAAACACTCAGCCGCGGTACGAACTCGCCGGACTGGCCAGAGCCGACTGTGCCCAGAACGATCAGTGCAAATAGAAAGGTGGCAATAAATGCACCGAGAACGACTTTGGTCGCGCCGTCCTCCATGAAGAACTGCAACACGCGCGGCCCCAGCTGCTGTGAGACGAGGGACAGTGCCAGAAGCGTCATTGAGAAAACCAATGAAGCCACCGTCATCATGGAACCGGCAACGGTGGACAGCACCATCCGCGCGCCTTCCTGCGTGATTTGCGGTCCGGGCAACCAATTGGTCAGGACATCCCGGCCAATCGCAAAATCGGCTTGCAGAGACAGTGGTGCCGCTATAAGGGCGGCAAGTGTAATAAGCCCTGGGACGAACCAGAAACTCGACTTGACCGAAAAATACATTGACCGGAGAATAAGATACATACGAAGTGCTTTTCGCTTGGCGGCTAACAGGGGCGAATTGAGTTTGTGCCACCTGCCCGTGTAAGAAGCAATGATGGGATATGACACAACCCCTCACACTGAAATTAGTTCCGCGTGTTTGTCGGAAAATTTTCAGCTGCTTGCGCAACCAGCACCGTGGTGGTTGTGCGTATGGTCGCTGGTGAAGGCTTGCAATGTCCCGTTTTCTCGCGGGCGCGGTGGCCTCGGGTCATCTTGCACCGTTGCGCGAATTGAGCGGTTTTGCGCTTATGAGAGCACAGCGTGTGTGTACTTCCATCATTGGCCGCAGCCCGCGAGCCGACCAAACAGGCCGGTTTCATATCCTTGACGTCTGAATTCCTTGCGGAGCTCACTTGCACAACGCAGCTTCTCTATACCTCCGGGGCGTTTTCGGAAGCAGGTTTCGACGAGAATTCTGCTATATTGTGAGACAGCAGTGGCTCTCATTCTCTATGTGAACGTCAAGAAATTATCAGCCGGAATTGGGTGCACAGAACTGAACTTAAAGCACGCCGTTCTAGACGATTTCGTCCTCATCGAAAATGGGCTCACCGCCGATTTCGTCGGCAATCTTTCCTATTCGACCCTCAGCTCGTTCGGGGCTCGCGACGCGCGCGACGTGAAACAACGCATCGGAACGATTGACGACGGATATGTTGATACGACCGATTATCACGCCGGCAAAATGAGCAATAACTGGAAATTCATTTCCCTCGCAAGGGTCGGTTATAACACCGAGACTATCGCCCTCGTTTACGCTATCACCCAACGCCTTGTGAGCTTTGAATATTCCACCTTCAGGGGCTCGCACCCAACTACTTGAGCGCGAATAAACCGGTTTGCGTTTCGGTTTGTTATGAGCGCTTGCCGACCGCATGCCGATGTGCTGCATCACATGCAGGATGCCTTTTACACCAACGCGCACAGACAATTCTTCAAGGCGAAGCGCCTCTCCAGCTTCATAAAGGAGAACCTCCACGCCTTGCATTCGTGCGGCTTGGCGCAACGAGCCGTCTCGTAGGTTTGATTGAAGCACGACCGGCGCGCCAAAAATTTCGGCGAGCTCGTGGGTTTCTTGCTTTTCGAAATCGCCTCTGAGCTGGGGAAGATTGGCACGGTTCCTGGCACCAGTGTGAAGGTCAATTCCTATAGTAGACCGGCTTACGACTTCGCGCATAAAGAGATGGGCAAGTTGTGCCGCTAGTGAGCCTTCCCGTGTTCCTGGGAAAACGCGATTTAGGTCGCGACCGTCGGGCAGATAACGGCTTTTGGCAAGGAAGCCAAAGACGTTAACAATTGGAACGCAGATCAGCGTACCGTTTATCGATGACAGTCCTTTCGTGTTGAGTAGCCGGCGAATGATTTCTACACCGAGAATTTCATCGCCGTGAATGCCGGCACTGACAAACAGTGTCGGACCGTCCCTGCGTCCATGCATGATGTGTACAGGCAAAGTTACAGGCACATGGTTTGGCAAGCGCGCAACGGCGATGTCTACAAAGCGACGTTCTCCCGGTGCAATTGCTTCGCCGCATATTTCGAACGGAGCGCGACCCATTTAGCCCTTGCCTCGGGTTTTGGTCTTGCCCGGCTTGGCACGCGTTTCGAGGAATTCAATTATTTTTTTTGCAACGTCGATTCCGGTGGCATTCTCGAGCCCCTCTATGCCGGGCGACGAGTTCACCTCCATGACGACCGGGCCATGATTTGCGCGCAGCATGTCGACGCCGCACACATTCAATCCCATTGCCTTTGCCGCGCCTATTGCAGTTGCTCGTTCTTGAGGGGTGATTTTTATTTGTTGTGCTGAGCCACCGCGATGCAGATTTGATCTGAAGTCACCTTCCGCGCCTTTGCGTTGCATTGCTGCAATTACTTTGTCGCCGATAACGAAGCAACGAATGTCAATTCCTCCCGCTTCCTTTATAAACTCTTGAACGAGAATATTGACCTTCACGCCATTGAAGGCCTCGATGACTGACTTTGCCGATGAATGGGTTTCACCAAGCACAACACCAATACCCTGCGTGCCTTCAAGCAACTTAATAATTACCGGGGCTCCTCCAGCAATTTCTATCACGTCGCCTGCTTTTTTCGGATCGTGCGCAAATGCTGTCACCGGCAGCCCAATGCCTTTTCGGGCAAGTAATTGCATCGATCGCAATTTGTCGCGCGAGCGTCCAATGGCCACGGACTCGTTTAGTGGGAATACGCCCATCATTTCGAACTGGCGCAATACAGCCAAACCGTAAAACGTGACAGAGGCGCCGATACGCGGGATTACTGCATCGTAGCCGTTCAGCTTGCGACCCTCGTAGTGTAATGTCGGGCGATGCGAGGCGATATCCACGACGACTCGTAGTGTGTTGATGACATCAATTTCGTGTCCGCGCGCTTTCGCAACCTCAATAATACGCCGGTGTGAGTAGAGTTTCTGGTTTCTGCACATCAGGGCAATTTTCACAAGGCTCTCCTATTGGATTGCGGATGATAGGTGGCCGGTTAACGCTTTTGCAGCCCTCACCGGGGATCTCCCATTAAAAACGACCTTCCCGGATCAACTAGAAATCGCCTGCGGACGCCAGCTCTCCCCAGCAACATTCGAAATCCCATTTCGTCACGTCGCGTCAGGGAAAGCTCGATCGGCCAACTGTATGATCCTAAGTTTACCGTTGTTCGAATTATATAACGCTCCTGTGCCTGTCCGCCGGAATTGCGAATCTCTCGGCGGTCAATAATGGGCGCTTCGCATTGTAGAATACATTCGTTGTCATTTTGAAGTGGGTGCAAATCGAATAGAGCGAAGGGCTGTCCGTTGCGCTCAACGGCACGTATGTTCCAAGCATGGATCGCAGAGGTGCGCGCACCCGTATCAACTTTCGCTTTGACGCACGCGCCGCCCAGCTCCGGCAGATGTACCCATTCGCGCCAGCCAATTTCGATTTTCTCGCGACGCTTCTTGACAACACTTTGAGTTGTTCCAGACGCCTTAACCATTGTATCCCTAGCCATGATGTCGATTGGCAGCATTAGGTCGTCAGATTGCCACGCAAGACTTTAGTCAATCATACACTCAACTGCGGGGCTGGCATTTTATGCCACGAACCATTCCCCATTGCATTTTATTGTTGTGCAGGAGCCATGTATTCTACCAACGTCCGTGCCGGAGACGTTTGGAAACGATACCCATTGACAGGAGGTTGGGGGCCACAACTATTCAAAGCTGCCTGACCTTATTGATCCATTGAGCCACGTGGCTTGTGAGCGGATGATCTATGATAAAGTTTCGCCAACGTGCAACTGGTTCCACGACGACCGGCTTGGAACACACCCAAAAGGGCGCCAGGCCACGCCATGAAAGCTCTGACTAATTTGCCGTAAAGAGGGTGGCGGCTGCCCGAGTTGCGTTCACTTTCATAAGCACGGTTATTGCTTAGACAAAAGACAACACCGGAGGAGACGTAATGGAAAAAATGTATGACTGGAGCGCTCCGATCCTCGCCGCGTCGTCGAGATTGTTTCAGAGCATATTAAACTTCTTGCCTCAGTTGCTCGGCGCGATTGCCATCCTCATTCTGGGGTGGATTGTGGCACGGCTGTTCAGATCCCTGACCCTGAGATTGTTGCAAAGCCTTGATCGTCTGTCAGGCATGTTTGGGCTAGGCAACGCACTCGCGGGCAAGCAGGTCAGCACTTCGGTAGCCCCAATTATTGGAAACGTTGTCTTTTGGCTGGTTATTCTAATCTTCTTGGCATCCGCTACGAACATGTTGGGGTTGAGCCTCTTTTCCGGTTGGCTTGACCGTGTGATCAGCCATTTGCCGAATATTCTCTCTGGCGCACTGATTATATTTGCAGGTTCGATTTTCGGAAATCTTGTCGGCGATGCGGTTCGTACGGCGACGCAGTCAATGCCGGCACGGCAGCGAACGCTTCTGGCCCGCGCAGCGCAACTCTTCACCGTGGGCACCATGATTGTGATCGGCGTCGACCAGATCGGAATTGATATCAGCGTTCTCATTACGATCATTGCCATATCCATTGGCGCTTTGCTTGGGGGAGTTGCGATCGCCTTCAGCTTGGGATCGAAGACGCTGGTCAGCAACCTCATCGGTGCACACTACTTGAGCAAGGACTACCGGGTGGGCGAAACCATAAGGGTCGGTGATATTTTGGGAACGATATTAGAAATATCGCCTGTCGCAATCATCTTGGAGACGAGTGAAGGGCGAATGAGCGTTCCTGCCAAGATATTTGGTGAGCAAGCAAGCCTTCTGCTGAGCCGGGAGAGCTCCGATGCACGGTAAATTTGCAATCGCCACCCAGTTTGCAGAGGCCTACCCGCAACAGGCTGCACGCATTCTTGAAGAACTTCTTCCCACAAACAGCTCTGCTTTTATCGATGCCGTGCCTGATGGCCAAAGCGTGGGGATCCTGGCAGCTATGCTTCCTTACCACGCCGCAAAATGCATCAGTCTGATGGCCGCGAGTTCTGCAGCCAAGTATTTGAGTGGCCTCGATCCGAAGATCGCCGCAAATATTCTACGGCACATTGAAACGGAAAAATCGGAAGCGATACTCGGTGAATTGCCCAGGCGGCAATCGATCCGGATCGCAATCATATTAAACTATTCTCCGTCAATGGTTGGGGCATGGCTCGAACCAAATGTGCTGACACTCCCGTCGGAGTGCACGGTCAGGGAAGCGAAACAGCGGCTGATCAACGAACGGTACATGGATTTTCACCGTATCTATATCGTCGACCAATCGGGCAAAGTTACAGGCTTCGTTAAACTGGTGCATCTATTCGGCGCTGATGAGGCGAGCGTGGTTCAAAAACATGCGGAACGGTTCTTTGATGTGCTTCGAGCAAGCACGTCCTTGGATGCAGCACTAGAACATCCTGCTTGGTCCAAGAGCGACTATCTTCCCGTCGTCGATCGTCAAAGAAAGTTTTTAGGTGTTTTACGTTACGCCGCGCTGCGATCGGCGATCTCTCGTCCCACGAGCACGGATGAAGTAGGTCATGACGTTTCCACAACGATATTGGACCTGGCAGAGACTTGTTATCTTGGATTGGCAGAGGTCATGAGCGCATCACTGGCTAGCGAAAATCAGTCTGGTGCGGGAAAGAGGCGTTAGAATGCAGGATCAGGATCAGAATGACACCGTTGTCGACACTCTGGTCGAACGGTTTTTTCAAGATCACCCACGAATGGCGGCTGACAAGCTCGAAAAATTAGATCGCAAGGAAGTCGCCGAAATCCTAAGCGCCCTTCCTTCCGATCAGATGGTCGTCGTGTGGGAGGCACTAAGCCCACACCTTGCAACCGAATTGCTAGTGCTGTTCTCGCCTGAAACACGCAACCATCTGGCAAGACGAGCTGATACCGGTAAGCTGGCACTCCTGATTGGCCGCATGGATGAGAAAGCGAGAGAAACTGTCCTCTCAGGCATACGGGACGTCGACGCAAATGAAATACGCGGGTTGATGAGTTATCCCATCGATACCGCCGGCCAGCTCATGGATACAAGGCTGTTGACCTTTTCCGGCGATAGGACTGTTGACGAGGTTTCAAAGATTTTGCGTCGCAGCGCGCGCAAGCAAGCGATCGTAGAGCTAAAAATAATTGATCAAGACCGCAAATTAAAATCTATCGTGACATTGAGAGATTTCGCATTGGCACAGCCGGAGGACACGCTGGACAGCATTTCCCGTAGCGTGTCGGCATTTGTATTCCCAATGGACCACAGGGAAGATGTGGTTGAGAAACTTGAAAAATACAAACTCGAAGAACTTCCGGTGGTCGACACCGAAGGTGTTTTGCTTGGAGTTATTCGACACCGTGAATTGATCGGTGCACTAAAGGAAGAAGCTACTGTCAACATTCAAACGATGGTTGGCGCAAGCAAGGAAGAACGCGCCACGTCGAGTAGTTGGTTCGCCATTCGTAAACGCATGCCATGGTTGCAAATTAATCTTTTGACCGCATTTCTTGCTGCAGCGGTTGTCGGTATCTTTGAAGGCACAATCGAGAAGATCACTGCACTGGCTGTGCTGCTTCCGGTTGTTGCCGGTCAATCTGGAAATGCTGGTTCTCAAGCACTCGCGGTGACAATGCGTGGGCTCGCACTGCGCGAAATTCGCGTTGGGCAATGGATGAGAGTGATGGTGAAGGAAATCAACGCAGGCTTCTGGAACGGCGTGGCTATTGCGATTACGTGCGGTATCGCAGTCTATGTTTGGAGCGGGCAGATCGGGCTGGTTATCGTCATCGCGACATCAATGATCATCGCTATGGTTGCCGCGGGAATAGCTGGTGCACTTGTGCCAATTACGCTGAAGCGTTTGGGACAGGACCCCGCTGTAGCATCATCCATCATATTGACAACGGTTACGGATGTTGCGGGCTTTTTCTCCTTCTTGGGAATTGCCACACTTCTCATTGGGATGCTCTCATGACGTGACCATGGTGCAAGAAAAATGCTGGCAGCGTACGTTCTTTGTCTTTGGGCATTGATGAGCACGACATTCTTTTGATGAGTGCTTCGAAGATCTCACTACTGGTATCATTAATGGTAGACCTATAGCGGTTCGATGATATCGCCGCCGCCCTACGTCGGCGCAGTTCTCGAATGACAGGCGGGAATGCGGTCAGGGCAAGTTACGATCATGCCCATCTACTGCAAAATGCCGATGTGGTCTTATTCCTCTGGTGGTTGTGTCTAGTTCGCGAACCCCAATGAAGCGGTTGTCAGCGCGGATAGCTATATCGGCCCGGTGATATCCCAAAAGGGTCATCGATTGCAGTTGACCGCATGTCCCCGATTTTTGACCTCTACAATAAACTTCGGAATTTTGACTGTGCATGCATTTGATCTGACGCGTGGACCTAAGAGCGGCGCGCGGCATCAACCCTCACCAAAGGGCTAATCTCCCAATCTCGATCAAACGACCGAAACACTCAGGCTCGCAGCGGCTCGAAAAAGCAGGGCTGCGGTCGCCAAAGTAGGATGGGCGCAAAACAAGCGTCAGAATGAGATGAATGAGAACATCTGTTCTCATGCCAGCTTATTGATCTTGTTGTGGGTATTCTGGCGCACCGGGGAAGATTCGAACTCCCGACCCCCAGATTCGTAGTCTGGTAGTCTTTGTGTTCCCGTGCATCGTGCAGAAACGTGGTGAAATTAAAAATATCTCTATATCAATGGATTATAAGTTTTTTCCTGTGTCACGCTGTTTCATCTCTATGCGCCAAGTTTCGACTTTATGGGCCAAATATGGACCAAATTTGAGGTTTGGACTAGGCTCTGGCTCATGGATCAAACATCTCCAAATAGCCAGCTTCTAAAGGCCAACGCTCGGGCCGTTCTCAAGGCAGTCAAAGGGGCCGGTGCGCTCAGCAGAGTTAGGGAATACAGGGTCGATGGCATTCGAGGTCTTGTTCTCCATGTCCTCCCTAGTGGAACCGCGAGTTGGTACTTTCATTATGACGTTACGGTCGGACGTCGGAGAAAGCGGCGAAAACTCAAGCTGGGGCGCCACGATGAATTGACGCTTGCGGGGGCGGCTGATGCGACCGAGCGCCTTCGCGTGGAGGTGCGAGATGGTGGGGATCCTGCCGCTGACAAGGGAAAGGCGCGTCTTGCTATAACGTTTCGAGAGCTTGCTGAGGAGCGCTTTCGATCGGGTGAGTTGCTGCGTCCGGGCACACGGCAGGATTACCATTATCTGCTTAGCAAGGACGTTTTTCCCGATATAGGCGAGCAACCCGCCAATGCGATTTCACGACAACAAGTGATCAGCGTACTTGATCGTATTGCCAATCGGGGGGCGACGCGCAGAGCAGACACGGCTCGCGCCGTCGTTAGCTCGGTCTATTCGTTCGGTGTCGACAGGGGACTTGTGCCGTCAAATCTAGCTACCGGTCTTCGTAATCGCCACGACAATCAACCTCGCGATGTCGTTGCTACCGAAGAAGTCATGCGAACGCTTTGGACGGCAATGGACATTGGTGATGCAGCGATGTCGGCAAGTGTCGTTTTGATAACCAAGCTTGTGCTTCTTACCGGACAGAGGCGGACGGAAATTGGAGCCGTACGAAAGGAGCAGCTTGAGTTAGATGTTAGTTCGCCAGTCTTGGAAATTCCTAGAGGGATGGCAAAGAATAGACAGGCCCACAGGGTTCCGTTGAGTCCGCAGGCTTGTACGCTGTTTGAACAAGCCTTGTCATTATCTCACGGCAGTGAGTTTGTGTTTCCAGGGCGAAGACCAGGTGCCCACGTTTGCTCGCGAAGCGTAAGCAGAGCGATGTCGCGTACCCGCCAAAAACTTGGAATCAGTGATATTACAATCCATGATTTGCGTCGGACTGTGGGGACATATCTTAGTAAATTCGGCGTGCCTAAAGATATCCGCGAGCGCATTCTGAACCATGGTGGTAAACGCAAAGCAAGCGTGACGGACGGCATTTATAATTGTTATGAATACGACGACGAGAAGCGGGCGGCGATAGAGCTATGGGCGGATGCGCTTGACGCCATTGTTGGCGATGGGATGGTGGAGATCGATGGTTATCATAAACGTCTCGTGCGACGTAAAGGCGGCGGGAAAGTGCAAATTCGGTGAGGTGGAGTTGCCTTACGGATGGTTACAAGACATGGACATTCCAGAACACAGAGAGTTCGTGCGACCTAACGGAAAAAGCGTTCGTAGCTTCTGTGGCCTGGTCGCCCTTCGCAATTTGCGCAATAGAGGATTATTTCCGCTTCCTGGGTGCGACCGGAACGCGTTCTATATCGGACATAACGCGTGCTCATGACCCCAAGCCGACTCTGTGCCGGTGCGCAACACTATGTTGCAAGAGTCTTCAGACTGAACGACCGAAGCACTTACGTTTGCGCTGCGCTGCAAAATTCCGTTGCTGTTGTCCGTCCATCCCTAAAGTCGGCTTATCTACCGTGACCGTTTTTGTTCTCATATACGCGTTGGGCCATTTGCGGCCATTGCGGCGACTTAAGTTGCAGGCGTCGGCATGCGGATCAATGAGCTTGCGTTGCGCAGCACCCGCAACTTTGTTTGCTATGCGCAGAAAGCATTGCGACCAGAGCGTCTAAACAAAAAAGGGATTCTTTCGAAAGTTTCACACGAAAGCTGGCCTGCTCTCCTCAGTCGAGGCCAGTGTCCACAACAATTGTCGATGTTCCCAACGGTTCGGTGGCGAGGTTATTGTTAAAAACCGGATCGCTGACACCGGGCACCGAACGCTCGGGATGGGCGACGGCCAGCCAAGCTAAATACTGGCTTTGCTCTTGCTCACTTAATGCACCACCACAAGAACTGGCCTGCAAAGCAAACCAGGTTGGGGAACCGCAACCATAATAGAACCCCCCGGCTCTGGAATCGTAGATTATGGTTTGGGCGTGGCATGGTCGGCCGGCATCGGCTGCCCAAGATTCACACATAATTGGGGGTGGAGCGGGGTAATACGACAAATAGGGTTGGGACGAGTTTAGGGCCCCGGACTGGAGCAGTTCGCAACCCGACAGGCTTGTTGCCAGGACCGCAAGCGGTAGACATGTGCCGATCAGGAAGCGGGTAGTCTTGCGCAACAGATTCACGCTGCCTGGAAGACGACCAAGAACACGGCACAATGCTCGCCCAGAGTCTGCCGAACCGGGACCCGGGCGTCCATCGCATGTTCTGTTAAAGATTCGATGTGGCATGGCTCAGGGTCCAATCGTCCAGGCAAGCCCGACCACAGCGCTTTGCGCATCTCGGTCCGAGTCGTGAATCCGATAATTGTAGCTTCCGTACAGCCACAGCGGACCATTGATCCGAAACCGCGTCTGTCCCGAGAATGTCGCGTAGAACGGTCCCGTCTCGCGTTCGTCGAGTTCATCGCTTTCTTGCACCACCCATGTCGGTGTCGCGCTCGCGCCGACCGTCCAATCGGAGGTCATGATGTAACGCAGGCCTATGCCAAGACTTGCCATGATGCCCGAACCGTCGAACGTGCTGGTCAGCCCCGGCTGATCTATGCTGTTGCGGCTTGCATCGATCCGCGGTGTGATGTCGATGTACATTTGCCGAAGTGGTAACGAGACTTGGGCAAACAGGCCGCCCGCAATGCCCCAGCCGTCGGTTGGCCCGATTATGGCCTCGCTGGCGAAATCGCCGTCGATCCGTTGCAGAAGGATCGAGCCGCCATATGACAAATTAGGCGACAGTGCGTAGGACAGTTGACCGCCGAATTGTGGAAGGTCGTAATCGGTGCGGCTGGCCACGGGCGTGAATACATCGTCCTCGGCGGCCATGAAGCCGCCATAGACAAAGCCGGCTATCTTTTCGCCGTATCTGAAGCTGGCGCCGGAGCTGAAGCCCTCGGCTCTATACTTGTAGCGCAGGGTGCGTTTGTCTGAGTCTGTGTTGTAATAATTGTACTGGCTGAAGACCTGCGTGATGGTCAGGCCGGCATTCGGAGCGCTTCCAGGTGGCAGGGGGCTTTGAGCTAGCGCCGCGTTGCACGCAAAAATGCTGAACGCCGCCAAGACGCCGAGCGAACGCATTACATACATCTGCCGCGCCTCCGACACTACTACTGCTCACACTTAGCAATAGCGTAGTCCCTGGGCTTCGCTGATCAAAACTCATATGAATGAAATCAAGCGGTCGGCGCATGAATTGCCCCGGGGTGTTGCGCCGTGGCGACATGTGAAAGCCTAGATTAATCATAACAAGAGGCAGATCATCTGGCGGCCGAATGTCCCTTGTGGGTCAATAGGGTGCATGCAGGTCGTGCTCTCGGATGCTTGAAGAACGGCAACTCATTGTTAAAATATCCGACAGTAGAGGCGGTGGTGCATCGGTTGAGGTTGCCCCTTTGAGAACAGCGAGGGCGAGCAACAACTTCTGCTGAGTGGATGAAATTGGCACTATGGCTGCGGAACCCCAAGATTTCGATGAACTCGTCTCTCCACTTATCGGAAAGACAATCTCTCATGCGTGGAAGGGTTACGGCTCGGCGATTTTCCTCGAATTGGGGAAGCTCCAGCACGGAAAGCAAAATCGTCATCCAAGCGGCGAGAGCTGCATTTGGATTGAGTGGGATTGGCGAGTTGAGGATAACCTGCGAGTTTTGGGTGGCAGTTCTGAGAGCAACCCCTCCATTGAGAAAACCTTACAGGGCCTAGCAGGTCGCAAAATATCTGAAATATCGATAAGTGCTCCGCCCCGTGAAATTTGCGTCATCTTGGACGACAACACGAAACTTAGAACAATGTCAGCAGCCACCGGCGATCCGCAGTGGACAGTTCGTCTTCCTGATAATCGCTACATCAGCACCGTTGCGGGAGTTTTGCGTGCTAGCGACGGGTCTGAAGCGTTTGAAATGACAACGCACGAAGAGGCCGCCTGCAAACATGCTGAGATTACCGCAAAGCGATGGGGAAGAACGCCAAAATCTCGCAACCCCAAGCATTGCCGTGACTGCAATTTATTCGTCCCGATCGACGGCAATTTTGATCTCTTGGACTATGGGGTTTGCACCTGTGCGGATGGCCCAAATGACGGGAAAGCCGTTCATGTTTGGGACTATTGTGAGGAATTTGAGACCTGAACCTAAGCTGGGTGCGCTTTTGATCCGTTGGCTCCGATGTACATTCTGACGCGATGATCGTAAGCAGACACAGTTGCGCCGCACAAGCGCAGGTGTCGTCACTTCGCCTTCGGGTCAAACCTGGGAACTTTGCACGGGCTAAACCGACTTCCGGTCTTCCATCGACATCAGAAAATTTCCGAACGGATCGCGAACGGTTCCGCTTTTCACCCGCGAGCAAACCTAGCCCAGCGCAGCGCAAAGGTCAGGGTCGGGCCATTAAGCCGTCGCGAGCGGGTGCAGCATGCTCCGACCACGATATCAAGGCTCGGTGCCGAAAGCGTACGTTGATAGACATCAACGTTGATTTGTTCCTAGTGCGATAGTGTTGAGCTCTAGTTTCCATGCTCTTGAATAGGGTAGCGAATCCAACCGGGATTTATGGTTCCGCCTAACGTTTCTGATGGGAGCGTTGCTAATGGCATTCTCTAAAGCGGACTGTCCGATAGTGGCAGTTCAGGTTTTGAACTGCGGACGCGCCGAGCAACATCACGAACATCGCTACGGAAGCAGAATGCCGCGGCTTTGGTGGGTCTTTTTCGGGCGCAGCTGGGTGCCGTTACCCTTGCAGGCATTCCTTATCGAGCATCGAAAAGGCCTGGTACTCTTCGATACGGGTATCGACCCGGCCATCGTATCGGACAGCGGCTACATTAAACAGGCAATCGGTCGTTTTTTGTTGCCGAGGATCTTTAAGCTGCATGTGTCACATACCGATCGCATAGACCACGTTCTGGCCGACGCCGAATTCGCTGCCAGCAATATCAGGACGGCGGTCATCTCGCACCTGCATTTCGATCATGTCGGGGGGATCTCTCAAATCCCGCAAGCGAACCTGCTCGTGAGTGACCAGGAGTGGGCCATCCTTTCCGAGCCTCATCCGGAACACGAGTGGATACTGCGCGAGCACATCGAGATCCCATCTGCCAAATGGCGGCCGTTTTCCTTCCAACCGACGGATGACCCGATCTTTGAAGGCTTTGAAGGAACCCATGACGTTGCAGGTGATGGGTCCATGATCCTCTTGCCAACACCGGGGCATACGAAGGGTTCGATTTCGATGCTGATCCGCCAAAAGGGTTGGGACCCGATCCTCCTGGTCGGGGACCTGACCTATGAGACCGCACTTCTTGAGCAGGATGTCCTTCCCGGAACGGGGGACCGCGAAACACTGTTCGCATCCTTCGCCAAGGTCCGCAAATTGAAAGAACGCCTGCCGCGGCTGGCAATCGTTGCATCGCATGATTTCACCGCGGAAGCCGTCATATTGTCGGCGACCGGCAAGACAAATCAGCTTGAGAAGAATCTGCAATGACTGAAAACCATCCAAACCTAGTAGTGCTATATCAGCTCGATCCGCGCAATATGGCGGCCTGCGTGCATCTCTTCTCAGACGATGCCGTGTTTCACTATTTCAATCCTAATTTGCCTGACTTGGAGGGCGACCATGTGGGGCCCGACGGCATCAGTGCATTCTTCGAAGCCATTACCGAAAAAACGCATGGCACATTCCGGATTGAACCTGTCTCGGCCGCGCCCGTTGGGAAGGAATTAGTAGTCGTCCACTCGCAATACACACTGACCCTTGATGACCGCACTGCCACCATAGACGTCGTCGTCGGTTGGCGCATCGTTGAGGGTCGGATCGTCGAAGTTTGAGATATCGTTCCTGGCCAGCCGACGGAGGTTCATGATGCCGAGCCATGAGAATAAGCACTGGGACGCCATTGTTATTGGCTCCGGCATGGGCGGCATGGCGGCCGCGGCGGCCTTGTCCAGGGTGGGCAAGAAGGTCTTGCTGCTGGAACAGCATCAGACACTCGGCGGCCTGACGCACAGCTTCTCCCGCAACGGCTTCACCTGGGACGTAGGCGTACACTATCTGAGTGAAATGGCACCGGGTGATCGCGCACGCGCCCTTTTAGACTGGCTCAGTGACACACCTATCGAATTTGCGCCGTTGGGCTCGGTCTACGACACCTTACACATTGCAGACGCCGAGCCGCTGTCCCTCACCCGCCCTTACGAGGCGCAGGAAAGAGACCTCAAGGACCGCTTCCCCGATCAGGCCAAGGCCATCGAGGACTGGACCCGTGCGCTACGCGAAGGGCACGAGGCGATGTACAAAATATTCCCGACCCGCGCGATGCCGGAGATAGCGGGTGACGTGCTTGATTGGTGGAACCGTCGCGCGATTTCGAAATGGTGCGCGCGAACGACCAAGGAGGTCATCGACGACCTCACCGATAATCCCGAGCTTGCTGCCGTCATGGCGGCGCAATGGGGCGATCACGGCGGGCGCCCGAGCAAGGCCAGTTTTGCGATGCATGCGTTGATAGCTGGTGCTTATCTGCCAAGCGGGGCTTGGTATCCAGTCGGCGGCGCCGCCGCGTATGCCGCGCACATCATTCCGACAATAACAAAACACGGAGGCGAAGCCCGCGCGGGCGTCCGAGTCGATGGACTACTGTTCGACAGCGACGCCGTGGTGGGTGTACGGACAGACGATGGCACTGAGATCCACGCGACCACCGTGATCTCGGACATCGGTGCGCGGGAGACGATCGATACACTGTTGCCTAGGGATTGCGGGCATGAGGACTGGATGGCGGAGATCCGCGCGTTGCCTTCCAGCATCGCTCATTTCAACTTGTTTCTTGGGTTTGAAGGTGACATCGAGGCCGCGGGTGCGACCAAGGCAAACCACTGGTTCTATCCAACAGGGGAGGTCGACGTCGTCTGGACGGATGCACCTGATGGGTCGGCACCACACATGGCCGCATCCTTCGGCTCGCTCAAAGACCCAAAGCATGATCCTGGCCCGCGCCAGAAACATACCGGCCAGGCAATATTCTGGGCGGATTGGTCTACTGTCGCCGAATGGGCAGACCAGCCCCCGGATGCGCGTGGCGACGACTACGATGACTTCAAACGTCGGGCTGAAGACACGCTCATGTCTCAGTTCCAAGCCTGTTTCCCCGATCTCGCAAAACTCGTGGTGTATTGTGAATTGGCAACGCCGCTTTCCACGGTCAGTTACACCGGGCACCGCCACGGCGCGTTCTACGGGCTCGACGTTACACCGGCGCGTGTCATGTGCGACGCGCTCCGTGCCAAAACACCGATCCCCGGCCTCTACCTTGCGGGTCAGGATGTGGCGAGCCCCGGCATTCCTGGCGCTCTCTGGGGCGGCCTCCTCTCAGCGGCCAGCGTCGACGCAAAGGTGTTCAGGTATTTCCGTGAGTAGATATGAAGGAAACAACAGGCACGCACGTGCTAACGTCCGCTCTTGGGGACGCGAGCCGTTGCTGCGTCGCGAAATGTGAAAACTAGTGACAGCCGGTCTGGGTCAGGGGCGGGCTTCGGGACCTCTGGCGGCACGCCCGCTTTGCCCCTAAGAGCGACCATCTGCGATACGGAGCGCAAACGGCAACGCGATACCCTCAGCACCGGAAATATCACTGCAGCGCAATAAAACGTCGGTCAGGGCCACAAGCCACCGTTCATCATCTTGACACAACAGTGCCTCGGAATTGGGTGAACCATTGGTGCGATACCAGTACGGAACGGAAGCATGGCTGCCCAGACCGCGCCTGTACCTGCGCGTCTTCAGGTCTATCTCGCGCGCGATGTCCCGGAGGCCATCGTCATAAGACGCGGCCCTTGGAAGGTCGTTGCCACAGTGGGCTGGCGCCGCGACACCGACACCTTCACCGTGGGGCAGTGGCTGAGAGGGCGAATTTACGAAGACCGTTGCGACCTTTCTCCGGATGGAGCGCACTTTCTATACTTTGCCGCCAATTATCGCTCTCAACAGACTGGCGGGACGTGGAGCGCAATTTCCCGCGCTCCTTATCTCCATGCTCTTTCAATTTGGGCGAAAGGGGACACGTACCATGGCGGCGGGGTATTCCTTGACTCAAAAACGGCATTGCTGCACGGCAGTCATCGTGAGCCCCTGCGGCTTGATGCTAATGTTGAGGCTGTGACGGACGTGCGCTGCTGGGGGCAAGGCGGCTGGACGAAAACCTACCAACCGCCAGAGGGCATTCGCAGGGTCGAAAACCTGGACGCATATCTAACACGTGAGCAGCGCGCGATTTATGAGGCAAGCATCGCACGTCGCAACAGCTGGAATTACCGCGCGTTCGTCCATTATCGCGGTGGATGGCGTTTCAATACAGCTGGTGAGGAACTTGGACCTGGCTGGGGAGCCATGCGCCATGTGAGCAAGCACTGGTGGCTGGAAAAAACGCGTCGACCTTTGGGGTTTCAGCTACGACATAAGTCCGACGATCGAACCATGCCACTGCCGTCTGAGACCGACTGGGCCGATATCGACGTATGGGGAAGATGGGAGGGGCTGCCGAAACAGGTACGGCTCATCTGGGCTCGGCACGGGTGCTTATACGCGGCTTCAATTACGAAGGGCGGCCTTGGAGAGGCGATGCTACTTTACGACTTCAATCCCATGACGTTCGAGCCGCTTCCCGCGCCTTACGATGACGGCGTTCCCCACAACTACGACCCTCTGCGAAGATAATCTGGCTTCGTCGACCACATGAGCAGATCTCTATGCGCCGGGTGGTTTTTAAGAATACGATGACTTCGCTGCGCTTTAACCGCATCAATCGTCTTTCTGACCGCGGCTAGCAACTTCAATAATTGAGGAGCTCAGTCCGTATTCTGTCAATTAGATAGAACCTACTCCTGCGTCATCGCGACCTATTTTATGCCAAACAATGGAGGAGTGCGATGACCAGCTTTCGCTATCTTGAGATCACCGAGAAATTTTTCAGCGACTGCGCTGCGATTGATCACCGGACCGGGCTAACCTGCCAATGGAGGTCTCAAGCATGAGTAGGTTGATTCTAATTCTGCTGATCATGGCGATCGCAGCACCGGCATCTGCGAACACCCAATGCAATATTCGATGCTTCAGGGACTATACGAGGTGTCTCGGGAATGTGAAATCGAGCTCCCTCATGCAATCGCGAGCATGGTTCGCAAGAGAGAGGCGCCGGTGCGGTCGCAAGCAAAGTCTCTGTCAATCGATCTGTCGGTGGCAGTCTTAGACGTCGTCGTCTGCCTTGCGGTCGTCATCTATTACGTTGGACTGGGAACATTGGATCCACGTTATCGGCCAAGCAAACGTAACGTAAATTTGCGTCCGGCTCACGCATGGAGGTGAGCAGTCATTAGTGCATTACGCACTCTCGACGGCTAGCCGGCTTTCAACTGGGGTACTTGGGCAGCTTGGGGTCAGGGGCACTCGTTAGCGGTGCTCCCTTACGACCGCCGATGAAGATCCGGAAGCTGCCGTCAACAAAGGGAATTGCATTGGAATGAGTTGCGCCGCAACAATTTTAGGGGTGTCCATCGGGTTGTCAATGTGACGTGGACAACCCACTACGACTGATCGTCCTTATCCGCCATGTTCTGGATGTGGCCCGCTTCGACGTTTCGCTGCGGTGCAGCCAACCGGCCGCACTTGGGGGCGAAGCTGAAATCGCGGCGAGTTTAAGCAAACTTTCCGATGCTGAGGGCAGACCGTCCGTGCGCAGCGCGCAGTGCAAACCGCGCATCTTGACCCGAGGCGGATATTCAGTGGGCGTATAATGATGACGCTGGGACCAAACCAGCGAGGCGAAACGCTCGCCCAATCTATACAGATGATTTCTGTTACAAGCAGGTTTTGCAAAAATTCAATCGCCCCTTTGCAAATCCCAAAGTCTTGCAGTTTCGTCCCAGCTTCCAGAGAGCACATTGCGCCCGTTAGGAGCAAACGCGACTGAACGGATCTCACCCGAATGACCGTTAAAGGCGCCGATCACACCCCCCGTTTCCACATCCAACAGCAAGAGAGTATAGGTCCACTTGCCGTCGGTCTGGTCACCATTTCCCACCAGCACAGTGCGCCCGTCAGGCGAAAAGGCGGCGGAACGGACATCAAGACCGACCGGGAATGTACGGATCTCCTTGCCCGTGGCCACGTCCCACAGCTTGAGCGTCTTGTCGAGGCTCCCCGACAGCGCGGTGCGTCCGTCCGCTGAAAAAGCGACTGATTCGACGGCTCTTTCATGGCCGGGGAAGGCGCGAATCTCCTTGCCTGTGGCCACGTCCCACAGCCTCATGGTCGTGTCTTTACTTCCAGATAGCGCAGTTGCCCCATCAGGCGAAAATGCTACCGAACGGACGTCTTTTGCATGACCCTTGAAAGTGCGGACTTCTTTGCCCGTCGCGACATCCCACAGCTTGAGGGTATCGTCATCGCTTCCCGAAAGCGCGGTGCGCCCATCCGGCGAAAACGCAACTGAATAGACCGTACCGGCCCAGGCATCACCAGTATGCCCCCTAAACGTTTTGATTTCCTCGCCCGTCGCCACGTCCCAGAGCTTGATGATACCCCTCCAACTGCCACTAGCCTTCTCAGAGGTTCCCATGAGCATTGTACGCCCGTCCGGCGAAAAGGCGACTGAATAGACATCATACCTACCCTTGAACGTGCGTAATTCTTTACCTGTTGCTAAGTCCCACAACTTGACACTGCCATCCCAACTCCCCGTGAGCGCGGTAAGCCCGTCGGGAGAAAAGGTGACCGCCTCAACAACTTGAGAATGACCACTTAAAGTGCGGGGCGGGCCGACACTCGCCGCCGGGGGCGCAACTTCCACGACTGCGCTAGATTCTTCAGTCTTCCCGATGGCTTTTTGCGATTTCGAGGCCACACCTTGATTGACCGCAATGCCAAGTTCCTCTAGAGCACCGCGCGCTTCTTTGTTGGACGGATCAAGTTCGACTGCTTTTTTAAGGTCCGCAATACCCTCGTCCGGTCTGTCACCGTTATAATTGGCTATCCCACGGAGAAAATAAGCGTAGGCACTTTTTGGATCACGCTTGATCATCTCGTTAGCGTCTGAAACAGCCTTCTTGTATTCCTCTTTGTACAGATACGCGAACGACCGGTTCTTATAGGCTATCACCATCGCCGCTTCATTCGCTTTTTTCCCATTCACCAGCTGGGACTCGATGATGCGCGTGCAAGCCCTTATCGCGAGATCGCCGTTCTTTGCTAGGCAGTCGGAGTCCTTTTCTCCACCTGTCGCCGCCGCGCCCAAGCGCTCGAGACCCTTTTTGGCGGACTGAGTGGCCGGGTCGATTTCAAGTGCCTTGGTATAGTCGGCGATGGCCTTTGTCTTGTCACCCATCTTCTCGTAGGTGAGGGCCCGGTTGGTATAGCTGTGCAAGAAATCCGGGTTGATCTCGATCGACTTGGTATAGTCGGCGATAGACCGCTCGTATTCACCCATGGCACGGTAAGCGGTTCCCCTATTGAAGTAGGCACCCCAGCCTGTCGGGTTTCTGTCGATGAGCTGAGTGCAGCCGTCGATCCGGCGGTCCATATCGTCGCTCTGATTGCAGTCGCCGGCCGCATCTCCTTTCGCCCCCGCCGAAAATAGGGTTAGCGCCAAGGCCGCTACAATCAGACGTCTCATCTCTCACCCTCTCTCAGCTAACATAAGGTTGGAAGGCTTCTACCCTAACACAATGTGAACGAACTCCTGGGCTGGAAAGGGCCATGAGATACCAAACAATCGTAAAGCCCCTTGCGCGATTTTCCGCTTCCAAAAGAACAGCAATGGCCACGGACACCCTATCGGAAGCTCAACGCTGATCAACCATTAGATGTGCCAGGGTCAGTCGCCTTTTGGTCCAAAGCGGACTCTGTGGGGTCTGCAATGAAGGTCTTGATGACACCTACGGCGTTATTCATCGGAATCTTCAAGGGGCGAATAGCTCCAGTCCCAGGAATTCATTAAGTCTCCGACTGTCGCATCAAACTTCTCGTTATAATGGTGCGCATGGGGTACTGGTATTTCTATAGTGTTCTTCTTGAACCCTCGCTTCTCAAAACAATTGGCCACGTGGTTGTCGTCTCCATAAATGTACAAGATCTCGTGTCGGTCATAGACGATCTGTCGATTTTGTTCTGAGGCGAATACCCATAGGTTGTGCCGGCCATCTGCTTCAAACAGATCTCTAAAGCGATTTAGGAACCGGCTCAATTCTGACGAACTATTGATGGGCGGAGACTGGTATCGTCCCGCCGGGTGGTCTGTTCGTGGTACGATATGCACATAAAGGACGAAGAATGGAGGCGACCATTTATTGACCAGCGCTATCATCAAATCGATCGGACTGTCCGAGGTAGTGATAGCCAATCGGTTTCCACTGTCACCCGTCATCACTTCCAAGGTGTTTTCCCGATATATCGGCGAACCCGCTACATCACAGAACTTCATTCGAAAATCCTTCAAGGCGCTCTCCAGTATGCATCGATAGTGTCAGCAACTGGCCATCAAAAGACTTACCGATGGTGTCGACAAATCTACGCGGTTGCTGCCCGGTACCGCAAATTTGTGGATATGGGAGTCGGCACATCAACTGCTCTGCAGCTTTGGACGATAACCGTTTGAAATCGTCTGAGGTCATGTTTGGTACTCAGCTATGGTCCTGCATCGCGGCGCGACGGACGGAATAGGAGCGGGTGCTACAAACCAACCTCGGTTAGCGGCCTCCAACACGCTTGAGAGCATCTGTGGCCATCTTATTGGATGGTTCAAAAACAAGAGCCCTATTGTAATACGAAACAGCGCGATCATAATCGCCCAATCTCTCGTGTGTGGCGCCCAGTGCAGCAAATGCGTCAGCATTCTCAAGATCAAAAGCGACGGCCCTCTTTAAATAGCAAATGGCCAATGCATAATGTCCTTCAGCGAGATAGGCCTTGCCGCGCCGCAGGTAGGTTTCGGCATTCATTGGATCTATCTCGTGGGCCCAGATCAAATTGTCGCGGGCGGAGTCACTATCGTTGCTGCGCTCATAACAGTCACTCAGTAGAGTGTAGATCTCGGCATCGGCAGCGTCACCCGTCAGGCCACTCGGACCGAGTCTTTTAAGTTTCATGGCCTTTTCAAAGTCGACAATGGCTGACCCAAAATCACCTTTCAAGTAGTACGCGTAACCGCGGTTGATATACGGATGCGCGGAGACACCATATGGGTCATGATTGATCGCTTTGGTATATTCTGAAATGGAACGGTCTACGTCGCCCGTCGTCGCGTAGACAAGGCCCCTGTTGAAGTAGTACCCCGCTTCAATAGGTTTAAGTGCAATGGCCACGTCATAGTTGGCGATGGCGCGGTCGATTTCACCCTTCATCGCATGGGCGGTGCCCCGGTCATTGTACATTGCGGCACAATTTGGTTTGCATTCGATTGCCCTACCATATTCGGCGATGGCTCGGTCAGGTTCGCCCTTCCGTGCGTAGACTATGCCGCAGTGCCAGTGGGCTTCGGCGTGGTTCGAATTGAGCGCAATAACCTTGTCGTAGTCGGCGAGGGCGCGGTCAAGCTCGCCCTTCCGTGCATAAGCATTGGCCCGGTTAAAGTAGTTATGAACAACAAACGGGGCGCATTCGATGGCATCGGTATGGGCCGCAATTTCGGCGTCAAGTTCCCCGTCACTTTCGGATGATTCGCCCGGACTACCAAAGAACTGAGAAGGGCTTGGTGTGAGCGCAATCGTCTTGGTGGTTGCTGACACTTCGGGCTCCCTTCGGTGTTGTGACTGGCCTTCTTGTACAGAGCGGAGTGGGCTCCTGTGAGCTGAGGAACGCTGGTCTTGACGCACTCAGTCAGGAGCTACTGTGCCTGCCTGTAATCCACCGGCAAGCCCAGCTCGTCGCCAAACAGCGTCTTCCAAGACTCTAGTGCTGCCATGAACTTCGATTCAACAGCTTCATACTTACCCTCTTCGTAATAGAAGTCTTCAGGCCGCTCATAGTCGGGCCAGACGAGAATGCCCTCACAATCAAAACAGACGCTTGCCGCAGCGACGGGCTTGTCGTCGCGGTCGAAAAGGACAATGGCATGACGCGGCACTGTGCACTTGGTCGTTTCGAAGGTGCCTATGCTCTGCGCAACGAGGCGTGCGGCGGCCTCAGCCTGCGCGTCTGTGATCAACTGCTCTGACCGCAGGCGCGAATTCCAAGTCCCATCTGGATTCACGACCTGTAGAATGTTGGCTACTTCAGGCGCAAAATTGTAAGTGTAAGCCTTCGCGTAAGACCAAGGGACAAATGGCCAGGATTTCGCCTTAGGGGTTTTGAGTTCCGGTCGCGGCGCGGGCGGTTGGGCCTTCGTGATGACTGGGCTATGCGCCGCGTTATCGGCAGCCACGGGCTGCAGGACTAGGGGCACTGCTGTGGCAGCGACGAGTAGAAGCGAGAATCGATTGATCGGTCGACACAAACGCATATGAGTGCCTCCATCTTGGTGCGCGCCGCTTAAACGCATTTTACGCATGAAACTCCAATGCAGCCAAATGTAGATGTGCACCTGGGGTGGCGTTGTGTGCTGGCAATGCTCTACGGAACATCTGCAGTGGGTCCTAGGATTCTCATGGCCCTGCGCAAAATTATTTTTCTAGCAAGCATCGTTGAAGCACACAAAACCATAACAGATTTCATGTGCGTCATGACTCGTGCTCATCGCTGACGCCAGTGATCCATCAAACGCCATCCTTAATCCGGAGCAAAATGTACAACGTTGTGGGCCACCAACAGAAACAAAGTTTCGACTTGCGAATTAGAATGCGGGTTAGGGTTCGCCCAACCGCTTGAGCCCGGCTTTCGCTTCTTCGTTGAATGGTTCGATGGTCAACGCCTTGTGGTAATCTGCAATCGCTTTCGCCTTCGCTCCTATTGTTTCATAGGCGAAACCGCGTTTGCTGTAGGTGGCTGCGTCCTTTGGGTTAAGCTCGATAGACTTGTTGTAATCGGCAATGGCATAATCGTAGTCGCCTTTACGGAAGTAGTTTCCTTTGTCGTAGTCATTGACGGCTCGATCATTATCGCCCCTTGCCTTATAGGCTATGCCTCGTTTGCGGTAAGCAGTGGCGCGGTTTTTCTGAGATTCGCTGTCACGATTGATAATTTGCGTGCATCCGTGGATGGCCAATTCCGGATCTCCGGTTTGATTGCAGTCGGCTGAAGGGCCCGCCCAAGCCGCCGATGCGCCCAGGAAGAGAGCCAGGAAAAAGACGCCGGTATAACTCACCTGTGCCTCCTTATGGTAAGCGGCACTTCGCAATTCGTACAAAATGGAGAGCTGTTCATGCTGCTTTCCAAGCTTTCGACTGGTTTTCCATTATCGCGGCCAAATTTCAATTATGGTTTCCAAGAATTCTACAATGTCATCTCTGCCGCGCTCAGCAGCGATATCGCAGGGAAGTTTGTCGCCGCCCCCACCTTCGGGATCAGCACCGCTCCAGATGAGTTCTTCTACGATACGAAAGCTGCCGATTTCGCAGGCCCTGTCGAGCGGCGTCATTTTCTTATCGTCCCAGGCATTGGGATCGGCACCATGCCGGAGCAGAAAACGAACGACATCGAGAGCGCAATAGTAAGCGGCGAAATGGAGCGGTGTTTGGCGGAATATGTTCAGCACGTTGGGGTCGGCGCCATGCTCGACCAGAAAGCTTACAACATCGAGGTGCCCGCCAAGTGCCGCCTCATGGAGTGGAGTGGAACCGGGGAGTAGCGTGGAGCCTGGTGCCACGGGTCTTAAACGAGCACCGTGTTCGACCAGGAAACGCACGACTTCGAGGTGGCCATTACGTGCAGCTTCCTCGAGGGGCGTCCAATCATTCTCATCACCGGCCTTGGGATCGGCACCACGTTCAACAAGAGACCGCACCAATTCAAGATCTCCGCGGCGAGCGGCCTGGTGAAGCAATGAGCCATCAACAGTGTCAATAGGTCCGAACCGGTTGGAAATGGCTCCAGCTAGACGCTGGCGCAGTCGTGTCACTGTGGTCTTGAACATATCTGGGGCCATTGGGTTCCCGCACACGAGGCTTGGGGCCGTAGAACTTTACTGAATTATGGAGCACCCCGGAAGATGCTGCAACAAGGTGTTGAGCCGAACCAAACCAGGGAGAAGGATGATGCGGTGGGACGCGCAACGCACTATGAATACCTACTGGCCCGATTTGATCGAGGCTTTGCGGTGCACATCACATAACCTGGAGCCTGATGTAGCAGTTGGTGCCAGGCTCATCTAAATCTCCAAAAAAATCGACGCTACCATTTCCCAGGCATAAGGCGGGGGCTCCCCATGCGTGCAACATTCCTAGATTTGAACAGCGACCAATCACGCGGCGTGTTCTGCGCCGTCCAGTGGCTAGGCACTCGGGGCTACAAAAATTCTGCACAATTTGTGAGAAGTGCAGCGACCGTGGTAGCTATATGGTGAAAAGGTGTGCTCGTGTCTCAAACACTTGAGATTGTCATTATTCTCGTCCCTTTTGTCGCAGGTGGGCTCGGTGGTCGATTCGTTAAATCGATCCCAGGGCATTCCGGTTTAGGGCCGCTTGGGAAAATGATACTCGGTGCGTTCAGCGGCGGCTTTATAATTTCGCCATTAATTGGGTTCGTGAGGCTCCCCGTTAATGGAATGGAAGTGTCTTGGAACTCGTACCTTGGAATATTTGCTGCAGAGTTCATTTTTGCAGCCATCGCTGGTTGGTTTATTGTATTCGTTGCGTCAAGCGCGACGGGCCATAGGATCACTCATTGGCATTACCGCCCTGGGGATGACGACCCTGGGGACGGTGGAGACATTGGTGGCGGAGATGGCGGTTAATGCGATATCGCGTCATTGCAAAACAACCAAGGATCGGTTGAAAGGTAGGGCCAAAGTTTTTTGTCCCGTTGGGAGCGCTTGCCAATGTGTTGTCGTTAGACGGCTGATGCGCCCGCACTAGAAATTCCATTCATTCTCTGGATTCAACAACGCTGTTGCGCTGCGCAAGTAGAGGCAGGTGATGCAGCCCCGCGTATATGTCCGTCAGCATTCTGATGGATCATGGAATGCCGCACCGCATACCCAATACCGCTATTGCGAACTCGGCCGGAGCCATGCGTGCCCCATGCAAAGCGTGTAGCAGATTGACAAGACTTCTGTTAGGGTCAGGGCCCGCATCTGATCAAAGCAGTCTTCCAAACATCCAATTTCCGGCGATGAGGTGACATGGATGTTACGCAAGCTAATGCTGCTGACCCTGGGGCTAGTCGCCCTGCCGGTAATTGCTGAATCCGCTAATCGGTATAAAGACTGCGCTCAGACAAAAAACCTGGCTCGCAGCATCCGCGCCTGCACTCAAATCATCAAGCGCGGCAAACGCGAATCCAGAAAGAACAGAACGTCCGCTTACGAGATCAGGGGTAACGCCTATTCGGCAAAAGGCGACTATGATCGTGCGATTGCCGACTTCAACAAGGTTATTTCTATCAGACCAAAGCGGGCATCCGCCTATTACAATCGGGGAAACACGAAACGTCTTCAGAAGGATTACGATGGTGCTCTGACGGACTTCACGAAGGCCATAGCAATCAATCCTCGGCTTGCCGAAGCTTACGTGAACCGGGGCGCGACTTTCCATAGAATGAGGGACTATGGACGCGCCATCGATGATCAGACAAAAGCCATCGAACTCAGACCGAAATACGCCGAAGCATACTTTAACCGAGGCAATTCCAAATTAAGCAAGGGCGATTATGACGGAGCCATTGCCGATCTGGACACGTCCATAAAATACAATTCAAAGTATGCACCAGCCTATGGCGCACGCGCCGACGCCAAATCTCAAAAGCGAGATTACGATGGCGCGATCGCTGACTACAACAAGGCACTTGCGCTCAATCCGAACCTCGACAAGGTCTATTTCAGGCGAGGTAGCGCGCACCTAAAACAAGAACAAAACTACAATAGGGCCATTGCCGACTTTACCCGCGTCCTCGCTGTCAATCCGAAACATAGTGCCGCTCTCGGCGGGCGGGGCATGGCCTACTACAAGTCCGGGAACTACGACGACGCCATCGCTGATTACGACAAGTTCATCGAACTCAATCCGCGGCACGGACCTGCCTATGGCGTTCGCGGCAACGCCAAATGGGAGAAGAGCGACTACGGTGGTGTGATTGCCGACTATGACAAGTTTATCGCGCTCAAACCGAATTATGCCCCTGCATTTAGCATGAGAGGCAGTGCATACGAGAGGACGGGAAAGACGGCCAAGGCTATCACTGATTACCGCCGAGCGCTTGAGCTCGACCCTTCCCAAAAAACGGCTAGAGAGAGTCTACAGCGTTTGGGTGCGCTGTAAGCGGAATGATATTTCAAACGTAAGGGTAGGAATGTGAACTTGCTTGACGCGTAGGTAGGAGAGTGAAGGTGTCCATCACGTCATCGCGGATCAAGAAATTGATCTGGCTGTCGGTAAACTGTGAGGCCTTCATGGCCACTGCTCGCTATTCAGCCGAAGCTGCTAAACGAAAATTTTCCACGATTCGCCGGTGCGGTTTTCAGGAAACAGGTCAGGAGCTAGCGTCCAAGAAAGACGAAACCGCTTGACTCCCGACGTCAGAGTCGAATGAGATTGGTTTTTTGTATGCTGCCAGCGTCTATTCTGGAGGCCAAAGAGTCAATGACTGGTGCGCATGCCCCCGGACAGAAGTTGGCGCATGAGTGGCGATCGATCGAAAGTGAGACGCCCGGGCTTGGCTGCTTCCCGAATTCTCAAATCGGTTCGGCCGTTCTCTGTTATCGCAACTTCTAAGCAGGCAAAATGTATTGTGGGTCGAACTGGGTCATGCCTCGTGCAATTATCTTGTTAGGTGTTTGTCTGTTCCTACTCCCGCTTTGGTACACTCTTCTTCGCGCTGAGGAAGCGAGTAACGAAGAGACACATGATGCGATTTCGGACATGAACCGTGCTGATCGCAGACAAAATCGCAAAATCAAATGGCAGGAACGATGCCTCGATGAAGACTGCACTCGCTGCAAGCCCGGATTTGTCAGCATCAGTGGTCATGGATGCTTGAGACTTGGTGATTTTCCAACGCCGAATGATAGGGGGCGGCGTCGAAAGCGCCCGATACAGATTCCTGCGCCAATCAGCAAACCCGAATAGTCGGGTCCATAACGGACTTCCGAACTTGGTTCTCTTCGACGTTTCGTTGCCGTGCAGCCAACCGGCCGCAGTTGAGGCCGAAGCAGAAATCACTTCGTGTTCAAGAAAACTTTCCGCTGCTGGAGTCAGTTCGGTAGTAACCCGGTGGAAGCGTGAAGCTCACTGCTGACCCAACTGAGACATTCGCCGCCTGTCTTCGCGTGGGTTGCGCGGCCTAAAAGCTGACCTTCACGCCACCACGGGCTTCGGTGCGGGAAAGACCATCCTCACCCATGTGGATCTCACCATCGATGAAGGCGCTTGCGCCAGCTCCGAGGTTCGTTGTGCCTGTCACGCCGACGAAGCCGGTCACCTCATCGTCATCACCGCCGGGGTTGAACGATATGGATTGACCCAATAGCACGGCCGAAACGCTATCGCCGTCTGATGACCAAGCCTCGACCCCAACGCGCGGTGACAGCGTTCCAACCTCAGACGTCATCGGCATGGCAAGCTGCAACCGGCCGAGCCACAACGACACATCACGGTCACGAACACTGAAATCGTCAGAGGCGCCCGTCTCGGAATATCCGTCGAGCGATAAATGCGCGTAACGCACACGCGCACTCGGCTCCAGTGTCATGCCACCAAGAGCCATCGAAGTCCCGATCGTCAGCTCCGGCGCGATGAACGTGCCGTGATACGATGCTCTCGCAAGCTCAATCCCGCCCGGAGCCAAATTGTTGGCGACGCGCCGCGTGATGTCGTACTCGCTCTGCCCCGCCGTCACCATTAGATGAGCGAAGAAACCGCTCTGCCGCAGGCTAGCGTAGCCTCCACCAAAGTAACTGTCGACATCAAGATCCTGCGAGTCGAAAGCCGTCTCCAATTCGCCGCGTGAGCCACCACCAAATGCCCCGATGCGAATCCCCGGTACCAGCGAACCGTCTACACCTGCAATACCGCCGTAATGCTCGCTATCCGATCCCACAGTTCCCCGGCCGCCATCCTCATTTCGGTAACCGCCGAAAGCTTGTGCCCAAACACCCCCTTTGTCATTCGATGCGCTTGGGCTGATGTCCTGCGTACCAAGGCGCATCATTGGTCCGCCGAGCCCCATCATCGATCCTGTACCAAGGGACATGCCCTCAAAGCCGCTATTAAGCGATCCGCCAACACCTGCAAGCCGCGCGTGGATGGAATTAAAGACGCCGCTGGTCAGATCTGCGAGCATCTCGTCGTGCTGGCTCAAGGCTGTGGGGTCGACGACAGCAACCTTGTTACCGGCAAGGACAAATGGGGCGCCAAAACTGTTCACGATGTCCGGAGGCGTTACGAACGTCAGCGCGACGCTCAAGCCGTTACCGACGTTAAGGGTTCGTGTGCCCGCCCCTGACAAATCTAGGTCCCCCAGGATGACAGACCCCGGCAACAGCGTAAGGTTTGGATTCCGGCCGTCCATCAAAATGCCATTGCCGACGAATCCAGAGTTGATCACGCGGGTATTGTCACCAGTTGTCCCGATATTGCCAAGGACAGACCCAGAATTGAACACGTCAGAATTGTCACCGAGCGTATTGAGCGCAAACACAACCGTGCCTGAATTTGTCACGCTTGAATTGTCACCTTGTGTAACAAGGTCATTTCCGACAAAGCCAGAGTTGTTCACACCGGAGTTGTCTTCCAATGTGCGGATCTCACCTCCGACAAATCCGGAATTGGTCACTCCGGAGTTCTTTCCTTGGGTGAATATCGTGAACGTAACCGACCCGGAGTTGGTCACACCCGAATTCACCCCTTGGGTGATGAGGCTTTGCCCGACTGAACCGGTGTTGGTGACAGGTGAGTTGGACCCAAACGTCCTGAGAAGGGTCCCGACCGAACCGGAGTTGATAACAGGTGAGTTGGCACCGCTCGTTTGAACGCTGCTACCCGTCGTACCGGAGTTGATGATCGGGGAGAAGTCACCGAATGTGGAAAGTGAGAACCGGACGGTTCCCGAATTTGTAATAGGAGAAAAGTCGCCGTTGGTTCTGACGTCATTGCCTGCGAAGCCTGAAATCGTAACGGGGGAGTCGTCACCATTGGTAAGAATGTCCGCGGTAATGCTTCCCTGATTGTCGACGCTGGCACCGTCGACGTTATTTGTTATGAATTGGATTGTCGTCCCCGGCGCAACGATGCACGGCTCGGTGTTCGCTCCGTCTTGGCAAGCGACTTGGGCCTGCGCTGCATTAGAGCACGCGAACAGCGCTCCGCTTAGCGCCGCTACCGCCCGGCCGGATACTTTACGCAAGACTTCAGACAACTGACACTCCGTCTACGCGAATAATTTTTGCGCTACCAGACAACGATAATACCCCTCGACACCAACAACCGAAGGCCATCAGCGAGCATAACGCTTTCAAAACAAATTGCCTTTTTATACGGTCGGCAAAACCGTCATTTCGCGAGGCCTGTGGCAGTCGCGCTACATATCAAGCGCAATGATCTTGGACAGTTCGTCGGTAGATTTGCGCATGTCCTGGCTATCGACCCCGTGATTCTGTGCTGGTGTGAGGGCTTGGAATTGGCGTTACCAAAACCAACGAACATTAGGGCAATTCCCGACAGCAGGGGGCAGGCCAAGCCCCTCATGATTGTCTTGTGTTTAATTCGGGGATTGTCGAAACCAGAATAAATGGCTCATCAACTTGGTGGTGTAACGGATTGACCTTGGGTTGCTGTCCGGTAATCCTAAAGGGCAAGTTCTGGCTTGGTGAACTATTCGCCTGCTTCCCCCGTTCAGGTGATTGGCGTGTACAACGATTTTTCCAATGCACTTGCAATTCTCAAGGTGAATCTAAGTCTGCCCCGGCCGTGGCCGACGGTGTTCGCGTTGATGCTGATGCCCACTATGTGCGGCCCGGTCTCTAACTGCAGCCGGTCTGTGATAATTGATATCGCCGCGCAGAAATGGTCATGGGCGATTAAGGCCCAAGCTGAAGAGCTACGACGGGCTTGTTGCTACGCTGATGGGTCAGTGGGCACTTTCAGTGTTGGACTGAAGGGCGAAGCCGAAGGGAATATACCTGCTGGAACGCATGGAGTCCGCGCAGTTGCGGGCGGGATCGTTTGCGCAAATTCTTCAGTTCGTCTTGTCGCGTCCGATCCAGTGACAGAGGCGTTAGCAGTGTTTGCATCCGAATCCTGGCGGAGTGTAATGCCTGGATTCGAACGGAAGGCCGTGGAGGTTCCCAGCTATAAGCTACAGTTATCTGCGTGGCGGTTTGATCCCGCAAAATTTTCACTCGATATTGCCCTGCAGCGAAACGATCATGGATCAACCGCGGGTGAGCTCCGCGCACATCATGGGGCGCTGTTGGCGATCAATGGCGGTTTTTTTAACTTTGATGCGAAGCGGCGATTGATACCTGTTGGAGTCCTGCATTCGGGTGGACGCAGGCTATCCGCTTTGGATCCAAAGGCAGGGTCAGCGGTGCTTTATGAGAAAGACGGGCAAATCGGCATTACCTGGAGCAAACAATGGGAAGCGGTTGGGGATGGAGTGAAGAGCGCTGTACAAGCGGGACCAATGGTAGTTGATCCGGGTGCGACGAACGGAATCTATACCAACGACTTCATTCGGCATGACCGTACGAGCGTCTGTCTTGCGAAGAATGGCAGCGTGGTGGTTTTGATTGTCAAGGGAGGGTTGAGCCTATTCGAGCTTGGTGAAATTCTTGTGGCAAGCCGCAAGAAGGGTGGTATGGAGTGCGAGCGCGCGATCAATCTCGACGGCGGACCATCTACTCAGGCTTCATTTGCACCGCCGAGCGCCGAGTCAGTGGAAATCGCTGGTATTTCGCCTATTCAAAATGCTGTGTTGATTAGGCCGCGGAACTAACATGTTAATGATCGCGACATCTGCTATTTTACGCGTGCCTTAGAGTTCAACCCCGAAGCTGCGACCCCTACTTAAATCGCGCCAACGTCTACGCACAGACGGGGAAAAAAGATTGAAGCAATTGCGGCCTTCCTCGAAGTCCTCACGATCCATCCATCGCATCAATGGGCAAAGGACAGGCTGGCCCGCCTAGAGGAGACGTCGCCGTAGGCGGACAACGATGTAATCAAAGAACGACAAGCCTTGACCTTGCCCCTTCAAAGGTCCTGGTTCTGAGCTAGAGTCTGTCGATCCCACGAGGAGATAGACGATGCGCAAGAGCAGGTTTTCGGAAGAGCAGATCATTGCGATCCTGAAGGAGCAGGCAGCCGGCATTAAGACCGCCGAGGTCTGCCGACGTCACGGCATATCCCAGCCGACGTTCTACGCCTGGAAGTCGAAGTTTGGCGGCATGGAAGTCTCGGAGGCCAAGCGGCTGAAGGCGTTGGAAGACGAGAACCGCAAGCTGAAGAAACTGCTGGCCGAGCAGATGCTCGACAACTCGACGCTCAAAGAGATGCTGACAAAAAACTTCTGACGCCCGGCGAGAGGAGAAACGCCGTGAGTTGGGCGATCAATGAAAAGAGCTATTCGCAAGCGCGCGCCTGCGGCCTGGTCGGGATGCACGCCAGAACCTTCCGTCGGAAACTGGGAAGAAGGGATGATGGTGTGCTGCGCACGCGTTTGAAAGCCTTGGCGGCTCTTCGCCGCCGGTTTGGCTACCGGCGCCTGCACATCCTGCTCAAGCGCGAGGGCTTCAAGGTCAACCACAAGAAGCTCTATCGGATCTACCGCGAAGAGCGCCTGACGGTCAGGAAACGCGGCGGACGCAAGCGGGCGATTGGAGCGCGTGCTCCACTTGATCTGCCGAAGGTTCGCAACGAGCGCTGGTCATTGGACTTCGTTTCCGATGCTTTGAGTGACGGACGCCGCTTCCGCATTCTGGCTGTGGTCGACGACTTCTCGCGTGAGTGCCTGGGGCTCATCGCCGATACGTCGATCTCGGGCGCACGAGTCGCTCGCGAACTCGATGACATCATCGCGCGGCGTGGTAGGCCGAAAGTGATTGTCAGCGATAATGGCACCGAACTCACTTCGAACGCCATGCTGGCCTGGCAAGAAGAGCGCGGTGTTGGCTGGCACTACATCGCACCGGGTAAGCCGATGCAGAACGCCTTTATCGAGTCATTCAATGGCCGATTACGCGATGAGTTGCTGAACGAGACGCTGTTCCGATCGCTCTGGCAGGCACGACGGCTGATCGCAGAATGGCAAACCGATTACAACGAGGAGCGCCCGCACACGAGCCTCGGAGGGCTCACACCGAACGAGTTTGCAACCCGGTCCAACAAGGACCATAACCAGAACAGACTCTGTTTATGATCGAGGACACAAAGGGGGCAGGGTCAGCCTCTAAAGCGCGTTTAAGCTGCGTCAGGCCTTCTCTGATTTGAGGTGGCGTTCCAACCGGTCGCACACAAGCCGGAGATACACTCGAAGCTGATCTTCGCTTGCGGCGCAGTCCAATATATCGCGGACCTCTTGCACCGGATCCTGAAGCTCAAGGTCAATTTCAGATACCATCGTTGCAACATCGTCGCGCGTCCGACCGGCGATAAGGTCGGCTGCGGCAGCGGACGCCTTCTCCTCTCGAGCCGGACTGTCGTCAAAAATGACAGAATAAAGCACCAAGCTAATTGGGTGCCCCCAACGGTAGGTCAAGCCTGTGCCAGGTTTGGATGCGTAATGCCGGTGGCATGCGGGACATGCGAAAAAAACAATTTCGGCATCCCTGGGTTCGAGCCTATCCAAGCGTATTTTGCGGCAGCGTAGACAGTACATTTTGCCCAAGGAAGACACGTTGTTCCTCACAACAATTGCCAGCACCCCAGACGGTACCGATGTTTTGCAAGCTGAAATGTAATGATTTAGAGTCCTGTTGGGAACCGGGAACATGCCCAATCCGAATTGTCCCGTACGCGTGAAGAAAGTAAAGGACGCCCAGAAAACAGGTTGCTCACATGGGCTGCTGCATATTCAGCCAAGCTGAAAAGCGCACCCTGCATCGACTTTTGGCGACTGAGCGCTTGATAGAGGAAGGCACACAAACGAAGAGGTAGGTCATGAAACGCCAGCTCGCGATTTCCCTATCAAGGGTTTTGATTGTTTTCGCCGGAATCTCGGGTCCAGCAATAGCCAATGACACCAAGGACTGCACGAACGTCAAGCAGGATCCGGACAAAGCAATCGCGGCCTGTACGAGGCTTCTGGAGAGGAAAGAAAAGGGGACTACGAAGGCCCGTTCTATCGCTCTCTATTTGCGTGGGAGCGCTTATTATACGAAGAAGAAATTCAGCGAGGCGATCAACGATTTGACCACAGCCATAGAGCTGAACCCGAAGATTTCTCAAGGCAAGGAAGTTCTCTCATGGAGTTATTATAACAGAGGCACGTTGCTAAACGCTGACGGCAACGCAAAACAAGCGATCGGTGATTTCACGCGCGCACTTGATCTTAGCCCGGATTTTTGTGAGGCCTACGTCAATAGGGGGCAAGCCTATTCTACGGCAGGCAAGAGAGAGCTTGCGATCGCGGATTACACCGAGGCGATCGCCCGTAATAATTTCTCAATCGACAAAAACGGACTTCGCAACGCCTATTACAATCGGGGAAATTTATTTGGCCAGAAGAAACAGTATCAAAAGGCTGTTTCTGACTTCTCGAACGCCGTCAAGCTGAAGCCAGGGGATGTCTCCTCTTATAATCTTCGAGGCATGACGTATCAGCGGATGCGCCAATACGAGAAGGCCATTTCTGACTTCACGATGCTCATCAAGCTGAGCCCCGAGAAAGCGTTCGGCTATCATAACCGGGGCATGACATATCACCTGATGGGAAAACGCGGCAATGCCATCGCGGATCTTAAGAAAGCCGTTGCGATCGATCCATCGAACGCAATTATGAAGAAGAGCCTGCAGACGGTGCTCGGTTCAGAATAGATGGGAACACATGCAATTGCCATGAACGTCAGTCCGACAACATTTTCTGATGTTTGGGCGAAGGGCAAATGCGTTCCCATTCCCAACTGCCCGGGCCGCTACAAATTGGTACTGGCGGAAAACAATCTCTCGCTGGCCGGACTCATCGGAACAGGAAGTGCCATCTCTGAGCATCACGTACCTGCGGCGCGAGACGCCGTCCTCATCGCAAAGCTCGTCGATGGCGGCATGATTTCCTATCGTCGGCTGGATGGTACATATCTGCACACTCTCAACACGGAGAGTGGATTTATTAGAAAACTCACTCAACTGGGGCTTGCGAAGCCCGACTAGGCAAAAAACAATACTGCGATGTCTTTATTCCTACTCGCCAGTTACCGGCGCTTCTTGTGCCACCGCTCCCAAAACAACTGACACTCCTTAAGAAATTTCATGGCCTTTTTTGATCCTGTCAGATCATAGGTTAGGCTCAGGCCCTTGCCACTACCAACATAAAGCGTTTTTCCCTTTGCGATGGCTGGAGCAAGATATTCATATCGTCCCATGCGATATGCGTACAGAACCTCCGTCTCAGCCCGCAATGGCTCCAAGCTGATCCTTGTTCCGCCATCGACCTGGACATAAAGATTGCTTGCTTCATAATCGCCAAGTGACTTGTGGATGTTGTTTTGGTGATCATGCCAAAAAATCCAGATCTCAAGTTCTCCACTTGAGTTCGTAATATCGACAGTGACTCCATCATACTTCGCGAGTACACGGCATCGTCTATTGTCCAACTCCCAGTTGGGGGCCGCTGCCTCTGCCACTGCAGGCACGGTGAGCAGGCTCATGCTCAACAGCACCATTGCCAGTTGGGTCAATGTTTCCGCTCCTTCGAAACGCTGCAGGGGAGGTGTCGACGTAGTCGGGTGGTACCATCCCTTTGTGAGAAAGCAGCCTAGGGCGTCACGCCCAGGCGCTTGAGGCCCATTTTAGCAAACCGGTTAGATGGGTCGATCTTGAGGGCCGCTCGGTAATCGGCGATGGCCGCTTCTTTGTCACCGTTCTGTTCGTAGGCACCGCCCCTTGCGGCGATCGCCTGAGACAATTCCGGTTTGAGTTTGATCGCCTGGGTGAAATCAACGATGGCCTTTTCGTTGTCGCGTTTTTTCGCATAGATGACGCCCCGGCTGAGGTAGGCATAACTCCTGACCTCGCGGCTCCATTCCTTTTGTGAGATAATCTGCGCGCACGCACGCATCCTGAGGGCATCGTCTTTGCCTTGCTTACAATCTCTTAAGGCAGCCACTTCCTCTTCGCGCGGTGGGCTTTTGATATATTTTTTGACGAGTTCACGAATATACTTCTTTCCCCGTATCTTCCCGCGAAACGCCGGATAGCTGCAACGCATACTACAAATGGCATTATCACTTATTATTAGTTGCCGGCACTCCGATATGATTGCAGCCCGCAAACTGAGGGGGAGCTCCGGGTCCTCCGTGCAGAAGTATTCCAATTCGCGTTCGGCTTCTGCACAGGACTTCTCACACGCGGCCACCTCACTGGCCGGTATGGAACTTTTTTTCGACGAAGCGAGTTCAAAGGACCTATCATGATCGGCTTTAGCCTTTTCCTTGTTACCTAGCGCCTCGTAGGCACGGCCACGAGCAGCGTAAGCAACCGCATTCGGATTTAGCTCCAAAGCTTTGGTGAGATCCGCAATCGCACGCTTATACTCTCGCTTGTTAAGATAAGCCGTACCCCGGTTCTCGTAGGCGAGCCCCCTGTCCTTTGAGCTTACTTTCCCTGCACGCGCTATTATCTGCGTACAGCCGCGTATCGTGCGTTTAAGGTCCTTGGTCTGTTTGCAGTCCCCGGCAGCGTCGGTCCCATCCTTTTTATGCGCCGACGTTCCGCTCAGCCGCTTCAAACCCTCCTGGCTCTCTTTTATATCGGGTTGGATCTTCAGGGCCTTGCGGAATTGGGCAATTGCCTGTTCCTTGCGACCAAGAGCTTCCAGAATGTGCGCGTGCGTATCCATGTAGTATGCGTTCTTAGGAGCAAGCTTTAGGGCATGTTCAATATCGGGCAATGCATCGGCGGCGCGGCCCGATTTGAAGAGGGACCAGGCACGACTGTTGTAGGCCCCGTGAAATTTGGGCTCAAGCTTGATTGCTTCATTGAAATCAGCAATTGCGGCGTCGTATTTCCCCTGGCTTACAAATTCATTGCCACGCAAATAATAGGCAACAGCAATGTCCCATTCGAGTTTTTTCGGGAGTTTGCGGTACTTCAAGCCCTTTCGATAAGCCTCAACCGCCTTCCTCCCGTCGTCTTTTTCTTTGTATTCGATGGCACGGGCAAAAAATGCAAGTCCGAGATTGCTACGCGCCGCTGCACGGGCTTCCTCGCTGGCACTTTGCTGGTTCATCAGTCGTGCACATGCCGGGACTGCCACGTCTGGCTTTGAGGTCTCCGCGCACATTTTCCCATCATCCGCCTTCGCTACGGAGGTCCAGGCATCTTCGCAAACAGCGATACCAGCAGAAAACAATGCAATGATCACAGCGCATTTCATGTCTTTCCTCCCACTGCCGGTCTGAAAACCGCTTGCGATCGGCAAACAAGTCTGGACGCACGACCTCACAAATGTTTGTAATTCTCAACCGGTCATGGTGTCCCTTGCAGTCGTTTCACGCCCTCTTGGCTCGGCTTCTTCTGAGGATTGAACTCCAGTGCCTTGCGATAGGCCGCCAAAGCGTCATCCCTTCGGCCTAGCTGTTCTAAGATATGTCCATGGGTTTCCAGAAAGTTTGCGTTTTTGGGCTTAAGCTTAAGTGCCAACTCGATGTCAGGCAGTCCCTCGGAAGCCCGTCCTGCTCTGAGCAAGGAGATCGCGCGAACGGCGTGAGCCCATGCCTTCCTCTGAGACCCTAACGAGATCGCCTTGCTGATGTCGTCAACCGCTCGATCAAAATCTCCGTTTCCAAAGTACGCAGCCCCTCTGAACTCGTGGGCCTCCGCCGACTCCGGGTTGATTTTGATCGCCTCAGTTTCATCGGCAATCGCTTGATCGTTCTGGCCGAGGATAAGTCGCACTTCGCCACGTTCGCGCCGCGCAAAAAAGTGATCGGGTTTCAGCTTGATGACTTCGCTGAAATCCGCGATTGCCAGATCATACTTCTGGTTCTCAAGGTGGCGGTATCCCCGTACATAAAGTCCCGAAACTAGATGGGGCAAGAACTGCTTGCGGGCCTCTTCATTTGGCAACAAGGCAAGACCCTGTTTGAAGTCGGCAACCGCCTTATCGTGTTCACCCTTCTTCTTGAAGACCTCCCCGCGTTGTATCCATGACCGGAAGTCCTTCGGATTTTTCTTGATTGCCTCTGTGTACGAAGCGATCGCATCGTCTGTCTTGCCTTGCTGAGATTGTTTAACCCCGCTCTTGAATTCCGTATCGACGTCGCTGTTGCTTCCTCCTTGACCAACCGGATCCTTGCCCGCTTGCTTGCTCGTCGAAAGAAGCACGTCTAGATTGTTTTTCGCGTGTGGATGTTGTGGATCGAGTTCCAACGCCCTTTGCATATCAGCAACGGCCTTGCTCCGTTCCTGTAAATGCTCATACGTATTTCCTCGATAATAATGTGTGTCCGCAATCAGTTTCAGACGGCCAATGACCTGAGGCCTGAGTGCATTGGCGCGCTTCTGATCGCCGTTCTTTTGTGCCGCGGCAAGTTCCTTGACGAGCGGTTCCCCTTCCTTGGACATTAGAGCAATGGCACGGTCGAAGTCTGGGATGGCTTTCTGAAGTTTACCCGTATCTTTGAGTGCACGCGCACGCCCCAGATGGGCTCTCCAATTGTTGGACTCTAGTTCTATGGATTTGTTGAAATCCGGAAGTGCGTCTTGTGGCCGCTTCTTGTTGTACAAAAAAATATTGCCCCGATTTGTGTAGGCTTTCGAAAGCTTGGGATCGCGCTCAATTGCGTCACTGAAATCAGCAAGCGCAGCATCAATTTTCCCCTCGTTGAAATATTCATTGCCGCGGAGATAGTAAGTGATGGCTAAGCCGGTAGTGAGATCTTTAGAGAGCTTTGTGTACTTCTGACCCTCTTGGTAGGCTTTGATCGCCTCTTTCACGTCGCCCTTGTCTCTAAGTTTGATGGCCCGGACAAAATAGGCAAGCCCAAGATTCTTTCGGGCCACTCCTCGATTCTTCAAACTGATATTTTTCCGTTTGACCAACCGTGAGCAAGCCCGAATCGCTGCTTCTGGTTTCTTTAAGTTTTCACACTGGTCCCAATCTCCCGCATATACAGAAGGGATCCGCGCTTCTATCCCCAGCGATAATCCGACCGCGAAAATTGCTACGACAAAAGCTTGCCTCATGTCTGTTCTCCTAGAAAGGAGTTTCAAAATGCGCGAAATTGCAGCGCCCGCCCCGCGAGCGCTCGTAATCCACTCAGACTGCTCGTGTAGGCGACGGTGAAGACATCCGGCGAGATTTCCTCTGCGCCGCTCAATTGGCCAGAAGAATTCAACCTAAGTGCCATGCTCTTCAGTTGCTGATGTGAGTTTAGGTGCGCAATTGACCGCGTGTCTCCATCCCGCAGCGTGCCATCAACATCAGGCTTCGTGTCTTCAACCTCCCCCCAGCTCTTGAGCATCTCAAGATTTGACTTTGCATCAGGGTAATCCGGATTGAGCCTGATGACCTGCTTCATATCGGCGATCGCTTCAGCCAGGTTGTTCAACAAGCCGTGCGCTTCACCGCGAGCAAAATAGGTACGAGCCAAAAGCTTTTCGAGGTTCTCCATTGAGTCTGAGTCGGATGCCGCCTCGTTCTTATTGCCCTTTCCATCGATTCTCTGCCTCATCTCTGCTTTGATCAATCTGATGGCAAGATCAAAATCCCGCAATGCTCCGGTCAGATCTTCCATTTTCTTCAGCGCAAGACCTCGACCAACGTATGCTCCGAAATTGTTCGGATCGTACTTGAGCGCCATTTTGAAATCATCAAGAGCATTGCGAGCCTTGCCCTCCTTCACGAGGAGCACATTGCCCCGATTCAGGTAGGCCAATGATGACTTCGGCCTAAGCTTGATCGCCTCGCTGTAGTCTTTGATCGCGGCATCAAAGCTGCCTTTTCGTGCAAGGCTATTACCCCGCAAAACGAATACTTCGGACATCGATTGCTTGAGTGCCGACGGCAAGGCCCTGTACTTTCTCCCCTTCCAATAATACCTGATGGCCTTGTCCCAATCGCGCTTCTTGATGAAATCGTTGGCACGCAAATAATAAGCAACACCGAGATTGTTCTTCGCTATTCGACGATTCTTTCGGCTAAGTTTTCGCTTAAGGAGTCTGTGGCACGCACTTATCTGTGCCTTGCTGCATCTCCTGTAGTCGTTTGCATGGCTGGACGTGGCACTGGCATCGAGCCCAAGCAACAGTCCTATTACGAGGACAACAGCGATAGGTGCGACCTTCATGTTTGTTCTCCCACGGCCTGCCCGTTCTGCGTATCGGTATGGCGCATTTTGCTGGGCGACACGACGGCGCGCTTCTCGGTGGCCGGTTTCAAACCGGTTCAATTGTCCGGGCGCGTCACATGGACGTCGCACCTAGTTTCCAACACCTGCCCTGGAAAAATCAACGCATGTCAGGAGAGATTCCGGCAATTCGTAGCAAACCGAGCCAGACTCGCGTTCTTGGCTGTTTCCTTTGTTGCGTTGCAGTGAAGCTGAAGTCTTGGCCGCGGGCCCATGTCTGAGGGAACTAGGGTATGGGGTTACAGCTCTCAATTTGCCGGAAAGTGTCCGCCTGTGCGGTGCGTTGTGCGTCGTCTGGGTTTACGAGACACAGTGAGGACCCAGTGAGGACCCAGTGAAGAGAGGGCTTGGATCACCTGCTGTGTTGATCTAAGCGGCCAGCTTTTGATGTTGAAAGCGCTTTCACTGGAACAATATGCGTTTGATTTTTTCTTTTTGTAGCATTTTGGGACCGTTGAGCGACTAGAGTCCAAGGACAGAAATGGGCGACTGGATTGCTCGCGGGCAGGATGCCGACCCATTGTGGCTCTGACGCGCAATCATTGCTGACTGATGGTTGAAACTTTCCATCTCAATGCACTGACACTAGATTGTTGTCCAATCTAGTGGCGTGTTACCGGGGGTCCTGCCCTATGGTCAGAAATATGTTTACTAGTTATCGGTGCGATTGTTCCAAGATGGAAGCTGGCCTTCTGCACGTGCTGGCATTGCGCTGCAACAAGAAGCAGTTCTTGATTGATCTGGACGGTCTCGTTGGGCAGAGGCCCGACGAGCGCCTCAATGGCACATTGAGCCAGTGCGGCGTTCTTCTAGCGGTCAACGGTCCTCAGCGGACCGAGTTGCTCAAAAAGCAATCGGAAGCAGATGAGCAAGACTGCGTTTCAGAGGGGATTGTGACGGCTCTGAAGCGGCGCATAGCGTTTAATCCGGTTCTGCTCAATGGGGGCGCACTGCCAGCACTGCCCAAACTACCCGATGTCATCAAACGCCTGACACTTTCTCAGAAGTGCGGCATCAAGCGTGGTCGGTTCGGACGCAATGTCGATGATTTGGTAGCGGCGATCAAGGCAGTCCGAAACGCACGTGTGTCAGCCTCGTCCTCTACGTTGGGCAAGTTGGTTCCAGGACTCATGCTGCTTCTGGCTGGCGGCGGTGCTGGACACGCGGCCGACCACGGTAAGTTGGAACAACTTATTTCAACACATTCATACGTCTCCACTTACCAAGTCGAAGCGGAACGGCATACGAAGGCGCAAACCAAGTTGGGAGTGGAAACATTGGCGAGGACAAAGAAGGAAGCAGAGCGACTTGGAGAAGTCGAACGAACAGGCAATAAAATTGGGGAGGCAAGTAAAGCGGCTGTAGAAGCAATAAAGCACGGCCATGACATGCCGTTGGCACGGGAGAGAGCCCACAAGTCGGTAGTGGCCGAGGCACAATCCAAAGGGGGTGTAGCCGAAGTGAATCGCAAAGCAGAAGGGTACGTGCACAAACATTTGCCTGCGCTCACCGTGAAGCCCGGCTCAGGCAAAAGCTTCAGGGACTGTTATGCCTGCCCTGAAATGGTGATCGTCCCCGCCGGTAGTTTTATGATGGACTCTCCTGCAAAAGCGAAGGACCAAAACGGTGCCGAGGGTGAGCAGCGCAAAATAAGCATCAATAAGCCCTTTGCCGTTGGCAAATACGAAATTACATGGGTTGAGTGGGGCGCTTGTGTCGCTGCCGGAGCCTGTAACAGCGTTGCAGTTGAAAAAGCGGGCGGCGACCGCGGATGGGGCAAAGGTCGAAGGCCCGTCATCAACGTAACTTGGAACGATGCCAAAATCTATGCTGGTTGGCTATCGAAGGAGGCAGGCAAACCTTACCGTCTTTTGACCGAGGCAGAATGGGAGTACTCCGCCCGTGCGGGAACGAAAACAGCGTTCTGGTGGGGAAATTCGATCTCAGCCAAACAGGCCAATTATTACAGCAAAAACGGTGACAACTACAATCGAACCGTAGTGGTCGATAGCTATGAACCGAATCCCTGGGGACTCTATCAGGTGCATGGTAATGTTTGGGAATGGGTCGAGGATTGCTTTATCGGCAGCTACAATGGTGCGCCATCCGATGCAATCGCACGCGCGAAGAACAAGTGCACTATGCGCGTATTTCGCGGAGGTTCCTGGCTCGACAATCCTCACAACCTCCGCACTGTTGTCCGCAGCTGGAACCGGCACGACAGGCGGGTGGACAATATCGGTTTCCGTGTCGCGAGGACACTTACTCCCTGAACCTATTATGTAGATATGTACGGACCTCATGGGCACCTCTGCGTTTCACTGCAACGCGCCAGAGTCCCTCGACAATCCCGGGGCCGTCTACACATGAAGGTTGACTTATCGCAACTTGCGCGGCGAGCTGTGGCTCACTTGTGATTCCAAACGAAAGTGTAGAGCTGAGTTGACCGATGAGAGTCTATCTCGATGATGAGCGACAAACACCGGATGGTTGGGTGCGTGTCTATTGGCCCGATGAGGCCATCGCATTGCTAGAAACAGGTGACGTGGTGGAGATCAGCCTTGATCACGATCTTGGCGATGACGAGCGCGGGACGGGGTATGACGTTCTATTGTGGATCGAAGAAGCCGTTGTGGTGCGGGGTTTCGAGCCTCCAAATATGTCTGTGCATTCCGCCAACAGTTCAGCACGTCAAAAGATGGAAGCAGCGATTGCTACGATTTTAAGGTTAGCGGCGCGATACTAGCTCGGCATATGCCATATTGTGGTCTGTCACATGAGTACGTGTGACGTCTGCGGTCATGATCGGAGATGCGGGACGCAGATGAAGTAACGCCTACGCGTACGCGAGAGCAGATGAGTTGAAGGGACCCTGCATCCAAGGAGGAGCCGGCCACGAATTCAATAGCGGTCGCCTGATCTACCCAGGACGAAGTGAGTTGACCTTCCCAATAATTTCTCGCATCCGCTCTGGCCAGCGCGGCGAAACGCTTATCGCCGTCCGTTCCGCAGCTATCCTATCAGCTGGCATTTCTGATGAGACCGCAATCGCCCAGACCGAAGCGATGTCGTTTGAGCGCTCCATCGGATCGACCAAGAATGTTACGAAAATCCGAGCCCCGACCGGACGCCATGATGATGTCAAACCCCAGAATTCATGCGCCCACCAGTTATCCGACACGCGGCACTCGATGTTCCATCCGTTGTCCTGAATTTCAGCGCGCAACTTGACTTTATCAGGTTCACCCATTTGGTCCACATATGGTTCCGCCCAACCAATGACGTAATTTTACCAGCTGTTATTGTCACAGCGGTCAGCATGGCAGCTGGCGGCGGCATTTATACTGTAATACCGTATTGAACGTGCCGCGTAAGATCTGCCCTGCCAGTGTTGCCACCCCGTGGTTAGCTAATTGCGATGCTGGATCGATCCAAATTAGAGGCTGAATGGCTCAATGCTAACAGAAGTTGAGGCAAGGATACACTTGGAGCGCCCTCTTGAATATCCGGGCCTAGCTGTCAAAAAAAGGGGCTCTAGAAATTCTCCGGCTTTTGCGGAGTCCAGCGTTTGACCCGGAGGCCGTTTGGTCGCTCAACAAAATAGGCGATGAATTCTTCTTGCGAAGAATTGTTTATACGGTGAACCGTGACGGACAGTCCGGAGTTACCACTCACAACACCTTCGGAGTGGAGTCTTCTATCCTCACATCGAAAACCGAGGAAGTACTGGATCAATTGGGTCGGATCACTTTGCGACCCTTTGTGCCGGGGCATACTGGTCCAGGTATAGATGGCTGCATATATGGAGTAAGGGTTGGGCACTACATGAAGCAGGCGGAATTAACCTGGTGGTGCAAGCCCCCGGATGATTGGTCGGTACTTCGGGACTGGCACGCCAGAACCATAATGGAATTTGAAGCACACCTTGCTGCATCGTCGGTGCCAATCCAAGAAAAGCATCCGTGGGTCGAGTGACCGGCTCTTGTGGACAGCAAACCTGGATTGTCGTTCGGCGCCATAGATTGAATTGATCATATCAAACCCGATTTCAGCAACTGGCCCGTCGCGTCGCGCGACAGCCTTGCAACGTTGGCTCCACGCCAAAAGCCGAAAAACTTTCTGCTCATGGCCCATCGATACAGCGATGGAACGGTAGGTAATTGATCAGAGCGGCCATGGGCAATTGATAGGGTGCAGCGCTTAGTTCCGACAGTCTGTGGATGCCACCGTCTTGCCATTCATTCGGCACATGTCCGTCACGACTCGATGTTCATGTTGCGTTCGCGAGCAAATGCAGGAGCGACGAGCATCAACCGATGACGAATTTGAGGATCAGAAAAAAGGATTGCATCGATTGCGGTGAGAAGATCAGTCGCGATGCCAATCGCTGTCCCCATTGTACGAGCTATCAAGATGGTAGCAGCGGTTTTAATGCGCGGACTGGCCAGCTCATCATGCTATTCGCCGTTCTCGTGTCCGCCTACGCTGCTTACCAAGCATCAGAGGCTTCACGACTGGCTACTATCGGCCATCTTTCACCTACGCTTACGCGCTTAGAGCTTCGAAACGAAAGTTTGGACTTCGAAATATTCAATACTGGGAACTTGCGCGCTCACCTAAAAGGCTTAAGCGTCTCTGCCAAAGGATACTTAGATACACCCAGGGGCGACAGCGGTGACAAGCGCGAAGTTCGCACAGATATTCAGTTCGACTTCGGCGATGATGATAAGCAAATACAGCCACGAGATCGACTAACCAGTAACCTGCCCCTGAGATCGGTGACCTCTGTTTCAATCGATGCGGCGTACCGGTCTATGGATTCGAACGAGGTGCTAGCCACCTTTGCCAGCACGTCAGGTGAGGGACCGAGCACATGTACTGCATCAATGTCATTCATCGATCCCCATGGCGCGGTTAATTCACGCCTCATCGCGAGTCCGACGATAGACTGCAAGATTGTTGCCGACCTAATTGTGCGAATCCGCGCTCGTAACGTCGCTAACCGTGGCCCGCAGCACTGACGGCGATCCGCCTACCGTTTATCAACTTCCGGTCATGAAGGTGTTCCAGAACTAGTCCAGCTGGATGTGCTTGGCCCTTTAGAGCAACTCGCATTGTCCGCAAACTCTGCAAATCGGCTGTCAGGTCCGGATGTAGAACGATGTTTCACGTTTGAAACCTGAACGTTTCACGGTGCAACTTCAGGTGCGCAAACGCTAATCAGTTCGTTTCAATCCGCTTCTTGTGGGCCGAATGCACTCTTGCAGTTAATGCCCCGGCCAATGAACTGGCCGGGGGCATGAGGTTACGCCGCCTTTATGCGCCGCGCGCTGTGGTCTTTGGAACTGCAGGGAAAGACGTCTGCAGTTCCTTTATTTTTGGGTCTCGGCTGTGGTGCTGCCTGAAGGCGCGAACCCAATCCACGACATTGGGGTGAGATGTGCTGTCAAACACAGACTCATCCGTTTCTCTATTCACGGCGTGCGCCAACCCAAGTTCCTGCAGTTGTTCCCGTCGGGCGCGGATTGCCCGCACGATTGCGAGTGGTACGAGTAGGAGTAGGTCAATAATAAGCGCGACAAGGATCTGTGGCAGTGCCGCCAATGCAGAGATGAGGCCGTCGGGACTATCATCATTTGCGACCATGATTGAAGCTCCTTTCTTCACATCGGTGTTCGCATTGGCTCCGCCGGGACCATCGGCGGGGCCTTTTTGCGCCCAAAGCGGTCAAGCTCCAGGGGCTGTCGACCGGCGCATGGTTTGCTTGCGTGGTCGGCCGCCGCAGAAGCCAGTTAGGCGCTGAGCTCCGTGTTTCGTATGCAGTGGGACGATTGGGGAAAGAGATGTTGTTCGCGCTGGGTCAGTCGATAATGCGGCCGGACGACGTGCCAGCTTTACTTATGCAATTTCATTAAATTCAGCAGCCACCGCAGAGCGACTACGCAATAAAGATGATCTCGCGCTCCACAATCTCATAGGCGATCAATGGAATGGCCTCAAAGCGCGCAACCCGATCGGGCCCCGATTCATTGGGAGGTGACGGGGCGGTGACAAGATTGGAAATGATGGTTTCAAATCGGTCCATCGCCTGTTGGCCCACCTCATCGACGTGCGAGCGAAGCTCCTTAGCATTCTCGAACTCGCGCACCATTTCCGGCTTGTGGCGACGAATATGCGCCTCATACATGCTGGCGAACTTGGCGGCGCTGGGCATTTGCGGTCATGTCCTCCAGTGATTCGAGTGATCCGGCGCTTATCCCAAAGGCCGAGCGTCGATTGAAACGGGCGACGCGATCACGAGCCGGGCTTTAATTTGCGTTCCAGAGAGCGGATGAATGCACGGATAATGTCCGTCTTGGACCTCAGTGTTTGTTCGGCGTATGCGGTCAGGATCTCGTCTTCCTCGCGACTGATCCGAACATTGAGATTGTTTCTCTCCATGCGCGCATTGTAATGTATTGTGCATTACAATGCAAACAGACAGTTTGCTAAATAATGTTAAGATGCTGAGCCCCTCAGAATTGAAGGGATTTGCCGTCAAATTCACGCTTGCGGGCATTTGCGCAAGCGGTGGGCCCAACCAAACGTTTGTGTGTCTAGATCATCGTCGTTGCGGATCGAAAGAACTAGTGGCGGGGTCGGGGTTGATTTTGCGGACAATCGGTAAGACGCTGTAACAGAGTTACTTTTCGAAATTTTCCACCTCTGGCCACCCCTGTCCGGGTGATGTCCGGCCTGTCCGGACTACGGTCCGGTCTGAGGTCCGGTCTGCCTGGTCATGCCCCGGACATGTCCGGCCGCTTCGATGGACATCATCTACAGGCAACTTTATCGAACGTTTGCGAAAAGGGGTGCTTGCAACCAGGCTGGTCCCGCGGCTCAAGTCGCCGCATTTGAGGATCAGAGTTGTGCATGGCCATCTCCGGCCTGTGAACCTGATGACTGACGTGCGCCCGAGGAACCGGTGCCCGCACGGCACCGCGCTGGTCTCATCTCAGTGATGTGGATGTTTGTGCTTTCTTTCAGGTGGGTGTTGTCTTCAACACGTGCGCGGTCGCACGTGCGAGGATCTGCGAGCATCTCTGGGTTCGCGTTATCAGCGTTTGATGGTGTTGAAACACGGACAAACGAGCGGGCCGCCTGCAATGCGAATGCCTGCTGCTCAGGCAAGGGAATTGCGCGAAAATGCGCGTCAGCATGATTGGTTGTATTGGGGAAGCGACGTGTGCTGGCCGCATGCACAAAAACACGAGATTTCAGAGCATATGAGGCTCGAAGGCTGCGGATTACTAAACTAGATAGCCTATCCCATACTGTTCGATCGAGGGGTATTCCTCCAATAGTCAGATGTTTTTGTTTTTTAGCACGTCATTGCAATATGTTATGTCCTTTTTTGCGGAGCTCGCAAAGTTTCTTGCCGCGCGCATCGTCCATCGCTTCTTCAAGCAGGTGTCGTGCCTTCTCGCGGACAATAAATCCGTCGTGGATCGACAGAACGACTTCTCCCTTTGTTCGCATTTGCGCCTGGACGTCTTTGCAGATGTCGCTGTCGATTCGTTGCAGGATTATGCCTGATCCGCTCTGCCAGAACCGTTCGTACTGTGGATGGCGGTTTTTTACGGCCTCGATGAGGTCGTCCGCCAGTTTGTAAGGATCCGGATGACCGCGCTTCTGCAGTTCATAGGCAACAGCTTTGCGTGCGGATTGGTTCTCTCGCAAATTGAGGAGCGTATTGAATGTCCTCTTTGCAAGCGAGCGGTCGATGTCCTCAATCTCATAAGGGTCTGCTCCGCTCCAACCCACGCCGGTGATTGCGCGCATAAGGGTGGGATGAATGTATTCATAATCCCGCTCGACCACCGGCTGGCCATCGATTAGTAAGTGTCCCCGGTCATCCGAAGGCACGCCCTGCCACCAGCCGCCGTAAAACCGGCCACCGCGATTCCATCGGTCGTTAAACACGCGGTAAAGGTGGTTACGCATCGGATTGACGACGACGTCGTCACGCCTCAACAGGCCATGACGATCTATCGACCAGAACGGATGAACAAGGTTGATTGTGATCGATGACAGGGCGTCATTTTGCTCCAACACGTCCCTGCGCATGTGACGCGTCTCGCGCGTGTCCTTGTAATCGATCAGCCTCTTGTCACCATCCTTCAAGCGGATCGGCTCGCTGTCGCGATACTCGAGCATCGATGTGTCCCAGAAAGGAAGGAAATTTCGAAGTTGCGGGTTGAGGCGCAACCGGGATCGGAAGGTTGAGTTCGGGCCCGGGCGGGCGCGGTCATGGATTATGATTCGTGCGCTTTCCAAATGTTCAACCGCCGCGATCACAGTTTCATAGGACAGCCGTCCACGATGATAGCGGCGTGTACTTGCGTAGTAGTTGCGGTCTCTTGAATAGTGGAGCCATTGGTTGGGGTTACCTAAAGCGGCAATCGTGATCTGGACGAGGATGATGTTACGTGCCCGCCGGTATTTTGCGTTGCGCGCTGGAGGTGCGCCGAGCTGGATGGCGCGGTCCTCATCACAGTGGACATTAAGATCTAACCTAAGGGGCTTGTCTTTAGGAAAGGCGCGCAAAGGGTCTGCGTGCCCAGAACATTGCTCGGGCATCGGTCCCACTTTCAGTGAAAGGATGTATTGGAAAGTGCGGTTGCTGTTGGCCGCTCTCGCGAGCGTATGCTTGCGCGATCGGGCCAGTCAGGTGGAGGGGATTAGGTTTCGGGAGCCAATCTACTAGTCAGCTGAGATGCCTTGCGATCCCGCGATTTATTTTCTAACCAGTCCTTCACCTCGGTTGTGAGGTAACCTCGCCGATTTGCAGAGAGGGCGATCGACTTAGGGAATCGACCACATCGTTCCTCACGCCAAAGCGTGCTTCGAGAAAGGCCAACAAGTCTGCACACCTCATCACGGCTTATGACAAGGCAGTCGTTGTCCGCTTTACCCATTATGTCCTCCGGCGTCAGATTCAGTCTATGTCGTATGACACTGGGAAGACTTTGCTGCACGGACAAACGAGGTCCTATTTTGAGTCTCGTTTGTCGCTCAGAGGAGGTTTCCAGCCAAGTGGTGGAGAGCACCAAACTTGGACTTCTCCGGGAGTTGGGTAGACATACATCGGCAAGCCGGTAACGTCACAGCGAGGAGCCCGCCTTAGCTTGTAAGCCTGTCGTTTGATGCGCTTTCTGAGCCAATCTGCGCTTACGTCGCATCCGCGGAGTTCGCTGACAATAGTAGCGACAAAATTGGCTTTGCGTGGATCATCGGGCGATCCACCGAGCCACGCTTCCCAGAAATACAGGAGCTGTACGATCAAGTAGTTCGTTTCCGGATCCTTGTCCTTCCCGTGTTTCAGCAGTCCCAAGTTTTGATAGAAGGGATCTTTCGTTTCCCGTGTGGTTTCGATCAGAATGTCTAAGAGTTCCCTGACTTCGATGTTGTTGTGTTTGTTGTCACTCCTTGCGATGTGCGTATTTAGGAGTGCTTTGTCCAGGATATCCAGCACAGACAAATTGTTGCGGCATTTGACCAAAGCTTGTTCAAGTAGCTTGATTAGCTTCTCACGTTCTGAACGCGAGATGCGCATTCGCTCCCTGTGCCCGAAGATTTCTGAGTTGTGTATTGCGTTTTGGAGTTGGGATTCCAGCCGTCTTTTCTTGGCATCTGTGATGGTGCTATCGAGGCACGCCCACACACGCGCCAGCGCATCATGAGTTAGCATCGGAGCGGTGTCCTTACCGGTCACGCAGTCGTATTTGCCTTCCCGTGATTATCGACGCTTACCAAATCCGAGACAAACACGATTGTTTCGGTGTCTACTTGTGGCGTCAGAACTCGAACGGATCGGATGACCCGATGGGCCAATTATGGGCCAAAAATGCGACTGCGCCGATTTGAGAATTGTTTTAAGCAATTGATTTTGCTGGCGCACCGGGGAAGATTCGAACTCCCGACCCCCAGATTCGTAGTCTGGTGCTCTATCCAGCTGAGCTACCGGTGCATTTGTGCCCTTGGCCCAGATTTGAGGCCGATGGCGGAATGCTTGGCGTGGCACCAAGCATCAAGGCGCCAACTTCTAATGGTTCGTGGGGCTCAGCGCAAGGCCTTTGGCCGGGGGCCCGTGGACAGTCGCACCTGCCGGTAAATATGCATCAGAACGTTCGCATTTTGGGCGGTGTGTCGGCCGTTTGCGTTTAAGTTCCGCGGTCCGGCATTTCGATATGGAATACAGCACCTTTGTCGCTGTCCAGAAGCTCAAGAGATCCACCATGTGCGGTGATCAGCTCGTGTGCAATGGCAAGGCCTAAACCGCTGCCGCCTTTGCGTTGCGACCCTGCAAATGCGCGAAACAGATTTTCCTTTGCCTTTGGCGGCACGCCGGGACCATTGTCGCGAACCTCTAGTATGACCCTGCGGCCGGTGCGCCAGGCGCGGATGGTGATTGTCGGTTGTTCCTCGTTATCAGCCGGCAAATTCTCCGTTGCCTGCACGGCATTTCGGCACAGATTGCTCAACACACGGTACAAGTGGTCCGGATCGGAATCGATACGTAGATTGTTTTCAATCTCGACTTGCCAGCGGATCGCGCTGTCGGGTGACAAGCCTAAACCCTCCCCGACCTCCTCCACCAAAGGCTTCAGCAGCATCAACTGGCGGCGGGGGGCTGCTTCTTCGGCGCGGCCAAAGCGAAGTGAGTCGTTACAGAAATTGATTGCACGGTCGAGCGAGGCAATGAGCTTGGGTGCGAAACGTTGAACTGTGGGGTCCGGGATGCTCCCAAGGCGGTCGGACAACAATTGGGCGTTCGCCAGCATGTTGCGCAGATCGTGGTTGATCTTGCTCACCGCGAGACCGAGCTGGGCGAGACGATTTTTTTGCAGCAACAGGCCGGAGAGCTGGCGTTGCATATCTGCAAGTTCGCGCTCGGTTGTGCCAATCTCGTCGGCGCGATCGGACGGGACGATTATGCGTTCGGGATCTTCGGGGTTTTTGCTGAAGGCCAACATGTTGCGCGTGATGCGCATCATCGGCTGCACCAATATGCGCGACAGTGCAAGATAAACAAGTGCGGCGGCAATCAGAGAAATGATGATGGACAGGCCAAGAATGTTAAGGCCGAATTGCTGCATCACGGCCTTCAGGGGTGCTTCGGGTACAACGATTTCTATGTAGTCCGTCGGCGTGTTGCCGAGCGGCCCGATCACGCGCATCGTGCGCTCGCCAGACCGGAAAAACATGGTGTCGAGTGCCTGCCCGATCAGCATCATGCGCTGACCGAGACCGGTAATAAAGCCCTGGTCGGGCTCGGGCCGCAGGTCATAGACAACGTCAACTGTCACCGGTGTTGTGGGAGGCAGAACGAGCCGGTGCATGTGGTTGCGCCGCCAGGCTACGGCCTTAACTTTGGCGGTGTGCAGGAGTTCGTCGCGAAGCGGCTTTGGAACCTCGCCGCCTTTAACGGCTTCGGCGGCCAGTGCTGCCAAACGCGCTGCTGCAAGGCGGTCGGTAAGCCAGTTGATGCGGTAGTTCGCAATGGATGGGACGAAGATCAGGACTTCGGCCAGCATCACGAAGACGGCCGTCAGAAGTAGCAGTTTAGCGGGCAATCCTAAATTGAGCCATGCACGGCGCGACGAGGCCATGCCGTTGGCAAGCGCCGTACGCGCTGCCGAACGCTCGGGAACCTCACCAAAGTCGTGATCGTGCGCTTCGCTCGACACGCCGTCCTCTTGCTACCCGCCCTCAGTCTCGGCGCCGCCCAGCCATGCGTTGGCGTAATTACACACGAAAAACGTGGAGATATTGTTGCCACAGCAAGGCAGCTCGACGCCGGTTCCTGCCCGAAATACCTTATGGATTCCCATATCAGAGTGTTTTGGTCGGAAATCAACAGCAATCAACGCACGGGCTTAAGTGCTTGCGGGTGTTTGGGATGAATTTGGAGCGTTGCGTTTCCTGGATTCAGGGCTGTCCATTAACCAAAGCGGGCAAGGAAGTCGATCACCTTACGGACGATCGGGCTGGAAGGTGCGGTTGCGTAGAACTTGTAGGCGGCCCGCTTGTTGATTTCGCTAAGGGTCGGATAGGGCGAAATCCAGCCGGTCATAGCCTTTATTTTCATCTTCTGAGAAATGGCAAGCGCCCACATCTGGATGATTTCGCCGGCGTGTTCACCGACGATGCTTGCGCCGAGGATTGTACCCTTGCGGTCGGTGATGACCTTCACGTGGCCGTCGGTCACGCGTTCAGCCTGAGCGCGGTCGTTTTCGTGATAAGGCCAGCGCAGTACGTTGATCTTGCCTTTTTTGGCAGCCTGTTCCTCGGTTAAGCCGACATTCGCAAGTTCCGGTTCAGTGTAGGTGACCCACGGCACCAGCGTGTTGTTGACGGAAACTGGAAGTTGGAAAAGCGCGCGGCGGATGACGATGCCTGCATGATAGTTGGCAACATGTGTGAACTGCAGGCCGCCGGCGACATCACCGATGGCGAAGACCTTCTTGTTGGACGTGACGAGGCCGCTGTTCACGGATATTCCGCGCTTGTCGTATTTGATCCCGGCAATGTCTAATCCGAGGTCAGAGATGTTTGGCTTGCGGCCTGCGGCGACGAGTAGGTGAGAGCCCTCAATCGCTTCCGTTCCAGCGTCGCTCTTTACATGCACACGTACATGTCCCTGACCACCTTCAACGCGTTCGACCATGGTGCCTTCTCGAATGTCTACACCTTCATCACGCAAGTGTCGGAGGACGACTTCCGTCATTTCCGGATCGTCCTTGCCTAATGCCGTAAAGCCTTCAAGAACGGTGACACGCACGCCAAGGCGGCGATGGGCTTGCGCCATCTCCATTCCGATCGGTCCGCCACCGATGATGATCAGGTGATCAAGGCGTGTTTGATTGTCGAAAATCGTTTCGTTCGTGAAGTAGGGGACGTTTTCGATGCCCTCTATCGGTGGTACAAGCGGGCTGGAGCCCGTGGCGATGACGAACCGGCGCGCCTTGATGCGATGTTCGCCGGCTTCCACCGTTTCCTTATCGACAAATCTGGCTGCCGCCAAAATGACGCGTACGCCGAGGCCGGTAAATCGCTCAACAGAATCGTTTGGCTCGATAGCGGCGATGACGCTCTTTACGTGATCGTGGACCCCTTTGTAGTCAATCACGGGGTCTGCAGGGGCGATGCCAAATGGTGCGGATGAGCGCATGTTGTGTGCGCGCTTTCCTGCCGCGATGAGTGCCTTGGAAGGAACGCAACCGTAGTTGAGGCAATCGCCTCCCATTTTGTGTTTTTCGATGAGAACAACGCTGCGGCCGAAGGCGGCTGCCGCAGCAGCGACCGAAAGGCCACCGGAGCCCGCGCCGATTACACAGATGTCGGTCTCGATTGTCTCAAAGCCGGAGGCGGTGGTGGGGTCCGTCATTGTCGTTCAGGCTCCTTTAATATCGTGCGCCAGCCAATGCCGGTTCCTGGGCACCGGATATGTGCGCAAATAATCTGTTGATGTGATTGTTGGCCCTATCAGCCGTCGGGCTCCTGGCGCAGCCTGTAAGGCTTCGCTTCGGGCAGACAGCCGAGCATTATCAATATGAGCCGGTTCCCTCTTGTTATTTGGCCCGTAGTTTTTTCACGACGACTGGTATGAGCGCTACAACGCCAATGGCAGCAAAGGCAAGAATGATCTCCTGACTGACCAGCGTGCCGGTATCAATACTGTATGGGCATTGGTCAGCTCCGCGTTCTGCAATACAGGTTTGATGTTCGGCATTGGTCTTTTCGATGACCGTTCCGAGTTGGGATGCGGCGAAGGAAAATGCCATTGTTCCGGGGATGATGCCAAAGAACGTGCCGATAAGGTATGTTCGCAAATTCACACCCAGCAATGCCGGTGCGAGATTGACGACAAAGAATGGGAATGCCGGGACGAGGCGCAGAAACAGCAAGTAACTCAGCGCGTTTTCCTGAAAACCTTCGCGTAGTTTGTTAATTGCGGGACCGGCCTTGGCGGCCAGCGTGTCGCCCAGTGACGTTTTGGCGGCGAGGAAGATCAATGTGGCGCCGATGGTTGCGGCAACGACGGTTGTTGGGCCGCCGATCTGCCAGCCGAACAAAAGGCCGCCGGCAAGCGTGAGCGCAAGCGCTCCGGGTAGCGACAACGCGACCACCACTATATAGAGCGCGCTATAAGCGAGGAGGGACAGGACCAGATTTGCCCGGATGTAGGATGTCAGACTGTCGTAGTTTTGAGCAATATTCTCTAAAGTCAGGTGGCGATGCCATCCCATCGCGAAGACGGTTACCATTGCGGCAATGATAACCGCCAGGGGAGCCCATTGGCGAAGGACCGCGCCTGCAGATTTGGGCGCGTTGGCCGATCCTCGAGTGGTGTGATCGTCTTGAGACGTCGCCATGAAATGAATTCCTTTGCTTTTTGCATTTGTTTCTAATGGTTCGCGTGGCGCGGCCCTCAGGTTTCGCGTATCAGCGCTGAATATCGTTGAGTGTCCAATCGTAGTCGTAGCCGGAAATCGTGGTGATACCCTTCAATTTCGCGCGCAGGTCATCGGCGGCGAATTTGCGTATGTGGTCGAGAACGCCCATTTCGGTGGCGCCGAAATCCTTCTTGAACCAGCTGTAAATCGAAGAGGCTGTTGCGGAACCACTATTTACGTCGATGCCGCGCGGGTGGTTGATATAATCTCGTGCACCGGCGTCAAGAGCGGTATCCAAGTTCGCGCCGGTAAAGGCTTCGCGGCGCAAGTTCGGGCAGCCGTAGGACGCGCAATTCACCGCATAGTGCACCCGCCAGGGCCGATCGAAGACCTTGCGCATGATTTGGTGTTCGATGTCGTCCAATGAGAGTTTTGTGCCGGCGATAGTCAGGATCTTTGCCTTCCAAGGGCCGCCGGCACCAACGGTTTTTTTCAGAGCATCAAAAAAGCCACCGCCAATGGTGATGTCGCGGATCGTTTTTACCGGATAGTTTTCCAGAATGACGTCGACTGTCTTGGCGTTATAGAGGTTGGCCCAAAAAGCAAATTGTTCGGGACGGTCAAGTGTACTGGGTTTAACGGCGGCGAGAGCGGAGAGATAGGACTTGAGGGCGCTGTGGTTGTCGGCCTTGAAGGCGCGATAGTCGACGCGGTTGATGCCATCTGGGCTTGCCACCGTGTACTGCTGCAAAAGCCTGGTCCAGGCGGAATGATCTACGATTTTCGTGGAACCGGCGGTGTGAGCAGAAAACGTTTCTGTTACGGAAGCCGCGTTGGCGGGCGCAAGCCAGGCAATCGAGAACGCGAACATGAAGGCTACAAGCGCGACGTTGCACGCGTGCACAATAATCGACAGTGCGGTACGGGCTTTCGGGCTGCGGTTGGTACCGCGTGTCGTGACTGTCATTGTCGGGCTCCGTCGTTCGGTCGATACGTCTGCGCAAAATTGGATTGTCGGATTGTTGAGCGTTAGGGTTATGGACTTGTACGCCCGGCGGTCGGTGTGTTCAGTCAAAATGATGCAGAGTGGTGCAATTGGGAAAGGGGGTCTCAAGTACACGTGACTGTTGCGCGGCGTTTGTGAAAGTGCGTGAATGGGTGGTCCGGTTTGGACTGGATTGTGCGCGTAGCTGATCCACCAGCGGGGTGCGGTTATGACAACTTGCCGTTCCAAATCGCCGTTTGGACTGAACGTCGCTCAAGTGTTTTTGGGTGATTAGGTGGTGTTGCAACCTGTGGAGTGGCGTGCAGGCCGCTGCTGCTATTTCCATCGCCGGTGGCAACCCTGGGTCTGGCGGTGGCTTTTTGGGCTTAGTCGGGTTTCTAATGATTGCCTGGCAGGTCGGCGGTGGCAATTGACTTGGGGCCTATGCGCTTCTATAAGCGGCAGGTTTCCAGTCCAGGGTCGGCCTATTCTTGCATAGATAGATGTGCTCATCAGAGCCATCGCAGGCGCGACGCCTTTGAGGGACGGGAAACGAAAGCGAATTTGGCAGCTGTTCGTGCGGCGCCCATGCAAATTGGCAGCGTTGGCGCCCGGGTGGCTTTCGTGACGGAGAAGTGACGTGAAACGTACATATCAACCAAGTCGGCTGGTGCGCAAACGCCGTCACGGCTTTCGCAAGCGCATGCTGACGAAGGGCGGGCTGAAGGTCTTGGCGCGTCGTCGCGCGAAGGGGCGCAAGCGGCTGTCGGCGTAGCGGGCGGTCACTTCGATCCTGTGCCAGTACAATTTGGCGGCAGTCTCATTTCGCTCGTCCTCAACACAACCGTTTTTGCCTGTGATGCTTGCGACCTTGAAAAAGCGCGGCGATTTTCTGCGTGTGCGAGGGGGCGGACGCTGGGCAACGGCTGCATTTGTTCTGGAGGGCAAGCCGCGTATCGGCGATGGCTCTAACCGAGCAAGGGGTGCTCCCGCGTCAGATAAGAACCCGGCGCAGGTGACGTCGCAACGGTTGATTGGGGGACCGAGGTTCGGTTTTACCGTCACCAAGAAGCTGGGGAATGCCGTTAAACGCAATCGCATTCGCCGTCGGCTCAAAGCCGTGGTAGAGCAACTGGCGAAAAGCCAGGCGCGCCAGGATTGCGATTATGTCGTTGTTGCGCGTGCTGCGGCGCTGAACCGACCGTTTGGTGTACTTGCCGCTGATCTGGAGCAGGCATTTCGCAGGGTTCACCGCGCTCTCGATCGAAAGCGCCGGAAAGATTAGGGTATGGGTCTCATTGTCAGGCCAATGGACTGCTAACCGGGGCGTGCATGAAACATCAAGATCAGGATCAACATACGCAGCTGCTGCTGGCGGTTGTATTGTCGCTCGCCGTGCTTCTGGTTTGGCAGTACTTCTTTCCGCCGCCCAAACCGCCGCCTTCGAAGGCGCCTGAGACGACCGTTAGCGATCAAGTCAAGCCGGGCGGGTCTGTGCCTTCTGTCTCCGATACGGTGATTGAGGGGGCGCAGCCAACCGCGGCAGGTCAGGCGCGGAGTTCGGGCGCGCCGGTCGCCGACAGGGCGGATGCGATCAAGTTGTCGCCGCGCGTCGAGATCAAAACAGAGTCTCTCAGCGGGTCGATCAACCTGCAAGGTGGGCGCATCGATGACCTGACGCTCGTCAAGTATCATCAGACTGTGGACAAGGGCAGCCCCAACGTCGTCTTGTTCTCTCCTGCGGATGCGCGCGATGCCTATTTTGCCGAATATGGATGGGTCGCACCGTCAGCGTCTGCACACAAAATGCCGGGCCGGGATACGGTCTGGAGTGTTGACGGCGACAAAACGCTGACGGCAGGCGGTACGGTGAGGCTGAGATGGGACAATGGGTCCGGTCTTGTTTTCAAGCGTAGCATTTCGCTCGACAAGGATTACCTTTTCAAGATCGACGACAATGTCGAAAACAACAGCGCCTCGGAGGTGACACTCTATCCCTACGCGCGAATTTATCGCTATGGCACCCCGAAGATCGAAGGCTTTTTCATACAGCATGAAGGTCTTATCGGTGTTCTCGGAGAGAAGGGGTTGCAGGAACTCGACTACGCGGGTGTGCGCGACGATGGAGAAAGTCAGACTTTCAAGGATGTCAAAGGCGGCTGGGTCGGTTTCACCGACAAATACTGGGCGTCGGCGCTGATCCCCGACCAGTCCACCACTTACACCGCAAGCCTCAAACTCAATCGCCCGGCACAGGGTCCGCTTAAGGAGGACTACCAGGCAGATTACCTTCTTGGTGCAAAAACTATCGCTGTCGGGGCTACCGATGGTGTCAGTGCACACCTTTATGCCGGGGCCAAAAAGTACGACGTCATTCAGCGCTACGAAGAAGAGAACAAGTTTCTGCAGTTTGATCTGATGGTTGACTGGGGCTGGTTCTATTTTATTACCAAGCCGCTCTACAGCCTCTTGAGCTGGCTTTATCACGTGTTTGGCAATTTCGGCGTTGCCATTCTCATCACGACCATCATCGTGAAGATCATCTTCTTCCCGCTTGCCAACAAGTCCTATGAGTCCATGGCCAAGATGAAGAAGCTGCAGCCGGAGATGGAGAAGCTGCGCGAGCGTTACAAGGACGACAAGGCAAAGCAGCAACAGGAAGTCATGGCGCTTTATCAGCGCGAGAAAATCAATCCGCTTGCAGGCTGTTTGCCGTTACTCTTGCAGATACCGGTGTTCTTTGCGCTCTATAAGGTGCTGTTTGTCTCAATCGATATGCGCCATGCGCCGTTCTTCGGTTGGATTCAAGACCTTTCTGCGCCGGACCCGACGAGCATCTTCAATTTGTTCGGCTTGCTTCCCTATGATGTACCGTTGTTCCTGATGATCGGTGTGTGGCCGTTGCTAATGGGGATAACGATGTGGCTGCAAATGCAGCTTAATCCGCAGCAGCCAGATCCAACACAGCAGATGATCTTCAATTGGATGCCAGTAATTTTCACATTCATGCTGGCGACGTTCCCAGCCGGATTGGTGATCTACTGGGCGTGGAACAACATCCTGTCGATCGCACAACAGTATACGATCATGAAACGTCAGGGCACCGATATTCCGCTGATGGATAACTTGAAAAAGACGTACAAGTCGATTGTGGACCTGCCGTCGATGTTTACCGGCGGTGGCGGGTCACAGGATAGCGGGAAAGACTCCGATAAGCCCGGCAAAGACAAGAGCTGATCGCCTGTATGTCCCCTGTTCGGCCTTTTTTTGTATGCTCCAGTGTGCGTGAAGGAATTCTTGGCGATGGCGCCAAATGCGGCCAACGGTGGTCAGCTTGATGTGTTCTCGCAGGAGGACCTGAAGGCCGGCGACAGTCTGTTTTTGAGGCGCTGGGATTTCGTCAAAGGCGTTGTGGCTCTTGATGGGTTGCCACCGGCAGGCCCTGTTGAGATTGCCTTTGCTGGCCGTTCTAATGTCGGCAAGTCTAGTTTGTTGAATGCACTTGTTCGTCAGAAGGGATTGGCGCGTACGTCCAATACGCCGGGGCGAACGCAAGAGCTCAATGTCTTTGCGGCCGACGGTGCCGATGTCCTTATAATCGATATGCCTGGTTACGGTTTTGCCAAAGCGCCAAAGGCGAAGGTGGATCAGTGGACAGCTCTGGTGAAGGATTATCTGCGTGGGCGTGCCACGCTTGGGAGGGTTTACGTGCTGATCGATGCGCGTCACGGCGTGAAGAAGAACGACGATGAAATCTTGGATATGCTGGATGAGGCCGCAGTCTCCTACCAGATCGTTCTGACCAAGGCGGACAAGATAAAGACCGACAAACTGGGACATCTGGTGGTAGCGACGTCGAAACTGATGGCGAAAAGACCGGCAGCGTTTCCGCAAGTGCTCGCAACGTCGTCAGAAAAGGACTACGGCATTCGTGAACTGCGTGCGGCAATTGCCCGGCTGGCGGGCGAGCAGGGTGCGCTTTGACCTTGGCCATTGCGCATGTGCCGTTTGGTCCGCTTAGCTGATTGCTAAGCCTGTCTAAGCATCTCCTCTTAGTATTTCCACCGCACCGTCGGCGACGAACTGGACAGCAAGAGCTGCCAGCAACACGCCGAACAGTCGCGTCAGTACGATTTTTCCAGTTGTTCCGAGCAATCGGTCAATCGGTTCTGCTGCTAAGAACATCGCGAGCGACATGGCGCACGCAGCTATGATCGAACCGACCAGAACAACCGTTCCAGATACCGTATCGGCTGCCCGCGCCGAGAGCAGAATGCAGGCTGTAATTGCGCCAGGCCCGGCAAGTAACGGTACGGCAAGAGGGAAGGCTGCGATGGTATGTGCCGGCTCCTGCTGTTCGACGTCGATGGCAGCGGAGCGGCGGCGCTGTTGGCGCGTGTCGAAGACCATTTCAAACGCAGTGTAGAATAGCAAAAGACCGCCGGCGATGCGGAACGCGGCCAGTGAAATTCCCAGATGATGCAGCAGCTGCTGGCCGAACAGTGCAGAACCGATCATGATCAATGCGGCAAGGCCAATGGCCCACAGTGCCGTCAGGCGCCGTTGTGCCAACGTTAGGCCCGCGGTCAAAGACAGATAGATGGGAATAAGGCCGATAGGGTCGAGAACGACGATCAACGTCGTGAATGCAGAGACAGCAAATTCATACATGCAACGGATCATTTCCCGGTCTCGTTACTGAAGTACAAGACCGCTAACTTGTTAGTTGGTGTCCTGAGGCTCGCAACTTCCGCGATCATCAGCGGCAACTTCTTGCGCTCGGACCACCGAGAACTGAAAGTTTAGCGAATTGCGGGACTGGAATGAAGCCGCATACCTGGATCAAGGATTTGGCGGGGCGAGGGCATGTGTTGCACTTCGACATCATCAACACATTAGATGAATTCAAAAGTATACAATTAATTCTTGACCTAAAGCGTCAGAAAATTGAGTTTGCATGCGGGCGGTCGAAAACCCTGTTGGGGTCGGACCATTCAACATAGCTCGATTATGAGACCTTGAATCTCGTTTATTGGGGGCAGTAATGCGTTTTCTTTCTTGGGCGCGGCCATTAGCGGCTGGGCACGCGGCCTCGTCGGCCGCTTTGACTTCCATCGTTTCGTTTCGACGTGTCGTCTTAACACTTGGTCTGGCAATTGTGGTTGCCGGGGCGTTTGGTGTTGGTAATCGAAGTGCCTTGCAAGCACAGGAAAATGCCGAGGTGGCAGAGGAGCTGCCAACTATCGATGTTGAAGTCACGGAGCCGCCGCAGGATCCACCGCCTTCAGCCAGTAATAACGACGACAGTGGGCCAGCCTATCAAACAACTCAGAGTTCCGGTGGTAATGTGGATGCCGAGGTTGAGGATACTGCCGGGGCAGACGTTTCGGAAGCAGGTGATGGCCCGAACGGCCCGGTGAACAGAGGTGATACGACCAACCGCGGTACAAGTGGGATTGACGGCTACACAGCAACTGGCACCTCTACCGCCACAAAGACGAACACCGCCATTATCAATATTCCGCAGACGGTCACCGTTGTTACCGAAGAGTTCATCCAGGACACGGGCGCTTATTCGGTGGGCCGCGCACTAGAGTATGTGCCCGGTGTTACGGTGCAGCAGGGTGAAGGTCACCGCGATCAAATCACTATTCGTGGGCAGGAAACAAATGCCGACTTTTTCACGGACGGTGTGCGCGACGACATTCAGTACTACCGCGACCTTTACAATGTTGAGGCGCTTGAAGTGCTCAAGGGTTCGACAGCAATGGTGTTCGGCCGTGGCGGCGGTGGCGGCGTCGTCAACCGGGTCACGAAAAAAGCCAACGGCGAATCCATCTACTATGGAAGTGCAACCTTCGGCAGCTACGGCAAGAAATACTTCACGGCCGATGTCGGGCAGGCAGTCACGCCGAACTTCGCGGTTCGCTTAAATGCAATGTATGAGGACTCGGAAGGCTTCAGGGATTTCTTCGAAGTTGAGCGGGTTGGCTTCAATCCGACTGCAACAATCAAGCTCGGGCCTAAGACCAACTTTTTGGCGAGTTATGAGTATCGTTCCGATGATCGAACCGTTGATCGCGGTGTGCCGTCGCGCAATGGATTTCCGATCGAAGGTTTCCAAAAAACGTTCTTTGGAAACCCCGAAGCCAGCTTCACGGAATTTGAAGGTCATGTGGCGACCGCCACCTTCGAGCATGAGTTCGACTTTGGCCCGACGCTTCGCTCACACTTTTCGTACAACAATTACGACAAGTTTTACCAGAACATCATGCCTGGCTCGAGTGTCGCTGACGGCGGCACATTCCTCGTTGGCGGCAGTGCAACCGACAATGACGCAGGTGGGTACAGCAACGACACGCAACGCGAGAGCTACTTCAGCCAAACGGATGTTTCGCACAAATTCAACACCGGTTCGCTGATGCGGCACACGTTGCTTGCGGGAATGGAGTTCAGCAACCAGGATCAAACCAACATTCGTCACGTACCATTCTTTCCAGAGACTGGCACGCCTGGGCTGACCCTGTCTCTCAACAACCCCACGACCTTTGCGCCTGTTCAGTTTAATGAGCGCACACGAAACAGGCTGTCGGATGTGACCAATCGCGGCTTCTATCTGCAGGATCAAATCGAGATCACGAAGTATCTTGAGATCATCGGCGGCATTCGTCACGACACTTTTGAAATCGACTTTGAGGAAGCCGACGACGATATACAGATTAGCAGAACAGACAAAGAGTGGTCGCCACGCGCAGGCGTCATCGTGAAGCCACTTGAGAGCCTGTCGGTCTACGCGAGCTGGTCAAAGTCGTTCCTGCCAACCTCAGGAGATCAGTTCGATAACTTGACGATTTCCCGGGCGGATCTCGCCCCGGAGGAATTCGAAAACCGGGAGGTGGGACTGAAGTGGGCTGTTACACCACGTCTGTTCTTCACCGCTGCGTTGTTCGACCTGGATCGCACCAACCAACGCGTGACGGTCAATGGCATCGATGTGGCTGCCGGCCAGACAAATACGAAAGGCGGTGAAGTCGGCCTTGTCGGTTACATAACCGATGAATGGGAAATTAATCTGGGGTACAGCAACCAGCGTTCCAAAATTGAGAATGCCGGCGACAATGTCGCCATCGTAGGCAACTCGGTGGAGGGCGTACCCCGCCATATCTTTTCGATGTGGAACAGATATCAGCTCACGCAGATGTTTGGTGCCGGTGTCGGCATTGTCCACCAGTCAGATCACTTCGCATCGAGCAACAATGCGGTTGAAGTACCTGGTTTCACTCGTGTTGATGCGGCACTGTTCTTCGACTTGAATGAAAACTGGAGTGCGCAGCTTAACGTGGAGAACGTTTTCGACCGGGATTACTTCGCCTCAGCGCACAACAACAATAACATATCGCCCGGTGCGCCGCGCTCGGCCTATGTGACAGTGCGCGCTAAATTTTAAGGGCTGCGCAACACGAATGGGAAGTTCGACGGGGCCTCGCTGCATTGCGTGGCCCCGACGGCTTATTTCAAACCTATCGCTATGAATTGGCTGCAAAGCTTGTTTCCATATCGCGGCGTAGTTTGATCGCCGGGTGGGTGCCGTCGAGCACGACGTCGTCATAGGTCAGGGGCGAGCCTTTCGCGATATCGCGATTAAGCTCGACGTTTTGCGCAAGGCCGATTGGCAAAAGGCGCTCATTGAGAGATTTGTGTGCGGCTACTTGGCGCCCCCAAACAGTGAAGCCGCCTTCACCATCCAGTTTTTCGCCGGCGAGGAGGTCGCGTTTTGCCACCGAAACGACGTCCGAGTTGAAGGTGTTTGCCGATCCAGTTGGTTCGTTTCTGAGCGCCACGGAGGCGATTGATATGCCGAGCTCCAGGCCGATCATATGCGTGGGGCGGTAAAGGCTTGCGAAGTTGCCTGACTCATCCGTCAAGCAGTTGTATTCACGAAAGCACTGTCTTGCGTATTTGCTTTGGGATGTGATCACGACGAAGGTTCCCATCGCCAGGTCGTGTGGTACGGACGTACCGTCTCGGTTAAGCGAGGAGACGACTTCCGTCACGCCGGTTCTTTCCAGCGTGCCACCGCAGGAAACAGGGCGCAGGACTTCAGCCAGCTTGAAGCGGGATACAGGTGGAAATTGTAGGCCGTTGTCGCGTGGGTGCAGACCACAGGCATTGCATACGGCTGTCATTTCAATTGCCGACTTGGTCCCATCCAGAAATGAGTTGAACATTTGCGGGTTGATGTCCGAACGATCCTTTATGGGCAGGTATCGCGTGAGTACGTCCCACACCGTTTCGGGCGTCAAATCGTGATATGCGGGCAAATAGCGCGTGCCCTTTCCGGCTGCGATGATGTCAAAACCGCAGGTTCGCGCCCAGTCAACGTGCTCGCAGATGAGTGCGGGCTGGTCGCCCCATGCGAGCGAGTAGACGACGCCTGCTGAGCGCGCGCGCGCCGCAAGAAGCGGGCCTGCCAAAGCGTCCGCCTCGACGTTCACCATGATGATGTGCTTGCCGTTAGCGATGGCCTCACGGGCGTGTAGGATTCCCTCCAGTGGGTTCCCGGTTGCCTCGACGACAATTTCTATTTCCGGTATGGCGATGACGGATTTGGCGTCATCGGTGACAAATGTTGTTTGGCATTGGATGGCGCTTCTCGCGGACATCGCACCATATCGGCCCGGCTCCCAGCCCGCCTTGCGAAGGCGCTCGCGTACGCGCGACGGGGCAAGGTCGGCGATTGCAGCGACGTGCAGGCCTTGCATCGATCGAGCCTGCGCCAGAAACATATTGGTGAATTTGCCGGCACCGATGAGACCGATGCGCACGGGCCGTCCTTCGCTTGCACGTGCGCAAAGCAATGCATAAAAATTCATGTTGGCTCGGTTGCTGGTATTTGGCGAACTGTGTGTGCTGCGTTTGTGTGGGCGTTAGAGGCTTGCCAGGATTGCCCGTGGTTTCAGGCAATTGGACCCCTTGGGGCTTAGTTTAGATGCTCGATACACGAGCGACAATCGGCTCGCTCGATAGCCCCAGTGGCAATGCGGCGGAAAATCCTAGCATCGTTGTACGGGTGCGCCATGTGCGCCAATTTTTGCCGGTGGTGAAACTTTGAGCAAATCTGTTAGCATGAATGGCTGCGTATTCGGTGCTACGTCATTCTGGATGGACCGGCACGGGCTAATTGGGGAAGACAGCAGGACGAGCAATGGAAAGCCGGCAATTGGGGCGGATGGGGCCGCTGGTGTCATGCCTTGGGCTAGGCGGAATGAGCATAGCCGGGGCGTACGGGCACACCGACGAAAACGAGGCGCTTGAGGTTCTCGATAGGGCCTACGACCTCGGTATCGATCATTTCGATACTGCCGATATCTATGGCATGGGCTTGAGCGAGGAATTGCTTGCCACATTCCTGCGGACGCGCCGGCGGCGTGTCACAGTGGCGACGAAGGGTTCCATCCGCTTCATTCGCGCCACAGGGGAACGGCGCATAGACAATAGCCCGGTTTATCTACGCAAAGCTGTCGATGCGTCGTTGCGCCGGTTGGGTTGCGATTACGTTGATCTTTACTATCTGCACCGGCGCGAAGCCGGGCGTGATATATGTGAAAGCGTCGCTGCGCTTGCTGAGTTGAAACGCGAAGGCAAGATACGCGCGATTGGGCTGTCAGAGGTGAGTCCTGAAACACTACGCAGGGCGCATGACGAACATCCGATCGCGGCGGTTCAAAGCGAATACTCACTATGGACGCGTAACCCCGAAGAGGGAATGTTGCAGGCGTGCCGTGAGTTGGGCGTGGCGTTCGTTGCGTTCAGCCCACTGGGGCGCGGGATCTTTGCAGACCATGAGTATTGCCCGCACAAATCCGACGGCAGTGATTTCAGAAAGCGAAATCCTCGTTTCAGCGCGGACAACTATCCCAAGAATTTCAAAGCGGTGCGTGACTATTTTGTCCGGCTCGCGCAAGAGCGGGGTGTGAAGCCGGCAACGTTAGCGCTCGCGTGGGTATTAGGACAGGGTGACCACGTGCATGCCATTCCCGGTACGCGCTTTTCCTCACGTCTGGAAGACTTTGTGGCGGCCGCCGATATTAAGTTAACAGCGGAGGAAGCACGCGAAATTGCCGACGGATTTCCCGACGGTTTTCCGTGGGGCGAACGCTACAGCGAAGTTCAAAGATTGGGCGTCGAGGACTATTCCAGAGCGCTTCAGGGCTAACTTGATTCGTTTTGCCTCTCCTGCGTGATGTAGCGTTCGTGGTGCAGTCTTTTTATGCCCCTGGTCCGGTCGACAATACCTTGATGAATGCCTGGGCATTGTCCCAGGCTTGCTCGCCGAAGCGAGCCAACAGACCGCCTACAACCGCTGCTGCGGTCCAGCCTGCAAGCTTCTTTATCGCCCTGCCATAATTGGTGCGCACCCGTACATCTATCACTTGGTCAGGTAGTGCGGTTTCGGCGACCATCCCGTCGGCGCCGACGGTGCGTGCGGACACAACAAGCTGCAGACGCCTGCGTCCGCGCTGGGTGGGTGTTACAGCCCATCGCCAGCTTGCGTAATCGTCGGCCATTAGTCCGAGCGCATTGTCGATCCACTGGGTTTCAGGTGATGTCGTTTCGATATAGAAGCCACCTTCGGGTGTGCGGAGGCGGACCGACATGGCCTTGGTTACCTGAACCTCGTGATGATACGCAGCACCGCCTCCCTCCAAACCTTCTGCCAATGCTTTGACATCGGATTTGGCGATACGCACCTCGACAGTTACCGGCATCGCGACGCGCATAAGGCGCGGAATGTTTTCTACAAGCTGGCCTGCGTCGATCATTGCTGAAGGGCTTGGACGCCTGCGCGGCGGGGCATTTGACTGTGGGGCATTGGCTGGCGGTGCGGTCGTAAAACCGCCGACTCGGCCTTGTGGGCGCGGCCGCACTGCCGGGCCTTGACCACCTGTTCTTTCTCGAGCGTCGGGCCAGGGAGGTTGTCCGGGTTGGGCTGCCGGGCGGGGTACGTTCTCGTTATTACCCGTTGGAGCCGGTGCCGGGCGGTTCAAGTTTGGGTCCTGCATTTGCGGCGCCGGTTGCCTGGGCTGAGGAGGTAGCGGAGGCGGGGCACGGTGCGGCCGAGGCGGCGGTTTGGCCGCCGTCTGCGTATCCGACTGCGGTGCCCAATTGTGTTTGGGTGGTGCAGCGGGCTGCGCTTCTTCGCGTGCTGGCGGTAGCTGGCTGGCTGCTGGTGGAGCAGCGGCAACGCCCTGGTCGCGCTTGGCAGGTGCGGGTGCTTCTTCTTCCACGATGTCGTGTGGGAAGCCATCATCTGGTGCTTCAGCAGGCACCTGCTGCCCGGCGGAAGGAGGCGGTTCTGCTGCGGGTACGGTGGCGTCTTGCGGCGGCGCGGTCTGCGTTTGCCGGCGCATCTGCTGGCGCTGCTCAATGCGTTGGCGTGCATCGGCGAGAGTGTCATTGGCCGTAGGACCAGGTTCGGGCGGCGGTGTTGGTGCCGGTTGTGTGGTCTCCGCAGCGGCTGGCGAGATCTGTTTGGGAGCAGCCTTGGATTGGAGGGTGCGAATTGCAAGGATTGCGTCCTGGAAACTCAGGCCATGCGCGCGAAGGATATTGGCGGCAACACTCCGACCTTCGCCGACAATCGCGGCCAGAACAATCGCGCCATCGATGTCGCGCCGCCGGCTCTGAGCGGCGGCGGCAGCGGCGGCTTCAAGTATCTTGCGCAGTTCAATTGCCGTGCTCGGAGGCGTTGCCTGACCATGCGGAAGGCGCCCGAGGTGTTCTGAGACGTCAGCTTGCAAACGATTGAGATCGATCCTGCTCGTGGCGAGGACGACGCCTGCTTCATAGTCCTCCGTCAATGCAAGAAGCAGGTGCTCTAACGTGACTTCGTTGTGCGATTGGGCGCCGGCGTATTCGGCTGCACGCGTCAACGTGGCTGCCAAATTCGGCGCCATCGGTATGCGGCCCAGCTCGCTGACGATCTCAGTCGTCATCGAATTCTCCTCAATTTCGGGCAGCGCGGCCCGGCTCGTCGGACTCATCATCTCAAGACCGCCCTCAAGTCTTTGTTCGTATCCACCAACTCAGTGTTGGGCTCATGTGTCGCGCACGCCATTTGTGGCTGCTTCAAGGCTTGTATCCCCGCGTTCTGGTCTTGGCACTTGCAAGGCTGAATTTTCGTCATATGGCTGCGACGGCCACGGTCACCGAATCTAATTGATTCTCAACGACGTTAGCCGATCCTTGCTGATATGGCACCTAACGGTGCGGTTCCAGCCCGTTGCAGGTGAATTGCCCTGTTGAGAAAACCACCATTAACAGCGGAATGTGTGGGAAATTGCATTGTGAGCGATGTGCGAACGGATATAAGGCGCTTGCTGCCGAGGTCCTGGCGGCTTGCAATGGACGGCGGTACGGGTTCAGCTGTCGGTACCGGCGCTGTTTAGCAAGTCATAACTTGTGAGGTTTGGACCCGCAGGCCAATGGTTTATCTGTTTTTGTTGGAGCTGCCCTATATGTTGGCTGCGGCTGGTAGTTGGTAGGGAATGGCTGTCCATAAAGGGAAGTTGAGGCGTGGACGCAGATACGAACGGAAAAAAGAGGGTGAAGGCACCCGATGGAATGGACGTTGGCAGTGCAGACGGAGAGCAGGCGCTGCCGTCCGCGCATGTCAAAGCCAGGATACTTGCAGAAGCCCTGCCGCACCTCATCCGCTACGACGGACAGACCGTTGTCATCAAGTTTGGCGGTAACGCCATGGGGGATCAGGCTCTGGCCGACGCGTTTGCGAAGGATATCGTCTACCTGAAGCAATCTGGTGCAAATCCCATTGTCGTGCATGGTGGGGGACCGCAAATCGGGCGCATGCTCAAGAAGCTGGAGATCAATTCCGAATTCGTTCACGGTCTGCGCGTAACCGACAAGCCGACGGTTGAAGTTGTTGAGATGGTATTGGCCGGTGCGATCAATAAGGAGATCGTTTCGGCAATCAACCGGCAGGGCGGTAAGGCGGTTGGCATTTCGGGCAAGGATGCCAACTTGATGATTGCCAAAAAGATCACCGAGATGCCTGACCCGACCTCGAATATTATGCAGGCAGTTGATATCGGCTACGTCGGAGAGCCGGTTGAAGTCAATCCGCATGTGGTGGATGTCATCGCAAAATCCGATCTCATCCCGGTGATCGCCCCCGTCGGCCTGTCACGGGAAGGCGATACGCTCAACATCAATGCGGACAGTTTTGCAAGCGTACTGGCGGCGCGGATGAAGGCAAAACGTTTGTTGCTACTCACCGATGTTGCCGGTGTGCTCGATCAGGACAAGAATCTGATCCGCTCTTTGAGTATCAAGGAGGCGAGAACCTTGATACGCGAAGGCACAATATCAGGTGGGATGCTTCCAAAGGTCGAGGGCTGCATCGAAGTGGTGGAAGCGGGTGTTGAAGCCGTCGTAATCATCGATGGGCGCGTGCAGCACTGTGTGCTTCTGGAGTTGTTTACGGAGCACGGTGTTGGAACGCTTGTCGGGCAGGAAAACAAGGTCGGTGCTTTGTAGTTTAGTTAGTCCGATGCCAACTGTTAGCGAACATGACCGGTGAATAGGGCTTGAAGACCATGCCTGCGAGCAAACCTAGGCTGCAAAATGCCGGTCACGATGTAAGCCTCGATAGATTCAAGCGTACCGACGTTTGGGTTTTTGATCTGGACAACACGCTTTATCCTGCTGACTGCAACTTGTTTGCGCAGGTTGACAGGCGAATGGGCGAGTTTATCTCACGCGAGCTCGGGGTTCCCTTCGCACAAGCACGGCACTTGCAAAAAAGTTATTACCATCAGTTTGGCACCACGCTTGCCGGTTTGATGTCGATACACAAGATGGATCCCGCACCATTCTTGGACTACGTCCACGACATCGACCTGTCGGTTGTCGACGAACATCCTGAACTTGCCCGTGCGATAGATGCCCTGCCAGGACGGCGCTTGATTTTTACGAACGGCTCGCGCCGTCATGCCGAGCGGGTTGCCGACAAGCTCGGCGTGTTGGCGCTGTTCGACGATATCATGTCTATTGAAACGTGTGACTTCGTGCCTAAACCGGAGCGGGCCGCCTTCGATAAGCTTGTTCAGCATCATGGCGTCAGCGCACTTACAAGCGCCATGTTTGAGGATCTGCCGCACAATTTAGAAGTGCCGCATGCGCTGGGGATGACAACTGTGCTTGTGCACTCCGACTATTTTGATCACCCAGCACAGAGGAAGATCGAAACCTGGCGCGAATTGCCGGAACATATTCACCACATGACAGATGATCTGTGTGCGTTCTTGGAGCTGGTCAATAGGACCCACGCAGGACGCGGGTAGGCAAGGCCCGGCAGATTACTGCCCCGAATTATTGTGAAGTGCGTGAATTCAATGAGTACTTGACGTAACTCAATTGCCACTTCAGGTTGTACCGGTAAATTGCCGAAAGGTGTTCAATTTTTTTGGTTGCTATTGCGGGAGGGACGATGCCGGCGTCTTCCTCGCCCGTGGCACGAGTGCTGAAATCGTGCCGCGGCGCTTTGTTCGGTGTGGGTCTAATCAGCGGGGTCATCAACTTGTTGATGCTGACCGGCGCTGTTTTCATGATGCAGGTCTATGATCGCGTCCTGACCAGCCACAGCGTGGCAACGTTGGTGTCGCTGGCTGCGCTCGCCATTGCCGCTTATTTGTTTTTGGGGGTTCTCGATATTGTTCGAGGGCGTGTTCTGTCGCTCGTGGGGGCGAGCCTCGACCGCGAGATCGGGCCGCGCGTCTATTCGGCCGTTCTGGATCTACCGTTACGCCTGCAGCGGCGCGATCACGAAGCGATGCAGCCATTTCGCAATCTTGAAAACTTGCGCAATTTTTTCTCCGGGCCAGGGCCGTCCGCACTCTTCGATCTACCTTGGGTGCCGATTTATCTCGTCATTGTCGGATTGCTTCATCCGTGGCTGGGAGGGGTGGCGCTTATCGGCGCAATATTGCTTTTGATTTTGACGGCAACGACGGAGTTGTTTGCCAGACGTCCGCTGGAAGGCGCGCTGCATTCGCAATCGGTACAAAATCAACTTGCGGACGAGGCGCAAGCCAACAGTGAAGCCGTTCGGGCAATGGGGATGGCTGACGGTCTTTCGCGGCGTTGGATGGGCGTGCATGACGGCCAGGTTAGAGCGCAGAAACAGGCCGCGTTTGTCGTTGGTGGCTTTGCTTCGCTTGCGCGAATGTTTCGAATGATCCTGCAGTCGAGTGTCCTGGGGCTTGGCGCCTACTTGGCGGTTATCGGGGAAATTTCGGCCGGGGCAATTATCGCGGCTTCCGTTCTTGCCGCGCGGGCCCTGGCACCAGTGGACATGGCGATCGCCAGTTGGAGGGGCTTTGTCGGTGCACGCGATGGCTACAAAGGCTTACAGCGCATGTTTCTGACGGTCGGAGAGGAACAGTCACTCTTTGCCTTACCCCGCCCGGAAAAAAGCCTGACCGTGGAGCGGATCAGTGTTGCTGCGCCGGGTACGTCAAAGCCGATACTGCATAGGATCGCATTTGGAATGGAAGCCGGCAGTGCGCTCGCTGTCATCGGACCTTCGGCATCGGGAAAAACATCGCTCGCGCGCGCACTTGTAGGCGTCTGGCCTGTGCGGATGGGGCGTGTGACGCTCGACGGTGCAAGTATTGATCAATGGTCGCCGGACGAACTTGGCCGGGCGATAGGTTATCTACCTCAGGACGTGCAGCTGTTCGATGGAACTGTGGCAGAGAATATTTCCAGATTTTACTGCGACGCCGAGTCTGAGCGAGTGATCAAGGCGGCAATGAGCGCGGGAATTCATGCTGACATACTCGGTTTCGCAGATGGTTACGATACCTTGATTGGCGCAAAGGGTGCGCATCTTTCCGCGGGACAGAGGCAGCGGCTGGGGCTGGCCCGCGCATTATTTGGCGATCCGTTTCTTGTCGTTCTCGATGAACCCAACGCAAACCTTGATTGGGATGGTGAGCAGGCGGTTGCGAAAGCAGTGCGGGAGGTTCGTGGGCGCGGTGGCTTGGTCGTCGTCGTGGCGCACAGGCCGAGCGTGCTCGCGGCAGTTGATAGCGTGCTTGTGTTGAAAGACGGGGCGATGGTCGCCATCGGTCCAAGGAACGAGGTTCTTGCCAACGTTTTGCGAAACGCTCCTTCGGTCAACGGTTCTCATGAGCCAGAGCGCGACGATGTTCGGGCTGATGTTGCGAATGTGCTGGCAGATATTGGGCGCACGCCATGATGGACGGTGGAAAAGGCTCGACATTGCCGCTTGCAACTCGCTCGGCGGAACGCGCCGCGATCAGGTGGCACATGACCTTCGCCATTTTGGTTCTCACTTTGCTTGGCGGCGCGGCTTGGGCTTGGAGCGTGAATGCGCCGCTTGATAGCGCTGTGGTCGCACCAGGGCAGGTTGTGGTTGAGGGTGACTTGAAAAAAGTGCAGCACCCCAACGGCGGTGTGGTGACGTCGCTCATTGTGCGCGAGGGGCAACGGGTGAAGGCGGGTGAATTGCTATTGCGTCTGGACGATACGGAAACCCGCGCGCAGCTTGCGATCATCACCAACAACCTTGCCGCGATGAAAGTGCGTTTGGCCCGTTTGAGAGCCGAGCGGGATCTACTCGATGCTCCGGATTTTAGTCAGGCCTTTTCGCCATCGGAGCGGCAGGCGGACGCAGTTCAAGTGGTGATCGCCGATGAAGCCAGATTGTTTGCGTCACGCCGATCAATGATCGATGGGCAACGCGAGCAGCTGTGTGAGCGCGTGCGTCAGGTTGAGGAGGAGATCAATGGCTTGCGCGAGCAGTTGCGTTCGATTGAAAGCCAGACGAAGATTCTGCGCGAAGACTATCGTTCTCTGGAACCGCTACGCCAACAGGGTTTGGTGCAGAAGCAGAGATTGAGTGCGTTGCGACGCGCGGTTCTGGAGAAAGAGGGTCTCAGCGGCGACTTGCGCGCGCGCATTGCGAAGGCTCTGGGGCAGATTGCAGAGACCAAGTTGCAATCGATGAGTATCCAACAGGAATTTATCAATGGTGTCATGCGCGAAATTCGTGATGTCGATACGCGTATCGCTGAGCTGCGCGAGCGCGAACATGCCCGTAGGGATCAATTGGAGAAGGTCGCGGTGCGCTCTCCCCGTGACGGCATTGTGCATCAGCTGTCAGTTCATTCGGAAGGCGGCGTGATCGGGCCAGGAGAGACCGCGATGCTCATTGTTCCGGTTCAGGACCGTCTTATGGTTCGCTTAAGGGTCGCCCCAGATGACATCGACCTTTTGCATCGGGGGCAGGACGTGCGGTTGCGCTTTTCAGCATTCAATCAGCGCACGACACCTGAATTTGTCGGTCAGGTTGAAGGTGTGGGGGCGGAGCTGACTGATGCGGGACCGGAGGGGAGTGCCCACTACGGCGTCTTTGTTGCCGTTTCGGAGCGTGAACTGGAACACAAGAGCGACTTCAAGCTGGTGCCCGGAATGCCCGCGGAAGCGTTCATTAGTACCGGTGAACGGACGCTGGCCAATTACCTCATAAAGCCGTTTATCGATCAAATGCAGCACGCACTGCGCGAGCAATAGGGCTTGTTTAGGGCGATGGGGTGTTTTGGATCTCAGAAATTCTTTCAAGTGGTTCGCACAGTTTGAATTTTGTTAAGCGCCTAAAAAAAACCGTCGGTGATGACACCGACGGGTCAAAACAGTTGTGAGCGCAGAATTTTGAAGGCGCCCACCTTGTTTTCCAAAACTGGCTCGCTGCTCAGATGCCCTTGAACACAGTGCCAGCCCACAACAGGACGAAAGCGACGAGCAGTACCTCAAAGTGATTGCCAGCAACAATGTCAGTGAGAACTGGTACGGACACACCGAAATATTTCAGTGCGATGACCAGAGCCGCAAGGATCGTCGACAGGAGCCAGACGGCAAACGTTGGTCGCGATAGGAACATGTGGTTGTCTCCCCAGATGTAAGGAATTTGGCGTAGGACGCAATTGCACTCCTCTTCTAGGTACAACCCGATTCTCGCACAGATAAGTGGAGTTGGCGAAAAACACTATTTTTTCCAATGCAAAGTTGAATTCGGTTTCACGGAGGATGAAAGTTCGACTGTCCAACATGCAATCATGCATAGAAATTATCTACAATACTCAATCATAGGTTGTATTTGTTTTAAGACTGCGATAGCCTCCCGTTCATTGCCTACGAGGGGGTGATCATGCTTCAGGAACAATCACGCATTAGCAGAACGCCAAATTTGGCGGGGCCGCTTTATCTTCAAGTTTATGAACTGATGAAACGTCGGGTGAAGGCCAACGAGTGGCGCGCCGGACAGAGCTTGCCAAACGAAGGGGAGCTTGCGCGGGATTTCGGTGTCAGTGTTGGCACCATGCGCAAAGCGATGGAGGCCTTGGAGGGCGCCGGTTGGGTCGTGCGCTATCAGGGCCGAGGCACTTTCATAACCGATATTGCTGCCAATCAGGTCTCGCGTTTCAGCAGGCTTTACGCGGGCCCCGAAAACTTGAGCGGCGCGTCGTTCAAGTACATTTCCAAGGATACCGGGAAGGCCAATGCGCAAGAAGCTGAGAAGCTCAGAATTGCGGAAGGTGACGAGGTCGTCCGTCTGACAGCTCTGCGCAGCATCAAGAATAAGGCCATGATTGTCGACAAGATTGTTGTTGCTGACGAGATGCTGCCGGGCATTGCGGATAGGTCGCTGGGCTCCCTTTCGGGCCATCCGTTCGCGATCTATTTCGAAAATTTCGGTGTGACGGTGACGGGGTGCACTGAGAGCCTTGTTGCACAGGTGGCAGATGCTGAGATGGCCCGGTTACTGAATTGCGAAGCGGGCGCTCCAATTCTTGCGTCGGACGAGATAGCGGTGGAGGAGCGCAAGTTGCCTGTTCATTGGTGCCAGCGCTACGCACACCTGATTGATGCCTGCTATTTTGCTGAGTTGGGCTGATTGTGGCGGGCATCTCTGGCACGCGCAGGGCGTTGTGCGATTCAGAACAGCTGGCAGCGAATTGGTCTCGTTAGCGTTGGCTCGCACGCAGGCCGTGAATGCTTCAGTCTTCTTCGGAATTGGACACGTAACGCAGGGATTTGGAAAGCTGATATTCCGAACAATGCGCGTGTCGCTATAGGTCGTGTTTAGAAGTGGGGCGCGCTTGTGTTCTGCGTGTGGTTGTTCAGCCATGTTGTGCTGTGTCGTGGTCGCCTGCTGTGCGGCCGTCTGCTCGGTGTCTAAGAGCGCGTATGGTGCAAACACTTGGTTTGATACGGTTGAGGACAAAATGATCGTTATTGTAGATGACCGCGACCTCGTGAAAGACGGCTACACGTCCTGGTTTGATCGGGAAGGCGTTTGTGCCGCGGGATTTGCGCCGGCAGAGTTTGGTAGCTGGGTGGAGACTGTCGCCGACCCCGACATTCGCGCTGTCGAAGCATTTCTCTTGGGTCATTGTAACAATCGCAGCAATCTGCCGGGCACCATTCGTCGGCGTTCCGGGGCTGCCGTCATCGCAATGAATGATAACAAGTCTCTTGACGACACGCTTGAGTTGTTCGCCGCCGGTGTTGACGATGTGGTGGGAAAGCCTGTGCATGTGCGCGAGCTACTTGCGCGGATCGAAGCGATTAGACGGCGCTCTAGCGATGATGGAGGAATGCTTGCAGCGGGGCGCATCCGTGTTTTTGGCGACGGTCGTGACCCTGTTGTTGGAGAGGACGTAATGTTGCTGCCGCGGCGCGAAAGGCGCATTTTGGAATATCTTGTCAGCAACAAGGGACGGCGGGTTACGAAGGCCCAGATTTTCAGTTCCGTATATGGGCTATTCGATCAAGACATCGATGACAGCGTCATTGAGTGCCATATGAGCCGGCTGCGAAAACGATTACGCGAACGTCTGGGTGAGGATCCGGTGACTTCGAAACGGCACCTGGGCTACATGTTGGCCGACATCTAATTCAATTGCGCATTCGTCCTCGATGTCTTCACACAGTCAGCAGCGGGTCGGACTCGCTTAGCGGTTCTGACAGACGGACACCGAGGCCGCCGTCGGCGGACCATATGACCTCGCCCTGCAATACGCGCCCTGTCGGCAGTTCAATTGAGATATGGTCGCCCTTTATAACACCAAAAACGTTTCGCAGGCCGGCGCCGGATCTGGATATGTTGGTCAACGTTGCCGTGAGTGCCAGGGAGCTGCTCCAGACTTTGACGGGCAGGGTGTGTTCTCGGCGTTCTTCAGCGCGCCGCTCCTTCCATCCGGGGACCGAGACAATGCCGTCTTCGTCGACGCATGGAAAATGGCCTGAGGTGATTGCGCGTAGTAGCCGCGACGTAACGCTCATTTGGCTGATGTTGCCGGCTGTGTCTGCCCGGTCTGCTGCCCTTTCCGTTAAAATCAAGGCTACATATGCCGAGCCTGCCAGACCACGCCAAGCATCGACCAGTGAGTGTAATTCAGATTGGGAAGCAGTTCTGCCAAGCTCAGCGGCATGTGCGAGCTGGTTGGCAATATTACGATGCAATTCCAGCCGGGCATGGAAAGACTGAAGTGCTGTAATGGCTTCTCTATGCAAACGTACCTTGTCGATGTCGCGGATCAGTAACGGATATATTAGTGGTTCGGGCGGCATGTAAGTGCGCAACGCGCTCGCGTTGGCAAACTCCATGCGTCCAGATGAAAGCGCCTGCGCAATGCACGCTGTTACGCCGACCAACAGTCCGAAATGCTCAAGTTCTGATTGGAGGGCGGGTAGCAAGTTCGGGCTTGTGTCCGAATGCGCTTCGGTGGGGGGCGAGCCCCAGCCGATGCGCGAGAGTTGACTTGCTGCGATCATGGAACATGTTCCTTGGGCATGCAGTGGAAGCGTGGAAATAACGGCGCCATGTTGCTTGCCCAATTATGCGCGGCGAAGTGTATTTTAGGTGAACGAATACGTTGTCGTTTTTCGTTTATTTGTTGTTGGAACAGTTGTTTAGCATCCGCGCGTGGTCCGGCGAGGCGCATGGCGAGCAGACGGCCGCAATCTGAACATTGCTGACATGCAAGCGGCAGTGCGACAGAGGTGGTGCGTTCAGAGCGTGTAAGCGCGAATGCCGTGGTGAGCGGGTTGCGTGCAAGGGGGCGTGCGCTGGCCGCTCGGGCAAATGTTTGTCGAAGTGTAAGAAGAGTTATAGGCGCTGCCGGTCACTATGCGACGAGGTTCGCGCCGATTGTCATGGGACGTGCAAAGGTTCGCCGGAGCTTGCGGCCTGCAAGGCAAATTGCGGAGATTGCCTTTGGCATCTCTTTCGCTAGATGGGTTGGTCAGGTTGCAGCGGTCCTGTGTACGCGTTTCATGTGCGCTGCATATGTAAGTGGGCGCTAACACTGCTGTGCAAATTTTCGAGACAGGCCGGATGATGGATGAAATGCGCGGGCACACCCATGCGTGCCGGATTTCACCCTTGTGGGGACGTGGCGGGCGCAGTGGTCAGCGGATGCTGAAGCGGAAGGGTACCGAGACGACAAGCGTTTCGCCGGCTACGCCATTAGGGAAGGGTGGAAAGGGTGCCGCGCGATCGATTGATTTTATTGCAGCCTGGTCCAGCTTTGGATAACCGGAGCTCTTTGTCACTTCGCGCGACAAGATATTGCCCTCCGGGCCGACTGTGAAACGTACGACAGCGGTTCCGGAGCGACGCGTGCGGGGGTTAATCTTCTTGCGGTCAAGGTGGCGACGAAGCTTGCCAAGATATTTTCTCTTGATCGTCGGGTCGCCACCTGACTTGCTGACGCCTTTGGCGACTTGTTCTTCGATTGCAACAGCCTGGACCGGCTGAAGCTCTTCGACCTTTTCTTCGACTTCTTCCACCTCTTCCGGAATTTCTTCAGGCAGCACGGACTCTTCAACGGGTTCCGCGTTGGCAGTGATCACATCCTGGAATTCTGGTTCCGGTTCGATAGCCTCAACAGCTTCGGTCGGTGTGGGTGCTATAGGTTGCGGCGGTGGTGCATCGACTGCCTGTACGGTTTCCAGCGCAGTGCCCAGGCTTGCGATGCCTTCAAGTTTAATGCTCTGTTCAAGGTTGAGCTGATCGTTGCCTGTTCCGGCTTCCAATGCCACCTGCTCGCCCGTGTCGTTGATGACGAGCGGGACCACGAATGCAGCGTGGGCTGCAAACGATACAAGCAACATTAGGAGACGAAGGGGCGACATGATCGTGTGTAGTCCGGTATCCTTACGGTCTTATAACTCGACTTTATTCTGCGGCCGGCGGTGTGACGACGGGCGCATCGGCTGTGCCAGCTGATGCGCGTGGATTGTCGTAGATTTGGGCACCTTGGCTGATTTTGGGTTGCGAAAGAAGTGACAGCCGCTGATATCCGCTTTCGCCGACGCGCCCCAGCAGATCCATGACGTCACCGTATGACCGGGCCTTGTCTGCGCGTACATAGACGACCGTGTCGCCTTCGCTTGCGCGCAATTCGGCAAGCCGGCTCACAAGGCGGTTTTCGCTCACCTGTTCTTCTCGAATAAATAATTCGCCTTCTGCAGAGAGACTCACGATCATCGGAGTTTTCGGCTGGCTCAGTCTGGCGGCGGAACTATTGGGTAGGTCGACGGGTACGCCGGCGACCATCAACGGTGCGGCCACCATGAAGATGATTAAAAGGACGAGCATCACGTCCACGAAGGGCGTGATATTTATTTCGGCAAGCGGTTGATAGGCGGTATCCTCATCGGAGCCGGAACCATTGCCCAAGGACATTCCCATCAGGCGGCCTCCTCTGTGCGACTTGCCGTGTGGCTCTGCCTGGCCACTTTCTTGGCTATGATGTTGATGCTCTTGCCGATGGTTTCGCCTTTGCGGCCGAGGCCGACCACGAATTGGTTGTAGGCGATGACGGCAGGAATGGCGGCTGCAAGACCCAGTGCCGTGGCGAACAAGGCTTCGGCGATGCCGGGCGCGACGACGGCTAGGCTGGTGTCTTTGGATTGGGCAATCGCGGTGAAGCTGTTCATGATGCCCCAAACCGTGCCGAACAATCCCACAAAAGGTGCGGCCGAACCGGTTGTTGCAAGGAATGGCAGGCCGGCCTCCTTCTTTTGCAACTCAGCCTTCATAGCCGTCCGCATTGCTTTTTCCAGACGGGCGCGCTTGTCGTTTTGCGTTTCGTCGATGGCGGCGCCTTCTTGCGCCTCGGCATTCGCGGCAACGGTTAGTGCGCGTGCCATGGGTCCACGTTCCTGGCCGGTGAACCCGCCACGTACGGCTGCCTCTTCCACTTCGCGAACTTGGCCACCAAGCCGCATCATCTGGAACATCTTTTCGAAAATGATCGCCCAGCAGATTACGGAGGCCAAGGCCAGGCCGGCCATGACGCACTGGACGACAATATCAGCGTGAAGGATGAGGCTCAGGATCGAAAAGTCTCGCGGCGTGGCCGCGCCAGCTACTAGCAACACTCAGTTGGTCCTTTTACAGATTGGTCCTTATTGCTCTTATTTGGTCAGTTTGACGGATGCCCGGGATGACACGCTGATCTTGGACAGGCAGTTCTCCACCGGGCCTTGCTCGGTTTTGCATGAGCGTACGTCGTTTAGCAAAAGCCAACCGACCTGGTCGCAAGCGACATCTTTGAGATCGAACAGCTTCACCTTCATCTTGGTCTCGCTCAGGGGTGCCAATTTCAAGTTTAGTCGTTTGTCCATGATGCCGTCAGTGCGAAACATCACCAGATCAAGCGAGAGGTCCGTGTACGCGACCTGAGAGCGGTTATTGATCAGGACATAGACACGGCATGTGGCGTCCTTCTCGCGATACTCCAGCTTGTTTAGCTCTATGGAAATTTCGGTTTCAGCGGCGTGTGACTTGGCGGTTGGGTGAAGGCAAAGTGCCATGGCGGCAGCTGCACACATCAGCAGCGTTGAGCGCACGAACGATGCTGCAGACACCTGCGGTGCAGTCTGTTTCAGATTCGCCTTGCTTGCCTGCACGTTATTCTCCATTCCATTCATTTGCGTCGCTAGCGGTCCTTTTCATACACGACAATCAGACACGATGGCGGCGGCGGTGGCGGACACTGTAAATGCGTTGCGGGTCACCGCCCGTCTGAGCGATAGCGTTATATTCCTGCAGTTCCCGGTTGCAACTGCAAATCCATCCAGCGCCATCGATCGGAAGAGGACGGTTGAAGTGTCCAAAGTTTGCGACGGTCGTTGTCGTTCGATGGGCGGTTCGTACTGATGCAGCGGAGTTTTTTTGTCCACGCTTCGTCTTCTACGCCACGGTTTTTTTATGTCGGCGAAGTCTACGCCGTCAGGTCATCGTTGAGAAGCAGGCAAGCGCCGTTCGCCAATATTCGGGAAATTTTCCCGATTTTTGTCCAGTTATGTGACGTGCACAGTGGTGTCAATTGATTGTGAGTTGGTTGGTCGCTCAGATCGATGTCGGTTTGCTCACTCCTCAAGAAGCGGCAGACGGCCCGAGAGGGCTAGGGGTGTCGTTGTGGAGTGGTGTGACGTTCGGTCACTCAGCGGCGATGTTGCGCGTATTTTCCTTACCGTCGCCGGGCGGCGCGGATTTGTGGGTCCAAATGAAGTATATGTTGCGTGCATAAATCAATAATCCGGTTCCCTGTCCGAGAATAAAAACGGGGTCCATGCGATAGATCGCATAGGCGAAAAGCATCAGCCCGCCAACGAAGCTGAAATACCAAAACGTTTCGGGAACTATCGATGCGCGTGCGCGTTCGCTGGCGATCCACTGCACGATAAAGCGCATGGAAAACATGAGCTGGGCCATGAAGCCTACTGACAGCCAGACAATCTCCGTTGTTGGTGTGTTTGCCCACCACATGGCCAGCTTGCTGGCGGCTGTTGCAAGAAAGTCCATACGTCCTAATTCACTCGCAATTGTCTGCGGCCTGCTTTTCGTAGTGGGCTTTACGTCTTCCTAGTCAGTGCTTACCCAAACGATGCACGCTGTGCCAACTATCCTGATCCTGGTGCATTCGGCTTGACCATCGTAGCCGATCCTGTGGTCGAGAGACAAAGGCCGTCACGGTCAGGTTGGCTCGGTGCACCCTGAAAGCAGCGCGCTCTGCCCGGTCGGTATCGGAGACGCCCGACAGTCTGTCAACCGCGGTTATTGTTTAGGACTGGGGCCGGGCTCTTCAAGAACCGGGACCTTGGTTCGTTTGCGCAGCCAAGTCACACCTACCAGGTCATAGAGTCCGACGAGGGCGCGATTAAGGTTGTTATACTTTGAAACGCCAGCCAGGCGTGGGCGGTCGTTTACCGGAACATAGGCGACTTCATAGCCATAGGTCTGGAACAGGGCCGGTAGGTAGCGGTGCATGCTGGTAAAGAACGGTAGTTGCAGGAAGGCGTCGCGCCAGTAGACCTTGATGCCACAGCCGGTGTCGGGGCAGTCATCGCGCAGGACTGTGTCGCGGATCCAGTTGGCGGCCAGGGACGCCCACCTTTTTGAGCCTTCCGCCTTGCGCTCGGTGCGCCATCCATTGACGAGGGCGGGTCCGTCGCCGCCGGGCTCAGCCAGGCTCGTCAGGAGCCCAGGGATATCGGCTGGGTCGTTCTGGCCGTCACCGTCCATCGTCGCGATGATTTGGCTGGTGGCTGCCCGGATGCCCGTGCGCAGGGCGGCGCTCTGCCCACAGCGACTGCGGTGGCGGAGCAGTTGGAGGCCTGAATAACGGCCGGAGGCCATCAGGTCTTGAATTTCTCGTGGCGTTGCATCATCACTGCCATCATCAATCACGATGACCTCCGCAAGTGTTGCCTCAGGCACCTGGGCGTAGGTCTCTTTGACCAAGTTTGCGATGTTGCCGGCCTCGTTCAGGGCCGGAATGACAACTGAAATTCGCATTGTTCCCCATAATCCGTGCGGGACGCTTTTTTTGCGTTTTAGGTTCCTTACCTGCGTCGGCGGAACCTATCAGGCTTCCCGCGCGCGCCTCAACCTAGTAAATGAGCCGCGATGGCTTGCCTGTGGGGTGGCCTATTGGGCAACGCATCGCAGTGCATCGGCGCCCAGACTGCGCGGATTTTGTTAGATAGGGCTGGATACTTGAGTATGGCGGAATCGGGTCGTGTGAGTTCGGCTTACTCGGATAGACGCTTGGTCGGTCTATTTGCCGCAGCATTGGTCTTGCTGCTGGTGGTCAGGCTTCTGACGTTGGCGTTTGGCGGTACGGACCTATTTTTCGATGAAGCCCAATATTGGTATTGGAGCCTTGAGCCGGATTTTGGCTACTACTCCAAGCCGCCCCTGATCGCCTGGATCATCCGCATGTCGACAGACAGTTGCGGGTTGTCGGAGTTTTGTATTCGCCTGCCCTCGCCCGTGATCCACATGGCAACATCGGCTGTGGTGTGTGCGATCGGCGCGCGGCTCTATGATCTTCGCATCGGCGTCATTGCCGGATTGGTGTTCGCGACGCTGCCTGGCGTGTCTGTATCCTCCGCGCTTATCTCCACGGATGTTCCGCTGCTTTTTTGTTGGGCGCTTGCAATGTTTGCACTTGTCGCGATGGTGCAGACAAAGCAGTGGTGGCCGGCGTTGCTGTTGGGGCTCGCTCTGGGTTGCGGGTTTAATGCAAAGTACGCAATGGCGTGGTTCTTTGCTTGCCTTGTCATTCATTTGTTGGTGGCAAGAGAACAGCGTTGGCTGGCAAAAGATGCCCGGCTTTATCTGGCCGTTCTCATCGGCGTGGCGATGATCGTGCCAAACCTTTATTGGAATTACGCGCACGGCTTTGCGACGTTTTCGCATACTGCTGATAACGCAAGATGGGCGGGAAGTCTTGGTCATCCAAAAAAGGCTCTTGAATTCTTCCTGTCGCAATTCGGGGTGTTCGGGCCAATTCTGTTTGGTGCGTTGCTTGTAATTAGTTGGCGAGCGTTTGCACGCGGGGTCATGGTGCAGGACCGGTTTTTGCTGGCATTCAGCGTCCCGGTCATCTTAGTCATCCTGGTGCAGGCGTATCTGTCGCGTGCCCATGCCAATTGGGCTGCGGTTGCCTATGTGGCGGCAACGGTTCTGGTCACAGCAACCATGGTGCGCGACGTGGCGTGGGGTTGGCTTAAGGCTTCGTTCGCGGTGCATCTGGCGATCCTGGCGTTTGTCGTTGTGGGAACCGTGACGGCAGGCCGTCTGGACTGGCCTGGCGGAGCCGATCCGTTTGCGCGGACGTTGGGCTGGAGCAAAATCGCTGAGGCAGCAAAAGTAGAAATCGACAAGGCTCGTGATCAGGGCCGTCCGTTTTCTGCGGTGGTCAGCGATATGCGGTCTATGACGGCAGAATTGCTTTACTATCTCAAAGATACAGGCGTGCCTGTCTATTCATGGCGGCGTTCTGAGCGGCCGCGCGACCATTTTGAACTTGTGCGCCCCTTCAAGGGGGAAGCCGAAGGCCCAGTGTTGCTTGTAAGCCTGATTGGAAAACGCAGTCCTGTGATCAAGGGCTTTTCGTCGTCTAAGGAGTTGGCGAAGCGCGACATTGCGGCTGGGAAGAATAAGTCCCGAAGCGTGGTGTTCTACGCAGTATCGGGCTACATTTCGAAATGACTTCGATCTACTCTTCGCGGCGGCATCTCGACGACAACATGCGTACAACGCAAGAATTGTCGGAAACGTTTGTGCTTCTCGACCACAGCTCGACGGGGATCGGGCCCTCGCTTTTGTTTGAGGATCCGGTGCGGGTTGTGGAGGCCTGGCGAAGCGAAGACGTGCCTGCGGCAATCGCGGAGATCGAAGCAGGTATCGCCCAGGGGTATTATGCTGCCGGCTTTTTTGCGTATGAACTGGGTTATGTTCTGGAGCCGAAACTTAGCGATCTGATGCCGGACAGGATCGTGGTTCCCCTGCTATGGTTTGGGCTTTACCAAGCGCCCAAAGAGCTTTCCAGCCGTGACGTCGAAACCTGGCTGACGACACACAAACGGTCAGGTTCGCACGAGTTTACGGATGTTCGTCTCGCCTGGGACGAGGATACCTATCTGGAGCGGTTCCACAAAGTCCGGGAATTCATCCGCGCAGGCGATATCTACCAGCTCAACCTGACGTTCAAGGCATGTTTCAAACTAAGCGGATCGCCGCTGACATTCTATCAGGATTTGCGAGCGAAACAGCGCGTTGCGCTGGGTGGAATCGTTGATACAGGAAATGTCACCGTACTGTCGTCGTCGCCGGAACTGTTCATTGCGCAAAACGGTCGGGTTATTGAAACCCGTCCGATGAAAGGCACAGCGGCTCGTGCAGGTCCCATAGACGCAGATGCACGTCAGCGCGAAGTTCTGTCAACGGACATCAAGCAGCGCGCTGAGAACTTGATGATTGTGGACCTAATGCGCAACGATGTGGGGCGTATCGCGGAAGTTGGCAGTGTTGAGGTTACCGACCTTTTTACGGTGGAGACGTTTAAGACGTTGCACCAGATGACGTCAGGGATTCGCGCGACGCTTAAAGAGGGCGTCGGGTTGAAGGAACTGCTCGATGCGATTTATCCGCCGGGCTCGATTATTGGCGCGCCGAAGATTCGTGCCATGGAGCTGATCGCTGAGTTGGAGAGCGAACCGCGTGGCGTTTATTGCGGGGCAATGGGGTATATTTCACCTGAGGGCAGGTCACTGTTCAATGTTGCCATCCGTACGCCCGTTGTTGGCCGTGACGGACATGGAGAAATGGGAATCGGGTCGGGTATCGTTTACGATTCTGATGGGGAGCGCGAGTATGCCGAGTGCCTGCTCAAAATGCGCTTTTTGACAGACCCACCAAAGACGTTCGAATTGATCGAGACCATGCTTTATGAGCCGGAAACTGGTTTCTGGCTTCTCGACAGGCATCTTGAGCGATTGTCCCAGTCGGCACAGTATTTTGGTTTTGCGTATGACGAGAATGTTGTGCGCAGCGCGTTGGATGAAGCAATCAAGGCGGATGAGAAGCGCCGCCTTCGTGTGCGGCTTTTGTTGGCCGAAGACGGTTCGGCCAGCGTGACCGCAACGCCTTTACCCAAACCGGCTGCCGAAACGGTCATGCGCTATGTCGTTTCTCCGACGCGGCTGGCTTGCGATAATCCCTTTCTCTATCATAAGACAACCCGGCGTGAACTCTATGATAGCGAGTGGAAGCACTACAACGAGACGGCAGGTGTGGATGAGGTCGTGTATCTCAACGAAGATGGCGCACTAGCTGAGGGTAGCCGGACCAACGTCTTTGTCGAACGTAACGGCGTTCTGTTGACGCCGCCGGTTTCTGCTGGGCTTCTGCCAGGAACGATGCGCGCCGAACTCTTGGCGAGCGGCCGCGCGAAGGAGGCGGAGCTTACCGCTGCGGACCTGGAGGCCGCGGAAGCGGTTTATCTGGCGAATTCGGTGCGCGGGTTGGTGCGTGCGGAACGTTGTGGATAAACTTGACCGACGTGGGGCCCGTCCATCTTAATCGAAACGATAGAGCGGCTTGTAAGGTCGATATTGTGCGCCACCACGGACCTCAATTTTACGTCCCACTACGCTGCCTAGCCTTGTCTCCAGCCGGTGAGTGATCGTTCTTACTTGCGGCGCCTGGAACGGACGATTTTTCTCCAAGATCAGTCGTGGATGTCAGGCCAGCTGCCAACAGGAAGGCTATGGCAACCAGTGTCAGTATGGTGGCGGCTGCAATCTCACGGGCCGACAAACGCAAGCGCAGCGAATATGGGAGTCCATTAGGTGTATTTGACATCGAGTCTCAGACCGATTTCCGTTAGCGATTGAGTTGATTTGGCCTCAACAATGAGGTGTTCGCCAGGACACCGGTTGCCGCGCGTCAGAACAGCACACTACGTTGGTCGTATAGTGCCTGTGTGGACTGGCCTGGTGGTGCTCGTCCCTGACAGCGAGGTGTGGCGTTTGCAGCCCCGGTTTGTACATGGCGGCGGGAGGGCAGGCGTGTTGTGTCGCGAGACTACGGCGAAGGTGCAAAAATACGGGCATTCCTGTGAGTTATGCAGGGGCCCGTCGCGGCTGCAACGCTGTCAACTGTATCGCAAACGCGCCAATCAAACTCGGCGCAAACAGCCCAAAATGAGTATTAGGTGGGCAAACAATAGAACCCAGAATTCATTGCCAACAAGGAATGGAATATCCGCGCCAAAAAACTTCATAATGAGGACGGTGACCGTGAGGACAATCGCAAGTATGAATGTGAGGATTCCCGGTGCTTTCAGACCCATAACATTCGTCTCCCCTTATTACCCTCAGTCTTTCGAACGTTTCACAGCCCTGGCTCACGCCTTTTAGCTTGTCCCAGCCAGCGTATGCTGTTGGTGCGAACTCTAGGTACAGCGGACTTTCGGGGGCGCGTCAGCGAATTCGTTCACCTCCGACTCGATTGTCCGGTGAGGCTTATAGCAGGCAAAAACTGTTGTGGCACGAGCACGCGAGCTGGCTGTGGGGGAAAGTGTGGCCGATGAGCCTCATCGGAGGGGAGACACCCCGTGTTGAGGGCGCATGGGTGCAGAGTTATCCCGCTTGCCTGGAGGGGTATGCTCGAACAAGCACCTGCGGGCGCCGGAGGCTTTCTATGCGGTATGTTGTGGCGGTTCGTTCGCAGAGCTATCGCGGCGGCTTGGCAGGGGTGAGATCAGGCGGCGGAGCATCAACACCAGGGCGACCAGAGCGAGTATTGCAACCGCTACAAGCAGGGGGTGCTTTTCCCAGATTAGAATTGGGTTGATTTCTCCTGCCCACGCCGTTCGAACGTCCTTTAAAGCCCGAACGGGATCGAACGCACCGTCAGTGCGCAGCATGATCTCGACTGCGGCGGCCTGGTCGTTGCTTGACAGGATTGCATCGCGCACACGGGGCGATGTCAGTTTGCGCATCATCGCTGGTTTTTGCGTGATTGCCGCTACTATGCGGTCACGTGGGGCGGGGCCAAGTCCGGTGAGATAGTGCGCGAGGGTTTCGAGACCGTCAGCAGGTATGTTACGCGCCAAGTCGCGCAGCTGTTCGGGTGGTAACTCAAGAAGTGTGGTACGCGTCTGGCGGTCGAGCTGAGCAATTTTAATCACCGCGGATTTGTCGCGTATTGCCAGTGTCGAACGAAGTGATTGCGCCGTGAAAGTATCGGGCGAAACGTCACGATAGATTCCAGTGCGGACGACGTCTGCCAGGTTATCACCTGCCAGCGCATTCCATTTCAGTGCGGTCTCAAGTGAACGCGTTTCGCGAGCGATTGTCAGTGCGTCCGGCGGCAGCGATGTGATTGCTTCATTCAGTGTGCCGTCGGTGAGACGTTTTAGAACACCGTCTTCGCCTTCCGCAGCCAGGACCAGGGCGACTATTTCATTCATGCGTGCGAGCTGATCCGTGCCAACAGTATTGAGGAAGTTTTTGAATTGAGGATGGCGTTCGGCGAGTTCGAGCGCCTTGGCATGCGCACTGCGGAATTGCTGCCAAATGGCAATTACGCGACTTGCAGTCTGGCGTCCTATGTCATCGATGTGAGACTGGATCTGTTCGCCAATACTTTTGGCGAGTTCTTCGCGGACCATCGCTTTCGTCGTGTCCGCCTTCATCTCCTGCGCAATGATGGGCAACACGCCATTGCGCAACTCCCATAGGTCTTTGGCGATCAAGACCAGGCCAACACCGCCTGCGACGACCGATACCAGCCGCGACAAGATGGAGCCTGCAATGCGCTGGCCGACCCGGCGGGCGATGTTGGCGAGCTGGCGGCGTACGAGCAGAATTGCCGCCCCGGTGATGCCGGCTGAAGACTTGCGTAACGCGGCGCCCGGTGAAACCTGAGCAACACCTTTCGCGGTTTCAATTCCAAATTCAGGTCCCGCATCGGCGATAACGGATTTTGCAACCGTGCTGCCGTAACGGGGACCGAGAAAGGCCTGCAGGCACAACAGCGCCGGACCTGAGGCATCCTGTGTTGCAAGTTCGATTTGCTGACCGACGACGTTGCCAACGCCAACGGCCAGATCTTCGATGGCCTTCTTCATGGCGTCAGAGCGGTAGACCCTTTCAGCAACTGTCGTTGCGATTTCCTGTGCCTGTTCCTGGTCGGCCAGCGAGGCGATTAATGTGCCCCAGCTTGTTTCCTTCTGAACTTCCTCGGTCGCCTGATCGACAGACTCGTCAACGATGCGGTCCAGTTCACCTCGGCGCCATTCATCCGCGACGATTCCGTCATAGTCGATTTTGCCAAGGCTCTTGTTCAGCGCGTTGATCGTCAATGTTTCGATCGCAGCATGAAAGTCCTGCTCTTGACGTGACTGACAGGCTTCATACTGATCGCGGGTAATGGGTGCAGATGATGGCCCGGCAATCGAGGCAACGGGCTGCAAGCCAATTGCGGCAACAGTTATGGAGCAGATCAATCGGTGCCCGGTTCGCGTCACGCGCCCGTGTCTCCTTTTAAGTAGCGCGCCTTGGGGTGTGGCTGCGCCCATCGAAATGGGGTGAAAACGGATCTTGTGCACTGTTGGAAGATCCATGTGGTCTTTCTTGCCTGTGCTCTTGCCCAATAGGTCCGGGTTGGCTTGGCTTCGCGTGGAAGTGGTCAACCGACCAACGGTTTGGCTTTTGCCGCCTTGGTCGACGTCGCGTGCCGAATGAATTTGGCGTACCCATGCGTTTAGCGGTCCGCCGATTACGAGCACTATATTCGAAAATTGCGTGAACAGTGGCATGTGACTGCTGATCGCTGCAAAAGCGTTTCCTACAGAACGGCTCAATGAGGGTTCCAACGGCTTCTGGCAGCCAACTCAGAGAGCTGTTTTTGTGCGGGACGCGGGATCCGGCAGTTTTCAGCGTAATATTCTATGCGTCGTGCTGCACTTCCTGATGGAAAACGCAGGCGCTGCGTCGGATCAATGACGAGAGACCGAATTGTAGCCGGCTGCCGGTTCGGCCCCCAATTATCGATTTGCTGTTTATGCAACCCGGTTTAGCGTGGAGATCATTGTCGGGTTGGCCGGACAGGTCCCGTTTGGAGCGCCGTGCCGACGAAGTTCATTTTTTGGCGTGACGGGAATTGAGAAAAGAGCGGATGCAATCTGTCCTTCCGACCGGCGGGGATGGTCCCAGGTTACTTGCTAAGATGCCGCGCGTGCCCGCCACCAGAGTTGCGATTTGCTAGTGGACCGGAGCACGAAGCGGTGAATGCAGTTCAGTTCTATGGTGCGGCGCAGCAATATGAGCTTATTTTCTCGTTGAAGCGATCTCATTAAGGCGCAATCCGGTGCCTGTGTCCTGGCGACAACGATGGTGGAGTAATTGCTCTGCTCAGTAGTTGACTTCGATGCTCGATTATCGAGCCCTAGATAAACTGGAGCGGTAGGACGGCAGATTTTCTGAAATAGGAATGTTTACGTGATTTTGATGACTTGTGCACTTGTTTGGTTGTGCCTTGTTAACCTTGTAAATTTTCTCAGTTTGTCCTCGTGGGCATCTTTGTGGGCAAGATTGGTTGTCACAATTGTGCCAAACATGACGGTAAATACGGCTGCGGATTTCGCTTTCAGGCGGGTTTTCGTGGGGCTTCACGAAGTTTTTTTGCATTGCGGCACGTTGCCCTATCGCAATGTGTCGGTAAATGACGCAGAAAGGCGCGGTTTGGGTCTATCTGCTTTGGGTCGATGCTCGGTCTAGACGTGCGGAGACGGCGTTCTCGACCAACGCATGATGGATGAGCCGGATTCCGCTTGGTGATGGCAGTGGTCGTTACCTGGGTAACAGAGAATAGCGGGCCGGGTTGATTGAATGTCGGGGCGGGCTCCGGCAGCAGGGCCGTTCGGGAGCTCAAACGTGATTAGGCGGACAGGCGAGATTTTCTGGTCTGTTTAATGTCTTTGGCGTAAAAGGGCTTCGAGCGGCGTATCAGCGAGTGCAATTAAGAGCATGAATAAGAAGCAAAAAAACACGGGATATCAGAGCAGTATCGTGTATCCTGGCGGGCGGACGGGCGTTCTTTTGATACACAGCCTGGGTGGCACGCCGATTGAACTGAAGTTCGTTGCACAGGCGCTCGCGCGGGAAGGCTATACGGTTCATTGCCCAATTCTGCCTGGTATGACCGTCGGCACCGATGTGCTCGGCCTGTCGAGTTGGCAAGATTGGTATGCTGCCGTTGAGCGGGCTCATGACGAAATTTCCAAGTCCTGCGATCAGGTTCTGGTTGGCGGTTTGTCGGCCGGCGCGATTCTCGCGCTGCGGCTTGCTGCCCTGCGTTCGCGTGATGTGGCGGGGGTCATGCTGTTTGCGCCAACGCTGTGGCCAAATGGCTGGGCTATTCCGTGGTACTTCAATTTCTTCCGCATCGTCTTGCAGAAGTCAGTGGCGCGCATGTTTTATTTCAAGCAGCGCTACCCGTACGGCATCAAGGATGACCGTGTGCGCAACTTCATGATCGAGGCCTATCAGGGCGAAGTCCGGACGGCGGATGATCTTTTTGGCAAGCGTGGCGGCATGATTCTTCAATTCCGGCGCATGACGGGGGTTGTGAAAGGTTTGCTGGGCTCGATCCGGCAGCCAACACTCATTTTCCATCCGCGCCAGGATGATCAGAGCTCCTTGTCAAATGCCCTGAAAATTCAGCGCATGCTGGCAGGGCCATGTGAGACGATCATTCTCGATGACTGCTATCATATGGTTACACTCGATCGTCAGCGGCAGGTTGTTGTCGACCGGACGTTGGAATACGTCTCCAGGCTTGTCGGTGATACCGAAGGCGCAGCAGCAGCGACATCGCAGAAGGCGAAGCCTCGCTCTGGCGCTCGCGGTGCAGCGCTGAGCGGAGTGGCCGCTGAGTAGTTTTCAAGTCGTTGTTGGCCGAACGCGAAACTTCCTGACACCTGTTGGGTGGGCATTCTGGACGAGTTGCCAGGAACTTGCGGTTCCTGCAGTTCCAAAGCGTTCTGCTGTGGCAGTGGGTGTGTTCTGCGGTATTTGCTGAATGGCCGAGCTGTGGCGGTGCGGTGCCGGGCGATGCCTGACATCCTTGCTGATCGACCGTTTTGTCTGCGGGTGCGCGTATTTCCAGCCCGTGTGTGACGCACATGCTAACGCTAACGAACGGCGGGTACTGGTTTTGGTGGCTTAATATCGCAATGAACGAGGCTGTCTGGGGCGCGACGCCAGGCAAAGGTCCGGCCAAACATTTTTGTTCCTGCATAACCTCGGACATTCAGGCGATTCTTGGAGATAAGCGTTAGCGCAACGTCATACGTTTTGCCGTCTTCGGGGTCGTAAACCCATCCGCGGTCCCAAGACCCGTCGCGTTGCGGGGAGAGATTGCCGATGACCTGCAAGCCGCAAATGGGTTTTGAGCGGCGGGAGGCGCGGGGATTGTTGGCATCGCGAAGCGGTCTGCCGCGGCGATCCTTCAGTTTTCGGAGCCAGACGATGCGTCCGCAAAGCCTGCCCTTGCCACATGGTGCGAGTTCAACGGCGCCGCGTTCTTTGGCATCGACCCAAACGCCGGCGTATATCTTGAGTTTTTTGTGCGCGGCACGATGTACTGAGCCAGCCGCATCAGCCGCAGTAGGGCAGAAGGCAACGACCGCAGCTGCGGTGGCAGCGAATGCAAACTTTGTGAGGTGGGCACGGCGGCGCGACCGGGCTGTACTGCATGTTGCAGCTTGGCGGCTCACTTGTTCGAACGTTTTACTCCATTCGCAGGTGAGCATCTGGGTGCCCTGCCATAAACGCACTAAGACATTGCAGTTCTGAGACATGGTCGGTTCGTGTGCTTATTCGTCGCCCGTTAGGTCGGAGTTAAGAAATGAAAGCGGCGAAAACTTGGTTCATTTTCGCCGTACGCAGATCGCATGATGCTTTCGCATTGGTGGATGGAATGATAACAAAGCGATTTTTTCTGTTTAAGTCGCGTTATGTTGTCACGTTAACCTTCCAATAGCATGCGATGCGACATAGTTAGTGCGCTGATTTGATGGAGAATTCTTAATCTATGGTTTACTTGCTCGCGGATGCTTTAGAGCGCACAAGTGTGACCGGACTGCCTTCGTGGGGTCAAAATTGGGACCTTGCTAAATCAATTGCAGCGGATCATGAGACCGAATGTTGTGGCCATCTAGACCAGCGCAGTTAGCTTCGAGAATATTGATCGGCAATTAGATGATCCTCACTTTGGCATTTCGAAATCTGTTTCATGACCGCATCAGGCTGGCGGTCACCCTGGTGGGTATTCTTTTTTCCATCGTTCTTGTTGCTGTGCAGCTTGGCCTATATTTGGGTGCAGCGCGGATGATCACGGCGAATATCGAGCAGGCACGCGCAGACCTATGGATTACTGCATTTGGTGCCAAGAGCTTTGAGGATGGTGGTTTGCTGCTCGGCACGCGCGAGCGACACCAAGCGCTGGCTACTCCGGGTGTGAAAGCCGTTGAGCCGATCGTTGTAAAATTCGCCGAGTGGCGCAAACCAGGCGGCGGTTCCACACGTGTTGTCGTTGTTGGCGCCGATGCGGAGGATGGTGGTCTGGCCCCGTGGAACCTGGTTGCAGGTACGTGGGAGGACGTAAAGGCACCCGACGGCGTTGCGGTTGATTCAACCTACCTGAATGATCTGGGCGTGGAGGGGATTGGCGACACGGCGCAGATTGCCATGGGTCGGGTGCGCATCACTGCACTCACCGACGGTATTCGGTCGTTTACGCAGTCGCCGTATGTTTTTACGCCGCTCATGCGGGCACGCCACCTTTTCGGTGCACCGCAAGACCTTTCTACATTCCAGCTTGTACAGCTTGAGGATGGCGCCGATACGGAGGCTGTCAGATCCGATCTGTTGCGCAGGCTGGAATCGGCGGAAGTCTTGACCCGGCAGGAATTCATCGACCGCAGTCTGACACAGTGGCTGTTTCGAACCGGCGCGGGTGTTGCCCTGATCGGTGGCGCGCTGTTGGGAATTCTGGTGGGTACCGTCATCGTGGCGCAGACGCTTTATTCGAGTACAAAAGATCACTTGAATGAGTTTGCAACGCTACGGGCGCTGGGTTCGTCGTCGGGCTATATCCACAAGGTCATTCTGGCGCAAGCAGGCTTGAGTGCGGTGATCGGGTATCTGCTGGGCATGGCAATCGCGATGATTGTTGTGATGGCCAGCCAGTCGACGCCGCTGCCAATTGTAATGACACCGCAATTGGCGCTGGCGCTGTTTACATTGACCGTGGGTATGTGTGCGATCTCGGCCGTGTCGGCGATTGTGAAGGTGACCAAGATCGATCCAGTAGTGGTATTTAGTAGATGACGAAGAAGCCGGTCCTCGAGGCGCGAGACATTGTCAAGGAACTGGGCGTCGGTGCCGGTATGGTGCGGGCGCTTAAAGGCGTCGACATGACTCTGGTTCCCGGTGAATTGACGCTGCTCATGGGGCCATCGGGTAGCGGCAAGACGACGCTATTGTCGATATTGGGATGCATCCTTACGTCAACATCTGGAGATTTGCGAATTGCCGGTGTGGATACCGAAGGGCTTGGGCCGGAAGAGCTTGCAAATCTTCGCCGCAAATACATCGGATTCATATTTCAATCGTATAATCTATTCCCGACTTTGACGGCGCTGGAAAATGTCAGAATTGCACTCGATGTAAGGGGACAGAAAGGATTTCCGGCGGCGGCGCGCTGTGAAGAGGTGCTGCGGGAAGTGGGATTGGGACATAGGTTGATGAGCTATCCCACAAACATGTCCGGTGGTGAACAGCAGCGCGTTGCAGTTGCCAGGGCTATTGCCAGTTCGCCTGCGCTTGTGTTGGCAGATGAGCCGACGGCGGCACTGGATAGCGAAAACGGACATGCGGTTATGGAACTGCTTGCGCGTATTGCGCACGATCAAAACCGAAGCGTTCTAGCGGTAACGCACGATCCGCGAACGTTAGCATACGCAGATCGCGTCGTGCGCATTGAAGATGGATTGATCGTTGGTGAGGAACGCAGGCCGGAAGGCTTGGACGCTCCCGAAATCACCGATCTTACAAAAAGGCGGAAGGCTCATGCCTAAGTTGGATTCGAATATGTCGACCTTTGCAATTGCCACTTGCGTTGCATTGGGAATTGGCTCGCTGTTTGGCAGTTTCTCTGTCGAGAACAGCGGGCGTGCCGTTAGCTTCTTGGCAAGCACACCAGCAATGGCGGACGAGACCGTGCCGGTCGCGCGCTGGGCGTCGTCGGCAACTGGGCGTGTGGAGCCAAAATCCGGAGAGGTCCGGGTCTCATCAATCGTTGGCGGCCGCGTGAAAGAAATAGCCGTGGGCGTCAATGACGTCGTTAAGAAGGGTGATGTACTCGTTATACTTGATGAAGGCGATGCCCTATCGCGTATCGAGGCTGCACGCTCTGAATTGGCGGTGCGTAAGGTTGAGCGTACGGAAGAGCCTGTTGAGGGGCTGGCGAAGGAACGGGATGATGCGGAAGATGCACTGGGAGACGCCGAACGCGAAGTCTTTGCTGCGCAACGCGCGCTCGATCAAACCATCGTTGAACTGTATCATGGCCGGGTAGCGGCAACTCTCGTGGATGCTGCGCGCGAGCGCTTGAAGTCAGCCAAGGACGTTGTTGAGAAACGTGCACAGGAGCTGGACATCATCAATGACAAAGAAGGTATGCCATTGCAGACGCGTTTGCAGTCGGGTGTAACCATTGCGCGTGCCGAACTGGCTATTGCCGAGAAAGCCTTTGATCGCATGCACATTCGTGCGCCGTTCGATGGCACCGTCCTTAATGTTATTGCCCGCATCGGTGAGACTGTCGCGCCTTCGCCTGGAAACGCACTCGTTGCATTTGGCGATATCTCTACGATGCGCGTTCGTGCAGAAGTGGAAGAGCGGGATGTTGCGAAAGTCCGTGTCGGGCAGGGCGTCGTCGTGCGGTCCGATGCGTTTCCCGATCAGGAGTTTGAAGGAAAGGTTGTATCCATAGCATCGTCCCTTGGTTCACCGCGGATCGCTACGCGCGGGCCACGCCGCCCTAATGATGTGGATGTGTTGGAAGTGGTGGCCGACCTTGACGGTGCGCCGCCGCTATTGACGGGCATGCGCGTCGATGTGTTCTTCAAGAATGACTCCGCGGAAGCCAAGAAGTCGGCGATGGAAACGACTGCGACCAACTAAATGTATAAACTGGCATGGATTTGCCGGCGTACTCAGACAAACAGGCCGTGCCTCTGCCAACTGCGGGGCACGGCCTGTTTTGTCATGAAACAACGCATTTTATGCTGTTGATGTTCAGGCCTATTCGGCTGCGCGTGGTGCGGTACCAGCGGGCACTTCATAATTTTCGCCTGTAGGCCTTTCAAGGCCGCCTGACGCCACCGGTCCTGATGGTATCGCAGTTTGTGTGCTCGTGCGCGCGTCACCAGCGTCTTCGCCTGACGGTTGAACAAATCGGCCGAAGATCCTGCGCAAGAATTGGGACACGTCGTCCATCAGGATAAACACGGCGGGCACGAACACGAGCGACAACAGCGTGGATGAGATTAGGCCGCCGATTACCGCAACTGCCATTGGAGCGCGGAATTCCCCACCGCTGTCAAGGGCAAGCGCTGAGGGCAACATGCCGCCGATCATGGCGATTGTCGTCATGACGATGGGCCGGGCCCGTTTGCGGCCGGCGTCGACGATGGCGTCGATCCTCGGCACGCCTTTGGCGATCTGCTCTACGGCAAAGTCGACGAGCATGATGGCATTCTTCGTGACAATTCCCATCAGCATGAGAATGCCGATGACGACAGGCAAGCTGATGGGGTAGCCGACGATGGCCAGGGCGACGATGGCGCCGCCGATTGAGAGAGGTAGCGAGAACAAAATCGTGATCGGGTGCAGGAAGTTTGCAAACAACAGTACAAGCACCGAATAGACCATGAGCAGGCCCGCCAGCATGGCTTTGGCAAAGCTCTCGAAGACTTCCTTCATAATCTCGGCGTCGCCGAATTGTTTGACTTCGACGCCAGCGGGCAGGTTGCGTGCGGCAGGCAGATTGAGCACCGCGTCAACGGCTTCGCCCAATGGAGCGCCCTTTACCAGATCGGCACCGAGAAGGATGCGGCGGGTGCGGTCGTACCGGTCAATTGATGTCGGTCCTTGCGATAACTCAAAAGTTGCAACGCTGGTGAGCGGGACTGATCCGCCGGTGACTGTCGGTACACGCAAGGCCTCCAGTAAATCGCGTTGGCTTCGCGTGTCCTGGCGCAGCTGAACACGGATTGGGATCTGACGGTCGGCAAGCGTAAACTTTGCAAGATTGGCGCCGATGTCACCGATTGTGGCGATACGAACGGCTTCCGATATCGCTTGGGTTGAGACGCCGAGTTCGGCTGCAACATACGTGCGGGGACGAACGCGCAATTCCGGCCTGTCGAGCTGGGCTGTCGATACGACGTTGACCAGCTGCGGCACGTTGCGTGCCTGACTTGTCAGCTGTGCACCGATTTCGTCGACGCGGTCTCCATCACGACCGGATATGACGAGTTGGAACTGGCGCTGGCCGTTGTCTTGAAAAAACCAGTACCGGATGTCGGGAATATCGGCGATGGCGCGGCCGATCTCTTCCTGGATCTCAGCCTGTTTCTTGTCGCGGGTATCCTTGGGCGTCAGGTTTATGATCAGTGTGGCTTTGCGCACCTCAGATCCTGAGCCGAGTATGGTCCCGCCGTTAATGAATACACTTTCGACGTGTTCACGCCTGCCGATGCGTTCCGCCAACTGCCTCGTCTTTTCGCGTGTGTCTTCAAGCTTTGAGCCGGGTGGCAATTCTACGCCGAGAAGGGCGCGGTTTACGTCTTCCACGGGCAGGAAACCGGATGGCAGCAAATAAAAGCTTCCAATGGAACCTGCAAAAATCATCAGGCCGAGAAAAACCGTTGCGACGCGGTGGCGGACCGACCAGCTTACGAGGCGGGTGTAGAACCTAATCGTTCGCCCTTCCTTATCGGCGTGTTTGCTGTCGGCAAGGAAATAGGCGGCGAGAAGCGGTGTAATAAGTCGTGCAACAAGCAATGAGAAGAAAACTGCGGCCGCGACAGTCAATCCGAATTGTTTGAAGTACTGGCCGGCAATTCCGCCCATGAAACTAACCGGCACGAACACGGCAATAATTGTGATGGTGATGGCGATGACAGCGAGACCAATCTCGTCAGCCGCCTCCAGTGCTGCGCGATAGGGCGATTTGCCCATTCGGTTGTGGCGAACGATGTTCTCGATCTCGACAATGGCGTCGTCGACCAGGATGCCGGTGACGATTGTGATTGCCAAAAGCGAGACGAGGTTCAATGAAAAGCCCATGGCTTCCATCGCCCAGAAGGCGGGGATGATGGATAAGGGAAGTGCAATCGCCGCTATTACGGTTGCGCGAAAGTCGCGCAGGAAGATGAATACGACGGCAATGGCAAGGACAGCACCTTCCAGAAGCGTTTTCATCGTGGATTGGTAGACACCGAAGGTGTAGGTCACGGTGTCATCGATCAGTGTGAAACTGATGCCGGGGTGTTGTTTGGCGAGTTCGTCAACTGCATCGGCGACCTGTTTGGCCACCGTCGTATCGCTGGCGCCCTTGGCGCGCGAAACTGCAAAAGCAACGACGGGTGCGCCAGCAAGCTCGGCAAATTTGCGCGGTTCCTCAACTGTGTCGGTCACTTCGCCAAGATCGTCGAGTCGCACTTTGCGGCCGCCTGGCAGTGAGATGCTGGTGGCGGCGAGATCTGTGATTGTGCGGCTGCCGGCGAGCGTGCGAATTGCCTGTTCACGGCCTGCGATTTCGCCGCGACCACCGGCAAGGTCGATATTTGTGGCGCGCAGCTGTGCGTTCACGTCGCCGGCGGTGATACCGAAGCTTAATAGTCGGTCGGGATCGAGTGATACGCGAATTTCGCGGGTGACGCCGCCGATGCGGTCCACTGCGGATACGCCTTTGATACCCTGAAGCCGGCGCGAGACCGTGTCGTCGACGAACCAGGAGAGCTCTTCGGCTGTCATGGCATCGTTGCGTGCCGCATAGGTGACGATGGGCAAGCCTTCGATGTTGATGCGCTGGGTAATGGGCTCGTCGATCGTGCGCGGCAGATCCGTGCGGATGCGTGCGATTGCGTCCTTGACGTCGTTGAGCGCGCGATCTTCGTTTACCTCCAGGCGGAACTCGACCATTGTCAGCGAGGAACCTTCCGTCAGTGTCGACGAAACGTGTTTGACGCCGTCGACGCCTGCGATCGCATCCTCAACCTTTTTTGTAACCTGCGACTCCAATTCTTCAGGTGCGGCACCCGATTGGGTAATGAGAACCTGAACGACCGGTACATCGATGTTTGGAAAACGCGTTACCGACATCGTGTTGAAGCTGATGAGCCCTAGGGCCATGACGACCATGAACAGCACAAGCGAGGGGACCGGCTTGCGGATCGACAGCGCAGAAATGTTGGCGTTCATTACTGCACCTCGCTGACTTTTGCTGAGGCGGGCGGAACCGGCGCTATGACGTCGCCGTCTCGCAGAAAGGTTCCAGCCTTGGTAACTACAATGTCGCCTGCGCTGAGGCCGGATCGGATTTCGACGAGCGTGCCGGAGCGCAATCCAGTTTCGACCTCAACAGCCTGAACGCGGTTGTTTTCAACGCGCAGGACGCGTGGCTTTGTGCCATCATAGAGGAGCGCTGCCGCAGGGACGGCTAAGCCTTGGCTGCGTGCGACTTCGATGTGGCCGCGTGCAAATGCCCCGCTCTTCAAGCTAGGATTCTGGCCAAGAAAGATTCTGACGTCGCCCAGTCTGTCCGTCACATCGATCTGGGGTGAAACGATGCGGACCTTGCCTGTCAGTGTGCCGGCGCCGGTTACCTGCAGTATCGCGCGTTGACCGGGTTTTACGCGTGCGAGTTGCGCTTCGGAGACTTCGGCGGCCAGTTCGAATTCTCCGTTCGAAATTATTCGAAACAATGGTTCGGCCGCATTGGAGGCCATTGCGCCGGTGCGGGCTGTGCGCGCGGAAATGATGCCGGACGTGGGCGCTCTAATGTCTGTGCGTTCAAGCCGCCATACAATGTCGCGGCGCCGTGCTTCAAGCTGGCTTTTCTCCGCCTTCGCCAGGCTTAGACCGTCCTGTGCTGAGCGGACGCGGGCAGCGGCGGACTTGGCCGCGGCTGTGCGTTCATCAAAGATGCTTTCGGAAAGGTAGCCTGACTTCTTGAGTGGTGCGGCACGCTTCAACGAGGCCTGGCGCTGGACGGCATTGGCTTCGGCCTCGGCAATCTGGCTTTCGGCCTGCTTTATCGCGGCCTCGGCACGCGCAATCGCGGCGGCGTTTTCGTCAAGCTCTGCGTTCAGAGTGGCCTTTGATAACGTGGCCAGGACCTGTCCCTTTTCGACGTTGTCACCAACCTCGGCACCATAACCTGTGATCTGAAGACCTTGCACTTCTGGAACGACAAGCACTTCATCGCGTGGAACAAGGGATCCAGTGATGAAGACGGTTTCAGTGAATGGCGCAGCCTTCACCTTGGCCACGCTGATGGCTGGCGGTTGCGCGTGTTTTTCTGCCTGGATTTGGCCTTTGTCAGACAGAGATTTCGTGTCGGCTTTCCAATCGAGAGGGCGGGCAGCAAGGAGTTTGTCGAAGGACACAATCCCTGCCATCGACAATCCCGCCAGACCAGCGGCGATCAGCACCAATGCGGCGGCCAAAGTCCTCAATTTCATTGCTTGGCCTTTCCGTGGTGTTGGTTATTGCCGTCAGGGGCGGGACCGGTGCCGGCAACTAAAGGCGGGTCTGATTGGCCAGATGCGGTGGCTGGTTCGCTCAATGGGCGAACGGGATTGAGCAAAGCATCAATGACGCCAATGACCGCCGGCATCAGCTCTTCAGCATTGAAATCCGGGTCGACCGCGCGACGCCAAAACATCCCATCGCCTAGCAGCATGACCATCTCGGCAGCGGTTTCCGGAGCGAGTTCGGGAGAAATTTTTCCGTCTTGTTTGGCTCGCGCGAACAAATCGGTGAAGCTTTCCAGCACGAACTTGTCGACGGATCGATGTATCTTGCGCACCGCCTCGTTACGTGTCGCCTCGCAGCCGATTTCGATACACAGAAGCTGCTTGTAACGGGGTTCTTCCAGGGTGTAGTGCTCGCCCAGTTTCGAAAGGGCCTCGATGAGGTCGGGGGCTTGTGCCAGTTCAGCAACTTCGCCGGCGAACTTGCTGCGGTTGCGCTCGGCGATGCCGGCGATAAGGTCTTCTTTGGAACTGAAATGCCCGTAGAGTGCGCCGGTGCTGATCTCAGCTTGCCGACAGATGTCGTTCATTGAGCAACCATGAAAGCCGGAGCGGGCGAAGCAGATTTCGGCCGCGTCGAGGATATGGTCTCGTCTTGCGAGATGGGTTTCGGGCTTGAGTTTGGGCATGGCGGTTGTCGTTACCTAACGTCTTGCAAAAAAGTTTGTGGCGGCTGGCGGATGCACATGGCGTTTTGCGTTCTTTGGGCGTTTTGCATTCTGTGGCGTGCTGGCAAAACGGAACGACACCCTTCCGCAGAGGTCTTGCCGACGCCCGCGGTTCGCTCTTGCCGGTGGCAGTTTGAGCGGGGGGCCTTTTCTGGTCGCAGCCGTGCTTTTGCCTGGACTATTGCGGGCGGGGATATGCTCACCTATCCATAAAACGAATGTTCGTTTTTTTTGTCAGTGGAATTTGGCGCTGTCAAGGCGGTGGGGAACGGGCGGGCAGGTTTCCGGTGGGTGGCAACCCAGCCAGCCCCCAAGAGAACCTCCGTTATTTTCGTATTATTGTCAGTTTGTTAGCAGCTCTATTGGGCTTACTTTGGCTGCTACGGGCGGCTAACAAGGCTTACATGCCTTTTTGAAACTCAAAACTGGGATACCCAGTTGATGGTGCCATAGGCCGATTGCTCTTCTGTGAAGTCGCCAAGTAGGCCTGTTGACGCGGATATTTCGCCGCCGTCCCATTGATATCGAGCAAAGATGCCCCCACGGGCATAGTCGAGCTGACGCGTTCTGAATGCCTCGCGCTCGTGGGTGATCTTGTAGTCACCCTGGATGTCGACATTAGCGCCGGCTTCCATCCCTAAGGACACCTGCGGCCAGAAGCGGTGGCCCAGCCGGGCACGTGCTGAGCGAGAATTGTGGGCTGCGGACCAGGCAAGGTCGACAGACGCCCATGACTTGTCACCGATGTTGAACCACATTTCGAGTTTGCCTTTGACGCCATAGTCGAGACCGTTGGCGCGGTTGGCAGCATCAAACGGCGTGATCGTGTGATCGATTGCCGAGAACCCGACAAAAGCTTTTAGAATCAAGGGGTCCAGGCGCCAAAGATAACCGATCAGGGCATCAGCGTAGCTCGTCGTGGCACGGAATTCCCGGCCCTTTGTCAGTGTGGATTCGTCAAAGGACTCATACCGATACTGGCCGTATCCCGTTGCAGCCCGTAATCGGATTCCATCGCGGTGCATATCGCCAAAGGGTGCGAGTGTTGCGCCTGTGTAGATGAGCCAAACGTGTTCGGCGGCGTCTGCCCCTGCCCAGATCTCGTAGTGTCGGGGATCTTTCTTGTCTGCGGCGGTTGCCGCTCCGCAGGCAATCAGCAGCAGCGTCGCGAATGCAGACACAATTCGCGTGTACTTTAGGAATAGCGGACGCTGGGCCCCCGCCCCCGCATGGTTCGATGAACGCCACACACCGATAACCAGAAAAAATTAAACTAAAAACGATAAAGGTTAGCTCGTTAACCATGAAGGGCAGGAATGGCTCCGAAGTCAATAGCGGGTCTGCCATATGTTGTGCCGCAACCGGTGGGCGGCGGTATGAACGCCACACAATCGCAGATGGCACAGAAAGCTGTGTATTATTTTGCAGTTTGAATTGAGCCCTCAGGTGTTGTGGTGTGGGAATTACGACGTACTCAAATTTTGAATAAGGCGTGCAAAGCGTCGGTGTTGGATAGTTATGTTGTTGCAAGTGCTTGACGTGGATCATGAGGGCTTGATCCGAGCTGGGTTAGCACCATGTCAGCCAACGCATAACCAATGGGTAGAATTCGATGCGTAAAAAAACGGACGTAGATGTCTTCGGCTTTGGCCCGTATCAGGACTTTGCTGCATTATTTTTCGGAGCCGGAGCCCAATTCAATGAAGCTGGAAGCGGCTCGGATGTGGCCGCTGAGGGCGAACCGCCAATGGCAGGCTACAAGGCCCCCGCTGTTGCAATGGCTCAGGCCAATATGGAATTGTGGGGCTTAGCATGGCGGCGCGCGCGCGCATATGGCGAGCTGCCGATGCGCTTTGGGCAATGTCTGAACCCCCGCGATCTGGTCGAGCTGCAAACGAGTTTTTGGCACACGGCGTTTGAGCAGTATTCGCACACAACAGCTCGCATGATGCACCTTGGCAAGGCGATGACGGTATTTCCGGGATCTTTCCCAGGTGCATTCGGAACGGATGATGTGCGTTCCGAAAAGCGCATGCACGATTATCTCGATGTGCGTGAAGCGTCGTCTGAGCGTGAGGGTGCTGGTGGTCCAGCAGCAGACGGTAAGGGTAAGGGCAGCAAGATCGATAAGGCTGCTTAATGCCCTGCTTCTGGACGTTCGCAAAGGGCGGGCATTCAGCGTGAGCTGGCAACCGGTCTTGATGCCACGCGGGAGACATTGTCGTCTGCGCGGCGAGCGGTGGGGCGTTTATGTCCCCAGCGTGCGCCAAGCACCAGCTCACGAAATTTCGGTGCCAGTTCGGTTTTTTCCAACGCCTGAAGATACGGTGCCCAAAAACGTATCGCGGTTTCGCGTGCCTGATTAATCGCGTTCGGATTGGGCAGATTGTTGCGAACGCGAAACGGTTGCATGCCCAGCCAAGCGTAAGTTGCTTGCCAGACTTCAGCCGCCGCACGCTTGTTACGGGGCCCGCGAAGTTGAAGAACCGCGGGCATTGCCGGTTCGAGTTCGTGGCTGCCGATCTCGACATTCGCTATACAGCGACCGTTGCGACGGACGGAGAAAACGTGCGAACGATGCTGCTGCAGGCGTTCGGCAAATTGGTCGAGGCAGTTGTCCATGCGATCGGATTCTTCGATGAAGTCGCGCGGCGATCTCAGCAGTACAAATTCAAGTCCAAGAACTTCGCCCTCTCGAATCCACTTGTCGTCGGAAATGTTGGCGATGGCATATGCCAACGCAATGCGCCGGCGCCAGTTGCCCAGTTCGTCAACCGACCGACGCAGCCCCATTGCAGGGTTCCACTTGCGTCGCAGGAGTTGGTGACCAGGCGTATCGGGCTTGTCGGCATGCCATGCCCATGCCGTCATATAGCGAAACGTGTTTTCACCTTGCGGCGCGGTCAATATGCGGTGGTGGCGCGAAAGCCAGCTTGCCGCCCACAAGGCGAAACTGGAGTGGCAGGCGCGATTGCCGTAGAGGACACCCCAAAGCCACACCGGTGCTTCCTTGGCATTTGTCGGAACGAATTGGATGATGTGGCGGGCAAAGTCGGGATCAAGCGGCAGGTCGATTAAGGGTTCGGTGTAAGCCTCGGCAGGCAACCTGCGTAACCACCAAGGTAAGTTCAATGTTTCGCATGCCGTTCGCAGCGGCCCACCATTGTGGATGATGGCAAACGCCTGGTTACGTTGCTCCTGGGTGGCATAACCGGTAGCCAGCGCGAACAGTAGGCCAGGGAAGCTGTCCACAAGATCGGCCGCCTTTGGTGAGCAGCTTGTCAGTTGTTGGACGTAGGTGCGATACGGCATCCGAAAGGATTGGAGCGGCCTGGCGTTGCGATCATCCTGTGTGTCGGTGGCACTGCGTGGCCATGGCGCGTGCGTGCTCAACTCGGGCCTCCCTTGGTTGCGCAGTCTACCTGCCCGTTCAAGAAAGGTTGCAGGACAAAATGGCGAAAGGGCGGTTAGCATTGGGGGCGTAACGTCCGATCAGTTGATTTCGCTTTTTCACCGGCGGTGCTGCGGTACATCGGCTAGCACATGGTTTTTGATGGGCTGGCGAGCACGTACCTGATGGCTGTAACGGGAACTCGGCTCTAGTGTTCCTATGGGCCTGCGTGTTGATGAGCTTGTTAGCTGAAGTGTTGTCCGGTCGCCGTTGCAACGCACATGGTCTGTGCGGGCAGGACTTGTGGGATGAAGGGTGCATGACGTTGTAGCGGTTTGCCAAACGCAGCATCGGACATCAAGTTTAGGAGCATTAACATGAAGGCCCGACCCATCAGTTACCGGTTGGCGATGACCGCCTTGGCTGTGTTTGCAGTTGTCGGCATCACTGTGTGGATGTTTGCTGGCGGCGATCGACTGACGAGCCGCGTTTCACCTCCCACACTCAAGCAGGTTGAGCTGGACGTGACGCGCACTTTTGCTGATGTCGCGCATTGGCCGGTCGAAGAGTTTGCGAAAAAAAATATGTCAAGTAAGGGCGGCATTCTGTTGTTTGATGTGCGCTCGCACGACGAGTACCGCGTTAGTCGAATTGCTGGTGCGGAGCGCGTGGACCCTTCGATGACGGCGGAGGCGTTCTTGGAGAGTCACGGTCAAGCAGTGCAGGGGAAGACCGTTGTATTCTACTGTTCGGTCGGTGTGCGCAGTTCGCGACTGGCGCGCCGCGTACAAGGCGGGCTGAAGTCTGCAGGGGCCAACGGCGTCTACAACCTAAAAGGTGGTGTCTTTCGTTGGCATAACGACGATCGACCGCTCGTGGACGATGATGGGCACACAGCCAAGGTGCACGGATTTGATAGGTACTGGCGATTGTTGTTGGAGCGTCAGGGGGTGACCGTTCTGGGTGCTGAGCAAGGCGGCTAACGGCGGCCTTCCGCGTTCGTGCAAAAAAATTTGCGCTGGGACGCTGTTAATTGAGTGCTGCCAAAGCTTTATCAAATCCAGTAAGAGAAATTGGTATGCCGATACCTGCCTCTTCAGTCTGAAAAATGATGAAGATCGCCGTCTTGCCGGTTGAGAGCTGATCAATAAGCTTTTGTTCGACAGTCACCTGGGCGTAGCAAGCAAAAGTGTGGCAGCGCAGAAATGGGGCGTTGCCAACATCCTTGCCGTCGATTTTCAGTCCAAGCCCCGGCGGTAGCAACACCCCGACAGGTGCGAACACGCGCAGAACTTGCGTGCCATCGGAGAAATTCTGGAAATAGACGGTCAGCCCGACATTCTTCCGGTCTTCAGCCGTGACGCTCTGGACGATCGCACAGACTTCGTTGTTGGCCCCTGGCGGCGGCGGTTTGCAGACGACTTGCCAATCTCCGTGCTGGGATTTAATCGCGGTGTCCTGTGCGGCGGCAGCGGACACGATTGCTGCGGTGCAGCAAAAAAAGAACGCAATGAGCGACAGCCTCCCCCGAAGCCGCAAGCAGCGCATGAAGAGCTGGGCGATGGCTGCCGATTTGTGATGGCGATCCGCTGGCTCTATGAGAGCAAAACTAGTCAAGCGAGGCTCCAAATACGTGGGTTGAGAATTAGCCGAGCGAATTGTGCCTGCCGGCTCGGCAACCGCGCGTCCTCAATGGTCGTCTCACAAGAGGAAAACGGCTAAAATTGGACTCCTGAACGCTGATCGAAAAGTCTATGCGATTCGAAACTGTCTGGGGTGGATGAGGCGAAAGTCAATGGGAGCTTGCGTGCGCAAATGCCGCAACACGCTTGACTTGAGACAATGGAAGCGTTTGTGTTCTCTTTCAGGGAGGGGGAGTGCGTCTCTAACGATTGGCGATGAATTGGGCCTTGGTGTGTCTCGGGCGGGTTGAACTTGCTCATTGCACAATACGAAGCCTGATGTGTCGCAGATCACGTCCGTGACAGCTCTCCGCAGGTCCTAAAACAATAGATCACAAACTTTCCTGGCGCTAAAGCCGGGTGTTTTTGGGGAGCACAGAATGTTGAAAAGGGTGATTTGCAACGCACCTTTTGCGGGGCTGGTGATGGCCGCAGTGGCGATACTGTGGGCTGGCGCAGCGGCTGCCGGTATGGGGCAACCTTCGCCAGGGCAAATGGGACTGCAGGAGCCGGTAACCGAGGTCGCCCGTGAGATCAACAAGTTTCATGACTTCGTGAACATTATCATCATTGCGATTGCAGTCTTTGTGTTGGCGCTGCTGGTGTTCGTCCTGGTGCGGTTTAATGAAAAGTCCAATCCGACGCCATCGACGACAACCCACAACACGTTTCTGGAAGTCGCTTGGACCGTGATCCCGATCTTCATCCTGGTGTTAATCGCGATCCCCTCATTCAAGCTCTTGAACCTGCAGTACTCCTTTCCAAAGCCTGATCTGACGATCAAGGCAACGGGCTATCAGTGGTATTGGTCGCACTCTTATCCCGATAATGGAGACTTTGAATTCGACAGCGTGATGCTGAACGATGACGAGCGCAAGGAAATGGAAGATGCTGGAATCCCGGCGCCACGAAATCTGGCGGTCGACAATGAAGTCGTCGTGCCGGTCAACAAAGTAGTGCACGTGCTCATTACAGCTGAGGACGTCTTGCACAATTGGACGATCCCCGCATTCGGTTCAAAGATCGATGCCGTGCCAGGCCGCGTGACATCGACGTGGTTCCGCGCGGAAAAAGAAGGCGTCTATTATGGGCAGTGCTCTGAGCTGTGCGGCAAGAACCACGCGTTCATGCCGATCGCGGTTCGGGTCGTTAGCGAAGATGTCTTCAACAAGTGGGCTGCCGCAATGGAAGCCGAAGAGGAAGATAAGGCGCGCGAATTGATCAACAGCGCTGCATTAAAGCATGCTGGCCGGAGCAAGGTCGCACGCGCGCAAGTCGATAAAGCCGAATAATCAACCGGCTTTTAGATTCCTGGCCGGCTGCTGATAGAAACCGGCTGGCCTATCAAAACATTCGCCGTTAGCGGCGAAACAGGAAATGACCCGAGGCACGAGGCTTAACGACAATGGGAAACACCGCACAAGCGAGCGATGATCATGGCCACGGACTGAGCTTTATTCAGCGCTGGCTGTTTTCAACCAACCATAAAGACATCGGTACGCTGTACCTGATATTTGCGATCATCGGCGGTCTTGTCGGTGGTGCACTGTCGGTGGCGATGCGCATGGAATTGCAATACCCGGGTATGCAGTTCTTTGCAGATCCGCACCTGTTCAACGTCTTTGTGACAGCTCACGGCCTGATCATGGTGTTCTTCATGGTCATGCCGGCCATGATCGGCGGCTTCGGCAACTGGTTCGTGCCGCTGATGATCGGTGCGCCGGATATGGCGTTCCCGCGCATGAACAACATCTCATTCTGGTTGCTGCCGGTTGCTCTTGTGCTGCTCGTGCTGTCGATGTTCGTTGAAGGGCCGCCAGGGGCTGACGGTGTCGGTGGCGGCTGGACGGTCTATGCGCCGTTGTCGACAACCGGGCAGCCGGGGCCTGCGATGGATTTTGCCATCCTGTCACTTCACCTTGCCGGTGCGTCATCGATCCTCGGTGCGATCAACTTCATCACCACGATCTTCAATATGCGCGCGCCGGGTATGACGCTGCACAAGATGCCGCTGTTCGTTTGGTCGATTCTGGTGACAGTGTTCCTGCTGCTGCTGTCGCTGCCAGTGTTTGCCGGTGCGATCACGATGCTTCTGACCGACCGTAATTTCGGTACCACGTTCTTCACGGCAGCCGGTGGTGGTGATCCGATTCTGTACCAGCACCTGTTCTGGTTCTTTGCCCATCCGGAAGTCTACATCCTTATCCTTCCCGGCTTCGGCATGGTCAGCCAGATTATAGCAACATTCTCTAAGAAACCGGTGTTCGGTTATCTGGGTATGGCCTACGCCATGGTTGCGATCGGTGTGGTTGGCTTCATCGTTTGGGCCCACCACATGTACACTGCGGGTCTTTCTGTTGAAACACAGGCCTACTTCGTATTCGCCACCATGGTGATCGCGGTGCCGACCGGTGTGAAGATCTTCTCCTGGATCGCGACTATGTGGGGCGGATCGATTTCGTTCCGCTTGCCGATGTTGTGGGCTCTGGGCTTCATCTTCCTGTTCACCGTGGGCGGCGTGACGGGCGTGATGCTTGCCAACGCCGGTGTGGATCGCGCATTGCACGACACCTACTATGTGGTGGCGCACTTCCACTACGTGTTGTCTCTAGGTGCTGTGTTTACGATTTTTGCGGGCTGGTACTACTGGTTCCCGAAGATCAGCGGCTACATGTACAATGAGTTCTGGGGCAAGCTACACTTCTGGCTGACCTTCATTGGTGCAAACGTGCTGTTCTTCCCGCAGCACTTCCTCGGTCTGGCAGGCATGCCGCGTCGTTACGCGGACTATCCGGACGCCTACGCATTCTGGAACAACATCTCGTCGATCGGTTCCTACATCACTGCCATCGGTACAATCTGCTTCCTGATCGGCGTCATGCTGGCATTTGCCCGGCGTGAAAAGGCCGGCGACAATCCATGGGGTGTTGGAGCAACGACGCTGGAATGGACGTTGTCGTCACCGCCACCGTTCCACCAGTATTCGACGTTGCCGAAGATCAAGGCGACGGACCACTAGATCGAATAAGAGGGTGCCCGCGATTTGCGTGGGCGCCCTCTTCTTCGGAAAAAGGAATGGCGGAATACGATCCGCTGGCGACTGGTACGGTGTTCTTGGCCGCAGTACTTCCAATGTCCAGGCTGACTTAGCCAATGCGGTTAGAGGACAAAGAATAAGAAAACATGCTCCGGTAGTTTGAGCTGCCTGAACCAATGACAACAAGAACGATACGTTCACAGGGGAGTTTGAGTTGGCGATTTCTGGCACGAGTGCGCACGGTGAGGGGAGCCCATCGTCGATAGAGCTCGGAGCTTCCGTCGGCGATTTTTTTGCGCTGATGAAGCCTCGTGTGATGTCGCTCGTCGTATTTACAGCCCTGGTGGGAATGGTTGTTGCTCCTGGTGGCATTCATCCGCTTCTGGGTGCGATCGCGCTGCTTGCAATCGCGGTAGGCGCTGGCGCCTCAGGCGCTCTCAACATGTGGTACGACGCCGACATCGATCGCAAAATGGCGCGGACGGCGGCACGGCCAATTCCGCGGGGGAATGTCAGCGAGAATGAAGCGCTGAGTTTTGGCGTCGTGTTGTCGCTTGGCTCGGTGCTGACGCTAGGTGTTCTGGTCAATTGGGTCGCCGGGGTGCTTCTAGCGCTGACGATCGCCTTTTACATTTTCGTCTACACGATGTGGCTGAAGCGGCGCACCCCGCATAACATCGTGATTGGCGGCGCCGCGGGGGCGTTTCCGCCCATGATCGGATGGGCGGCCGTGACGGGTGGAGTAAGTCTCGACAGCATTTTGCTCTTCTTGATCATCTTTATGTGGACACCGCCGCATTTCTGGGCGCTGGCGCTTTACCGCTGCCGCGATTATGAGCGGGTTGGTGTGCCGATGTTGCCAGTGGTCGCAGGTAGCGAGGAGACGCGCCGGCAGATTGTCATGTATTCGGTAGTGTTGGTGCTGGTGGCAGTCGCTCCGGTGTTCACAGGCCTTGGCGGTTTGGCCTACGGCGCAGCTTCCGGTGTCTTGGGTGCGATATTCTTGTGGCTGGCAGTCGACGTGTACCGGGTCGGCGACGGTCGCGATGGGGACCGGGCAGCAAAACGGCTGTTCCTATTCTCAATCTTCTACTTGTTTGCACTATTTGCAGTGCTGCTTTTGGAAGTCATAGCCGCAAGGATTGTGGGGTAGATCGTATCGTGAGCGTGTTGGGAGCCGACCACATGGATGAACACGGTGCCGAAGCGGAAAGGAAGCGGCGGCAGAAGATGCGTTCTATCGCCATCGCACTCGCCTTGGCTGGATTGGTGGCGCTTTTCTATGTGGCGACAGTGGTGAGGCTGGGCGGAAACGTTTTCAACAAGGGTTTTTAGATACGGCTGAACGCGGCGGATCGAAGAAAGAGCGAATGAGCGAAAATAACACAACGAGCGATTTGGCGATGCAGCCGGACCTTGCGGGACGTCACCGCAAGGTGGCGCTCGTGTGCGCGTTCGTTGCCGTGGGCATGGTCGGCATGGCTTATGCCGCCGTGCCGCTTTATCAGATATTCTGCCAGGTCACGGGGTATGGCGGTACGACGCAGGTGGCGGCAAAGCCGTCGACGCAGGCGATCGAGAAGCATGTGACGATGCGCTTTGACGCCAACGTGTCCGGTGGTCTGGCGTGGGACTTCAAGCCGGTCGCGTCCACAATGGATATTCGGATCGGTGAGAACAAGCTTGCTTACTATCGTGCAACGAACACATCCGACAAAGTCTTGACCGGTACGGCGACATTCAATGTGACGCCGGAAGCCGCTGGTGTGTACTTCAACAAGATTGAGTGCTTCTGTTTTACCGAGCAGGTGTTGAAGCCTGGTGAAAGCGTGGAAATGCCGGTGAGCTTCTTTGTCGATCCAAAAATCGCGGAAGACCGTGAGGCCGGGCATATCAGTCAAATTACATTGTCCTACACGTTTTATCCGACGGTCACGTCGGGAGAGCGGCAATCATCGAACGTCGGAATGGTGAAGGACAGCAGGGGTTGAATTGCCATTTCGGTGAAACCGGTTTGGCGCATTTTTGAGTTGGGCAGATCGTCGAGACCGCAAGGCTGTGGCTTCGACAAATAAAAGACACGGGGACTTTGGAGAGGAATATGGCTGGAACCCACGCTAAAAATCATGACTATCATCTGGTTGACCCCAGCCCGTGGCCGCTTGTGGCTTCGATCGCTGCATTGGTGATGGCCGTTGGCGCTATCATACTCATGCGGTCGCAGGGCGGCGGCGCAGGGCTTTTCGGTGTACAGGGCCCCTGGGTGTTCCTGGGCGGTTTTGCGGCGGTTGCGCTGACGGCAGCGCTCTGGTGGCGCGACGTCGTGGTTGAGGCGAACCGTGGCGACCACACACCCGTTGTGCAGCTTCACCTTCGATACGGCATGATCTTGTTCATCGCCTCGGAAGTGATGTTTTTCGTCGCGTGGTTCTGGGCATATTTTGATGTCGCGCTGTTCCCTGCTGGCGTTTCCGCGCTTCCAAATAGCGAAGAAGTTGTCGGCATGGTCCAACGGAACGAGCTTACTGGTGGGCATTGGCCACCACAGGCTGCAGAAGGCTTCCAACACACTTTCGATCCCTGGGGACTGCCGCTGATCAATACGCTGATCCTGCTGACGTCAGGCGTTACGGTGACTTATGCGCACCATGCCTTGCTGAAGGACAACCGTGGTGGGCTCATTATCGGTCTTCTTCTGACAGTCATTCTGGGTGCGGCGTTCACGGCCCTGCAGGCTTATGAGTATGGGCATGCAGCCTTCAACTATGCTGGGCATATTTACGGCGCTACGTTCTTCATGGCGACTGGTTTCCATGGCGCACATGTGATCATCGGAACGATCTTCCTGCTGGTGTGTTTGTTGCGCGCGATGGGCGGTGGATTTACGCCAAAACAGCACTTCGGTTTCGAGGCTGCGGCTTGGTATTGGCATTTCGTTGACGTCGTGTGGCTGTTCCTGTTTGCCGCTATTTACGTATGGGGTGCGGGCACGCCAGGGGCCGGTCACTAGGCTTGGCCGACCGAGACGGCTGAAAATTTGTTGAAGCAAGGAATGGGGCGGCCGTTAGCCGCCCCATTTCGTTCTAGATATTCGCTTTCATGAAGGGCGGGCGCAGTCAACAGGACGCAGCGATGGCAGAAAGACATCCACCAGTTTCTCCCTACTGGGCAGGACTGACGTGCCGCTGTCCCAGATGCGGCAGGGGCGCATTGTTCACGATGGTCCTCAATCTTCGACGAGAGTGCAGTGTCTGCAATTTGGACTATCGCTTCATCGATACCGGTGATGGGCCAGCTGTCTTTGCCATCTTTATTCTCGGCTTTTTGGTGCTGGGTGGTGCACTGTGGGTTGAGTTCAACCTATTCCCTCCCGCCTGGGTTCAGGTTGTTGTGTGGGGTCTTCTAACGCCCGTGCTCGCTCTTGTGCTTCTGCGCTTTTTAAAAGCGACGCTGATTGCTTTGCAGTATCACAACAAGGCAGAAGAAGGCAGGCTTGCGAACGATGACTAAGGCTCAACGAACCGGTTTGGCTGCACGCTTTGTGGCAGGCGGTCTGGTCTGGCCGACGCTACTTTCGATCCTGGGACTTGTCGTTCTGGTTGGGCTTGGCGTTTGGCAGTTGCAGCGCATGACATGGAAGAACTCATTGATCGCAGCAATCGAAACCCGTGTCGTTCGTGAGCCGGTGGCACTGTCTGAGGTAATGAAGCGTTGGCAGATACTGAAAGGCGATGTCGATTACACAAGGGCGTGGGTGTCTGGTGAATTTCAGCACGACAAAGAGCGCTTCTATTATGCCCCGCATCCGCGTCTCGGGCCGGGCTATCATGTCTATACCCCGCTCAGGCTGGCGGACCCGTCGGGCAAGGTATTGTGGATCAATCGTGGATATCTGCCACGGGGAAAGCGTGCGAGGAATGCGCGCGCGAACGGATTGCCGGCAGGCGAGGTCAAGGTAACGGGGTTGGTGCGGCTGGCGGGCTTGCAAGGAATGTTCAGCCCCGACAATGACGTAGCCGGCAATACCTGGTACTGGCGGGATCTCGCCGCCATGCATGCCAGCGCATATGAAGAAGCGGAAACGTCTCCACTTCCATTCTTTCTAGACGCGGAGGCCCAACCTGGGCAAAAGGCCGGGATCTGGCCCAAAGGCGGCGTGACTGATATTAACCTGCCCAATAAACACTTTGGCTATGCGCTGACTTGGCTGGGACTGGCCATGACCTTACTTGGTGTCTATGTCGCCTTTGCATTGTCTAGGCTGAGACAACAAGGGACATAGGGCTGGCCGTTTAGATCCGTTCGGATCGGCTCCAGAACGATGTGCGGCCGCGTTGATTGTGCCGGCAGTCCGTGAAGAGAGAACACGCATTGAATTACACCTCAACTCGGGGCCAGGCCCCAGTGCTCGAATTCGAAGACGTCCTGTTGGCAGGGCTGGCGCGCGACGGTGGTCTTTATGTGCCCGAGACATGGCCGGCGATCGGTCATGATGAGATTGCGCGTTTTGCCGGACGTTCGTTTCACGAAGTGGCTGCCGAAATTATCGCGCCGTTTGTCGGTGACGCAATTGAGCACAACCTGCTGGTGTCGATGGCGAGGGATGCCTATTCGTCATTCGATCATCCCGCGGTTACTCCTATCGTGCAGTTGGATGAAAACCGGTTCGTGCTTGAGTTGTTCCACGGGCCAACACTGGCTTTTAAAGACGTCGCTATGCAGCTTCTCGCAAGGCTGATGGATCATGTTTTAAGCAAGCGTGGTCAGCGGGCGACGATCGTTGGTGCAACGTCGGGAGATACCGGTGGTGCGGCCATTGAAGCATTTCGTGGCGCTGAAAACGTGGATGTCGTCATTCTTTTTCCGCACGAACGCGTCTCCGATGTGCAGCGGCGCATGATGACGACACCCGATGACGACAATGTACACGCGATTGCGGTGCGCGGGACATTCGATGATTGCCAGGCCCTGGTGAAGGGGATGTTCAATGATCACGGTTTCCGTGACCGGGTCAAATTGTCCGGCGTCAATTCAATCAACTGGGCGCGAATTGTTGCGCAGATCACTTACTACTTCGTCGCGGCCGTAGCGCTTGGTGCGCCACACCGCAAAGTGTCGTTTTCGGTGCCTACCGGCAACTTCGGAGACATATTTGCCGGCTATGCGGCAAAGAAGATGGGACTGCCTGTTGCGGATCTGATCATTGCGTCGAATGCCAACGATATCCTGGTGCGTGCGTTGGAGACTGGCGCGTATGAAATGCGTGACGTGATCGCGACGACTTCCCCTTCGATGGATATTCAGATCTCGTCGAATTTTGAGCGCTATTTGTTTGAAGCAAGCGGTCGTAACAGTGACGTTGTGCGTACGCAGATGGAGACGCTTGCGCAGGCGCGCCGGTTTGAACTGACAGCGCAGAGCGAGGCGATGCGGTCAGAGTTTCGCGCCTATTCCGCAGATGAGGCGGACGTTGCCCAGGTGATCTCCAAGGCGAAGTCGGAGTGCGGTTATGTGCTCGACCCGCATTCGGCATGCGGCGTATTTGCGGCAGAAAGGGCGGCGGAAGCCGTTGGTGCCGGCGAGGCACATATCCCGCAAGTGGTCCTTGCGACCGCGCACCCGGCGAAGTTTCCCGATGCGATTGGGCGCATAACTGGCAAGGTGCCGCAGCTTCCAGAGCGTCTGTCTAACTTGATGAAGATGCGTGAAGACTTTCAAGTCGTGGAAAACGACTTGCAAGTGGTCGGGGCGGAAGTGGAAGCACGTACGCGTGTGTCCAAAAAGTCTTGCGCGCCGGGCGTGAAAGGTACGGTGTAAGCGTGCAAGTCAGCAAATTGGCAAACGGTATACGCGTTGCAACGCACCGCATGGACCATGTTGAGACCGTGTCGCTGGGTGTGTGGGTGGCGACCGGAGCGCGTCACGAACACGAGCATGAGCATGGCATTTCCCACCTTTTGGAACACATGGCCTTCAAAGGTACGAGGCAGCGTTCTGCGCAAGCAATCGCGGAAGAAATTGAGAGTATTGGCGGCGACTTAAATGCGGCGACCAGTATGGAGAACACTGCCTACTATGCGCGTGTTCTGAAGGGAGATGAAGGCAAGGCTCTTGAGGTCCTTGCCGATATTCTCCAGGACAGCGTATTTGACGGGCTGGAGCTGCGGCGCGAGCAGGACGTGATTGTCCAGGAAATCGCGGCGGCGCAGGATTCGCCCGATGATCTGGCGTATGACCTGATGCATGATGCCGCCTACCCGGGCCAGGCGGTGGGGCGTACTATTTTGGGCACTCCGCAAAGTGTTGCCGCCATTTCCGGCGATGATCTCAAACGCTATCTGAAAAGCAGATACATCCCGGAAAAACTTGTGATTTCCGCCGCAGGAGCCGTGGACCACGAGGCCGTTTGCCGCCATGCTGAAGCCCTATTCGGCGCGCTTTGTGACGGCAAGGATCACAGCGGAAACGCGGCTCGCTACGTCGGTGGCGTGCGTGCCGGTCAACGACCGTTTGAGCAGAGCCATCTGGTGGTCGGGTTTGAAGGACCATCGTATCGCTCTGAGGACATATTTGCCGTTCAGGTGCTTTCCGGGCTTTTGGGCGGAGGTATGTCGTCGCGGCTGTTTCAAGAAGCGCGTGAGAAGCGCGGGCTCTGTTACGCCATTTATTCAACGGCCTGGGGATTAAGCGATAGCGGAATGTTTGTAGTTCATGCTGCGTCAGGGCCGGAGATGTTGACGGATCTTGTGACGGTTATCGGTGGCGAGTTGAAGAGCCTTGCTGTGAACGGGCCGGCGGAAGCAGAAGTGAATCGCGCAAAGGCGCAGCTGAAATCCGGTCTGCTCATGGGATTGGAAAGTTCGGCAGCTTGCGCTGAGCAAATGGCCCGCCATCTCATTGTTCATGATCGGTTGATTGGCACCGATGAAATCGTTGCCCGTGTGGATGCAGTTGATGTGGACGGCGTGGGCCGGCTTGCACGGCAGTTGTTGTCTGGCGCGGCTTCGGTAGCAGTTGTCGGGGCCGGTGAGGCGTCCATGGATTTGGCGAGGCAGGCGAACGAGCAATTCTTGCCCGCCGACGCCTGAGAGGCAGCAATGGCATTAATGAGGACCAGCTTAAGTCAAGGTGCCCATCTCATCGTTCGCGGTGAGGGCGTGTTGCTGCGGCCCTTTCAGATGAGCGACTACGGCGAGTGGGCGCAACTGCGAGCTCTCAGCCGGGAACATCTCGTGCCGTGGGAGCCGCATTGGTACCGCGACGAGCTTTCCAGGGGTGCGTTCCGGCGGCGGCTTCGTCACTACAACAGGGAGGCGCGCGAGGACCAAGGGTATGCCTTCTGCATCGTTGAAGAGAAGAACAGTGAATTGGTCGGTGGATTGACGCTGACGAATGTACGCCGTGGCGTTACTCAGGCCGCATCGCTGGGCTATTGGCTTGGCGTACCTCATACCGGCCGTGGGATCATGACCGCAGCGGTGCGTGCCATCGTAGCATTTTCGTTTGAGACGCTCGTATTACATCGGTTGGAAGCGGCATGCATGCCTGAAAACGTCAGGTCAATGCGGCTCCTGGAGAAAACGGGCTTTGAACGAGAAGGGTTCGCTCGGGGCTATCTGAAGATAAACGGCGCGTGGCGGGATCATGTGCTCTATGGCCTTGTCGTGGCAGAGGGTGGTAGCGCGGAAGGGGAACGCGATTGATGCCAGGTCGGCAAAAAGATTGGGGAAAGATGCTCGCCGTTTTTTTTGCGGCGATGATGCTGGTTCTGGCAAATGCCGGGCTGGCCGTAGCCTTGGAGCCGATCGAAGTCGACCCGAATGAAGATGTCATCGAGATCGCGCAGAAGGGCGAATTCTATACGGATCGCGGCGATAGCCTTCAGGTGGAAACGGCTGTTGGCAGAGACGGGCTAACGGCACGTATGAGCGTCGATGCCGCGACCTCAGGTACCAATCCAAACTGGATTGTCTTTGCGCTTAAGAACTCGTCGGACAAAAGGATTGAGCGCTGGTTGACGGCACCGCGTTATGAAATGGTGGGTTCGGGTGCGGTCTGGCCAGACCTTGATGCGCGCCGGATCGAACGGGTTACGCCTTCCGTTGGTTTTGTGCCTGAGCGCGTGAAGAGTGAGCGCGCCGATATCTTTCGAGTGACGCTGGAACCCGGCCAGACGATTACGTTTGTTTCGGAACTTGCTTCGGAGCGATTTGTTCGTGTCAGTTTGTGGAAGCCGCTTGCTTACGAGCTGAAAATCCGCGACCGGCGGCTATTCAATGGCATCATGCTTGGCCTTACGGGGCTTCTTGCGATCTTTCTCACAGCGGTATTTGCGGCAAACCACAAGGCCATTTTCCCAACGGCGGCATTGGTGGCGTGGTGTGTGCTGACCTACCTGTGCGTTGACTTCGGTTTCTTCCATAAGCTGTTCAACCTGGCACCTGAGGACAATGCCGTCTATCGAGCTGCAACGGAATCGGCGATGGCGGCGAGCCTCGTTGTCTTTTTGCATACCTTCCTCAGACTTGGCCTCAGTCACGGGCTCGTGCGCATGCTGCTGGGTGTGTGGATCCTGGCGCAGTTGGCGCTTGTGGCGGTGGCCGCGATCGATCCGCGACTGGCAGCGACGTTTGCCCGACTATCGTTCATCCTCATCGGTGCCGTCGGTGCCGCGTTGACACTTTACCTTGCCATTCGCGGGCAAGATCGCGCCCTCGCGCTTATTCCAACGTGGATGTTGTTCCTCGTGTGGATCTTCGGCATGGGCGTCGCGTTGACGGGACGCTTGTCCAGCGAAGTGGCTGTCGCTGGCCTCATTGCCGGATTGGTGCTCATCGTCGTACTCATTGGTTTTACCGTTACTCAGTTTGCATTCCGCTCACTAGAACCGGTCTACGGCTCTTCACCCTCGGAGCAACAGATCAGATCGTTGGCGGTCGATGGTGCGGGTGCATCGGTTTGGGAGTGGAATGGCCGGCGCGATGAGGTGAAGGTCAGTCCACTTGTCGAGTCGTCGCTTGGTCTGAACATCGGCGAGCTTTGTACCAAGACGAGCGATTTCTCCACGCATGTTCACCCCGATGACCGTGAGCGCTTCCGTCTGATGCTGTGGTCGGTGCAAGAGCGTTCAGGAGGACGTATTCACGGCGACTTCCGCCTTCGTCATTCAGACAATAGCTATCGGTGGTTTGAGTTAGAGGCGGCAAGCGTGCCAAGCGCGGATCGGCGTAATGTTCGTTGTGTCGGCCTGTTGCGCGAGATCACGGAGCACAAAAGGTCCAGTGAGAGGCTGATGCAAAATGCCGTGCACTGTGCGCTGACCGGGCTTCCCCATCGTGAATTGTTTATTGATCGTTTACGCACGGCCATGTTGCGTGCAAAGACCGACCAGGAAATCCGTCCAACCATCATTTGTATCGATATCGACAAGTTCAAAAGTGCCAACTCGTCTTTTGGGCTGGTAGTTGGCGACAGCCTGTTGCTGACGGTTGCGCGACGGCTGCAACGCCATCTTGGGCTTTACGATACGTTGTCGAGGCTTGGTGGTGACAAGTTCGCAATTCTGCTTATCGGCGGACAGGATCCGCAGGAGCTTGCCGGATTGGCGGAGCGGATTCGCCGGTCACTGAGGTCGCCTATCAAGATCGCCGGTCGGGATATTGTGCTGACGGGATCTTTAGGGATTGCCGTTCATGACGGCGAGGATCGCGAACCGGAAGATTTATTAAAGGAAGCTGAGATTGCGATGTACCGGGCGAAAAGGTCTGGTGCCGACAGAATCGAGATTTTCCGGCCCGAGATGCGCACGGAGCGCGATGAACGACGCCCGTTGGAAGACGATCTGCGCAAGGCGCTTGAGAAGAACCAGATCAAGATTCTGTATCAACCGATCGTTTATTTGCCGACGGAAGAGCTCGCCGGATTTAAGGCGTTTGTTCGTTGGGAGCATCCCAAGCTGGGTATGCTGGGCACGCAGTCATTTGTGCCTCTTGCAGAAGAATCGGATCTCATCGTGCGACTGGGATCTTATGTTCTTACGCGCGCTGCGCAAACACTTAGCAAATGGCAACGCGAATTGCCGCGCAGTGAATCTCCGCTGTTTGTCAGCGTGAACGTAACAAGCCGGCCGCTATTCCGGCACGATTTGGTTCAGGACGTGCGCCATATCCTCAGTCGTGTCTCGGTCCCGAAGGGAACGTTGCGGCTGGAAGTCACCGAGGCCTTGGCGATGGAGAACCCAGAGCAGGCAGTTGAAATTTTGCAGCAACTGCGCGGCACGGGTGTGGAACTGGCGCTAGACGAATTTGGTTCCGGTTATTCCTCGTTGTCGTATCTGCAAAGGTTCCCATTCGATACGATCAAGATCGATAAGGAACTCGTGCAATCCGGTGTCAGCGGTGATGAGGCCGGTTCGGCTATTGTGCGTTCGATGGTAGCGCTCTCGCACGAGCTGGGCAAAAAAGTCGTGGCCGAAGGTGTTGAACACCCTGACGATGTCGGCTTTCTTCGTTCGATCGGTTGCGAATATGCGCAAGGCTTCTACTACGGTGAAGCGATGCCAGAGCGCGAAGTTGTGCAGTTGTTACGCATAGTGCGGAAGTCGGAAAGCAAGATCGAGGCAAAGGGGCTGTTCCGAACCAAGCTGAAGCGCAAAAAGAAAAAGAAGGACGTTGTCGCAACGCCCACGGTGCAGAAAGCACCTGCCGCACAGTCTGCAAGCTCTGAGCAGGCGGAGGCATCGGCACGTGTTGTTACAGGGTTGCCTAATAGCACTGTGCGTCCCGTTGATAAGCCTCAGGTGGAGGCTGCATCATTACCGAAGGGTGCACCACCGGCCCATGCTGCTAATGCAGCCAATGGTGCAGGCGGGCGTCCGACCAAGGCGCCGCCGTCACGGCCTGTGCCCGCTGCAGCACCCAAAGTGCATGCAAAAGCGCCACCGCCCTCGCAATCTGGTGCAGGAGGCAGTTCAAAAACCAAGGGTGTACCTGCGTCGGGCAATTCGGGCCGCGCTGAACCTAAGACCGCGCCGACCGCGCCGATCAGGGGGCGGGATTCGGTCATGCCGCCTCAGCGCTCCGGCGGTATTTCGGTTCCCTCGCGCTCCGCTCCGGGCAAGACGCTGCGGCCGGCGCAGCCTCCGCCCATTCCCCAATCTCCGAACGACAATCCGCAAGCTCGCTCCGTGTCAGCGAGGAAGGAGCCCCCGCCTGCGCAAGCAAGGGCGCGCGCGCGGTCGCAAGGCGGTTTGCCCGCAGATCTACAAAGCGTTTTGAATGGTAATCGGGATCGGCAAGGTCCGGCGACGACAGGCGGGCGGCGATCACCAACACCGGCTGCGGGTGGTAATGGCTCTCGTCCTGTGCCTCAGAAAGCTCCGCAAGCCCCGGGACAATCGTCGGATGATATTGACTTTTCGACGTTACCTCCCGGCATTGCGGCAAGTCTTGCGCGGTTGGCCGGGCAGAGTTCCATCCGTTCACGCGAGCCCGTTGATGAGAGTGGTGGCGGAAAGCCGAGACCGGCCACAGCGGCCGGGCCGGGTGGAAGCGTGAAGACGGCAGCCCAGAGTGGAGTGCCCGGCGCCAGAAAAGCACCTCCGGGGCCACCGCCGTTAGCAAGCGGTCAGCAACGCGTGAAGAAAACCTAGCGCCCGTTCATTCCAGCCAGGCTAATCTTGTTTGCCAGTCGATGACGTATGCCGGGCGTGTCGATGAAAACGAGACAGTAGCGTGGTGACTGTCTTCAAGCGTGGCCGGCATCTGACACAAGATGCGAGGGGTCGATTCCGATCTTGGCAAGCGCGTGTTCGTATTTGTGGTCAAGGTCGGTAGAGAAGATGAGTTCATTGTCGGCTGGGCAGTTCAGCCAGCCATTGGCCTGAATTTCACTTTCCAACTGGCCGGGCGACCAACCTGAGTAGCCTAGCGCCAGAATGGAATGGTCGGGACCCTTACCGGTTGCCATAGCTTTCAGGATATCGATCGTCGCCGTGAGACAGACGCCCTCGGTGATTGCAAGGGTCGACTCGTTGGTAAAGTAGTCGGATGTGTGCAGAACGAAACCGCGTCCTGTCTCTACCGGACCGCCAACGTGGATTTGCATTGATCTGGCATTTTCCGAAAGTGGATCGCTCACGCCCTCGGGAATAATCTCCAAGCGGTCGAGCAGGTCCAAGAATGAGATTTCGGGGGCTTTTTGGTTGATGATCAGTCCCATCGCACCATCCTCCGAATGGGCGCAGATGTAGATAACTGACCGTTCAAAACGACTGTCGCTCATCAACGGCATGGCTATCAGGAGTTGTCCGTCCAAATAGCCTTCCATGTTGGCTTGCAAGTGTTTTCGCTGACCACTCATGTGCAAAGACTACCTCCAAGCCGGTCTTAATGTGAAGCTGCCATTTGGTTGTTTCTGAAGTGGCTCGATTTTTAATGGCTACGGAGGGCCACCGACGTCGGCGGCGGCCGGCCCAAATGCGCACTTAATTCATCAAAAATGGGGCTGGAAACGGCAGATTGCCAGTTTGGCGCGGCTTTGGAGGTCTGCGGATGCCCAGTTTGAATCCAACACGGCCTTTTTTGCCGTGGGCGTGGATTTGCTCCGTTGTATGTCTATATCGTGGCCAGCCAGTGTTTTGGCGTGCCACAACAATCCCTGCTGTATCCTCTTGCGCGCAAGGTCGAGCCAATGCCGACCGGCTCATGAAGACGTGATTTGATGGATCGGCTTAAAATATTAGGTATCTAGCCAGCCACGACTATTGTTGCTGCACGGCACATAAAGGCTTTTCGGATTGTAGAGCTTTGTGCCAAGTACTTGGTCGGTAGTATTGCTGTGGTTCACATCGGATTTGCTGTTGAAACGGATTTTAGCGGAAGGCCAGGAAATTTGAGTGGCATTTGCTCTCTAAGACACCGTCTAGAGTTTATCGCCGTAGTGTTGGTCGCGCTGGCGGGGGTGTGCCTGAGCGGACGTGATGGGGTGGCGCAAGACCTGGCGTCAGACTGGGTGGTGGAAGACGCCTCGAAGGTTCGCCTTATTGGCGGGTCGGAAAAGATTGGGGGTCGTCTCGTCGCCGGCGTTGAAATGCAGCTGGATCCCGGCTGGAAGACCTATTGGCGCAACCCTGGGGAGGCCGGTGGTGTGCCGCCGGAGTTCACATTTTCCAAATCCGAGAATTTGTCTGATGCCATAGTTTTGTATCCGGTGCCGCAGGTGTTTGTTGATCAAGCGGGTAAGACCATTGGGTATAAAAACCGCGTCGTGTTTCCGGTGCGGATCAGTCCGAACGATCCAGCCACGCCGGTCAAATTGAGTGTGAACATGCACTATGGAATCTGCGAAAATATATGCGTTCCTGTCGAAGCGTCGCTGGAGTTGTTAATTCCGGCCGCAAACGAGCGTGCTCCTATCCCGGAGGTGTTGCAAGCTGCGCTTGAGCAAGTGCCACGTTCTGGTGAGGCGTTAAAAGATGACGATCCACGCCTCGTGTCGACCAGTGCTGTGCTTGATGGAGAAAAGCCGAGCATCGTATTCAATGTCGCATTTCCGGGTGACGCTGCTGAGGGAAAACTTTTCGTCGAAGCTCTTGATGGGACATACGTTCCAATGGCTAGGCGATTGCGGGATGCCGCAGACGGATCGGCTCAATTTGAGGTTGATCTGGCCGGGACCGATGCCGGTGATTTCAAAGGTACCGACTTGCGTGTTACGGCAGTTGGGCCAGCAGGACAATCCGAGACAATGATCAAGCTGGATTGATAAAAAGTTCGGGAAGCGATGTAGCAAAAATGAGCCGCTGGACTCTTGCCTACTGGTTGCGCTCATATGGCTGTCGGTGGTGCTCCGGTTGGGTTCTTTTTGCCTGCGCTTGGTTGAGGCAGCAGCGTTCAAGAGAGGAATAAACAAAGATGGCGATTTCCGTTGGCAACAAACTTCCACAAGCGAACTTTGCTGTAATGGGGCCTGAGGGACCCAAAACCGTTACGACAGACGAAGTGTTTTCGGGCAAAAAGGTTGCGCTGTTCGCCGTTCCAGGGGCCTACACGCCAACGTGCCATGAACAACATCTACCAGGATTTTTGTCGCATCTCGATGAACTATCGAACAAGGGTATCGATACCGTGGCGTGTACGGCGGTCAATGACGTCTTTGTCCTGGACCATTGGTCGAAGGCTACAGGTGCTGCGGGTAAAGTTACCATGCTTGCTGACGGCAGTGCGCAATTTGCCAAGGCCGCCGGGCTTGAGATCGATCTGACGGAGCATGGTTTAGGCGTGCGTTCGAAACGCTATGCGATGCTGGTCGACGATGGTGTCGTTAAAGTTCTGAACATCGATGAGGCACCGCCTGTGCACGATAAGTCGAGTGCAGAACAGCTTTGCTCCGTGATCGGCGATCGCGTTTAAGGCGTTATGTCGGCCATCTGCTAAATTTAGACGGCCTGGAACGGTTCCATGCCCTGGCGTGCCAGTTCGTCGGCGCGTTCGTTTTCGGGGTGGCCGGCGTGGCCTTTGACCCAGTGCCATTCAACCTCATGGCGTGAGCGTAGTTCGTCGAGCTGCTGCCAGAGTTCTGCGTTTTTTACTGGCTTCTTGGCAGCGGTTTTCCAACCGTTCTGTTTCCAACCGTGGATCCATTTCGAAATGCCGTCTTTGACATAGGAGCTGTCGGTGTAAAGCGCTATCGAACTTGGGCGCTTCAAGGCTTCCAGCGCACGTATCGCAGCCAACAATTCCATACGGTTGTTGGTTGTCTCCGGTTCGCCTCCGGACATTTCTTTGCGATGCTCGCCGTAGATCAAAATCGCGCCCCAGCCGCCTGGGCCTGGGTTTCCGGAACAGGCTCCGTCGGTATAGATCGTCACTTCCGGTCCGTTTTGCTGCCTGCTCATGATTGGGTCTCGCGTCCGTAATCAACAATCGATTTAACGCTACGGTGGAAGCGTAGACGTCTCAAGTAATCGATTGGATTGTGTGGACTGACGACGGCGTTGGCTGGCGTGTTCAACCAGTCATAGCAACGGGTCAGCAGGAAGCGAAGCGCTGCGCCTCGTGCAAGGACCGGCATGGCTTGAGCTTCATTGACACTCAGCTGGCGTACTTCCTCGTAACCCTTTAGTAGCGCCCGACCCTTCGTGATGTTGAATGAGTAGTCGGATTCAAAGCACCAGGCATTGAGGCAAATTGCGATGTCGAACGCCAGAATGTCGGTGCAAGCAAAATAAAAATCGATCAGCCCGGACAACTCTTCGCCAATGAAGAAGACGTTGTCCGGGAACAGGTCTGCATGAATGACGCCGACCGGCAGGTCTGATGGCCAGATCTCTTCCAGTGTGTCGAGTTCTTCCTGCACGAGTGATTGTAAGTTGCGGTCGATATCGTTGATCGGGCTTCCGATTTTGTGAAACAGGGGCCGCCAGCCCTCGGGACCCAGAGCGTTGTCTCGCTTGTGCTCGAAGCTTTGTCCTGCGACGTGCAGTTGCGCCAAGGCGCGACCCACCAATCGGCAGTGTCGCGGTTTCGGTTTTCTGACCCAGAAGCCTTCCAAAAACGTGACGAGGGCCGCGGCACGCCCGGCCAGATTATTGAGGTTGCGGCCACTGCGATCGCGCACAGGTGTTGGACAGGATACGCCAGAGCTGGCGAGATGCTCCATGAGGCCTAGGAAGAATGGGAGGTCTTCCTGCGAAACTCGCTTTTCATATAGCGTAAGAATGAATGGGCCAGTTGTCGTGTGCAGAATGTAGTTAGTATTTTCGACGCCCTCTGCGATGCCCTTGTAGGACATCAGTTCGCCAATGTCGTACTGGGCTATGAATTGCGCAAGTTCGTCGTCGCTGACTTCGGTGTAGACAGCCATCACAAAGTAGTCCCGTGAGTGGAGCTTTGGAGACGTAACGACGGGCGGCAGAATTCGGCCGGAACGTGCGCGTCAGGTATATGGCCGTCCAAGTGTCTCATGATTGCTTTAAAAGCCGTTTGATCGTTTTTGAAGCTCAGGCTGTCAGTTCGTTGCGACGGTTTGCATCTAACGTGCCGCGCAGTTCGCGGGGGATGTTGAAGGCGATGCGTTCCTGGGCAGTCGTAACTGTTTCAAGCGCTATTTGGTAGCGCTCGCGAAGGGCTTCGATCACTTCTTCCACGAGAACTTCAGGCGCTGATGCACCCGCCGTGACACCTATCGCGGCAACTCCGTCAAATGCCGTCCATGGTAGGTCTGCGGCGCGCTGGACAAGTGTTGCTCGCGGACAGCCTGCGCGTTCGGCAACTTCCACCAGCCGCAACGAGTTTGAACTGTTAGGCGCGCCAACGACCAATAGGTGTTGGACCTTGCTGGCAATTTGTTTGACGGCCTCCTGACGATTGGTTGTGGCGTAGCAAATGTCTTCCTTGGGCGGTGACTGCAGGGAGGGGAAGCGTCGCTTGAGGATGTCGATAATCGCTGCGGTATCGTCGACAGAGAGAGTTGTCTGAGTGACGTAGGCAAGCTTTTCTGAGCTTCCAGGCTCGAAGGCATGTGCATCCGCTTCTGATTCGATAAGTTCCACCGCGCCGGGTGGCAGCTGTCCCATTGTGCCTACGACTTCCGGGTGGCCGGCGTGGCCAATCAGCACGATGGAATAACCGCGTTCATGCAGGCGTGCGGCCTCATTGTGGACCTTGAAGACCAACGGGCACGTGGCGTCTAGGACGAAAAGGTTGCGCTGTTTGGCGGCTTCAGGGACCGACTTGGCCACTCCGTGTGCTGAAAAGATCACAGGTTGAGATGTTTGCGGAATCTCGTGTAATTCCTCCACAAAAATGGCCCCTTTGGATCGTAACGACTCGACTACGTATCTATTGTGCACGATCTCGTGCCTTACGTAGACGGGTGGGCCATACTTGGCGAGCGCCAGCTCAACAATCTGGATGGCCCGGTCGACGCCGGCACAGAAGCCGCGCGGAGCTGCGAGGAGTACCTTCAGGGCGGGGCGTTGACCGCCATCAGGAGTGTCATTGGCCGATGGGGACGGAGGCGCTGGCATGACCTGTTGCTCGTAGTCTTTCAAAGTCTGTTGTGGCGGGCGGAGTGGTCTTCCGATTGGCCGCTCTATTGCGAGGATGCTACACTTGAGTCGCAAGTCGAATATAAGCGCTGATCGGTGCTCTGGCAGTGTCCAAATGTCTGGACGTTTCAGGAGTGGCCATTATGCAAGTTGGGATGCAATGACGCAATCGGCGGCCGAATGGCGGCGGTTGATGGTCAGGCTGAGCGCGGGCGTGCTTGCTGCCAGCTTGCTGTCAGGCTGTGGCCTTTCTTCACTTACGTCGGGACTTGGGTCCAGCATGCTTGGGGATTCTTCGTCGTCAAAGGCGGAGGTCAGCCAGGTTACCGAGGAACAGTTGTTGTCGGCGGCGAAGGCTGACGTCGATTCCCTCTCGACTACAACAGGCGGTATTTCTCACGGGTGCCCGAAGTTCTTGCCCTGGCCCAATGACAAGAGCCGGACTGTCTACGAGACCGGATCGGAGGCTGCGGGACTGTTGGGGGTCCGCCACCGTGGCGAGATCACTAAGACGGCGCGCGAATGCCGTGTAGCTGGCAACAGCGTCACCGTTCGATATGGCTTTTCTGGACGCGTGCTTCTCGGACCGAAGGGTACGCCAGGGCCTATTACCTTTCCATTCAGCATTTTTGTAACCGACTCGAAGCGCGAGAAAGTCGCTAGCGATCAATTGACGGTTCGAGTGGACATGGCACCCGAAAAACCGATTGGATATTTTTCGGCCGTGAAAGAGGTGACGTTTAATGTCGCGGAAGGCAGTAGGCCCGGGGAGTATTTGGTCTACGTGGCATTTGAACAGCAAAAACCAGGAACCGGATAGAGTTCGCTTATCAGCTAGGCTGAGTCGCGACAGTCGTTTGAGACAAAAAAACCGCCCCGGCATGCATTTGGCGTCGGGGCGGTTTTTCGTTTGTGGCTTTGACTTTGCATTGCTCATGGCTTAGCGCCATCAAGCAGATGTGGGGCTTTAGTTCAGCTTGCCGGCAACCGACTTGATACCTTCGTCAATGAGGGCATCTGCCGTAGCACCGGTAGATTTTTCTGCCAATATCTTTTCCGCGGCGCTGAGTGCGACCTCAAGTGCCTTTGTGCGCACATCGCTGACGGCTTGAGCCTCCGCGCGGCCGATCTTTTCTTCTGCAAGCTTCGTTCGCCGCTCGATGCTCTCTTTCAGGGCAGCTCTTGATTCTGCGGCAAGCGCTTCGGCTTCCACCTCCGCCTGCTCGATAATCGACTTGGCGGTTGTCTCTGCTTCCTTGGCTTTCTGCTTGTAGTCCGCTAGGAGCGCTTCAGCTTCCTGACGAAGTTCACGAGCCTGATCCAATTCGGCGCGGATGGCGTCAGCGCGGGCGTCGAGACCGCGGGCGATGAGGCCGGGCACGCCCATATAAAGCATCACGCCTACGAAGATCAGGAACGCGACGAGTACCCAGAATTCCGGGTTGTGAATGAGGTCATTGATCATGATTATTTGCCTCCGGCCGCCGCAACGGCCTTGCGAACCTCATCTGCGCTGATGTCGACGCCAATTAATTTGGAGACGACCGAGCTTGCAACGTCGGTAGCGATTTCGTCGACGCTGCCAAGTGCTTTGGAGCGGGTCTCATCGATACGCTTCTCGGCGTCCTGCAGCTTAGCTTCGAGTTCTGCTTCGACCTTCTTGCGTTCGCCGTCGGTTTCAGCTGCCAGACGTTCTCGCGTTTCCTTTGCGATCTGACCAGCATTAGACCGTGCGTCAGCGAGCGCTTGCTCGTACTGCTCCAACGCTTCGTCGGTCTCTGACTTCAGGCGTTCTGCCGTGCTCAGGTCGCGTTGAACACGGTCACTGCGCTCTTCAAGGACCTCGCCAATGCGCGGCAGGGCTACGCGTGACATAAGAACGTAAAGTGCTACGAAGCATATCAACAGCCATATAAGCTGAGGCGCAAAGGTTTCAGCATTGAATGGCGGGAATGCGCCACCGCCGTGGCCGTCGCCGCCGTGTGCTTCAGTGCTGGTGTGAACGTCTTGTGCGCCAGCTGCGACACCGACGTCAGCGGAATGGTCATCGCTTGGCGCGTGTTCGGTTGTGTGATCACCGGACGTTTGATTTTCTTCGGCCATGGCTAACTCGCGGCTGGCAATTCATAGAGCGGCGAGGCGCTGCCACATGCATCCGCCCCGCCTGTTTGGTCGTCTTCGACCGCTTCGCCTTTACGCGGCGCGGCCTTAGACCGGAATAGAAACCGTTCGAATTAGACGGCGAACAGCAGCAGAAGTGCGATCAGCAGCGCGAAGATGCCGAGTGCTTCAGTCAGAGCGAAGCCCAGCAGCAGCGTTGCACGCTGGCCGTCTGCAGCTGAAGGGTTACGCAGGGCGCCGGAAAGGAACTGTCCGAACAGGTTGCCGAGGCCGATGCCGGCTGCGCCGGTGCCGATGGCTGCCAGACCGGCACCGATGTATTTTGCTGCGACTGGATCCATTTTTGTTTTCCTTTCAGTTAGACGTGTTTTTCGAATTCGATTGATGTGAAGTTGGCGGCGATGCGCGAGGCATGCCGCCGAAGATCAGTGCGCTCCGTGAACCGCATCGCTCAAATAGATGCATGTCAAGACCGCAAAGACGTAGGCTTGGAGTACTGCGACAAGGACCTCAAGCGCAGTTAGCGCAATGGTCAGAAGCAGTGGAATGGGCGCCAGCAAGCTCCAGATACCGGCGCCGAGAAGCACGCCGATGAAGCCGGCGAAAATCTTCAGTGCGATATGTCCGGCCAACATGTTGGCGAATAGACGTACAGACAGGCTGACCGGCCTGGAAATGAAGGAGATGATTTCGATCGGAATCATCAATGGCATCAGCCAACCCGGGACGCCGGAGGGTGCAAAGAGTTTGAAGAACCCAAGCCCGTGCTTGTAGAGCCCGTACAGGATGACAATGGAAATGACCAACAAGGCCAGCGCTGCGGTGATGGCGAGGTGGCTCGTTACCGTGAAAGTGACACCCGGTATGGGGATCATGCCCATGAGATTGAGGAATAGAACGAACACAAAAAGCGAAAAGACGAGCGGGAAAAACTGCATGCCTTTCTCGCCGACGTTTTCACGTACCGTGTTGGCAACGAATTCGTAAAGCAGCTCTGCCGTAGACTGAAGGCGGGTGGGCACAAGTGCACGACTGCTCATTGCCCAAATAAGGAATGCGGAGATCAGCCCGACCGCCAGCACCATGTAGAGCGATGAGTTGGTGAACGAGGCGTTCAGGCCGTAGATCTCAAACGGCACGTATTCCTTGATCTCGAATTGCTCGATTGGGCTATGCCCTTGTGCCACGATTTATCCCCCTACCTATCATCGTCGTCCGGTACAGACGGTCCTTTGGATGGGTCTGACGGTCCCGTCCGGATTTTCGATGCTGATCGCACCACGTTCATCATTCCCGCTGCAAAACCGAGCAGGAAGAACAAGATAAAGAAGCCGGGCCATGTTCCCAGCCAGTAGTCCAATCCCCAGCCTATGGCGCTGCCGACGACGACACCGCCAATCAACTCTGTCGACAGCTTCAATGCCCGGCCCATGCTGTTCGATTGGCCGGACGTGTCGGAGCCGTCCGTCGATGTCGCAGCCGTCTCTTCAGCAGCACCGGCTGACCGGGCATTTCTCAACCGTTCGCCGATGGATGACGAGCGCTTTCGCATGGCGGCTCGATCCGCGGAGCTGATCGTGCCATGCGCTGACTTTTTGCCTTTGTCGGCGTCCGGCATAGCAACACCTGACCATCTGGGAAAGCACGAGAAAAAAGGGCTGGCTGGTCGACGGCGCGAACATAGTGAGGGGCTATTGGGGTGTCAAGAAAATGCCAGTTACTGCTTGAGTTTGCTGGGTATGACGAATGCGCGCAGGCGGGCCTTATTAGACTTTGGTCGGGCGGTCGGCATGACTTTCTTCGTGGCAGCTGCAAGCTAACACCAATCTTAGCGGGCGGGCGGAAATTTCAGATGGCACAGGGTTGGGAGGGGGGCTGCGAAACTCGCTTGTTTGGTTCACTGGCAAAACTGCACAATGATGCGGCACGGGCTGTCCGCCAAAGCGACCGATCGATGAACGGTTCTGTTAGCGTTGCTGGTGGCTCGAGTAGTTTTTGTATAGGCAGGCACGAGCGATATCTTTCGACCCAGAAAACCACCATATTTTGTAACGGGTTAGGTCTTCTGATGATGAAGGCTGCGCGATGTTTTGCACGTGCGGTATGATGTGCCCGCCGGGATCATGGAGCCTTCTTAGCCGGCTTCGCGGAAGCCTTGGGCGGTTTCCAGGTCAACGGAGACAAGCTGAGATACGCCCTTTTCGCCCATGGTGACGCCGAACAGGCGGTTCATGCGGGTCATGGTCATGGGGTGATGCGTAATTACGAGGAACCGTGTGTCCGTTTCCTCAGCCATTTTTTCCATCAGACGGCAAAAGCGATCGACGTTGGCGTCGTCAAGCGGTGCGTCGACCTCGTCGAGAACGCAGATCGGCGACGGGTTGGTGAGGAATACGGCGAAGATCAAAGACAATGCGGTCAATGACTGTTCTCCACCGGACAGTAGGGAGAGCGTCGCCGGCTTTTTACCAGGCGGCCGGGCTACGATCTCCAATCCGCCGTTAAGTGGGTCTTCTTCAGATTCGATCATCTGAAGCCTGGCTTCGCCGCCGCCGAACAGTGTGACGAATAGGCGGCGGAAATGACCGTCGACGAGTTCGAATGCTTCGGCCAGGCGTTTCTTGCCTTCCCGGTTGAGCTGTGCGATCGCGCCGCGAAGTTTGTTCACTGCTGCGTCGACGTCGGCTCTCTCAGCGTCCAGTTCCTTGAACTGGGTGGCTAACCTTTCAAGTTCATCGTCGGCTTGCAGGTTGACGCCGCCCAGGCGTTCGCGGTCGGCTTTGAGTTTGTTTAGTTTGAGATCGATACTTGCGAGTTCCGGCAGTGATTCACCGGGATTGATTCCCGCCAATTTGGGGCACTCTTCTGGTGCGACGTCGAACGTTTCGCGGATGGCGCGGGCGATTTCTTGCCGGCGCTGGCGAGAAGCCTCCAGTTTTGCCTCGATGCGTGCGCGTCCTTCGCGCGATTCAGCAACCACGCCTTGAGCGGACCTGAGTGCCTGAGTTGCTTGTTTCAATTCGTTCTCAGCAACAGCCAGTTTGTCAGAGGCTTCCTTATGTTCATGTTCGGCTTGCTGCAGGTTTGTCAAAATCTGCTGGCGGCGCTGCTCCAACTGATCAGGTAAATTGGCAAGCGAGCGCAATTCCTGCTGAGTGCTGCCCAATCGTTGCGTGACCTCAGCAATGTGCCCCTCGGCGCTGCTTTTACGCGTATTCCAGCGCTCTAATTCGGTTTTTAGGGTTGTGAGCCGTTCTTCGCGTTGACGGCGCTCGCGGGCGAGGCCTGAAAATGCGACGCGGCAATCTGCAGCCTGCTCGCGCAAGGTCATTGTTTCTTGTTGCGCCATTTCAAGCTGCTGCTCGAGGTCGTCGGGCTTGCCCAACTCGACCAATTGGCGTTCAAGGTCTTGAGCGCGTGTGCGTGCGTCGGCGAGTTCCTCGGTTCCGCTCGTCATCGCGCCGACCATTGAGGCAAGCTTTGAGTCTGCCTGCCTAGCGGCTTCTTCAATACTCACAAGCGCATTGCGGTTTTCGGCCAGTCTGCCTTGCGTGTCCCGCCGCCGTTGTTGCAGTTGGCGAATTTCGACGTCAATTGCCGCCAAAGCCTCGGCCGCTGTTGTCTCAAGACGTCCGGCTACTTCGGCTGTTTCTCTGGCGGTGATTTCCTCATGTTCAATCAGTGACAGTCTGTTCAGCTGGGCAAGGCGTTGCGCGGCAGCGGTGACACCGTCTGCAGCAGCCACATATCCATCCCAACGCCACAGGTCGCCTTCAAGGCTCACCAAGCGCTGTCCGGGAGACAGTTGTGTCTGAAGTTCGGCGCCGCGCGCAGCATCAACGACGCCGATGTGTTGTAGCCTTAGTGTGAGCTCGGGCGGGCTTTCGACAAAATTCGAAAGCGGTTCGGCGCCTGAGGGGAGCGGTGCGGGGGCCGGGACGTCTCGGCCGCGAGCGGCCGAAAAAATGCGCCGCCAGTGTACGGGGGCTTCCTCAGCAACCGGCGCATCAAGATCGTCGCCTAGCGCGGCGCCAAGCGCTGTTTCATAGCCGGGTGCAACCTTGAGGGCATCAACAATTGCAGGGTGACCGGCGTTGTCCAGCACCAGTAGATTGGTCAGCGTCTCACGCTCGGTGGTCAGAGCGTTGGCGCGCAATCTGGCATCGTTAGCACTTTCGCGTTTTGTTTTCAGGTCGTCGACCAACGTGGCGCGGCGTTCTTCAGTTTCGGCGCACTTTTCTTCGATCGCATGGACTTCCTGTTCCAGTGCGGACAGGCGCTCGGTTGCATCGTTGCGGGTCGCCTTGTCGGGAGCTGTTGCTGCCAGTTCATCATGCTGCGATTGGAGGGCGGACAGGTGACGGCTAATTCTTGTGATCGTATCGTTGCGATCGGCTAGAGCCGTTTCGAGGCCGCGGCCGCGGGCATTCTTTTCGGCTTGTTGGCGTGTTAGGTCGGCAAGGCGCTGTTCGGCTTCCTTCAGCTTGCTTTCGGCTGTTTCGAGCTGGCGGCGGCTGTCGGCTTCGGCGGTCTCATAGCCTTGTTCGGCTGCCTGCAACGTTGAGATCTCGGCGGTGATGCGCTCAATGAGTTCGCTCGCTTCGCTCAGCGCGTTTTGTTCGCGGGCAAGGTCTGCCTGCATTTGGGCGGAGCGGGAATTCAGTTCGTTTTCGCGCTGGGCGGCGCGTTCGGCCTCACGTTCGAAGTTCTCTGCTTCTATGCGCAAGCGGCCATGCACGGCCCCGCGTTTGGCTTCCTCGTCGCGTAAAGGCTGCATGTTTTCGGAATATTCCGTTTCCCGGCGCAGCGCTTCCGATTCAGTTTGCGTGGCGCGGGCCAGTAACGACAAAGCCTCGCGCAAATTTGCTTCGTCGGCTTCCACCTGGTTTTGGGTGTCAAGCCAGCTCAAGTGCAAGTGCAGCGCTTCGGTGCGACGGATGTCACCGGAAATTTCCTTGTAGCGACGTGCCTGCCGGGCTTGCCGTTTCAGACTTTCGACTTGCGAGTTCAGCCCGCCGAGAATGTCGGTCAAACGTGTCAGGTTTGTCTGCGCCGCTTTCAGACGCAGTTCTGCTTCATGGCGGCGGCTGTGAAGGCCTGCTATGCCGGCTGCATCTTCCAGGATGCGGCGGCGCTGTTCTGGTTTGGCATTGACGATGTCGCCGATCTGGCCCTGACGCACGAGTGACGGTGACCTTGCGCCAGTTGCCGCGTCCTCGAAGAGGATCTTAACGTCGCGTGCGCGCGCTTCCCGGCCGTTGATGCGGTAGGCGGAGCCGGCCTCGCGTTCGATGCGTCGCGTAATTTCTATGACATCTGCGTTGTTGTAGTCGGCAGGAGCCTGTCGGGCCGTATTGTCGAGGAAGATCGTGACTTCGGCCGTGTTTCGCGCGGGCCTTGTCGTCGTTCCCGAAAAGATGACATCGTCCATCGCCGATGCGCGCATGGACTTATAGGAGGATTCGCCCATTACCCAGCGAAGCGCTTCCAACAGATTGGATTTGCCGCAACCGTTTGGGCCGACAACACCGGTTAGCCCGGGCTCTATAAGGAGTTCGGTCGGTTCAACGAATGATTTAAAGCCCAGCAGTCTGAGCCGGCTGATCAACATGCCATGATCCAATCTGCGACCAATGCCGTGACGGTGCACTCATGCACCCGGACAAGTCCGGCAAGCTCGAGGGTGATACGATGCGCTTACCGTTACCTAACGTAGTGTTTTGCTAGTTGCCAAACCTATCCACCGGTACGCGCGGATGCGACGGGGGCCGATAGAAGCGGGTCAATGTTCTGGCGCAGAGCCTTCATATCCAACGTGCTCTTAATGAGCTTTTCCTGGATGAAGAAATTGGGTGTTCCGATGATACCCAATGTGCGGCCGCGATCTTTAACCCACTTCAGTCCATCGATCATGGCCTGATTCTTCAAGCAGGCGTCAAACTGGGGGCGTGTCATCCCCACCTGACTTGCCACCGAATAAATTGCGTCCAGGCGAACTTCCTGAGAGACCCACTTGGGCTGTTGCGCCAAGAACTTGGCGTACAGGGTGAAGTACTTGTCGGCGGGTGCACAGCGCAGCGCCACAGTGGCATTGCCTGAAGCACGGCCGATCGGGAATTCGCGAATTACAAACCGGACCTTGCCGGTATCGATGTATTCGCGTTTGAACTGGGGGTAGACGTTTTTCATAAAGCGCCGGCAAATGGGGCACGTGAGGGAGGCGTATTTGACGACCGTGACTGGGGCGTCCGCCCGGCCCTGGAACCGTTCCGGTAGCGGGCCAGTTTTCATGACATCAGCCAGAGAGGGATTAGTCAGTACCTTGCGTGGGCCTGAATGGGCTTGATTAGTGTGGTCCGTGAAAGGGTTGAAGCCTGTGGTTGTGTTCGACTGCGTTTGAGATGTTGTTGCGTAGGCCGATGCCGGGCCAGCATCTTTGTTGCCATCGATCAGTGCCGTGGTAGTGCCATGCTCGCTGTTGGCGCAAGCCGAAAGCAGGCTTGCACCAATGAGGAGCAATGTTGATGTCACGGCAATTCGGTTCAATGTGCAGTTACTCGTCGCTGATGGCTGAACAATCCTGGTTTAGGTGGCTAACCTTTTTGTTCGAGCAATGGCGTAAGGACCTTTTCGAAGTCCTCAAGCTGGGCGCCCTTCAACTTATTGCCGTTAATGAAGAATGTTGGGGTGGAGCTGACGCCGAACACGTCTGCGGCGCGCTGACGAGTGGCGTTGATGCCGTCTAGAAGCTTCTGATCGGTCAGGCACTTCTCGAAGCTTTCGTTGTTAAAGCCAACCTGTTTGGCGATATTGAATAGCGCCACCTTCGGGCTTTCCTTGACGTAGGCCCAGTCCTTCTGGCGTTCAAACAGGATGCTGATGAGGGGAAACGTCTTATCATCGCCGGCGCAGCGGGCCAGCATCGATGCAGCCGCCGCCCTGTTATCCAGCGGAAATTCGCGCATGATGAAGTAAACTTGGCCGGTCTCTATGTATTTCTTTTTGAGTTCCGGAAAGACTTCATTGTGAAATCTCGAACAGTGCGAGCACGTCATGGATGCATATTCGACGATCGTTACTTTTGCATCCGGTTTGCCCAGTGTTAGTTCGGAGAGCGAACCAGGTTTCATCAGGTCTGCAATAGGTACGTCAGTCGTGCCGGCTGGCTGTTTGGTTGCCTGATCTCCGGCGTCTTCGCCGCAGCTTGCGAGGAACAGGGCGGTCGCGCCGGCCATGCCGGCCGCTGCGAGCAATGAACGGCGGGACAAACGGTTTTGATTGCTCTTGTGTGCAGGTGCAGGCACTGGCGGGCTCCTCAAATTCAGTCAGTCGGTTGGTTTGGACGACGCGCGTTTCTGTTTTCGCAAAAATCCAGTCGTTGCGGCCGGGGTGTCGGGGACGAGTCCGATCTATTCGCGCGTTGGCGTAACATGCCGTCCCAGAAGGATTAAGGCAAACTCACGTGATAAGGGCGCCGTGCCGGATGGGGAGTTTTTTGGTTCCGATCGTTGACAGGCCTGCGGCGCATCTAGCTAACCCTTTGTTTTTGTTTTGGATACCCTCCTCACTCACATCGGTAGTGGCTTTCAGACAAGTATGTATTTTGAGGCCAAAGGGTGCGTCGGTGCCACGCTGTTTGCGCGACCGGTGCTGTGTATCCGCACCAAGGCCGGCTGTCTGGCGGAAGTCTTCGCCCGTATCGCTGTAAGAGGTTCCGTTTCCGGTCGTTAAGCACGCCTGGCCAGAATGGCGGCACGGAACCGGTGTAACGCGGCATCGAGGGCTGCCTTATCGCTAGGCGTGCTCGATTTTGCGTCAGTGGCAATCTTATCTACCGGCTCTACCGGCGAACCGAAGTGTGAACGGTCCGTGTTCGACGCCTTGGCGTTTTCTGCCCTCGGCGTGAGTTTTTGGATAGGTGCGGTTGGTTGTTTTATTTCAACCGGCGCTTGCAAAATGCGCAAGTCGGTGATGGCGCGGTAGCCGAAATAGCTATTGATGCGCTCGATGATTTCTGCGGTGGCATACTGGACATCAAGCGCGCGTGCTGGATCGACCCGTAGTTGCAGTACCGCTCCGGGGCGTCCACGGCCTCCTGCTTCAATCGGTTCGTGCGTCATTCCGGCTCGAGGCCATTTCAGGCGCTCTGGTCTTGTGTAGCCGGCCAGATCGTTACCGACGATTGCAGCCCAATCAGTCAGCAACGTACTAGCGGAAAATCCGTATTTTTCGAATGCCTTGCGCGTGAGTGTCGGCACAAAACTGCCGACAGTTTTTGCAGGCACGAAATTAGGGTTGCGCCACTGGCGGGTTGGAGGGGGCGGACGTTCGGGCCCCAAATGCGCACGTAGGCGGCCCGCTCGGTCATGCACACGTTGCGTTCCCTGCGCGCTTCGAGACGTCGCGGACTGCGGCCGAGCTGGTGTGGTGATCTTAGCGGTCATAAGACTGGCAAACTCATCGTGCGGTTTGATCGGTGTGGTATTTCCGGCTGCACTGTTTCAGTCGTCATATGGAATGCTTACCATTGAGAAACTGATTCGTGGTTGGCGAGAAGGTGTGGCCGTGGCGGCTGTGGCGCAAGAGCAACTTCCCTTAAGACCGGCCGGTCCTGCAACGGTTTCGGCGCTGCTGGACTGGTACGACGCGGAGCGCAGAGATCTGCCTTGGCGCTACGGTGCTGGGCAGCAGGCGGACCCTTATCGTGTCTGGCTCAGCGAAATCATGCTGCAGCAAACGACCGTAAAGGCAGTTATCCCCTACTATTTGCGTTTCGTTGAGCGTTGGCCGGATGTCAAAGCGCTGGCGGCAGCCGAGCTTGATGACGTTTTGGCGGAGTGGGCAGGCCTTGGTTATTACTCGCGGGCGCGCAACCTGCATAAGTGCGCGCGTGCCGTGGTCGATGAGCACAACGGGCGGTTTCCAACCGGGCCGGCTCAGTTGCAAAAGCTGCCTGGAATTGGTCCTTATACGGCTGCGGCCATCGCGGCCATTGCGTTCAACGAAGCTACAACACCGGTGGACGGGAATGTCGAGCGGGTTGTTGCACGCCTGTTTGCCCTCAGTCTGCCTTTGCCGCAGGCGAAAAGTGAACTGAAGCGGCTTGCGGCCACGCTGACGCCCAACGAACGGCCGGGTGATTTTGCGCAGGCCATGATGGATCTCGGGGCGGGCGTGTGCACGCCAAAGCGGCCCTCCTGCCTTATGTGTCCTCTGCAAACCGATTGCCATGGTTATGCAAAAGGTGTTGCGGAGCGTTTGCCGGTGAAGCAGCCAAAGCCCGATCGGCCGACGCGTTACGGTGTGGCGTTTCTCGCGCTGAGCGAGGACGGCCATGTCTTGTTGCGCCGGCGGCCGGAGGCTGGGCTTCTCGGGGGAATGATGGAGGTACCCTCTACGCATTGGCTTGATGACTGGATGGATACGTCAGATGCATTGCGCACCGCGCCTGCACGAGCGCAATGGTCGCCAGTTCCCGGGGTCGTGTCGCATACATTCACACACTTTCGCCTGGAGCTTATGGTCTACCGGGCTATCGTAACGGCAGATACGGCTTTGACGTTTTGGGCCGAGCCGGAGCGCTGCCGTTGGGTCAAGCGGTCTGATCTGGAACGCCAGGCATTGCCCAGTGTGATGAACAAGGTCATTGCGCATGCACTGAGGGAACAGTGATTGGGTTGGCGATGTGCTGGTGAAAGCCGGTTTGTGGGTGACGCCCTGATTATTGGTCTTGCCGTTCGGAGCTTTTTGAAATGCGAAAATGGCTGTTTGGATTCCTATTCATTGCAGCACTTGCGTGGGCGGCTTATGCGGCCAATGTGTGCCTCTTGTCGTGGCCGCACATCTCGCTCGATCTGTCGCACATAGATGAAGGAACACGGGCGGCGCACGGGCAGGCGGTCACCGCTCATGTCCTGCGGCATATGGTGGTCGGGCTAGTGCCGATGCTTGTTGTGGGCGCTATTTATTGGTTCACCGGCCGCCGCCGATAATCGTTTTATGCGTTGATGGAGCAATCCCACCGTGCCGGATAAGAACAACGCTCGCTTTGTGCGTTCAGCTGCTGTGTTGGAGGTCAGCGACGTGGTTGCGTCCCGCGATTATTACCGCAACAAACTAGGTTTTGAATCGGACAGCATGTGGGGCGATCCACCGTGCTTTTGCATCGTTGGCCGCGATACTGTTACCCTGTTTCTAGACCAATCTCGCAAGGCCCGCGTGCCATTGGGCAACCAGTATTGGTCTGCCTACATCTACGTGGACGATATTGCTTCTATAGCAGATGGGTTTAGATCTCGCGGCGTGGGGATAGAGCGTGGTCCTGAGGATACACAGTATGGTTGCCGTGAAGTCGACGTGCGCGATCCTGACGGCCACGTGATCTGTTTTGCGCAGGATCTTACACCCAGCGATGCAGGACCGGGACTTTAGGTCTCAAGTCGTGGTCGCGTGGTGCCTAGCGTTTGCACCGTCTCAAATAGCCGATGTCGTTACCCGCAGCATTGTCGCGAAGAGCCTCAAGGTGTTTAAGGATTTGGCGCGGGTGTAGCGGCCGGCCCACCTTGGCGATCTGCTGGCGTTCGAGCTCTTGCAACTCTTCAAGCAGTGGCTGGGCGGTCTTGTGCAGCATCGCGATCGCCGCAACAGCTCGACGGCTCATATTGGATGGCACTTTTGGAAGCACTTCGGCCAGTAGATCTTTCAGTGTCGGCGACAGGTAGCTAGCGGCTCGGCCGAATATCGAAATCAGCCTGATGAGCATCGTCTCCTTGAAGCGGTAATTGTGTTGCTCCATCCATTCGAACAGCTTGTCCATGACAAGATCTTGGATGCGGAGGTCAGACGTCACGCGATAGTCTTGCCACTCCGCAATGAGGTCGAAGCCGGGCTCAAGTTCGAGGTCGCCCGGGGCGAAGGTCTCAGTGGCTTTTACACCGATGCGGTCCAGAAAATCGCGGTTGGTGGCCGACAGTTTCGTCGGAAATGTCGGTAGGAGAACGCGCCCGTCGCTTGCCTCGCGGAAAGCGCGGCGAATGAGTTTTGAGCAGAACAAGTTCTTGCTGTCGTCGAGCCGCATGGAAAAATCGTAGCGGATTTTGGGTATCTTTCCGTCGAGCGATTGGCGGACGCGATCATGCATGATGTAGGCGGCGCGCTGGGCAAGTGCGGCATCGGGATGCCGGAACAGCACAGCTCGGCCGAGCCCATGTTCAAGCGATTGGGCGAGCGGCATGATGATACCGCCGTCCTCTTCGATCAGGCTCTCGACACTCCAAAGCCGTTCGTTTGGATCGGCATAGACCATGAGTACATGCGAAAACTGTGAATCGATGTCGCCGATGCGCGCTATAGCGGCAGAGTTATGTGCGCGTCCGCGCACGAGGATCACATCGCCTGAACGGAAGGGTACGCGTCCGGCATGGCTGATTTCGGATGTGACGAAGGAGTTGCTGTCATCGCCGGAAAAGCCGCGATGTGTCGTCTCGCCTTCGCCCAACCGCTGATAGCCGATCAGGTTTTCGCCAAGTAGGTCGATCATGTAGCGGCTTGCGCGAAACACATTGCGCAAGGCGGTCTCAACTTCGCCATCGATGAAATTCAACGCATTCCAATGCCGGATTTTCTGACGTAGCTGGGACTGCATATCGAATGCCGCAGCCATCAACTGAGGTGCCTCGCGGCGCAACTGATCGGTGTCAAAATTGGAAAAGTCGATGTCGTAAAGCGCCGTGTAAGTTTGGCGCAGCTTGGCCGCAATGTCGGCGGGTGTAGTTGCCGGCTGTAAGGCCGTTTCGCTTATGGCAGACAGATGTTGGGCCAGATCCTGCGATTGCGGCATAGGGGCTGTGCTTGCTTGAGGTTGCAATTTCATACTCCTGCGGCGCGCTTTGTTTTGGTCTTCTTGCCGTATTCGAACGCATTTGGCGAGGGGTCTTTTTATTTTGTTGACGGTTCCCGTGCGCGAGGTTGCAGGGAAGCTATCAGAGGTTGCCTGCGAAGAGCAACGCGGCACGGGTGTGAATTTTACCTGCGCACGCAGACATGTACCGGCGGGCGTCGTACGGGAGGGTGCAATCCAACCGTTCTCATCGGCATAAATGGAGGTGTGTTTCCATTTGTGGACGAGGTTTGGAGCGAGGGGATGCTGGATGAACGCGCCGGTTATTCGGCAGCGACCAATGCGGGTTGCGACGTGGACAAGCCGAGCTTGCGGCGCGCTTCATCGCGTAGCTGGTCGATCGGTTGCAAGTCACCGTTGACGTCCATATGCCAGAAGGTCCAGCCATTGCATGCCGACTTACCTTGGACCTCCGCACCTAGACGGTGGATGGATCCCTGGTTGCCGTGGCATGCCAGGCTACCATCTGCTTTGACTTCGGCGCTTATCTGACGGCGGGAATCGAAAAGTGTCGTTCCCGGCTTCACAAGCCCGAGTTCGACAACGGTTCCGAACGGCACGCGTGGTTCGGTACGTTTGGATTTCACAGTTGCAAGCGAGCGTTCGCCAAACTCTTCCACGGCGGTGATACGTTTTCTTGCCACCTTCGCATAGACCGCGTCGCGTTCTATGCCGATCCATTTTCGGCCCAGACGTTTCGCAACGGCGCCGGTTGTTCCAGTGCCGAAAAACGGATCGAGTACGGTGTCGCCTGCGTTCGTCGAGGCGAGCAAAATGCGGTTCAGGAGGGCTTCGGGTTTTTGTGTTGGGTGTGCTTTTCGGCCGTCGGGGTCTTTCAACCTTTCTGGGCCGGCACAAATGGGGAAGAGCCAGTCGGAGCGCATCTGAATGTCGTCGTTGAGAGCCTTCAATGATTCATAGTTGAATGTGTAGCGGGACTTCTGGTCGCGAGCGGCCCAGATTAATGTCTCATGCGCGTTTGTGAAGCGTCGTCCGCGGAAGTTGGGCATCGGGTTTACTTTGCGCCAGACGACGTCATTGAGAATCCAAAACCCGATGTCTTGAAGCGCCGTGCCGAGGCGAAAAACGTTGTGGTAGGAACCGATGAGCCAGATGGAACCGTCTGGCTTGAGGACACGGCGGCATTGCGTCAGCCAGTCTCTGCAGAAGGTGTCATAGTCCTCAAAGCTGGCGAACTTGTCCCACGCATCGTCAACGCCATCAACCTTGGTGTTGTTGGGGCGCAAAAGATCTTTTTCTAATTGTAGGTTGTAGGGAGGATCTGCAAAGACAAGGTCAACGCTATTATCCGGAAGCCGGCGTAGCTCCTGCAAACAGTCGCCAACTATGATGCGGTTTTGAACGTTTTTTTTATTGACCTTGTTGGAACGACCAGACGCCATTTCTACGCAACTTTCTACGACAAACTCAACTCACTGTGGTCCATGAAAGCACAATTTCACGGATCATGCGCCCTTTCACGAACGGAATATTCTTAAGCTGGCCTGCGTGCTTTGGTTCGCAAAAACAGGTAGCAAGCATATCCGACAGATCGCGCCGCAAAGACTCGGCCGGGATGGGTTAAGAGTTCGTTAACCCGAGCCTATTGTGCGGACCTGTAATTGTTTCGGGGCGAGTGCAAAGTGGTGGCGTATCAATTTGTCGAACGAAGGGCGAACACCCTGTGTGGCTTATGTAAACAAAAAACGCCCGGCAACCTGCCGGGCGTTTTTTGTTTCTACTAACCAAGGATGTTGGGTGTTGGATGAACAACACGTTGCCAAAGTTGCTACTGCCTGGAAGATTAGTCGCAGCGGCGATAGAACTTGCGGCATGCACGGCGGTTGCCGTACTGGCACCTGTGCCACCAGCGATCGCAGCGTCCGTAATATCCATCATCATAATAGTAATGACGGTGATAGCGTGCACGAGCTGCGCCCGAAAGAATGGCGGCTGCGGCTGCGCCTGCAATTATGCCGGCGGCCAGGCCTGCGCCTCGTCTACGCCAACGGCGTCCACGCCGTCCGGCAACAACGATTTTCTTTGCTTCGCTTGCTGTCTTAGCGCCATTCGGTAGCAGGCTGAGTTTCGGCAGCTGCGCGGCGGGTGCCGTCTTGCCGGTCACCGAGGCTGAAGGCGAGGTCATAGGGGAACGGCTCTCGTAAGCCGATACGGTGGTTGGTATAGCGGCAATGCCGAGCATACATGCGGCAGCCGCCAGAGCTTTGATGGTGGAGGTCATATGGGCTTCTCCCGGTCTGGGCCGTCTGTCCGGCTAACTAAGCACCGATCTTTACGGCCGCACTGTCAGAGTCTTTCCGCTCGGATTATCCGATGACTGAGGATATATGCGATACCCAGTCCTGAACATTTCAAAGGGTGTGCCGCAGTGACTTGCGGTGACCCCGTTTTTTGTCGCCGAACCAATGCTTTATCCGCCGATGAAATGTATTTGTGCAGGACACAACCTGAATGACGCATGAATAAGACCGGTAGTGAAGAATTGTGGCTGTTGTGCGCACGAAAATGTGGTTGATCCCAAACCGCCTGTTCCACTGTTGAGCATAACCGGACTAGGTTTTTGTGAGATGGACGGGAAGGCCTTCGGGCAACAGTGTGTCGGGGTGTTGTTGCCCTGGCGAACTGGGTGGCCTAGAGCATGTCAGACATTACCGTCGTGCACCGCCAACCTCGGCTAAAGGGATATTCAATGTACGTGTTGATCAGTCTGTCGATGATGCTGTTCGCATTTTGGCTTGCGCTGTCGGGGCACTACACCGTCTTTCTCATGGCTATGGGGGCCTTGAGCGTGGCCGTGTGTGTTGTCGTTGCAAAGCGTATGCGCATTTTGGATTTGGAAGGTCACCCCTCTCATTTCCTCAAGGCCTGGCCTTCATTCTTCATCTGGCTGGCGATCGAGATCGTCAAGTCGGCGCTTTCTGTTGCGCGCATCATTTTAGATCCCAGGCTCCCAATATCACCGACGATGACACGTGTGCGCGCAGGTCAGAAAACATCGGTAGGGATTGCGACCTACGGCAACTCGATCACATTGACCCCGGGAACAATCACGGCAGGTGTCAAAGGCACTGTTCTGACTGTGCATGCGCTTCAGACATCTGCTGCGCGTGAACTGGAGAAGGGCGGCATGGACAGCCGGGTGGTCAAACTTGAGGAAGGGCGCCTTTGATGTTTGAGCCGACCATGTTCATTGTTGCCACGGGTGCTGTCTTGATCTCAATTGCGATTTGCGTTGGCGTTGCCATTCGCGGCCCGACCGTATTCGATCGTGTCCTGGCGGGAAATACGATTGGTACCCTGGCAATTTTATTGTTGGCGTCAGTTGGCTTTTTGACGGGACGGCCGGAGTGGCTCGATATCGGGCTCACCTACGGGCTGCTGAATCTCATAGGAACACTTGCCGTGCTTAAGTTCTTTCGTCATGGCGATCTCGCTTACGAAGATGTCGAGAACGATGAGGAGGAAGAGCGTGCTTGACGGTGAGACTGTTTCTGTCGCCATCCTCGTCGATGTTGCGAGTTTTACTCTCATCATCATTGGCAGCTGTTTTCTCGTTATCGGCGCCATTGGGTTATGGCGCATGCCGGATGTGTTCACCCGTATGCATGCGGCAAGTGTCATCGATACGGTGGGTGCGGGGTTTCTGCTGTTGGGCTTAGCGCTTCAGGCAGGCATTTCGCTTGTGACATTGAAGCTGGGGTTTGTTTTTCTCCTGTTGTTTTTCTTCGGGCCGGTGGCTGCGCATGCATTGGTGCAGGCCGCTTTGCACCAAGGCCTGATGCCAAACCTTGTTGAAGATGGGCGCGAAGAGCCCGTCAGGGGACCCGAAACGACTGAAGAGGGCTGACCGGTGAAGCCTATGGCGGACTGGTAGGAGGAATTCGTGGAAGAACTCGTCATCATGATTCTGCTGACGCTGCTGGCAGCGGTGACAATTGCTATCACCCTGCAGCGTGAGATGTTCGGTGTTATCGTGCTGGCAAGCGTCTTTAGTTTCTTGATGGCCTCGGTGATGGTCGTTCTGGACGCGGTCGATGTTGCGATGACGGAAGCGTCCGTCGGTGCGGGAGTTTCCACCGTGCTGGGGCTGGCTGCGCTGCATCTGACAAAGTCAGTAGAGTATCCTCCGGTCCGTAACATCGGTGTGCCGTTGTTTGTAGCCGTGGTCGTTGCCGCTGCCCTGGTGTGGGGTACGTTTGCGCTACCGCCATTCGGCGTCGCAGATGCACCCATTCATACACATGTATCGCCGCGCTACATTGCGGATTCGCAGGCGCACCTGATGCCGCCGAATGTCGTTACGGCGGTGCTCGCTGACTTCAGGGGATTCGACACATTGGGTGAAACAACCGTGATCTTCACGGCCGGAATTGGCGTGCTGCTGCTGCTTAAGGGGCGTCGGCGCAAACTTGAGGGCGCGCCCGATTTCGGTGACGACAACGAAAAAGAGACTAACGGACGTAGCGGCGATAACGGGGGGACGTCTACGTGAAACTCGACCTTATCCTGCGGGTGGGCGCCAAGCTGGTGCTGCCCTTCATTCTTCTGTTTGCCTTTTACGTGCAGTTTCACGGTGACTACGGTCCTGGCGGCGGGTTTCAGGCCGGTGTGATCAGTGCCGGGACGCTGATCTTGTATTCGATCGTGTTCGGGGTTGAACGCGCAAAATACGTGGCGCCGCAAAAGCTCGTGGAGTTCATGATACCTGCGGGCGTCGCAATTTTTGCAGGCACCGGCGTCGTCAGCATGTTGCTGGGAAAGAACTTTCTGGACTATTCAGGCTTCGGCCATGACACGCTGCATGCGCATGAGTGGGGTATTTTTGCCGTTGAATTGGGTGTCTTGATTACGGTTGCGGGAACCATGACGGCGATATTCTACGCATTTGTAGAAAGGGGGCGCTGATGGAAGAGTTCATGAAGGACTTGTCCGTCTTCATTGCCCACTACAATTACTTCATCACGATCTTTCTGATGGTGGCCGGGCTTTATGTGGTGATCGCGCGCGGCAACATGATCAAAAAGTTGATCGGTTTGTCATTGTTTCAAACATCCGTCTATCTGCTGTATCTGTCGCCTGCAAAGATCCTGGGTGGGACGGCACCGATCATTGACAAAACCATTGCGGCTGCGCCTGGGTTTGCTGGTTACTCAAATCCCCTGCCGCATGTTCTCATTCTCACCGCGATTGTTGTTGGCGTTGCTACATTCGCACTGGGTCTGGCGCTGGTCGTTCGCATCAAGGAAGAATACGGGACAGTGGAGGAAGATGAGATCTTCGCCGAGGACGGCGAAATATGATCGACGCTGGTTTGTTAGCGCAAGCTATCCCGCATTTCCCTGCGCTTATTGTCGTGCTGCCGCTCGCCGGTGCGGTGCTGACTACACTTATCAGGAGCGGTACGCGCTCGTGGATGGTTGCCGTGGCGGTTGCGTGGGCTTTGCCGGTAATGGCAGTCCATATGCTTCTTCAGGTGATGGGTAGCGGCACACCGATCAGCTACGAAATGGGTGGCTGGCCAGCACCGTTCGGGATCGTTTATCACGTCGATATCCTGAGCGCCTTCGTTCTGATTATAATTTCAGGAGCTGGCGCTGTGATAATGCCGTTTGCGCGCAAGAGCGTCGCAACGGAAATCCTGCCGCATCAGCAGTCCTGGTACTACACGATGTACCTATTATGTCTTTCAGGACTGCTCGGGATCACGATTACGGGGGACGCGTTCAACGCCTTTGTTTTCATGGAGGTGTCCTCTCTGGCAACCTATGTTCTAATTGCCATGGGGCAGCATCGTCGTGCATTACTTGCGGCCTTTCAGTATCTCATCATGGGGACGATCGGCGCGACCCTCTATGTCATCGGGATAGGCATTCTGTTCCTGGTGACGGGGACCCTGAATTTCGTGGATATGGCGGCCAGGCTAAGCGAAATGCCGAGCGAAATGCTCGCACCGGTCATGACCGCCTTGGGGTTTGTGTTCGTCGGTGTGTCACTTAAACTTGCGTTGTTCCCGTTGCATCTGTGGCTGCCGAACGCCTACACATATGCCCCTTCATTCGCCACGGCGTTTCTGGCGGGCACCGCGACAAAGGCTGCCGTCTACCTGCTTATCAGGCTGTTGTTCTCTGTGTTCGGGGTGTCAGTGTCGTTCGCCTCGCTGCCAGTGTCGGAGGCAGTGATGGTCTTGTCGATCGCAGCAATGTTTCTGGCATCGCTGGCGGCTATCTACGAGCCCAATGTCAAACGTATGATGGCGTATTCATCGGTTGCGCAAATCGGCTACATCACGCTGGGAATTGCGCTGGCGAACCGCTCAGGACTTACCGGTGCCATGGCGCACATGATGAATCACGCCGTCATGAAAACCGCGCTCTTTCTAGCGCTAGGTGCGGTCTTTTATCGTATTGGGTCGGTGCGTCTTAAAGATATGGCGGGGATTGGGCGCACCATGCCGCTTACGATGGCGGCTTTTGTTGTTGCCGGTATAGGTCTCATGGGAACGCCCGGCACCGCGGGCTTCATCTCCAAGTGGTATCTAGCCATGGGCGCGCTTGAAAAGGACTGGTGGTGGCTGGTCTTTTTGATTGTTGCCAGTTCGCTTTTGTCGGTTGTCTACATCGGCAGGCTTGTCGAGTCGATCTGGATGCGTGAACCGGCCGGCAATGCCGCGACAGCAAGTGATCCGCCCTTGTCGATGCTTCTGCCGCTTTACGTTCTGGCAGCGGCGACGATTTATCTGGGGTTTGACACTCGTGTATCGGTCGATGTTGCGGGAACGGCCGCAGAGCAGCTTCTTGGAGGGCTCAAATGAAGCTTGGGCTGTCCGGTGAAGAACTCGTGCTCTTGGCGCTGATTATTCCGGCGGCGGGTGCGGTTGTTTTGCCGCTGGCACATCGCTGGTCGAATTTGCGTGAAAGCATAACGCTTATAACGGCGGTACTTCTAGCCTTTGTCGTCTGGTCGCTTTATCCAACAGTTCTCAATGGCGCACAGCCTGAGCTCCATGGCTTCACAGTAGCTCCCGGGCTTGACTTTGCATTCAAGGCCGAGCCGCTCGGCCTGATTTTTGCACTTGTCGCGTCGAGTTTGTGGATCTTGAATTCCATCTATTCGATCGGTTACATGCGGGCAAACAATGAGCCGCGGCAAACACAGTTCTATGTTTGCTTTGCCATTGCCATTGCTGCGACGATCGGATTGGCTTTTTCGGCCAATCTGTTCACGATGTTCCTGTTCTACGAAGCATTGACGCTGTCGACCTTCCCGCTCGTTACGCACAAACGTAGTGAGCAGGCTATGAAGGCGGGGCGCGTCTATCTCATGCTGCTCATTGGCACCTCGATGGTGCTGTTCCTGCCGGCGATCATAGCCTGTTTGGTCTTCACGGGCACGCTGGACTTCACACCGGGCGGGATATTAGGTGACAATGTGAGTGGTGGATTTATTGCGGGTCTGCTGGTCTTGTTCATCTTTGGCATCGGCAAGGCCGCAGTGATGCCTTTACACTTCTGGCTGCCGGCGGCGATGGTTGCGCCGACGCCAGTGAGTGCGCTTTTGCACGCGGTCGCCGTCGTCAAGGCAGGCGTCTTTTGTGTGTTGAAGGTCGTGGTGTTTGTGTTCGGCATTGAGACGCTGTCGTCGACGGGTGCGAACGCTTGGCTTGTCTATCTCGCGTCATTCTGTGTCATCGGCGCGTCGATCATCGCGCTTAACCAGGACAATCTAAAAGCGCGACTTGCCTACTCGACTGTGAGCCAACTCGCCTACGTCGTGTTGGGGGCGGCGTTGGCATCGGCGGCGAGCATATCGGGCGGGGCGATGCATATCGTCATGCATGCGGTTGGCAAGATTACGCTGTTCTTTTGCGCTGGCGCCATTTACGTCGCTCATCGCAAGACCGAGGTCAGCGAACTTGATGGCATGGGCCGGCTTATGCCCGTGACCATGTTCTGCTTCCTCGTCGCATCGTTGTCGATTATCGGATTGCCGCCATTCGGTGGGACCTGGAGCAAGTGGTTCCTTGCAATTGGTGCTCTTGATGCGGGCTATCAGTTCGCGGTGGCGATATTCATGATTTCGTCGCTGCTCAATGTCGCCTACCTGATGCCGGTCGTGGCAAAGGCCTTCTTCAAGCCTTTGCCCGGCGTGGCGGAAAACGAAAAGGTCAAGATCGCAGAGGCGCCGATTGCGTGCCTCATTCCGATCTGTATCACGGCAATCGGCTGTCTCGTGTTGTTCTTTCTCGCAGGCGAGGTTCACAGCCTTACAGAGTTGATCGCTTTGAAGGCTGAGACCGTTCAGCAGCAGGATGCCATTTCAGTAACACCGGGGCAATCCGTTCAGGGAGGGTTGGTCAATGGCTGGTGAGCATGACAGACCGCATTTCGAAACGCCGCCGCATGAGCGCACATGGATCGATAACCCGAAGAACGTCGATAAGATCGTCTATGCGCTCTATGCGATTTGTGCGGCGTTGGTGTTGATCGATCCGCTGGTCCACAAGCACGGACCCTTTCAAATCGAGCATCTGTGGGGGTTTTACGCATTCTACGGTTTTGTGGCCTGCGTCGGCCTGGTGCTGGCCGCCAAGGTGCTGCGCGTCATACTGATGCGGCCCGAGGACTACTATGATGAGTGAGCTCAACCCCGGTCTTGTTTTGATTCTCGGTGCGCTGCTGGTTCCGCTTCTGCCGGGGCGCGCCGTGCGTGGGCTCTATATACTCGCCCTGCCGATCGTCGCATTCGCGCTGCTGTGGCCAGTGCCCATTGGTGAACACGGGCAGATCGCGCTGTTCGACATGACACTGGTGACAATGCGTGTCGACAAGCTCAGTCTGGTGTTTGGTTACATTTTCCTGCTGGCAACGTTGCTAGGGGTCATTTACGCGCTCCACGTCGGTGACTGGGTGCAGCACATGGCTGGGCTCGTCTATGCAGGCGCCGCGATCGGCGCGGTTTTTGCTGGCGATCTTGTCACGCTGTTCGTGTTCTGGGAGCTGACCGCGGTCGCGTCGGTGTTCCTGATCTGGGCTTCGCGCACGGCGGCCGCGCAGCAGGCGGGCTTGCGCTATCTCATCATTCAGATCGGATCAGGTGTGATCTTGCTTGCAGGCATCGTGTTTCATTACCGTGAAACAGGATCGGTTGCGTTCAATGCGCTCGGGATCGAAACCGTTGCGGGTATGGTCATCCTGATTGCGTTCGGCATCAAAGCCGCCTTCCCGCTCCTGCACAACTGGCTGCAGGATGCATACCCCGAGGCCACGGTAACCGGCACGGTCATGCTGTCGGCGTTTACAACCAAGCTTGCCATTTACGGGCTTGCACGAGGATATGCGGGTACTGACATCCTGATACCCATCGGTGCGACGATGACGGCGTTTCCTATCTTCTATGCCGTGATTGAAAACGATCTGCGCCGGGTGCTCGCCTATTCGCTCAACAACCAGTTGGGCTTTATGGTCGTCGGCATCGGTATCGGTACGGAAATGGCCGTTAACGGGGCTGCTGCGCACGCATTTTGTCACATCATCTACAAAGCGTTATTGTTCATGTCGATGGGTGCGGTTCTGTTACGGGTTGGAACGGTGAAGGGCTCGGAGCTTGGCGGCCTTTACAGGTCGATGCCATGGACCACGGGTTTTTGTATGGTCGGCGCGGCGTCGATTTCCGCCTTTCCGTTGTTTTCCGGTTTTGTCAGCAAGTCGCTGATCATGACCGAGGCGATGAAGGGCGGCTACTTCTGGGTTTGGCTGACGCTATTGTTTGCCAGTGCCGGTGTGTTTCACCACTCAGGCATCAAGATCCCGTATTTCGCGTTTTTCGCACATGACAGTGGCAAGCGGTGCAAAGAGGCGCCATGGAACATGCTGTTGGCGATGGCGATTGCGGCGTTCCTTTGCATCGGAATCGGTGTCTACCCTGAACCGCTTTATGCGATCCTGCCGTATGAAGTGAAATATGTGCCCTACACCGTTGAGCACGTCGTCACGCAACTGCAATTGTTGATGTTCTCGGCGCTCGCTTTCACGGTGCTCATGCGCACCGGTATTTATCCGCCTGAGCTCAAGTCGATCAATCTCGACTTTGATTGGGTCTACCGCCGTACAGGCCCTGCGATTGGGCGATTGCTGGGCCGCTTCAGTACCTACACGTGGGAGTGGTTTTCGGACAAAGTTGTTTCGGGGGCACGGAAGTTGCACGATTTCATATATGATCATCATGGTCCGGACGGTGTCATTGGGCGATCGTGGCCAACCGGGACGATGGCGTTCTGGACGACGGTGTTGTTGGGAACGGTGGTGATCGCTGCCTATTGGAAGGCGTTGTAAAAGGCTAGGATTGGCGGGAGCTCTTTGCCATGGGATGGGCAATCAAAATTGGCGGATTGTGTTTGATTGTGTTTTGCATGCTTGTGCCTGCCAAACCCGCGCGCGCGGACTTGTTGGAAGACTGGCATGATGTCCCGGTACACAAGATCATTCTGGTCCGACGCAACATGATGGCTGTAGCAGACGCTGCATCGACGCGCTGGGAGCTTGAGGCCGAAGGCAAGGTAAAGTTTGTCTCTTGTCTGCGTTCGCTGGTGCGCAGTGTCGAATTCAGGAATGTGCTTTTGGGCAGAGCCTTGCAGATTTGCGAACGGCTTGCGAGGTAGGTGACCTGTTGCCCGTTTCCTGATTCCGATTTTTTCAAAGCGGAGTGCTCGCTAGCGCTGGGGTGTCAGGCCGAGTGCGAGCTGGATAGGCTTGAATGACCGGCGATGCTGGTCGGTAACGCCAAGGCGGTCGATTGCGGCGCGGTGTTCGGCAGTGCCGTACCCCTTGTGACGCTCAAAGCCATAGCCAGGATACTCTTTCGCAAGCCGCACCATCAGACGATCGCGGGTTACTTTGGCTACGATTGATGCAGCCGCAATGGACAAGCAGCGTGCATCGCCTTTGATAATTGTCCGGGTTTCGCAATCGAGTGGTGGCGCTCGGTTGCCATCGATGAGTGCAAGGCGCGGCGGTATTCCCGGTTGAACGCGATTTTCAAGCTGGTGTGCATTCCGGCCCGGGTCCGACAAACCCGCGACGGCTTCTGCCATGGCCCACATGGTGGCAGCCAAGATATTGTCGCGGTCGATGCGAGCGACGTCGGCTATCGCCACCGAAATGCTTGCCTGGTCGCACAACTTGCAAAAGAGTGTTTCGCGCCGATCCTCGTCAAGGGCTTTGGAATCGTCGATACCATTGGGTAGCGCGTCAGGATCCAAGATGACGGCCGCTGCCACAACCGGACCCGCCCAGGGGCCACGGCCGGCCTCGTCGACACCGGCGATCGGCCCGGCGCCAAGCTGTAGCTCGGCTGATTCAAGCTCGAAGGTCGGCCGCAACCGATCGGCTGTTTTTGCCTGTCCCATAACAAGAGCTTTATGCAGGATTCGTGTGCAAGTTGCTCCCAAAATTTGCGTGTCATGCAGGATTCGAGGCGACGATTCGCGGCAAGATCTAAAACATGTTCAGTTGGCTGCCTGCAAGTTGTGGCGGTCTGAACAGGTCGGTACGCAGCTTTAAACGCCTTTCATTGAGATCCAGGCGTTTCGCAGCCAGTCGAAAACGGGTGGCGATCTGATCGGCGTAAGGACCCGAGCCGCGCTGGCGTGCAAAATAATTTGAATCGTAATCAGTTCCGCCGTGCATGGATTGTAGCAGATGAATGACGCGCTGGGCCCGGTCCGGGTAGTTGGAGTCCAGCCACTCCCGAAAGAGCGTCTTGATTTCCAATGGCAGTCTTAAGAGCACATAGCCTGCCTCAGTGACACCAACGTCTTTCGATGCTTCCAGGATCTTTTCAATCTCTGAGTCGTTGAGACCTGGAATGACAGGTGCTGCCATTACGGCAGTTGGAATGCCCGCCTCGTGCAAGGTGCGTAGCGCGTCGAGACGTTTGCCGGGCGTTGCTGCACGCGGCTCCATTTTTCGCGCCAAGTCGCGGTCAAGCGTCGTTACCGAAAGCGCAACCTTACACAATCCGCGCTGAGCCAGCCGTTGCAGAACGTCTACGTCGCGCACAACATTTGCCGACTTCGTCACAATGGCCACTGGGTGGCTCGTTGCGTCGAAAACTTCAAGCAGTGACCGTGTGATTTTCAGGTCGCGCTCGATGGGTTGGTAAGGGTCGGTGTTCGTGCCCATGGCGATTGTTGTAGGCCGGTAGCGTGGGTTGGCGAGTTCACGCTCCAGCAAAGCGGCGGCATCGGGTTTGACGTAAAGCTCGGTTTCAAAATCGAGGCCGGCGGAATGACCCAGGTAGCAATGGGTTGGGCGCGCATAGCAGTAGACGCAGCCATGCTCACAGCCGCGATAAGGGTTGATCGATTGATCGAATGAAACGTCGGGGCTGTCGTTTGTGGTAATGATTTTCCGTGCCGCGTCCTGGTGGATCGTGGTCTTGAACGTGTCCAGTTGTTCCAGTGTGTCCCAGCCGTCGTCAAAGTCTGAGCGCACCTGGGCTTCGAACCGGCCGGTTGCATTGGTACAGGCGCCGCGACCGCGACGGCGCTGTGGGTCGATAGCGGGCAGGTCGTTGGCCGTTTGGGTTTCTTTCGGCTTCTCGTGCATGGCTGGCTTGTAGGGTTGTTTCATCAGTCATTTTGCTTTGCGGACACACGCTAGAACATAACAGGAACAAAAATCAATGCAGAAATTGGGTTGGACCGCGATTGCAGTGAGCTTTTGCTTGTTGTGCAATAAGTCTCCGTGGCAGAGATGAGCGATGCTGTCAGTTGTGATCCCGACCTTGAATGCTGAAGAGGGCCTTGCCCGCTGCCTGACGTCATTGGTGCCAGCGGTGGTTGAGGGGCTGGTGCGCGAGGTCATCGTGGTCGATGGGGGCTCTGGCGACCGAACGTTGGCGATTGCCGATCAGGCAGGTGCGCGAATTATCGGGACGCAGCCCGGTCGCGGTCACCAGTTGCAGGCGGGCGCGCGTGAGGCACGCTCGCAGTGGCTGCTCTTTTTGCACTCCGATACGGTTTTGCAGGCGGGCTGGCACGAGGACGTCTGGAAATTTACCGATAAGGTCGACAGTGGGCGCCGCCGCGAAAGTGCGGCTGCGTTTCAGTTTGCGCTTGACGATGACGGATTTGCGCCGCGCATTTTGGAATCGGCCGTCGCCTTGAGAGTTGGTGCGGGCGGTTTGCCGTATGGGGACCAGGGTCTTCTCATCAGCCGAAAACTCTATGACGAAATCGGGGGATTTCGATCAATCGTGCTGATGGAGGATGTGGAAATTGCCAAGCGGCTGGGGCGGCGTAGATTGACGATGCTCAGAAGCGTGGCGTTGACCAGTGCAGCACGCTACCGGGAAGTGGGTTATGTGCGGCGAATTGCTCGCAATCGCGTGTGCATGCTGATGTATCTTTGTGGTTTGCCGCTGAATGTCATTGCACGGTATTATGGCCGAAACGATATGCGAGAACGCGCAAGTGGCGGCGTCGGCCAGTTCGGCGAGGACGACAACCTTTCCGCCAATGTCGCTGCGGCGAGCGGATCTTTATCCGACAGGCATGACTAAGCACGCTTTGTGCCCAGCGGGACTTCTTGGCAGCCTCTTTGTATCAAGTGCCGGCATGCGCTGTGTGGATGGCGCAGGTGAGCTGAGCGCGACGCGTCCGTGTCGTACAATCCAGGAGTTTTGATTGGAACCGTTGCATTCGCAGTTGGCTCGGCACCTGGTGGTCATGGTCAAAGTGCCTGTTGCGGGACGCGTGAAGACGCGGCTTGCCCGTCAACTGGGTGACGTGCAGGCGGCAAAGTTTTATCGCAGTACGACCGCAGCGGTGCTGTTGCGCGTTGCCGCGCCTGGAAGATGGCAGACACATCTGGCTGTGACGCCGGACATCGGCGTTGCGAGTTCGGCTTGGCCACTTAATGTGCATCGGTTCGGCCAGGGCGGAGGCGATCTTGGACAGCGAATGCAGCGCGTTTTCGACGGTATGCCGCCGGGGCCCGTCGTCATAATTGGCTCGGATATTCCAGGCATTCGTGCCGATCACATTGCGCTGGCTTTCCGAGCTTTGGGCCGCTGCGATGCCGTATTTGGGCCGGCACCTGATGGCGGATACTGGCTGATCGGACTAAAACGGCAGCCTCGTGTTTTGACGGCCTTCGATGGCGTGCGTTGGTCTTGCGCTCACACCATGAAGGATACGCTTGAGAACCTGGCAGGACACAAGGTTGCGTTTTTGCAAGAACTGGATGACGTGGATCAGGCGGACGATCTGGAACGCCTGTCGTATCTCGCCGGACGGGTTGTGTTGCCAGAAGCACGCTGATGCGGTCGGGTATTCAAAGTCTCGCCACAAGACCGTCGTGTTCTGAGGTGCCAAGAGCCTCTGGGTGGCAGATGCGCTAATTAACCAAGTCGATCGGAAGGACCTGTCGGGTCACCAGCGGACTGAGGCAAGTAAGCATGTCGGCATGTGGGGTCATGTGTTCGACGTGAGCATAGTAGTTTCAAGTTAGTTGGTCTTGGGGTCAGTACATAAGCGTTCTCAGGTGCTAGGATCAGGCTTGCGGATGTGTGGCCAATAAAACGAGCTCCCTGCCGGAATAGGCTGAATGTCGTCGATTACTGAACAATTTTCGCCCCCACAGATCCTTGCTTTCGGACAGAAGGCGGAAGCAGAGGATAAGCTGGAATATGCGCACAAGTTTTACAGCTTCATCGTGGATCACCTGGGCAATGAGGCGGAGGCGGACGCTGCCCGCGAAGGCCTGAAGCGTGTCGCGGAGAGGCAGCGCAAGGACGGGCAAACGGATTTTTTGGCGCGCGCGTTGGACGGGAGCGGCGCGCAATCGGATGTGAGAAACGATGGCGGCGGGTTTATTCCCAAGGCGACGCCGCCTGCGAAGACCCCGCAAAATCCAATTTCCGTTCGCGGTTATTCCTCGCTTATGGGGCGACTGGCACAGCCATTTGCGCGTGCAAGGGTGCTGGTGGACCAGTACGATGACGTCGATCGCGATAAGGACGGAAGCCAAGCGGCAAACACGCCGAAAGTGCCTAAAACGGATTGGGTTCCAGAAGCGCCGCCGGCACCAATCGTGGACGATTCTGTTTCTGCGGTCGAGAAGCGGGATGGGGATGGTGAGGTGCAAGCAGCTGCAACTGGAAGTGCGGTTGCATATGTCGGTTCAGGCGCTGCAATCGAAGGAACAGCAGGCGCACAGACGGTTGGTGTCGCGATGCCCAATCCAGCCTCAGGACAATCTCGTACGCCGATCGTGTTTGCGAAGCGCTATTACACCGGACGATTGATTGCGCGTCTACTGTCAGGTCTGGGTTGGGTTTTATTGTTATCCGGCGCAGGCATTGGCGCGATGGTATTTTTCAACTTCAGGCCACTTGATCTGGTGGTAGAGGAATTTGCCGGGCTGACCAGTGAACGCACAATTGCATTTGTCTGCTATGCGGGTGGGCTTGTTCTAGTCGTGATCGGTCAAGTCATGCGTGCTGTGTTTGAGGGGGCAAATGCGGCGCTGGAAGCGTTAGCGGTCGAACGGTCGCGGAGCGGCTGGTAGGACTGACGATGACCGCCGCCGGCCAGCTTCCCTGCACGCTTTGGCGAGGCGTGTGGACTATTGCGCGTCAAACGAACTCATCGGCTAACGGCAGTGAGTTGTTAGGGTTTGCCTTCCAGAAACCGCGGCATGATTTCGACGAAGTTGCATGGGCGGTGCCGATTGTCGAGCTGCCATTTCAGTATCCCTTCCCAAGCGTCGCGGCACGCTCCTGGGGAGCCCGGCAGGCAAAAAATGAGTGTTGCGTTCGCGATGCCCGCACAAGCGCGGGATTGAATGGTCGACGTTCCCACCTTTTCATACGAGATCATGTGGAAGAGCGTCGAGAAGCCATCAATCTCTTTTTCGAACAATGGGCGCACAGCGTCCGGTGTTACATCGCGGCCGGTAAATCCGGTGCCGCCGGTGGTAAGAATGCAATCGATATCAGGAGACGCGATCCATGCGGAGACTTTCTCCCGTATGATCCTTTGGTCGTCAGCGACGAGCGTTCGGTCTTTGAGTTGGTGGCCTGCTTTGACCAAAAATTCGGCCAGGAGTGAGCCGGATTTGTCTTCGTCTTGCGTCCGGCTGTCTGACATGGTGAGGACGGCGAAGCTCAGGGGGATGAATTCGCGTGTATCGTCAATTTTTGGCATTTGTTGCACCGAGAGAAACGCTATGCCGACAAAGAGGCCAAGCCTGCGTGCCGGACGTCATAGGTGGTCGCTAACGGCCCGCATAAAGACGCAAAAAGGGGCATACGTATAGCCCCGGTGTTGCAAATTTCTGGACTATCGGCGCTGCGCGTGTGGGAGCTGGGCACACGTGGGCAACGATCTATCCGCTAAACTGGCGGCTTCGCACGTCGTGTATTGCTGCAGCAACGGGAAGGCATAGGTCAGCGCGCAGATTCTCGGTCTCGCAGGTCTGAGGATCGTCGAGATGGATTTCGACGAACGGTCGCGTGTGATCTATTTCCAGACCGGATGTGGCCGCCCATTCATCGCGCATGAGCTTGATAAGCTTGCCGTTTAGCTTGTAATCACCACGATGACGATGGCGGGCATATGCCCCGCCAGGAAGGTAGTCGAACAATAAACCTTGAAGATCGGATTCGTTGATACCCGGAGGTAGTTCGATGCAGGCGTCGTACCGGCGATCCTCCGGAGGAACGATGTCAGGGTTGTCATGAGACAGGCCGAATCCTTGCGCAACTTCCTGCCGCAACCCGCTCTTGTCCAGCCATTCGAGCATCTGATCCCACGCCGTCGCACAGGCGGTAGAATACGGTCCCGTGGCCCGTATGAAGCCCACACGTCTTGGGCGGAGATATAGAAGATTACTTTTCAACGCTGTGCCGCCTTGCATTATGCGCAGTTTGTTCTGCTAGGACACGATAGCCACGCTGGCGAACAGGAGCTTTAAACAATTGGATACAATTAGATCAAAGAACGGGTTGAATGCGGAAAATCCGTATCAGTCTAAATAATGTGTAAATTTTTGATCTGACTCTATTGGCCGAGTGCTGCCCGGATTTCCAGAAGGTCGCGCCAAGCCAAACGTTTTGCGCCGGGTGTCCGCAGTAAGTATGCAGGGTGGAGTGTCGCCAACGCACGGTATGTCCGGGTTCCAATCGTACAGTCTCGCCATTTGCCGCGCAGGCGCATGATTCCGTCGGTTGTTTGCAGTATGTGTTTTGCTGCCGCTCCTCCTAGTAGAAGAATAACTTCAGGTTCGACGAGCGCAGTCTGGCGTTCGAGGAATGGGCGGCAGATTAAGGTTTCCTGCGGTGTGGGGGTGCGGTTTCCGGGGGGGCGCCAATAGACGACGTTGGTAATGTGGACGGCTGATTCGTCAAGGTCGATGGCAGCGAGCATTTTGTCGAGCAGCATGCCTGCGCGGCCGACAAAGGGTTTGCCGGTCAGGTCTTCGTCGCGCCCCGGTGCTTCGCCGATGATCATAATGCGAGCTTTTGGCGCGCCTCTGAAGACGCATGTGTTTTTTGCGGTTGCTTTGAGTGAGCAGCCGTCGAAGGTTGCAATCGAGGATGCCAGTTCATCAATCGTCCTGGCTGCCGCAGCCAGTTGGCGGGCAGACTTGACCGATGCGTCTGGTGGTTCGGTGGGAAAGTGGCGTTGTGACCCCCCTGTTGTGGTTTGTGCCCGCCGATCATCTTGTTGATAGGGCAACCGTCCTGGTTCTGGACCGGGCGGTGCGTGATCTTGGTTTGCGGGTTGGCCGTTTGGGGCCGGTAGTTCGGATTTCGCTTGGCGCAGTGTCTTCAGTGCAGCCTCGCCCGGCGGGGTCTCGCCGCGTTGCAGCCAGTCGATCGCCGGTTCGGAGACGGCCGCATCTATGCCCATCTCGCGATACCACGCGAGCAATTCGACGAGTGCTCTTTTGGATTTGTCTGGCACCATGCCTTCCAATCATTTTCTCGTAGTCGGGCCGGGACCGCTCGTCCCCGGCTACGCGACCGGCCGTCACGTCGGGGTTGACGGGCCGGCCCCCGGCAACCTAATCGAATGCTCGTGATTTGAAATACAAGGACAATTGAGTGATGGGAAGCATTGGGGCGGCTTTGCCTGAACGCGAGGCAATGGACTTCGACGTGGTCATTGTTGGTGCAGGGCCGTCAGGGCTTGCGGCTGCGATCCGCTTGAAGCAGCTGGCGGAAGCGGCCGGGCAGGAGCTATCCGTCGTCGTTCTGGAGAAAGGGTCGGAAGTTGGCGCGCACATCCTTTCCGGGGCTGTCATCGATCCAACGGGACTGGACCGGCTGATACCCGACTGGCGGGATAAGGGCACTCCGCTCACAACCAAAGTCTCACGCGACCGGTTCTTATATCTGGGCCCGGCCGGTCACATTCGCCTGCCGAACTTCGCGATGCCACCGTTGATGAACAATCATGGAAATTACATCGGAAGCCTGGGGGCTGTCACGAAGTGGCTGGGAGAGCACGCGGCGGAATTGGGTGTCGAAGTATATCCTGGCTTTGCTGCCTCGGAAGTCCTTTACGATGAAGACGGCGCCGTTGCAGGAGTGGCGACGGGCGATATGGGTGTTGGCCGTGATGGACAGCCCAAGGACAGCTTTGTTCGAGGCATGGAGCTGCGCGGCAAGTATACACTGATTGCAGAAGGTGCGCGTGGTTCGCTTGCTAAGCAACTCATCGGACGCTTCAAGCTCGACATTGGCAGCGAACCGCAAAAATTCGGCATAGGCTTGAAGGAAATCTGGCAGGTTAAGCCGGACCGGCACGACAAGGGGCTTGTGCAGCATTCGTTCGGCTGGCCGCTTGATAATCGAACTGGCGGCGGTGGTTTCGTCTATCACTATGACGATAATCTGGTTGCCGTCGGATTCGTCGTTCACCTGAATTACGAAAACCCATATTTGTCGCCCTACGATGAATTCCAGCGTTTCAAGACGCACTACACAGTGTCTGAGACGCTCGAAGGGGGTAAACGCATCGCTTACGGTGCGCGTGCGATCACCGAGGGGGGATGGCAGTCGCTGCCTGAACTTGTATTTCCAGGTGGCGCGCTGCTGGGTTGTGCGGCAGGGATGGTTAATGTCCCGCGCATCAAGGGCAGCCACAACGCAGTGCTGTCCGGCATAGAAGCCGCCGAAGCGGCATTCAAGGCTGTGGTTGATGGACGCGAGCATGATCGACTGGACAGTTACGAAGTGGCTGTTCGCACAGGCGATATTGCAAACGACTTGAAGCCTGTGCGCAATGCAAAGCCATTCTGGTCGAAGTTTGGCACGCTTGTGGGCATTGGGCTTGGCGGTGTCGACATGTGGCTCAATTCCATCCCCGGGCTTAAGGGTATCGGGCTTGGCTATACGCTCAGGCATGGCAAGCCCGATTACGCGTGCTTGCACAAGGCGCGCCGGGCAAAGAAAATCGATTATCCAAAGCCGGATGGCGTGCTGACGTTCGACAAGCTGACCAGTGTCTCGTTCTCAGCAACAAATCATGAAGAAGACCAGCCCGTACACCTGGAGCTTGAAGACAAGCTGGTGCCTGTGGTGGTCAATCTGCCGGACTATGCGGAGCCCGCGCAGCGTTATTGCCCTGCCGGTGTTTACGAGATCATCGAGGATGAGAAGGGGCAGGCACAGCTGCAGATCAACGCTCAGAACTGCGTTCACTGCAAGACGTGCGATATCAAGGATCCGAGCCAGAACATTAACTGGGTGTGTCCGGAAGGCGGCGGAGGTCCCAATTACGCCGGTATGTAGGCGTCCAGTTTTGTGACTATGACCATTGACGGCTGCGTTACTGAACTGGCCTTAGCGGCAGAGCTGTCAGCCGTCCCACCAACTCGCAAACCTGACGACCCAGTGTGTTGGTATGCCTTGGAAATTTCTGTTTTTTGGTGGCACGCCAGCGTTCAGTTTATGATCGTTTGGTGCCTGTGTTCCATTTTGCCCGAATGCCGGCGTGCTCGCCAGCCAACATGTCCAAATTGTTAGGTTGAAAATGGTATCGAATGCTCGCCAACAGCTTGTGATATTTGCTAACTTACTGAACTGATATCCGGTCGAATTTGTCGATTGCCGGCCTTTGGAAGGTTTGCAGCTAATGCGCTCAGCTACTGGAACGTGCAGGTATTTACTTGCAGCAACGTCCTTTGCATGTCTCGCGGTATTGCTCATTTTCTTACCGCTGTCGTCGCAGCTGCAAGCTCGTACCGATTCTCAGGTCGAGCACATGCGGTCGCTGGCAGGGAATTATCTTGCCGGTAGGTTCGCGCGGAGCCGTAACGATACTGAGCGGGCGTCGCGCTTTTACCGCGATGCGCTGGTCCGAGATCCCGGAAACGCGATCCTTCTGGAGAATGGCTTTGTGGTCGAAGCCATGCGCGGAAACTTTGACGACGCACACAAGCTTGCAAAGGAACTGGTGGACAAACGTCCCACTAACCGTATGGCTCAGATGTTTCTTGGGCTCTCCGCGTTTAAGCAGAAGGACTATGGGGCAGCGGAAGCGCACTTCAAGGCAGCATCCAAGGGCCCGATCGGCGAGCTGACAAGTGCGATCGCCATCGCATGGATCCGGCTTGCTGATGGTAAAACGTCTGCCGCACTCAAAGCGCTTTCGTCGCCGCGCCAAGTCGAATGGGCGAAGTTCTACATTCGCTATCACCGTGCGCTTATTCTGGATGTCGCGGGGCAGTCGGAACGGGCGCGCTCTCAGTTTGCCAATGTGTTTCGACAAGATAGCCGCACGTTGCGCACGGCGTTGGCATTTTCCAGGCATGCTGCAAAAAACGGCGACAAGCGTTTTGCGCTCGATATTCTGCGTCAGCATTTGGAAAAAGGTGTTGGCCAGGGCCATCCGTTAGCGCGCGACTTGAGAAAGCGCATTGCTGAAGGCGAGCAGGTAGACCTTCTGATCAAGACACCGTCTGAAGGGATCGCGGAGGTCTTTTATGGGCTCGGCGAAGCACTGACAGGCGAGGGCGGCGTCAACACCGGTATCCTGTATCTGCAGTTGGCGCTCTACGTTGAGCCTGAGGAACATTTCGCGCTTGCCTCACTGGCAAACGCTTATGAGACCACCAAGGACTATCAGGCGGCGATCGATACATATGAACGCATTCCGCGTGGAACGGCCCTTCAGGCTGCCATCGATGTCAGGCGTGCGTTCAATCTCAACCTGCTGGACCGGGTTGAAGATGCGCGAAAGACACTGCTTGCCATCGTCGACGATGTGAAAGCGAAAGAGCAGGCAAGCGAACAGGTCAGTGCGGACCCTGCCCCTGCGTCCAAACCTGAGCGGACCATTTCGTTGCCGTCCGACGAACGTCTTTTGCTGCTGGGCGATTCGGGTGATGACGTTGCCAGACTACAAAAGATCCTGAATGCGCTGGGCTATGAAGCTGGTCCAGTGGATGGGATTTTCGGTCTTGGCACGCGTGGGGCGCTTGTCGCATTTCAACGGGACAACAAGATCGACGTCGATGGAGTAATGGGTGGCCAAACACTTGCGGCGATGTCAAAGCCGAAAGTGCAGGATGCGTTGCGCGGCGCCGGCCTCGATTCCGGCGATGGTGTTGCCGGGCTTGCGTCGTTGAAAGCGGATGAGGCTGCTGCGAGGCGGGGCCAGCTCATTGAGATTTATGACGCGCTGGGCAATATCATGCGCTCGCGCAAACGCTACAGCGAGGCGATCGACTATTATACGAACGCGATCGACTTGGTCGTGCGTCCGAAAGACAGGCACTGGGCCTTATATTATTCCCGCGGGACGTGTTACGAGCGCTTAAAGCGCTGGCCTCCGGCCGAAGTGGACTTGTTGAAAGCCCTTGAGTTGCAACCTAACCAGCCGTTGGCGCTCAATTACCTGGGCTATTCATGGATCGATCAGAATAAGAACCTCAAAAAGGGACTGAAACTGATTGAGAAGGCGGTGGCGGCCAAGCCTGAAGATGGTTACATCGTCGATAGTCTGGGGTGGGCACACTACAAGCTTGGCAATTACAAGAAGGCCGTGCGGTATCTTGAACGTGCCGTTGAGCTGCGCCCGGAAGATCCTGTCCTAAACGATCATCTTGGTGACGCACTCTGGCAGGATTCACGTCGGCGCGAGGCCCGGTTCCAGTGGGAGCAAGCGCTCACGCTTAATCCCGAGCCTGAAGACGAGCGCAAGATCAAAAAGAAACTTGAAGAGGGCCTGCAACCGGAAAAGCGTGCTGGTGCGAGCGCGAATGATGTGCCGCTACCGGAGCAACGGGCGGCGGGCCCTGCTCAATAATGGTCGCGGACGGCGCCGAGCCGAGACGATGATGCATGAGGCACGCGCGCGTGCAAAAATTAATCTGACATTGCGGGTCGCAGGCCGTCGTGCTGACGGCTACCACGAGTTGGCCAGCCTCGTTGCGTTTGCACAGGATGCAGCCGACGATCTCAAACTGGCGGTCGGGGCACCGTGTGACGTATCGGTCGAAGGGCCGTTCGGCGACACAATCGCGGGAGAAAACCTGATCGCGACGGCGCTGGCAAAGCTGACTGATCTTTATCCGTCTTTGAAGCTTGGTGCGGTCCATCTTGTAAAACGGCTTCCCGTCGCAGCGGGAATTGGCGGTGGCTCAGCGGATGCCGCAGCGTTGTTGCGTTGCGTGCGGGCAGCCAATCCTGATGCGGATGAAGCGGTCGATTGGTTGTCGCTGGCCGCGTCGCTCGGTGCCGATGTTCCGTCGTGTTTTGCCAACAGGGCAACGTTCATGACCGGGATCGGCGATGAGCTCAATGAGATCGCGCCGCTGCCGCCGCTTGCAGTGGTTTTGGTCAATCCCATGGTTTCGGTTCCACCTGACAAAACGGCGCAGGTGTTTGGGCGGCTCAACGCACCGGTGTTGCGTCGCGACCGAAAGCGAACCCCTGTTCTGTTCCCTGGGCCTTTTCCTGATCAGGCACAGCTTGTCGATTTCATCTCTCAGACAGGTAACGATTTGCAGGCCGCAGCAACGGCGGTTGTGCCGGAAATACCGTCTGTTTTGCATGCGTTGCGAGAGCTGCGCGGTTGCCGGCTAGCAGCGATGTCGGGCGGCGGGCCGACATGCTTTGCACTGTTCGACGATATGGTGAGTGCGCGCGCGGGCGCGGGCGTTTTGCAAGACCAGCGGCCAGACTGGTGGGTCGTTGCCAGCGAGCTTTGCTGATTACCGGCACTTGCCGGTCAACCGGCGATCTTTGAAAAGTCCGCGACGTTGAGCGTTGTGGCGCGAATTTCGGACAACAGCTTCAGGCGGTTTTCGCGCAAGGCAGAATCGTCAGCGTTGACGATCACGTCATCGAAGAATTTATCGACCGGGCCGCGCAGTTCGGCAAGCGCACGCATGGCGCCTTCGAAGTTTTCAACGTTGATCGCTGCCTCGGTATCGAATTTCACCTTGGCGATGGCAGCTGCCAGATCGCGCTCGGCGGGCTCATTAAGGAGCGTGCCCTTGATCTCGCCTGTATAGGCTTTCTTGTCCTTCTTCTCCTCAATCGAGAGAATGTTTGATGCGCGCTTGACGCCGGCCAGCAGGTTTTCGCCGTCGTCGGTTTCCAGGAAGTCAGTGAGTGCCTGTACACGTTTGACGATCAGCGCCAGGTCGTCCTGGCCAGGCAGCGCGTAGACGGCGTCGATCAGGTCGTGGCGCTTGCCCTGATCGCGCAGGTATACTTTCAGCCGGTCTGCGAAGAAGTTGAGGAGGTCAATAATCTGGCCATAAGTCTTCGTGCCATTGAAGTCTTGTGCCATCGTTTCTGCGTCAAGGTTCTCTGTCCAGGTGGCATCCATTCGATGTCGTTGTGCTACGGCCGCAATCGGGAGGCGCAAATCGTTCTCAATCAGAATTCGGATCACACCGAGCGCGGCGCGGCGGAGCTGATATGGGTCGCCGGAGCCGGTGGGTTTTTCGTCAATGGCCCAAAAGCCGACGAGCGTGTCGAGTTTGTCGGCAAGGGCGACGGCGACAGCAACGGCATCGCCATCGTCAACGCGCGGCACCGCGTCGCCCGGTCCTTTCGGCTTGTAGTGCAGCTCGATGGCGCGGGCGATCTCCGGTTTGGCTCCTGCTTTTTCAGCGTAATAGCGGCCCATAAGCCCCTGCAACTCGGGAAACTCGCCGACCATGCCTGATACGAGGTCGGCTTTTGCAAGTTGGGCGGCGCGACGCGCGTCGTCGGGGTCTGCATCGACGCTTTCGGCGATTTGGTGGCTGAGTTCCGCTATGCGCTCCACGCGGTCCTTCTGGCTTCCCAGTTTCTCGTGAAACGTTATGCCAGAAAGCTCGGTCGCCATTTCATCGAGCGGACGTTTTAGGTCCTGTTCCCAGAAAAACTTGGCGTCGGCCAGCCGCGCGTCGATCACCTTCTCGTTTCCGGCGATGATCTCTTTGCCGCCATCTGGCGCAATGAGATTGGCGACGGCGATGAAGTTATTGGAGAGTTTGCCTGACTTCTTGTCGCGTAACGAAAAGCATTTCTGGTGCGCCTTCATTGCCGTTGTCAGGCATTCCGGCGGGACGGAGAGATAACTTTTGTCGAATGAGCCCATAAGTGCAACCGGCCATTCCGTCAGGCCGGCGTTCTCCAGCAAAAGCCCATCGTCTTCGAGCAACTCCAGCTTAGCGTTTGAGGCGAGATCGCTTGCGTCATCCGAAATCATCGATGCGCGTTCTGAGGCGGGAAGTAGAACTTTGTTCTTTTTCAGTTTGCGGCCGTAGTCCTCGAAGCTCGAAACCGTGAAAGGTTTCGGCCCATGGAAGCGATGACCGCGCGTTGTGTTGCCACTTTCGATGCCGGCGATGTCGAAGGGGACCGTTTTACCGTCAAGGATGCACAAAATGGATTGCAATGGGCGGACCCATTGGAATGTGTCCGTTCCCCAGTGCATGGATTTGGGCCAGGGAAATTTGGCGCAAACGGCCGGGATCACTTCGGCGATGATGTCAGTTGCGTTGCGACCCGGTTTTTCGATGCGGGCGAGATAATAGTCGCCCTTCTTGGGGTCTTTGACGATTTCGGCGTCGTCGATGCTCTTGAGGCCGGCTGCTTTCAAGAAGCCTTGCAGGGCTTTGTCGGGTGCGCCGACGCGCGGGCCTTTGCGTTCCTCGCTGACGGCGGGAGACTTTTTTGCGACGTCCGCAATCGTCAGAACCAGCCGGCGCGGTGTGGCAAAGTTCATCGCCTCGCCGATTTCGAGGCCCGCTTCCTTTAGTGCGCTCGTGACGAGACGCGCGAGATCCTCGCTGGCACGGGTTTGCATGCGCGCGGGAATTTCTTCGGACAGGATCTCTAAAAGCAGTTCGGCCATGTCGCGGGTCTGATTTCTTTTGGTTCGAGGTTGATCGCTTGGTTAGCTAGATTTCGCTGGCCACCATTTCGGGTATCATTTTGCGTGCGATATCGTCGGTCGCGCCGGTGGCTGCGAGGTAGCCGATGCCAACGATGCTTGCGGCGAGCGCGAACCAGAACACCGGGCGCTGCCGCTTCCATAACAATCCCCAAATCAGGATCAGGATGGGTACGAATAAGATTAGGGCTCCGGCGATCTTTGCATCGATCATTGTCGTCCTCCTTCGGTGGCCAGCCAAGCTTCGCAACACGCCTTGGCGAGATCGCGAACGCGCAAGATGTATCCCTGACGTTCGGTAACGGAAATCACCCCACGCGCATCTAACAGATTGAATATGTGCGACGCCTTGATGCATTGGTCATAGGCAGGCAATGCGAGCTGGTGCTGGTACTCACCAGCGCCCGCTTCGAGCAATGTTCGGCATTCCTGCTCCGCATCCTTGAAGTGTTGCAACAGGACGCTCGTGTCGGCGTGTTCGAAGTTGTAGCGTGAAAATTCCTGCTCGGCCTGCAGGAAGACGTCGCCATAGGAAATGCGATCGTCGCCGTCACGGCCGTTGAAGTTCAAGTCGAACACATGGTCGACGCCCTGAACATACATTGCCAAACGTTCCAGGCCGTATGTGATCTCTCCCGACACAGGGCTGCAGTCGAAGCCACCAACCTGCTGGAAATAAGTGAACTGAGAGACTTCCATGCCGTTGCACCAGACTTCCCAACCCAGACCCCAAGCGCCGAGTGTCGGGCTCTCCCAATCATCTTCAACAAAGCGGATATCGTTCAAGCTGGTGTCGATGCCGATGGCATCGAGGCTTGCAAGGTACAGGTCCTGGAAATTGGGCGGCGACGGCTTCATCAAAACCTGGAACTGATAGTAGTGCTGCAGCCGGTTTGGGTTCTCCCCGTAGCGGCCGTCTTTCGGCCGGCGGCAGGGCTGTACATAGGCGGCGTTCCAAGGACGGGGACCGAGAGAGCGAAGCGTGGTTGCGGGATGAAACGTGCCGGCGCCAACTTCCATGTCGTAGGGCTGAAGAATGACGCAGCCCTGAGCAGCCCAATACTGCTGTAGTGTGAGGATTAGATCCTGGAATGACTTGGTCGGCTGCAGGGCACCTGCACGTGCCGCAGCGGATGTCTTTCCCGTTCCTGTTTTTGATTTCGCGACGGCTTTGGTCGTCATAGAGTGGAATATCTTTTACTTAGGGTTATTCGGGCGGGCCCGGCTAGAGCGGGAGTGCTTGCTAGCAGCGCGCCCGCGCAGGGTTATCACAGGGTGCGCGCCAGTGCGCAACCTTGACGAAATGTCCTCCCGGTCATTCTTTGCCAAAATTCCCGGTTTGTCAGGCAGATCAGCTCATCCAGATATCACAAGGTCAGACCTGGGTTGGGCCACATTCTTCGTAACCTAATTGCGGGGGAGCGGTTTCGCGCCCCGGTGAAAAGAGTTTACTGTCAGAATGCGGAATATTTCCGCCTGTTTGAACTAGGGAGTATCAGAATGTCAGTGTTGAAAGTCATCGAGCTTTTATCGGAATCCGATAAGAGCTGGGAGGACGCTGCGGAAAAGGCGGTTCAGCGTGCCGGCAAAACGGTCAAGAACATCCGTTCCGTCTGGATCAAGGATATGTCTGCAACCGTCAACGGGAAGGGCAAGTTGAAGTCCTACAGAGCGACTTGCAAGGTTTCGTTCGAAGTCGACGATTGATTAGCAGACGGCATAGCGGTCGCGGCGGGGAAAAATCGGATCTGCATTTTTCGACAGGCACGTTTGGTCAGTGCGGGTGTTTTCGATTTGCCGGTACATATGCGCCTGATGATGGGTCGTATCTCAGGTCACCGAGGTCGCGGGGTTCAGCGGCGCGGGGCTTTGCACCTTTTGGTGCCTGGTCCCGATGCTGGCTTTTTTTCTTCCCGCCAATGATCTCGTCGGCCAGCCGGTAGCCCGCGTAGATGCCGGCGCCGACGAATACCAATGCAAGCAAATGCGGCATGGCCCGTGTCTCCAGTGTGTTCTTATCCGGTGGTGATCATAATCCGAAACGTGACCACAGTGCGCGCGCCTCGACGGTGGAGAGGACATCGTCGGCTAGGGAATAAGTTGACGGTATTCCTATTGGAGCGGCGGCACTTGAAGCAAATGGAGCGCGCTTCAAATAAGAAAGCAGCGATGTTTGACCGAATGGGACGATGCGCAGGCGCACCTTTTCGCCAAACAGTTCACGCATTTTAGTGCGGATATCGGAAACACCATCGATAAGGCCAAATTCGAGTGCCTGGCGTGTCGACCAGAAGGCGCCGGAGAATAATTCGTTGTCGGGGCCCGTCAGCCTGCCGCCACGGCGTTCTTTGACCGCACCGATAAACGTATCATGTATGTCGCTCTGAATGGACTTCAGACGCGCAATGTCTTCTGGGTTTTCAGGCTTGAATGGGTCGAGTTGCGACTTCGACTTTCCGGATGTGTAGACGCGCCGTTCAATGCCGAGGCGCTCAATTGCGTGGTTTAGCCCGAAACTTGCCGAAATGACGCCGATAGAGCCAATCACCGAGGACGGGTCGGCGTAGATTTCGTCGCCGGCAATTGCAAGAAAGTACCCGCCGGACGCAGCGACGTCCTCGCAAAAGACGTAGACCTTCTTATCGTTTTCTTCTGCAAGTTGGCGAATGCGGCGGAAAATCAGATTTGATTGAACCGGTGAGCCGCCCGGTGAATTGACCAGAATCGCAACCGCCGGTGTCTTGGACATTTTGAATGCCTTTTCTATCGCACCGGCCGTGGCTGCGAGAGATAGATTTTGACGCATCGGTGTCGACATGCCGATTACACCGGTCAGACGTAATACGGGAACGGTTGGTTTGCGGGCGAAGATCATGTGCGGGTCTTTCTCAATCCTTGTTGGCTGTTGTTCGGCCGTATTTTGATCGGCGAGAAGTCATGCGGCCGACTTGCGTCCGATCTGCGCTTCAGCAAATTGGTAGGGATAAATTCAATTAGCAGCTATTTCGGCTTACCGCCATCCGGCTCGACCTTTGGGAAGATTTCTTGGCGATGTGATATTAACTCGCGGGAATTTCAATCCCCGTCTCCAATTTGATGCGGCAGTTGTTTGCCTGTGCTGAATCGGTGGGATGACGCCGGCAATTGATTATTTAGCGGCGGGACCGTTTTGTACTGGTTGTGGTGGCATCCAGATCCAACCCGGCGCCGTTGCGCAAAATCGCCTGCAGTTGCGGTGTAAATTCGTTGGTGTTCGTTGTGTGCAGAATGAGGCCCGGCAACACCGTCAAACCTGCTCTGCTGCCTTTCGTTCCGCGGACCAGTATTCGGTTGGCGGGCTGATCTGCGCGTGGGTACACCGGACAGATCATCAGCCCGCCAAGCCGATTACCGATCGCGGAAATAACGCGGTCGAGAGCATCGGCCTTATGAATAAGCGTGGCCTTGCCACCAGGCTTGAGCATGCGGGTTATGAAGCGGAGCCAATCATCGAGGCCGTTTTCGTTCATGGCATGGGCGGTTTGCTTTAGGGGGGAGGCGGCTGCCGTGCCGCTTTTGTCGTCGTGATAGGGAGGGTTTGCCAGCACTAAGTCGAAGCTCTCCTGATCGAGCCCGACGTCGCGCAACGTGCTTGCCGGTGCTGTGATGTCAGCGCAGATGGCCCGAACGCGGTTGCAAAGATCGTTTGCGGCGATATTTCGCTGCGCTAAGTTTGCAAGCTGTTTTTCGCTTTCAACCATTGATACCTGTGCTGCGGGGTTGCGGTGCGCAACACATAGACCAACAGTGCCCACGCCTGTGCCAACGTCCAAAACGGCTTGTGGCTTATCGTCGCGCAAGGTGACCGTTGCGGCGAGCAAAACGGCATCTATTCCGGCGCGGTAACCGGAAGCAGGTTGCAGGATGCAAAGCCCATCTCCCAAGAACGCGTCTTGCGTCGTGACTGGACGATTGTCTGGGTGTTGGTCGCAAGTCATAATCGCTATCAAGTGCGTAATTGTTGCTGGGGCAAGATGCGGTGCGGTTGTGACCTGATCCGCAGTTTGGCGCAGTATTTCGCCTAGTTCACTAGGGGCTGATCCATTGCTGTAACTGTGCGTCCGTGAGTATTCGGCGGGCTTTCTCCAGGTCCTGCGAGGCCACCAGGACGCGGCGCGGCAGGATCCCGATTGAGCCCTCCATAATGCTCATATTCTGATCCATGACAGCGGTCTCTATGCCAGCATCATTTAGCAATGCCTCAACAAAGCTCAGCAAGACTGGGTCGTTGGTTCTGATGATTTCTCGCACGCCAGCCTCTTGGCTCTAGGGCACTTGTTGTTTAAAAATCCTGACACACTGACGGCACACGGCAGACTAAATGTGAAGCTAGGGCCGTTCAACGATATTTGTTCAGTACCCCGAGATGGAGCGGCGTTGCGGTCCCCATCGGAATTGGGTCCTCTAGGATGAGGAGATCAACTTGGGAGCAGTCGTCCCGCTCGATGGGGTGCGTGATGCGTCCGCAAAGCTTCAGCCGCTGCTAGAGCTTGTCCAGGACGATATGGAGGCCATTAACAGGCTGATCCTGGACAAGGCGCTGTCCGATGTCGACATGATACCGGAACTCGCTCACCACCTGATTGACTCTGGTGGCAAGCGGCTGCGGCCGATGCTGACGATTGCAGCAGCGAAGCTCACCGGGTTTGAGGGACGCGAGCACGTCACTGTGGCGGCTGCGGTTGAATTCATGCATACCGCGACCTTGCTGCATGACGATGTTGTCGACGAGAGCGCGGTACGTCGGGGCAAAAAAACCGCGCGCATGATCTGGGGCAACCAGGCAAGTGTTCTGGTTGGCGATTTTCTGCTCGGGCAAGCGTTTCGGATGCTTGTCAGTGTCGGCTCGCTTGGTGTGTTGCGCATTTTGTCGAATGCGGCAGCGATTATTGCCGAAGGTGAGGTGATGCAGCTTGCGGCTGCCAACGACCTTGCAACGACAGAAGACGATTATCTGGCGATCGTGAGTGCTAAAACGGCGGCGCTGTTTTCTGGTGCTGCCGAATCCGGAGCGGCCATCGGAGGACGCCCGGAGGCGGAACTGTCTGGGCTTCGTTCCTACGGCAAGAACCTTGGTATCGCGTTCCAGCTCGTCGATGATGCGCTCGATTATTCAGGGGATAGTCAGAGCCTTGGAAAATCCGTTGGCGATGATTTCCGCGAAGGCAAGATTACGCTTCCAGTTATTCTGGCCTACCGGCGCGGGGACGAAAAAGAGCGCGAATTCTGGAAGCGTACGATTGTGGAAGGTGCGATTGAAGATGGCGATCTCGATCGTGCAATTGAGCTGATGACCCGTCACGAAACAATCAACGCAACAATGGAGCGTGCTCGCAACTATGGTGCGGTGGCCCATGATGCGTTGGCGATCTTTCCAGATGACGCGGCTCGGCGTGCTTTGGCTGATGTCGTGGCGTTTTGTACCGAGCGTGTAAATTAACCGACGACCGCGGGCTCTTTGTCCAACAACTTTCGCGCTTGTGCTCGTCCCGTAACAAGCCTGCGCCCAAGTCATTAGCGTGCATGCCACCATCTAGCGAGACGGTGGGCACCCACACGTGTGACCGAACGGTCAGCTCGTGGGCGCGCTTATTTGCCTAAGATTTTTGGCCAGTTGATATCGGCTTTGCCGATGTTGGCTTTTGCGTTTTTTTCCCACGTTGACTGAACAGATTTGTTGTAATTCAGGTAGAGGCGGCCGTCGACAATCTTCCAGGTGTTGGGGTCACCCTTGGCAGTGTAGCCCTGGCTTACGGCCCAGGCGCAATAGCCACCGTACTGCGGTTCGTATTTGGCGGGATCTTTTGCAAACAAGTCGCGGTTGTCCTTAGTCGCGAACCGCCAGATGGCTCCACCGTGCTCCAGCGTAATAGCTTTATCACCGCGCTGTGCTTTGCCATCTTTGAAATAAGCGACCGCGTCATAACCCCCTGCGGCAACACCTTGCACTATGCCCGTGTAGATCGGCGCGGGGCCCGCAATGGCGCGATGGGTGCCAGCTGCAATGGCAAGGATTGCGATCAGTACCATCAAGTTTGCTACTACCGTTTTGGGTAGATTGCTCTGTCGCATGTTGCTATCGGGCATTGGTCGCTCCATTCCTATAGTGATCGATTGAGCGGCAATCTGGACTGGATGGTTTTCACGTGCGAACCAAATTGCGGTGAATGTACGTGAACCAGAAAACAAGAACGTCTGAACGTAGTGTGACAGCAACTGGCGGGGCTCAAGGGCAGCGTTGTGCTGAAAGCGCCTGTGGAAGTTGCGGCGGTTTCGCATCAGGAGGCAGCGATTGCTGAACAGACTTTTCGTCTACGGCACACTGTTGAGCGGTTGCGGCGGCTCGCTCGGGGACGTTGAACGGCAGCGTTTGGCGCAGGAGGCGCGCTGCCTCGGGGAGGCATTCGTTGAGGGCCGTCTTTACGATCTGGGCGGTTACCCGGGTCTCAGAGTGGCTCGTCCTCGAATGAGCAGGGTGTTTGGTGAAATCTATACCCTCGCGGAGCCGGAACAGACTTTCAAATGGCTTGATCACTATGAGGGGGTCGGTGGGGCGGCGGACGCCGGAGATGAGTACGTCCGAAAAATGGTGCCCGCACAGCTGACAAGCGGTTCGCAGCTTCAGGTTTGGAGCTATGTGCTTGTTGCTAGCGGTGGAAATTACTTGGAAATTCCCGAAGGACGGTGGCTTCAGCGCCAGTAGGGCTCGATCACATTGCGTAGTATTCACTTAAAATTTCGGTTCTCCTAATCCAATCTTACGTTATAACGTATCGTTAGTTGAGATATGTATTGGCCGCTTGTCGTTGGGGTGGCGTTTTAGGCGGAATGGTTCAGGCGGGATGGTTCGTTCAAAAACATTGCATGTTGCGGTGATGCCGGATGGTGAGATCTGCGGAGCCAAGACGACGCAATCAGTCGCTCGTGACGGTTTGCCTGGCCAAAAAGGTGGCTCGCTGGACGAGTTATCGAGGCTGCTTTCCAAACGCAACATCGAGCTGCTCTCGCTGATCCAGAACTCCAAGCCACAGTCGGTTTCGGAGCTGTCGCGGTTGTCGGGCCGGCCGAAAGCGAGTTTGATGCTGACGCTGAGACGATTGGAGAGGTTGGGCATCATTTCATTTCGTACCCGCGGCCAGCAAACGCGCTGCAAGGTGCCGACGCTGGTGTGTGATCGCGTCATGATTGAGGTGGCGCTGTGCGGCTCGGGAGAGTAGTGATCGGCCGCGAACACGAGCCGATTTGTTGAACTAGGTCGCGCGTTTGGCAGACGATCGAGGGCGGCGACGATTGTCGTCTTGCGGCTCCGTGATGCGGGGGTGTCGGCGAGCCTGAATGAGCCCTCGTCTCGATCCAGCCGGATAACCCCGCAATCCGTCGCCACACTACCCCCGCGCCACTCCAGTTTCATATACGAACAGGTCAGCCCTCATATAGATGGCTATCAGAGATAATGTTTCTTCATAACGGCAAGTGGTGGGTGGAGGCATGAAATGCCCGTTATGTTCGAGGTGAAACATCCGTCTGCGTATTGTTGATTGCAGGTATGACTAGCCAGTTGAATTCTAAAATTTTTCAGAGTCGGGACGGGGCGATGTCAGTAAGCTGATGACCTACTCGTCAGTGCGCTCGGACGCGGTTTCGTAGTCGGCCGCAGCAGTTATCCACAGGTCCTCGGCTTCACTGAGAAGTTTCGCAAGTTGACCGCGTTGGCGGGCCGCTTTCTGCGCTTTTTCCGGATCGATTGCGTAGATGTCGGGCTGGGCAAGAAACGTATCCAGCTTGGCAATGTCCCGGTTGATCATTTCAAGTTTCTTTTCCGCCTGATTTAACGCCTGTTTCAAAGGGGCCAATTGGATGCGCCGTTCGGCGGCTGCACGGCGCTGGTCGGAGCGTGCGCCCGCTGCCGGCACAGCGGTTACGTCCGCTCCGTCAGCCACGTTCCCCTTCTTTCCCGGCTTTGAGCGTTCGCCCAGCAACTCGGCACGGTAGGTGTCGATATCGCCGTCATAGCTGGTGACGGTGCCTTCTTTGACGACCCAAAGTCTGTCGGCGGATGCCTCGATCAGGTGGCGGTCGTGGCTGATCAAGATCACTGCACCTTCGTAGGATGCCAAGGCCTGAATTAATGCCTGACGTGAATCGACGTCCAAATGGTTTGTCGGTTCGTCGAGGATCAGCAGATGAGGGGCATCGAATGCTGCTAACGCAAGCAGCAGTCGCGCTTTTTCGCCACCCGATAGGTTTTTGCATTTGGTGTCGGCTTTGTCGGCGCTGAAGCCGTAGCTGCCTATTCGTGTGCGGCGCTCAGAGGTTGTTGCCTCCGGCATTCGCGCAACCATGTAATCGAACGGTGTTGCCTCAGGATTGAGTTCGTCCAGTTGATGTTGGGCAAAGTAGCCAACAATAAGTTTGGGTACCGCAGTGCTGCTGCCGGACATGGGCGAGAGCTTGCCGACAAGAAGTTTTGCAAATGTGGACTTGCCATTGCCATTCTGTCCCAGCAGAGCGATGCGGTCGTCAGCATCAATGCGCAAGTTCAAGCCTTGCAATACAGGATTGCCTGGTGTGTAGCCGACGCTTGCCTCCTCCAGCCGTAGTAACGGGCTTGCCAGCGGCTTGTGAGGATTGGCTAAGAAGAACGGCGGTACACCGTCTTCGATCGAGGCGGCGATCGGTTTCATTTTGGCCAGTGCCTTGACGCGGCTTTGAGCCTGTTTGGCTTTTGTTGCTTTTGCCTTGAAGCGGTCGACGAATGCTTGGATGCGGCGGCGCTCTTCGTCCTGTTTTTTCTTGAGCTTGAGTTTGAGGCGTTGTTGCTCCCGGCGTGTGTGTTCGAAGTCGTCGTAGCCGCCCGAATAATACGTTAGGCGACCTTCGTTTAGATGCAAAACGCCGTCCACCGACCGGTTCAGGAGGTCGCGGTCGTGGCTAACGATAATGACCGTGTGCGGGTAGGTTTTCAGATAGTTTTCCAGCCAGAGCGTCCCCTCCAAATCCAGGTAGTTCGTGGGTTCGTCGAGAAGCAGTAGTTCAGGACGCAGGAATAAGACGCTGGCGAGGGCAACGCGCATGCGCCAGCCGCCAGAGAATTCGCTACACGGCCTGCTTTGTGCCGCCTCGTCGAAACCGAGACCAGCAAGGATTTGGGCGGCGCGTGCAGGTGCGGCGTGGGCGTGAATGTCGGTCAGTCGCAGTTGAATTTCGGCGATGCGGTGTGGGTCGGTGGTGCGTTCGGCTTCGGCAAGCAGGCTTGCGCGTTCGGTGTCGGAATTTACAACGCAGTCGATCAGCGATATCGGCCCGCCAGGTGCTTCCTGTGCAACATGACCAATCCGCGAATTTCGTGGCACCGTGATTGTGCCGGCGTCGGGGGTCAGATCGCCACTTAAGAGCTTCAGGAGCGTGGTTTTTCCTGCGCCGTTGCGTCCTATCAGGCCGACCTTATGGCCGGTTGGGACAGCGCTCGAAGCCTGTTCGAATATCATCCTGCCTTCGATGCGGTATGTCAGGTCGTTGATATGTAGCATGGGACAATCGCATAGCCGCTGCGGCGGCGCCTGTCAGCAGCTTTGCTGCGGTTGGGCAGAGACGTAGGAGTGGAGCGGGCGCGCCTGGACCGGTGTTGCTCACGCCGCGACGCAAGTCAGATGCGGATGTTCAGCTGGTTCAGGATCGCAAGCATCCCAGCGTACCCCGCAATTGTCAGCACACATGATATTGCGAGGCTGGGTGTGAAGCTCATTCCGGCGCGCAAGAGCAGCGGCAGCGCTATGAACAGGATCAGGGATGGTAGGACCAGCCAAAAAATACCGGTTGCCAGTTGCGCGATTTTTTCTGTGTCTGATGTTTCGAGGTACAACCAGATGATGGCCAGTATCGAAGTCAGTGGCAGTGAGGCAAGTGCGGCAGCAAACAGCGAGTTTCGTTTTGCGATTTCGGAAATGGCGACAACGACAAGACTGGTGAGTACGACCTTGATAATGACCTGAAGCATGTCTGAATGGTCAACCTGCAATCACCGGCCGCAACGTCTCGTAAAGCAGTCTGTCCTTGGTAGGCTTATCGTCAACGGCAATATGTGCCGCAAACCAGTCCTGGACCATTTTGCAAACGCGTTCCGGTGGTGCTTTGCCAAGTGCGCCCGGGTCGGCGAACAGTTGCAGGTCGGCCTGGCTCCAGCCTAGGCGCCCCAGCTGTTCCGCAAGCCGGTCATAGTCTGGCTTTTGAGCGCGAAGGCGTGTGTTTGGCGAGCGCTTGCCTTCAGAGATCGCGCGGAAAATGGCGACGATCTGCTCTTCGATGGTTTCCGAATACCCCCGCTCTGGATTAAGCGCGATGACGGATGGGCTCGTCTCGCCCTGGCTGATGAAGCTGTAGCAAACGGCATCGTCGACGGCGGCGAGCTTCTTCAGGTTCGCCAGGAAGGTGCGTGCAATCTCAACAAGCCGATCGGTGTTGGCTGCAAGGGCTTGTTCGGCGTGCTTGCGGCGCAAGTTGACAAGTTCTGTGACGAGGTGGGTTGCGATTTCAGACTGGTTCTTATCTTCTTCGCGCATACGAATGATGTCTGACACGCGCTCTTTATACCAATCGGGGAAGTCTTTCTTGAGCAGACGCCACATCTCAGAATTTTGCAATTCCGCGTCGGCTCGGGCCGCTTTGTCCTCGGCCGATTCGGCTTTGGGTGCGGAGGCTGCCGGTGCGGATCGATCTGTTGCCGCTACTTCGACCTTGTTTGTTTCTGGTGCTGTTACGACGTTGAGATCAGTGGCATCCATTGCGGACTTTAGGCCGAGTTGGTCACCGTAATTCTCGTAGCCAAACCAGCCTGCAACGCCAAGAACCAAGCATGCCGCAATTGCGCCGGCGGCATAACGTGCGGACCTGTTTGGTGCGTGCACCTGCGTGGAAGGATCATCTGCTTGATGGGTGTCTGTTCCGGGCTGTGTCGCAGGCCCTGTCTGAAGGGTGGAAGATGCGGACCTTCCGGCTGTAGTCTGTTGCGAAGCCGGTCTTCCTGTCGTGGAAGTGCCGGTTGTTGCCTGACCGGCGCCGGGCGATTGAGATGCGGTTGAGCGCGCTGCTTGCGCGGTTTGCAATGATGATAGTTGGCTGCGCGCAGATGCCTCTGAAGTAGCTTTTTCACCAACGGTTGGGAACACCGCTGGTGCCGGCCGCCAATCCGCAAAACCCGGTCGCCATATCAGGTCCGCTGGTTTGAGGTGGCCGCCCTGGACAAACAGACGCATTTCGGTCTCGGTCAGCGGACCGTGCTGCTTGCCGTCCCTGGCAATATACCATTGTACATCGGTGGCCGTGCCGGTCATGGCAATCTCTTGAACGCTACGTACACTTGAGAATTCTCAGGGATTGCCTCCGCCGGGAGAATGCTGGAAGGCCCCTAATATTCTCGGAAAGTGTTTTTCCCCCGATCCTTCAGTTCCGTCAACGTTATGAAGGCAGTCTGGTCTCAAACGCCATTCCAGGCCATGCTGGCCCGGTTGCGCTCCAGGTTGATTTCAAGACACCACAAAGCCGGCATTTGCATGACGGTACCTGGGCGGTAAACGGGCTGGGCAGGGCTCGATTGGGTATTGAATTCAATTGGTCTGTCCCGGCTTGGTTCGATATCCCAGGTAGGGTGCCTGGCGCGGCCGCCGAATGGCGTGCGATGGTTGTACTACCCCACGTGAAGCATACCGGTGTGTTTACGCAACCCGTAACCCCATGGGCGGCTAACTGTCTGATTTATCGCGGAATGAGGCGTCGTCGTGCAGGGGCGTCGACGATTGTCCCCACGTTGGGGTCTGTAGATCCGCGGCCTTGTGGTGTGGTTGGGGCGCGGCTATAACCCCGCGGCAACGTCGAAAAAAATGTAGGGATTCAAAAGCAAACTATGTCGAAAGAGCGCACGTTTTCCATCATCAAGCCCGATGCAACGAACCGCAACATTACCGGCTCGATTAACGCTGCTATCGAAAATGCGGGATTACGCATCATTGCTCAGCGGCGCGTGCGCTGGAGCAGGGAGCAGGCGGAGAAATTCTACGAAGAGCATAAGGAACGGCCCTTTTACGGTGAACTTTGCGATTTCATGACCTCCGCACCGATCGTAATTCAGGTTCTGGAAGGGGACGGCGCGATCGCGAAGTACCGTGAGGTAATGGGTGCGACGGACCCGGCCGAGGCGGCTGAAGGCACAATCCGTAAGCTTTTTGCCGTGTCCAAGGGGGAGAACTCGGTTCATGGCTCCGACAGCCCGGCGTCCGCGGAGCGTGAAATTGCCCTCAACTTTCCCTCAGATGACATCGTCGGATAGGTCGTGAAGACAAGCGGCAACTGGAGTGGCGAAAGAACAATGACACAAGTCAGGCTTCATGCCTTCGTCAGTCTGGATGGTTTTGTGGCGGATCGCGATGGAGATACCGAATGGCTTGTGCGGTATCAAAGTGGTGACTACGGCTTCGATACTTTTATGGAGAGTATCGGGGCGGTGGTCATGGGGCGGCGTACGTTCCAAGCCTTGTGCGCATTCGGCGATTGGCCGTACGAGGAACAGAATGCGTTCATCCTGTCCTCAGAGTCGCTGCTCAATCTGCCGAAAAGGGTCGTTTATACGGACAAGGGTATCCAAGCGGCCGTACAGGCGGCCCGCGAGTCGACCGGTCGGGATGTTTGGATTGTTGGCGGTGCTGTGACAATGCAATCCGCGCTTGATGCCGGTCTCGTAGATATTGTCGAGCTGTTTGTTTCGCCAATTTTGCTGGGTGAAGGTCTCACACTCTTCAACACGCTGGAATCGCGCCATGCGTTGGTGTTCGACGGTATCCAGACCTGTCCGGAAGGCGTTGTGAAATTGCGCTACCTGACACGTGAGCTGTGACGCGGCAGGAGCCTGGAGACAACAGTTGCGCAAGTTCTATTGAGCCGTTCTTCGCGTAAGAAGAACAGGCCGGTCCTGCAGCTTATTGTCCTGTGCGGTCAGGACAATTCGTGCATTTTGAACATGAGCCCGCCACGTGGGGTCAAAGTTACGGTACCATTAAGGCCCGGGGGTTCCTCGCCGACATACTCGGGGCGGAATCGGCGCAACAGCGTGGTCAGCGCAAGTGTGTTTTCAACCTGGCTCATGGCGCCACCAGGACATGAGCGCCTGCCCGCACCGAACGGCATATAGGAATACTTTACGCGCTTCTTGGCAGCATCGCCCATCCAGCGTTCGGGACTGAACGTTTCAGGATCGTCCCAGTAGTTGGGATTGTGGTGGGCGCCGTATGCAAACAGCACAACCCGGTCTCCGACCTTTATTTCCTTGCCAGCAATTTCGTCGGGTTCCTCAGCAACGCGGATCAGTCCCCATATGGGCGGATACAGGCGCATCGTTTCCTGGATAACCGAGCGCGTATAGATCAGCTTCGAATAGTCGGCCGCGTCAGCCTCGCGATCGCCAAGAACTTCTTCGCCTTCCTTGCGGATGCGGTCGGCCGCCTCCGGATGTTTGGAAACGAGATAAAGGGCCCAGGCGAGCGTCAAGGCCGTCGTTTCGGTGCCGGCCCACAAATACTGCTTCAGTTCGTCGACAGCTTGCTGTTGATCGAATTCCGGCACGTCCGGATCAGCGACCGCTGCCTGGATCATGTTGAGGAGGGTGACCTCGCGGTTTTCGCGTGGATCAGCCGCCATTACAGCTGGCGGAACACTCCACCAGGCTTCCACGGCCTTGGCGGTGTCTTCTTCGGTTACCTCAAATAGTTCGCTGGCCTGTCTCTTAAGCCTGATTTCTTTGTGATTGGTCACGTCAGTGTAGGTTTTGACGTACTTGAAAATGACGTGAGGATTAAAGGGCATGTCGCGGTCGAACAACGCCTTGCAAATCATGTCGGCTGCGAGTGTCCAGGTCTGTTCGACCATTTCGAAGCTCTCGCCGCTGCGCGCAAGCTCTGCCCATTGATCCATCTTGGATTTGATGGCCTGGTTGAAATAGGGAATGTAGTCGCCGAACGCGTCAGGGTGGAAGGCTGGCTGCTGGGGTGTGCGAATCTTCTGCCACAGTGCGCCGTCGGTGGTGATCATCGACTTGCCGAAGATTGCTCTTAGGCCGTCAAAGTACTTGCCGTAGTTACCCGCCTTGGAAACCAGAACGTGTTTGAAGTATTCCGGTTCCGTAATGAGCACGATGCGCTGGTTCGCCATGTTTATGGGGATGACCGGGCCGTAGCGCTCCGCCATCTGCATGAGGATGCGCATAGGGTTCTTCTGATCCTTCAAAAGCGGGGTCAGCTTGAACCAGATGCTGTTCTCATCGCCGAGCTGTTGGGCTGGGCTTTGTAGAGTCTCAATTTGCGTCATTGTATACCGTCTCCAGACGACAGCGGCCGTTCGGTCGGCTGGTTTGATAATTAAAACAGTTGCTTGGCTTTGTTTCCGCGTGCGCGGCCCCTAAAACCCACATTCGCACCGCTTCCAGCCGATGATTGTACGCCGAAGCGGGCGCAGTGACTGTGTTACTTGTGGCACAAGCACTTCAGATTTCGATTGCGCTCACTAGCACTGAGGCGGCTCGTCTGTCCATTCGCGGCATTGTCGGCCGCTTCAATTTGGCGCTGCGTCATAGGCTCGCTTGGTTCGTTGTCGCGATTCAGGGCAGTGCTGGCGAGTATAAAACCTGTTTTTCCTTAACCCCTTGCGACCTTGTCTGAGTGATTACCCGGTTCCCGTCAACCACGACTTGACCTGAGGCAAACTGAGCCAAAACAGCAGGGTATAGGCGATGTTCGGCATCCAGCACCCGTGCCCCCAGAGTTTCAGGTGTATCACCGGGCAATACTGGAACAGCGGCTTGCCCCAGAATGGGACCTGCGTCCATTTCAGGACGAACGATGTGCACAGTACAACCGCTGATTTTGACGCCTGCTTCCAGCGCGGCTTGATGTGTGTTCAGGCCCTTGAACAAAGGGAGTAGTGAGGGGTGGATGTTGAGCATACGGTCGCGCCAAGCCTCGACAAACCCTGTGGTCATCAGACGCATGAATCCGGCGCATGCGACGAGATCCACTTTGGCGGCTTTGAGGACGCTGTCGATCTGCGATTCAAAATGCTCTCGATCACTGTAGTGATTGTGATCCAGTCCTAATGCAGGAAGACCTTGTTCTTTGGCCCAGGCCAAACCAGGAGCATCGGGGCGGTTGGAAACCACCAACACGACTTCTGCTGGGAAACTCGAAGATCGCGCGGCTTCGACAAGCGACATCATATTCGAGCCGCGGCCCGAAATGAGGACACCGACCCTTTTTTTTGCCGGTGCGTAACTCATCAGGCAAACTCCAGGCGGCCGGTGTAGCTAACGCCGGCGGCGTCCGTCGGCTGGCCAAGGGTGGTGATCGTGCCAATTTGGCAGGCATTCTGTCCTGCCTCGCGAAACGCTTGCATCACTTCGTCCTTGGCGTTTGCTTCGGTGATCACAGCCATGCCGATACCGCAATTGAAGGTCCGCAACATTTCCGCTTCGTCGAGGCGGCCTTCCTTTGCGATCCAGGAAAAAACCGCAGGTGGTGCAATTGCCGACAGATCAATGACTGCCTCACATCCGGCTGGAAGGACCCTTGGTAGGTTTTCAGTCAGGCCGCCACCTGTGATGTGGGATAGGGCCTTGATGGAGGTTCCCGACGAACTGCGCAACGCCTTCAGTACAGGTGCGACGTAAATACGGGTTGGTTCCAGCAGTGCGTTGGCCAATGAACGGTCAGGTTGCCAGGGTGCAGGGTTACCGTAGTCGAGGTTCGCTGACTCGACCAGGCGACGGACAAGGGAATACCCATTGGAATGGACGCCCGATGCGGCAAGCCCGATGATGCAGTCGCCGTCCGTAACCGTGGATTTTGGTAACACGTCACCACGCTCGACGGCGCCGACGGCGAATCCGGCAAGGTCGTAGTCACTGCCATGATACATGCCGGGCATCTCTGCGGTTTCGCCACCGATTAACGCGCAGCCTGACATCTTGCAGCCGCGTGCGATGCCGGAAATGACGCTTGTGGCTGTGGCGACATCGAGTTTGGCGGTTGCCAGATAGTCGAGGAAGAAAAGCGGTTCGGCGCCCTGAACGATGAGGTCGTTGACGCACATGGCGACGAGGTCGATGCCGATCGTATCGTGGAGGCCAGACTCGATGGCGATCTTGAGTTTGGTTCCAACGCCGTCGTTACAGGCAACAAGGACGGGATCCTTAAAGCCGGCGCGCTGCAGGTCGAAGAGGCCGCCGAAGCCGCCTAGATCACTGTCAGCGCCGGGCCGGGACGTTTGGCGGACCGCTGGCTTGATGGCCTCAACGAGAGCATTGCCTGCGTCAATATCTACCCCGGCGTCACGATATGTGATCGGTTGGTCACAGTCGTCATCTGCCACAGCCATCTGGCCTCGCTGTTTCGTCCTACTACTCTTAAAGATTCTCCTGCCGCCATTGGTTTTCCGGCGACGGCGGGGTCAGGGCGCTTTGCCGTGCGGCATCGCCTGCGCCCGTATTGCGCTGTCAGCGGCGTTATTGCAACTCCAGCTGTGCAGAACGGCTGGGGGCAAACGACGTTCAAGCCCCGGTGGAGCGTGGTTGCATCTGAGAAGGTCCAGCGTGGTGCTGACCATAGAATGGCCGTGGCGAGGGCATAGCGAGCCCTGGCGGTACCTGGCCGGTTTGCCTGGGGTGGTGTGGGGGCAAGTAGGGGCCAATGTGTTTTAAGCGCTGTCGGTTGGCTGCTTGCGCGGATATGTGCTGGCATGCGACAGGAAGCGGGAACGGATACGAAAATGAGGGACTGGCAGTTGTTTGCAGAAGATGGCGGCCCGGCGGAGGCCTTGCATGTCAGATTTGGGCATATGTTGGGCGTGATCTGCGGTGCCGTGGTTTTGTGTCTGGCAATCGGGAGCGCCGCAGTGGCAGAGCAGGCTAACGTTTATGCCGTTGCCAATTATCCCGTGGAGGCGCAAGCGAAAGACGCGGTCACCGCCAAGAAAAAGGCGCATGCAGAGGGGCAACAGGCGGCCTTTCGCTCCTTGCTCAAGCGGATCGTTCCGGTCACCGCCTACCAGCGCATCAAGGCGCTCGCCGGCGTTGATGCAAGCCAGTACGTGGAAGGCGTATCCGTATTGTCGGAAAAGAATTCCTCCACAGAATATTACGCCAACCTGGATTTCGTCTTCTCCAAGCAGGCTGTGCAAGCGTTGTTGCAACAGCAAAGTGTCCCCTTCATCGACACGCCCGCAAAAAAGATTGTTCTGGTGCCGGCTTATCGGAAGAGTGCCAAGAGCGAACTGCAAAGAGCATTGGGGGAATGGGGTGAGATCTGGCAGGGGCTGGATCTGGCGAACTCGGTAACTCCGGCTATTGTTCGCCCTCTCAAGCGTGAGGTGCACCGCGACACAATTGCGAGCGTTGCTGCGGGAGGAGGGGATGGCCTGCGTATTTTGGCCGGCGAGTATGGCTCGCAGCAGGTTGTGGTGATGGTTGCTGAACTTGATCAACCCGCCAAGAAATTGCACGTGACGCTGGCGGGGCGAGACGCTGTTGGACCTATAGCATGGAAGCGCAGCTACCGGATCTACGATGGCGATGTGGCATATGCCATGGAGTTTGCAGCCGTTGTGGGCTTGGGTGTTCTGGAGGGCCGGTGGAAAGCGGTGATGGCGCGCTCGCGTGGTGGCGTCGATGTGCTGGCGGGGCCAGGCGAAACGGTGGATATCTTGGTGCAATTCTCCAGCCTTGCCGAGTGGTATCAGATGCGCCGCAAGATTCAGCAGTTGCAGGGCGCGCGAGATTTCCAGGAGGGTGGCGTGTCGGCTGCCAGCGCCCAGATCAGAATGAAGTTTCCTGGTGGGGGGCAGCAATTGGCGGTTGTGGTTGCCCGCCACGGCATGCGCCTCAGCGAGGATGGATCAGGCGGGTGGCTGCTTCGGTCGAGCTTTTGAACAGCTGCGAGGCTGGCGATAGGGCTATTCCAGCCCCAGACAAAAGTAATTGTGCGAATTTACAATCGGTTATAGGTAGCAGGCTGGCCCTTTAGTTAACCCTGCGACGGCATGTGTCTTGGACGCTGCCTTGCAAGGCAGTGCATGATTGGGCCGTTGGCGGTTCGTCAACTCACGGATGGATCGCAAAAAACGATAACTGGCAACCAGGATTGCGCCTTGAGTATTCCAAACCTGATTACACTTGGCCGGGTGATCCTTGTGCCGATCGTATTTTGGCTGCTGGTGAGCGGAAAAACGCAAATTGCGTTTATGGCCTTCGTGGTCGCAGGTATTTCAGACGCGGTAGATGGCTATCTGGCCAAAAGGTTCGATTGGTCTACAGAGCTTGGCGCCTATCTCGATCCGCTCGCCGACAAGCTTCTCATCGTGTGCATTTTCGTGGCGCTGGGTGTAAGTGGCGAACTACCGTCATGGCTTGTGATTATGGTGGTCTCGCGCGACATAGCGATTGTGGCTGCGGTCGTGTTGTCGTGGTTGTTGGCAAATCCGGTGGAAATACATCCCCTGAGTGTCAGTAAGGCCAACACGTTTGCGCAGATTGTGCTGGCGGCGGTGGTTTTGGCGGACGAAGGTTTTTCGTTGGGGATTACAGGTGTGCGCGAGATCATGATTTGGATCGTGGCGGCATTGACGTTATCTTCGCTCGCGGCCTATCTGCGCTCCTGGCTATACCACATGTCGGGCGAATGACGGTTACGTATGGCGCTGATAGCTGCCGGTAGAAAACCTCGTCCGGCAGGCAAGTTTCGAATGCACGGCGGGAAATGGATCTGCAGGTTCTATAGCAGGCACGGGAGCAGCATGAGATGCAGGTAGAGCGGCAGGTTTTGTTTTGGCTGTTAGCAGCAGTCGGCGTCATTTTCCTGATTGGCCTGCTTCAGGAAATCTTGTTGCCGTTTGTGGCGGGCATGGTGATCGCCTACATGTTCAATCCCTTAGCGGATCGATTGGAGCGGCTGGGTTTCAACCGAATTTTGGCCTCAGCGCTCATCGTAGTTCTGGCCGCGGCTGCATTCGTTACCGCGCTGGTCTTTCTGGTACCGCTGGTTTTTGCGCAGGCGCAGCAGTTTGCGGCAGCCTTGCCGGGGGAATTGCAGCGGCTTGAGACGCTTTTGGAGGCTTGGGCACGTGATCAGTTCGGCGATAACTATCCGCAGCTGCAAAATTCGATCAGTAAAGCGGTCAATTCCGTAAGCGAGAATTGGGAGAGCCTGGCCGGCTGGCTTGCCGCGTCATTGTGGTCGCAAGGTGCGGCCGTGTTTAACTTCATTTCATTTGTGCTCGTGACTCCGATTGTCGTCTTTTATCTGCTTGTGGATTGGAACGATATCGTAGCTAAGATCGACGGCTGGCTGCCGCGTGCGCATGCGCCAAGGTTGAGGCGGTTGGGCGAGGAGATAAATGCGGCTGTCAGCGCGTTTATTCGCGGACAGGGAACCGTGTGCGTCATACTTGGCCTGCTTTATGCCGCTGGACTTTCGCTGGTCGGGCTTGAGTACGGTTTATTCATAGGATTGGCGACCGGCGTCATGGCATTCGTACCGATTGTCGGATGGGTACTGGGAACCGTTACGGCAACCACGCTTGCGGTCTTGCAATTCTGGCCAGAGGTGTTGCCGGTCATTCTCGTGTTGTGTGTGTTTCTGGCGGGGCAGGCGTTGGATGCATCATTTCTCGGGCCGAAGGTTGTCGGTCCGAAAATAGGTCTGCATCCGGTATGGCTGATCTTTGCCTTGTTCAGTTTCAGTTATTTATTTGGGCTCGTTGGCACGCTCGTGGCTGTGCCTATGGCAGCGGCCATCGGTGTGCTTGTGCGGTTCCTGCTTGATGCATACTTAAAAAGCGATGTGTATAGTGGCGGCGCGGTTCCGCCTGCTGGTGATGGAGCGGGCCAGTAGTTATGAATTCGACGCCGCGTCAGCTGACGTTGGACCTGCCAATCAGATCTGCGTTCGGTCTGGAAGATTTCTTCGTTTCTCAATCGAACGAGGCTGCGGTTGCCATCATAGATGCGTGGCCGGAGTGGAATCATTGGGCGGCGTTGCTGCATGGGCCAAGTGGTGCCGGAAAAAGCCATTTGGCGCATGTGTGGCAAACCGCGTCTCAGGCAGCCTATGTTACCGGTGCGCAGCTTGACGAGGGATCGCTTGCGATGCTGGAGCGCGAAGGCGCGCTCGTTGTCGAAGATCTGGATCGTGGTATCGCTGATGAGCGTATCCTGTTTCATCTTCTGAATATGGCGCGTGAGAAGAAGCACTCCATCTTGCTGACGTCAGCGATTGCACCGGGAGAGTTGAAAATCTCATTGCCGGACCTGGGGTCGCGGCTACGGGCGCTGCCGGTTGCTGCGATTGATGTGCCGGATGAAGCCTTGTTGAATGCTGTCCTTGTTAAGCTTTTCGGTGACAGGCAGATCGAGGTCGAACCGCAGCTCATAAGTTACCTCAGCGTGAGGATGGAACGTTCCATGGCCAGTGCAAACAAGATTGTTGCGCAGATGGATCAGCTGGCGCTGGAGCAGAAACGACGCATAACGCGGCGGCTTGCCCAAGAGGCGCTGGACAGCCTTGCAAGCGGCGGAGAAGACGGCGAGCGGTGAGCACGGAGCTAGTGCCTGGTCCGGTGCCTGGCCAATCTGCGTTGTGGCCGTAATCAAGCGATCAGGATGGTCATCTATCTGTAATCTCTTGGGGTCTTTTATGACCGTGTCAGAAGAAGAGATTTAACTGGGAGTTAACGGACATGGCTGCTCAGAGACGGCGGAACAAAGAGGCGTCAGCCGTGCCTGTGAAAGTTGTGCGGGAAGTGCCAAGTGAATATGAGCGATATTACAATCGCGAACTTTCGTGGCTGCAGTTCAATCGCCGGGTCTTGGAAGAGGCGATGAACGAGCGTCACCCATTGCTGGAACGATTGCGCTTCCTGTCTATTTCTGCGTCGAACCTCGACGAATTCTACATGGTGCGTGTTGCCGGCATCTATGGCCAAATCGCGGCGGGGGTGACCAAGCGATCGCAGGACGGACTGACGCCATCACAGCAGTTGGGAAAAATCAATCAGTTCGCAGCCGGTCTGGTCGCGGAGAAGCAAGCGTGCTGGCGGACGCTGCGCGGCAAGATGGATGAGGCGGGAATTTCGATCGTCTCGGCGCGCAAGCTTGGTGCCAAGGAAAAAGAGTGGCTGAAAGAACTCTTCATGGCGCGCATCTTCCAGATTCTAACACCGATTGCCGTCGATCCAGCCCATCCGTTTCCGTTCATTTTGAACAAGGGTCTCACGCTGGCCGTCTCAATGGAGCGACAGGAAGATGACAAGGTGATGAATGGGCTTATTCCCATTCCCAGTCAGCTCGAACGGTTTGTCAGATTGCGTTCGGAAACGGAAAAGGAATTGCGTTTCATTCGAATGGAGTCGCTGATCGGGCTGTTTATCGAGTCGCTGTTTCCCGGCTTTGAAATCAAGAGCCAGGGTGCGTTTAGAGTTCTGCGCGACAGCGATGTGGAGATCGAGGAGGAAGCGGAGGATCTCGTTGCGTCGTTCGAAACGCTCTTGAAGCGGCGTAGACGCGGTAACGTGATTAGGCTGGAGCTGGAATCCAGCATGCCGGAAGCGTTGCAAAAGTTCGTAATTGATGAGTTGGAAGTTGGTGAAGAGGCAGTCTTTGTCAAGGACGGGCTGCTGGGCCTTTCGGATACGGAGCAACTGCTCACCAATGAGCGGCCCGAGCTGTTGTTCAAGCCCTACGAGACCAGGTTCCCTGAACGTATCCGGCAGATGAGTGGGGACTGTTTTGCCGCTATTCGCGCCAAGGAAATCATCGTTCACCACCCTTATGAGTCGTTCGATGTGGTGGTCCAATATCTACGCCAGGCTGTCACAGACCCTAATGTCATGGCCATCAAGTGGACGCTCTATCGGACCTCACGGGACAGCCCGATCATCAAGGCCCTCAAAGATGCGGTCGAGGCAGGCAAGTCCGTTACAGCGGTGGTTGAACTCAAGGCGAGATTCGACGAGGCCGCCAACATTCGTTGGGCGCGGGACTTGGAAAACGCAGGCGTCCATGTGGTCTACGGATTCATCGAGCTTAAGACGCATGCCAAGCTCGGTCTTGTGATCCGGCGGGAGGGCGGAGAGATGGCCACGTATTGCCATATCGGGACGGGGAACTATCACCCGCAAACGGCGCGGATTTACACGGACCTATCGTTCTTCACCACAGACACTGCAATTGCCCGTGATGTGACCAAGATCCTCAACTTCGTCACTGGCTATGGGCGGCCTGCGGATCTGGAGAAAATGTCTGCAAGTCCGCACGGTATTCGCGCGCGGATTCTCGAACACATTTCCGATGAAATCGAACATGCCAAGGCTGGCAGGCCTGCTGCGGTGTGGATGAAGATGAACGCACTTGTCGACAAAGAGGTTATTGATGCGCTTTATGAAGCCAGTCAGGCCGGAGTGCAGATCGATCTGATCGTCAGAGGTATTTGCTGCCTGCGGCCGGGGATTGCGGGCTTGTCGGAAAACATTCGGGTGAAGAGCATTATCGGCCGGTTCCTCGAACACTCGCGGATCTACTGCTTTGGCTGTGGTGAAGGTCTGCCCTCGCCCAATGCTGCCGTATATATCTCATCGGCCGACTTGATGCCGCGGAATCTCAACCGGCGGGTGGAGGCCATGACACCGCTGACCAATCCGACGGTACACGAGCAGGTCTTGAACCAGATCATGGTGGCAAATTTCAAGGACAATCAGCAAAGCTGGCAGATTGAGCCGGACGGATCGGCACGGCGAATTATTCCGCAAGAGGGCGAAGAGGCATTCAATGCGCACGAATACTTTATGACGAACCCGAGCCTTTCTGGCCGGGGGCAGGCGCTGGAGGAGGACCATCCGCCCAGGTTTGCGTTTGGCGGGGACAGACGCGGGAGTTGATGTGAGACAGCTGGCGCGCATATTCGATGAACGTGGACGGATTAGTGATCTTGATCCGATCGCGGTGATCGATATTGGGTCAAATTCAGTTCGTCTGGTTGTCTATGAGGGGGCCGTGCGCGCGGCGACGCCGCTTTTCAACGAGAAAGTTCTTTGTGGTCTTGGACGCGGTTTGACGGCGACCGGCCGACTTGATGAGACGGCATTTGAGCGGTCGCTCAAGGCTCTCAGGCGTTTTCGTTCCATTATCACCATTCTTGGCATCAAGAAAGTCATGGCGATTGCAACGGCAGCCGTGCGAGATGCGCAAAACGGCCCCGACTTCATCGCGCGCGGCAGGGAAGCGTGTGGAACAACGATTGAAATATTAAGTGGTGGGCAGGAAGCGGAACTGGCAGCGCACGGGATCATGATGGGATTCGTGCGCCCTAATGGACTGGTTGGAGATTTGGGTGGCGGCAGTCTGGAATTGATCGATTTGGCCGAGGGCAAACGCAAGCATGCCATTACTGCGCCGGTCGGCGGATTGCGTCTCATGGAGGCAGCGGAAGGCCGGCCAGACAAGGTTGGTAGGCTCGTTGATGACCATATCGATCGGATCGATTGGCTGGGACTTGGGGAGGGCCGAGACTTCTTCGCGGTCGGGGGAACATGGCGCGCCATTGCGAAGATACACATGGCGTTCAGTGACTATCCATTGCGCATCATGCAGGGCTATTCGATTGCTGCAGACGAAGCCATCGAATTCTGTGAAGCGATGCGAAAGTCGAAGCGGTTGTCGTTGTTGCCCGGCGTGGACAGTATTTCAAAAGCACGGCGTGAAGTCATTCCATATGGAGCGGTTGTTCTGGAGCGCCTGATGCGCGCAATCAAGCCGCGGCAGGTTGTGTTTTCTGTATTCGGTATCCGTGAGGGGCTCTTATTCAAGGCTATGTCGCGCGAAGAACGCGGCCGGGACCCATTGATAAGTTTCTGTTTGGAACTGGCACGGCAAAGATCGCGATCGGTTGATCATGCACATGAGTTGTGTTTGTGGACCGATGCAATATTCCAGGCGCCAGGGCCTGACGAGAACGAGGACGAGCGTCGATTGCGCCATGCCGCCTGTTTGATTTCAGACATCGGTTGGCGTGCACACCCAGACTATCGTGGCGAGCAAAGCCTCAACATCGTCGCGCATGCGGGGCTTACCGGCATTGATCATGCGGGCCGGATCTTCCTAGCGCTATCGATTTACTTCCGTCACAATGATCGCGGGTCTAATGGTACTAATCCACTGTCTGAAAGGTTGCAGGCCGCAGTAGGAAGGCACGCGATGAAGCGTGCACGGATCGTCGGAGCGGCTGTTCGCGCGGCGCATATGTTGTCGGTCGGCGTGCCTGGCGTGATCAAACAGACCCCACTTTCTTATGAGGGCGACAAGCTTGTATTGACGATACCTAAGAAGCTTGCAGGGCTGGAGGGTGAGCGCCTGTCCCGCCGTTTTGATTCGCTGGCCAGACTTCTTGATCGCGAAGGTGAAATTCGCGTCGGATGAGCGGTTGTCGGCTTGGCGGTGGCGGGTATTCCAGCCTAGTCGGCGACGATCGCGCCAACAGGATTGAATTGGCGCATGTCTGCCGCATTGTCAGTTATATTGGCGATTAGCAGTACAACTTTTGAAATGAACCGGTATTCCCAGTGAACGTTTTGGATTCTCGAAGTTGATCGGCGCTGCATTTTTTATTGACAGGACCATGCGGTGAATTCGTTATTGCGTTGGGGAAGGCGTGTTCAGGCGTTCGTGGTTGGTTGAGTTAGCGGGTGAATACTGGCGTTTCGGCGGGTGGGTTTGCCGCCGGGACTAGGGGCGACGAGGCATGGCGGAAGATCCTTACGAGGTTCTTGGTGTGGAGCGCACGGCTGCGGACGAAGATATCCGCAAGGCGTTTCGGAAACTTGCCAAAGAACTACACCCAGACCTTAACCCATCGGATTCGGTGGCGGCGGAGCGCTTCAAGAAGGTGTCGGCCGCCTATGAGATCGTCGGAGATCCGCCTAAGCGAAAGCAATATGACAGGGGCGAGATCGACGCCGCTGGCGAGCCCAAGCGGCCTGCTTATTCAGGCGCGGGCTTTGGTGGTGGCGCAGGTGGTGGATTCGGCTTTGGAGATGTCTTTGACGACATTTTTGGTGCGCGGGCACGCAACGGTGGGCGCCATGGGGCAGCAGGCGGTTTTCCAATTCGTGGGCAGGATGTCCGCTATACTCTTGAAGTTGAGTTCATGGAGTCCGTCTCTGGCGCGCGCAAACGCGTAACCCTGCCCGAAGGCGGCACATTGGATTTGAATGTGCCGGAAGGTGTGATGGATGGCCAGGTCCTGAGGCTGAAGGGCAAAGGCGGGCCTGGGTCACAAGGGGCGCCGGCAGGCGACGCACTTATTGAGATCAAGGTCAAACCGCACGGTCAGTTCGTGCGCCAAGGCGATGATATCCGCTGTGAGGTGCCCATCACGCTTGATGAAGCGGTGCTTGGGGCAAAGATCGAAGTCGCCACAACCACTGGCAAAGTGCAACTGACCTTGCCGAAGGGGACAGGATCAGGCCGCGTTTTCCGGCTTAAGGGAAAAGGCGTCAGAAACATGAGTTCGGGAATTTCCGGGGATCAGTTGGTCACCATCAAAATTGTCATGCCTGAAGAGATCGATGAAGACTTGGCTTATTTCTTCTCGGTTTGGCGTGACAAGCATGGATATGACCCGGGCCGCACTTAATCCCGGGAACGTGGTGCGATTTACTTGAATTTGATGTGTCAGTTCAGGCTTCTTCGCGTGCAGGTGTCGTTTTGATGATGCGCACGTCACCATTCGACAGGGTTAGTGCAAGTTCGCCGCGCTTTAGTCTCAGGGCGTCTTCGCCGAACAATTTTCTTCTCCAACCGCGCAACGAACGGGTGTCGGGTTCGTCCTCGGCGGCCAGTCTTTCCAGATCCGACGAATCTGCGATCAGGCGTGGAGCCACGCGATGACGTGCCGCTGCGGTCTTGAGAAGTACTTTCAACAATTCAAGGGTTGCTGTTGCTTCGGCCGATAACGGCTTTCCATGTTTTATGGCGGGGACGTCATTGAGGTCGCGTGCCAGACCGGCTTTTACAGCTTCGACAATTTCGCGTGCGCGTCCGGACTTGGAAAATCCTTGGCTGATGGATCGCAACTGAGAGAGTTCTGCAGGGTCGGTCGGTGCCTGGTTGGCTATGTCGTAGAGCACCTCGTCGCGCAAGATACGATTGCGAGGTACGTCCTGGCCTTGGGCAAGGCGTTCGCGCCAGGCCGCCAACTCGATTAACACAGCGAGGTTCCTGCGCCCTTTAACGCGCAGTTTCAGTCGTTTCCAGGCATGCTCAGGGCGCAAGCGGTAGGTTTCCGGGTCGGTGAGTGCCCGCATTTCCTCCGCCAGCCAGGATGTGCGATCGGTTGCTTCCAACTCGCCGCTCAAATGTTCATACACATCACGCAGATGGGTGACGTCGCCAAGAGCATAATGCAATTGCTTGTCCGACAGTGGCCGTCTGCTCCAATCGGTGAAGCGCGAGGACTTGTCTAGGTTGCGGCCCGTGACCCTCTTGACCAAATTGACGTAGCTGATGCTATCGCCGAATCCGCAGACCATTGCAGCCACTTGGGTGTCGAAGACTGGCGCTGGAATGAGTTTGCCCTCAAAAAAGACAATCTCGATGTCCTGGCGTGCGGCATGAAAGACTTTGACGACATTGGTGTCGCCCATGAGCTGCCAGAATGGAGAAAGATCGATACCTTCGGCCAATGGGTCGACGATGAACTCGTGACTTGGTCCGGCTAGCTGTATGAGGCAGAGGTGGGGCCAAAACGTCTGCTCGCGCATAAACTCGGTGTCTACGGCGACGAAATCCGACTTCGCGAGGTCGGTACAGGCAGTGGCCAGGTCAGCGGTTGTTTTTACGATTCGCATTTAGGAGCAGGCATATAGCGTAACTTTGTTGCCTTGTCCCGTGTGATTGGGGGCCATTGGCGGTTGTCGTTAAGGCTGTTGCATTGTGGTGCGCCTAGGCAGGCCAGCCCTGGCCGTGGGGCGCAGTCTTGACTTTCGGTCTTCCCCATGCGCTTTTCCGCGCCTGATCCCGACAACCATGACGATCCGAGGCAGTGAGGGGGCAATGGCTCAATCCAAGGCGGCGAAATCTGTGAAATCGAGCAAGGGCAATGCGGCGAAAGCCGGTGCTTCTCAGGCTCCCCGCCTGCACCGCTATCGCAGCCACACCTGCGGGGCGCTACGGTCCAGCGATATTGGTGGACAGCACCGCTTGTCAGGCTGGGTGCACAGGGTGCGCGATCACGGCGGCGTTCTGTTTATCGACCTGCGCGACCACTTCGGCGTTACCCAGGTGGTTGCTGATCCGGACAGTCCTGCCTTTAAGACCGCTGAAACTTTACGCTCCGAATGGGTCATTCGGGTCGATGGGCTTTTGCGCGAGCGCCCGGAAGGGACGGCCAACCCGGAGCTGCCGACCGGAGAGGTGGAGTTGTTCGCCAACGAGATCGAAGTTTTGTCGGCGGCGAAGGAACTGCCGGTTCCCGTTTTCGGCGAACCTGACTATCCGGAAGATCTGCGCCTGCAGTATCGCTTTCTCGATCTTAGGCGTGAAACTCTGCATGCCAACATTATGCGCCGGATGGATATCATCAAGTCGATCCGGCGGCGTATGGAAGATGCGGAGTTCTTTGAATTCTCAACACCGATCCTTACCGCGTCATCGCCGGAAGGCGCGCGTGACTTCCTGGTTCCCTCGCGCATTCACGCAGGCAAATTCTATGCCTTGCCGCAGGCGCCGCAGCAGTACAAGCAGCTGTTGATGGTATCGGGTTTTGATCGCTACTTCCAGATCGCGCCGTGTTTCCGTGACGAGGATCCACGGGCCGACCGTCTGCCGGGTGAATTCTACCAGCTCGATGTCGAAATGAGCTTTGTCGAGCAGGAAGATATCCTGTCGACAATGGAGCCCGTGATGCGCGGCGTATTCGAGGAGTTTGCCGAGGGTAAGCGCGTCACCAAGACCTTCCCGCGCATTCCTTTCGACGAAGCCATTTCAAAATACGGAACCGACAAGCCCGACCTGCGTAACCCCATTGAAATGCAGGACGTGACAGAGCATTTCCGAGGGTCCGGCTTCAAGATCTTTGCCGGCATGATCGAAAAAGATGACAAGGTCAGGGTCTGGGCTATTCCTGCGCCTGGGGGAGGAAGCCGGGCCTTTTGCGACCGCATGAATTCATGGGCGCAAGGAGAGGGGCAGCCGGGACTTGGCTACATCTTTCTGCGCGATGGTGAAGGCGCCGGCCCTATTGCCAAGAACATCGGCAAAGAGCGCGCGGACGCACTTTCAAAGCAGCTCAGTCTCAAGGATGGCGATGCGGTATTTTTTGCCGCCGGACGCCCGCAGAAATTCGCAAAGTTTGCTGGCGATGCGCGCGACCGCATTGGGCAGGAATTGAAACTGTTGGACGAAGACCAGTATTCGTTGTGCTGGATTGTCGACTACCCCATGTATGAGTGGAACGAGGATGAAAAGCGCGTGGAGTTTTCGCACAATCCGTTCTCGATGCCGCAAGGTGGGTTGGATGCGCTAAACGCCGCGGAAGGCAATGACGAGGCATTATTGGACGTCAAGGCCTATCAATACGATCTCGTATGCAACGGTAGCGAGATCGCGTCTGGCGGCATCCGTAACCATCTGCCTGAAACGATGGTGAATGCTTTCGGGCATGCCGGTCTCGACGCCGATGTGGTCAAAGAACGTTTTGGTGGGCTTTATCGCGCGTTTCAATTCGGCGCCCCTCCGCACGGGGGCATGGCGGCGGGTATTGACCGTATCGTAATGCTGTTGGTCGGTGCGAAGAACTTGCGCGAAGTTTCGCTGTTTCCCATGAACCAGCAGGCGGAAGACTTGCTGATGGGCGCGCCGAGCGAAGCGACGGCAACGCAATTGCGCGAGCTTTCCTTGCGCCTTATGCCGCAGGAAAAGAAGGCGTAGCTGAGCGGGGTCCAGTGACATTCCCGCAATCGCTGACAGGGTTGTCATGGCCGGTTGGAACGACAAGATCTTTTCATATTGTGAGCGCGGCGGCGATCCTTCGTTCTGGGCCGAACCGATCAATGCGGTGTCCAACGCCGCCTTTCTGATTGGCGCTGTGGCCGCGCTTTGGTTGTGGGCAACGTCACACAGGAGCGATCGGCGGTTTGTCGATCTCGGTCTCATCGCGCTTGTTGCGATCATTGGCATCGGGAGTTTTTTGTTTCATACGTATGCGACGCGTTGGGCATCGGTGGCTGATGTCGCGCCGATTACGGCCTTCATGCTCGCCTACCTTGCTTACACGCTGAAGCGCTATTTCGGGTTTGGGTGGATCGTTACACTGGCAGGTGTCGCCGTGTTTTTTGCGACCCTGTCATACGCTGGAGATATGCGCTGCGGCGGCGCGCGCTGCCTTAACGGATCCGTTGGGTACCTTCCAGCGCTTGGTGTTCTCATCCTTCTGGGGGCGGTGTTGATGATAATGCGCCATCCCGCAGGCGCGTACCTGGTCGTGGCCGGGCTCATTCTTGCCGTGTCGTTAACATTCCGCACGATCGATCGGGAGGTTTGCGCGCAGACGATAGAGGTATTAGGGAGCCGGTCAGGCACGCATTACCTTTGGCATATATTGAATGGGACGCTGCTCTATCTGCTGCTTCGTGCCAGCATTCTGCATGGTGGGCGGCGCTGAGGAAAATGTGTCATTTGAGATATTGCGTGGGTTGCGCGGCGCTTGCGGGGTAGGCATAACAACGCGCGCGCCGACCAATCGGCAAAGCAGATGCGGACGTGGTGGAACTGGTAGACACAAGGGACTTAAAATCCCTCGGAGGAGACTCCATGCGGGTTCGAGTCCCGCCGTCCGCACCACACTGGAACTGTATAGGACTTAGACGAAGGATCGCTACCTTTCGGTCGGCTGTTTAGGCAACCATGGCTTTGGCATGGGCTGGGTCCGGTGCGTCCCTAAAAAATCGTGCAGGCGTCGTCGTATTTTGTGAAACGCTTGATGCCATGGACACGACGCACCGCCGGTTTCTCGACATCGTAGTGAAGTCAAGTCAAAGCCGCCTGACAACCTTCTTGCAAGTCAATTGTTCCACGCTGACCCATCGAGCTGCCGTGAGAGCTAACAGTTCCTTATCGCAATAGATGAGGAACACCATGAACAAATTGATCGCGACTACAGTGTTGATGGCCGCAACTACTTTTGGCGGAGTATCGGCACAAGCCAACGACATGGGCGTACTGCAGCTCGCGCGCATAGCCCAGAAGTCAGGTACGGTCACTAGCGAACAGAAGGACCTGCTCATTCGTTATGGTCATTGGAACGGCTCGGCTACCGATACCAACGGGACGCACAAAAACACCAAAAAATAGCGAGGCTGCCTTTTGGATGCGGCGGATATCGCCGCATCCAGGAGGCAATGTGGACGGGAAAATCTGGTGCCTCATAATTTTCTGACATTTCGATCGTGTGCTTGGTTATTCTCCGCGAGATAAGTAATATTTTGAAAGCAGATAGCGCGTGAGCCGCGGGTGTCAGCGTTTCAATTTGGCGTCCTGGGCCTATAAACCGAATATCTGAGACGACTGGATCGAAGTTTTAAGATTTGCCACTGTGATCGCGATGATCGCTGCGTTTGTACTCTCAAATGCTCTATCCGAGAGGGTGGCATAGGAAGTAGCATGCAGGCAGCCAATCTGATGAATCGTACGCTGCGGCTCAATACGCTTGCCATTGTTCTTATTACCCTGCCGCTCGCTATCATCATTGCCTTGGCCGTCAGAACGATTGTGATCGATAAGACTGCGTCGCTGTCTCGTGCGGGCGAGGCTGCACAGCAAGTTGCTAAGTCCTATGCGGTTCAGTTCGACACTGCTCTCTCACAATTGGTGGCTGAACGGTTCAAGGACGTACAGAGGACATTGTTGAGCGCGAATGACCCTGTCGGTTTTTTGCGCCGTATCGTCTACGAACGGTCGCCTCTCTTCGCGGTTCTCTTTCAGGAACACAGACGGGTTTTCCCGCCTGAAGAAGATTATGCTGTGCTGCTGCAGGAACGGCAGATTCTGGCACAGCTTGATTCTGCCTTGGCAAGGGCGAGAAAGACGACAACTCAGCAGCGACAGGGCCATACATGGGCAAGGCTATTCGATGATCCTGTTCTCCTGACATGCACAAAGTTTGACACTTTTCGCGAGCTCTGCATCGTTTCGAGTCTGGATGATCTTCAGCAAGCCATCGATACGGTTCTTGCCGGTGCGGGAGACGAGGTTGGAAAGCCGGTTGAACTTATTGACCCATGGGGGCAACGACAATGGCCGAAGGAAAGCCGGCAAGGCATTGGTGTGCTTGCAGAAAGCCTTGAGCTGACCAAGGTCCTGTCAGGATGGAAGATACAGGTCGGCCTTGATACCGATACTGGAAGTTCCGCGCTACTTATTGCAGCGGTTGTTGTCCCTGTCGCCATTGGTTGGGGTTTCGCACTGACCATGCTTATGCGTTACCAAAACGAGGTCACGCGGCAACATCGTGTCCGGGCAGAAAGTGCAGCGCGTCTCTCTCACGATTTGCGAACACCGATTGCGAACCTGGAAATCTATGTCGATCTCATTTCCAGACATGGCAATGACATGAACAGAATTGCTCGATACTGCAAGGCACTTGAAGAAGAGATTGCCAGGTTGGCCATCATTGCCGAAACGACCCTCCGTCGTAGCCGAGGGTTGCAGCCGCAGCCCGAGAGCGGCCCGCTCGTAGATGCAGATGATGTGATCAAGAGCATACTTTTGCGTTACGAGCCGCTGATGGCAAAGTCCGGCTGTTCCGTTACATTTGATGCCGGGGCATCCGCCGCCTTGGTCGACGATCGGTCTGCTTTGGAACGCATTCTAATCAATCTAATCGACAACGCCTGTTCGCATGCCGGCGGGTCGAATGTGAAGGTTGAGACTAGGAATACTGCAGATCGTATCGTGCTGACCATGAGCGACGACGGACCTCGCGTTCCAGCCCGTCCGCAGAAGTGCGCGGGTGCTCATGGGCTGGGCCTAAAGGTTGTTGAAGAACTTGCCAAGTCGCGAGGAGGAACGTTCGAGGCTTTCATCGACTCAGCCGGATCGCGGTTTGAAGTGTGCTTACCTTCAATTGGAACTGCAAATACGTGAAGACGCCAGCCAAAGACAGAGCAGTGGCCCGAATTCTTCTGGCCGAAGACGATGACAATATGCGTAAGGGGCTTGATGAGCTCCTTTCGCTTGAGGGCTTTGAATGTCATTGCGCCGCAGATGGAGAGATGGCGCTTGCGGTTTTTCAGAAGACTTGCCCCGATCTCATCATTCTCGACGTGATGATGCCGAAGCTCAACGGGCTTGAACTGTGCAAGCTGCTTCGTGGTGAGCACCCTGCCATACCGATACTTATTCTGTCGGCACGCGATACGGAAGTTGACCGTGTGATTGGGCTTGAGCATGGTGCAGACGATTATCTCGTCAAGCCCTTTGGTCCTCGTGAGCTAATAGCACGTATAAAATCTTTGCTAAGGCGCGCACGGATCGCCAAGCCGCACGCGGTTCCGGATGAGCCGGTATTCCATCTCGACGATTTGGAGGTCGATATGCGTGCCTTGCGCGCACGACGTGGAGATCTATTGATCGATCTGACCTTGCGCGAAGTGACTCTGCTTCGTTTCCTTCATAAAAGATGCGGCGAAGCAATTTCGAGAGACGATCTTTTGGATGAATGCTGGGGTCACGACTATTTGCCAAACAGCCGCGCTCTTGACCAATACATTTCTGTTTTGAGGCGAAAAATTGAGAGCGATCCATCCAGGCCACGCATTATCAAAACCGTTTATGGGTATGGTTACCGCTACGAAGCTTGAGGCCGAGCCCTGAGACCTGACAAACTTCTTACAATTTGGTGACTTCGCGCTGGCCAGTTTGGCGCCGCCAGGATCTATGAATACCTCATCGCAAATGATGAGGAACGTTATGGGCAAGCATTGTCATTCACGAATCCATAGGAAGCCAATTTCCCTCAGGGCCGCATTGGCTGCTGTCATGATCACTGTTTCAGGTGCCGCCGCGAATGCTGGTGATATGATCGCGGACCAGGGAGGTGTGCTCAATCCCGCCGAATACACGCTTGAGCATATTTTACTGAAAGTTGAACGAGGAGAGCTAACGGATATCGAGTGCATGTATGGCTACGAAACAGCCAAGCATGGAATATTCGGCCCGGCTCGCGTCATTATTCGTTACTGCGCTGAAAACCGAAAACTTCCTCAATCCATGACGTTTATGGCCTGGATGGACGAGAATGGCTATGGCCTGGAGACGGGACCGGACCTTGCATCGGCTGTCGAGTGGGACCGGCGGGCCGCCGAGCTTGGCGATTCCAACGCCCAGTACAACTATGGTCTCAAGCTTCTGCGCGGGCGAGGTGTCGCAAAGAACGTTGCCGAAGGCCGACGGTACATCAATATCGCAGCGGCAAACGGTGATAGCGCCGCCCAAAAACTTGTGGCCGACAACTACGATCTCAATAGTGCTGTCGGTGTTGGCAAGGATCGTCTGGAAAAGGAGAATAGGCAGGCTGGCCCGAAGGTAGCAAAAACGAACTAGTGCCCATGGCTCGATGCGCTTCTGTTTGGCGCTCAAGTCATGAGCCTTGTTCGGTGCCAATGCGAGGAATCGATATGCAGTATCGGCATCAGTCGACATCAAGGTTCGACGATAGAAACATACCCTGGAAGCGTCTCGATGGCATCGAACACCTCGCTTATCACATCTTTTGTGTGGATGAGGAAAAGGCCATTGTCGACGCGGCATTCAAATTCGCAGCGAATAAGAAGATTTTTCTCCATAAGCACTACGCCGAATATGCCACGCTCGTCATGCAAGGAGAACTTCGGATCTATTCTCCTGATGGACAAGTGAAGGAGGTCCGCCATACTGGGAGTTATGTGCTGACGGAACCAGGAGCGGCAATTACCCATCGGGAAGGCGGCGGTGATATCGATGCTATCGTATTTTTTAGCGTGCGTGGTACGCATGGGGCCTTCTACGATATTCTTGATGACTCACTGAGGCCGATCGAACGCGTTGGATTTGAGGACTTCAAGGCGTTGTTTGCTGCTCAACACTAGGCGCAAACGGACGAGACCGGTTCAAACGGCGGTTCGTGCTGAGAGCATGGTAGAAGTTATCAACGTTGGGTTCGTTCCAATCGTCGTAGGTTCTTTTCGATTGTCCGGGTGCCGGGGCGCAGTTCCAGTGCTTTCCGATAGTCTGCTAATGCGCGTTTGGTCTCGCCAATTCGTGCATAGGCTGTGCCGCGATTATTGTAAGCCTTGGCGTATTTAGGATTCAGCTTGATTGCGGCCGTGTAATCGATAATCGCGCGCAGGAAATCTCCTTTGCCCTTATAAGCCCTGCCTCGATTGTTGTAGGCCTTCGCGAATTTGGGGTTGAGCTTGACTGCCCGTGAGTAGTCGAGGATGGCGCGCTCATAGTCTTTCTTAACGCTGTAGGCAAGGCCACGCATGTTGAGAGCACGTGCAGAGAAGGGATTCAGTTTGACGGCCTGCGATGCGTCTCCAATAGCCTTGTCGATGGCGCCCGTCTGCCTGTAGGCGACGCTGCGAGTTATGTAGCCGTCACACAGCTTCGGGGCTAATTCGATGGTCTTTGTGGCATCGGCGATGGCGCGCTTGAAGTCGCCCTTGCGCAAATGAAGGTTGCCGCGATTATTGTATGCTAGCGCAAAGTTTGGGTTGAGTTCGATTGCATTGCCGTGGTCGGCGATGGCCTGGCGGAAATCTCGCTTCTTTTCGTGAGCGATGCCTCGGTTGCGATAGGCGGTGGCAGCGTGCACTTTGTTCGGAGCGAGTTGGATCGCCCTGGTGGAGTCTGTCAGGGAAGGCGCAAGTTTTCCCATTATCATGTAGAGATTTCCGCGATTCAAATACGCCGTGTACCTTTCTGCATCGTTCTTGGCCAGTTCAAGGGCCCTTTTGTAATCGGCGACGGAGCGGTCGTAATCGCGTAGGCGCTGATAGGCGAGGCCTCGGCTTACGTGGTCTTCCGAATGACCTGGGTCGAGTTCGATAACCTTGTCGTAATCAGCTACTGCGCGGCGGTAGTCGCCCTTTTTCATGTACGCCAAGGCGCGGACACCGTAAGGGTCGGCCGCTTTGGGATCGAATTTGATCGCCTTGTTTGTGTCGGCAATGGCATCGTCGTGTTTGCCGATCGCTGAGTAAGCGCTGCTGCGGACAACGTAAATATCCGCATCATTGAGCCCCAGATTGATTGCTTTGGTCAGATCGGCAATTGCGTCGGTTGATTTGCCGATCATCGTATTTAAAGCGCCGCGGCCGGCAAAAGCGTCGGCGTTTTTTGGATTGAGCGTGATGGCTTTGTTGAAATCTGCAAGTGCGGCTTCAATCTTTTGCATTGCAACGTATGCGCCTGCACGGACGTGGTAGGCAGAGCTCTTGTCGCGTGAGGCTGCGCCACCCTTTATGATTTTGGAGCAAGCTGAGACCTGAATGTCGGGAGCAATTCCCTTTTTGCAGTCTGATGAAACATCGGCGTATGCGGGAATTGCGGAAAGTGCGACGATCAAAAGAGTTATTGGCATTTGTTTCATGGGAGGTCCCCTGGCGCTCGGGCGGCACTGAAACACGCTATATTTCGCTGCCGCGCGTGTTCAAAAATTTGATCAACTTCGCTCCAGTTACGATCGATCCAGAAGTTGGTCGCGTCCCTCTGGGAATAGGTTCAATGCGGTGAATAAAAAAGTGAACACGATTTACTCATGATGCGTTTCTTGAATGCGCTCAGTGTTGCCCCTAATCACCGGGCACTCATTATAGCGGGGCTCCAGGATATGAACCAAAGCGCTCCAAGTTATTTCTTAAGTGCGACCGCCTCAGCGGCATTAATGAGCCCAGCACCAAAGTTTGGATCCCGGCCAGGCTTGCCAAGATCCTGAGCCGTGTCTTCCAGACGTTGCGCGATTTGACGTGGGGAAAGGTTTGGTGAGGCCTGTAAAAGCAGTGCGGCAACTCCGGCAACAAATGCGGCGGCAAACGACGTGCCGCTTACAAGGTCAAAGTTGTTCTTTGGTGCGGGCGCGAGAATGTCGACGCCGGGAGCGGAGACGAAAACGTAAGGACCGATATTTGCTTTGCGGTATAGCCGGTCTTTTGTATCAACAGCGGTGATTGCCAAGACCCAGGGATCGGCGGCCGGGTATGCAGCGTCAGCCTTTGGGCCATTGTTGCCGGCCGCCGCGATCAATATGGCGCCGCGCTCGCTCGCCGCTGACGTTGCCTGCGACAATATCTTATTGTAGGGGCCGGCAAAGCTCATGTTTACCACCTGGGCACCCTTTGCCATTGCCCAGTCGAGTGATTCGATGATTGCGGTTGTCGTAGCTGTCGGCTTGGCGGCGTCAGCTTTGTCAAAAGCTCGCGCGATGATGAGTTCGGCGGCCGGTGCGACGCCGCGAAATTGTTTTCTGCCGGCGATCAGTCCTGCGATGGCCGTCCCGTGCTGTGAATTGGATGCAGGCCGGCCGGGTACGGCATCGAACGACGCTGTGACGGCATTTTTTATGGCGGGATGGCTGGTATCGACCGCGGTATCTATGACGGCGATCTTGATGTTGCGACCGTCAATGTCTGCAGCCATTTTATGCAAATAAAGCTTCTTTGGTGCGAATCGCTCCTGCTCGATCTTATCTGCTTCGAGGCGGTAAAGGTTTTGAGGTGCTGCTGTATCAACCCGCGCGTCCGCCGTAACCTGCGCAAGCACGGCGGCGACGCTACGGCCATCCGGGATTGCAAGGCGCACCACGAACGAGTCGAGGAGTTCCGACCGTCTGATGCTAATGACATTGAGGCTATTGTCGGCCGCAATCTCCGCTATTTGGCTTTGCTGACCGCGAACGAGGACAATGATTTCATTAGGTCGCGCAGTGCCGGTGTCCGTTGATGGTGGTCTGTCAGAAGCGCCGGGGCCGTTCACGTCCACCGGGGGCGCCCATTGAGCGCGGGGTGGCTGGCACAGTGACCCGTCCTGCTGTTGCAGTGATCGTAAGATGCTGAGCATTTCAGCGGGCACGTCAGACAGCAACTCTTGCTGTTGGGGAGTCAACTCGGCAGGCGGTCGGCAGGCTGCGGCGAATGCGGGCGAGATCAGACAAAAAACGAGACCGGCCAGGCCGGCCAGTATGACCGACACGTGCTGAAATAGCATGAACCCGGTTGACCGAAATCGCATTTCTAGTTTGCCTGCCCTTTGTCGATTAGCAGTTTTACGATTGCCGTCTGAGCTTTCAGTTGCTCCATACGTTTTTGTTCATTCTCAGCGCCTTCATGCTTGTTGAAACGCACAAGATAAGTGGCCTTGCCTTTGGGCCCGGCAACGATGGATGCATCAACGTCGCCTAGAGCCTTGGTGATGGCTGACATGGGAGCATCCGAAATGAACACCACCATGGCAAGTCGTCCGGCAACCTGCTCGTCCTCGCCGGATGCCACGACGAACGGCTGCCCGCCTGGAGGGTTGAACTGCGTGCCGATGCCTATACCCACGAGCAAGAGCAGCGAGGCCGCCGCTGCCCACGCAGCCTGCGAAGGAGCGATTTCAAAGGCATCTTTGAGCTTCGCCCAAAGTGAGCGCGTTACTGCCAGATGGGAAACGCGGCTAGGTTCTGCGTCGAGGGATTCCAGCAGCTTGTGCATGGCGCCTGATGGCACGGGGATCGACTCGTTCGCACTGGTCACCTGATGTTGCTCTTCAAGCGCGTTCTGCAATGCTCTTTGACCGCTATCGCTCGTTGCGACCCAGTTGGCGACGCGTGCGTGCTCGTCTGCCTCCAGTTTTCCGGAAACATAGAACGGCAGCAATGCAGCCATCTCATCATCTGGTCTCAGATCATTCTCCATCTTGAGATCCTCTTGGTTCTTAGGGCCACCCGCGATCAATTCCTGCTTCATCCAGAAGTTTTGCCAAATGTTTTCGGGCATGGAACATCCGGGTCTTAACTGTATTGGCCGGGATATCGAGAACTTCGGCGACTTCTCGCACGGACAGTTCCTGATAGTAGGCCAGATCGATGATCGCCTTGTGGTCCGGTGATAGTTGGTCCAGAAGCGCTCGAATTAGGTCCGACTTGTCTCCTTTCTGAACGCTGACCTCGGGATCGTCGGCATCATCTTCAATGCTACCGATTATTTCATCGTCCATTGCGAATTCGCGCCGCTTGCGAAGCGCTGAGAGCGCTTTGTTGCGTGCAATGCTCAACAGCCACGTAGACACTGCTGAGCGCCCTTCATATCGGCTCGCACCACGCCAGGCATCGAGAAACACCTCATTTGCAACCTCTTCAGCCAACCCTGGGTCTCCTACCTGTCGTTCGACAAAGCGATAGACGCGCGTGTGATGGCGCGCGAACAAGACCTGGACAGCGGACTTGTCGCCCTTTGCGATCATTTCCAGGAGCAGGCGATCATCCATCCTGCGAACTCCCATTGCGCGTGGCCAACCGGCAGGTCTTATCAGCTCTGTCGCTGTGAGTGCGAACTAGGTTCAAAAAAATTGGGCGGCTTGCATCGAAATTCTACCATTGCCGGCATGGTTCACTGTGGAGGTAGCCCCGTGTGCGGGCAATGGGGCTGAAAAAAAAGGGCTAACAGAGAACCACCTACGCTTCTCCCGAAACTAAGCCCTGACAGCATGGTGCTGTCGGTTCTCAACACTAGCAACTTTGGGAGGAATGAATGAACCGCGCCGTCGGAACGACACTTAAGGGTTTGCTGCAGTCCGGCTGGCGCGGTTATCCTTCGATTGTGCGGGACTTGAGCCATCGTTCTCGAGAGGCAAAAATGTCAAATATTTCAAAGCAATTGTCCATCGCCCATACCCGACTATTCAATGCGGTAGCAAGGCAACTTCGGCTCAAATTCGCTGACCTGGTTGGCTGGGAAAATCATAAATGCTCGGCGCCTTCGCCAAACGCGAGCCACTCAAATATTAGGTCTATTCATATGGGCCCCCGCGCAATTCAAGCTTCAGCGCATATGAATCCGCTAGCCGGCACAGTTGCGGCGACGCGTGGTGCAGGGGCCAATGGCGGTGGAGTTCGTGCAACCGTGAGCATGCTTGCGTGTTGTGGTTTGTTTCTTGCCGGCTCGGCGACGGGAACGCATGCCCAGGACGGTGTGATCGATAAGGTCACCGGCGCGATCTCGGATTTCGTTCTTGGCAAGGAGGGCGAGGACGATGGCGCGCTTATCAAGACAGGCAACGTTGCCGTAACGGGATTTTCGGGCACCAAACTGCCGGCGGGCGGGCTTAAGCCCGGCGTGAACCCGATCGATGCGACGTTCATTGATGTCGAAGGTGCATCGCTGCGCTTGCTCGATATCTCCAATGTTGGAGCCGCCCCCAAAGGTACGGCTGTAGATGTTCCGGAAAATCTAAATGCAAAGGCCAAGGACATCGGGCAGGTGTTCGGTGTCACGATTTACAAGCCAACAGAGAATGCACCGGCGCACGTGTTTGCTGCTGCGACATCGCTTTACGGTCTTCAGATCGCGGTCGAAAGAGATGGAAAACTGGTGCGCCTGGTTGAAGGCGAGCCTGGCGCCAAATGGATGCCGGGCCAGTTCGGCACAGAAAAGGGTGGTGGACCCGGTTCGATCTGGAAAATCGACGGGAAGACCGGCGAGGTATCGCTGTTTGCGAACATTCTGAGCGGTGCTAACGAAAATGCTGGCCCAGGCCTGGGTGCATTAACGTTCGATCCAACCTCTAAGCACATTTATGTCCCTAATCTTGAGACCGGTGTGGTCCATCAAGTTGATGCGACGGGCCAGATCGTTTCAACGTTCGATCACGGGACAGAGGGACGACAGAAGGCTGGGCTGAGCGCGGTTGCATACGATTCGGCAAAGCGTATGTCGATTGATCATCCTAGTTTCAGTGTCGAGAAACCTGAAACGTGGGGCTTTGCAAACGATCAGCGCTTGGTGTTCGCCGTGGCGGTGCGCAATGGCCGCCTGTACTATTCCGTTGCAGAAGGACCGCAGATCTGGTCGGTCGGGCTCGATGAGGCTGGTGGCTTTGTCGATGATGCGCGCGTTGAGATTGATCTAGCAGGTCAGGTTTCGGAGAATTTTGTAACCGGTCTTGTGTTTGATGATGAAGGCACGATCCATATTGCACAGCGTGGCAGAACGGCTGCGAGTTATGATTATGGTACGCTTGCGCATCCGAAAGAGTCGTCTGTTCTAAAATTCAGCTACGACGCAGAATCCAAGACATGGTCAGAGGCCGCAGAAGAGTTTGCAGTCAGCCAGAGGGAACCGCACCGTGCATCGAACGGTGGCGTTGCGCTGGGTTACGGCTACGATGAAGATGGCAAACTCGACACCGGGTTGTGTCAAGCAACCTTGTGGGTGACTGGCGAAAATCTGAACAAGCCGGAGGCCGACACCGTGGTCAACGGCATGCAGGCTATGAGCAAGGCCCTTGGGCAAGCGCGTGCCGAAGCAGTCGCAGGAGCTTTGCCTACACTTGAAGCTCCTAGCGAAGCTTGGATGATCGATTTCGACGGGCAGAGTCTTGGTAGCGACGCGTTTGGGCACGTTGGTGCGTTGGCGGTGTATGCGCCAGGTTGTGCCGGTGCAGGCGACGAGGAAGCGCGTCCAGACGCTGTCGCCGATGCTGGTCCTGGCTACGTTTGGCCGGACGTCGATCCGGAATTTGCGCCAGAGGACGATTTTCTGCCAGATCCACTTGGTGGAGGTGGATCTGGTGGTAGTGGGGGATCCGGTGGTAGTGGGGGATCTGGTGGCGATTCGACGCCAGGCTTGGATATCACCAAAGTCTGCGATCCAGCACCATTCGGCGGCGTCAATCAATGTACCATCAAGGTCGAAAATACAGGCACCGTTCCGCTCACCGACCCTATCGTCGTCAACGATAGCGCGCTGATTGCGGCCGGTACGGGTGCGGGCGGTCAGCTAGAAATGGCGGCCGTGACACCAGATGGTCCGGAATGGACGTGTACGCCGACGCCGACGACCAGTATGAGCTGTTCGCTGCCTCCAGAGCAATTGCCTCCTGGTACGTCGCGCGAGTTTGTGGTCGACATTAATACCGGCGCGATGCTGGCCAACGGTAGTGTCGGCTATTCGAATTGCGCCTCACTCGGCGCGCCATATGTCGGCACCGCGTGCGACAATGGCGGTACCGACATTTCGGTAAAAAAGACGGCACAGACAGCCCCGTGTAATGCGGGCGATCAGTGCAGCTTTACGATCGAAATCACCAACAATTCGACGCAGCCGTTTTCCGGTCCCGTGAGAATAGGAGACGTCTTATATGAGGCGGTTGGTGCACCCGCACCCATTCTTCGTCCAGCTACGGTGACGAGCGGCAGCTTTAACTGTCCGTCGGGAAATCCGACGCAATCGGCCTTTACCTGCGAGACCAATCTGACGCTAGCAGGTGGGGCAACGCAGACCGTTGAAATGGCTATCGACACGCCGCCGCTGATCGATGGCACCGCAGATTACTGGTTGAATAACTGCTTCGCATTGACCGCTCCTGAAGGCGCAGCGCCAGGTGTCATGCCGGCCGATCCGTGGCTGTCGCCAGGCGGTGGCACCCTTGGTACTGGTGGTGCCATGGACTGCGCGTGGCTAAGGGTTGGTAATCCCCTACCCGTGGCTAATCTCACGATTGCCAAGACGCCGATGGGGCAATGCAGAAAGGAAGCTGCCAACCCAAATAGCGTCGAGTGCGACTACGAAATCTCCATAACCAACGTAGGACCGCAGTCATTCAATTATGCTGCTGGATCACTGGTGATAGCAGAGACCGCAGGTTTCGCGACGTCCCAGGTGCAGTCGACTGATCCTTTGTGGGATGCGCAGAACACCGGAGCCGGAGGGCAGTTTGAGCTAAGGAATACTGCTGGAGTCACTATTCATGGTTCGGGGCCAGGCAGCACGATAAAAATTCCAGTGAAGGTCTCCACGCCTCGCGCCGATGTTGAAGGGCCCAACCCTCTTGCCAGCCGCTGTGAAGTGGCAAATACGGTTCAGATCACGAGTCCGGTTTCGACGTTGGCCAATTTGATTTCCGGGGATGACGGGCCGGTGACCGCCTATGGCCATGCCGCGCTCATAGAGTATGTCGATGCTGCGGGGAATTCTATCTACTTATGCGATCCGACAAACTTGCGGACAACAAAGTCCGCCAAGGGGCCCTGCAAGAAGAACGGTGACAACTGGCGTTGCGAGTTTGAGGTGACCGTTGAGAATATGGGCAGGGATCCGTTCAAGGGACACATTATCGTTCGCGATACGTTGAGTGTTGGGTCGGTAAATGTGACAAACAACAGCGCGGACTGGGGTCCCGATCCTGCTCACTTCCCCGGATCCAACACGACGAAGACTTATAAGTACTCGACCCACGGCAAATGGCCGAATGATCAAATGCCCAAGGGCGAAAAAGCGGTGCTTAGCCTAACCGTTGACGTTCCTGACGGCGACTATTGTTCGGTGACCAATACGGCGGAGATGATCTCGCCGATGACCGAGCGTCACAATAAGGATACGACCGACGATATTGGAGAAGCCACAGCACGCATTCCTAAACCTGAGTGCAAGAAGCCGCCGCAGTGTAAGCCGAAGCAAAACGAATTCCGCACTGAGAGTGGTGTCTGCGCGTGCAAGAAGAACTATACGCGTGGCAACGACGGTCTTTGCGTGTCGGACGATCAAGGCTCGCAGCCTGAGCCTCAGGAGAGTGCCGGTTTTGGTGACATCCGTGTGAGAAAGACGGGTCTATCGCAATGCACCGGCGGGCAGACCTGTATCTTCAACGTGGAGATTACCAACACGAGTGAGCACCCGTTTGAATCCCGCGCAGCGTTCGTGGACGGCATCACTAAGCTTGACGGATCGGTCGTGCCGGGAGCGCGGGTTACAGCAATCGAACCGCCGTTAGGGTGCGAAAGCGGGCCGACGACAATGCCGTTCGGTTGCACCGGGAATGTCGTTCTGGCCGGAGGAGAGAGCCGGAGTTACAGGATCAGCGTTGAGATTCCTGAAGACGCCACGGCTGCAAACGGGACCGGCATGACCAATTGCTTCATGCTGAATGATGCAGCAGTGCTTGATGCCGATGTGTCAGAGGTTGTGCCCAACATGTCCCGGGCCGGCACCTCGACCCCTGTCGGACAACGCACCAGCTGCCACAGCTTCAACGCGATCCGCGAAGTGGTGGAAGAGTGCAAGTTCGGCATGGAACTGAACAATGAAGGCTTATGCGAATGTCCTCCAGGTACGGATTGGAACGCAAGGCGCTGTATACCTACGGGCCCGGAGACCGAGCTCCAGTGCTGGGACGGCTGGACGGAGATATCGGCCAATCAGAAGGATATCTTCCGCAATAAGGGTTATGAAGTTGTCTCAAGAAGCGGCCGCAGTGAGACAGTCTGGTGTGCGAAAGGAAGCAGGAAGCCGGAATGTAAATCGGACTGGGAGGAGATCGCCAAGGGTGACATCGATGCCTACGTCAAAAAGGGCTACTCGATTGAAGAGCGTAGACTTGGTGACGCGATAACCTGGTGTGCGAAGATCGAAGAGGCACAGCCTCCGGTTTGCCCAAGCGGATGGCAGACGATCAGTGCCAATGACGTTGCATCGTATCGTAAGAAAGGATTTGAGACCGAGCAACTTGCCAAGAACGGCCAGATCGTTTGGTGCGCGCGCGAGGAGACTGTAAATAATTGCAGGGAAGTCTGGAAAGACGTCTGCACCACGACGCCGCAGCGCGAGTGCGACAAGGTTTCGGACAAAGAGTGCCGAATGGTGCCGAAGGAGGACTGTAGGACTATTACGAAGCAGGAGTGCACCACGAAGCCGCAGCGCGAGTGCCATCAGGTTACGGAGAATGTGTGCTCGAATGTGCCGGCTCAGGACTGCAGGACTATTACTGAGCCGCACTGCACTACCAAAGTGGTGCCTGGAAAGTGCAAGACAATCTACGACGAATTTTCCCCAGGAGGAAAAAAGGTGGTATGCGGACCACCGCAGAAGCGTAAAATTTGCACCAACAAAACACGGCGTGTCTGCACAAAGAAAATGCAGCGGGTTTGCAAACCGCAGACGAAGACAAAGTGCTCAACGAAGAACGTACGTGTTTGCCGGCCGGTTAAACAACGGGTCTGCACCAAAAAGATGCAGCGTGTTTGTTCACCAACGACTAAGACCCAATGCAAGACCGTGCAGAAGCGAACCTGTACACGCAAGCGTGAAACGGTTTGTGATTAAGGTCGGTTAGCTAGCCATATCGGTGGCTATGAAAAAGACCCGAAGCCCAAGTTTGCCTTGGGCTTCGGGCCAGCTGGTATGTGATCTCAAGAACACAACAAAGAAGCAGCCAGCTTGGCTATTTCGTCAGACAAACGACGGCCCCGCCTGCGTAAGGCGGGGCTGAATTGTTTTGGAAAGTGCCATCCGCAATGAACCTGCCCGGCTCGCTCAGCGACCAACTAGATGCAAGTCGTCGCATTTTTGCATCCTGGAGGCCGGCATGTGGGCCAAGCTATCAGCTCAACTCGCTATTTTTCTTGTGCCGGTTGCGCTTGCGTTTGAGGAGAAATACCGCGGCCTGCGCACTCTGTTTCAACTTAGCCTCGGTCTTGATGGGTAGGCTTTGTTAGCGCCTATCTTCGCTTCTCGTGTCCGTGTGTTTACAGCCGTGCCGGCCAAACCCTCTCTAACAATTTTATCCAATATCTTCCCTGACTTCACCGTGAACCAAATCTTCTCACGGCTCGACTAACCACCGTGAAACAACCGTAACTAGGGTGGTAGCAATGTCGAACAATGATCTATTTAGAGCTGAAGAATTGTCACCTTCGCGCTGCTGGCGGCAGCCGATGTATTGGATTCGTTGCGTCGCAGCAGTTTTTATTGCTGTGATGATGACGTGGATGGCGTCGCCGCAGGCATATGCGGACAACCCTGATGACGAAGTTGGTGTGTTACGCGATCAGCCCCTGGCACATCAAAACACCCTTTGGCCGGGTGGTGAGATCCCTGTTTGCTGGGAAGCTGAGGGGGCTCCAGCAGAATTTGCCACGGAACGGCAATGGGTCGAAGAGGCGGTTGAAAGCTCATGGGATGCGGTGTCCAACGTTAACTTTACCGGCTGGGCACAATGTCCTGCTGGGGAGTTTGATGGTGTTCGAATTTTAGTTGCTGAGACCTGGCCTCGCGTCGAAGCTTTTGGTGTCGATTTAAAAGGGCTTGAAGATGGCATTAAATTAGCATTTGACTTTAGCGGCGCACTGGCTGCGGATTTTCCACACTGCATTGACACGGCGGACAACCCTAGAGCTCGAGAATTTTGCATACGTGCCATTGCCGTGCATGAATTTGGTCACGTTTTAGGTTTTCGCCATGAGCACGAGCGCACCGATACGCCGACCGCCTGTACCGCAGATGGCGCCAGAACAGGCGTCCCGACGGTGGTAACTGCATACGACCAGAACTCTATCATGAATTACTGCGCGCTTAACTGGAACAACAACGGCACATTGTCTCTTGGTGACGTGAGAGGTGTGCAATCTCTTTATGGACCGTTTACTTCTGAAAGCCCTCTAGTGATCGATTACACAGGTTCAATCAGTATCACTGATGATGAAGTCTTGGAAAATGAAACCGGCAGACAAGAGATCAGTGGCCAGATTAGTATTCATGACACAATTACTTCTGATTTTAATCGACATTCATTTTGCGTGGGTGATGAAGTCAGAGTAGATGCAAACGTTGCTGCAGCCCTCATTTCGGGCAGCTCCAGTGTGCGTGCATCAGCTTCTGCAACGATGTATGAGGGAACAAGTTGTGACACAATGGACGACGAAGCCGATGAAAGTGATTCTTTGACACTTGATCCTAATGCGCCAAGCGGCACGATTGAGTTGAATTTATTTAATAGTGCGCCAGCACATCCGAGGGGCTACAGTGATACAGCGGTTGTGATCGTCGAATTTTCCAGAAGTCTAGGCGAGTCCCTTGCTGAGGGCGGCGGCACTCCTGGTTGCCCTGGTTGCACAGGGCCTGCAGAAAATTCCAGATTTGCAGATTCAAGCATTGTTCCAGAACAGCCGGGCCCGATTGGCGGATTTGGCACGACGGGCCTTTCACTTGACAAGACCTGTAAGCCTGAGGGCGATCCTGGCCGGTACAGCTGTCGCCTTACGGTCACCAATGACGCGGGTGGAGTCCTGGCTGGCGAAATTTCGTTGACGGATGTTACGGCCGATCCGGCGAGCGGTGCGATAATTAAAGCCGCGCACGTGGAGCCAGAGCCAGAAAGTGGCTGGGACTGTGGTTCAGACACATCGGAAAACGTGACCTGCACCATTGATAGGGAAAAGGTCGGCTCCGGGCAATCGCGGTTTGTCGATGTGATTGTCGAGCTTGGCGAAGGAACTCAGTCGTTTAGAAACTGCGTCGAGGGTTCGACTTTTACAAAAGACAGAAAAGTCACCTTCGGTAAGGTCTGTGTCGATGGCGGTAGCCAACCTGATGATACGGCAACGGTTGATTTCGACAAGCTGACAGTTGTCAAAACCGGTCCTGCTAAATGTAAGGCCGGCGAGACCTGCGCATTCGAGATCAAAATCGCCAATACGCAAGACCAGCCGGTAATGGGTAGTGTTGCTATCGTCGACGGTATGACCGACGGCAATGGGCAGGTGTTTGACGGCGTGGATGTTGTGTCGATTACTCCGCCGCTGGGATGTGCGGGCGAGCCTACTCAACTGTTCTTTGGTTGCAGGGCTACTGTGTCGTTTGCCGCTGGTGAAAGTAAGGTGCACAAGGTTGTCGTAAAGATGCCCGAAGATGCAGCTGACAAGTCCGATGGAAAGCTTACCAACTGTGTGATGATCAACGAGCCGGATGTCTTGGATGCCGACGTCAAGGAGATTGTCCAAAACCTGCCAAATGCAGCGCCGGACACGGCGGTTGCAAAGCGCTCAGCATGCCATTCGATTGCTGTTGAGAAACAGGAAGATGAAGTCGTCGTTGGCTGCACGTTGGGTATGGAGCTTACCTCGGACGGTCGGTGTGTCTGTCCCGTAGGGACGCGTTGGAATGGCAGGCGTTGTCATGGGACTGAGAGCCCAGATAAGCTGTCCTGCTGGACCGGTTGGACGCAAGTTGCCAAAAAGCAGGCAATCAATTCCCGCCAGAAGGGCTTGGTGGTGAAAGCCCGCCATGGTGACGGCCAGATTGTCTGGTGCGCGCGTGAAGGTGTAAGCGTGGACACGGGTCCGACCGGTCCTGGTGATCCGCCGCCAACATCACCTCCGCCTTGCTATGGCGGCAAGCTGACGAAACAGTACGAGTTCGGCTGGCTGTGCACATGTAAGAAGGACTGGACGCGGAAGCCGATCGGCAACAAGGGCGGTGCCCGCTGCTATCCGCCGACGTGTGCGCAAAAGGGCATGATCGGCAAGTGGCCGAACTGCAAGCACGACGTTCAGTGCGGCAAGTACAAGCGCAAGGTCAATGGTGAATGCCGGCCGATCCCGTGCGGCAAGGGTTACACGGGCTATCAGCCAAACTGTAAGCCATTGCGCGAGCGCTGTCCGTCGGGCTGGATCGGCAAGTATAAGCCCAACTGCAAAAAACCGACGTGCGCTATGAAGGGTATGATTGGCAAGTGGCCGAACTGTAAGAAGCCTGTGGTGTGCGGCAAGTACGAGAGGAAGGTTGGCAATAGTTGCCTGCCGATTCCTTGCGGCAAGGGCTATACCGGGTTTAAGCCGAACTGTAAGCCGAAGGTTCAGTGCATAAAGTGTTGGCACGGACGGGTCTGCTCACAGAAAAAGCCCAAGTGCCGTCCCAAACCAACATGCGCGCAACAAGGCAAGATCGGCAAATGGCCAAACTGCCGGAACCGTCTGGTCACATGTAAAAACGGTGACAAGGTCTCGCACAGAAAGTACTGCAACGATTATCGTTGCCCGAATGGCACGTGGGCAAGAAGTCGCAAACACTGCCCGAGCCGCCCAACACCGCCAAGTGGTGGAGGTTGCCCGCCGGGCCACTACAAGGGCCAGAACGGCAGGTGCGTCGAACTTATCTGATGTGTGATTTGAAGAAGAACTCCTGAAGCAGCCACATCGGCTGCTTCCCCAGACAAAATCAGCGGCCCCGCCTCACCAAGGCGGGGCCGTCGCGCTTTAAGGCTGGAGGAAGGGCCATTGAACCAATTCCAACGTGCTTGCGACTAACAAAGGAGCACGATCTTGGGGCGTGGGATTAGGTGGTTTTGTCTGGACCAGCTCCTCATTGCAACCGTGCTTTGCTGTTCCTTATTTGGAGGCCGCCGTGATGCAAATTGAAAATAAACTGAGGGTTGGGTCGTTTCTCATTTCCGTAGCAGCCGCCGTCGCGTATTTTGGGCACGACTATCTTTTTCCAAACAAGGTCATAGATCAGGCCGAACTTGTCATTCGTGACTTTCCCGTGCCAGGTCAAAACAGCAGGGCCGAGGTCAGGGTGCTGCAAATTACACGAACCGGCAGCAGTTATTCACTGGGTCAAAGACTCCTTTTTCCGGCGACGCAGGCTCAAATTAGGCTACCTGATGGTCGCTGGGTCGCGTGTGGAAGAGACTGCATTTCGACATACCGCGCGCATAAGAGTTAGTGGATGGCGTCGTGGCTGTTGGTGAGACGATGGAGGTTCACGCATGATGACGGTTGAATTCGATAGGGGAGCACCATCTGGCGTTTTGCAACTCGGGTCCGGTTCATTGGCTGACCACATGCAGATTAGACGAGCGAGGCGCGAGGATGCCGAGCTTGCAATCGGTGTGGTTCGCCGGTCCATTGCCGAGCTTTGTCATGCTGACCATAACGGCGATAGTGATGAGATTGCGAAGTGGATTGAAAACAAGACCTCGGACAACATGCGGGTCTGGATTTCCGAACCTTCAAATGTCGTATTTGTCGCGGTGGATTCAGATGCGATCGTCGGTGTTGCCGCGATGACAAGATCCGGCCATGTCACTTTGAACTATGTGGATCCCGCAGCTCGTTTCAGCGGTGTCAGCAAAGCTTTGTTGGCACGCATTGAGCAGGAAGCCGTAAGCCTGGGACAAGCAAGGCTGACGCTTTCAAGCACATGGACGGCTCAGCCGTTTTATAACGCCTTGGGTTTTGTCGATGCTGGCACTCGCTTGGTTCACGATGAAGACTACTCGTGCCTTGATATGAAAAAGGACCTTTAGGCCGGCAAAACTTGGTGCCCCTACCGAAAGACAGCACCGCTAAAGCGTTCTCAGAAACGCGATTAGGTCATCCTTTTCCTTGCGGCTCAGATCAAGTTTCCGAGGCAGTAATTCCGACACACCTTTGCGCTCCTCGATTTTGTTTGTGTAGTGGTCGAGGACGTCGCCGATCGTAGCGAGCGACCCGTCGTGCATGTACGGCCCGGTGCGGGTGAGTGCGCGCAACGTCGGGGTCTTAAAGGCCATGACGCCTTTCTTTCCGGCAATGGATCCATCGATGTCGCGCTTGTCACTCTTCAATCCAATGTCGTGAAAGCGCTCGTCAGTAAAACGCCAGCCGACATGACAGGCGACGCAGCCCGCCTTGCCGACGAACAGGCCGAAGCCGGCTCTCTCGGCTTCCATCAGTGCGTCACCGTCACCGTCGATCCAGCGATCAAAACGTGTTGGCGGTGATATGATGGTGCGCTCGTAAGCTTCCAATGCCGCTAGGATGTTGTTTTCAGAGACGACAGGATCATCAGGAAATGCTGCGGCGAAGCGAGACCGTATTTGGGCATCGGCGCTCAATTTGTCGATTATGTCGTTAAAACTGCCGCCCAGTTCGTTGGGATGCAAGATGGGCCCGCGTGCCTGATCGGGGAGGCTGGGAGCGCTACCATCCCAGTTGAATGATTTTCCCCAGGCGATATTGAACAGTGTTGGCGTATTGCGTGGCAGCGGTTTTTCATCGGCGCCGAGCGCGCGTATCAAGCCATCGGTAAACGCCTTTTCGGGGGCATGACAGCTGGTGCAGGCGCGGTCGTTTTTGCCGGATAAACGCGTATCGGCGAACAACTGTCGGCCCAGTGCAAGGCGTGCCGGTGGGGTTGTTACAACGTGTGAGATTTCGTCGTCGCCGGGACGGGCAAAGATGTTCCGCCAAAAATCGAAAAGACTGCTAGCGGTTCCCACCGTGCTGTCGGCGGCAAGGACGTGCGTCGCGCTAAACACGAAAATGAGAACGGTTGCTGCCTTGACCCTGCCACTTCGTCTCTGCAATCCTGGCTCCGGCTTACAGGCAGAATAGCCTGTTCGTGCTGGCCGCATTATGAGCTGGCGGTGTATTGTGGTGTTCGATCCAGCGGGATCGGGTGTATTATTGGTGTTTGCTGAGACCATAACTGAGAACTGAAACACAAGATCCTTCATCGCTCAGGTGCCATCGTATCAAGTTGGCTAGCGGTGACCAGCCTTCCCGGAGGAGGTTCCTTTATGACTTATCCGTTCTATCGCTATCGCCGGATAGCCGCCCTTTGTTTGGTAGCCTGTTTTGCTGTTGCCAGTACGGCAGTATTCGTGACGCCGGTTGTTGCGGATTGGGGTGACCCTTGCGCAAAGTACAAAAAGGGCAGCAAGAAGTGGAAAAAGTGCAAAGGGTACAAGTATCGGCCAGGTGTGTTTAAGTCAGATGACGAGCGGTTCATGGCCGGATACTGGCTTGCGAAAAACGGACGCTACGCTGAGGCGCTCAGTATGCTTCGCGGCATTGAAGCTGGAAATGACGCGCGCGTCCTGAACTACATCGGTTTTGCCACGAGAAAGTTGGGCCGTGTCGATGAGGCGTTGACGTATTACCGCAGGGCGGTGCAGATCGCGCCGGACTATGTCATGTCGCGCGCCTACATGGGAGAGGCCTTCGTTTCGAAGGGTGATTTGGCGGCAGCCAAAGGTCAACTCGATGAAATCGAGCGCCGCTGCGGGAATTCGTGCGAAGCCTACGTGAACTTGAAAAAGGCGATTGACCGCGAAACCTGATGGATTAGGTCAAGGCAACACTTCGCTAATGGGGTGCAGGAATGGATGTTCCTGCGCCTTTTTTGTTTGGAACGTTGCGTCAACCGCCGGTGTTTGTATTTGCCTCCTCGAGGAACTCCTTAACGAAACGGTTCAAAGCATCCCAGTCTGTGAATTCGTGATCACCTTCGATCTCTTCAGGCGAGCGGTCCTTCAGGACGATGTGCTGAATGATCTGTTCCTGAAAGAAATCATATTCTGCGCGGCGCAGCGCTCCTGCCGCGAGATGCGTTCTTTTTGGATGCCACCCTGTGCGCTCAAGGAGCCGGTCGACGTAACTTTGTGCTTCGAGCATGCCATCCGGAAACGCGGCTGACAGGCTAACCGAAATAAGCGCGGTGGGTCTGTTGTTTAAGTTTTCCATGTGCGCGCGTATAAAGTTTATGATTGCGTCGGGGTGGCGCAGCTGATGGACCGGCGCTGCGATGATGCATGCATCACAGTCCATAAACTTGCCATCGTCGATGTTTCGTGACGCATCCAACAGATGCACGCTGTGATTGTGCGTTTCCAAGAGGTCGACAACCGCATTGGCTATTTTTTGTGTGTGCCCTTCGACGGTTCCATAGACAACAGTTACGTTCATTCGCTGCTCCGATGCGCACCGGCTTACCGTTTGATTGCATGCCGGAAGAATAAGGTGCGGCATGATTATATCCTGCTCGGCGTTAGCGTCTTTGATCTATTTCGTCGCGCTTAATGCAGTTCCTGACGTAGCGTTATCCGTGTGCTCCTTGGTTTTTGGCTTATCCAGATCGATCTTCCCAGGCATTCGCTTGATGGAGGAAAGCGGGCATGCTCGAAATTAATGGCATTTGGTCCTTTCTTGGAAAGGTCGACTTGCCATGGCGGTGAGGCGAGTCCATCACGTGGTGATGATGAAGAAACAAAAAGGTGTCGTCGCCGCCGGTCACAAGGTTACGGCGGAGGCAGCAGCGGAACTACTCAACGAGGGCGGCAACGCATTCGATGCTGTGCTGGCGGGACTGTTTGCTGCTTGCGTGGCCGAGCAGGTATTGGCGTCTCCCGGCGGCGGAGGGCACCTGATGGCGCATGTCGCGCGGACGGGTGAGACCGTTCTATATGATTTCTTTGTCGATACGCCGAGGCATAGGCGGTCGCCGCAAGCGGTGGATTTTCGCAGTGTGTTCGTCGATTTCGGTCCTGCTAAGCAGGAGTTCCACGTCGGTGCCGGCTCGGTGGCGGTTCCAGGTTTTGTACCCGGTGTTCTGACTGTTCATGAGGAGCGATGCAGTCTGCCGTTGGGACGCATCATCGAGCCCGCCACCAGAGCCGCGCGCGGCGGGATCAGAATGACGCCGGTCCAATCCTACCTGTTCTCTATCGTTGAACCGCTCCTGATGCCTGAGGCGAAGCAAGAACTTTTTTCGTCGGCGGAAGGAAAATTGCTCTCGACGGGAGACACCCTGAGCAGTGCGTCGCTTGCGGACACTTTCGAAGCTCTTGCGCGCGAGGGAGGGCGGCTGTTCATTGATGGTGAAATTGGACGTGCGATCATCAGGCAGTCGCTGGACATGGGAGGGCATCTGACACGCGAGGATCTCAGCAGTTACGAGGTCGTACGCCGAAAGCCCCTTAGTCAGCACTTTCGCGGTCACGAATTTTTCCTTAATCCCGCGCCTGCAGCTAGTGGTCCACTGCTGGCGTTCGGCTTGGCGCTCATTGAGCGCATGGCTGAAAACGATGCGGTGACACCGGCAATGCTGGCACGGGTTATGGAAGCGACAAACGAAGTTCGCCGCGTATACGGTGATCAGTTGTCAGGGCTAACCAATGGCGATGAGATCGGATCTCATTTGGAAGCGGCATTTCACCACGCTTGTGCGCCGCGCGGAACCACCCATATCAGCGTTGTCGACGGCGATGGTAATGCCGCCGCCGCGACCGTGTCGAACGGCGAAGGCAACGGCGTGCTTCTGGGGAATTTCGGTTTTCTGTTGAACAATATGCTGGGTGAAGAGGATCTCAATCCCGGGGGCTTCCACAAATGGACACCAGGCACGCGCATGTCCACCATGATGGCGCCAACACTTGTTCTTGGGCCTGAGGGTTCTTTGACGGCCATGGGGTCAGGCGGCTCGAACCGGATCCGGTCGGCGATATTGCAGGTTGCGTTGCAGATGATTGAAAATGAGGTTGCGCTGGAGAAGGCGGTAACCGCACCGCGGCTGCACGTCGAAAAATGCGGGACTTTGAGCTTCGAAGACCAGTTCCCTGAAGATGTGCGGTGCGTACTGGTGTCAGAGTTTCAACACGCGCATGCGTGGCCGGAACCGAACATGTTTTTCGGTGGCGTTCACGTTGTGCGCAAGGATGCGGAGGGCCGGCTCGAAGGAGTTGGCGATCCGCGAAGATCCGGAGTGTCGATTGTTACGTAAGCTGATCGCTGCTGTGACAATTCATGAGAGGTTTGGCGGCGATGAGGCGTGGTGCAGTTTTCGCTCTGGCACTGAGTGCCCTTGCAACACCTGGTCTGACTGCGGAGGACTTCAAAACGAAACGGGATGCGATGGTTGAGCGGATTCGCCACCTGGCGCAATCAATGGCTGATGAAACCGGTCGGACATCGATTGGCGGCAGCGTACTTGCGGCCATGTCGGAGGTGCCGCGGCACGAGTTTGTTCCAGAAGGTCAGCAGAGTCACGCGTACAAGAACCGACCGCTTCCGATCGGGTTCAGGCAAACCATTTCTCAGCCGCTGGTTGTGGCGTTGATGACTGACCTGCTGGAACTGGAACCGGGAGACAAAGTCTTAGAGATTGGTACGGGATCCGGCTACCAGGCGGCGGTATTGGCGAAGCTGGTGCGGCAGGTGTACAGCATTGAGATTGTCAAAGAGTTGGGGGAGCGAGCCGCAGCAACGCTTAGTCGTCTTGGCTACTCCAACGTCACGACGAAGGTTGGCGACGGTTACAATGGCTGGGCTGAATTTGCGCCCTTCGATGCCATTATTGTTACAGCGGCGGCGGGTCATGTCCCGCCCGCTCTTGTCGAACAACTGACACCGGGTGGACGTATGGTCATCCCCGTGGGCGACGTGGTTCAGGATCTTCTGGTGATTACGAAAGCCCAAGACGGCTCCACCCTTACCGAGACAAACGTGCCGGTCCGGTTCGTGCCTCTTACGCGCGATGATGATGCTTTAGAGGATTGACCGTCGATGGACGTGCGGGTTGTGGTTTGGGTTTTTGTGAAACAGTGATTTTGACCGGTCCTTCAGCGTTGCATACCTGAAGTAGGACCGGTCAAAATGTTAAGCGTGTACACCCGCCTGGCCGCATTGCCAGAGATAACCGGTGATCGCACCTACGAGTGCCCATGCTACAGCATGCACAACCAGCGATGCAGACGCGAAGTGCGCGGTCAATTCGGACGGCACCTTGCTGGCGTATTCGTGCGGATGCGGCGCTCCGATGATATGCGGTGCGCAAATGAGGGCCAGGCCGATGACAATTGCAGCCGCAGAGGATTGGCGCAGCATAAGCCAGAGCGCCACCGCTGTTGCCGTTGCCGTGCCAATCCACCAGTGTTGACGGTGAACGACTTCGGCGGCCGCCGCGCCGGGTAGCTCCGGACTGAGACCAAGCGCTGGGGCAAGACCCGTTGCGACAAAGCCGGCCATACCCCAGGCCAAGCCAGCATGAGCATTGATTGGAGCGTTCGACAGGATCATTGCGGCAAGAAGCATGAACGCGAAGCCGATGGTCGTGATGATCGTTGTAATAGAGGTGTAAAACGTGCGTTCGATACCGTCCTGCGGTGCCCATTCCTGCTCATGCCCACCGTCGGCTGTGCCTGCGCTATTATGTGCAAGAATAAGCCGGGCTTCACCATAGGCTGCCTGATGAATGTAGGGGTGGCTTGAGTTTCGCGCTGCCGTACTGTGTTCGTAACTCTCGGCAGTGATGATCATGGGGGTGGTCGTGACAGTCTGCAGGGCCGCTGTCGCCAGCCCGGCAAGACAGCCGGCCAATAGGCCGACCGACAAGATCCGATACAACATTAGTGGCGATTAATGGCAGGGGAAGCCCATGGCGTGCCGCGAGTCGTGTGCTGCATTATGCAGCGTCGCAGCAGGTGCGAATCCGGTCATAAATACCAGACCGGCGCCAAATACAAAGATGATGGCCGCTAATGCACGAACACTTAGGTCGCTGGATTGGGCGTGAGCCGCAGATGTCGTGGTCATTTTCGATCTCCTGAGCCGCCCCTTCGGCAGCTATAGTGGACTAACGGTTTTCGGCAGGTCTCCTGGCTTGCGGGTCACACCATCTGTTCTCCTTCCCAGCCGGTGCCAGTGGATCATGTGAACAGATGATCGCCGCTTACAGTCGCGAGGGCGGCCGTAGATTTGGATGCGCTTACGATTGCAATCCGCACTGCGTTCCCTTTTCATGCCCGACGTGCTCGACGATACGGACAACCGAGCCCCTACATGGAACTGAAACCTCCACCCTGTCAACTCGCTTGACGGGGCGATTCCGTCATGTCCGCAACAGGCACACAAAGGTTCGCGGCGGTTTGCCGCGCGTTGGTGCAGGTCTTCCGTCCTGTGGACCAGAAAGCCTGACGGATATCGATAGGACAAAAAAGGGAATTATCCGGTCACGAGTTTGCTTGGTCACTGTTTTTGCCGCCATTCGGAGAACCGATAGCCGTGACCGGTTACGGTCTCTATCGAAGCAGACCAGCGCTTGAGTTTTCTGCGTAGCGCGCTGATCACCGCGTCGATTTTGTTCGATCCCTCAAATGATTGATTCCAGACACGTTCAAGCAGCTCATCGCGCGTCACGACAGACCCACGTGCAGCGATTAGCTCACGCATGACTGAAAATTCCAGCGGTGTCAGCGCGACCGGTTTACCTTCTAACACCAGCTGACGATTGGCCTCGTCGAAGATGCAGGACGTGAATTTTGCGGAGACGGGTTGTTGCTCGGTGGCGCTTTGTGCTCTGCCCAGGAAGAACGCATTGGCTGCTTCCGCTATTTCATCGCCTTCGTACCATGGCGGGTGGGCGCGTCCTTCAAGTGTAAGAAGGTGCGCCTCCGGTAGGAGAGACGCCAAGCGTCGCCCGACTTCGAAAGGAATTGCGCGGTCACCTCGGCGGTGGATCACCAGGCATTCAGCGTCGACGTTGGCGATAGCGTCACGTGCTTCCATCGCGTATGTCAACCGCAGGAGTTCTTCGGCGGCTTCGGCCGAGGCGGCATCGCGAGTTTGGCGAGCATATGCGTCGAGTGTCTCGCCATTTGCGTCGGGTAGGAAAATATCAGCCATGGCGCGCGAACCCAGCCCCCAATGCGCGCGTACGATGGAGATGACGGCGTCGCGGACTTCAAGCGAGCATATCTTGGTGCCGTCAACGAATGAACCGCTGAAGCAGATACGTGAAACCTTACCGGGGTTATCTGCAGCATGCCTGATGGCGATGGGGCCGCCGCAGGAAATTGCGAAAAGTGCATAGTTTTCTTCGTCAAACGAAGCTGCAACGTCAGCCAGGAGTTCGACCTCGTCATCCAATGTCCGATTATGAACGTCGCGATCGCTTAAGCCGACGCCTGGCCGGTCGTAACGCACGATACGCAAGCCACGTCCGAGCTGTTCGAAGAATTGGCGGAATGAGGGGTGGGCCCAGTCCTTCTCGACATGGCTTACCCACCAGGCGGGACAGATTACCAGTGGGCCCTGGCCATGTTCGGCGTAGGCGATGCTATGGCCCTGACGGTCTTTGAGAAATCTTACTCTGGGGCAGTCGCGCATAACAGTCACGTTGTTGGCGAAAAAGCCCGTCGGCAAGGGTCAGGCGGACATTCTCATTTCATTCTCATGGCATTCTCATGCGCTTCTCAAGACGCACGCAGGTCGCCGGCGTATTCATGGCTCAACAGCACTTGTTAACAGAAAGGAACGACCGATGTCTAAGAGCCATGCAAATCTTCTACGCACTCCACCCCCTACTTTTGCTGCCGTGCAAGCTGCGGGTTGTCAGGGATTTCAATCCGCCCAGAGACTGATCCCGAAAAGCCCGGCCTGGCCAGTCGCCACTGGCCGTCATGGCCCGTGGGGTCCTGCGCCTTTGCGGCAAGAGACGGCGGAAACTCCGAGTGGCCGGTCTGAAGGCTATGGTGGGTTGCTGGAGGGTGTTGGGCCGTCTATCGGCGACCTCACGATTTGGGGGATTTGCAAAAGTGCAATGTTCAACTCGGTCTTACGGACCAAGATCTTTGTACGTTGGATGATGTGGTGAGCCCAATCAGCGCAAATTGCGAGACTGTCTGACATGCTCGTCGATGGCTTCGCGGTTTGCGATGTCGGCTTCTGCTATCGTATCCTCGTTGACGTGGATATCATCGCCCGAACGTGCGTACTTCGGTCCCAACACTTCGACAATCGATGGCATTCCGTTTTGCTCTTTGCCAAACCAGCCTTTGACTACGCTACATTCGTTTGCGTAGGCGGGGTCGGTACGCAGCATGAATTCGTGCAAGCCCTTTAATTTGTAATGGGGGACGGATACGTACATGTGGTGTGGCTGGTGGTAATCCATGCCGAAGGGAAATACGGCGTAGCGCGAGACGGGATCGACCAGAAACACACGTGAGTTTGTGAGACGGCCTCTGTCGGCATTGCCGTGCTGGACCCATTCGCGGAAGATCATGAAAACGGCGAATGTGGAGACCAACGGCAAGACCCAGAAAAGTGCGAAGTAACCCCAGGCCGGCCTTCCGGTCAGGAACTGAATGTAGGTCAGGCTTCCGTAGATAATTGCAAGATAGCTCATGCGCATCATGATGGTGGCACGGTCGGAAATGACCGGCCTGATGTGGCTTCGCGGGAAATGGTGCTTCGGTATCAGAGCATAGTAGAGCATCAGAGCAAGCCAGCTTGCCAGCAGAATGCCTCCGGCAAGTGCGAATTGTCCCGAAATTGCAAAGTGGGCGACAATGAATGGTACGCCCAACGCAAATAAGATGCCTGCACGGACCGGCCAGGCGGACTCCTCATGCTCACTGTCAGCGAATGGGTTGTCCGCTTGCGGTACTGCACTGTGCTTGGCGCGCGCTATCATGTAACGGATTAGATTCAGCGGCCAGAACAGGCGCATGACACCTTTGATCAGTGCGGTGTGGTCCGCCGGGAAGTCAAGCCAATGGCCGCCGTCATCAGCCGTGGTCAAAATGGGATCGCGCTTGGGATCGTTGACAAACTGATGATGTGCAAAGTGCGATAAGCGATATGCCTGCGTCGATGTATAAATAGGGAATCCGGCAAACCAGTCGGAGGCCAGCTCGTTCACAAACCGGTTCTTGAACAAAACGAAGTGCGTTGCTTCGTGAATCACACCGCCAAACTGATGCTGGGAGGCGCCCATAGAAAAAATTGCCAGGATTGTTACCAGCGCGGCCCAACCAATTCCGATTTGGCCAGCCAAATACGCTTCGCATGTCCAAATGGCTATGGCAGCCGTCAGACCTATCACAATGTAGACGATCGCGAGGTGCCAGATGTTCGTGACGTTGTCGCGTTCCTTGAACGCCCGAAGCTCCGCCTTGGTAATATCTTGCTGTGATTCTGAGGCGGGTGTGTGTGCTGCGAAAGCTGCAGGGTCGCTGGCACTCATGATGTGGTCCTCTTTGACCGCCTTATGCAACTTAGTTGGGGGCGGTATCTTGGAATTTATTTGCGGTGCAGGCTTGGTGCTTTTCCGCTCACCGTTCAGTACCGCCGGTTACAGGCGTCCCTAATTCTCGTGATCCAATATAGGGGATGGGCTGCCGATTTTCGAGTTGCGAGTGAGAGATGTGAGTACCGGACAGCGGGCATCGTCAGGATACCGTTCAGGCAATCGTCACGGCCAATTGTCCACGGATGTACTCGGGCGCTGGCAATCACGCTTCTTATGACCTTGATCAGTTCTCTTTATTATTCGGTGGCCAGATACCGCAGACAGCCCATTTGCTTGGCCGTATTGAGCGTCGAGGTACAACTCGCGGCTGTGTTTCCTCTTTGTGCTGCTTTCGCGTGCGGGGTTAAAGGAACGTAAATTCAATACCTTGACGTCCGGTTTACCATTCGCGCGCAAATTGGTGCGATGACGGTTACCGTGCGCCGGATTTGATGCGGCAGCTGGTACAACGCGCGATTGAATTTGCGACGATGCAGGCAGATGGGCTTCAGGAGTGATCCAGCTTCGACCGATATTGTTCTCGCTCGGCCTCATGCTGTGCACGATCGCGACTGCCATGCTTCTGCCCGCAGTCGTGGATGTCGCGGATGATCATGAGGGCTGGCAGATCTTTTTTGCCTCTGCCGTCTTCACCTTCTTTGTCGGCGGACTACTCATCCTTGTGGCCTATGAGGACCAACCGGTAAATCTGGGAGTCAAGGAAGGCTTCCTGCTGACCACTTTTTGCTGGATTTTTGTTACCGCATTTGCCGCCGTGCCGTTCGTCGGTATGGGATTGAGTTATTCGGACGCTTATTTTGAGGCGATGTCCGGGCTGACCACGACCGGCTCTACTGTTCTCATCAAACTGGACCAATTGCCGAGAGGCATTTTGCTGTGGCGGGCAGTGTTGCAAGGTTTAGGCGGGCTCGGGATTGTTGTTATGGCGATCATCATGCTGCCGTTCCTGCGCGTTGGCGGCATGCAGTTGTTCCAGATGGAGCATTCGGATCGTTCCGAAAAAGTGTTGCCGCGCGCGCTTGAGCTGACGATGGCAATCGCCGGCATTTATGTGTCGCTCATTATTGTGTGTACGACGCTTTACATCATGCTGGGTATGTCGCTGTTCGATGCCATTTGCCACGGCATGACGACGGTGGCGACCGCAGGCTTTTCCACGCATGACGATAGTTTCGGCTTCTTCCAGTCGCCTGCGCTGGAATGGACTTGCATCGTGTTCATGATTTTGGGTGCGTTGCCTTTTGTGGTTTTCATAAAAGCAATCCGCGGGCATCCGGAGGCGATTACGAAGGATACGCAGGTTCGCGGTTTCCTGATGTTCTTGCTGTCAGTCTGCCTGATCACAGCGTTCTGGTTGGCCACGGTTCGCGGACTTCCATTCCACGATGCGCTGCGGACGGCAGCCTTTAACGTCACGTCGATTGTTACGACGACGGGATATGTCAGCAGCGACTATACGGAGTGGGGCGCTTTCGCGGTCGGATTGTTCTTCCTTCTCATGTTCGTCGGCGGTTGTTCCGGTTCAACATCGGGTGGCATCAAGATCTACCGCTTACAGGTCGCAGGCTTGCTGACCCGATCTCATTTCGTGCATCTCATGAGCCCCAATCGCGTTGTTACCCTGATGTATAATGGCAGGCGGTTGCCTGCTGACGTGCCGTTCTCGGTCGTGGCATTTCTGGCGATCTACATGAGCACTGTCGGTATCTTTACGGTTGTGTTGTCGGCAATGGGGCTTGATCTCGTCACTGCCGTGTCAGCAGCTGCACAGGCGGTCGGCAATGTTGGTCCGGGCTTGGGAGAACTTGTGGGTCCGGCTGGAAACTATTCGGCGCTACCGATTGCGGCGAAGTGGGTGCTGTCGTTCGCGATGCTTTTGGGGCGGCTTGAATTGTTCACGGTCCTGGTGCTCTTCCGGGTCGAGTTTTGGCGGGGCTAGTTCTAACGCCGCCGCGCCTTCGGTGCGGTCGTCGGAGTTACATCCCGCGCCACCCGTAGAGCCAATCGTAGGAGGCCATCAACCGGTGACCTGGTGTTAGTGTCAGCGTCAGATTGCGTGCTGCTGCTATTGGACCGGACAGATGGTAGATGTTTCCGTTGCGTTGCGACGCACGTTGGACTCGGGAAACTCTGCCGCGCCTTTCTTGCGCATACCGTTGCAACGCTGCAGGGACAGTGCACATGGCAGGAGTTGAAGATCTCGTGCGCTGTTCCTGTTTCCCGATGCAGGCGGCTAAGCAACTGGCCATGACATCTGCATCTTCGATGGCCATTACGGCGCCCTGGGCGAGAAACGGCAATATGGGGTGCGCCGCATCACCCAACAACGCTACGTTGCCGCGCGACCAAGTCGAATTGGGTGCGGTGTCTTCATAAAGCGCCCACTTGCGCCAGGATGTGGCACCTTCGAGTAACTTGCGAAGCAGTGGCGGGCACCACGGCGTACCATTCGTAATCCATGCCGGTTCGACATTGCTGTTCCAACCCGGTTCGCGCTTGTGATCTTCCAATATCACGACAATCGCGAGCTCGGTGTGTTGCCGGACCGGGTAATGGACGATGTGTGCGTGCGGTGCGAGCCAGACAGTTGTGTGGTGAAGTGAAATCTCCGCAGGGACGTCCTCAGCTGGAATGACCGTGCGTGCAGCACTCTTGCCGCTGTATCTAAGTTCGCCGCTATCTGTGCCGGCACGACGGATAATGTTGCGGTGTCCTGACCACAGGCCATCTGCGCATATAACGGCCGCCCCTTCCAATGTGTGTCCATCGGCGGTTGTTACAGTTGCGGGCGCATCGCCTGTTGTCTGCGGTGCAATTTGCACAACCTCGCACTGGGTTGTGATGTTGATTTTTGGGTTGTCGTTTGCTGCTGAGGCAAGTGCGGCATGCAAATCCGCACGATGTGCCACCCAGTAAGGAGCCCCATGTCGCTTTTCTATCCATTTGCCGAGGGGTGCCTCGGTCAGGACTTTCGCGCTGATGCCGTCAATCACACGAATGGCTTCAGGCGTTGCGATTTTGTCCGCAAGCCAGGGCGCGACACCTAGGTCTTTAAGGATGCGGGTTCCATTGGGACCGATCTGGATTCCGGCGCCGGCTTCATCGACCAATTCGCGCCGCTCGAAAACTTGAGATTCTATGCCGTGGCGAGCCAAAGCCAAGGCTGCCGAAAGACCGCCAATTCCAGCACCTATGATTATGACGCTGTGGTCCTGCATGGATTGTCAGGCAAGGTTGGCGCCAGCACGCGAGGCTTTACGGTCAGGGCTAGGCTGCATCGTCTTGAGCGGGATTGGCGACGCAACCGGGTGGCTCGGATTCGTCAGCCTGCAGGCGCGGGTCATGGATGTAAAGCGTTGAACAGTACGGGCACAATGCCTGAGCGTCGCTGCCCATATCCAGGTAGATATGGGGGTGGTCAAAGGGCGGGCGCGCGCCCATGCACTTGAACTCCTTCACGCCGACAAAAATTTTCTCAACGCCCGTGTCATTTGCCAGATAGGGGACCAAGGATTTGGCCATCGTTTTGCGCTCACCTCATTGATTTTGTCTGGTCGGCACGATAGCCGCGCGGATTAAGAAATGATAGGGGGGTGTGGCGCCATGCCGGACGCCATTAGGGCGTTTGCCAGAATACATATGAGGACGCCAAGAACAGTATGCAGCACTTTAATTCAGATGGGGTAGAGATCGCCTATGTCGATGAGGGAGCCGGCCCGCCAATTCTTTTGATCCATGGTTTTGCTTCGCATATCGGAATGAATTGGCGAACACCGGGCTGGATCACAACACTGGTGGATGCAGGCTACCGTGTTGTTGCGTTCGACAACCGAGGGCATGGGCAAAGCCAGAAGCTTTATGATCTGGATAAGTATGGTGCGCCGATCATGGCGGAGGATGCGCGGCGCCTACTTGATCACCTTGCGATCGAGTCGGCAGACGTGATGGGCTATTCCATGGGCGCACGCATTACCGCTTTTCTTGCCATGCGCCATCGTGAGCGCGTCAGGCGGATCGTGTTTGGTGGGCTTGGCTACAACATGGTGCGCGGTATGGCTGGGACGGGGCCGATTGCGCATGCGCTTGAAGCAGCAAGTATCGATGAGGTGACCAACCCCACTGCCCGGACCTTCCGGGCATTCGCCGAGCAAACCAAAAGCGACTTAAAAGCGCTCGCCGCCTGTATACGGTCATCGCGGGATCCGATTTCGGTTGAAGACTTGCGCACGTTGGACGTTCCGGTGCTCGTCGCTGTCGGTTCTGAGGATGTGGTAGGCGGGCCGGCTCAAAAGCTTGCCGATCTACTGCCGAATGGGCAAGCGTTTGAGATTGAGGGCCGCGACCACATGAAGGCGGTCGGCGATGAGCGTTACAAACAAGCGGTGTTGGAATTCCTAAAAACCAACGCGTGATGGTGTTGTGTGTGCCTGGTACGTCTGGCTGCGCACGCATCAAGGCTCCGACCAGGCAACATCTGCACCTGAAAGGACGAACGCGGGGTTGTCGGAGGTGCAAATGAGGCAAACAGTCGGAGCCTCAAAGTTATGCAATCTACTCGGTACGCAAAACACTCTTACTCACGCGCCCAAACGACAAATAACCGGCTATGCCACATTACGCACACAATCGTTTGGACCGCCCTATAAATAACAGAGTTTGACGTGTTGAGTCTTGTTCACTCCGCGTGCATCAGACGTCGGCCTGTGGATAACTTGGTCCGGGTTTTCTCTTATCGTGATGGCTATGCTTGATATTTCAGGTCCGCGGTTTTCGCGTTGGGATTGATTCGGCACCCGAAATCTCATCCGCTCGATTGTATGGAATTCTTCGCGGGCAATTTGGCACTGGGGTGTGGATGCCACACTGTGTCACCGGCGTATACGCGGCTTCATAGCAGTGGTCGCTGCTCGTACGGCCACTCGCCCAAGACCTCTGGGGTATGCCCGTCACGTCATGCGGTCAGTGGTCGGTGAAGCGCGGGGCTCGTCGCCAAACTTATTCTCAAAAATGCCCAATTGCTGCCTGTCCGACCGCTGAATGGCGCCGGGTTTGTGCCGGAGGTTTGCGTGTATTCGGGCGCAAGGGGGGTGTTCATCGGATATTAGGCTTAACGGCGGTACTCTTTCCAGTTATGTATTCAGTATACGCACGTATTTTCGTTCCCGCCTGTTTGGTATTCGTTCTTTGGGGCTGCAGCACCGCCACAGGGCCGACTTTTGTTGCAAAACGCGAGCCTTGGAGGGCTCAAACCGAGCGGGCTTGTCTTAATTCGGGGTTGGTGCAGGAGAGCAGGTTCCTGCGTAGCAGGTCCAGTCTTGGCGGCCCCGCCGTATGCGGCGCATTGCGGCCTTTTGAGATGTCCGCCGCCGACCGCGGACGCGTCGCATTGAAGCCCAGGGCGCTCGTACGCTGTCCGATGGTTCCCAAAATTGATGAATGGGTTCAGCGCTCGGTTGTTCCGGCTGCACGATATTATTTTGGCCGGCCGGTGGTGGAAGTGAAGGTTGCGGCGTCCTATTCCTGCCGCCCGATCAATCACAAGCGCGGCGCGCGACTATCCGAACACGGATACGCGAATGCGCTGGACGTCTCAGCCTTTATTCTCGCAGACGGCCGCAAGATCACGGTGAAGGACGGTTGGCGTGGGAACCGGGCAGAAGGTGCATTCCTTCGCGACGTGCATCGGGCAGCGTGCGAGACATTCACGACGGTATTAGGTCCCAACTACGATCGTTATCATCACGATCACTTCCACCTTGACCTGGCGCGCCGGCGCATTCGGTCAGGATATAAGCGCGTGTGCAAGTAGTTTTGCTCTCAGGCAGTTTAGTCTGCATGTTGGATAACGGAGAATGCACCACGAAGATCGCCGGACTTAAATCCCGTTGCTTGGTCCTCCGGGTAGAGCTGCTTGAGCGTTACAACCAATTTCGGGTCGAGGTTGCTGCCATGGCACGTGAGGCACGGTTTCTCGGCTGTCGGAATGGCCTTCATGTAGCGAAACACTTTACGATCGCCCATCGTGACGAATTCGGAGTGCTCCAGCTTATTGGCCGGTTCACCTGCTCTTAGTCTCTCAATGAATGTCTGAAGCGCGCGCCGTTCAAATTCGTCCGGCGCGTTGTCTGGGTTGCGCAGACGAAGGGCGGTGCGGCGGATGGTCAGTTTTCGTTGCGCGGAGTGTTTGCGTGCAATTTCGGGGGCAATGGTCTTGCAAACACTGACGGCGTCCGACGGGCTTCCGGTGGTAAGCGCTTTGCCCAAGTTCTTTTTCAATTCCGAGGCGACGGCTTTGACTGCTTGTCGTGCGGTTGCGGTCAATTGTTCCGCGCTACTTACGGACTTGTTGTTTTCATTTGCGGACACACCGGCGCTGAGGCCGAACATGATGACAACTACCGTAGTGAGGATATGCGTTTTCACCATTTGCGTCACTTACCTCGTTCGACCTGTGAATCAGCAGCCATTGACCGATAATTTCATGTCAGTTTGGCATTGTTGAGGATAGTAAAGGTCTCGCGAGCGATTGACCCTAACACAACTGACGCAAAGTTTAGCGCAGTTCACGCCTTGCCATAGCCACCGCCCGTGGGTGTCTGGACTATCAGTCTGTCGCCAGGCTGCATATGCGTTTGATCGCAGCCCTTTAGCTTTTCCACCTTTCCATCGTGCCGCTCAACCGAGTTCAGTCCCGTTTGGCCTGGCTCTCCTCCTTTAAGCCCGAATGGGGCGACAACGCGTGAGCTCGTCAGTAGGGCGCACTGCATTGGCTCCAGAAAGCGGATTGCGCGACGGACGCCATCACCACTTGTGTGGCGGCCACGGCCACCGGAGCCGCGACGTATCGAAAACTCGTCGAGGATAACGGGATAGCGCAACTCAAGTATTTCCGGGTCCGTGAGGCGTGAGTTTGTCATATGCACGTGGACGGCGGTGGCGCCATCGAAGCCGGGGCCTGCAGGCGCGCCGGAACAAATCGTTTCATAGTATTGACGTTTCTCATCACCGAAGGTGACATTGTTCATGGTACCCTGCGTGGAGCTCAATGCGCCAAGGGCAGCAAACAGGCAGTTGACGACCATCTGGCTTGTTTCCACGTTGCCGGCGACAACGGCAGCAGGGTAACGCGGGGAGAGCATCGATCCGGGTGGGATATTGATGCGGATCGGCTTCAGGCAGCCTGCATTCATGGGAATGGGTGCATCGACCAAGACGCGGAACACGTACAGAACCGCGGCGCGCGTCACAGGCTCAGGCGCGTTGTAATTGTTAGAGCGCGCTGGGGACGTTCCGGCAAAGTCGACGGTTGCTTCTTTGCGTTCGCGATCAACGGTGATCTTCACGGCGATCGTGGCACCGTCGTCCGTCGTTAGTTCAAAGCTTCCGTCGTCGAGCTTTGAGATGAGCGAGCGAACGCTTTCTTCCGCTCCGTCCTGTACGTGCTGCATGTAGGCCTTGACGACATCAGTGCCGAAGTGGGCCAGCATTTTTTTTATCTCGGCAATACCGCGTGCATTGGCCGATACCTGGGCTTTTAGATCAGCGATATTCTTGTGGGGCTGGCGCGCGGGATAATCGCCCGACGTCAGAAGATCCAGGGTTTCACGTTCACAAAATTGGCCTGCGTCGACCAGCTTGAAGTTATCGATATAGACCCCTTCTTGCGCGATGTTTGTTGCGCGTGGCGTCATTGAGCCGGGGGTCAGCCCGCCGATGTCTTCATGATGGCCGCGGCTCGCCACATAGAACAGGACTGAGGTACCATCTTCGTCAAACACCGGCGTCACTACAGTAATGTCCGGTAAGTGCGTGCCGCCGTTATAGGGCGCATTCAGCATGAAGGCATCGCCGGGTTTCATGTCGCCTGCGCGCTCGCGAATAACCGTCATGACGGATGCGTCCATGGATCCTAAATGTACGGGCATGTGCGGGGCGTTGGCCACCAGAGCGCCGTTGGGATCGAAGATGGCGCAGGAAAAATCAAGCCGCTCTTTAATGTTTACAGACTGAGCAGTGTTGCGCAGAGATTCTCCCATCTGTTCGGCGACGGCCATGAAGAGATTGTTGAACACTTCAAGCAGAACGGGATCGCGGGTTGTTGCCAATTGTTCAGATGTGCGTGGCGTCGTACGGGTCAGGATGAGATCGTTATGCTTTGAAACCTCGAGGCCCCAGTTGGGTTCCACAACGATTGTCTGGTTCGGTTCGATGACGATTGCGGGACCCGTTATCGTGCAGCCGGGCTTGAGATCGCCACGCTGCCAAATGCTGGCATCATGCCATCGGCCTTGCGAGAAAAAGCGAATTTCTTGGGCCGCGGCATGGGGGGGTGCGTCCTTGGCCGGTGCCGTGTCGGTATCGGTCTTGTCTGCCGGCTCTGGCGTTGCCTCGTGACCACCGCCAAGTGCCTCCACTTCGAGCGTTGCGACAATCAGGCGTTTCTCTGGTGTCAGAAAGCCGTAGCGCTGAGCGTGAAGGGTTTCGAAGTCGCGGCGCATCAGTCCCGGCTCTGACAACTCGACAGCTATCGCCGTGTCGGAGCCCTCATAGCGAAGATGCAAGTGCGAGGTAATCGCGATGTCGTTGTGGTCTACGCCCTCGTCCAGCAATTCGTCGGTGACCGCGTTGCCAAGTTTCCACGCCATGTCTTCAATGTGGGTCATGGCGGAGTGATCGAGCTGTAATTCGATGGAGTGTTCGCGGCTTGCGCGCAGGTCCGCCAATCCCATTCCATAGGCTGATAACAAGCCGGAAAGCGGATGGATGAGAACCTTGTCGATGCCAAGCCGGTCTGCAATCAGGCAGGCGTGCTGACCGCCCGCGGCTCCGAAGCAATTCAAGACATAGCGTGTGACGTCATACCCGCGCTCAACAGAAATGCGTTTGATGGCGTTGGCCATGTTCTCAACGGCAATTCGGATAAAGCCGTCCGCCACTTCTTCGGGTGCTCGGCCATCACCGGTTTTATCCGATAAGTCGGCAAAGGCACTGCGCACGCACTCAGCATCGAGCGGTTCTTTACCGCTCTGTCCAAATATGGCCGGGAACTGATCAGGCCTTAATTTGCCTAGGCAGACGTTGGCGTCCGTTACTGTCAAAGGTCCGCCGCGTCTGTAGCTCTTTGGACCTGGGTCGGCGCCGGCGCTTTCGGGACCAACGCGAAATCGTTGGCCGTCGAAATCCAGAATAGAGCCGCCGCCTGCTGCCACTGTGTGAATGCGCAGCATTGGAACGCGCAAACGGACGCCTGCAGCTTCGGTTTCTAGCGAGCGTTCATACGTTCCTGCGAAGTGCGAGACGTCGGTTGAGGTGCCGCCCATGTCGAAGCCTATGACCCTGTCAAATCCCGCCGCCGCCGCGGTCTCGGCCATGCCGACTACACCACCAGCCGGTCCGGAGAGGATTGCGTCGCGGCCCTGGAACAGGTTGGCGGATTTGAGGCCGCCGGAAGACGCCATGAAAAAAATGCGCGGAGCCTCTGTTGAGCGGTCGGCACGATCTGCCGCGTCGTCGCTTTTTTTGTCTGCCAAGGCGGCAATGACGCGATCGACGTAGGTGCGCAATACCGGGGAGAGATAAGCATCGGCAACTGTGGTGTCGCCGCGGCCAACGAGCTTGATGAGGGCGGAGACCTCGTGGCTTGCGGAGATTTGTTCGAACCCGGTGTCGCGGGCGATCTTCACAGCCAAACTTTCGTGCTGTGGGTATGCATAGGAGTTCATCAAGACAATTGCCACAGAGGTGATGCCGTCCGCGCGCGCGTTAAGCAGTGCTTGCCTAAGGTCGTCGGTATCTAGTGGCCGTTCCACGGTGCCGTCGGCCCGGATGCGTTCGCGTGCACCGATTACGCGGGTATAAAGCATGTCCGGTTTGATGATCTGTTTGGCGAAAATGTCGGAGCGGGCCTGGTAGCCGATCTCCAGTTGGTCTTGCAGGCCGTCGGTGATGACAAGGGCGGTGGGTGTACCTTTGCGTTCAAGCAAGGCGTTGGTTGCAACGGTGGTTCCCATTTTGACGACCGCGATTTCACTGCCCGGGATGCTGTGGCCAGGCGCGACACCGAGCAAGCGTCGAATTCCCTCTACTGCAGCGTCTTCATAATGGTCAGGTGCGTGCGACAAGAGTTTTTTTGCGTGCAGGCGGCCGTCGGGGCTGCGTGCGACAAGGTCGGTGAAGGTGCCGCCACGATCGATCCAAAAGCTCCACTTTGTGGAGTGTTGGTTTTGTGAGGATTTGTTTTCGGTAGCTGCGCCCATGTGGTGCGTTTCTCCGGCGCGGGCAGGGGGGGACTGGCTGTGGCGCTTGTTTGAGCGTCTGGGCCATGAGCTAACGTTGCCATCGCGCGCCGTCAATGAGTGAGGGCGTGGAAGAACGCGCCAAATGGGCAATTATTCGTGGAGCTTCTGGGGGACTGGCGACAGGCAACCCAAACGATTGCGAACGGTTGCAATGTTTGTCGTACCTACGACAGACGCTTTGGTCGCGTATTTCGGCTCAAATTGGGCTCATTTCTCGTCGAACTGCTCAGCTGCGGTCACAGGGATGCTTGGGCAATTCCAACCCGCGTCAACTCCGGTTGCGTGAGCGGTTGGGCTTTGGTCGCGTTTGCCCAAATACCGAAGGCTGCCGCGGCGGCTATTGCAATCAACAGACTCTTCATTTGCGTTACCTGTCTACTCGCTGCAGCGCACCATCGTGGTGCATGCATTCTTCCAGGCCGTGCAAATACTTTGCAAGTTTGGCTTGATCTACACAGTGCTCCTGCGGGGCATAATGGTCAAATGAATCTCGACGCAATATTGTGTGTGTTTGGCCGAAGCTGTGGATGAGTGCAATGTAGGTTTCTGCGAATAGCAGCGCGCACGCATTTATTCGCAGTCTATTGAGACGGCCTTGCGGATTTTTCGCCGATACGCGAGCCATCGTGTTGGTCGTCGCGTGGTGTTATCTAATACGGCGCCAATTGTCGGACTTGCAGATAATGCCGCCCAAGATACAGCCGCTGAGCGACATTGAGTTGCCGTTGACCTTGACCTTGCCCGAGTAGGTCTGACCATCATCAAGGTTCAGCAGGTTTCCGGTCCACGTGTTGGCGCCAGTTTTCTTTGCACCGCACATGATGGTTTTGCCAACCTTCGATGGTGTCTTTGATTTTGTGACGCGCATACCAATGCCGCCGCCGCATTTGAACACCTTCACGTGAGCGCCGTTGCTCGGGCGCAGCCAGGTGCCGTAAGGTGAAGCTGCATAGGCCGCTGACGAGGCCACCAGAAAGCCTGCCGCGAGCGTGGTGCGGACGATAAGGCTCGGCAAGTTCGTATCCATGTGCGTATCCTCCATGCTATGCGATTGATTGGTCGTGTTTTTTCTGACGTCTCGTGTTATCGACCAAATGTGCCCTAACTTATGGTCTCAGATCGATCATGTGAGCGTATCAGTTTAGCGTGGACGTGCAATCGCTGTGCTACTGAATGAGTTTCGGGCGGGAGGACATGATAAGATGCGGATTGTGCGCATCGCGGCTCTCCGTGGTGCAGCATTGATTTTCTGTAACCGGTGAGCGAAGTGTTGTGCACCTGCGAGAGGCGGCGTTGGTCGATGTCGGTGCCCTTGTATATCTGTCACTCCAGTTCAACTGCTAGGCCTGATTAATGTCTTGGAATGTGTTCTCAGCCGTGTCGGAAATGAAAGAGCGACCAGGCCTGAGGGGCTTGTGGTCAAGATTGACAAGCCTTCTATCTGGTTTGTGGCCGCGCGATTTTCGCCACCAACGTGGCCGGCGTTTACAGCCGTCTTATGCCCGGCCCGACAAGCAGGTCGCTTTCACCATTGCGTTGGTTGGTTTGGCGGCAAAGCTTGCAAAGGCGGACGGGGTTGCAGTGGAGGTTGAGGCGCAAGCCTTCCAGGGCTGCTTTTATGTGCCTGAGAACGAGCGTGCCAACATCAAGAGGATGTATGACCTGGCGGCGAAGGATACGACAGGGTTTGACGTCTATGCCGATAGGATTGCGAATTTGCTGGCTGAGGACCGACCACTCTTAAAGGATGTTTTCGAGTGCCTGTTTAACATTGCAGCCGCAGACGGAATTTTGCACGAGGCCGAAGAGAGTTTTCTCAAGACGGTTGCTGACAAATTTGGGCTCGACAGGCATGAGTATCTTTCGATCCGGCATTTGTTCGTGCGCGATCCGGCAAGCCCCTATGAGATCCTGGACGTCGATCCTTCGATTTCGGATGCGGAGCTGAAAGCGCACCACCGGCGGCTGGTGCGCGAAAACCACCCAGACAAATTGGTGGCTGAAGGCGTGCCGGAAGAGTTTCTTGTGTTGGCCGACCGTAAACTGGCCGCGATCAATGCCGCTTATGATGAAATTCGCCAGATGCGCGGGCTGTGAACGAAACAGATGCTGATTGAAACTCCCGATTCCAAATTTGTCGATGTTCTGCACGCTTCGCCGAACGTTGAAGCGCGCGCCGGCGGGTGTGATCCGTCGATTTTGCTCATGCACTACACAGGCATGACTTGTGCGAAAAAGGCTGTCGATTGGTTGTCGCGTCCGGAAGCGAAAGTGTCGTGCCACTACGTCATCGATAATGACGGCGTGATTACGCAGATGGTGGCGGAGGAGAGCCGAGCCTGGCATGCCGGTTTGTCGCACTGGGCGGGCGAGGACGACATCAACTCCGCCTCTATCGGAATTGAGATCCAAAACCCAGGACACGATGACGGCTATCCGGATTTTCCGCCAGCGCAGATGGAAGCAGTCCTAAAACTGTCGCGGGATATTGTTGCGCGCCACAACATCCGGCCGGAACGCGTTCTTGGTCACTCGGACGTGGCCCCGGAGCGTAAGATGGACCCGGGTGAGAAATTCGATTGGAAGTGGTTGTACGACAACGGTGTCGGCTTGTGGGTTGAGCCGGAGCCTCTCGGTGTCCTAATCGCGGATGTTTCTCACCGGCCGTCGCGTGAGACTGTGGCGCAGGGTCAAGCGCTGTTGAAAGAGTTCGGTTACCACATTGAGGTGACCGGTGAGGAAGACAAGCATTCGCGCTGTGTGTTTCGTGCATTCCAGCGCCATTTCAGGCCACAGCGTATTGAGGGCAGCGTCGATCACAGCTCTATTGCTACGGCGGAGCGCCTGCTTGCGGCAATCAAAGAGCGGGTAGTCGCCTGACCTTCCGGGCGTTCTGCTTCCGGCTCAGCATTGCTCGCCCTACACAGCCCAAAAAGGTAAGACTGGCCCAATCATGTTTAAGCGCATCGAAGCCTTCATAAAAGACGCTCTTGGTGATGGCGAACCTGAAGGCCGGGACCGGCATGACATCAAGCTGGCAAGTGCCGCCCTGCTGATTAACTGTGCAATGGCCGATGGAATACAAACCGCTGATGAGGCGCAGGCTCTGCGCGATATCCTTATGCGGCGGTTTGAGCTGTCTTCTGAAGAGACGCAAATTCTGTTGGACGAAGCACAGACGCTTGAGAAGAACGCTGTCGATATCCATGGCTTTACACGTGTCCTACACGCCAACCTCGATCGCGATGAACGACTGGAATTTGTACGTCTGTTGTGGGAACTCACCCATGCGGACAGTAAAATAGACTACAGCGAACAATCGCTGGTGACGCTGATCGCCCAGTTGCTTCACGTTGAAGTGCATGAAGCTGTCGCGTTACGCCAAAGTGTTACCGCGCCTGGAAGGCGCAGCTGACGTACCGGCGGACGATCGGTGCATATATTTTTGCGTGACTTTGACTGACGATGCGGAGCATGGGATAGGTGCAAACGTTGCCGGTCTTTGCTGTCATGTAGAAGGCGAGGCTGCTGACCCCACTTTGAGCAATCGGCCGAATGTCTCCAAGAGTTTGCGCCGGTAACGCGCCGTTTCAGATTTGGTTGAGCGTAATTTCTTTATCGTGCTTCGTTGGGTCGGCGGAGGTGGGTGAGCGACAATTAGACGGACGTAAATAATGACGAATTTTGAAACGCGATATGAGGGTGTTATCGCGGCGATCGATCTCAAGAACTCGGAGGATCCGAGACGCGATACGGTCAACGGTGTAGAACACCCGACGGAACTGCTTTATTCGCAGCGTATGACGGAAGCACTCATGTCCGTATACCCGGACGCATCCGAGTCCCTAAGAATAGCGGCGCGTGCGCAGCATATTTGCCGTTGGCGTATCCCGAGAACCGACTATCCGGCGACCAAAGAAGGCTATCACACTTGGCGTCGTGCATGCCAAGAGCTGCACGCAACATTGACGAGCGGGATCATGGCGGCGCACGGCTACGAAGAGGAAAAGACCGGCAAGGTCTGCAAACTACTGCGCAAGCAGGATCTCAAAACCGATCGAGACAGCCAACGCCTCGAGAACGTGGTGTGCATGGTTTTCGTTAAGTACTATTTGGCCGACTTCGCAGAAAAACACGACGATAAGAAACTTATCGGGATTATTCAAAAGAGCGCCCGCAAAATGGATGCGGAGGGAATGGAAGCGATTTCGGCTCTCAACCTTCCCGAGCCGCAGGCCTCTCTGGTGAGTAGAGCTCTTGCGAAATAGCTGAAGGCAGGCAGCCATAAGCAATTGCCGGCCAAGTTCAGCAATCGTTCAATCATGGAAGGGGCATTGCATAATGCCTGGTCAATTTCTGGTCGGGTGGCTGATACGCGGCTGTGTGCCCGCTTCATTTTGTTTTTCCTGCAAAGCCAAACGATGTGTGCTGTTCGGATGAAACGGTTTGGAGCGCATCACACGCATTCAGACCCTTGCTTCGAGTTTACTCCCTTTGGGGGGTTATTGGCCTTGGCTCCGCCTGTAAGTAGCTGTTCCAGCATCTAATCCGTTCGACTTAGCCGGCGCCTTAGGCTTCCTTTGTGCACTCTTCTTTCGCTTTGTCTTTCTTTGCGTCGTCTTCTTTTTTCGTGTCGCCCGCTTGCTGCGTTTGGTGGACCGTTTTTTGTACTTCGGCTTGGATTTCTTCTTCACGACAGCCGGTTGTGTCTTGCAGGTAAATCCCCCCAGTCTGTCAAACCAGTTCAACCAGTCTTCAAACTCACCTGTTGTCGCGCTAGTCAGATTAATCTCTTGCGGTTTTCCTATGCGGCTTGTGTATGTCGTTTCAAACTTCTTTAGCGCCCCGCTGGCGTCATCCATCTGGCCGGTGAGTTTGCCATCGTAGCACCTGCCGTCCTTCAGGACCGTCTGCACCTTGATGAGGTAATCACGGCGCCCATCCTCGTCAGGCACGACCTTACGGGGGTCCAACGCAGTGACTTCGACATTACCTGCGCTTTCCGAGGTTCCTGCAACATCGCTGTTGCTGCGCGGGTTTTGTTCTAGCGGGCTGCTGCGTTCCTCTTCGGCACGTGCCGCTGAGCGCTCTTCGTCCCGGCGGCGGCGAATTTCCTCCAGTTCAGCAAGAAGTCGTGCCTCTTCCTCGCGTGCTTGCGTAGCTTGTGCACGCGCACGGTCAGCGGCTTCAGCGGCCACACGCTTGCTCTCGTCGTCCTTGCGCTTCTGTTCAGCCGCGGCTTTGACTTCGATGAGTTGCTTTTCCTCTGCGTCTCGGCGTTCTGCTTCCAGCCGCAGGCGTTCAGCTTCGGCTTCGGCCTCTTCTTTTTCCCGGCGCAGTCGCTCAACCTCGGCCTTTCGTTTCTTTTCGTCCTCCGCTTGGCGTTTTGCCAGTCGCGCTTGTTGAGCCTCTTGCACGGCGGTGCTGGAGCCTCCTCGTGAGGCTTGATCGTCAGCAAGCCACTGGCTTGCCACGCCGACGACACCTGCAACCATTAAGGCAAGCCCTACGAAGAGCGCCCTGTTCGCAATTGACGCCGGCCGCGAACCTGACGTGGCGCGAGAGGCTTGAGATGCCCGCTGGCCTGACACTCTGTCCGTCCGCCCGATAGAACCCGCGCTCCTCGCGATAGATCCGCTGCTGTTGTAGGCTGGTGCAGCATCGGAGGGCGTGTCCGACAGGGGTCGCCACTCCTGATCGCTAGTTGCCTGTGGACTGGCGGGATCTCCGCTTGCCGACGCTACGCTGAGCCCCGGAAACAGCGTCTTTCGCCATTGTGCAATTGACTGCGGACGGTCTTTCGGGATCACAGCCAGCGCCTGATCGATGGCGCTTAGGAACTCAGGACGATACTGGACCTGAAGTTCCGGAATGCTAGTTAGCGGCACACAGTTGTCATCGAGAATGCGCGACGTCGATTCCTGCGGCGCCGAGCCGGTAAGCGCCCGATAGACGGTGGCAGCGAGACTGTAGAGATCAGTCCACGGGCCCTGCATCTGGCTGTCGGTCGTGTAGGCCTCGTTAGGTGAATACCCCTTTGATACAATTGCTGCAGTGGTGTTGGCGGCATCGCCGGCAGCTGCGGCGGCATATTTTGCCGCGCCGAAGTCGAGAAGAACGGGGGTCTGATCGGCTTCCCTGATGTAGATATTTGCCGGCTTGATATCGCGATGAAGGATGCCTGCCTTGTGTACAACCTCCAGTGCATCCAGCAGCGGCGGCAGCACCTCATCTAACTCTTCCTGCGTGGGCGGCCGCCCCAAACGTTTTAGCCACGACTCCATGTCAGCGCCGCGCACGAATTCCAGAACCATGTAGGCGGTATCGTTTGCATCAAAAACTCGAAACACGCGCACAACGCTGGGGTGACGGAACTTGGCAAGCGTTTTCGCCTCGCGAACGAACCGGCCAAGCGCCCATTCGAATTGACTTTCCTGTTCGGTACTCTTGACGGATACACTCTGCGTATCGGCTCGCACGGCAAGTTCGGAAGGAAAAAACTCCTTGATCGCAACTTCGCGGCCAAGGGTGAGATCGAGCGCAAGATAGGTATTGGCGAAACCGCCGCTCCCCAAAAGACTGAGGATTCGGAAATCACCAATCAGTTCCGTATCGACCGGTAATGTTTGTTGGTGTGCCATTTCCATTCTCGGGCAGTGCCGCAAGAATTTCGCAGCGCTGCCATATCCTTCCGTTGCATAATACGGACCACCAATTGGTGCCCAGTCGCGATGGTATCAATACACCGGCGAAACCCCTCGCTCAGGCCGAACATGGCGCCCGCAGCGGGGCACGTTCACTATACGCATTCGGTGGCCAAAGTTGCCAGTCATAAAACTTTGACAGACTGCGCCCTAGCGTACCTTGCTTTGCACTTACCCACAGACTTTGATCTTGTGCCCCGTCCTTGACGATCTGTGTCCGTGCACGTTGCCCCCTCGCGGGTTTATGGACATTGAGGGCTCAGTGAAACGTTTGACAGGTGATCTGTAGGCTTACACAAGCCAGTCTATATCAGTCTGCCGTCTTAGCACTGTCACTCAAGGAACATGAGATCAGGGTTGCAATAGCGCTAAACTACGCAAATAAAGCGGGGTTGGCTGATTATTCGGACACGCGCACCCAGTCCGCTTTGTCGGATATAGAATTTCGTCATTTGAACCGGACCGCAAATTGTCGTGCGTTAGTCAAATCCCCAGGCGTTTGAGAAGCCGCGTCATCTGGCCCATGTTTCCCAAACTTATGGATTCACGCGTTGGCCGTGCGGATGCCTGCGGACATGTCGATAATATGTTTGATGTGCGCGCCAAAGGCTGCCCAATTGAGGGGCTTCGTCAAGAACGAAGTCGCGCCCGAAATTAATGCCTGTTCTAACGACCTGAGATCACACTTTGCGGTCAACACGATTGCCGGCATGTGTCGGATTTGCTCGTGACCACGGATGCAACCGAGAAGGTGGAGCCCATTCATGCTGGGCATTTCCAAGTCAATGATCGCGGCATCGCACGGTTGCCGGACGAGTACGCCGAATGCCTCGGCGCCGTCAGAGGCTTCGACAACTTCGACGCTGAGCCCTGCTAGTTTCGCCGCAACCGCCTTGCGGCAGATCGGGTCATCATCTACCACCATTATGCGCGGTGTTCGTCTGGGTTCGCTTGGGTCACTGTTCATAACTTGTATCCAACTTAGAGGGTCTCAGGCCTGTTTTCGTGAAGCGTGAGGGTTGGCTTCGTGCAGTTCAAATTTCCGCAAGTTTCCAATGCGATCTTTCGTCGCCACTAGTGCTCGACGCATGCGGCCAACGTCGGTTTCGACGTAATCCCTGCTCTTGTGCGCCCGCGCATTGACTTCTTTGGAGAGTGCTGCCAGTCGGCCGGCGTGGAGAGTGGCGGCACTGCCAGAAATTTTGTGCGTGAGGCGACGTAGCGCGTCGACGTCACTTTTCTGTTCGATGGCATCGAGTTCACCTAAGAAATCGTGAATTGTTGCATGCAATGTGTCCAACAGCTTGCACGCCGTTGGAGCGCCAAATTCGTCGACCAGCTGCAGGAGTTCATTACGTTCCATCCAGGTGGTCGTACCGTGTGGTGCCGGGGCGGGCTTCAGCCCGGCGCATGTTGAAGGTTTGGCTCGTATCTTTTCGCCTTTTTGGTGTGAAAATGCCGGGACCCTGCCACGGGGCTGGTGTTTGTCCCGTTCCAGCCATCGCGAGACAACTTGCGCCAATTGTTTCGCGGTGTAGGGCTTGCTCAGATAGTCATCCATCCCAGAGGCCAGACAACGTACTTTGTCTTCTGCATATGCATGAGCTGTGACCGCGACGATAGGCGTACGTTGTTGTTTGGCGGCGGCCTCGGCCTCTCGGATCTTGATTGTGGCGGTTAACCCGTCAATCTCGGGCATTTGGCAGTCCATCAACACGAGGTCGAATTTCGAGCTCGTGAATTTCTCGACTGCCTCTATTCCAGTGTTTGCAGTTTCGACCGTGCAGCCGAATCCGCTGAGTAGCTCATAGGCGACCTCAACGTTAACTGGATTGTCGTCAGCGACAAGAACGCGAGCATTGAACGCCGGGTCTTCTATTTCGTGTTCACGAACAATGTTGCCAGAAGGTGCTGTCGTGCCCAGTGTTGCGACAAGCTTTGAGATGAGTTCTGTTTGACGAATGGGCTTCGTCAGCGATGCGTCGCAGCCCAATTGCTGGTTCATCGCCAGTTCGTCTTGCCCATTTATCGGGGTCACAACGAGCGTTCTTAGATCACTGAGGGCGGGATCCGATTTGATTGTCTTTAGTAGCTCCAGGCCGTCGTTTTTCTGCATTGCCATATCGAGAACAGCGGCAGAGAAAGGGTCGCCGGCTGCAACAGCAGACTTTGCCTCTTTTAGTGCTTGCGTGGCGTTGTCGACTGAGACGATGTTGGCACCTGTCGTGGACAGGTATTTGGTGATGATCTCACGTGTCGTCTTCTGGCCATCTACCACGAGCACACGCGTGTCGTTAGGCAGTGTCAGTTGGCGTGCGCTGTCTGCCTTGGCTTCGTTGCCCTTTCGGAATGGCACATCGAACGATATGACGGTTCCTTCTCCTAGTTCTGATGAGATATCGAGGTGGCCACCCATCAGTTCAATGAGGTGTCGTGAAATTGAAAGACCCAGTCCGGTACCACCGAATTTTCGGCTGATCGAGGAATCGGCTTGCACAAACGGAGTGCAGAGTGTGCCGACGGTATCAGGGTCAATTCCAATGCCGGTGTCGTGCACCGAAAATCGTAGTTTAGCGGTGTCCATCTGCTCGGAGACCACGTCCACTCGAACTGCGACATCGCCTGTGTCCGTGAACTTTACCGAATTGCCGATTAAGTTGATGCAGATTTGACGTAGACGATCCTTGTCTCCCCACACAATGCTCGGGACGTCTTGCGCCACGTAAAGGGTGAGGTTTATTCCCTTGCCGTTTGCACTTTCCTCAAAAAGCTGGACTGCTCCTTCAACGCTTTGGCGAAGGTCGAACTCCCTGCGTTCCAGTTCCAGATGACCGGTTTCGGCACGGGAGAGATCTAGAATATCGTTGACGACCGTCAATAGGCTCTTGGCCGATGAGCTAATCGTAGACACGAAACGCGCTTGCTGGTCTGTCAGTTCCGTGCGTGCGAGCACATCGGTCATGCCGAAGATCCCGTTCATCGGACTTCGTATCTCGTGGCTCATCTTTGCGAGGAAAATGGATTTGGCTTCGTTCGCCTTTTCGGCGGCTTGCGTTGCTTTGGCCGCCTGTTGGGTGCGCGCGGCAACTTCCTCTTCCAGCCGCATATTGAAGTCGGCTAGAATTTCATTATGCCGTTCGAGTGCTTGGCGCGCCAGAATGCGTTCTGAAATGTCCGTCGTCACGCCTCGATATCCGACTACTACGCCGTCTTTGTCGACGATTGGACGAGCAGTGATTGACAACCACTGCGTGTCATTTTTGAAGTTGGCTTCAACGACGACCTCGCGGGCTGTGCGACCGGCATGCAATTGCGTAACGATGTGCCCCCACTCTTCCGAACTCTCGTCAATTTTGGCAATCTCCGTCAGGGGGAGGCCGATGAGTTGGCGCGCGCCAATACCGGTCAGGTCCGAAAGGCGTTGCGAAGCATAGGTCAGCCTCCAATTGCGATCAGCTTCCCATAGCCAGTCGCTTGCCGAGGTTTCGAATTCTTTGAGCAGCAGACCGATTGTTTCGCTCTGGTGTTCGATCGCAGAGCGGTCACGGGCGCGGTCGCAAAACTCTCTAAATCGATAGATGACCGTTACCCATAAAGTGATGAAGTAGATGACGCCGAACAGAAACAGTTGGAGCGATGCTGGAATGTAACCGACGGCGATGGCACCGAGTGCGGGGATCAGCAGCATGCCAAGGTATGCGATGGCCGCGGTCGGCACCGGGGCTAGCGCAAAGGCGCCGCCTGCTGACATGCCTGCAACGATATTTGTGACCAACACCTGATCTTCGACAGTGCCATTGGGCAAAACTATGAGCGGCAGAATGCCCCAAAGAGCGCCGAGGATAGTGGCGTGACGGGTGGCGCGTACTATCGAGCGTACGGAGGCGTGCTTGCGCGCTGGGCGGTCGCGGATCTGTTTCCATATATACAGTGTGCGCGCTGCCAGCAGGCATACGACAACGCACCATGCATCGACGACCCATGCCATGGGTGGATGCCCAAGGTTGGCGCCCGCAATGACCGCATTGCAAATGTTTGCGATCATCATCCAGGGGGTAAGCCGCTGGAGTTCGGCCATTTGCATGGCACGCACTTCACGCGCGTCGGTATGTTTGCCGAGGTCCATGACCAAGGCGACTTTGATAAATGAATGGAAGGCTCTTGGTTGCTCTCGCAGCCATCCGTATGCCCCGCGCAGGATATTGCGTGCGGTGCGGAAGCTAAGGGTGCTTGCGTTAAATGGTTGCGAGATGTCCATGTCATGAAACATGGGCGCACCTGGTGGCCGAACGGTTAATTAGATACGTACGCGGATGGTTTCTCGGCATAAGGTAAATTCCAAAAGTACGACTGTCTCATTGTTGCTAGCCAGCCCCACGCTCCACGATGAAATCGGCAACGCAAAGGGTGCGTGCATCGACAACGTTTCTGGTCGCTTTGCCCGCCCGCATCCTGATGCGTTCAATGGAACCAAGCGCGAGCGTCTCATTGAGGCAGTTGCGGCGTAATTGGGTGTTTTGGCTGTATGATCCACTGCCGTTATAGTCGTAGACGAAGACGTTTGATGCTGATGTTTGCAGTTGGACCATGGACCATGAAACCGATCCGATCTATCGCCTAGCGGCAAGTACCGCAGGAAGTATCGGGAACGATTTTCTTGCTGCGCTGGTGCGCGACCTTCACGGCGTCATGCCCGTGCGCTTGGCAATGGTCACGCAATCACTTGGCGACCCGCCAACCCGCGTTCGCGCACTTTACAGTTGGAAAGACGGTGTGCTCGGAGCGCCGGTGGAGTACGACCTGGAGGGAACGCCGTGTCAGCTCGTCTACCGGGGCCAGACCGTCATCATACCGGAAGAGCTGGCGGTGAGATTTCCAAAAGAACAAGGGATTTGGAACAGCTACTGTGGCGTACCGCTTCGCAACCGGGCCCAAGTGGTCGTTGGGCACTTTGCCGTTATCTCCGACGGGATCATCACGCACCTACAGCGGGTCGAAGGGATGGTCAAGATTTTCGGGCGCAGGGTTGAAGCGGAGCTTCAACGGATTGCTGACGATGAGGAACGGGACAGCTTGATCCAGCGACTGGGACAACAGCATTCGGCGGCCCGACAGAAAAGCCAGTTCATGTCGAAGGTGCTGGGCATGGTGGCGCACGATTTACGCAATCCATTAGCGTCGGTTGTCAGTCGAACTGAGCTTATCCAAGCGCTCATCGTAAAATTGCAGGGTGGGAGTGATCAGATTCGGTTCGACGGCAAATTATCCGAGTCGACCGATGCCATACTGCGTTCGGCTAGCCGCATGGAGACGATGATCCACGATCTTATCGATGCGGCCCGAAGAGAAACCACTGAGATCAGCCTCAATGTAGCGGAGTTTCCATTGAGCAGAGCCGTTGCGTCGGCCATCCAACTGCATGAGGAGTATGCCGGGCGTAAGGCCTTGCGCATTGAGGCCGACCTTGATGAACAGTTGCGGATCAGCGCCGATGAAGATCGGCTGATTGAAGCGGTGGGCAACCTTCTCAGCAATGCCATCAAGTATTCGTCGCGTGATGCTCTCATTCGTGTGAGCTGCCGGGCGGCTGCGGAGGCGATGACGTGGAGATCGTTGTTGCAGATGAGGGGCAGGGTATGACCGAAGAGGACATAGCTTCTGCGTTCAAGGTCTTCAGGACCCTGTCTGCCCGACCAACGGATGGTGAATCCTCGACCGGTCTCGGGCTGGCAATTGTTAAAACGATTGCGGAGGCGCACGGCGGATCAGTGCGCGCGGAAAGCAAAGGCCGGGATCAGGGAACGATAATGACGCTGCGGCTGCCTGTAAGTTTCGGCCCTTAGATACAATTGGGCTTTGTTGACCTGAGTGAGTCTTCTTTTCTGTGTCGCGCATTTGCGACGCAATCACAAAGCGCGAGCCCCTGCATTGGTTTTCGGTTAGACTTTCACCAGTTGAAGTGTCGGCTCTTGGGAAGGTGGGTAGTAATGAGCAAGAGTGCAATCGACGCCGTGTTGAGCGATGCCGTTTCGCGCAAGGATGTACCGTTTGTGGTTGCGATGGTGGGCAACCGGAATGGCGTGACCTATTCAGGTGCAGCGGGTGAAGCGGCAGAGGGCCGCGCAGCGCAAGAAGACACCGTGTTCCGAATCTTTTCCATGACCAAGGGTGTGGGTGGGCTGGCCGCGATGATTTTGATCGAGCGCGGAAAGATGGATTTTGAAACACCGGTGGAGGAGATCTTGCCGGAGTTCGGTGAGCTTCAGGTTCTGGATGGCTTTGAAGGTGATAAGCCGGTCCTACGGCAGCCAAAGTGCAAGGCAACGCTGCGTCAGCTTGCGACCCATACGAGTGGACTGGAGTATGAGTTCTGGAATGCGGACGTTGCGCGATACATGGAAGTGACGGAGCACCCCACTATTTTTACGGGCACCAGGGCCTCACTGAATTATCCTTTGATGACCGACCCCGGGACGCGCTGGGGCTATGGCCCGGGCATGGATTGGCTTGGGCAGGTTGTCGAAAAAGTCGATGGCCGGCGCATCGATAAATTTTGCCAGGAAGAGATTTTCGACCCGCTTGGCATGATGAGCACGGCGTTTGAGGTGAGTGAAAAGTTGGAGCCGAGATTGTCATCTGTCTCGGTGCGTGGCGAGGATGGCGTATTGGTGCCGACCGAATTTGCGCCACAGCCAAATCCGGAAGTCTATTGCATGGGGCATGCGCTTTATTCGTCCGTTCCTGATTACCTGCGATTCTTGCGAATGTTTCTCAATGGGGGCGAACTCGATGGCAGGCGTCTTTTGAGCGCAAAGAGTGTGAAGCGCATGCTGGCTGATCAGATGAATGGTCTAACGTTTCAGAAAATGGTGAGTGTTGCGCCGGCGGCGACGGGAGATTGCGATCCGTTTCCCGGCATCCGGCGTACACATAGTTTTGGGTTCTTTAGAACAGAGGAAGATGTGCCAGGCATGCGCGCGGCAGGCTCGCAATCCTGGGCAGGTGTTCTGAACACACATTTCTGGCTAGACCCGACGAACGACATTGCCGGCGTGATTATGACCCAGTCGCTCCCCTTTCTCGATTCACGCTTCATGCAGGTGTTTGAGGCTTATGAGCGCGCGGTCTATGCAGGGTCGGGCGGTGCACTTGGGTTCGTCAGGCGTCTGTTTGGCAAGTAGGCGTTATATTACCGTTATCAGGAGTTGTTTTGAAGAGCCCAAGCCACGGCCTGTTCGAGTCGATCGTCGCCCCAGAAGATGTCGCCGTCTTCAGTGATAAAGCTCGGTGCTCCGAAAATGCCGAGCCATCGGGCTTCTCTTGTGCGATTACGTAGTTGTTCTTTGATGCTTTGGTCGTTTTGCGCGCGCTCCATAATTTCTTGCCCGTTTTGCCCGATCCCGTCGAGTAGCCCGGCCAGGAGTGCTGGATCGGAAATTTGTGCGCCGTGGGCGAACTGTGCGTCGTAGACGCTCCTCGTGAAGGCAGGTCCCCAGGGGGTATCCGCTCCCATTGTTGCAATGCGGGCAGCTAGCAGTCCGTTCTGAGGAAATGGGTCAGGCCTGCTTATTTTGGGCAGGCCATAGGCCTCAGCCTGGCGCGCCAAGTCGCGCCACATGTAATCACCCTTAGCGGAGTAGATGTTGAACGGCGAGGTGTCCCAGCCTTGATCTTTGAAGATCGGACCAAGCAGGAATGGGCGCCAGACCAATGCGACTCCTGCCTTGCGGCACACATCTTCGATACGCATGGCTGTAAGGTAAGAGTAGGTCGAGGCAAACTCGTACCAGAATGTCAACTTTGGCATGTGCACCCCATTTCCTGCGTTCACAAATCTGCCTCTGGACGCGCTCCGCGTCAAAGGTGCGCGCGGGTCGGAATGCTATCGTTGCGGCAATAACGCAAACGGCTTTGCGATCCTACTTGACGACGGGTGTCATTCGCCCCTTATCTCAAGAACCAGTCGGCCGGACGGTCGCTGCCGGATGTCGCTTGGCTTTGTGGCCAACAAAGGCGCTTATCCGGCGGAGGAAAGTCCGGGCTCCATGGAAACAAGAGTGGCGGTTAACGGCCGCCGGGGGCGACCCCAGGGAAAGTGCCACAGAAAGCAAACCGCCGGGAGGGCTTCGGCTTAATCCGGTAAGGGTGAAAGGGTGCGGTAAGAGCGCACCGCGCGGTTGGTAACAATCGCGGCAGGGCAAACCCCACTCGGAGCAAGACCAAATAGGGGTGGCCCGAAGCGCGCGGGTGCAGAAATGCATGTCGCGCAGCATCAAGCCCGTTTCCAGGCCAGTCACCCGGGTTGGTTGCTAGAGGCGCACAGCAATGTGCGTCCCAGATGAATGGCCGTCGCGGAAGTGTAAGCTTCCAGACAGAACCCGGCTTATAGGCCGGCTGGTATTCTATTTGCGCCGAACGGGAGGGGAGCTGTGTTTCAGCTCCCCTGTTGTGTGTATGGTCCCGTTAGTTGGGCAACAGAACCTTGTCAATGACATGGATGACGCCATTATCCGCAGTGACGTCAGCGGAAATCACATTGGCTTCGTTGACAGTGACGCCATCTGCAGTTTTTGTCACCTTCAGCGTGTTGGCGTCGCCGTTCAGCGAGCGAACGGGAATCTTCTTGTGCGGTAGCATGTCGGAACTGAGTTTGCGGCCGACGACATGATACGTCAGGATTGCAACAAGCTGCTCCTTGTTCTCCGGCTTCAGAAGGTTCTCAACCGTACCTGCGGGAAGCTTTTCAAACGCTTCATCGGTTGGTGCAAATACCGTGATGGGTCCGTCGCCTGTTAAAGCGCCGACAAGTCCTGCCGCCTTGGCGGCGGCAATGAGCGTGTTGAATTTTCCAGCGTTCTGGGCTGTTTCAACGACGTTAGCGGCACTGACACTGGTGGTCGAAATTGTGAACGCAACAAGCGTTGCGCCAAGCCATTGGATGGGTCTCATGATCATTTATCCTGTCTGTTTGATCGTAGCGTTGAACGCATACTGTGACGTTCGCTCTCGAAACGGCCATACAGGAATTCCGGACCACAGGAATTTTATTAAGAAAAATGCACGAACTTCACACGCCTGTGAGTTTCGCACTTAGAAATGAATTCGGTTGATCGCTCGCTCGGTGTGAGGCCTGGGGGCGGTGTTGTCCGGTGCTGTTTGCTACGTCCAGCACCGTCTCCAAGCTCTCTTTGCCAATTTACAGATAACCGAGGAGTTTGAGTGCAATCGCAAGAATGCAGGTCAGTGCGGCAACGTAAGTGAGTGTCCGCAGGACGGGGATTCCAGCGACATAGATGAAGTAGTAGGCGAGGCGGATAAAGAAGTAGTACTGGGTGGCAATGGCGACAAACTCGTTGCCGATGTTGGTGACGTGCGCGGTTAAGACCAGAGCGGCAAGGACGGGCAGGCTCTCTAGTGCATTCTGATGTGCCGCATACGAGCGCCGCGCCCAAACAGCGGGCTGCTCCTCTGGTTGCAGGAAGCCGCCGGTTCCGTAGTTCGAATAGCCCAAAGCGGGCAAGAGTCCGACCCTGAGGACGCGTTCAACCACGTACGGCAGCGAAAACAGCACCGTGGCAACGGCGGACAGTGTCAACCAATAAAGTGCATCAGTCACGATAAATTCTCCCCTTACTTTGACATCATGTTTCTTGTTTCAAGGAAAAAGTCATCACGTCTTTTCCGGGGAGCAATGCTACAGTCAAACCACTCGCTGTACAGTCCGTGGTTTCCAGGCGGCCGGGTGAAACCTGTTCCTGTTGAATTGGTGGGCACATTCGTGGAAGCTCAAGGTTGCTTGTTGGTCTGAACGGCTTTGCTTGCGCGATTGGATGCAAATCTTGGGGTGGGGTGCATCGGCTTCTGGGAACTTCTTGGATGAGTTCGCGTGCAGGCCAATGATTGGCTTATCGATTTCGGAATACGCTTTTACCAGGGGGTCGCCATGTCAAAAGAGATTGCTCTCATTGTGGGTGTCGGTGCACGAGAGGGTCTTGGTGCATCGCTATGCATGCGTGCTGCGAGGGAGGGATGTCACGTTGTTGTGGCGGGCCGAACGCAAGCCAAGCTCGATGAAATTGTCTCAGATATCGTGACGTCGGGCGGTGCAGCAAGTGCTCACGCTTTGGATGTGACGCTTGAATCCGATGTCGAGAAATTATTTGGTGCGGTTGATGCCATGGATGGCGATCTGGATTTTGTGGTCTACAACGTCGGCAATGCCTTTGTGCATGATAGCCTGACAATGAGTGCCGAGTTTTTCGAGCAGGCTTGGCGGACGTGCTGCTTAGGTGGGTTCCTTACAGGTCGAGAGGTTGGCCGGCGTTTGGCGGAGCGGGGTAAGGGCACGATCGTGTTTACAGGCGCCACCGCGTCCATCCGTTCCCGCGGCCCCTACATGGCATTTGCGTCCGGAAAGGCGGGATTGCGCGCTGTGGCGTCGGCCCTTGCGCGCGAACTTGGCCCCAAAGGTGTGCATGTCGCGCATACCATCATAGATGGTTCCATTGATGGCGAAAGGATCAACTCGCGCGTACCGGACCTTAAGGCAAAGCTGGGTGAAGAGGGAATGCTCAAACCCGATGCGATCGCGGACGCCTATTGGCAGCTGCATCGCCAGCATCCGTCTGCGTGGACGTTCGAGTTTGATTTGCGGCCTGCGATCGAGAAGTTCTGAGACGCGCGGCATTGGGGTTCGTCAAAGGATTGCGCCAAGATGAGAGCATTGCATGCGGCCGTCGGCATGATCCCAGCCTCGTTAGCTCAATTCAGGCAGGTCGCGGAACTCAGCAAGAGCCTCCGGGTTGGCCAGCGCCTCTTTGTTCTTGACCTCGCGGCCCATCACAACATCGCGAACTCCGAGTTCTGATATCTTGCCGGAACGGGTGCGAGGGATGTCAGAGACTTCAATTACCTTCGCCGGAACGTGGCGAGGGGAGGCGCCCTGCCTGATTTGCTGTTTGACGCGATCGACCAGCTCCGGTGTCAGTCGTTCACCCTGCTTTAAAACTACGAACAGAACGACACGAACGTCATTTTCCCAGGGCTGCCCGATGACGATGCTTTCCTGAATTTCTGGCAGCTTTTCCACCTGGCGATAGATCTCTGCTGTACCGATGCGAACACCTCCGGGGTTCAGCGTTGCGTCGGAACGACCATGTATGATCATGCCGCCATGCTTGCTCCATTCGGCGAAGTCGCCGTGATGCCAGAGGCCCGGGAACCGCGTGAAATAGGCGTCTTCATAGCGTCGTCCATCTTCGTCTTGCCAGAAGCCTATCGGCATTGAGGGGAAGGCGTTGCGGCAGACGAGTTCACCTTTTCCCGACGCCATGTGCTGGCCGTCTTCGTCAGCCACGTCTACGGCCAGCCCCAATCCGGCTCCTTGAATTTCGCCGCGCCAAACGGGTTTCAAAGGATTGCCGAGAACGAAGCATCCACAGATGTCGGTGCCGCCGGAGATCGAGGCCAGATGAAGGTCGCTCTTGATGCTTGTGTAGATGTAGTCGAAATCCTCCGGTGATAATGGTGAACCCGTCGACAAGAGCATTCGCAGAGTTGAAAGGTCGTGTGTGCGTACCGGCTCCAGGCCGTTCTTATGAATTGTGCTAAGGTATTTTGCTGACGTCCCGAAGTGTGTGAACTTTTCTTTTTGTGCAAAGTCCCAAAGAATATTTCCATCACGGATGAGCGGATTGCCATCGTAAAGCATGAGCGTGGCTCCGGCCGCGAGTCCGGAAACGAGCCAGTTCCACATCATCCACCCAACGGTCGCGAAGTAGAATAAGCGGTCGCCCGGCCTTACATCCGAATGAAGGATCACTTCGCTCAAGTGCTTCATGAGAATACCACCCGCTGAGTGCACAATGCATTTGGGTACGCCGGTGGTGCCCGATGAAAACAAAATGTAAATCGGGTGAGAGAATGGTAGCTGCTGATAGTTTGGTTCGCAGGCCGGGCGTGCTGCTATCGCCTCGTCCCAGGTGGCGACGTCCAGGTTGCGCTCCGCAAATTCGCCCTTGAGTTTTTCGGTCAGTTCGGCGGCCTGCCCCAGATACGAAATCACAACAACGTGCTCAACGCTTGGCAGCTCGCGTATAACGGATGCGGCTTTCTCAGAAATATCGATCGTTTTGCCGCCGTAATAGTACCCGTCGCAGATGAGCAGGGCGCGCGGGGCGATTTGTCCAAGCCGATCAAGTATTCCCTGGGGCCCGAAGTCGGGCGAGCATGAGGACCAGGTGGCCCCTTGGGCGGCACACCCCAGAATGGAGACAATTGTCTCAGGCATGTTGGGAAGCACGGCGCCAACACGATCCTTCGATGTCAGTTCTGCGTCATCAAGCCATGATTGGAAACGCCCCACTGTGTGACGAAGTTCGTCCCAGGAAAGGGACGATTTGACTTTGTCCTCGCCCCAGAAAACCACGGCTTTTTCTGGTCCGCGCGTGCGCAATGCGTTTTCAGCATAATTCAGCTTGCCGGTTGGAAAGAACTGCGCCTTGCTTAATCGATCATCCTGTTTCAGCCAGGGTTGCTCGCCTTTTGATCCGATGACGCCATTGTAGTCCCATAAGGCGCTCCAGAACGCTGCGGGCTCAGTAATCGAGTACTGATAGAGGGCGTCGTAATCTGAAATGTTTTGATCGGTGATGCGTGCGATGGCGGGAATGCAGGATGAAAGGTTGGAGCTTTCTTTGTGTGCTTCGCTGGGTTCCCACAGTGGCTTGGGCATTTAGAGGTGTTTCCGAACAGTGTTGAACCGAATTAGTCTGAACCCGCGACGCACGTGATATCTGGCGCGGGAGTTCACAATTTAATCTTCCATGAGAAATGAGAAGGGTGCAACTTTGGGGCGTGCGCTTTGCACGTTGAAAGGCACGCAGCCAACATGATTGATCGTGCAAGACGAAGCTAATCGCCTTGCCTTATAGATTTCTCGCAAAGAGATTGGCTCCAAAATAAATCAGAGGCGGCCCGCAAGTGTCGCATTTTTGGACGCTGAGCCTGTGCTTTGGTGCCATCGCACCGCTGTCAGCAACACCGTCGACCAACGGTGCTTTAATTTGACGTCGTTTCTTTCGGCAGCAGATTGGCGAGAATGCGCAACAACTGGACCCCGGCCAGAGCGGCAATAATCGCGGCGGCGAGGCCAAGCCAAAGGAACGTGTAGTATTTGGCTGTGAACACGAATGCGACAAGGATGCGTCTCGCGAATGAGACGTTGCGTATAGCCGCTTTCTTCTCGGCCAGCAGGACTTTGACGGTGACAAACTCATTCTCGGCATCGAAGTCACCCAGGCTGACCCCAAGCTTCTGAATCTCTTGCTCCGACTCAAGGATGCGTCGTTCTAACTCGATCATGTCGCGAATTTCACCTTCGCGCTGCTTGAGCTCCGTGAGTGAGGCGCGCGCCTTCTCCAACGATACTCTTTTCGCCTGGAGCTGGCGGTATTCATTCGTTTTGTCGGACTTGTTGATGGTGAGTTCAGTGAGCTTGCCGTAGGTCTGTATCTCGTCGACGAACTCATCGAATTGGGCTGGATTCACGCCAATAGCGAGCCGTAAGAGCCGGCGGCCTTTCAGGCCCTGACGCTGCTCGAACTGAATGAGAGCGGATGATTTTTTGATTAGCGTACGGACACGGGCCTCGTCGTCGTCAAATTTGTCTGTGCGCAAACCAATGTTGGCGACCTTTTCGTATTTCTGGTCAGTCGTCGTTGCTGGCGTGGCGCTCTGGCCAGAGCTGTGCATTGAGAGCACGCCAATTTTTTTGGAGGCGTAGTTTTTCAAGCCTGAGGCGAAGTCCCAGCCCTGCGAAATCATGCCGTCCACTCGGCCGGATTGAATCTGTACGCCGTCCGGGCTTTGCAGGTAGCCGTAGCCAAGGCGCAGAAAAAAGACGAGCAAGAAGCCAGTGACAAACAGGATGATGGTTGTACGGATGGTTTTTGGCATGGGGTGCGGCCTTTTTTCGGGCAGTTGCTGGGCGCGCGACGTTTTCTGCCGAATTGGCCGATTTTGAGGGGATTAAGCGGCCCCGTGGCGGCATTTTGGAGATGTGCGCAAGTGTGGCCGTAAATCGTCACATCAATTCAAATGCGCACTAACAGGTTCCGTAACGGTTGGATCAACCGGCGGAATTGTTGCGTCCGCGCAGAATCTCCTTCTACAAACAACTATAGAATAAAGAACCTTGGCCTGCGTGATGGCGGAAGGGCCGAGTGAGGGGAACGGGGCATGGTGTTAGGTGGTGGCTTTCTGCGCGGTTACCGTGTGCTGGCAACATTGATGCTGGCGACCGTCGCCATCTCGGTTGCGGGCGACAGAGCGTCGGCTGGCGACGATGAGCGGCAGCTGTGGCACGGCTGGGTCGAGCTTGGCGGCTTTTATGTCTCGGACGATGCCAGCCGCGGCGAAGCCGTGGTGTTCTCTCCCCTCATGCACGGCCAGCGCGATATGTTGTTTGCAGACCTGCGCGGCAAGTTCTTTGAAGATGACGTGAGCGAAGGCAATTTTGCGCTGGGATACAGGCGTATGTCGCTCACCGGCTTCAATTTCGGTGCCTGGGTCGGCGTTGATATCCGCAACACCGAGATCGACAACACCTTCCATCAATTGTCCGGCGGTTTTGAAGCGCTGTCGCACAACTTCGATGCACGTGTGAATTGGTACGGTCCCGGTACGGATGCCGAAGCGGGAGCGCTTGGCTTTACGGACGTCGTGCTCGAAGGCAACAACATCTTCATGATTGGCGGCCAGGAGGTCATGCTGCAGGGTGTGGATGGCGAACTGGGTGTTCGCCTGCCAGTGGAGTGGCTCAATCTCAACTCCAATCAGATTGAAGTGCGCGCCTATGGCGGTGGCTTCTACTTCGATGACGGTGATGCGCTGGAAGAGGTTGCCGGCGGGCGCGGGCGGCTCGTCTTGGCGATCAACGACGTCATCCCGCAGATGCCGGGCTCTAAGCTGACGGCGGAATACGAATACAGCTATGACGACGTGCGCGAGGACCGGCATGAGGTGGGTGCGCGGCTTCGGATCCCCTTCCATAAGGCGCCGGGCCTGGGTAATTCGCTGACGCGGATGAGCCCGCAGGAGCGGCGCATGATGGACGGGCTTGAGCGCGATACCGATATCATCACGGTCAAAAGCGACCGCGAGAACGTTGAAGATTTCCTGACGGATGTTGATTTTGATCGTGTTGCGTTTGTGAACTCCGGTGGCAGCGTGACCGATACCTCAGAAAAGGCCGGCGCGAACTCATTACTGATTGTCAACGGTACTATTGTCGGGCGTCAGCGCGTGCAAGGCGACCAGACGGTGCAAGGCGGCGGGTCGACGATCCAAGTGCGCGGCTTAAAGACAGGCGCGGTTGCCAACTTCACGGCACCCGGGTCAAGGCCGACACTGACGAATGGCGGTGGCAACATCGTGCGGCTGTTGGGTGACAATACACACATTCATGGTCTGCTGATCGATGGGCGGGGAACCAACAACAATGGTATCAGGGGAGGCGGCCGCAAGACCAACATCGTGATCGCCGACAACATCATTCGCAACACCGGCAATGACGGCATTGCGTTCACGAACAACAACGATAATGTGCGCATTTTCGATAACGTCATCACCAATGCTGGTGATGAGGGCATCGACTTCGATAATAGAAATACGAACATCACCATTGCCGGGAACACGATCACAGGGTCTGGTGATAATGGTATCGACTTCGATGACCGCAATACAAATATCCTTATTGAAGATACGGTGATTTCCGGTTCGGGCGATGACGGCCTGGATCTCGAAAGCCGCAACGAAATCACGATTTCCGGTACACGAATCGTGAATTCGAGCGACGACGGTATCTCGATGCTGAACCGCAACGTTGTGTCGATCACGAACAGCTTGATCGATGGGGCTGGAGACGATGGCATTCAGGCTCGGCGTTTGAACACAATCTCTGTCGCTAACTCGACGATCACCAATACCAGCTTCGGTGTCTTCCTTTTCAATCGATTTAATGAGCTGACGCTGTCGAATGTTACGATGTCAAATATTGGCTCGGATGGGCTGTTCATCGTTGCGGCTGACAACACGCTGCGTGTGACCAATTCGATATTTACAAATATCGGTGACGATGTCTTCGATCTGGCTCAGCGTACAACTTTGCTTGCTAGGGATAACCGGGTCACGGGTACCGTTGGTCAAGATGTCTTCGACTTCCAGGGGGCGAATTCCGTCGTGCTTGCCGGAAGCACCGGCAATACCGTTACCGCAACGGTCGGGGACGAGTTGTGCGAGGGGACCGGCAACTTCACCGGTACACTTGAAATCAACGGAACGCTGTTCGTTGATGGCGCGACCTGCAACTAAAGCTCTGCTGCACGTCATGGCATGACTCATCGCTGGCCCGCCGGCGGCGCGTCGGGCTGGTCGAGGGCTGCGGCGATACTCATTGCATTAAGAAGTCTTCTCTATCATTTGGCCGCGAATGGCCCGGAGCGTGCAGTTTGCCAGTATTTCGGCTCAAGCAAACGCGCCTCTTTTCATTACATCCGGGTTTTCGGTGCAAATCATCCGTTAAGGAGCGTTATCAAGCCGTGAACAAAGTTATGCGTATGGGTGCGGTCGGTGTTGCAGCTTTGCTGCTTTCCGGTTGCGCAGGTGAATCGGTGCAGGTGCCGCCGGCTTATGTCGGCAAGATTTTGAGCAAAGATGGCTTCCAGCCCGGGCTTATCTCGCCATCGCAATTCCGCTTGCCGATTTGTTTCTTTTATTGTGACCGCCTGATTGTCGTTGAGTCGAGCGACTTTGGCCTCAAGGAAGAATTCCGGGGTGAGCACGCGCTTTACATGCCGAAGTCGGAACTGGCGATGCCGTTCGATGTGCGGGGCACGTTCTCGGTGCGCAATGATGAGAAGGTTTTGCAGTCCGTGTTTGACCGCATTCCCGCAGACTCGCCCAGGGGTGTGCTGAGCGGGCTTGCGCACGGTGTGATCAGCCAGCAGAAGATCTACCGTACTTACGGTGCCGCCGTTGTGCGTGACGTGGTGCGCCGGGTGATCTCCAAGTACACAATCGAAGAGGTGGCTTCTTCGCGCGCTGCCATCAATGCGCAACTCATTGAAGCCATGAACAAGGCGTTGCAAAAGACGCCTCTCGTCGCGCGGCGCTTCGGTCTGGCGGATGTACGTTTTCCAAAAGTTATTCTGGATCAGAAGGAGACGGCTGCACGCCGTCGTATAGCGATCCAGCAGGAAGAAGCGGAAAAGCAGATCAGGCTGGTTAAACTACAAGCCGATTTGGAAGCAGCGCGTGCCGAACGTCAAATCCGGCGGGAACGGGCGCAGGCGGTGCTGGAAGAAAACAAGATTTATGCCGAATCCGTTTCCGACAAGTATCTTTCTTACCGGCGCCTTGAAGTGCTGGAGAAGCTTGCTTCCAGCCAGAACACCAAGTGGGTGCCATTTGAAGCGCTGGGCACCGTTGGCCAAAGCGTCGCCACGTTCGCCCGTTCAAATGCCGCGCCAGCTGCGGCACCGGCGCCAGCCGCTCAACCGGGAGAGTGATTGAGATGGAGCTTCGAGTTAATCCGGAAGCGGTCGGGCTTGGTGCCTATCAGGCGGTGCTGGCGATTGTCGGGCTGATTATCCTGTTTGCACTTGCTTGGAGAGCTTTCAAGGCGTGGGTGAATTTGCGCTCCAAAGGCAGGCCGCTAAACAACAAGGAGCTGGTGGCCGTTGCCTGGCCGCCGGTTGCATGGCTGGCGTTGTTGGCGATTGCCGGTGTTCTGTTTTCCACGATGCAGGCCTATGGTCCGCGTGTCGCGATTCCTAAAACGGATCTCACGATCAACGCGCCGGACGGCAAGACCGGGGGCGTCAGGGACTTGTCGCCCGAGACGCTGTCGGATGAAGAGAGATTGAAAGAGCAGCGGCGTCTTGAAGCGGAGACGAAGTCGCGGGTCGATTTGGATTAGGATTGTTGATTGAGTGCTGACAGCTTAGTCGTCATCATCTAGTAAAGCGACGACGCGTGCGGGTGCTGCCGAAGCCCCCACAAGGGGTAAGGGAAAGACGCAGACCTTGAAACCGTGTGCGGGCAGGGCGCCGAGATTGCACAATTGCTCCATGTGCCAGTAACGGTGTTTGCGCCCGACAAGGTGTGCTTCCCAAAACAGCGTGTTGTCCCGATTGGCAATGGCGCGTTTGATCAGGATGTGGAAGGGCAGGTCCCACCCCCACTGGTCGATCCCCATGACCTCGATGCCCTGTTCAATCAACCATTCGGTTGAAGCAGCTGTCATTCCTGTGCCGCGCTGCCAATAGTCCTTCTGGCGTATGTAACGGTCCCGGCCAGTGTGGATGAGGGCGATTGTTCCCGGTTTGAGTTGCGCACCAGTACGCTCCAGATCCTTTTCAAGATCGTGGACCGTGATGGGCTCGCCGTCTTCTTTGTGCGTCATGTCAAAGACGATGCCGGGCGCGAAGCATTTTTCCAATGGCATGGCTTCGATGGTTTCGGCCGGTTCACCGTTGCAGGTGGGGCCGTAGTGCCATGGCGCGTCGATGTGCGTTGTCGAATGCACACCCATTTTTGTGATGGTGTCGTCGGCCCATCCAACGAAATCTTTTGGAAATAGATTGAATGGCAGGCCCAGGTAACGGACCAACCAGCGTGATATCGAATGGCGTTTGTGTTTGACCTTGACGCGCAGAAAGAATGGATCGTCGGGGTTGTCGATGATCGGTTTTGATAGGTCGACGATTTTCATGGACCTGCCTCACACGATGCGATTTGAAAGTGCGCCCAAGCGTTCAATGCGAAGTTCGATTTCGTCGCCGCGCGATAACATGTTGCCGTTTTCCAGCCCCGAGCCACCTGGCAACGTACCGGTCGCAAACACTTCGCCGGGGTGGATCTGCTCACCAGTTGAGGCATGAGCGATGGCTTCGGCAAGGGAAAACTTGGCGCCGGCGGATGAAACATCGGCGATATGAACACCGTTGATCCACACAGAGCCAGAAAGATTGTAGATGTGAGGCAGGATCGCGTCGGCCGTTACCGCGATTGACGACATCGCATTGGCAAAATGCTTTGACTTCTGCAGGCCCAGCCCGCTGTCCATCTCCGCCTTCTGGCAATCGCGCGCACTGAAGTCATTGAGGATGACGAATGCGCCGATCGCCGCCTCAGCTTCGGCGGTTGTGGCATTCAAGAGCGGCTTTGTAGTGACGCAGGCCAGCTCCAATTCGTAGTCGATGACGTTGGAATAGGCAGGCCACTGGATTTCGTCGCCATCGGCGAACACGTTGAGATGGTTGCCCATGTAGTAGATGGGCTGACGGTACCAAAGCGGTTTTGGTTTCAGAAGTGGAAAATCTCGACCGGATACTTTTTCGTAGACGTCGACGAGTCGCGACAGCGGAGGCATGAAATGACGGATGTAGCCGCGGGTAGCGTCAATGACGTGCCGCTCATAAAGCATGAAGTCGCGCAGTGAGCGCGGTTGAAAGGGGAGCATCAGTAGATCGGGTTTTGATGTTTGCGGCGTGGCCCCTCTCACCTGGTCTTCAAGTTTGTCTGGTTCCTTAAGGAGTGCAACAAGGTCGTCGCCCTCGCCAGGAAGGTCCGCCCAGCCGGATTCGATCCTGGCCTGCAGTAGAGTTTTTTCAGCCCTGCGGATGCGTCTGAGCTGCATTGCGGCCTTGCTACTTTGATGAGACGTCTAGCGAGTATTCGCCGGCGGCGGACCCGTGATAATCGCGGACGGCGACGTAGAGTTTGCCACCTTGATTTCCGTTGACCGTGTGGGCCAGGTCGGCGCCGGGTGTTGTATTGTATGGCGATGCGAAATTCGTTTTGGATGCGTTGTAGATGTAAAATCGTGGGTGCAGCGTCGTGGATCGGTTTTCAAGCTTGATTGTCAACTTGGCTTTGTCGTCGACATTGGATGTGTCGAAAACAAACATGTCGACGTCTTTGCCGTCCATGATCTTTGCCGTGGTGGGTGAGTTCAATGTTGCCGCGGTCGCGGTCAACAGGCCGTCGTTGGGTTCGAATTCGTCGTAAGCCTTAGCCGGCGTGATGGTCAGAAGATAAAGGCCGGTCGAGTTTCCATGGTAATTGCTGACCCGGACGAAGAATTTGGATTCAGGCGCAGCGACCAATGAATATTGGAGGTCGGCACCGCGGGTGGTGCTGTACGGTGCGGCGAGTTCCTGCTTGTCCTTATTATAAATGATAAATCTGGGTTCCAATGTCGTTGAGCGGTTCTCTAGCTTGATGGTAATCCAATCGCGGTACTTGGGTGGCGTTTGGAAGAGGAAGAAATCGTAATCCTTGGCAGTCCCGATGGCGCCTGAAATGGTTTCGTCCATGGGGACTGTGTTTGTCTTGAGGAGCGTGTTGTTGGGTTCGCTTTCCTCACCTTTGACGTCGACATTGCTCGGTGGCGTGATTTCCAATTTGCGCAAGGCTTCTGATTTGGCCACCGCGACGACTTCCTTGTTGAACTCCTTTGAGATCTTCGTTGCGGCAGCGACCTTCTCCTTTATTTTTTCCTGCCGTTCGATGTCAGCAAGCTTCGGGGCTGCGTGGGCGGCTGCTCCGGTCGGTACGGCTGCAACAGTGACAGCTTTGGGCAGCGCATCCTTGACCAGCGTGATCAATTCGCTGATCTGGTCGTCGTAGGCGCGTGTTTTTTCCTTGCAGCTCAAGAACTGTTCCGGGTTCAAGCGGCCATGGTCCAAGGCCGTGCAGCATGTTTTCAGATTGAGCGCGGTCATTTGCGCGCGGTCGCTTAATTCGGCGACTTTGCTGCGGCCCAATTGAATTGCGCCATCTGCTTTGAGAAATCCGATTTTTGCCGAGAATGCCGTCTCGGTCTGTCGGAAGATGGCGTCGCATGGTGCGATGTGCTGCTGGGTCAGGTCATAGGCCAGGTAGATTGCAGCGGGAACGCATAGCGCTCCAATGACAGCGGCCAAGGCGATATGTGGCTTGTCTGGCAGCCAGTCGAACAGCCGCCGGAACGTTGCGCGCAACTCATCGATTGTCAAAGAGTTCCGGCCGCCGTTTTGCGGTCGGTCGCTTTGCGCCTTTGTCTCCGGCATCAGCCCATCCCCTTTTGCAATCGACAAAGATGATCGCGTGAGGTCCGTCTAATTGCAAGAGCACGTGGCCCTATCCACACGGGTTTGTTGGGGGAGGGGCTTATATGTCGGTTTGATATCTCCTGCACAAACAGCGGCTGAACGTCCTAATGGGTCCGCCGCGATTTAAATGACAGCCGCTAGCGCTCTCAATGCTATCGGGCCAGTTCCGTCCGCCGAAAGCCGCAGCTACCGTATGACTGTTCTAGGTAGGCACTTTATCGTCAGTCGAGGCGTTGAAGCTTTGCATTCACTCCCAGCACCAGGCACTTGACTGCGGCCTGCCACGGCAAGATCGCATTGAAAGTTTGAACCTTTTTGCAGTTCGTCGCGACAGAAAGTTATGCGATGAACTGGGAGGTTCCAATGCACGTCAGCGACGCAAATCTGACTGACAAGCTGAGATCTACCGAAGCCGCCCTTGCCCAAAGCGAAGCGCTATTGGCGAAAGTACTTCCAGCTTTCATAATCGAACGCCTCAAGGCTCAACCCGAGGCGCAGATCGCCGAATGCTATAATGAGGCTTCGGTCTTGTTTGCCGACATCAAGGGTTTTGTTGCAATCGCACACAAGCTTGGAACGCGACGCACAGTCGACCTCCTCAATCGTCTGACGTGTGCCTTTGATGCCTTGGCAGAAGCGCATGGTGCTGAGAAAATTAAGACTATCGGGGACGGCTATATGGCCGTTGCTGGCGTCGTGACCCAGCCCCAAGACGATCATAGCGAGCGGCTCGTGCGCCTGGCCAATGGAATGATCGAAACGGCAGCGGATATCGGCAATGCGTTTTCCGTGAGCCTCAAACTGCGCGTCGGCATCGCCACCGGCCCAGTTGCTGCTGGGGTTATCGGAGCCAGTAAGTTCGCGTTCGACGTCTGGGGCGAGACTGTCAATCTAGCGTCGCGGCTCGAGAGCCTCGCTGATGTAAACGAAATCCTCGTTTCAGAGGCGGTAAAGACCAACCTTGCCGATGCCTTCCGCCTCACCTCTCGTAGGATCGCCGATGTGAAAGGGCTCGGCGCATGCGAACTGTGGTCAGTCGGTCCGGAACTACGGCCAAGCAGGCGTTTTCACTAGCCTTCTTTGCGCGCAATGGTTTGATCATCCCTTATTCGGGAGCGAACAAATATTTCCGAAAGTATGTGCGTGCCCTTCGCACTCTTGCCCTCCCTCAGTACCGCTCTGCGTAGCATTCCAATTTATGGGCTAAAGGCCAAACGGTTCGAAATCGCGCAACGCCAACCTGGCCGCGTGCGCGTGGCGCACGCGCGTCACGAGTGGGGAGAGGGGGGCGATACGCCGGGTTTGGGTTACCGGCCAGCTGGGGAAGCATTGTTTTTGCAGAACAATTTATCCACAGCGCCATGCAATATAGTTAATATTCCATTGACACCCATAAAATTCCATGGAATTCCATATATGCCCGTCCGCACCGGGCAACAGGACCGTGGTTGAGGCGCCAGCCTTGTCGAGGGCCGAGGCCTTGGCGACCACCACGGTCCGTCCCAACCGGCAAGGGTTGGGACCGGGAATGTTGAGCGAGACAAAGACGAAATCTGAAACGGCCGGGAGGTTTGCACGGCCTGAATGAGGAAAAGACCACGGTTGAACCGAACTCACGGCACATGACCGGTCTGGTGTCGGCCACAACTGCTTCGATTGATTTGGCGTTCAAGGCGGACGTCGCCGTTAGAGTTGAGATGTAAGCGTTCCAGGTGAGGTTTAGACGCGAAAAGGATGGACCGCTTTGTCTCGACATTCACAAACAAGATCGATGCCAAGGGGCGGGTTTCGGTGCCGGCCTCATTCAGAGCTGTCTTGGAGCGCGACGGTTATGGAAACGGCGGCGGTGCCGGCATCTATTGCTACCCCTCGCTCGATGCTCCGGCACTCGATGCCGGTGGCGAACGGCTCGCGCAGAAAATCGATGGGCTTTTGTCGGGCCTGCCGGATTATTCGGACGAGCGTGACGAGCTCTCTGTCGCGCTCTATGGTGACGTCCAAGTACTCGCCATCGATGGAGATGGACGCATCATCCTTCCTCAAGCACTTCGCACCCACGCCGGTCTTTCAGGCCAGGTTACGTTTGTCGGGCTTGGTGACAAGTTTCAGATGTGGGACCCGGCGGAGTTCGAACAACGGCGGACGCGCGCACGCGAGAAAGTTCGCGAGCACCGTAAGTTGTTTGGAGAAGCGCAAAGCGCCGATGCACTAAAGGCAGGCCAAAGCAGACGCGGCGGTGATGAGTGATGAACGCACCACACACGCCGGTGCTATTAGGTCAAGTCCTGGACTGCCTGTCACCGACAGACGATGAAACATACATTGATGCCACGTTCGGTGCTGGCGGTTATTCGCGCGCTATCCTAAATGCTGCTCGCTGCAACGTGCGCGCATTCGACCGCGATCCCAGTGCGATCGCGGCAGGCCAATCCATGTCGGAGGAATTTGATGGGAGGCTGGAGCTCGTACTTCAGCCCTTTTCGAAGCTTTACGAATTGTGCTCATCCGGCGCCGAGAAAGACGGTGAAGGTGGACGTTTCGACGGCGCGGTTTTTGATCTCGGCGTTTCGTCAATGCAGCTTGATCGGCCAGAGCGTGGTTTTTCGTTTCAGGCCGACGGGCCGCTTGATATGCGCATGTTCGTGAGCGATGGCGCAAAGGGTGACGAGGCGGGGCTCTCCGCTGCCGAGGTCGTCAATACGTTTGAACAGGACCGGTTGGCCGACATCTTGTTCCATCTAGGCGATGAGCGTCGCTCGCGTGCAATCGCGCGCGCGATCGTAGCGCAGCGCAAGCATTCGCCGATAACGCGGACAAGCGAACTGTCAGATCTTGTTGCCCGGGTGCTGGGAGGGCGGAGAGGCGAAGCCCGCCATCCGGCGACGCGCACGTTTCAGGCGTTGCGCATGTTCGTCAATGATGAACTCGGTCAGCTAGCACGCGGGTTGGCAGGGGCGGAGCGATGTCTGAAGCCGGGAGGGCGGCTTGTTGTCGTCACGTTTCATTCCATTGAAGATCGGTTGGTAAAGCGTTTCTTCGGTGCCAGAAGCGGACATGCGCCTGGTTTGTCGCGCCATGTCCCGGAGCCGCAGGAACGAGGTCCGGAGCCAAGTTTCCGAATTGTTAACCATCGCCCGTTAACGTCTTCGAAAGGAGAACTTGCATCCAACCCTCGCGCACGTTCCGCGCGGTTGAGATCAGCATCCAGAATCGATGCGCCCGCGTGGCCATTGGACTTGGAGGATCTTTTAGGGCGGGTGGCTGGGCTGTCGTAGGGCGACAACTGGGCTCGTAGACGCGTGAGAACGCATCGGCTCGGTCGGTCTGCCGTTTCAAAATGCGACGCGCCAGTGTGACGGTTAAGGCAGGCAGGTTCTACGTGGTCGGGAGTTAATGGGCAGGTTGCCCCGTGATACCGGCGCAATGTCAGGAGTTTGTGTAATGCGTATGATGCTAATTGGATCAGCCTTTATGGCCATATCCAGCGCTTTTCTCCTTTACGGGCTCAATTACGAGACGCGGCTCATTCAATCGGCCACGCATGAGCGCGAACGTTCAATCGAATCCATAAAGAACGACATCGCAGTTTTGAAAGCGGAGCGCGCCCATCTGGCTCGTCCGGACCGGATTGCGCCGTTAGCCCGCGAATTGGGTCTTCAGCCGGTGCGCGATGCACAAATTCAAACCGGTGCCAGCAAACGTCGTGCGGACATCAGTTCAGAAATCACGACCGGTTCTACAATCATAGATTAGTCACGGCCATCGATGCATTTTTCGCGGACCGAAATACATGGACCGTCCGCATCGGAGTGCGGGCAACAAGCCGTCAGCCGTGCGCGGTATGCAAAACGGCTGCGTGCGCTTGGCGCCGCGTTGGCGATGACGGTCGCATTTTTCGGAGTTGCGGCTCAGCTTGTCGGGCTGGCGATGCGCGGGCAATCGGTGATGTCCTCACATATGACTGCACCGATTGCTACGGGCTATGCGCGTCCTGACATTGTTGATCGCAACGGGCGGCTTCTAGCTGGCGATGTCGCGATGCCGTCGCTATTCGCCAATCCGTCACTTGTCGGAGATCACGACGAGCTGATTGAGAAGCTCAGAATGGTCCTGCCCGAGCTCGACCCAGATTCAATTCGTGGAAAACTAGCGGATCGCTCTCGTAAATTTGTCTGGATCAAGCGCGGCCTGTCTCCAAGCCTGGCTCAGAGAATTCACGATCTCGGTGTGCCGGGGCTACAATTCAGGAAGGAATTACGCCGCGCCTATCCCGCCGGACGGATGGCTGGTCATGTGCTGGGGCATGTGGACGTCGATAACAAGGGTTTGGCCGGTTTCGAACGATATTTGGACGAGAATAGTTTTGTCGATCCGGTTAGTTCGGCACATCTTTCATCGCGTGCACCGGTGCGCCTGTCACTTGATGTGGGGGTTCAGCACGCGCTGGAGGAGACTTTGAGCGATGCGATTGTGCGCTATCGCGCCAAGGGTGCTGGCGGTCTCATACTGGATGTTGTGAGCGGTGAAGTGATGGCGGCGGCAAGCCTGCCTGATGTCGATCCCTTGCAGCCCTTGGAGGCGCTGCAACCGTCGCGACGCGACAAGCTATTGGCCAGTACATATGAACTGGGATCCATATTCAAGGTGCTCACTGTTGCCATGGCGCTGGACGGTGGCATCGCGAAGCTGGGTAGCATGTTAGATGTAAGCAAGCCGCTGCACTCGGGGCGTTTCACTATTAGTGATCTGCATCCGTACGGACAGCCGCTGACGGTTGCGGAGGCGTTCATTCGCTCTTCGAACATCGGCGCGGCGCTGCTTGCTAGACAGGCCGGTGTGAAAGTGCAGAAGGCATTCTTCGAACGCATCGGACTGTTGGCGAAAATGAAGACTGAAGCCGGTGTTTTGGCGCAGGCGCAGCAACCGGATTACTGGGATGAAACCACCGGGCTCACAGCGTCCTACGGCCATGGCGTTGCCGTTGCACCATTGCAGTTTGCGGCTGCTGCCGCGGCACTGGTCAACGGCGGGCAAGAAGTCAAGCCAACGTTCTTACGCCAGCAGCGTGCCCAGGTGAGCCGTCGGCAACTGGTGAGTGGCGATACCAGCCGACGCATTCGCAGGCTCATGCGGCGCAACGTTATCGATCCTAGAGGCACTGGCCGACGTGCCGATGTTCCGGGTTATCGCGTTGGCGGCAAAACCGGAACGGCGGAAATAGCGCGTGCCGGGGGCTATAAGAAGAAATCGGTGATCAGTTCCTTCGTTGGTGCATTTCCCATGGATGAGCCGCGCTATCTGACGCTTGTGATGTTGTTTGAGCCAACAGGAACGCCTGAAACCAAAGGCCACATCACGGCGGGGCTTAACGCTGCTCCGACGACGGCCAGGCTTATCAGGCGCGCAGCACCTCTGCTCGGTGTGCCGTCAAAACACCGCAATGGCACGGCCGGATAGGTTGAGGGGCACAGGTTTGTGGTGGCAGCTCTTTTTTCGCGTTTGACGCTCCGGTCCCTTAGCAATAAGTAGCGGGACTTGGAGAGCCGGTTGTCAGCCAATATCGTTAAAGCCCTATCCGTTGGGCGTGTACGGGCCGGCAGCGCAGTTTTGAGGTGCCATGCAGCTTCAGTCTTTGATTGACGAGCAGATCAAACTGCAGACCAATGATGATGTGGCGGCAGTTTCGGTTGCCGGGTTGACTTCAGACAGCAGGCAGGTGGGACCGGGTTTTATCTTTGCCGCGTTGGCTGGTGCAAACACGGACGGCGTGCGGTTCGTGGGCGATGCGGTTGCGCAGGGTGCGGCCGCTATATTGTGCAGTGATGATGCGGTGCTACCCGGCGATTTTGATATTCCCGTGCTGAGATCGCGTGAGCCGCGGCAGGCGCTGGCACTTATGGCTGCCCGCTTTTACGGCAGGCAACCGCAAACGGCCGTGGCTGTCACCGGAACCAGCGGCAAGACATCTGTTGTCGAGTTCACGCGCCAGATTTATGCAAGTTTGGGTAGGCGGGCCGCATCGCTTGGCACGATCGGATTGGTTAAACCCGATGGAGGGATTTACGGATCCCTGACGACACCCGATCCCGTCAGCTTGCATGAGTCGCTTGCCGATCTTGCAGACGATGGTGTCACGCACATCGCGTTCGAAGCGTCATCGCACGGGCTTGACCAGTATCGTCTGGATGGTGTGCGGTTGACGGCCGGGGCCTTCACGAACCTTGGCCGTGATCACATGGACTATCACGCAACGGTTGAGAACTATTTCGCCGCCAAGATGAGGCTCTTTCTTGAACTTCTAAAACCAGGCCAGACCGCTGTCATTGATATGGATGACACGCGTAGCACGCAGGTGAAGGAGGTGGCTAAACATCTTGACGTTATTACTGTCGGTAACAGTGGTGAAACCTTGCGACTGGTATCGGTGCACCGCGATGGGTTCCGTCAAAAGCTCGAAATAGAACACGAAGGGTGCAGTCATTCGGTGATGTTACCGTTGATCGGTGCCTACCAAGTGTCGAATGCACTTGTGGCTGCAGGATTGGCAATCGCGACCGGTGAAGTGCCGCGCGACGTGTTTGCGGCGTTGGAGACGCTTCAAGGCGTGAAAGGGCGGCTGGATATCGTTGGCGAGGCGAAGGGTGGCCTTGCCGTCGTCGACTATGCGCACAAACCGGAAGCATTGGCCGCAGCGCTTGACGCCTTGCGTCCGTTTGTTAGCGGAAAACTCATTTGCGTTGTCGGATGCGGTGGCGACAGGGACAAAGGCAAGCGGCCTATCATGGGGCAGATCGCGGTGGACAAATCGGATGTGGTATTTGTGACCGACGACAACCCGCGCAGTGAAGATGCCACGCTTATAAGGCTGGATATACTTTCTGGCGCGCTACCGGTTGCGGCTCAGAAGAGCGGCGGCCGTGATGTGGTGCGCGAGGTCGGCGACCGTGCCGCGGCGATCACCGAGGCCGTAGAGATGATGGGTGAAGGTGACGTTGTGCTGGTGGCGGGAAAGGGACACGAAACCGGTCAGATCATCCAAGATCGAGTCCTTCCCTTCAGCGATCATGAAGAAATACTTCGTGCGCTCGAACACGTGTCTCCCGCCGCGCAAGGAAGTAAGTGAAATGGCGAGTGCGCACGTTGGTTCCAACGCATCGGCTGCCGCAACCAGTCGGGCACCTCTGTGGTCGTGGGACGCTCTTCTTGCAGCCGTTGAGGGGCGTGCAGAGGGTGAGCCCACGTCTCACGTGACGGGTTTCTCAATCGACAGCCGCAGTAGTGGAGAGGGAGATGTTTTCGTTGCGCTCACCGACCGTCGCGACGGGCATGAGTTTGTCAGCGATGCATTCAAGGCAGGTGCGGCGGCTGCGATCGTGAATGAAAGTTACTTGCGCCAGCCTGAAGACGGGTTGCTTGTCCGCGTTGACGATCCTCTCAAGGCGCTGGAACGTATTGGTGTTGCAGCTCGTCAAAGGCTAAGCGACACGGCACGGGTTTTTGCGGTTACGGGCAGTGTCGGCAAAACAGGCACAAAGGAGATGCTGCGGGCCTGTTGCCGGCGCCTGGGGTCGGCGCACGCACCTGAAAAGTCGTTTAACAACCATTGGGGTGTGCCACTGACATTGGCGCGTATGCCGCAGTCTACACAGTTCGGCATTTTTGAGATCGGCATGAACCATGCTGGTGAGATTACGCCACTGACAAAGATGGTTCGGCCTCATATCGCGATCGTAACAACGGTGGAGCCGGTGCATCTTGAGTTCTTTGCCTCAGTGGAGGCGATCGCTGACGCAAAGGCTGAGATTTTTACTGGGTTGGTTGCGGGCGGTACGGCAATTCTCAATCGGGATAATGCGCATTTCGAACGCTTGTCGGAAAAGGCGAAGCAGGCAGGCGCCCGCACTTTAAGTTTTGGCTCGGATATGCAGTCCGACGGGCGTCTATTGGAGTGTGCCCTTGCGCCTACACATAGTGATGTGACGGCAATGGTTGGTGGGCGCACGTTATCTTACTCGGTGGGTATGCCGGGGCGTCACATTGTGCAGAATTCTCTTGGCGTGATGACGGCGCTTGATGCGGCCGGTGTCGATGTGGAGCGAGCACTAGGCGGATTGGCGGAGCTGGTGCCAGCGGAAGGGCGAGGCGTGCGCCGCACACTAAGTGTGCCGGGTGGCGAAATTCTCTTGATTGATGAGAGCTACAACGCTAACCCGGCTTCCATGCGCTCTGCCCTTTTGACGTTGACACATATAGCCAGGGGTAAGTTTCCGCGACGTATAGCGGTTCTCGGGGATATGCTGGAATTGGGTGAAAAATCGCAGGCGTTGCATCAAGGTCTCAAGCAGACAATCGATGACGCCGGCGTCGATCTGTTGTTTGCATGTGGCCCAAACATGGCCTACCTCTTCAGGTCTGTAGAGGAGGAACGCCGGGGGGCGTGGGCTGAAGCGTCTGAGGGATTGACTTCGGAGTTGGTCGATTGCGTGCGTGCCGGCGATGTCGTCGTTGTTAAGGGTTCGCTTGGCTCCGCCATGGCGCCGGTTGCGCGGGCATTGGAGGCAAAGTTTTCCAAAGTAGATTGAGCGTCTTTTGCCCAACCGCTAGAACCCAACTACTGCCCGGAAAGATATCTTTTTTGGGCGCATGCCTGCAAATTAGGGGTATAGGAGGCGTGTCCATGGCGCAGCGTGGTTTGCCGATGACTGGTGAGGACGGGTGTCCTGTCAACCATAGCTGGGCTGTTGCGGCCGGAGGGGTGCCAGTCAATGCTCTATGAGTTGGTGAACTTCAGCGACCAAATCGGTCCGTTGAACGTTTTCAAATATATTACGTTCCGGACTGGGGGGGCAATTTTTACTGCGCTCTTGTTCGTGATGCTGTTCGGCCCGGGAATTATCGATTTGTTGCGGATCAAGCAAGGCAAGGGACAGCCGATCCGCGATGACGGTCCGCAAAGCCATCTGGCCAAAGTGGGAACGCCGACGATGGGCGGGCTCATGATTTTGCTAGGTGTCACGGTCGCCACGCTTTTGTGGAGCAATTTGTCAAATGCCTATGTGTGGGTCGTGCTCGGTGTGACCCTGGCGTTTGGTGGCATCGGTTTTTATGACGATTACCTCAAGGTGACCAAGCGTACCTCTGACGGATTTTCCAGCCGGCTGCGGTTTATGGCGGAGTTGGCGGTGGCAGCGTTCGCTACGTATGCGATTGTGCAACTGTCTGTGCCTGAATTTGCGACCGTACTCACTTTGCCGTTTTTCAAGAACGTACTGATCGACCTCGGACCCTACTTTATTCTTTTCGGGCTTATCGTCATTGCGGGCGCGGGAAATTCGGTCAATCTGACGGATGGATTGGACGGATTGGCAATTGTGCCGGTGATGATTGCAGCCGCGACGTTCGGATTTATCGCCTATGTCAGCGGGCGTGCTGACTTTGCGCGCTATCTGCAAATTCATTACGTGCCTGGAACGGGTGAGCTTGCCATCGTTTGCGGAGCCTTGATCGGGGCGGGTCTCGGGTTCTTGTGGTTCAATGCGCCGCCGGCCATGATTTTCATGGGGGATACGGGCTCATTGGCGCTTGGCGGTGCGCTTGGATCAATAGCGGTTGCGACAAAGCATGAAATTGTTTTGGCAATCGTTGGCGGCCTGTTCGTTCTGGAAACGCTCTCGGTGATAATCCAAGTTGTCTCGTTCAAGTTGACAGGAAAGCGGGTGTTTCGAATGGCGCCGCTGCACCATCACTATGAACAAAAGGGGTGGAAAGAATCGACGGTTGTGGTGCGGTTCTGGATTATATCGGTTGTTCTTGCTCTTGTCGGTCTGGCAACACTGAAGTTGCGTTAACATCAGAAGCCACGTTGAGTGCAGTGGGCGGGTGGCCTTGTGCGCGTCAGGTTCTCAACTCAAACCCGCCAAGGCCGTTCGTTTTTCCAAACTCGCGCCGCCAATCGCCCTCATGACTTTGCTCGGCCTGCTATCATGATTGAATTGACATGTTTTTCAGGACGCACGGTTGCCGTCTTCGGGCTCGGGGGATCCGGAATCGCCTGTCTGCGCTCGCTTGTCACAGGTGGGGCACATGTTGTGGCCTGGGACGACAATGAGGTTGCGCGCGAAAACGCCCGATCCGTCGAAGGTGTCGAGGTTACCGACCTTGCCAAAGCGGATTGGAGCAAATTCGATGCCCTGGTGTTGGCGCCGGGTGTTCCGCTAACGCATCCGGTTCCGCATTGGTCAGTAGAGCGCGCCCGCGATGCTGGCGTTGAGATTATTGGCGATGTCGAATTGTTCTTTCGTCAGCGTGCGCTTGATTGCCCCAATGCACCAATCATTGCCATCACGGGGACCAACGGCAAATCGACGACAACGGCGCTGGTTGCGCATCTGCTCGAAGCGTTGGGGCTTGACGTTTCCATGGGAGGCAACATCGGCACGGCGATCCTTTCGCTGGATCACCCATCGCGAACATGCGTACATGTTGTGGAGCTGTCCTCTTATCAGATTGACTTGACGCCCTCGTTGTCATCGAGCGTCGGGGTGCTGCTGAACGTAAGTCCGGACCATCTTGACAGACATGGGAGTATGGAACGCTATGCCGCCGTGAAGGAGCGGTTGGTCGGCGCTGCTAAACGCGCTTGCGTTGGTGTTGACGATGCGTTGACGGGAGCAATTGCGGAACGCCTTATTGTAGATCGATCAGGCCCTGACAGCGATACCGTTTTGACGTTCACCGTCGGCAAAGGCCGGGCCATCGTACCGAGCTTTTATGCCATTGGACGATCATTGTTTATGCATGAGCGCCAAGGCTCACACGCATCCAGCCGGCAGATCGCAACACTTGACGGTATCGGCAGTTTGCGCGGCCGCCACAATGTGCAAAACGCGCTTGCGGCGCTGGCTTGTATCAAGGCCTTGCAGGATGAGGTCGATACGCAGCACGGGCGCTCGGAATCTGACCGTATCCTCAAGGGGGCTGCGTTCTGGGACGACGAAGGATTGCAGGCGGGGCTTCGCTCGTTCCCCGGTCTTGCACACAGGATGGAAGAAGTCGGGTGGCTTGGCCGTGTTCTTTTCGTAAATGACTCAAAGGCGACAAATGCAGATTCCGCGGCCAAGGCACTGGATGCCTGGCAAGAGGGCATATTCTGGATAGCGGGGGGACAGGCCAAGGCTGGAGGTATTGCCAGCCTAGAAGGGTATTTTGACAGGATTGAAAAGGCATACCTAATCGGGGATGCAGCGGAAGCCTTTTCGCAATCGCTTGCTGGACGCGTTGAAAATGTGGTGTGCGGCGATCTTAAAACAGCAGTTGCGCGAGCGGCTGGAGATGCCAGTTTAAGCACTGCGTCCGAACCAGTTGTTTTGCTGTCGCCGGCGTGTGCATCCTTTGATCAATTCGCAAACTTCGAGGTGCGCGGTGAAGCTTTTCGTTCGGCGGTCGAAACACTCCGCTCAGTTGAGCAGGCAGCCGGTGAACTTACGGACCAACGCGGGGAAGGGCAAAAGGGTTCATGACGGTATCGCGCGCCGATCGCGGCCCGCTGGCGACATGGTGGTTCACCGTCGATCATTTGCTGGTAGCGGCGGTGGGGTGCCTGGTTTTTGCAGGCCTCGTTCTATCGATGGCTGCAAGTCCTTCGGTGGCGCTTAGCAACGGCTGGCCGACGTTCTATTTCGTGCAGCGCCATGCGGTCTTTGCTGTCGTTGGTACGGCTGTCATGATTGCGGTGTCATTGCTGTCGCCGCGACTGGTGCGCCGGCTTGCCGCCGTGATGCTGGTCCTTTCGCTGGCCGCTATGGTGTTTGTGCTCATTGCCTCTCCGGAAATTAACGGCGCGCAACGCTGGTTGTTCGTATCGGGATATTCGTTGCAACCCTCCGAGTTTGCAAAGCCCGCCTTTATTGTTTTGCTGGCGTGGCTGTTTGCCGAGGCGGGCAGGCGTCGCGATGTGCCGGCGTTGACAATAGCTGCCGTGTTGAGTGTCACATTCGTATCGTTGCTGGTTCTGCAGCCGGACATCGGGCAAGTGGTGCTCGTGGGTGTTGCGGGCGTTGCCCTTTATGTGTTGGCCGGGCTGCCATTGATGGGAGTGGGCATTCTGGGTGCAATTGCTGTCGCAGGGTTGGCTGGCGCCTATATAACGTTTGAGCATGTCCGCAATCGATTCGAGCGATTTTTTGTGGCGTTGCCCGACAAGAACTCGCAGGAGGCGCGCGCCTACCAATCCTTCATCGAGGGTGGCTTCTTTGGCCGCGGGCCTGGTGAAGGAACAATAAAAACGCGTCTGCCTGATGCGCATACAGATTTTATTCTTGCAGTGGTGGCGGAGGAATATGGCGTGATTGCTTGCCTGTTACTCCTGATTGTTTTTGCCGCTATTGTACTGCGTGCGCTCATTCGTGCCGTCAAAGAACCTAATGATGCAATTAGGCTGGGGATTCAGGGTCTGGCTCTGTTGTTTGGTTTGCAAGTCTTGATCAACATGGGGGTGAATGTAGGTCTGCTGCCTGCCAAGGGTATGACATTGCCGTTTATCTCCGCTGGGGGATCTTCAATGCTTGCCATTTCCGTGACCGTGGGCATGTTGCTGGCGCTGACACGGCGCCGTGCCGGAGACGCGGCCAATACTCCGGTTTGATATTTGTCAGTCTCCACCAGCAGTGGCTGACGCGTCTAACTCGTCACACGTTCAACAGGCAAGGAACAAAGAATGAGCGCGCCGAAGGTAGCAATGTTGGCGGCCGGTGGATCGGGGGGGCATTTGTTTCCCGCGTTTGCCTTGGCGGAAGAATTGGGCCGGCGTGGTGTCATCGTTGATCTGGTTACCGATACACGTGGCGACAAATACGGTAGCGGATTTCCAGCGCGCCAAATCCACCAAGTCGCGTCAGCCACAATAAAGGGTAAGGCTCCACATGAGGTGGCCAAAACCGTGTGGGCGTTGTCGCGAGGGTTGGCCGCAGCGGTCAAGCTTATGCGAGAGGTGCGCCCCAATGTCGTGATTGGCTTTGGCGGCTATCCGACATTTCCGCCGTTGATGGCGGCACGCTTGAGTAATATTCCGACGATTATCCATGAGCAGAATGCCGTTCTCGGTCGTGCCAATCGAATGCTTGCCGGGCGCGTCGATGCGATCGCAGCCTCCTTTGTCGTCACGAAATTTATTGATGAGGCGATGCAGAAGAAGACGACGTTGACGGGCAATCCGGTTCGTGAGGTGGTCCTGCAAGCCTCGCAGCACCCTTATTGGCCGCCCACATCCGGCGCGCGGATAAATCTGCTTGTTTTTGGTGGCAGTCAGGGCGCCCGCTTTTTCTCAGATGTCGTGCCTCCGGCGCTGGCGCTGCTGCCCGATGGCCTTAGGTCGAGACTAAATGTTGTTCAGCAAGCTCGGGAAGAGGACTTGGAGCGCGTCAAAGCCGCCTACAGAGAAAGCGGAATTGTTGCGGACATCGCCACATTCTTTCAGAATTTGCCAGGTCTTATGTCGGAATCGCACTTGGTTATCGCGCGAGCAGGGGCATCGACAATTGCGGAGCTGACCGTAATCGGCCGGCCCTCCATCCTCGTGCCATTGCCTCATTCTATTGATAACGACCAATTGGAGAACGCAACGCGATTTGCCGAAACCGGGGGCGCGCTTTGTATCGAACAAAAGGATCTAACGCCTGAAGTCCTGGCAGAGGAACTGTATGGGTTGTTCAGCAACCCCGATATTTTGAGTGAGGCGCATGTGCGGGCCAAGGATCAAGGCCGTGGCGATGCGGTTGAGCGGCTGGCTGAATTGGCCGAACAGCTAATGGCGAATGCCAAGACGTGATGCTGGGGGAACGGTTTCGTCAGCTGGTATAAGCAACAAGAGGCAGTGAGGGATCGGTCGGTGCCGCAATAGAAAGCAATGGTCGGACCTTTTTTGGGCGCCTTGGGGTGTCTTAGCTTCGCGAATCATGTGCCCTCTAGCTAATGTGGTTTCTGAATTCCGCTGAGGGATACGGGGACGATACCCTAGACGGGACAGGAAGCCGTTAGGCGCGGATTGGCGTCAGCCGCCTGCTGTTTTCGGCACTTTCTTTAAACGCTGGTGACAGCGGCAAAAAACCGGGACATTCGGAGCAGAAAACTCCGCTGGATCAAAACGACGAGGGTTAGACGTTCAATGCAAATGCCGCGCGATATCGGGACGATCCACATCATTGGGATCGGCGGAATCGGCATGAGTGCGATTGCGGAAATTCTGTTGGCGATGGGGTACTCCGTCCAGGGCAGTGACCAGAAGGACGGGACCAACGTGCGCCGCCTGCGGGCTAAGGGCGTACGTATCTTTATCGGCCACGATGCCGTCAATCTGGTTGGCGCCCGCTATGTTGTCATCTCAACCGCGGTAAAGTCGGACAATCCTGAACTGGCCGCTGCGCGCGATAAGGGTTTACCCATTATTCGCCGGGCAGAAATGCTTGCCGAACTGATGCGGCTTTATTCCACAGTTTCGGTCACCGGTACGCATGGCAAGACATCGACAACTTCGTTGATCGCGCATGTCTTTGCCCACGCCTCGCTAGACCCAACTGTGATCACGGGTGGGATCATCAATGACTGGGGATCCAATGCGCGTCTTGGCAACGGCGAATGGATGATTGTCGAGGCCGATGAGTCGGACGGAACTTTCACCAAATTGCCGACAAAAATCGGTGTCGTAACGAACATCGATCCGGAGCATCTGGATTACTTCGGGTCGGTCGAGCGGATGCATGCTCACTATGAAGCTTTCTTCCGTGGCGTCCCGTTTTACGGTCTCATTGTTGCATGCAGCGATCATCCCGTTGTGCGCGATATGATCCAGCGACTAGCACTGCGCCGAGATGGGCGCAGGCTCTTGACGTACGGTAGCCAATCGGGCGCAGACCTTTATTATTCTGACCTGCGGCAAGATGGTGCGACGACACTATTCACAGCACACCTTAGCGCGAGCGTTGCTGGCGGCGAACGCGTTTTGCGCGATATCGCGATCTCCACTCCTGGACACCACAACATTCTCAACGCATTGGCGGCGATCGCCGTGGCAAGCGAAGCAGGCATCTCGGACGACAAAATTCGTGATGGTCTTTCTGGTTTTTCAGGTGTCAAGCGGCGGTTCCAGCTGGTTGGGCATTGGAACGGCGTCTCGATCTATGATGACTATGCGCACCACCCCGTCGAGATTGCAGCTGTGCTAGCGGCGGCACGATCACGGGCAAAGGCCCGTGTGTTTGCGGTCATGGAACCGCACCGCTACACGCGCGTGCGCGATCTTTTCCGGGATTTCAGCGCCTGCTTCGGTCATGCGGACAGTGTGATCGTGGGGCCGCTTTACTCGGCAGGCGAAGCACCCATTGAAGGCGTCGATCAACACGCGCTTGCAGACGGCATTCGTGCAAGCGGGCACAAGTCGGTGGTTGCGATAGACGATCCAAGCCAATTGCCAGAACTTTTACGCCGACACTGCAGGCCCGATGATCTTGTTGTGTGTCTCGGGGCAGGCGTTTCGACGGAATGGGCTAACGCATTACCCGACTGGCTGGCGGATGCGCCTCGGCTTGCCGGGGAATGACGGGGCGCTGGGCTGGCAAAATGGCATTTCCCGACCTGGTCGAAGACATCAAAGCGCGTTTGCCGGAGCTGCGCGGCCGGCTGAGAGCAAATGCACTTCTTTCCGAAATCACCTGGTTTCGTGTCGGCGGTCCGGCGCAACTGCTGTTTACGCCGGCGGACGAAGCAGACCTCTCCTATTTTCTAAAGGGGTTGCCCGCCGAGATTCCCGTTTTTGCGATGGGACTTGGGTCCAATCTTTTGGTGCGCGACGGTGGTGTTCCCGGGGTGGTGATCAAACTGGGGCGTGGTTTTGGGCATGTGGCGGCTGAGGATGGTCACAGGCTGCGTTGCGGCACAGCCGTTCCCGACGCGAAGCTTGCGAGGGCAGCAGCGGATGCAGGCATTGCCGGTTTATCGTTCTACCGGGGCATTCCAGGTTCGATCGGCGGCGCGCTGCGTATGAACGCAGGTGCGCACGGCACCGAGACAAAGGATATCCTGATTGGTGCGCGCGCGGTCGACAGGCAGGGGACCATCCATGAGCTGTCACTCGCGGACATGGGCTTCAGCTACCGTCATTGCAGTGTGCCGAGCGACTGGATCTTTACGGAAGCGCTTTATCAAGGTCGGGCCGGGGAAACCGCTGAGATCCTCAAAGCGATGAACGAAGTGGCGGAGTATCGCGAAGAAAAACAACCCATCAAAGAGCGCACTGGCGGCTCCACTTTCAAGAATCCGCCGGGAGGAAGTGCTTGGAAGAATATCGATGCTGCGGGTTGTCGCGGTTTGCGCGTCGGCGGTGCAAAGGTGTCTGAATTGCACTGCAATTTTCTCATCAATGAGGGCGAGGCAACCGGCGAGGATGTTGAACGTCTGGGAGAAACTGTCCGAGCACGGGTAAAAGCAAATAATGGGACGGTACTCAACTGGGAGATCATCAGGCTGGGCGTGCCGCTCGAGGGCCGGCCGGTTGGCGAAGCGCTTGCCGAGGAAACGACTGATTGACAGACGACTTGCGAGACCCGTGTGAAACGGAGACCGCCACCTTGTGTTAAAGGTCCATAGAGCCGGGCAAGGCCTGGCTTTTTTTGGCGGACGTTTTCATCCACCTCTTACCGCAGTTATTGCTGCGTCCTGCCCTAACGATTGCCCATGGAGTTCACATGATCGGAAAGCCGCCGGAGCGTACTCACGAGCACGTTGCCGTTTTGATGGGCGGGCTCTCGGCAGAACGGGAGATCAGCCTTTTGTCGGGCAAGGCTGTGGGGGCAGCTCTTGAGCGGGAAGGCTACCGCGTCACCATGATTGATGTGGATCGTGAGTGTGCGATGAGGCTGGCGGCCGTGCAGCCTGATGTGTGCTTTAACGCGTTGCATGGCCGTTATGGCGAAGACGGCTGCATTCAGGGGCTGCTTGAATGTATGGGGCTTGCGTACACCCATTCCGGCGTTCTTGCTTCCGCCGTGGCGATGCACAAGGAGCACGCCAAGGATGTAATGTCGCGCGCTGGTGTTCCGGTCGCCAAGGCTGTTCTTGTGTCGCGGGCTGAAGCGTTAAGAGCGCATGCAATGGCGCCGCCGTACGTGGTCAAACCGGTGGCGGAAGGCTCAAGCGTGGGCGTCATCATTGTGGGTGAGAACGCCGACAAGCCGCCTTCTTCCATCGGGCAGGGCGACAACGTCGACATGGACGAAATCGTTATGGTTGAGCGGTACGTTGCGGGCCGTGAGCTGACCTGTGCCGTGATCGGTGACTTCGTGACGGAAGTGACTGAAATCTTACCTCTCAAGGGGCTCGAATTTTATGATTTCGAGGCGAAATACGCGCCCGGGGGCTCCAAACATCAGCTACCGGCAGATCTTTCATCGGAAATTTACCAAAAGGTCCGGAAATACACTTTGGCGGCGCACCAGGCGCTGGGCTGCCGCGGGTTGAGCCGCGCTGATTTCCGACTGGACGATACGGCGGGCGGCAGCGGTCAACTGGCGTGTCTAGAGGTGAATACGCAACCGGGCATGACAGCGACGTCGCTAGTGCCGGAATTTGCGCAGTATGCAGGTTGGTCGTTTGACGAGCTTGTGCGTTGGATTGTCGAGGACGCGAGTTGCGACAGGTAAGTCGAGTTAGAGTTTCCCAAACGCGGGCGCATCAGGCGCCATCGCGGCAACAAGCACTAAGTCCTACCTCACCGTGCCCTGTATCGCCGAATTGGCGTTCTGTTTCTTCCCAATCTGTATATAACGCCCACACGACTGAAGGTGTGCGAACGCAAGATCCGCGGGCATCGTCGCCGCCTACCGCACATCATGCAAGACCGGGTCAGCCACCGGTCTTGCCTTCAATCCGTATCGAAACGCGCCTTTATGCCCCTGATGACATGGCGGACCGTGTGCAAAGGGGTGGGCGCAGTTATCAAAGTTCGCGGCGGGCTGCGCGCCGCCGGGGGTCAGTTCGTGCGGCGGCATGGGGTGCGCCCGCAATCATTCTTACTGCCGTGCTCCTGTTTGGCGCCGCATCAGGGCACGATGGTTTGAGGACGTCGTTCGGGCAGCTTCAGCGATCGCTCATGCCGTCTGCTTGGGCACCCTACGTTCAAGCGTTATCTGAATTTTCAGGGCTAACGATCGATCAAGTGTCGGTCGGGGGACACCGTTTCACGGCCGACGGCGACATTTTTGGGGCACTGCAGCTTCAGGCGGATCAATCACTTCTAGGGTTTGATGTGGCGGGTGCCCGTGCCCGAATTGAGAGTCTTCCCTGGGTGAAGACAGCGACGCTAACGAGGATCTATCCGGGACAGCTTGATGTCTCGCTGGTCGAGCGCCAGGCATTTGCCGTTTGGCGGCATGACGACGGGCTGTCGCTGATTGATCGCGACGGGCGCGTTCTTGGTGCCACCAACGACACCATTGCGCTCAATTTACTTCGCGTTTCAGGCAAAGGTGCCGCTAAAGAGGCAGCAGGCCTGATGGCGCTTATCAGTCATCATCCAGACCTCGCCAATGCACTTGATACAGCCGTGTTCATTGCAGGGCGGCGTTGGGCCTTGCGGCTGAAAAACGGTGTCGTCATTCACTTGCCTGTGGAACGTGCGGCGCTGGCGTTGCGCCTCTTCATGCGTGGTGAGACCGGCGGCCTCACGGGGCGCCATGATCAAATCGTTGATTTGCGCGCAACGGGGCGAGTGAGCATCCGCCCGCGAAAGCCTTTGACGATCGGTGATCTCGCGAGACAAAGTGGATGAGGTTGCAACCGCCGCCTTTGCAGCAAATGTTCTGCGTAGCCGATTGGTTGGTCGGTGATGAGCGCTTCGGTGTTGTGCCAGAGTATGGAGTTGTGAGAAGGGCATGAAACAGCGGCAACATGTTCAAGTGCGTGGCCGGGACGTCGTGGGCCTGCTGGATGTTGGCTCAAGCAAAGTCGTTTGCATCATTGCGGCTCTCGATCCGAGTGCTCCGCGTGGAAGCCTGGAGGCCGCCCGCGTTATCGGTATCGGTCAGCATATCTCCCGTGGCATCAAGTCTGGCGTGATCACAAACCTAGAGGCGGCTGAGGAGGCGATCCTGGGTGCGGTCAGTGCTGCTGAAGATATGGCCGGCCTGCGCCTCGAAAGTGTCATCGTCAGCATCTCCTGCGGCAGATTGCGATCGCAGACCATCGCAGCGGAGGTAGATATTGCCGGCGGCGTTGTGCGCGACAGTGATGTGCGGCGCGCGGTTGCCGGTGCGCGCGCATTCGCAGAGCGAGGCGGCCGCAGGCTTGTGCATGTCAATACAACTGCGTTTCAACTAGATGGCGTTGCCGGCGGGGAGGATCCAAGAGGCCTTACCGCCAATCAGCTCAAAGTAGGGCTGCATGCCGTAAGCGCAGATAAAGCCCCATTGCGCAATCTGCATATCGTCGTGGACCGCTGCCTGCTTGGGGTGCGAGGTATAGCTGTAGCTGCGTACGCCAGCGCTCTGGCCGCAACCAGCGAAGAAGAGCGGCAGCTTGGCGTTACCTGCATCGACATTGGCGGCGGAACCACGAGTGTTGCCGCATTTGCCGAGGGAAAATGCGTTCATACCGCTGTTTCGTTGGTCGGGGGCAACACGATTACAGCTGATATTGCAGCCCAGTTGCAGACACCAGTTGCAGAAGCAGAGCGAATCAAGGCGCTTTATGGCACAATGGTCAATGCTCAGTCCGATGAGCACGAGTTTTTTTGCTACCCGGTCGCTGGTTCTGCGGAGGGTGGCGAAGAGCGTATGGCGAAGGCGGACCTGTCGCGCATTGTCAGGCCAAGGGTTGCCCAGATCCTGGCAAGTGTGAGGGAAAGCATCGAGAGTTGCCGCGCCATCGGCGGTGCTGGCAGACGTGTTGTGTTGACTGGCGGCGGCAGCCAGCTGGTCGGGTTGGCTGACTTCGCCGCTAACGCGTTAGGTTGTCCGGTTCGTGTAGCAATGCCAGCGGTGCCCTCAGGGCTGCCGCAGACCTGGTCTGGTCCGGGGTATGCGACCGTTGTCGGCCTGTTGTTGGCCGGCACCGATCCGTCGCAGGAACTCGTCGGCTATAACCAGGTTGAAGCACCCGGTGGAAATTATCTCGGGCGTGTTGGTCAGTGGCTGATGGACGGTCTGTAAAGTATCGATGGGGCCTTTGATGGCGTAGGGGGTTTGCGTATAGGCCCGTGTCGAGAATTGACGGTGTTTGAGCGGTTTAATAATCGCCGGAATCCGTCGTCGAAGCGATGCGGGGGCAAAATGAGCATCAAGCTGCAACTGCCGGAAGTCACCGATCTGAAGCCACGGCTGACCGTGATCGGAGTTGGCGGCGCAGGCTGCAACGCAATCAACAACATGATTGCGTCGGGACTGACCGGTGTGGACTTCGTTGTTGCAAACACCGATGCACAAGCTCTCATGGCTTCCAGTGCGGAACACAGGCTACAGCTCGGCGTCAATCTCACGGAAGGGCTTGGTGCTGGCGCCAAACCGGAAATTGGCGAGGCTGCGGCCCAGGAAGCCCTGGACGAGATCAGGAGCCAGGTTTCGGGTTCACACATGGTGTTTATCGCCGCTGGCATGGGTGGCGGTACAGGCACCGGAGCGGCATCGGTGATCGCCAGAGCCGCGAAAGAACAGGGCATTCTCACAGTTGGCGTGGTGACCAAGCCATTCCTGTTTGAGGGTGCACGGCGAATGCGGGTTGCCGAAGCGGGCATTGAGGCCCTCAGGCCAAATGTAGATACGCTGATCGTTATCCCCAATCAGAACCTATTTCTCATAGCTAACGAAAAAACGACGTTCGCAGAGGCGTTCGTCCTGGCCGACCACGTGCTGTATTCGGGTGTTGCCTGTATCGTCGACCTCATCATCAAGGAAGGCTTGATCAATCTGGACTTTGCCGATGTGCGGGCCGTCATGTGCGACATGGGAACGGCGATGATGGGCACAGGCGAGGCGTCCGGGGAGCGGCGGTCGGTTGTTGCTGCTGAAGAGGCGATTGCCAATCCGTTGCTTGACGATGTGTCGCTGCAGGGCGCCAAAGGGTTATTGTTGTCGATAACAGGTGGCCCAAACCTAACCCTTTATGAGGTCGATGCTGCGGCGTCGCGCGTGCGTCAGGAAGTCGACAGCGATGCCACCATAATCGTTGGCGCAACCTTCGATGAAAGTCTGGGTGATCGCGTTCGCGTGTCGATCGTTGCTTCCGGCATGGCGCGCATGAGCCGAGACGGAACGGCGATTGCAGATTATGGCCGCAGCAGTTTGCGACCGGGTGACGGTTCATTTGTCTCCGAAGGGATGTCTCGTTCATCTCCACCGTTATCGATGGGGCCTGGTGCTGCAGAAGGGGCCGGCGACAGCTCGCACGAGGGGCAGCGCTACACTTCGGCGGAGACGCCTCCCCAAATCAATGCCATGACGGATGAGGGCGACGCACCCGTCATGAGTAGTGGCGGCGGTGAGCGCGAAGCCGGTGGAATGGCAGATGTTGCTGATATCGAAGGCGACGATATTCAGTCTGCAGACGTCAGCACGGCTTCCGACGCGGACGACGCGGCTGATCTTCAGCGGCGATTGGCTGAGGCCATGCAGATGGATGACGCGGGCGGCAGTGTTGGTGAGGGTGATTTGAGCGAGGGCTGGCATGCTCCCGGTGATGTCGTCATTAAAGAGGAGCCCCCACCATTCCAGCAGCCTGCACAGGCATCTGATCCGGGTGCACCGTTTGTCCAGAGGCAGCGTGCGCAAGTGGATCCTGGTAGCTTCCAACCGATGACGCCGAACGATATTCGACGCCATCCGCGTCGCATGCCGGAGGTCGGCGATTTCTCCCCGATCGCGCAAAAAGAATATTACTCGAAAACGGGCAACGCCCCGGCGCGTGGGCCGTCCCCTGAACGTATGCCGCACCATGCCAGTGGCGAGGGAAAGACAGCGAAACCCAAGCGCGGCCTATTTGGACTCTTCAAGGGACTCAGTCGGCGCAAAAGTGATTCGCAGGATGCGAAACAAAATCCGCAGACAACCGTTACGAGAGACCACGAACAAGGCAGAGCCGAAGTTGCGGGCAACGCTCGTCCGGACGACTCTGCTGCTTCGCACAATCAATTAGGTGAGCACGACGATAGTGTTGAGTTGCCAGTGTTTTTTAATGCTCCAGGGCGTCGCTAATCAGGGGCGTTGGGGAGAGTTTGCAACACACAAGAGTGTTCTGATCGGAATGGTAACAAGGTGTAAGAAAGCGTGATTTGTGCCACTTCGGGTGGAGGGGTATCGTCTTAATCGTTAACGACTGAGACCGTCTTTTGAACTTGCGTGATCAGGCTTTCGTTGTCTGTCAAAATGGGGTCAGCAAGGTTCGAGCTCAGCCAAATAGGCTAAGGGTTTCAGGCGGGGGTGGCAACGTCGGTACTGGGAACTATCGACGGACTTGCCGGGGCAGGCATTGAGGGACGACGCTTATGTCGAATCGTTTCATCGGCGCGCGGCAGACTACGGTAGCGCGCGAGATCGAGCTCACAGGCACGGGGGTGCACAGTGGAGCACCAGTATCGGTCATACTGCATCCGGCAGAAGCCGATACTGGGCTCCGCTTTCTTCTCACAAAGCGCGGCCGTGTGGTGTCGGACATTCCGGCAGATGTGTCACGCGTGAAAAATCTGACATTGTGTACCGTTATTGGCGATGAGGACGGCAACACGATTTCCACTGTTGAGCATCTTCTCGCTGCGCTGCGCGGCTTGGCAGTCGATAATTGCTACATCGAAATCGATAGCAAAGAAGTTCCGATCATGGACGGAAGCTCGGCGGTTTTCGTCGAAGCAATCGATGATGTTGGAATTTCGGAACTCGCGGCACCACGCAAGTACGTCAAGGTTCTTAAGCCAATCCGCGTACAGGATGGGGATTGCTTCGGTGAGCTTGCACCGCACTCGGGATTTCATCTCGATGTTGAGATTAACTTCGAAGACCCGATTATCGGACGTCAACATCTGGCACTCGAGATGACACCGGGCGTATTCCGCCATGAGCTGTCGCGTGCCAGAACATTTGGTTTCATGAGCGACGTGGAAAAGCTTTGGAAGGCTGGCCTGGCGCTCGGAGCAAACCTCAATAATTCGATCGCAATCGGTGAAGGTCGGATCATGAATCCGGAAGGGTTGCGGCACCCGATGGAATTTGTGCGCCATAAAATGTTGGATGCCGTTGGCGATCTGTCGCTAGCAGGGCATCCGATCATCGGCGCCTACAGGTCGGTGAGAGGCGGGCATCGTCTTAACGCGAACGTATTGCAGGCATTGTTTGCCGATAGCAGTGCGTGGACAGTTGTTGAAGCTCCACGTGTTCGCGACATCGTGCCGGTCAGCCGCCAGGCAATCGTTGCAATGGCTGAGCAGACTCACTGATCTTTCGCTTGGCGATATCGAATAGCCACCAGCCGGTATGCGCCTTCGTTATATCTTTTCGCGAGATAACAGAGCTGTGTCTGTGCGGCGTTGCTTCTACGGTTGCGAAGCATGGGCAAAGCTGCACACTTCCGTGAATTCGCTGCAGGGGTCAGCCTTGTCTTTGGGGCCGGGGCGTCGCAGATCAACCATAATTATTTCCTAAATCGGTGCGGGGAAGGCTGAGCGCGGCCTATCTGGTGCTCCTCTTCCCTGTGGACGCGATTGGGGTGGTTCGGTTGGCGATCAGATTTCGTTCTCAATGCGGTGGGCGCGTGCAGGCTGTGGCAAGCTGTCAACGAGGCTTTGCGGTTACTTGATCTGTATGCAACCATTGACCGCATTGGGGAATTGAGTCGTGCACAATATCCGGTGGAGCACAGTTGGTGCCATGCATGCAGGCTGAGAGGACCCAGGGCGATATGCCGGGTGGTTGCAGGCGGCTATTTTGGAATTGGTGGGAATGAGCAGGTTGGCCAAAAATAGTATGGCTTTTTGCGCAATGGTGATGGCGGCCGCATTGGCTGGCTGTTCCTCGTCCAGCGGTTTGCAAGAGGCGCTCAATCCTGATCCACCCGGGCAAATGTATGCGGAAGCGGACGCTCTGCTCGTGCGAGGCAAGCATAACAGGGCGGCGAAAAGGTTTGAGGAACTCGATCGCGATCACCCGTATGCACCTGAGGCGCGCCGTGCCATGGTTATGGCGGCTTACGCTCACTACAAGGCAGGCAAATATCCAGAAGCAATTGCTGCTGCCAAACGTTACACAACGTTGCACCCTGGAACCAAGGAAGCCGCGCTCGCCCATCACATTATTGCTTCGGCTCACTTCGATGAGATACGCGATCCCAAACGCGATCAATCCGCGACGCGCAAGGCATTGCAGGAGCTGAAGACGCTCAGGCAACGTTATCCGGATAGCAAGTATGCGCAGGAAGCAGACAACAGAATTCGGGTTGCGGAGGATACGCTTGCTGCGGCCGAAATGGAGGTTGGGCGCTATTATCTAGAGCGCAAGAACTACGTCGCTTCCATCAACCGGTTCAAAACGGTCGTGTCGCAATACCAGACGACGGCGCATGTCGAAGAGGCGTTGATGCGTCTGACGGAGGCGTACATGGCGCTGGGCATCAAGAACGAAGCGCAGAACGCCGCTGCTGTTCTTGGACACAACTTCCCTAATTCACCTTGGTACAAGGATGCCTACACGCTGCTTGCATCCGACGGTCTTGCGCCCCGCAACGATTCGGGCTCGTGGCTGTCCAAGGCATGGAATTCATTGCCTAGCTTGTCGCTTAGCGGAACCTGATGCGCTGCAGCCGACGTGCGTCCGCCGGTCATTCAAAATTTCTATAACCAGTGTGGGAGGCAGATCTCGATCTGCCAGTGATGCTCCGGCGCGTGCCGTTCTATGCGCGTTGCGCAACATTATAGTCAATCTCATCAACATGCTCCGCCGTAATGCGCTAACTGCGGCCGTGGCCCACTCGGGGCGAGCGGAGATTGTCTCATTCCCGGACCTCTGTAATATGGACGTAAGCCGAACCGACGGGGAAGCGAAGGCTTCGCAACCAGCGTAAGGTTCTTTTGTCTCCAGCACGTGGAGGTGCCGGTTCGTTCGCGCCGTCGGCCATCTGCCCAGCCACGACGTGCCGCCCGTGAGCTCTAGTGAGGATAAAATCCCAGATGAAATTCTATGATTGCAAACCAGTGCCAAGCGCGCGGTTCGTCCGCATGTTCATTGCCGAAAAAGGGCTGGAGGTGGAGACCATTGAAGTCGATCTGGGCTCGGGTGCCCATCTGCAGCCGGACTTCAAGCATATAAACCCCTATTGCACAGTACCTGTTCTGGAAACCGATAGCGGCCTGCGTCTCACCTCGACACAGGGTTGTTGGCGCTATTTAGAGGCCCATACGACGGCGCCTGCCTTGCTCGGCGTTACTGCTGAGGAAAAGGCGGTGATTGCCGACCGCATTTGGCGTATCGATCTCGACGGCTTTTTCGCAGTGGCAGACGCTCTGCGCAATACGGGGGAGGCATTTGAAAATCGCGCTTTGACGGGCCCCTTAAATTACTCCCAGATCCCCGAGCTTAGCGAACGCGGAGCGGTAAGGGTCAAACACTTCCTTGAGACCTTCGAGCCGCTGTTGCTGGGTGATAACGACTACATTGCTGGCGACCGCTTTTCGGCCGCCGACATCATGGCATTTGTCACGATCGACTTTACGGGCTGGGTTAAACAGGAATTGCCGCTCGACGCGAAGCGCGCCCGCGACTGGTATGAGCGGATCAAGGCCCGTCCAAGCGCGTCACTGTGATACTCGGGTCCGAATGACAGTCTTGATCTGAAGCAGCTTGAGGATCCGCGCGCATGAGCGAGCCCGCCGACTACGCACCGCCGAAGATCTGGAAATGGGAGAAAGAAAGCGGCGGCCACTTCGCCGCTATCAACAGACCCATCGCTGGGTCCACACATGACAAGGATCTTCCGGTCGGCGAGCATCCGCTGCAACTTTACTCCTATGCAACGCCGAACGGTGTGAAGGCAGCCGTGATGCTGGAGGAATTGTTGGCGCTTGGTCACGAAGGTGCTGAGTACGATGCCTGGATGATTGACATCAACGAGGGGGATCAGTTCTCAAGTGGTTTCGTCGCCGCCAACCCGAATTCCAAGATCCCCACGCTTGTCGATCACAGCGTCGACCCGCCGATGCCGGTGTTCGAGTCGGGTGCGATCCTGCTCCATCTGGCGGAAAAGTTCGATGCCCTGCTGCCCGCCGATCCACACGATCGCAACGCAGCGATGTGTTGGCTGTTCTGGCAAATGGGCAGCGCACCATTTCTTGGTGGCGGGTTCGGTCATTTCTATACCTACGCGCCGTTTAAGATCGAGTACGCCATCGACCGCTACGCCATGGAAGTCAAACGTCAGATGGATGTGCTTGACCGCCACCTGGCCGAAAACGCGTTCTTGGCGGGAGAGCACTATTCCATCGCTGACATTGCCGTATGGCCTTGGTACGGCGTGCTTACCAGGGGCCTGCTCTATGACGCGGGCGAATTCCTTCAGGTGAAGGACTACAAGCACGTCGTGGATTGGTCTGAACGGGTATTTGCGCGCCCTGCCGTCCAGCGCGGGCGCATGGTCAATCGCAATTGGGGTAAACCGGAACACCAATTGCACGAGCGTCATGCAGCTAGTGATTTCGATACAAAGACGCAGGACAAAGTACAGGCTGTGGAATGAGCCTTGTTAAAGTGCCATTGAGGGCATTGCCAGGCAGGCTGGTGATGGCAATCGGATAATCGTGAAATGGCAAGACCCAAAACAAAAAAAGTCGTAGCGGTCGACGATTTGAGCCGTGAAGCGGCACGCAAAGAACTGGCGCAACTGGCGAAGGTGATTGCGCGTCACGATACGCTCTATTATGGGCAGGACGCACCTGAGATTTCCGATGCCGAATACGATGCCCTGCGGCAACGCAACGAGGCCATCGAGGCGCGTTTTCCTGATCTTGTCCGGACTGACACTCCATCGAAGCGGGTTGGTGCGGCGCCGTCTGCCGGGTTTGCCAAGGTACGGCACCGAGTTGCGATGCTGTCGCTTGGTAACGCATTTCACGATGATGACGTGGGCGACTTTGTCGGACGTATCGCTAAGTTTCTTGGACTTAAAGAGTCCACTTCTATTGAGTTCACGGCCGAGCCGAAAATCGATGGCTTGTCCATTTCGTTACGTTACGAAAATGGCCGATTGGTTGAGGCGGCGACCCGCGGCGATGGAAGTGTGGGAGAAAACGTCACCGCAAACGTCATGACGATTGCGAGCATACCGCATACTCTAAACTCGCCGGCCAAGGTTCCAGAAATTATCGAAGTGCGTGGCGAGATCTACATGCATCATGTTGATTTTGCGCGTCTCAATGAGACCCAGGCTGCCGCAGGCGACAAGGTGTTTGCCAATCCGCGCAATGCGGCTGCAGGTTCGCTGCGCCAGCTAGATTCAACGATTACGGCATCCCGTCCGCTTGCATTCTTTGCCTATGGATGGGGTGAAGTCTCGCAACTTCCGGCGGATACACAGTCTGGCATGATGGAGCGTTTTGCGGCCTGGGGATTGCCGGTCAATGACCGATTGCAGGTCTGCACAGGTGCGGGCAAGATGCTGGACTATTATCGTGAAATTTCCGGTATTCGAGCTTCATTGGATTATGACATCGACGGCATTGTCTATAAGGCAAACAGGCTCGATTATCAGGACCGGCTCGGTTTCGTGTCGCGAAGTCCGCGCTGGGCTATTGCGCACAAATTTCCTGCCGAACAGGCAACAACGGTATTGCGCGATATCGAAATTCAGGTTGGGCGAACGGGTGCGTTGACACCGGTTGCAAAGTTGCAGCCTGTGACGGTTGGCGGTGTGGTGGTGTCCAATGCAACCCTGCACAACGAAGACGAGATCAGGCGAAAAGATGTGCGTATCGGCGATACAGTCGTGGTGCAGCGTGCAGGCGACGTTATTCCTCAGGTCGTACGTGTCATTGAGGAAAAGCGCCCTGCCAAGTCCGCGCCTTTTGAATTTCCAGACATCTGTCCGGCCTGCGGCAGTCATGCCGTGCGCGAGGTTGATGAGAACACAGGTGAGGCGGACGCTGTGCGCCGGTGCACGGGTGGCCTCATTTGTCCCGCGCAAGCCAAAGAGCGACTGAAGCATTTCGTTTCGCGGGGTGCTTTTGACATCGAGGGTCTTGGTGACAAACAGGTTGAGGCCTTTTACGACGACGGCCTGATTATGCAGCCGGCGGATATTTTTACTCTGCAACGGCGCGATGCAGGCAAAGAGCAACGACTTCAAGACCGCGAAGGTTGGGGCGAACAATCGGCGCAGAATTTGTTCGAAGCGATCGATGCGCGACGCTCCATCGGCCTGGATCGGCTGACATACGCGCTTGGTATTCGCCACGTGGGCGAGACCACGGCGCGCGTGTTGGCCAAGGTGTTTGGCGACATAGATACGCTGCGCGATAGTATAGAGCAGGCCGGTGACGCGCGGCCGGGGCGGGATTATCTGCGTTTTATTCGAGTAAAGGGGGTGGGCGAACAGTCCGCTCGAAAAATTATACCCGCAATTTGCAATTCGGCGGACCAGCTAAAGCTTGTGGCAAAACAGGGGGCCGATCTTGAGGACGCGTTGGTGGACCTAAAAATTACGTCCAAACGCAATGCGAAGGAACTGGTGGAGACCTTTGGAAACGCAGAAGCGCTTATTGAGGCAGGGGAGCGCGCGGCTGAGCAAATGCCGGGAGACGCTTATTTCGAGGTTGCCAATATAGATGGGCTCGGATTTGTCGTAACAGATGCATTGCTCGACTTTTTTGATGAAGAAAAGAATGTGCGTGCTCTGAGCGACCTGTTGGATGAGGTCAATGTCGAACGCTATGTGCTCGAAGAAGCCCAAAGTTCGTCGATTAGCGGCAAAACGGTCGTGTTTACGGGGGCGCTTGAGCAGATGACGCGTGGGGAAGCAAAGGCGCAGGCGGAGCGGATGGGGGCGAAGGTTTCCGGGTCCGTGTCCAAGAAGACTGATTACGTGGTTGCCGGCGCTGACGCGGGCTCAAAGCTGAAAAAGGCGCGAGATCTTGGGGTTAGTGTTTTGAGCGAGGCGGAGTGGCTGCAACTGGTGGGAAGCTGAGCTGCGAACGGTGTGTGTGGCCATTCGGGATTATCGGGTAACAAAAATATCTTGCCAGGCTTGGCGAACAATTGACCAATGCCTCACCTACAACATAATAGGCGGTGGAATTGTTAGTCCGCGTCAGAGGGACGTTTTGTTAAGGAGTGGATCACATGAAATCAATTGGTTATGCAGGGCTGGTTCTTGCCGGATCACTGTTCATCGGCGTTGCAGGCGCGCAGGCCGGATGCGTCAACAAGCATGCGGTTGCGACGTCGTTCTCTGAAGATTCAGCAAAATGGTTTGCCCTTGAGACGATGGTTCAGTCAGTGAGCTGGGGGCTTTGGCCTGGCTTCGTCGCGACAGGCGAAGTCGCTGGTTACAACGTTAAGAACAAGCGCTACAGCTGCACCACTAGCGGTGGCAGTGTAACGTGCAAGGGTCGTGCAACGTTCTGTAAGGCGGGTTAAAACGCGCACAACTTGCCAGGGGGCGAAATTTGTCCGCTGGCATGCGACAAAAAATTGTGAGCCTGTTTGTGTGCTATCGGGTTTGGGACCGGTGCATGCAGGCAGGCTCTTTTCGTTTGATGGTGCGTGATTTGTGTACGAGGCCGGTCTGACGGCCCGCCTCATAATGGGGCGCAAGCCTTTTTGAGCCAAGACCGATCCTGCTGATCGGCAAGTGTCGGCCCGACCTTTTCGAGAACTACGGCGTGATACGCGTTGAGCCACTCGCGTTCGTTTGCTTCCAGTAGTCGCTTGTCGATAAGCCGCGTATCAATGGGTGCGAGGGTCAACGTTTCGAACGAAAGCATTTTCCGCTCACCGCCGGTTGGTATTTCTGGTTTTTGCACCAGCACGAGGTTTTCGATACGGATGCCATAGGCATTCTCAAGATAATACCCTGGTTCATTGGACAGGATCATTCCTGGTTCGAGCGGGATCATACCGGCGCGTGAGATTGACGCGGGGCCTTCATGAACCGAAAGGTAGCTGCCGACGCCATGACCTGTGCCGTGATCGTAATCAAGACCTGCGTGCCATAGAGGGCGTCTCGCGAACGGGTCGAGATCGACCCCCCGGGTTCCAACAGGGAAACGCGCGGTGGCGATGGCAATGTGCCCCTTTAAAACCAACGTGTTGTGGTGCTTCATCTGTGCAGTTGGTTTACCGATTGCAACCGTGCGCGTTATGTCTGTGGTACCGTCAGGGTATTGGGCGCCAGAGTCCACGAGATAGAGTTCGCCGGGCTTCAGTTTCCTGTTTGTTGCCGTGTTGACGCGGTAGTGGACGATTGCACCGTTTGGGCCCGATCCGGAAATCGTATCGAAGCTGATTTCGCACAAGGAGCCGGTCTCGGTTCGGAATGCTTCGAGCTGCCGGGCGGCAGTTATTTCATCCACGTTTCCTTTGGTCGCCGTTCGATCCAACCATGCCAGGAAGCGGACCATTGCTGTTCCGTCGCGCAGGTGCGCCGCTCGACTGCCGCGAATTTCCGCCGTGTTCTTTTTCGCCTTGGGCAGGATGCACGGATCCTTCCCGTCAACACTTGCCGACGGTCCCAGTGTTCGATGAAACCACCAGGATGCCTGATGCGGGTCGAGGCGTATTTTTTGATTCGTGTCGCGCAAGCTACGCAGCGCCTGGCGCAAGTCCTTTGGTGAACGTAGCCGCGCGGTGGCCTTAAGATGTTCTCGCACCTCAGACTCAAGTTTGCCTGGGGCGATGAAGATTTCCGGTTTCCCGCGTCGCGGGACAATTGCAGTACACAGCACGACCGGGTTGTGCGCAATGTCGCTGCCTCGGATATTGAACAACCAGCAAATAGAGTCAGGTTGTGTCAGAACCACCGCATCATGTCCGTCCTTGGCCAGGTCTTCTCGAATTGAATTCAGCTTGTCGGCTGGTTTGGCGCCTGCGAACTTTAGCGGTTGGATTGTGACAAGACCCGACGGTTCGGGCGGGCGTGCACCTGCCCATATGCGGTCGACCAGATTACGTGCGACCGGCTTTAACTTGATTCCGTTCTTTTTGAGTTCCGTCGTAAGTTTGCGAACACTGGAGATCGTATGCAGACGCGGGTCGAAACCGACAACTGCGCCAGTCTGCAAATTTTCCTTCATCCATTGGACGGGGGCGTCATTTTTCCATTTTGGCAGCTCGTACAGACTGACATCCACTTCGGCTCTGACCTGCACCGTATACCGCCCGTCCACGAATAAGGCTGCCGTTTTGCGTGCGATCACCGCAACGCCGGCCGAACCGGAAAATCCCGTCAACCAATTCAGCCGCTCTGAAGATGGTGGAACGTATTCACCCTGGTACTCATCGGCACGTGGCACGAGGTACGCGTCAACCTCAGACTTTGCCATAACTTCGCGCAAGGCCTTGATACGAGGTGCTGCGCATGATGGGTCGGAAACAGTGTCGAAGTCTTGGAACATGATGATCTTCATACGTTCAAGCCGGTCAAAAAAGCAATTGTGATCTCGCCACCACAACATGCCGCGGCCATGACGTTCTGTCCGCGTGCTGTTGGGAGGAACGCTTTGAAAGTGATAGCGTGGACCACTCACCAATCTGCCGGTGGTCTTTCACGATCATGCCAGCGGCACGGTACGCGGCAATGACAGGGGCCGCTTGAGGGGTTAGCAGTCCTGACAAAATGACATTGCCACCGGGGGCTGTGACGTTCGATATTGTACGGGCCAGTCTGATTAACGGGTCGGCCAGGATATTTGCAATGACGAGGTCAAAGTAATTTTCTTTTGCGAGTTGCGGGACGGTGATCCCGTCGGCGCGCATGATGCGAATGCGTGGTTTGGAGGTTCGTAGGCCACGGGCGCCAGTCACTCCGTTATAGTTTGCGTTCTGGCTTGCGACCACGACGGATTGCGCGTCGATGTCGCTTGCGGTGATCTCGTCGCAACAAGGCCACGCACGTGCGGCGGCAATGGTCAGGATGCCAGAACCGCAACCCAGATCGAGAATGCGCCGGTGCGCATGGGCCTGGCTCAACCGATCAATCGCGCGCAGGCAGCCCAGTGTGGTCGGATGATGGGCCGTACCGAAAGCTTCACCGGCATCAATCAGAATCGAGTTGGGGCCGCGCGCGACATTATCGTTGTCGTGACTGCCGTGAATGGTGAAGCGGCCGGCTTTAACAGGTGGCAGAGCTGCTTGCGAAATCGCGACCCAGTTACGGTCTATGACGGGGGCTGCTTCGAATTGCGGCGGTTTGCAACCAAGGACGGATTCCAGGGACGCCAGTATTGCACTGTGACCGGGGTATTCGCTGTAGTAGGCATCTATGCGCCAGGCATTAGACCCGTCCTCGAACAAGCTTACGGCATGGGGTGCCGGTTCAATCAGCTCTTGAAGTGCGGATGCCAACTTGTCGGCTTCCTCACGGCCTGCGCAGCGCATGGTCAGCACAACCTGTTCGGGACGATCCGAGTGCCGCATGGAGGTTGATAGTCTTTCGCTTGTTGTGGGCAATTGTTATGCGGAAGGTGGTGCCGGAGGCGGTACGCCCGCGTTGATTTCAGTTCCTTCGCCGTGCTCGAAGTCAGGTAGATCGTCAAGTAAACGGTCCCATTTGGCATCGATGTGCAGGCCTGCCTCGAGAGGTGGTAGCGTCGACAATGTACCGTCTGCGTTTTGGGTGACAATTCCGTCATGCATCAGGCGATGCAGTGCGTCTTCGACGTCAAAATCGACCTCAACTCCAAAACTTGCTTTCAAGTATTGCTCGATGGCCCTGTCGATGGACGGCAGATCGTTTATTGTCGCGCGTTCCTTGCAGAGAACCGAATAGAGTAGGATCTCCTCCTTGATGTCTTCGTCCGCCGCAGCGTCGGCCAGGCTCACAACGACGCCGGAGTTATCTGCCATGGCATGAAAGTACAGGTTTTGCGCCATGATCACCATGTAGCGCTGCTTCTGGTTCATAAAGCTCATTGCCTGGCGGAAGACGACAGCACCAAGGCCGGCGAATGCACCGATAGCCGCAACAGGGTTGGTTGCAACAAGTGCGACCTTGCCGGCGGCGCTGAACGCGCCCATGCCAAGGCCGCCGGCGGACGTGACGCCAAGTTTGATTTTGTCGAGCAGTCGAAATCTAACAACGGTATTGGGAAAAATCATCTCCACGTCGCTGCGCGGGATGTTTTTGAAAAGCTTCATGTAGATATTTTGTTCCAGGACGCTTGCGGGCAGCATGCTACGAGCACGCTTCACCATTTTCTTGGCCTCTTTGCTGGAGACTTTTTCCTGCGCCATCAATTCGCGAACGCGTTTCTCTTCCGGCTTGAGTTTGAACAGGACAAACATGCGCTGAAAAATGGGTACGTGGAACTCCTCCTTGCGCATGAACTTTCTTAATGTCCGCCGCTGATCCTTGCGGGTGGATGCGCCGCGGTAGAAGATCAGGATCTCTTCGAACTCCGAGAATTCAACGAATAGGTCCAATCCATAATGGCTCTCGCGCGTCAGGATCGTTTGCACATCGTTTTGGTCAATCTCAACGTAGTTGGCTTGTTCGAGAATTTTCCGCATGCGATCGACGACATGGCTTTGCATGTCGGCGCATTCCTCGTCGGTAAATCTGCGCGTCAGCAGAAGATCGGTGTCTGGGCTGAAGGGTTCGTACATCTGCTGCAGCTCAAGCAGATCGACGTTGTATCGCTGGTGGCGCCAATAATCGAGATAATGAAAAAAACGCCTGGCCTGTTGTGCCTGGCCCGGGGCCCAGCTCTCTGGCATCGTCAGGCGGTCGATGAGCGCAAAACGCGTGACGGGAATGAAATTCTCAAGTGCACGTGTGGAGTCGGGCGCGACAATGTCAACGTTTGATTTGGTCTGTTCAAGCTGGACGTCTTCGCTTGCGGCGGTATGTCCGACTGCCTGTCCCGCAGCTTGCGGCTGGTTTTCGAACGTTACTGGGCTGACCTTCAATGTCGACATCGTAACTACCCTCCCGACACCGTCGGACTTTTGCTTAATGGACTGCTGTGGCCGGAAAATGAGGCTTTCTGCGCGCCATCCGTTGGCAGGTATACCTTGAGGTTATGTCTTCTCTCAATGCTGTTCAGGCCGCCCGCGAGGCTCTTCCGCAGTTGGCGGAGCCAGTTTCGGCTAGCATGTTAATTTTGCAACGTTTTTCTTCGTCTTTCCGCAGTGGATCGGCTTGTGTCGCTGGGATAGCGGAGGTATGGGGATGGCGGCGTGCGGGGTGCATGCGATCTGAGAGAAGGAGTTTATGGTCTTCGGGCGGTAGCAAGGCGGGGTGCGATACGGCTTGGTCATCAAATGAACGGCGTGGCCTGTGTGTAAGGGGCCGCGTCAAAAATATTGGGTTTTAGTATAACGCAGCAGCTACGTATTTTCGCCACGTGTAACAGAATATGGTGCGCCTATTGGAGTCGTTAAAACCGGGTGATCGTTACATGACACAGCCTCTTTCGATGGCTTTGGATGGTCTAAGCGAGGCAGAGCGGGCCTTGGTTGAGGCTGTCGGACGGGGTGAGCCGGTTGATCTCAAGCGCAAGGCGGTTCGCGGAGAAGTCCTTGCCGATCTGTTACGCGAAGCGCGTCCGGGCTGGCAGGTGCCGGACGCGGGTGTACGGATCACACGTGCCATTGTTACGGGCGGACTTGACCTTGAGGGTTGTGTTCTGACCAAGCCCTTCCTGATGCGCCACTCGCGTTTGGAGGGTCAGGGGAGCAACGGCGCCCTCAATATTCGTGATGCAAAATTGAAGCGATTAGGATTGCACTCGTCAACCATCGAGGGCGCGATCATGGCCGACCGGGTTGAGATCGATAACGGCCTTTACATTGGTGGAGGAGTTGTCCGCGGTGCGTTGCAGATCCGGGGTGGCAGCATAGGTGGCGCGCTGGCGCTGGAAGCTTGCGAGGCCGGTGACGGGCAGGTCTCGCTGCGTGCGACAGGTACGCGGGTTAGTGGTCCGCTGATTTTGCGGCGCTCTCAGCTTGCCGGTGACGTCATGATTGGACGGATGCATCTCGGTTCGGGCCTATATGCCGAAGAATGCAGCATCAAGGGGGCCAGCGTGGCGATCGACGGGCAAAGCCTCACAACCGAAGGCGACGTCTTACTTGAAAAATCGATCCTGACCGGCGGCATGAGGCTGAACAATGCTAGCGTTGGCGGCCGATTTGCCGCCGATGGCGCGCAAGCCACCGCGGAAGAGGTGGCGATTGATGCGTCGGGCATCAACATCGCGCAAGGGCTCAACATGCAGGGTGCCAAGCTTGATGGCGCCTTTGTGCTTGACGGGGCGCAGATCGAGAAAGGGGTCAATACTGGCGGCATTGAGGTCAATGGCGGGGCCACCGCAATTGCGGCGGATGTCGTGATTGTCGGCGGGAATTGGGATTTGGCCCGCTCGAAGCTTGTTGGGCATGTGCGGTTCGCAGGTGCGGACATAAACGGTCAGTTGCGGTTCACCGAATCGCGACTGTTCGGTAGCGATCTGGCCCTGAGAGCCGATGGTGCACGCATTCGCGGCGGTTGTTACTTTACTCGGGCCGTGGTGATCGGCCTGATGCGTTTTCCAGCGGCGCAGATTGGCAATCAGTTCCGATTCAGTGGGGCGTCGCTAAAGGTGGACCGCGGCATCGTCCTGCTGGCCAGTGGGGCTCACTTTGATCGTGACGTGCAGCTCGGCGCCGGAATGCAAAGTGTCGGGGCGCTTGTTTTCGACCAAGCGCGTATTCGCGGTGTTCTGGATATCCGTGACGGGGAGCTTTGCAGCGCTGCGATTTCGCGAACCACAACGCAGGGAGGCCCGCGTCCTGGTGCGTCGCGAGGGGAGGATGCACGCTTCGATGACATTGCGATCAGTTTGGTGGATGCTGAAATTGGTCGCCTGCAAATGCCGCAAGGTGTAGCCAATCGGCCAAAGGGCATCATCGACTTGTCGCGGGCTCAGGCCGGTTCCTACGAGGACTTTGCCGCTGCTTGGCCACCAAGCCTGCAGGAGCGGCACCTGAGCGAGGATGGGCGCGATATCGATCACCTCGTGCTTGATGGTTTTTGCTATGAGCACTTGTCCAATCCGTCTGGCGCCGGGCGCACATCCACCGCGGCTGGCGAACGCGTGGCGGGGCCTCGCCTGCGCTGGCTTGAAGGGCAGAACGCACGCGATCTGGATGAGCACTTCAAGCCGCAGTCCTGGGTGCAATTGGGAACGCGGCTGGAAGCCCAGGGCTATCACGACGATGCACGTGAAATCCTGATTGCACGGCGCCGCCGGGAGCGGATGAGCCGATCAGCGACATCAGGACAGAGGTTGCAAGGTGCGATCCTCGATGTCTTTGCGCTTTATGGCTACAATCCGTGGCGTACGGTGTTGTGGATGGTTGTGTTCGTTTTAGGGTTTGCCGCTGTTTGGGGTTGGGCGGCCCGCTCATGTGCGGATCCGGGCTGCCGCGATGAAAGCGCGTTCGTGATCACTAACAGGGACGCCTACACACCAAACAATTTCCGGGCCAGTTACCCCCCGTTCAATTCGCTGGGTTACTCGTTCGATATGTTCGTGCCATTCGTGTCATTTGGCTATGCCGACCACTGGCGCGCGAATGTCAGTTGGAAGCCTTTTGCTTCAATTCCACTCCCGATTGGCGACCGAGCGGCCACGACTGTGCAAGGAAGCCGGTCTGGTTCGGCGGAGGAGCGTGATCGACTCACGCTGACGGTCGGTGGGCTACTCTATGTGCTTGGCATTGTAGAGATCATATTGGGGCTGGTGCTGACCTCGCTCGCGGTCACTGGTTTCACGGGGCTTCTTGCGCGCGATCGGACGAGTTGAGGGCATTTGGGCGCGCCGTGTTGCCAATCCTCTGACGCGGTCTCTATTCCCTTTCAAGGCGCGCAGAAATGAAAACGGCGCCAGAACGCAGGTGCGCACTGACGCCATCAATGTATGCGCGTATCTACTCCAGTGTCAGTTACTGGTTATAGGATGTCGGTGAAAAGTCCTGTCCAGGTGAGGCTTGAGCTGAGGGTACGACAACGGCTCCGTTGTCGTGATCATGCGAGCCGTCTGCATGCGGTGCGTTAAGTTGTGGGGTGACTTCGCTGGGGTCTTTCACCTTGCGCGACCGGCCATCGAAGCTTGCGCCAGGTTCGATGGCCAGAAACTGGCTATGAATATCTCCTTCGACTTCGGCCTGGTCATGCAACGTAACGTGCTGGCCGCGTACCGCTCCGCCGACCTTGCCGTGGATGGAAACCTTGTCGGCCGTGATGGCACCGGTAATTACGGCCGCATCGCCAACGACAAGCTCCTGGCAATGCAAATCGGCGTGTATGTTGCCATTGACGTGTAATGAGCCCTGGCAGCGGATCGTAATCGACTGACCTTCGATGGAAAAATTACTGCCGATAACGGACGTGCCGGTATCGGGTGGTGCTGAGGTTGCTGCGGAGAAGTCGGATATGCCGTCGTTGTGAGCCGTCGCGGACGTGGGTGGCGGGGTCGTAGGCTCCGTTCTTGTCGAAAAAGACGCGGGGGTATCGATCGGCTTCGGATCGGATTTGCGGTTGAACACTGTACTCTTCTCCCTTTGCGCGTCGTCCAAATATGAGTGATCCAGGCGTTGAGGTTGCCTGCTGGATTGGCGGATTTATGTCAGGTTGCCGCTCTGGGCCAATTTTATCGGTCTCCCGAGGTCTGAATTCGGAAAAATTGGTTATCGGAGAGGGTCTAATAGGTCTTGGGGGCGCCGAGCGGCTCCCGCTTGAGGGCTGACGGCCCATTCTACGATTTGAGCAGAAGCGCCGCGCCGCGGCTTTGCCAGAGAAGACAGCAAAAGACACCTAGGCCTAGTCGGCTGAGGGGTTTTGTTCAATGATGTACTGGCAGGTGAGCAGGTCTTTTCGAATGCAGGCCGCGCGAACCTTACGCCCGGTGGCGCCCTCAAAGAAGGCTGCGGCCGCCCGGCACACGCATGCGTCTTGTCTGACGGCGGTGGCAAACGGGCAGGCGTGGTTGCGTACGATCAACTTGCCGCTCGAGTGTTGGGTTACTTCCGCTGATGCCCCCAGGCTGTTCACGATGCCGATTGCCGCATTGAGCTTCTGGTTGAATGTTCCGTTGGCGGGAATTGGCGCATTTTGAGCAATCTCAAGGCCGGTTTGCCTTAGGACGTTTGTCAAAGTGCGGTCGGGTAACTTGCGGCGCAGTGTCGACAGAAGTGCTGTGGCGAATGGCTGATAGGCTGCTGACGCGTGGTCTTCGCTGCCGGGTGCAGCTTCGTATTCGTAAGCGGGTTTGCCGGCAGTAGCAGCGCGGCGTTGACGGCCCTGACGAATAATCCCCTCATTCAGCAATTGGTTGACCTGAACCACAACGGCGTTGCGCGTGATTGAGAGTTCGGAGGCAAGCTCACTCAGTGTACGCGGCTCAGAGCGCACGAGCTGCCAAATTCTTTCCTTCGTCGAGACTGTCAACTTGTTTGTGCCCTTGGTTGATAGGGTGGCTTATTAAGATTGGGTCAGCGATTCCAAAGTCTAGCACGATCACAAAATTTTTTATAACAATATAATAAATAGTTATTGTCATTATTGGCTGGGCTGTGACACGTTGCAGTTGCTGGTGGTCAATGCATCTGCGTGCACCTAGCGTTTCGGCCTTACGGCCAGGAGTGTTGTTGTTTGATCAATTGGAGGGTTTGGGAATGATTAGACGTATTGGTGCGGCTGTTGTGTCAGGGCTCATCGTGGCTGTGGGCGGAGCCCTGTTCGTGGCGGTTCAGGCCGGTGAGGAACGGATAAAGTTTCCTGCGGATTATCGCACGACATTTACCAATTACCTGAGCCTCGACCGGACGCAGAATGCGGACCAAATCATCCGCCTCTTTGCTAACGATGTTGCGCTGAAGGCAGCGAAAGAGGGGGGTGAGTTTCCGAATGGCTCGGTATTGGTTGCAGAGATTTATAAGGCAAAGCTGGACGCGGATGGTGAGGCGATTGAAAGTGCGCTTGGCCGGCGGATTCGCGATAAGTTTGCAGCCATTGGTGTCATGGAAAAGGGTGAAGGCTGGGGCGCTGGTAGGGCCAAAGAGCTAGATACAGGCGATTGGGACTTTGCCGTCTTCAAGCCCGATGGAACACGCGCAAAGAAAGATCTAGACGCCTGCCGGAAGTGCCATGCTCCGCTTAAAGAAACTAAGCACCTATTTTCTTACGAACACCTCAAGTGACGGGTGAATAGGTCCTTCATGGTGCTCTAGCGTATCTCGCCCATGAGGCGGTGTACCCATGGCGTTACGGCAAGCATGAGCGCTGCCGCAATTGCGACCATGATGGCTTGTGTCTGAAAGAATGCAGCCAAGGCCTGGGGATCCGAAGCATTGAATTCGGATGCAAGTAGGCCGGCAAGTTTGCTGCCCCAGGCTGCTGCGAGAAACCAGACGCCCAGGACCAGGCTGACGAGGCGGGCCGGTGCCAGCTTTGTCATGGTGCTCAGGCCAACGGGGCTTAAGAATAGCTCCCCGACCGTTTGCAGGAAGAACAGTCCGACGATCCAAAGCGGGCTCACCTTGCCTTCTACGGTCAGGATGGCGGCAGGCACCATGAGCGCGAACGAAAGGCCTAAAAAGATCAGGCCGATCGCGAATTTCACCGGGCTTGAAGGCTGATTGGGGCCGAGGCGAACGAAAGCCCACGCGAAAATCGGCGCAAGCATAATCACGAACAGCGAGTTCAGAGATTGGAACCAGCTTGAAGGGAAGTTCCAGCCGAAAATCTGCGTGCGGGTCAATTGATCTCCGAATAACGCAATTGTGGAGCCGGCCTGTTCGAAAACGGCCCAGAAGATCATGGCAGCAATGAAAAAGACTCCGATGGCGGCGACACGGCGGGCATCGAGGTCGTCTTTTGCGGCAAAGTAGATGATGCCGGCGGCCGGAATCAGCAAGAACGAGTATGGAACCCATTCAAATCCGGGTTTCCCTGAGAGCATACTGAGCGTCAGTGCTGCGCCAGTGCCGACGAGAACGAATAGGGCATGCAGCCACGCCTTTGGTTCTATCTTCGGTCGCTCGCCGAAATGAGCGATGCGGTCAGCTTGGAGGATGTAGACGATAAGCCCAAGAACCATGCCGACGCCTGCGGCGCCAAAGCCCCAATGCCAACTCCCTGCCGGGTCGAAACCTGATTGCTCAAGCCACGATTTGAATATGTCGCTTTGGGCGAGGAAGCCGGTGACAAACGGGGCAAGGAATGCGCCGAGGTTGATGCCCATGTAAAAGATCGAAAAGCCCGCGTCGCGGCGTTCGTCGTTTTTTGCATAAAGTCCGCCGACGAGCGCGCTTATGCTGGGTTTGAGCAGGCCCGTTCCCAGTACGATCAGGACAAGTCCGGCGTAGAACATTTCGATGCGGTCGACGGCGAGTGCAAAGTGACCACAGGCAATGATAATGCCGCCGACGAGAACGGAACGGCGGTGCCCAAGCAGATAGTCGGCAATGAAGCCACCAGGAATGGCGAGCATATATACGGCCATCGTGTAATTGCCGTAGATGTGTGCCGCCTCTCGTGCGCTTAAACCCATGCCACCGGACGTGGCGGGGGCGACCATGAACAGCACGAGAAGGGCGCGCATGCCGTAATACGAGAAGCGTTCCCATAATTCGGTGAAGAAAAGTGTCCTGAGGCCCGGCGGATGGCCGCGCAGGCCGATTGCGTGATTGCCTGCGGACACACTTGCGGGATCTTGGGAGGCTGCTTGTGTCATCGGTTTGGGAACGCGCCAGTTGTTTGTGGTTTGCGAGGAAGAATGCGCTTCCTTCTTAATGGCGTTCGACGAAACTGTCGACGACACGCTTTTGGCCAGCCTTCTCAAAATCGATGGTGAGCTTATTGCCATCAATCTCGGCAATACGCCCGTAGCCGAATTTCTGGTGAAAAACGCGCTCGCCGGTTTTGAATGAGGAGGTTGTGGAGGAGGAGGCAACCAATTCGCCCTCAATGGTTACCGGACCGCGATCCGCTCTTCTCGCCGTATTTGAACTGCTGGCGGCCTGGCGTTCACGTGCGCGTTTCCAACCGGGCGTTTCGTAGGTTGATTGAAATTGTGGTTCATCATGATCGAAGCGGCTGCGCATGGGCGCATCGAAGTATGCGCCGCCGAATTGAGATCGGGAGCCACCGTAGGGACTTGGTGCTTCTTTCACCTCGACGTGTGCTTCTGGTAATTCGTCGACAAAACGTGATGGGTGAGCGGCCTGATAAAGGCCGTGCGTGCGCCTATTTTGCGTAAATGAAATGCGCGCACTTTTCTTGGCGCGGGTGAGGCCGACGTAAGCGAGGCGGCGTTCTTCCTCTAGCCCTGCAAGACCACTTTCATCCAGGGAGCGCTGGTGCGGGAATAAGCCTTCCTCCCATCCGGATAGAAATACTGTGTCGAACTCAAGGCCCTTGGCGGCATGGAGTGTCATAAGCGATACGCGGTCGCCATCGTCGCTCTGATCGGCATCCATAACCAGGGAGACGTGCTCGATAAACCCTTGCAGGTTGTCGAACTGGTGCATGAAGCGCACAAGTTCTTTCAAGTTCTCAAGGCGTGACTGGGCTTGCGGACTTTTGTCCGCCTGCCACATCGCGGTGTAGCCGGACTCATCAAGAATGAGCTCTGCAAGTTCCGTGTGTGGCAATGTGTCGATTTGAGACCGCCAGCGCTCGAAGCTCAACAATAGATCTGTGAGCGAGCGGCGCGCTTTGCCCGTCAGGTCTTCCGTTTCAACGATATCACGTGCGGCCTGATACAAAGAGGTCTGTCGCGCACGTGCCAGTTCGCGTACGCGGCGTACGCTCGTCTCGCCAATACCGCGCTTGGGAACATTGACAATGCGCTCAAATTTGAGGTCGTTGTCTGGATTAAGCGCGACATCCAGATACGCAATGGCGTCTTTAATTTCGGCGCGTTCATAAAAGCGTGGGCCTCCGATGACGCGGTAAGGCAGGCCGAGGGTGACGAAGCGATCTTCGAGCACCCGCATTTGGAAGGACGCGCGCACCAGGACGGCGATCTCGTTCATGGGCTGTCCGGCGTTGTGCATGGATTCGATATCACTGGTTATGCCGCGAGCCTCTTCCTCATCGTCCCACAGGCCGCTCACAGTAACCTTTTCGCCCATCTCGCCGTCAGTAAACAGCGTCTTGCCGAGACGGCTTTCGTTTGCAGAGATGAGACCGGAGGCGGCAGCCAGTATGTGGCCTGTGGAGCGGTAATTGCGTTCCAGTCTGATTACGGTGGCGCCGGGGAAGTCCTCTTCGAAACGCAGGATGTTGTCGACCTCGGCGCCGCGCCAGCCGTAGATGGACTGATCGTCGTCGCCGACACAGCAAATGTTTGGAGATCCTTGTGCCAACAGTCTCAACCACATGTACTGGGCAACATTCGTGTCCTGGTATTCGTCGACCAGAATGTAGCGAAAGCGGCGGTGGTAATCGGCAAGGATGTCGGGGTGTTTTAAGAATATCGTCAGTGTTTCCAGCAGCAGGTCGCCGAAGTCGCAGGCGTTGAGTTCCTTCAGGCGTGTCTGATAGGCGGCGTAAAGTTCGCGCGCCTTGCCGCCAGCAAAGGATGCGCCATCACCCTTGGATATTTTCTCAGGTGTCAGTCCGCGGTTTTTCCAGCCATCGACCAGAGCAGCGAATTGGCGCGCGGGCCATCGGTCCTTGTCGATACCCTCCGCTTCGATGACCTGCTTCATGAGGCGGATCTGGTCGTCTGTGTCGAGAATGGTGAAGTTCGACTTCAGGTCTGCGAGTTCGGCATGACGTCGAAGTATTTTGACGCCGATGGAATGGAAGGTGCCAAGCCATGGCATGCCCTCTACAGTCCCGCCCACGAGGGATGCGATGCGCTCTTTCATTTCGCGCGCTGCCTTGTTGGTGAAGGTCACGGCGAGTATTTGCGAGGGGTAGGCAAGCGATTTGTTGAGGATGTGAGCGATGCGTGTCGTCAACACACGCGTCTTGCCGGTGCCCGCGCCAGCAAGGACGAGGACCGGTCCATCGAGAGTTTCGATTGCCAGGCGTTGTTCTGCGTTGAGGTTGTCGAGATAGTCGGTCGGGGCAGAACGCGGTGCCGAAGCTGCGATGGCACGCTCCGATATAGATGGGCGAGGTGCTGGTTCGTCGGCCGGTTCCGCAGGCAGATCGGGGAATGGTGGTTCGGCGAAGTCAGCGCTGTCTTCAAAACCATCGTGCGCCGCTGGTGGCGGGGTGGCGTCAGCCTCTTCGTTATCATGCAGCGGCAGGTCGAACGGCAGTTCGTCCGTGCCCGTTGCCGGTTCGGTGTGCGGCGTCTTCTTTTTCTTTTGATTCGTGCTCATTGGGCACGATTATAACACTTGCCATAGGTCCGCAATTAGGCCTGGTTACTGCCGCTCCACAGGCTTGGTACAGGTTCGTGATCTGGCCTGGCGCGCTCGAGGCAAATGGGTCACGCAGGCCCCAGCATTTTGGCTGGATCGACGATCTCATCGAACTCCTCTTCGGTGACATAACCTCCGGCGAGTGCTTCTTCCTTTAGGGTGGTCCCGTTTTTATGTGCGGTTTTGGCGATTTTTGCCGCTGCGTCGTAGCCGATTTTGGGCGCTAACGCGGTGACAAGCATAAGCGAACGTTGCAGCCCGGCTTTGATGTTGTCTTCGCGCGGCGTGATGCCGACGACGCAATTGTCGGTGAACGAGATGGCGGCATCCGACATCAGGCGCACGGACTGCAGGAAGTTATAGGCCATGACGGGGTTGAAGACGTTGAGTTCGAAATGACCCTGGCTGCCGGCAAATGTAAGGGCGGCATTATTGCCGAATATCTGCACGCAAACCTGCGTCATGGCCTCGCACTGCGTCGGGTTCACTTTGCCGGGCATGATTGAAGAGCCTGGCTCGTTTTCCGGCAATGCAAGTTCGCCCAAACCGGAGCGGGGTCCGGACCCAAGGAAGCGTATGTCGTTGGCGATTTTAAACAACGATGCAGCAACTGTGTTGATTGCGCCGTGACTCATGATCATGGCGTCGTGTGCGGCAAGTGCTTCAAACTTATTCGGCGCGGTGGTGAAGGGAAGGCCCGTGATTGCCGCGATGTTTTCGGCGACCTTTTTGGCAAATCCCTTTGGTGCATTGAGCCCGGTGCCAACGGCTGTCCCTCCTTGAGCCAGCTGCATCAGCAATTCAAGTGTGCTTTCGATTCGCTCAATACCGTTTTCGATCTGCTTGGTGTATCCGGAGAACTCCTGCCCGAGTGTCAGCGGTGTCGCATCTTGCGTGTGTGTGCGCCCGATCTTGATGATCTTTGACCAGGCCTGTGCTTTGTCATTGAGCGCATTGCGCAAAGTCCTAAGTGCGGGTAGCAGGCGGTTTTGTATCTCTTGCGCACATGCGACATGCATTGCCGTAGGGAAAGTGTCGTTCGACGACTGGCTCATGTTGACATGGTCGTTCGGGTGGACCGGAGATTTCGAACCCATCTCTCCGCCCAGAATTTCGATGGCGCGATTGGAGATTACCTCGTTTGCATTCATGTTCGACTGCGTGCCAGACCCGGTCTGCCAGACAACGAGCGGAAAATGATCGTCGAGCTTGCCTTCGATGACCTCGTTGGCGGCGGCCACGATGGCTTTTCCAAGTTCTTCGTCCAGACGGCCGAGCGACATGTTCGCTTCTGCGGTTGCGCGTTTTACAACCCCAAGGGCACGCACGATGGGCAAAGGCTGGCGTTCCCAACCGATTTTGAAGTTGCCAAGCGAGCGCTGGGCCTGTGCACCCCAATATCGATCCGCAGGAACTTCGATTTCGCCGAACGTGTCGGATTCGATGCGTGGTGTAGCGGATTTGGTGTCAGTCATCTGAACGGAGCCTCATTAATTCTGGAGCCAGCCAGTTTCGATTTGCGTTGCTGTCGCCTAGCATAAAGGAGGGCCTTGAGGCCAGTGGGCTCATTGGGAGTTCACCTGGAGTGCCGATCCGGCCGGGCCTGCGTGAACTTGCTGCTTTTTTTTGCGGATGGAGACTGGCGTGTCAGGCAATCTTGGTGTCCAGTTGTGTTCTGCCTTGGCTGGCAGATGGGGCTTGGCAATGGTGTGGAGCGGTCAATGATCATGATTGCGACTGATGTAAAATTGCTTGTTCGTGTTGTTGTTGTGGTGGTTGCGCGTGCCTCCATTCAGGCCGCTGCATTGTTTGTTCCTGCAGGCACGTGGAACTGGCCCGCGGCATGGGTGCTGATAGCTATTACGATTTTCGGGACGCTGCTCAGCGCGACGCTATTGTGGTTCGGCGACAAAAGACTTCTTGGCGAACGCATGAGCGGCCCGGTTCATCAGGGACAACCATTGATCGACAAGATTCTTTTGGGCGCGTTGCTGGCAACGTTTGTTGGTGTGCAGGTTCTGTCGTCCATCGACGTGTGGCACCTGAAGGTTGCGCCGTCTGTGCATGAGGGTGTGAGCTGGCTTGGATTGATGATGGTGCTTGCCGGTTCGGCGTTGTGGATTGCCACGCTGCTGACTAACAAATTCGGTTCGGTTGCCGTCAAACATCAAGCTGCGGATGCGCATGAAGTCATTGACAGCGGGCCCTATGCAATCGTTCGCCATCCGATGTATCTGGCTATTCTGCTGGTGCTTATCGGTCAGCCGTTGTGGCTTGGGTCCTTCGCCGGGTTTATGCTGGGTCTAGCGGGTGTCGTCATCCTGGGCGTCCGGGCCGTGCTCGAAGAGCGGTTTTTATGCGTCAACTTGCGCGGATATGACGATTACAGTGCGCGCGTGCGCTATAGGCTTATTCCGCTGGTGTGGTAGAGGTTGGTTCAATTACCGCAGATCATCAGGCTGTTGTTGCCGCGTCGGCGAGGTTGACAGCTAATCCAGTTTGCCGCGGCGGTCCAGGCGCACCAGCCAGCCATCTTCATAACCGGCACCGGAGCTCGTCGTGATTCCGCCAATGAGAAGTCCCCCTTCAAGTGTGGGGACAACGGCTGTCGGGTAGTCCCACTTGCTACCACCAAATGTATGCTCCCACAGCAACGTGCCGCCTGGTGAAAAACGCGCGAGGCGAGCATCTGTCGAGCCTGCGCCTTGTGATGCGGTGGCGATAACCACAACAATATCACCGCCGGGCATAGCCGCCAGTGCCCAGGCGCCGTCACCCTTTGCTCTGTTGAATGTGTGCCCGCCAATATCCCTCCGCCAGACGGGGTTCCCCTCTTCACTTAAATGCATCAGTACGGCGCGTGAGGAGGCGCCTTCAATTGGCTCCGACAAACCCGCAACGAAGATGCTACCGTCGGTTCCGGCAGCCACGCTGGTGGCAGCAAAAAATTCACCGTTGTGAAACTGCCGGCGCCAGTCGACTTCTCCGTCGTGACGAAGTTTCAAAACCCAGAAGTCGAAGGTGGCCTGGCCAGGTGTCTGTGTGTGTCCTGCAACGGCGAAGTCGCCACTGGGTAATAGTGCAATGGATGAAATGACATCCGTGCCAGGGTTGGCGATGATGCGGTCCCATTCCGTGCGGCCGTTTGCGTCAAGTGCGACGATCCAAGCGTCGCGCTCACCATGGGCGCGGGAGCTGGTGAATCCCGTCACAACAACGCCGCCGTCTTCGGCCTCGATCAGGGCGGATGCCTGATCGTTGTTGAAGCTGCCGAGCGTGCGTTCCCAGATGACGTTGCCTTGATAGTCGAGCCGTACCACCCAGAAATCGCTTTCGCCGGCGCCATCAGAACGCGTGTGACCGGCGGCAACAACGTCACCATTATCCATCGCCACCACACCGTAAATCTGCTCGGTGTCTGGGCCGCCCAGGGTGCGCTCCCAAAGGACGTCACCGCTTGCGGACAGATACATAATCCAACCGTCGTAGCGGGCACGGAAATTGGGACGCGTATGACCGGCGACAACGAAGTCGCCAACACGTGTGCGCGCAACGGCATAAATCTGGTCATCGCCGAGACTGCCTGCGGTCAACTGCCACGAGCATGTGGAATGTAATGAATGGCAATCGCGGATGGCTCTGGAAGGTGTAGGGGCAAACTGCAATTGAGTTTGCGGCATCATGCGAAGTGGATCGTTGGGATGTGATGTGCGCGACAAGGCGGGCGCGGTGCTGAGCTGCATCGTTATGGTGGCCGCCAAAAGCGGCAGAAGGCATCGCACCGATGCAGCGAGCATTACATAAGACCTCGCAATCGAAATTATCGATGAGTCTGATGCTCATGGAATTTCATAAAAGTGTCAAGAAGCGGTGTGCGCGGGTGTCGTGCATGGTCAACGCGGAGTTCGTTTTGTGTGCGGCGCACTGCTTGCTTCGCGCTGCAATACAAATGCAAAGAGTGCTTCGCAGAGCGACTGTTGTCGCGCGATCAACAAGTAAACAGTTTGCTGGGAACGTGCTTTAGAGTTGCTGAAATCTTAGGAGAAATGTGGTGCGAAGAGCCTGTGCGTGCCCGCGCTACTTCTTGCGGAAGGCGTCGAGGCTGACGATCTCGGCGCCGCCGACCTGTTTTTTCGCCTCTTCAACCTCATCGTCCTTGTGGACGTCAGCGGGTTGTTCTGCTGGGTCGTTGTCAGAACCGTCACCCGCAGCGTGATCGGTGTCCTGGGGCGACGCGTCAGAGTGTGCACTGTCTGCTTCAGCATCAACGGTGCGCTTGTCTGATTTTTTTCGCGTGCTGCGTCTCTTGCGCGGCGAGGACGAACGCGAAACTGTTGGCGCCGTTTCCTCGTCCCTGAATTCTCCAAGCTCTCCGTCGCGCAACTCAGTTGTCACACCATGTTCAAGCGAGGTCATGGTGTCGTCGACGGCTTCGGCATTGAAGTCGGGTTCATCGAATTGGAGGCCGTAGCGAACGCTTGGGTCGAAAAAGACCTTGATGGCGGAGAAGGGAACCACGAGACGTTCGGGAATGCCGTCGAAGGTGAGTTTCACTTCGAACCTTTCGTCGGTGACGTTGAGGTCCCAGAAGCGATGCTGAAGCACCACCGTCATTTCCGTAGGATATTTTGCTTTGAGCCGCTTGGACAAGATGATGCCCGGAGCTTCCGTATCGAAGGAAATGTAGAAGTGATGCTCGCCCGGCAATCCGTTTTTAGCAGTGCGCAGCAGAACGTCGCGCACAACGCCGCGCATGGCGTCTTGCGCCAGAGCTTCATAATCGATCTTTGGCTCTGCCGTCATCTCGGTCCCGTGCCGGTTACCGGTCTTACTCGTCGCTTTTGCCGCAGCGTCGTGCCGCCCCATCAATTGAACTATGACAGGAAAAGGTTATCACGTTTCCTGTCAAGGTCCATTTCCTACATGCAATCAGTGCGCGCCACAGCTTTTTCGGTTCGAATGCTGAGGGCGCGCCCTGCAAATAGAAAGTGGAGGGCTTCTGTTGCCCGGTGCCCTCCGTACCGCGCCTTACCCGGCAAAGGATAAGGGCTTAGTTCGAAGCTTTTGGCACTGCATTACGCAGCGACAGCGGCCTCTGCATAGTTGTCATTTGCAACTACTTAGATGGTCCGATAACGGTGGAACCATACCGGGCAAAAGCACGCCCTTTACACCTTCGTCGATCCTATTTCGCCCCCAACAGATGCCGCCCAACGTGAAGTACCAAAGGCTTTGGAGGGCCTTAATTAGAGCGGCATGTGGTGGAGGCGCCGGGTACTGCCCCCGGGTCCGATCGGCTTATTACGACAGCCATTTATCGCCATAGTCGGACGAATCCGACGTATAGGAATATAAGGTGTTGAACGCGAAAAAAAAAGGGATTGCTGGGTTGCGCGGATAATCGGCCATTCGGCGGGGGACAAGGCGGCGGATTGCGGCACCAAAAATGGTGCTGGTTGCTCAGGCGTTGCCCACTGACATCGGGCAGCTGCTTTGCGCGGAATGCGGGGCTCGAAATCCGGCTCAGACTTCACCGTCGGTCGCAATGTGTAGTGTCTTTCCACAATGCTTGCAGTGGACGGCGTCTGCATCGTGGCGTTTCAACCCACAATCGGGGCACTCATAGGCAACCCTGCTGGGGCGGAAAATTGTCTGTACGAGCCGCAAAAACAGGCCCACCCCGAATAGCAGAATCACGATGGAGAGCAGCCGGCCAGAGTTGCCTTCCAATGTGATATCGCCAAAACCTGTCGTCGTCAGCGCTGTGACCGTGAAATAGAGCGCGTCGATGTAGTTGGTGATCTTGTCGTTGGTGTTGACCTGGAAGACGTAGACCAGGGCCGTCATGATGAACACGAAGACCAGCAGATTGACGGTACTTTGGATAATCTCCTCGTTGCGCTTGAAAAATGAGAACTCATCGCGCAGGTCGGCGAGGACGCGGTAAGAGCGCAGCAGCCGCAGGGCTCTGAGGACCCTCAGGAATAGGTAGCTTTGCAGCAGGGTCGGCAGAATAAGAGTGATGATGACAATGATGTCGGCCCAGGTTGTGAATTGGGCAAAGAAGCGAACCCGGTTGTAGCTGATCCACCAGCGAACAAAGAGATCGACCGCGATGATGACCGCAATAATTGCGTCAGCGACGTAGATCCAGGGTTGGTCGTCAATGAGTGACGACCCGATGAAGAAAGCGATTGTCGCAACATCAAAGGTCAACAAGGCGAAACGGAATGCGCGGGCCGTTGGTTCGGTGCCGTGATAAAGGTTGCGCACCGTTTCTTGCCAGCTTGTTGCCTTGGTGCCGTTGGTGTCCGCTGTCATCGTCTGACTTCCTTGATCGCTCGTGTTGCCGCGGTGGTGTGGACTGCCAATACAATCTCGTGGGCGTAAAGGTCTTTTGGGGTCTTCTGTTAGCCACTCCACAGGCTGGATTGGCGCAACTCATCACGTGGCAGTATCGTGTCATGCGAAATGCTGAGTCGATGTTGCCTGCCACCTGTTACGAGAATACTGATCGGGCGCGCCAAACCAGAGGGGACGAACCGCATTGATGTCAACCTCGTTTCTTGCTGTTCTTACCGCTGGCGAGCCTGCATACAAGGTGCGTACGAGCTGGCCTCCGGTGCTAGCGGTACTCGCCGGAGTATCGATGTTTTTGTTAGCGGTTGCCGGGGGTTGGCTGCTCTGCCAGGCGGTGTGGAGCATTTTCGGCCTCGCGGGTGGGCCGGAACCGGGAGCGGCGCGAGCGGGTGGGCTCGTGAAGATCGGGCTATTTGAGCTGGTCTCGATGCTCGTTATGCAATTCGTGCTGGTTTCTCTCATACTAGCGGCTGCAACACTTTACGGGAACAAGGCGGAGGAGGCGCTGGCGCTCAATCCGCCGCAGAAGGGCAGCTCGGTTTTTGCACCAGCGATTGCGCTGATGATGGTGTTTCTCGTCGCCTATACAGGTCTCGTCTACGTGTTCCGTCCTGACGACTTTTTGTCCGATGTGGCCCCATTCGCGGACGTAATGCGTTCACCCAATTGGTGGGTTTTATGGCCGGTTGCGGTCTTGGGGGCGCCGCTGTCGGAGGAATTGTTGTTTCGCGGCTTTCTTTTTCCCGCGCTTGCCAATACCGCCCTCGGGGTGCGCGGAGCAGCTACGGCAACGGCCGGGAGCTGGGCTCTGCTGCACGGCAACTATTCTATGGCTGGTCTGGTGGAGGTCTTTATCGTTGGGCTGATGCTGACGTGGCTCTTGTGGCGGACGGGCAGCTTGTGGGTCCCAATCGTATGTCATGCGAGCTACAATTTCGCGGCCTTGCTCCTCTTGACCATATGGCCGTCAGCGGCCGGATCGGCGGCCGCCGCAGCGGGCTTTCACTGAGGGCTTACCACGGGTCTGCGGGGGCGGTTGGCTTCGGTAGCCGCCATTTCCCGTGCTTGGCGTGCTTTGCGTATGGAATCGGCGTAGACTTCACCTCATGCAGCAATATCTCGATCTTCTGGCCCGTGTTCGCAAGGACGGGACGCGCAAATCCGACCGTACCGGAACGGGAACGCTGAGCGTATTCGGTCATCAAATGCGGTTCGACCTGCAGGATGGTTTTCCGCTGCTGACGACCAAGAAGCTGCACGTTAAATCCATCATCCATGAACTCATCTGGTTTTTGGCGGGCGATACCAATATCGCCTACCTCAAGAAAAACGGGGTGCGGATCTGGGATGAGTGGGCGGATGAGGATGGTAACCTGGGGCCGGTGTACGGCTGGCAGTGGCGCTCGTGGGCGCCCCTGATGGTCGCACAATCGATCAGATTTCGCAGGTGGCCGAGTTGTTGCAGGCAGATCCCGATAGCCGGCGGTTGATCGTGTCGGCTTGGAATCCTGCAGACATCCCAAACATGGCGCTGGCACCGTGCCATTGTTTGTTTCAGTTCTACGTCGCTGATGGTCGATTGTCTTGTCAGCTCTATCAGCGCTCGGCGGACGTTTTTCTCGGTGTGCCTTTCAATATCGCCAGCTATGCGCTTCTGACACTAATGATGGCGCAGGTCAGTGGTCTTAAGCCGGGTGAGTTTGTGCACACCTTTGGTGATGCGCATCTTTATCTTGATCACCTGGAACAGGCCGATGAACAGTTGCGGAGAGAACCGAGGCAACTACCGAACCTGTCGATAAATCCTGACGTTGCTTCGATTTTCGACTTTTCTTTCGAGGATTTCGAACTTTCCGGATACGATCCTCATCCGCATATCAAGGCTGCGGTATCTGTGTAGCTTCTTCCTCATCCTCGTCGCGCTTCAACGCGGCTGTTACAAATCTTGACTGGGACGTTCGGAGCGAGGCGGTCGATTGAAACCTGTTTTGTGCGCAGTGGTTGCGGTTGCCGATAATGGCGTTATCGGACGTGATGGCGATCTGCCGTGGCGGCTGTCTTCGGATTTGAAGATGTTTCGCCGGCTCACGATGGGTAAGCCGATCATCATGGGGCGACGGACTTGGCAGAGCCTGCAACGCCAGCCTCTGGACGGGCGTGATAATATCGTTGTGACGGGTGACAGGTCGTTCGCCGCGCAAGGTGCGCATATCGTTCATAGCCCTGAAGCAGCGGTGGCGATGGCTTGTGAATTTGCCCAAAAGCGCGAAGTGGATGAAATCATGGTTATTGGTGGCGCGGAACTATATCGCGCACTGCTTAGTGACGTCCGGCGCATCTATCTGACACGGGTACACGCGGAACCTGAGGGTGATGCGTTTTTTCCACCGTTAGATGAAGACCAATGGCGAATTGTTGCGCACGAGCCGATTGTTCGCGGCGATCGAGACGAGTATGACGCGTCGCTGTCTGTTTTAGAGCGCGCGTAACCCGCTGTTATTAAAAAGTAAAATTGCAACTTAGGTGCCGGATGGCTGATTGGCGGGCCGCTTAACATGTGAGGCTTGGGTTTTCGGGGCCAGGCATTCAGTTTGGTACAGCCGTGTCAAGGCAGTGCTGGGATGGGGACGGCCACAAGCCATCGAAATCCAGGTCCGCCGCCGGCCTATATGTTTTGCTGTCGCTGGCGGGCTTTACAGGTTCACCATGGCACCCCAAATGCATGGGGCTTCTATTTGCCTGATGTCCAGGCGTGGCCTATAAGCGGGCCAATATGGCATGTCTAACGCCGGTATTTTGATTTCGCTTGAGACTGCAGGAAATCGAGACCGGTGTGTAACGGCACGAGCATCGAATCGCGCGTTCCTTGCGCGGAGCGAACAATTTCCAATCGAACCAGTGAGGCTTCACGTATGCCCTGGAATAATCAGAATGGCGGCGGCGGCTGGCAGAGCGGCGGTGGCGGCGGCGGAGGACCTTGGGGACAGGGCCCTGCCGGCGGCGGTCAGCAGCCTGATCTTGAGGAGATGCTGAAGCGGTCCCAGGACCGCATGAAGCAAGTGATGCGTGGTGGCGGTATGCCAGGGCCAGCCGTGTTCCTCGCCGCGGTCGTGGCGGCGGCTGTCATTGGGTTTTATGCGTTTACCTTTACGGTCAAGCCGGATGAACTCGGGGTCGTCTTGAAATTCGGCAAGTACGACCGGCAGGTCGGACCGGGACTCCACTTCCGATGGCCCTATCCGGTCGAAGAGGTTCGCCTTCCGAAAGTGACGCGCGAGAATTCTATCGAGATTGGTATGCGTAGTATCGGTGGGCGCCGTTCGGCAACCAAGACGGATGTGCCGGAGGAAAGCCTGATGCTCACGGGCGATGAAAATATCGTCGACGTGGATTTCGTTGTCTTCTGGCGCATCAAGGACGCGGAAAAATATCTGTTCAATATTCAGCGGCCGGAAACCACAGTGAAAGAAGTCGCCGAAAGCGCGATGCGTGAGGTGGTGGGCAAGTCCGACATTCAGCCAATCCTAACGGAGGCTCGACAGAAAGCGCAGGCGGATGTGCAGGAATTAATGCAGAAGACGCTTGATGATTACCGCTCGGGCGTTCTGGTGACACGGGTTCAACTGCAGAAGGTTGACCCGCCGGCCAAGGTGATTGATGCGTTTCGCGATGTACAGGCGGCGCGCGCGGACATGGAGCGGCTGCAGAACGAAGCAAAGGCCTATGCGAACCGGATTGTTCCGGAAGCGCGTGGTGCGGCTGAGCGGATATTACAGGCGGCACAAGGTTATCGTGAACAGACGGTAGCGGAAGCGGCCGGTCAGGCCTCGCGTTTCAACCAAGTCTATGAAGAATATTCCAAGGCTCGCGGTGTAACGCGCAAACGCATGTTCCTGGAAACCATGGAGCGTGTTTTTAAGGGCACCGACAAGATTATCCTGGATCAGAGCGGTACAGGTGGCCCGGGTGTCGTGCCGTACTTGCCGCTGAATGAGTTGCAAAAACGTCAAACGCAAGAAGCGGGAGGTCAATGACACATGCGCATTTTCTCAGCGTTGATTGTGATCCTCTTAGGTCTTGCTGCCGTCGGTATTTACCTGTCAGCATTCATTGTTCACCAGACACAACAGGCCATTGTGTTGCAGTTCGGCAAGCCTAAGGAAGTCATCACGGAGCCGGGCCTTCATTGGAAGGTGCCGGTCGTCGAAACAGTTGATTACTTCGATAAGCGTATTCTCGATCTCGATACGTCGCCGCAGGAAGTGATTGCCTCCGATAGCAAGCGGCTTGTTGTCGATACGTTTGCGCGTTTTCGCATTTCCGATCCGCTGAAGTTCTATCAGGCGGTTCGCGATGAACGTACGGCGCGTGCGCGTCTTGGCAATGTGCTTGAATCGGCCATGCGTCGTGCGCTGGGCGAGGCTTCATTCTCCGATGTTGTGCGTGACAAGCGCGAGGATTTGATGCGAACAATCCGTGCGCAGGTTAACGCGGAAGCAGAGAGCCTGGGTATCGAAGTGGTGGATGTGCGTATTAAGCGGGCTGACCTGCCTGATCAAAACAGTGAGGCGGTCTACAAGCGGATGCAGACGGAACGCCAGCGTGAAGCCGCCGAATTCAGGGCGGAGGGTAATGCGCAGGCCAACCGGATCCGGGCGACGGCCGACCGTGAGGCCACGGTGATCAAGGCTGAGGCAAACAAGAAGTCCGAAGAGATACGTGGTGAAGGAGACGCAAAGCGGAACCGGATTTTCGCTGAAGCTTTCGGGCGCGACGAAGATTTCTTCGCCTTCTACCGGTCCATGCAGGCTTATGAGCAAGGACTGTCATCGTCCGACACGCGTTTGGTGATCTCTCCGGAGTCTGACTTCTTCAAGTACTTTAACAATCCGACCGGGGAGGCTGCGGAATCGGGCCGTTAGTCGGCATCTCGTCCATTCGCTGCCTCTTTTGAGGCACAAGAAGAATGCAGATGAATGATCTGATTGTTGGCTTTGGTTTGGTGCTGGTGATCGAAGGTCTGCTGTGGGCGATAGCCCCTGGCGCGGCCATTCGAATGCTGGAAATAGCGCGCGAGAGCTCAGAGCAATCGTTGCGTGTGGCAGGGATTGTCGCCGTGCTGGTGGGAGTTGTTTTGGTGTGGTTGATTCGGGGCTGAGGGTGTTTGGGAAGGGGTTTTCCCGTAAGACTTTTTTGCTCTGATTTGTCTCGCTGCGGCAGCGCAGTGGGCAGCTTATACTTCTACGCCTTAAGCCAATTCCTGCCGAGCCTTTGATTGGCCGGGCCGGTGGCTCATTTTATTTTGTTACCCCTGTGGGAGATTCCGATGGGCCATGCCCGCCTCAATCTGCTGCCCCAATTGGGGCAATTCCTGAAGCTGCGTGCTGGGTTGCGCGGGCTAATGGTGGCCTCTGCGTTGTTAGTAATGGGTATCGGTGCCACAGCCGTGGCGCGCTCGCAGTTTGGGCCACGCACGGTCGCGCCTGTTGCAGAAAAACTCATTCCAGCTGTGGTCAACATTTCGACGAGTCAGGTGGCGCGTGGACCGCAGGGAGTTCCATTGCCAAACGTGCCACAAGGTGCGCCCTTTGAAGAGTTTTTTGAAGAGTTCTTTCAGGGAAACGGTAAAAACAGAGATATTCCCCGTAAGGTCTCGTCGTTGGGCTCCGGTTTTGTTATCGACGGCAAGCAAGGCCTTATCGTTACCAACAACCACGTCATTGCGGATGCCGATGAAATTGTCGTCAACTTTCACGATGGCAGCAGGCTCGAAGTAGATAAAGTTCTTGGTACGGATGCCAAGACAGACCTGGCTCTACTAAAAGTGACGCCCAAATCTCCCCTAGCGGATGTCAAATTCGGCAAGTCCGGCGACTTGCGTGTTGGAGACTGGGTGATGGCAATCGGTAACCCGTTCGGACTTGGCGGATCGGTGTCGGTCGGGATCATCTCGGCCAAACAGCGCGATATCAACTCCGGGCCATACGACGATTATCTGCAAACGGATGCCGCCATTAACAAGGGCAATTCCGGCGGACCGCTATTCAACATGGATGGGGAAGTTATCGGGATCAATACGGCGATTATTTCTCCCACCGGTGGCTCAATTGGTATTGGCTTTGCCGTTCCCTCCGACACAGCGTTCGGTGTAATTGAACAGTTGCGCCTTTATGGCGAAACGCGCCGCGGTTGGCTGGGCGTGAACATTCAGAGCGTGAGCGATGATATTGCAGCGACGCTGGGTGTCAGTGATACGAGCGGCGCTCTCGTTTCATCCGTTACGCCCGATAGTCCGGCGGCCAAGGCCGGACTTGTCGCCGGTGATCTTATTCGCTCATTCGATGGGAAGCCCATCAAGACGATGCGTGTGTTGCCGCGCGTCGTGGCTCAAACGGAAGTCGGAAAAGTCGTTGATGTGGATGTTTTGCGGAGTGGCAAGAGCTTAACGCTGCGCGTCACTGTGGGCCGACTGCCGGAAGATGAGAAGGCTTCCGTAACAGCACCACCACCTGCGAAAAAGGATGATCGCAAAAAGGGTGCTGAAAAGTCAGATGAGGTTGTGGCTTTGGGGCTGACGCTGCGGACTCTTAGCGAAGAACTGCGCGGCCGTTATCAAGTTCAGAAAGATGTGGAAGGTGTGCTGATAACGGCTGTTAAACCGGGCAGTGCAGCAGCGCGAAAGAACATTTCGGCGGGCGATGTGATTGTTAAAGCTGCCAGTCAAAAAACCGAAGTTCCAGGTGACGTACTCAGCAGTATCAAGAAAATTAGAGACTCGCTGCGGCGTAAGGCCATCATGCTTGAGATCATTGATCGTGGTGGCAACTTGCGCTTCGAGGCCTTGCCGATTGAGTAAGAGCCTTTTTTGCTGCATGCCATCGCTCGATGGTTTTTGCGACGGCATGGCAGATTATGATGGAGACCACAGCAGGTGTCGGAACGTCACAGTCTTTTTGAAACAATTGCGGATAGTTTTGTGCCGGTTCACCGGGACGGGCACAAATTTGTTGCTGTTGCGCTGATTGCGACGTTGGCGATGCTGATGATCTGGCCGCCGCTTGGCTGGTTGCTGGCTCTTGTTACCGCATGGATTGCATATTTCTTTCGCGATCCCGATCGCGTTACGCCATTGCGCGAGGGGCTGGTTATCGCACCGTCAGACGGGGTGGTGTCCTCAATAGAGACTGCGGTTCCTCCGGGAGAGTTGTCGCTTGAGGGAGGCGCGCGTGTTCGTGTCTCGACATTTTTGTCGATCTTTGACGTGCATATTAATCGCGCGCCTGTGGCAGGGCGTGTTGTAAGGTCGAACTACGTGCCTGGCGCATTCGTCAATGCCGCTCTTGATAAGGCGAGCGAGGAGAATGAGCGGCGGTCTCTCGTTATTGAGATGGCTGATGGCGTCGAGATCGCGGTGACGCAGATTGCAGGTCTTGTTGCGCGGCGGATTGTGACCTTTGCGCATGAAGGTGACAGCGTCGGGGTCGGCCAAAGATTTGGGCTAATTCGGTTTGGGTCGCGTGTTGACGTTTATTTGCCGCCGGGAAAAACAGCTCTCGTGAGCGTGGGGCAGAGGATGGTGGCCGGAGAGACCGTTTTGGCTGATCTTCACTCCGACGAGGGTGAGCGCGAGGCGCGCCGCAATTGATTCCCGCTGCCTTTGGCCGCGCCGCCTGGATATGCTATTGGGGGCATGCAGGTGCTTTCGAGCGCGGCGCGATGGCTGTAGCACACGCCAACACTTTTTGTCTTGCGCGCGTTTGTGAGCGCGCACACATGTCAAAGCCAAGGTAGTGGCATATGGATCCAATAATCCCAAGGCTTGAAGCCGAAACGCGCAGACGCCGCCGCCGGCTCATGTTCAGGCATTCGCGCGTACCGGTGCGGATGATGGTGCCGAACTTTTTCACACTGCTGGGATTGTGTGCCGGGCTCACGTCAATTCGCATGTCGGTGGAGGGGCGGTGGGAACTGGCGCTGGCGGCGATTGTCTTTGCAGCACTGCTCGATGGTCTGGATGGCAGGGTTGCACGCATGTTGAAGGCGTCATCTCGCTTCGGAGCCGAGCTTGATAGTCTTGCCGACTTCGTCAACTTCGGTGTGGCACCGGCGTTCCTGTTGTTTACCTGGGGGCTGGGTGACCTGAAGAGCTTGGGGTGGATCCCGGTTATGATATTCGCGCTGGCCTCGGCCCTGCGGCTCGCGCGCTTTAACGTGGCCTCTGAGGAAGAACATCCGAAGTGGCAGTCGAACTACTTTTTTGGGATGCCAACACCAGCGGCCGCCATCGTCGTATTACTGCCCTTCTATCTTGCCGGCCTTGGGCTTGATGCGCGTGATGAGGCTTGGTCACGTTTTGCCATCCTCGGCTATGCGTTGATCATTGCCGTGATGATGGTTTCTGCTGTTCCGACCTTTTCGGGAAAGCTGATGGGCGAAAGGGTCGGGCGAGAATGGGTTTTACCGCTGTTTATGGTTGCGATCGGATTGGTTGCTTTTCTCGTCACATATCCTTATGCGGCGCTTTCCGTGATTACGATGAGCTACTTTGCATCCATTCCGTTCGCTTGGCGGCAATTTCGGATGAATCGTGACCGTGACCGGGCGGATGAAGATACTGCTGCAGAAACCGGAGGTGTAGGACCTGTTACGCCCGCGCAAACCCGGGAGCATGAGGGTGGTGCGCAGATCGTCGGTCTTCACTCAGGGCCGGATCGGGAGAACAGCTAGGCATTTGAGTTGAGCGAAACTGCCACTGGTAAATCGAGGCGTTGCAGCCAAAAGATGTTCAGCACAAGGGAACTAGCCGGGATTGCGATCCCGGCCGATCAAAACGTGCAGCTCACCCTGGTTATTTTGTTTCCTCAGGTGCGCGGTGGTAAACGTCGTCTGTTCGGATGATGTCGTCCTCGCCGAGGTAGGTTCCAATCTGGACTTCGATTATTTCCAGCGGAACTCTGCCGGGATTTTCCAGGCGGTGCCATTGGGTAGCGGAAATATAAACGCTTTCGTTTTCCCGCACGAGCTGCTCGCTGTCGCCGATTACGATTTTGGCTGTACCTTGTACGACGATCCAATGCTCTGAGCGGTGGTGGTGCATTTGCATGGACAACTTGCCACCGGGCTTGACGTGCAGAAGCTTGACCTGAAAGCGCGGTGCGATGCTTAGCGTTTCGAAGAAACCCCAGGGGCGCAAGTTTCTCACGTGTTGCTCAGGCTCTGTGCGCCCAGCTTTCTTCAGCCGTGACACAATCTTCGTCACATCCTGCGCACGGTTGCGATCGGCGACCAGCAGCGCATCGGCGGTGTCGACGACAACGAGATCCTGGATGCCGATCGCTGCCACCAGCGATTTGTCTGAATGGATGTAACATCCGGTTGTGTCTTCCAAAACCGCATCAGCGCGGACGTAGTTGTTATCGTCGTTGCGTGGAGCTATGTCCCACAGCGAAGACCAAGAGCCCACATCATTCCACCCAACGTCGATGGGCAACATCACGGCGCGCGACGTTTTTTCCATTACGGCATAGTCGACGGAAATATTTGGTGAGGTGGCGAAATGCTCTTGATCCAGGCGCAAGAAGCCGAGATCTGTCTTGGCTTCATCCAGCGCACCTTCGGCTGCTTCCAGAATGGCTGGTTCAAGCTCGGCCAACTCGTCGAGGAATGTCGCTGCGTGCAGGACGAAGATACCGCTGTTCCAGCAGAAGTTGCCTTCCTTGAGATATCTCTCTGCCTTTCTGCGGTCGGGCTTTTCGTAAAATGCCTTGACGCCAAAAGCGCCTTTGAATTCGGGCAGGGCTTCGCCCTGGCGGATGTATCCATAACCGGTATGCGGTTCGGTGGGTTTGATTCCGAACAGAACGAGCTTGCCGGTGGCAGCGACCTTGGCGGCCTGTTGGACGCATCTTATGAACTGTTCGGTGTCGCGGACGACATGATCGGAGGGTGTGACAGCCAGTATGGCGTCTGGGCGTTCGCGTTTGGCGGCCAGGGCTGCCACAGCAATCGCAGCGGCGGTGTTTCTTGCGACCGGTTCCAAGATAATCGAATGCGGCTCGATCTCTGCGCGTTCCAACTCCTCGCGGACGAGGAAACGATGATCGTTGTTGCACAGTAAAATTGGTGGCGCGAAACCGTCGTCGGGGCTCAGACGCTGCAGTGTCGAGCCTAAGAAGCTGGAATTCTGGCCGTTGAAAAAGCGAATGAACTGTTTTGGAAACATGGCGCGCGACAATGGCCACAGCCGGGTTCCCGACCCGCCTGACAGGATGACAGGATAGATTGCGCTCATCGCGTTGTGTCTTTGATGTGTGCGGCTGGATGTCTTCAAATTCTCAAATCGCATGACCGGATCTTGGTTGAGCCTATTTCATGGTAATGGCGTGCGCTCGCGGGAGTGCGGCCACCACTATTACATAGCGCTGAACCTTGGCGGCAGTTGGAGGATCATTAAAACGGAGTTAACCGGCGTCGCGCCATAAGTCGCGCCCACGAGTTCCCCGGCGGGAGGCGCCGTAGTTACCCGACCGGCCAGGGCGTGAATTGGCTATTCGTTAACACGCTGGAGCTCTGAGGCACGGCGCTGCCAGGGGCTTCAGGGCCCGTGGTTCACTGCCAAATGGGTGCAAGTACTGCTCGCCAGTGCCGCGTGGCAATCACACCTTAGGTGTCTCTTGTTCAGAGGGCCTGGAGGTGGGCCTGGCTATTGGGTATGCCTGCCCGAGACCCTATTGGGCGCCTGATTTTTTTAACCGGTCTCGCAACGATTGTAGCGCGAGGCTGGTATCAGTGGCTGGCTGGGATGCAGCGGCGGCAGCTCTCGGCTGACCGGCTGATGCAGTTTGCAACGGTCGTTGCTCAGGCGGCATCGGGCGGCGCGGCTGCGGTGGCGCGGCGTGAGCGGGTTGTGGCACGTCTGAATCGACGCGTGCCGGCTCGACCTGTTCGTTGGCCGCAGGCGCGGTCGCACCCGAGTTGCGCCAGCGTGTAACGACGTGGTCGAGGAACTGGCGGTCGCCGATGGGCTTTTGCCAGCACTCGGAGAAACGGGCCGTTGAGGATCGCGGTAGCGAGTCCTGCGACAGCTCATCAAACTTGATGCGGACCGGAAGCGAGACACCGTCACCGAACGCGATGGCCTCACGCTGTCCCAGGGCGGGCAGGAACTCCAAGAGGCCGGAACCGGTGTCAGAAACCGCTGACTGAACGATCTGCTGGTCCTTGTCGTTAGACATGCGCAGAGCGAACACGGTGTTGCACTGAGACAGGATCGTTGGGTCGATTTCGGCGGGCCGCTGCGTGACAATACATAAGGATGCACCGTACTTGCGACCTTCCTTCGCGATCTTAGCGATGGAACGCTTGCATGGCTCAAAGCCAAGGCTGCTGTTGGCTGGTACGTAACGGTGTGCTTCTTCGCAGACGAGCGTAACCGGTACCCGGCCTTCGCCCCAAAGTGCGAAGTCGAAAGTCATGCGGCACAATACTGAAACGACGACATTGACGATTTCGGTAGGCAAGCCAGTGAGTTCAAGAATGGTGATTGGTCGATTGTTGACGGGCACGCGGAAAATGCGGCTCAGAACCTCAGCCATGCTGTCGTTCACTGTCAGCGAGCCGAACATGAATGAGTAACGAGCGTCATTGGATATGGTGTCGATGCGTGTCCTGAGCTGGCGGTAGGGTGCCAGGTCGTTTTTGTTCTCCAGCTTGCCCATGCGCTCGTCGATGAGGCTCATGAGTTCGGAGATGCGGTATGGTGACGGTGTATCGACGGTGATGTGGTGTCGTTCGGATTGTCCGCGCCGTGAACGTTCGTTGCCGCGGCCATTCAGGTAGCGCAGTTTGGCGATCGGGATCAGCTCCTGAAGAATCTCGATTTCAGCTTTGCGACGCATATCGCCGATCAGGACTTCAACGATTTCTTCGAACGTGAGTAGCCAATAGGGCAGGTCCATGTTGCGTGGATTGACAACCTCGCCCCATTCTTTGAATGCGGTAGAGTATTCGTTGTGCGGATCGAGAAGCACGATGTGGGCGGCTGGATTTTCTTGCAGAATTGATCGCAAGATGAGTGCTGTCGTGCAGGACTTACCTGTGCCCGTAGTTCCCAGTATGGCAAAGTGCTTGCCTAGAAGATCGTTCACCCGCACCATTGCAGGGATGGTGCTATCCTGGCGGATGGCACCGACGCGTACGGCTGCATGATCGTCGCCGCAAAAGGCCATTTGTAGCTCGTCCTTGGCGGCAACGCGAACGCGATCGCCAAGCGAGGGATAGACGGTGACGCCGCGGTTGAAGGAGGCTGGAATTCCTTCAGCATTCTTCCACAATTCACCAACGAGGCCGATCTCTGCAATCCAGATTTCGTTGTCGCCCTCGCGTTGCGCGGGGACGGGAACACTCAACGCTGAAATGATTGCCAAAACGACGGTATTGTCAGTGGCGATCGCGAGAAGCGAGCCCATGTCCGGCCGCTCGCTTGCGGGTTTGCGAACCTTGTCGACCGCATTATCAAGAATGACGATCGCTTTTGAACCCGTGACAGATACAATGCGGCCGATTGAGTTATCCGACCTTTTGGAAACCGGGGGGGTATCGGAAGACGGCGTTGGGTTGGGTATTTCCATACTGGATCTCTGCGGTCGTTACATCGTTTGAATTAAATTGCTGCGCCTTGTCCGAGGACAGTGTCGCGTGCCTGGGATACGGTTACCTGTTCGCAAGACGGGAGTTCGATTGCGACCTCGGTGCCTTGTCCCTTGCGGCTGTGAATATTTAGTCTGCCACCGTGAAGTTCAACGAGCGCTTTCGCGATTGGCAGTCCAAGGCCTGTACCTTCCCGCCAACGTGCCCGCGTCCCGTCCACCTGTCCGAATGGAGTGAGTGCGAGATGAATTTCTTCTTCGGTCATTCCAATACCGGTATCGCGAATGGAAACCCGGACGCTGTTGTCAATGTGAACTTCGGTGTCAATTGAGATCGTTCCACCCTTGCGCGTAAATTTGATGGCGTTTGACAGGAGGTTTAGAAATACCTGGCCAAGCTTGTCAGCGTCACCGTGAATTTCAGGCAGCGAGGCGGGCGGCGCGAAATCGATCGTTACGCCGGCTTTCTGCTGAAGTGTCTCTACGGACTGAAGGGTGTTTGTCAGAATCTTGTCGACATGGACCGGGCATGATTCGAGCGTGTAGCGGCCACTTTGGATCTTGGAAATGTCCAGGACGTCGTTGATGACCGTGAGAAGGTGGATTGCTGCGTCGCTAATCAGGCGGGCATATTCGACGATATCGTTGTCGTCCAGACGGCGCTGACCGTGCTCGGCGAGGATCTTGGAAAACCCAATTACCGTGTTGAGCGGGGTGCGCAGCTCGTGGCTCATGTTGGCGATGAACTCAGACTTCACCTTTGCGGCGATGTCTGACTCTATGCGTGCCGAATGCTCGGCAGTGCGGGTTCGGTCGCGCAAGACCGCATCGCCCAACAACGAGGCATACTCGCTCATAAGCGAAACGTTCTTCGATTTGCTAAAGGCTCCGTTGAGCATTGCTCCGCCTCTCCCCTTGGTCGTCGCAGGGCAGAGCGTAGTCAGCAACGTCTAACTTGGCGTTAACGCAAGGTTGCAGAAGTAGTTTTGGGGTAGAAATAGTTGAACTCTATCCTTTTATGAAACTGTTTGGTTGCAGTTTTAAGTGCAAGTCGAAGTGTGGCCGATTGTCCGCAGCGATTTTGCCAAAGGGATCAGTTGGGCATTTTGCCGTTACTTCCCTGTTTTCCCTTCATATACTTCCTGACTGTATGCGTCGTCCCGCGTTCCGACCGTTTGAATGATGTTGGAGTGCGTGTGGGTTGATCGCTCAAACCAAACAATTGGAGCGGTCACGTTGGGCCTTAAATTAGGATTTCATTTATCTTGCCGCCTATGGCGATGCAGTGTTGCTGCAGCCGTCCTTGTGGCGTGTGTGTTCGTGCCACGCATTCCGGCCGATGCCGGACCTGCCATCAATCAGTTCGAAATGAAGGATTTGGAAGCTGAGCCGGGCGAGCTTGAGTTCCAAAGCCAAAACGCCCATTCGTGGGGACAGCCGCGTCGGCGTATTGCACGGGATGAGGACGGTGAGCTTGTCTATGACGACAATTCCGTTGTCGACCGCAGACACGCGTTAGAGATGGAGATGAGTCTGACGCGATACTTCCGTATGCGCGTGGGTATCGAATATGAACGGGAGCGTTTGGAAGATCCTGCTTTCCCGGCACAGGCCAATGATTTTGGCCATTTGAATTTTGATGAGGTTGCTTTGGAAGGTGTCGTCATTGCGGTGCCGGTGCCTAAGCAAGGTGGTGTGGGGTTGGGCTTTCTGGCGGAGTACCAGCATCCGACGGAAGGCGGCGAGCTCAATTCCATCGTATTTGGGCCGATCGTGCAGGCGGTCTACGGACCCTGGTCTGCGATCGGAAATTTTACGTTCGTTAAGTTTTTTGGCGATGGCGAAGTGACGGACGAAGGCCTTGAGCGCGATGAAAAGTGGGATTTCGCCTATGGCGCGCAGCTCGCCTATGAATACTCTGAGAACTGGACGTTTGCCCTGGAGGCATACGGGACGATTGACCGGTTGGGCGACACCGGGTCGCCGGGGGAGGAGCGGGCTCTGTTCGGTGATCATGATCTTCACCGAATGGGCCCGCTGATTTACTACTCGTTTACGCCCGGGTCTGGCAGGACAGCGCGTATGAGTGGTGCGGCCGGAGGCGGCGCGGTGCATGCTACGGACGATGAGGATGATGATGACGATGAAGATATCGTCGTGACGCTCGGTACGGGTTTACTCGTTGGGCTGAATGAAAATACGCCTGATACAACTCTAAAATGGAGCGTCGAGGTCGAGTTTTAAAATGACCTTGCAAGTTTTCTGAAAGTCATTGTCGGCGAATTCGCGTGCATGGCACGGAGAAGGCCCGGGCGAAAGGGCAGCGGCTATCCTTACGCAGTCACGAAGCTTGTAGGCGCTATAGGCGGGTTGGCATGAACTTGGCGGTGATTGGCGTCAGCTCGATTGGTGGCTTCGCCTTAGCCTCGACGGCTTCTATTTCATTCAATGCCGCTTCAAGTGCTTTTGCGACGCCTTCCATGCCATCCACGCGGGCCATATCGTCGTGGATGTATGCAATTGTCTGACGGGCTGTCGACAGATCAATGTGCGCTGGCCAGGATGGCGATCTCGGGATCTTGAACATTTTTTCGGCTGCTCCGACGCATTAGCTAACAATTCGTTAACAGCAGTTCCTACTTATTCGCAGGAAGCGTCACGTGATGCAACCAGCGTCGCAAATTTTATGCCGGAGAAATCACTAGCGTTTGTATCATACTGAAACACCTTGCATTTAATGCGATCGGTCAGCGGTTCTTTTACCTGTCGCGGACATACTCACGCTCACAAAAACGAAGCGGGCTTTTTGGTGCGCCCTGGCGGTGTCACTGCGTGCCGGCTTTGCGAAAACAAATGATGCCGGGGTTGAGCGTTGTCCGAGCGAAGCAAAGTTCTCATCATCGTTGAAAATTTGACGGTGCCTTTGGATCGGCGTGTGTGGCAGGAGGCGCGGTCACTTCGCGATGCCGGCTACACCGTATCAGTGATATGCCCCAAAGGCGGCCGATACACGCAGGCCTATGAGCTGTTGGAAGGCATCCATGTCTTTCGGCACCCGCTTCCTATAGAGGCGGACGGTGCGGCGGGCTATGCGCTGGAATACAGTTGGTCGCTGTTCTGGGAATTCGTTCTTTCCGTGCGAGCCTATTTCAAAGTCGGTTTTGACGTTGTGCAGGCCTGTAATCCGCCGGATCTCATCTTCCTGGTCGCGGGGTTTTGGAAGTTGGTTGCCGGCAAACGGTTCGTCTTCGATCACCATGACATTAATCCGGAGCTGTTCGAGGCCAAGTTCGGATGCAAGGGCGTTCTGCACAAGCTTCTGAAAATCTTCGAGCGTTGGACGTTTTCTACCGCAGATGTTTCGATCGCGACCAACGAGACGTTCAAGGAGATCGCCGTCAATCGCGGTGGCATGGATCCAGATAAGGTTTTTGTCGTGCGATCGATTCCGGACCTGAAAAGGTTTGAGCGTTGCGCTCCTGAGCATGACTTGAAAAACGGGCGGCGCCACCTCATCGGCTATGTCGGCATCATGGGTGTCCAGGATGGCGTTGACCTGTTGGTGAAGGGGATGGCTGACATCGTACACCGGCGCGGGCGTCGGGACGTGCAATGTGCAATCGTTGGTTCGGGAACTGAGCTTGAGCCGCTTAGACAAATGGCACGCGATCTTGATGTGGCCGACTATGTTACCTTCACAGGATTCCGTTCCGGCCAGTCGCTTCTTTCTGCATTCTCTTCGTTTGACATCGGCGTTATTCCTGATCCGAAGAATACCTACAACGACAAGATCTCCATGAACAAAGTGTTTGAGTACATGAGCCTCGGCATTCCGTTCGTGCAGTACGATTTGATCGAAGGGCGGCGCACGGCTGGGGACGCGGCGCTTTATGCGACGGATAATGATCCTGTCGATCTCGCAGACAAGATGATGCGACTGCTGGATGATGCAGGCATGCGGGAGCGGCTTGCTGAAACCGGGCGGGAGCGGGCCAAAAACTTGTTGTGTTGGGATAGCGAACGTGCGCGGTTGCTCATGGCCTATGATGTTGCGCTTGCGGGCGATGTACTTGTTCCGCAGCATCAGCCTGAGGCGGTTCCTACAAGCGGCTAGTCGCGTCGCTCATTGGTGCCAGTCGCGGGGTGCTGGAGTGCGCCCTGCGGCCCACGCTGTGAAACGATCGCACGTAATCGTAGATCGTGGCGTGAGGAAATTAGCGACGCGTGGCGGTGATCGCGATTTGGGTCATGAACAAATATTCGTACCGACCACCGGTTAGCTTTGAGATGAGCTTCACGCGCTCGGAAAAGGGCGTTACAGGGCGAACCTCGTGGACCTTGTAGCCAGTTCTTTCAAACATGGCGGCAAATGTTTCAGGCGTGAACCAGCGCAGGTGCGTTCGATCGAAGACGCCTTTTTCGGTAGCCGGGAAATGGCCAAGTGCCAGTTCTCTCAATGCGCGCCAGTGCGAGATGTTGGGTGAGCTGGCCAATACGATACCGCCAGGCCGAATGAACCGCGATAGTTTGTTAAGAAGTCCTTCAGGGTCGACGAGATGCTCAAGAACTTCTGACATGATGAACGCGTCAAACTGGGCCGGACGCCAATCAAACTCCATGCTTTCGACATCGCCGACAATGACGTCGGTCAGGACGTCGCGAGCTTTTTTGCCGGCCTCTTCCATCAATTCAATGCCAACGTAGCGGCCAGCACGTTGGTGCTTGAAGGCCAAGGCGCCCGTGCTTCCCGTGCCACATCCTACCTCCAGGATGGAAGCTCCGGGATCGCGCGGCAGTCTTGCGATAAAGTCGTCGCGTGCACCGTCGAAGTAGGATGCTGCCTTCGTATTGTAGGCTGCAGAGAGGTTTGGCCCTCGTGTCATTGCTTCAGTGTTTGTGGTCACGTCTGCTTCTCGATCGATGGTCGTTGTCAGAAAACCGCCTTGCGATTATTCGCGCGGGCGAAGCCATCATAGTCAAAACAATTGAAGGGCCCCCTAACGCTGATAACTGCCTTGTTCAACACATAGAATACCGGTGTGATTTATTGATGTTAGCTGCAATTTAACTGGAATGAGCTTTAGTGATTGAGTGATGTCGTGCACCAGCACGGCGTCTTGTGTCACTCCTGTACATCTGTTTGCGAGTTCTTGTGTTTTTGCGTATCGCATCGGACATTTGCCGCTGTCGGCTACTGTTGGCTTGCACTGTTGTGCTGGCTGTTGGAGGCTGTTCGGTCGGCAATAATATGCCCTCGCCTAGTTTTGCCACGTCAGAGGGTGCGGGCAGCGGGCGTGCTTACAAGCTTGGTGTGGGGGATGAGCTTAAGGTCACCGTTTTCGGTGAGGAGAATCTTTCCGGCACATTCAAGATCAATCCTCACGGCGGTTTGGAGATGCCGTTGGTCGGTGAGATCGGGGCGGTTGGGCAGACCGTTAGCGGTGTGCGCGCGCGTATCGTTCGCAAACTTTCCAACGGTTATCTAAAGCAGCCTCGCGTCAACGTAGAGGTCGCGAACTATCGACCGATCTATGTGCATGGAGAGGTCAAGTCCGGAGGCGAGTTTGCCTACAAGACAGGGCTGAAGTTTCGAGACGCAGTTGCGATGGCCGGCGGCTATACGTATCGCGCTGAGCAGAGTTACGTCGTCGTCGTGCGCGAAGGTGAGCGTGAAACCCGCCTGCAGATACCAACAAACATTCGCGTTCAACCGGGCGACAATATTCGCGTTCCGGAACGCTTCTTCTGATGATCGGTGGTGGCGCTCAGACGGAGGCAGCCGTCCCTTTAGCTGGCGGCTGTGATGGCGCAGGTGGGCAAGGCACGCGTGCAGGCGCGATTGTCAGGCTGGATCGGCGTGTCCGCCGTTGCGCATATGCCTTCTTGTTGGCATGCGTTTTTGCAGGACTTGCCTTGGGCCATTCCAGCCAGGCTTTGGCCGTTGATCTCAAAGGTGAAAAGGATCTCATCACAGAGACAGTGGCAGGGCGCGAGCGGCGCAAGGATTACGACAATGCAAAACAATATGGTGCGTCCAGCGTGTCGGAACTGGATCGCGTCCACGTGCAGCCTCATGGGTTGAGGGTTAGGAACTACACAGTCTTTCCCTCTGTTAAGAGTGCAATCGCGTATGACGACAACGTGTTCGGTTCCAGCCGCAATGAAGTATCGGACTTCAGAACCGAGGTTACGCCCGAGCTGCATTTCAACTCACGATTTGCGCGTCACGTGCTTGACTTTTCGCTTGGCGGAAAGCTGGTAAATTATTTCGACAACAGCAGTCAGGACTTTGCCGACTATAACGCGGCTGTGCGCGGCGCGTTGCATTTCGATCACGCCCATACGCTGGCAGCAAGCGTGATCAGCGAACTCAATCATGAAGAGCGCTACGAGATAACCGCACCGCGTTTTGCCACCGAGCCAACGCCTGTCCTGCACCACAGGGCGGTCGCGGGAATTACTCGCGATGTGGGGCGCCTTTATGGGACATTCTCGTTATCTGCAGACCGCTATGACTATTTTGACGTTTCGGGAGAGGGCGGAACGATCGACCAGGATTACCGCGATCTGGATATCTTCGCCGCAACTCTTAACGCAGGTTACCGGTTTTCGCCTGGCTATGAGCTTGTCGGCAAGGTGAGGCTTATGCGCCAGTTCAGCGACGGGGTTGGTGTAAACAATTTTGACGCCGATGGGTTCGATGTACTTGGCGGTGTGGAATTCGAAACGGGTCCGCTACTGCGGTGGCGTTTGCTGGCAGGCTATGGCGTTCGCGACTACGACGAACCTGGGCGCAACAACTTGTCGTCATCGTTGTTCGAAGGCGAAGTTGAGTGGCTGGCAACGCAAAAGATGACTGTTACGGCCAATGCGTCGAGAGAACTTGTCGACACGGTCGGAGCGGATGTCGGCGGGCACGTGGAGACCAGTTTTGGCGCCAAGGTCGACTATGAAATCTATAACAACCTCGTTGCTCACGCGGGCATTGAATACAGTCAGGCCGACTTCGAAGCGGATACAAGGCTTGACGATACGGTCACGGCGCGCCTGGGTCTTGAGTACTACCTTAACCGAAATTGGGTAGTGTCATTCGACTATGATTATCGGTTCCGGGATTCCAGTGACGACGACTTCGATCTGGAACGCAATGTGTTCCGAGTTGGTGCAAAGTATCAGTATTGAGTAGCGGTTCAATGAGCGGGTTCGAACGTCACGAAGAGGATGACGGCACTTCGGTTGTGCTGAACATCCAGCGTGCCGTTTCTGCAGTGAAGCGCAGATGGTATGTCATAGGTCTTTCCGTCTGTGTCATAACTGGAATGGCTGTTGTTGCCGCGCTGATGATGGCGGACAGGTATGAAGCCGCGGCTGTCGTGCAGATCGACCCGCGGCACAAGACCATCACAAATCTCAAAGGGATAATTTCAGAGTTGCAGGCCTCGGCTGCGACTGTTGAAAGTGAAGTTGAGGTGATCCGTTCGCGCGCCATAGCGCTGAAAGTGATCGATATTCTCAATTTGAGATCGGAACCTGACTTTGGGGGTGGCAAGCAGCGCGCAGGTTTGTTGTCGAGACTGTTTGGTGCAGCCGACGCCGACGACGCAAAGGCCCCTCAGATTGTGCCGCCACGAGAAGAGAACAAACCGCGGCGTTCACACCATGATGTGGCGGGTAGCCTGCGAGGCCCGGAGTCCCCGGGTCTGTCGGAACCTCAGCGGGATGAAGTGGCAATGGCGTTTGCAGACCGGCTAGATGTTTCGCGCGTTAGAAACACGTTGCTGATCGAAATTCAATTTACCGCGAGCGATGCGCAAAAGGCGGCAAAAATCGCGAATACGATTGCGGAGGTGTATCTCGCCTCGCAACTTGAGGCAAAGCAGAACGCAGCCAAGTTCGCCACTCGCGTTTTGGAGAAAAAGCTCAATGCGTTGCGAAAAACGGTTGCGAATGCCGAACACGAGGTCGCCGCGTTCAAGACTAAAAACGGGATTTATGCATCTGAAGGACAACTCTTGTCCGAGAAGGAGTTGGCGCGTCTGATGGAGCAAACCGTAGTTGCGCGAAATGCGACCGCGGCTGCGCAAGCGAAGTATCAGCAGGCCAAGAAGTTTCTGGATGCAGGCGGAGGGTACGGAACGCTCGCTGATGTGTTGGAAAGTCACACAGTGCGGCAGATGAAGGATAGCCTTTCGCGTGCGACTGCGCGGTCGGCGGAGCTTGCTACCAAGTATGGAAACCGCCATCCGGAGATGCAGAAATCTTTGGCCGAGGTTGCGGACGCGCGGGCGAGTTTAAACCGGGAAATCCGGCAGCTTGTTGCGAACCTGAAGAACGAATACGAGGTTGCAAAGCACAGTGAGGAGCGCTTGAAGCGTGACCTTGAGGCGCAAAAGGGAAAAGAGAGCCTTTCGAAGGAAGCCAGTGTCAAGCTCAATGAGTTGCAGCGCGAGGCAGAGACGTCACGCCAGCTGTTTGAGGCCTTGTTGGCGCGCTACAAGCAAACGTCGGAGACCCAGGGTCTGCAGCTGCCGGATGCGCGCATCGTTGAGCAGGCCGATACGCCCTTGAGCCCGACCGGACCCAAACGCAAGCGGATGGTCATCCTTGGCTTCCTGATAGGTCTTGTCGGAAGCATCGGCGTTGTCTTGGTTTTGGAATTTGCGACAACTGGCATCAGCATTCCCGAAGAAGTGGAATTAGCGCTAGATCTTGATCATCTGTCGTCATTGCCGGTGGTCGATACTGGTGGGCGTGGTCCGATTGACCGGTTGACGGCCGTGCGTTTGATGTTGGCCGATCCAGATGGCGAATTCTCCGAGTCCATTCGGTATATGCGCCGCGAAATCGATATTCGCCGACCTCACGATGGCCCCCGGGTTATCCTGACTGCGTCCAGCCTTCCTGGAGAGGGCGCCAGTATGGTTGCGTCTAATCTTGCGCACTATTACGCCATGACTTCAGGGCGGACATTGCTCATCGACGGCGACATGAGGATGGGGATGTTGAGTCGTTCGTTGGCGCCAACGTGTGCTGCCGGACTGCGCGAGGTGTTGGCGGACGGGATTGGTTTGCAGCAGGCGATTTTGGCCGACAACAAGACCGACCTTCATTTCCTGCCGGCAAGCAACGGACAATTTTCGCATCATTCCTGCCCGGAACTGCTCTCCACGGTTCGTATGTCATCGGCTTTGGCCCAACTGAAGCAACACTTCGACACGATTATCATTGATGCACCGCCGCTGTTGCCGGTGATAGACGGACGTGTTCTTGCTGACTATGCAGACCAGATCGTTTTTGTCATGGCGTGGCGGACAACACCGAAGCAGCTTGCGAAGAAGGCGTTGCGTGGACTTGCTATCAATCATGGCAAGGTCGTTGGCGTTGCGGTCAACAAGGTGGCCGAAGAGGTTCTTGCTGATAGCAACGGTACGGAGGCCGGCCGGCTTGGCGAAATGGCGTCGAGGGTGCGTCAGGCTGCGTAGGCGATTGAGCGCTAGGTGTTCTAATCCGCCGTGGCGGACCGGCATTGAGCCGAATGGTTAGACCATTTTTTCTTGCACTATTTGCGGTTCGAACGGGCATGATTTGTGTGCTTTGCGGCCCGAATAGGTGGCTGATTTCATTAAAAGTTTAGATCGTTTTCGTTTAATGGGCGGAGTTGGCGCAGGGTCTTGGCGATCGTGAGCTGAGTCCCGTAATTCGCTGTCACAAGGGCGCGCGTCGCATGGTCGTTCTTCTTCGCTTGGCCGTTGGGGCAATGCCGGTGAATGTGGTTTCGCAAGTCCGTTGCATGTCTTGTTGCGATGTTGCGAGTGCGTTGGGGTTTTTTGGTGATGTGGCGTAGCGTTTTACTGGACGATGAGGGAGGGCTACCGGTCCTCCGCACGGACAATGTGGAACCGGCACCGTTGTGTCGACGTGCACCGCGTTGGTCGCGTCTCGTTGCGGTCGACACAGTTGCGATTGCAGATGCTGTTTCCGTTGTTCTTGGCGCGGTCATTCCCGCATATGTGTATACGCTCGCAGGGGGCGAACTGGCCAGTTGGTATCTTGTCTGGCAATCAGGCTTGTGTGCCGCGTTGATTGTTGTTTTGTGCTTCAAGGCATGGGGCATGTACGACTCGGCGCGTATGCATGACTTTCCCGCCGACCCTCTTTATACCGCTGCCGCGTTGTTGCTGTCACTGTTGGCCGTGTTCGGATTTGGAGCCCCTCAAATCGAGTCAGCGGGCGATATCTGGGTCTGGTACATGTCATGGGCGGGTCTGAGTTTTGCAAGTCTGATTTTGGCTCGCGGATTTGCGCGCAGACTATTGCAACGGCTCACGGCGCGCGGGCGGTTCGATCAACGAATTGCGGTTTATGGTGCCGGGCCAATTGCACGGCGCGTACGTGAACACCTTGTTGGTTCCGCCTCAGGCGTCCACTTTGTTGGAACATTTGAAGACCGCAGCGAGGAGCGCCTCGCCGATACCGATGGTGTCGACGTGTCTGGCAAACTTGCGGATTTGCTTGAGGTTAGCCGACGCGAAGAGGTTGACCGCATTATCGTTGCACTACCGCAAACCGCGGAGGGGCGTATTAAGAGCATCGTGAAGACGTTGGAACAGCTTCCGGTCACGGTTCAGATCGTAACTCACATTGCTTCCGACATGATAAACCCGACTGCTTTGCACCGCGTGTCGAGCCTGGGTTCTATAGGTCTTATCGACATCAAAGCCAAGCCATTGGCAGATTGGGCGCCGCTCGTAAAACGGGCGGAAGATGTCGTCGTTAGTTTGGGCATCCTGGCGTTGTTCAGTCCTGTGCTGCCACTAATTGCGTTAGCGATAAAATTGGACAGCCCCGGTCCCATCCTGTTTCGGCAAAATCGGCGCGGTTTGAACAAGCACGAGTTCAAGGTCCTGAAGTTTCGCACCATGACGGTTGCGGAGAATGGATCCAGTGTTCGTCAGGCGATCAAAAACGATGCGCGGGTGACCCGGGTCGGGTGGTGGCTGCGTCGCACGTCGATGGATGAGCTGCCGCAGCTCGTCAACGTGCTGCAAGGAAAGATGAGCCTTGTTGGCCCGCGCCCACATGCCATTGTTCATGACGACCAATTCGAGCAGATGTTGGAAGACTACGCAAACCGTCATCAGGTGAAGCCGGGCATCACCGGGTTGGCACAGGTTAACGGTTGTCGTGGTGAGACGGATACGTCGGACAAGATCAAGGCGCGCGTCGATTACGATATTGAATACATCAAAAACTGGTCGTTCTGGCTCGACATGAAGATAATTGTGCAAACGGTACTGACCGTTCTGTCTGCGCGAAATGCGTACTAACGGCACGCAAAAAAGGATGAGGCGATAGTGCCATGAGAGTAGCTGCGACGTCAGCTCCGATTCCGATCATGCTACTTGTGGCGAGTTTTCTGTGTCCGACGGAATTCTCGCTGGAGGTGGCGGGACTGAGGCTGCCGCCGCATCGTTTTGCACTTCTGCTCGCGTTTGGCTTTGCGCTGTTTCGGCTCTTGAGTGGGCGTGACATTCGCATCAAGGCGTTCGACGTTGTTTTCGCCGTTTTTGCGGCGTGGAATGTGTATGTGTTCTCCTATCATGAGGGGTACCCGGCTGGAACGATCTATGGCGGTTCGCTGGCATTGGAGAGTTTTGGAGCCTATCTGGTGGCGCGCGCATATATTCGCGACGTTCACAGTCTGTTGGCTTCCATCAAGGTGCTCACCATCGCCATAGTTCTGGCTGCGTTGATTGCATTACCTGAAACTCTTTTCGGTCGCTTGTTTGTCCACGATTTCCTGCATTCTTTGACCGGCTATTATCACCCCGTAGCCGTGCAGACGCGACTGGGGCTGACGCGTGCCTATGGCACGTTCGATCACCCAATTCACTACGGAACCTTTTGCGCGGCACTTTTGGCACTGTTTTGGTTTAGTGCTGTGCAGCGCGCAAGCCGGATGAAGCGCGGCGCCCTGTTGTTCGGTGCGACTGCGCTAGGGTTGTCATCGGCTCCGATATTGTGCCTTGGATTGCAGAGTGCAATGATCGTATGGGAGCGCGTAACACGTGGCATTCATTCGCGCGTAGTGCTAACGCTTGCCGCTATTATTGGGCTTTACGTGGGGGCATCATTTTTTACCACACGCTCACCGATTGCGATTCTGGCAACGGGTTTGACGCTTGATTCATGGACAGGCTTCTACAGGCTGCAGATATGGGAACATGGGTTCAAGAATGTCTTGGATCATCCGTGGCTGGGCCTTGGGCTGGCCGATTGGGAGCGGCCGTGGTGGATGGTTTCATCAACCGTCGATTCGTTTTGGCTCGTGGTTATGATGCGAGAAGGTATCCCGGCGCTCGTCATTCTTCTATTGGCAATCGTGCTTTTGGGCTGGTCGGTCAATGCAAACCGCTTGCGGCATGGCGACCGGTTCGTTGCACGCGTCGCGACCGGTTGGATGATGTCGCTGATCGCGTTGTGCATGATTGGCGTGACAGTGCATTATTGGAACGTGCTGCACGCGTTTTTCTTTTTCTTCATTGGCACTGGGGCATGGATTGCCGATCCAAAGAGATGTTCCGCGATGGGGTCTCGGGCTGATGCTAGGGTGCGCCAGGTGGGATGGCAGAAAAGGCCTGCGAGGCGGGCTGGGCAAATGGCTGCGCCTCAGCCGTTGCCGGTCATGCCAAGGCGCGCAGCCGGTGGGAGCACCTGTGCTGCTATGCCATCATTTCGGCCAGGAATTCGCACAGTGCCCGCTCGATAGTATCTTTAGGGTGATTGATTGTGCTTGACGTGCGATGCGTCAGGCTGCGCGGTGTTGTTGTGTGCGTTGGTCGTCGATGTTGTGCGTAAGGCCCATTTTAGCGAAATGGGAGATCAGGAGATCGGCCTTGGCATCCCAGTCTTCTCCACGCAGCCGCTTGCGCGCCGGTGTTGCGTCGTGCTGGTTTTTCAGCGCCAGGCGTATCGCTGTTGCAAAACCCTCAGCGTCTTTGGCTACTGAGACGAGGTCACGCCAAGGCTCAAGGGCCGGAAAGCCGGTTGTGACGACAGGTTTGCCGACGCCCAAGTATTCCTTCAGTTTGATCGGGTTGCAGCCCTCGATCCAGGAGCTGTCGTTCCAAGGCATGATCAGCACATCCATGGCCGCCATGTAGTCGGCAATATCGTCATAGGGCTTGCGGCCAAGCTGGTGAACATTGGGTTTTGTGCACCAATCCTCAGGCAGCGAGCAGCCTCCAACTAGAACGAACTGAGCTTCGGGCATCTTTGCTGCAAGATCGACAAACAAAGACGGGTCGAAGGTGTGAGCATCGATCCCGCCAATGAACCCGATGCGGGGGCCTGGAATTGCTGCTACGTCCGCCGGTACTGCCTGGCGACTTCCCGCCTCGATAAAGCGCTTGAGATCGACACCATGTGTCACGAGGAGCTGGTCGTTAACAAACCCTTTCTCTTCCTCCATGAGGTGAGGCGCGGCATAGACCACCAGATCCGCATGCGCTTTCAGTTTTGCGATCTGCTTCGTCAGGAGTTTGGCATCGCCTTCGGGAAAGGCCTCGAAGCGGTCGGTGCGCTGTAGGATGACGGCGGCGGATGGTAGTTCGTCGACGAGCTTCGCGCCGGCGGGACAATGGATCCACAACAAGGGTTTTGTGATGCCCGCGCGGCCGGCGGCCCACTTGATTTGCGGTGCCAGTGCCCAGTCTGAGACTGACTGACCAGTGGCGCCAGGAATGGTCAGCGGTGAAAAGACGTGGAACTGGTTTTCCACGTGGACCAGACCGCGCGATAAACTTTTTAGTTTTCGGGCAATCTTGGTGGCAAACAATTGATTGTTGTGTAGGCCCGGCATGCGTACGCCGAGCGAGTTCACAAAGAGGACCGGAAAGTACTTTGCCAGGCGGCGCATGATCTGGAAATCAAAATGGCCGCGGTTGTGGTACCACCAGTCCTCGCCACCAATGCAAATGAGCCCGTCAAACGGGCGGTTCTGGCTGGTGACGCGCTCTTTCTGGCTCATTCGGACAGCTCTTTCATTCGCGTAAACCAATTCGTGGCGGAAGCGCCGTCAGCACTGTGTGGCAATAGCGTTAATCTTCGATTTCCATTTCGGCCGATGCGTCAATCCAAATGCCGCTGCTTAACGAGCGGTTAGCCGCACTCGCGTATGGTTCATAACCGGTGTCATTCGAGGTTATGCGGGGCCGGAATGTTGGTGCCAGCGGCGAATAGGCTGCCGGTAATCTGTGAATGAAATTATGATCTCTAGGATGTCACACATGCTGACAGAGCGCCGAGATAAGCTTAGCCATTCTGGTATGGATGTCTCGATCCTGATGATCAGTTTCAATACGCGGGCATTGACGCTTGACGCACTGCGTTCTGTCATCGAACAGACCAAGGAGATCTCTTACGAGATCATCGTCGTCGACAACGCGTCTGGCGACGGATCGGCTGATGCGATCAGAAGTGAATTTCCGCAGGTGCGTCTTATCGCACTTGACCGGAATATCGGCTTTGCTCCTGCCAACAATCTTGCATCGGTTGAAGCGCGCGGAGATTTTCTGCTGCTGCTGAACCCTGACACCGTGGCGTTGAATGGTGCCGTGGACAAGCTGGTGTCGTTTGCCAAGAGGTGGCCGGAGGCTCGGATCTGGGGCGGGCGAACACTTTTTGCCGATGGCTTGCTCAATCCTGCATCCTGCTGGCGGCGTATGACAGTGTGGAACTTGTTTTGCCGGGCGTGCGGGCTTACCGGAATGTTCCGCAATTCTGCGGTGTTTAACAGCGAGGCCTACGGTGGCTGGGACCGCGGCTGTGAACGTGACGTCGACATTGTGTCGGGTTGCTTTCTTTTAGTTCGTCGGAACTTCTGGCGGCGCCTCGGCGGATTTGCTCCACAGTTCTTTATGTACGGCGAGGAGGCTGATTTGTGTCTTAGGGCCGCCTCGTTCGGCGCCCGCCCGCGCGTCACGCCGCAGGCGACAATCGTGCATTATGGTGGCGCGTCGGAGCGTGCGCGCGCGCCTAAGATGATCAAGCTACTTAGCGCCAAAGCACTCCTAATCGAGCGGCACTTTGGAAGGGGCACGCGCGAGTTGGGTTTGTTCTTGCTTGCAATGTGGCCGCTGTCGCGCTGGATCGGGCTTGAAGTTGCTGCGCGTCTTTCAAATTCACGCGAGCGGTTGAAAGTGGCTCATGTGTGGCGCGACGTCTGGCGCGCGCATCATGAGTGGTGGCAGGGCAGACCTAGGAAAGTTGCTTCTGCGCGCATTCTGCAAGATGCCGACAAAGCAATGCCGGCGGGTCCGCAAGGTGCATGCATAAGTGAAGGCGCTGGAAAGGGACTGGTCTGACAATGCAGCATCCGTTTTTGAAATGTGTTGAACCGGCCTCTGATGCTGCGTTCGTGCGCTATACGATCGTGACGCTGGTCAATGATCAAGTTCAGTACGACGAAATGCGTGCATCCATGTCGGATGGTGGATTTTCGTCCCCCGACTGCGAATTCCTTATGATCGACAATACGGGCGAACAGCAAACCTGTGCGTTTCGTGGTCTGAATGCAGCGCTCGATGCTGCACATGGTGAGTTCGTTATCCTGTGCCATCAAGACATCCGCCTTCTCGAAGACAGCCGCCGGAAGCTTGACGGGATACTCGATGAGTTGACGCAGAAAGATCCGAATTGGGCTTTGGCGGGCAATGCCGGCGGCGAGGCGCCAGGCAGTCTTGCGATTCGCATTAGTGATCCGCACGGGCGCGACCGGTCGGTCGGCGAGTTTCCCGCGCGCGTCATGAGCCTTGATGAGAATTTCATCATCGTGCGCCGGTCGGCGCGTGTAGGATTTTCAGCTGATCTGTCTGGCTTTCATTTTTATGGCGCCGACATCTGCCTTGCCGCCGATGTCATGGGGTACTCATCCTACGTCATCGACTTCCATCTCTTGCACCTGTCGGCTGGTAAAAAAGACAAGTCGTTTGCCAGGATGGAGGATGCATTCCGCAAAAAATGGAGCCATGCCTTGCGACCGCGCTGGCTGCAAACAACGTGTAGTCTGCTTTGGCTGGCCGGCGAGCCGTTGGTGCGATTTGTTGGCCGGTTATGCGAAGGGCCGTTTTCCAAGGTGTCGAAGCGGATGGCGCGTCCGCACATATGGAATACGCGGCAGGAACGTGAGGCTGCATGAGCGCCACCCTATCGGAACGTCAGGATTCCAAACCATCGCTTGGAGCACGCGTGTCGGCGCAAGGCATGCTGCTGTTTACGGGCTTCGCTGCTGCGCAATTGGCCTCGTTTGGTCGCAATGCAATTATCGGACACTGGCTTTCAAAAGGCGACTTCGGCATTGCCGCGACAATCACGTTGTTATTGCAGCTGGTGGAGACGACCAGTGAATTGGGAGTTGACCGGCTCATCATCCAATCGCGCAATGGTGATAGGCCGAGGTTTGTAGGCTGCTGCCATTTGGTTCTGTTCTTACGCGGTGTCCTGACGGCGTTGGCGCTTTATGTCCTGGCAGGCCCCGTTGCGGTGTTCTTTGCAATCCCGGAGGCCCGATGGGCTTTTGAAGCGGTTGCTGTGGTCCCACTCATCAAGGGCCTTTTGCATCTGGATGTGCGCCGGTATCAGCGGCGTTTATCGAATATCGCGCAGGTGACGGTGGAAGTTCTACCGCAATTATTTGCGTTGGCGTTGACCGTGCCGGTGCTCAAAATGACCTCCGGCTATGAAGCAATCGTGTGGCTGGCGCTGGCGCAGGCTGCGCTGATGGTGTTTGTGTCGCACCTGTTAGCGCGACGGTGCTACCAGGTTGTTCTGGATTGGGCGTACGTTGGGCAAATCTTCCGGTTCGGTTGGCCCATTTGGCTGTCGGCATTACCGCTTTTGATTGTTCATCAAGGCGATCGGGCTCTCGTTGGGCGTTTGCTGGGCATGGAGGAGCTGGCGGCGTTTTCGGTTGCGTTCCTGATTACGATGGTGCCCAGTTTGGTTGTGTCACGCATCGCTCATGCGCTGATGCTGCCTCTTTTGTCGCAGGTGAAAGACCAAGGGCACGAATTTGGCAGGCGCTTTCGTATGATGACGGATTTGGCCGGGGTAGTGGTGGCTGCCTATGTGGCTTTGTTTGTTGCCGTTGGCGGTTTGATTGTCTCGTTTGCATTCGGCAGCAAATATGCAGGATTAGACTTGGTCGTCGCGCTGATGGCCGTCATGTGGGGCGCGCGTATGATGCAGGCAGTTCCCGGCATGGCGCTATTGGCGGAGGCCAACACGCGGCCTTTCTTCACGGCAGGGCTTATCCGTGCGACCGGACTTGCAGGCGGATATTTTGCGCTTCGTGCAGGGTGGGGACTTGAGGGGTTGGTGATTGCCGGAATTGTGGCGGAGTTTGCGTCGCTGTCTTACGTGATTTTCTGCGTGAAAGGTGTTGGGAGCGTTGTCGCGGCGCGAGCCAGTGCTGCCGTGGCGGTCGCCGGGACTCTCGGTGTTCTCTATCATGGTGCGACGACCGATCTCGTCGGGAGCTGGATGATCCTGAGCCTAGTTGGCGGACTCGCGGTTGCGGTTTTTAGCGCCGGCCTGATTAGTCTAGTTTCACCAGACTTGCGCCGGCTGGTTATGCAACTAGGTGGGTCGTGGGGGACAGTTGCAGGTTAGGTAAACCGGGTGGTTGCCTGCGCGTTACTCGAGCCGGCTGTCAGGTCATGAGGCGGCTATCTTGAGGCTATGACTGCCGCGTCTCGGTTGATGTCATAGGTGCAGGTGAGCGCGCCTGCTGCTTTGTCCGGCCGGACAATCAGAAACGGTGTCTTGAACGCTTCATCCCATTGAGGATGATGGATATCCCAAAATTGGACCCCGCCGGTGCTGCGGCCAATTGTCAGCTCCACAGCGCGTGGGGTGTCCCAGTGTTTGGCCGTTTCGGGGTAGTAGCGGGCGTCGCGCTTGCAGGCGGTTACGGCAGCCGATCGATAGGCGTTGATGAGTGCGGTGCGCGCGGAGTCCTGGAATATGGCGTTGTGGGCGTAGACCTTTAGCCCGGCGAGGACGACCAAAATCGTGAAGATAGTGCGCATCAGGCAGGTTCCGGAATGGTCAGATGTTGCAGGACCCGCGACATGCAAGCCCGGTTTTCGCCGGTGCCAGGGCCCTTGCCAAGCATGAGGGCAAGCCAGGGGGTTGTGGCGTCGCGTCGCTCCTAGGCGATTTCGGCTGGGAAAATCGTTACCGATATTGGTAAACAATCGGTTTTCGTGTCTCATGAACGCTACAGGGCTTGCCAGTACCCTGTCGTTGCGGCACAAGCGAAAAAAAATGCTCAGGGAAAAGAAGCGCTAATTGAGAGGGAAGAAAAGCAATGAAGAAGCGTGTTTTGATTACACGACGTCTGCCAGAGGCTGTAGAGGCGCGCGCCAATACTGACTATGAGGTCGTCCAGCATGCCGATGACCACCAAATGTCGACCGATGAGATCGTGGCGCAGGCCAAAGACGTGGATGCTCTGCTCATTACGATTACCGACAAGATGCGCGAAGATGTGATCATGGCGCTCCCGGAGCACATCAAATCAATTTCGACATTCTCGATTGGCTTTGATCATATTGACCTGGAGGCGGCGAAGGCCCGCGGTATCAAGGTTGGTAACGCGCCCAATGGTGTGACGATTGCCACGGCGGAAATTGCCATGCTGCTGATACTCGGTTCGGCGCGCCGGGCGGCGGAAGGCGAGCGTATGGTCCGTACCGACAGCTGGCCGGGTTGGGCGCCGCTGCAGCTTGTGGGGCAACGGCTCGATGGAAAGAAGCTCGGTATCTACGGGTTCGGTCGTATCGGGCAGGCTTTGGCGCAGCGTGCTCGCGGTTTCGATATGGAAATCCACTACCACGACATCGTCCGTCAGCCGGAGGAAAAAGAAAAAGGTGCGATCTTCCACGACAGCCTCGATAGTCTGCTGAGCGTGTCGCAGTTCTTCTCGATCAACGCACCATCAACGCCCGAGACGCGCTACTTCTTCAATAAGGAGACGATTGAGAAAATGCCCAAGGGCGCCGTCGTCGTGAACAGTGCACGCGGTGATCTGGTGAATGACGATGATCTGATTGCGGCATTGAAATCGGGCCGTCTGTCGTATGCCGGCCTTGATGTGTTCGCAGGCGAGCCGAATATCAATCCGGCCTATCGGGACTTGGACAATACATTCCTGTTGCCACACCTGGGTTCGGCAGCGATCGAGGCGCGCAATCAAATGGGCTATGAGGCGTTGGAAAACCTCGACGCCTTTTTCGCCGGTAACGATATGCCTTACAAACTCACGTAGTCGGATCTGCCAACGGTGGACACCGAGCGCGAAATGTAACGCCCCGATGGAACTCCACCGGGGCGTTTTTCATGGGTAATTGGCTGCAGGCGTTCCAGGCATTCTGCGCTCTCGCGCAATCTGATTTGACAATGTCGATGGTGCGCCTGAATGTCATTCAATGTGTGGTGGTCTGAGGCAAATGGCGGGGTGAGTGTTATGCGTGGCGCTGTAGGTTGCGTGTTTGTGGTCGCGACGCTGGCGGTTTTGATTGCGCTGCCGCTGCCGCTGCCGTTAGCGGCACAGTCGGGAGGTTATGCGGGTACTGCCGACGCAATCTCAGAAAAAGAGGCTTTTGCCGCAGCCAAGGAACTGGGAACAATCGAAGGCTGGAATGCCTTTCTGAAATCGTTTCCCTCTGGGTTTCGTTCCGACCTGGCCAGAGCTTACGTTGCAAAGCTCAAGAAAGGTACAAGCGGAGGTTCGAAGTCGACTCCTGCTGCGGGCGCAGATCCCGCCACTGGGTCGCCTGCAAAGACCGCACAACAGCGTATCCCTCCGCTTGCGGCAGGTGAAGTCATGCGGGACCCCAATTTTCCCGGCGTTAGATTCAACGTTCTGCTCGGACACACGCGAACGTTGGCGACGTATCGCTATTTCGTATCGGGAGATGTCGGGTTTCCTTTGTGCATGCAGGAATGTGCCGGCGATGAGCGCTGCGGTTTTTGGGCTTTTAAGCCGGGCGATGCAGCGTTCAAGACTGAGGACACCTGCTACCTGATGGAAGCTGCCGGTCGCGCGAAACGCGCTGGAGATTGTGCCGAGTGTGCCACCGGTCGCCGGTTGGGCGTGTCTGAGCCGATACATTTCCAGCCAAGTCTGCCCGCGTATGGGAAGATCGAACTTGAGCGCACCCCACCCCCACTGCTGAGTGAGCGAGGGAGGAAAGTCAAAGCCAAGAAGAAGCCGGACAAGAGCCCCGAGACAAAGAAGACCGCAAAAGTTTCATGTGTTGGCGGCTGGGTGAAGAACGGTGTTTGTCGCTGTTCAAAGTCAAAAACCAGAACAAAAACCGGTACGCGGTCTTACAAGTGCATAACCAAGAAGAAGGCAGTGAAGAAGAAGCGTTGTCCGAAGGGCCAGGTATGGAGCGAAGAGGGCAACCAGTGCAGAGATGCGATGGCCGAGTTCTGTGGTCCCGGTTATACGCCGGTGAATGGAAAGTGCGTCAATAATGCGGATCTGCAACGCAGGAAGCCGGCGAAGAAGAAAAAGAAAGCAAAACGGCGTTGTCCCAAAGGTCAGGTTTGGAGCGCTGAGGGCAATCAATGCCGAAACGCTGCAGCAGAATTTTGTGGTCCGGGTTACACCCCGGTTGGGGGAAAATGCGTTAGCAACGCTCAGGTGCAGAAAAAGAAGTCTCCTAAGCCGAAGTCCAAAAATTGCCAGCAGCAGATGAATGTTTGCCTGCAGGTCTGTGGCTATGTGAATAACGCGAGCGCAAAGGCCAAGTGCCAGTCGGGGTGCCGAAAGAGTTGCAATTGAACTGGTGCGTTGTGAAAGAGTGCGCGGCGCTTTCTTGCAAATGCATTACAGGAGCGGGATGACGCGAAACGGTGAAGTGTCGTCTTCCCGAGGCGATTGTGACAGCTGAGCAACCGCATCGGTGGATTCGGATGTGGTCTCATCGCACAATACGGGGTCGACGGTGCTTGGAACCCATCGATCGGAAGGTGTGGCAGCAGGAATGTGCGGGGCGTTTCGCTCGACAGTCGTTATCTTTTTGAAACGTTCACTCAGCTCGAGCGTACGCAGCCTTTGCAGAAGCGAAAGACTGAGCGATGCGCGCAATTGCTCATCTTCGAGTGAAAAGCTTTCGACCACGCCGTAGGTGTACATCAGACGCAGACTGTCGTTGACCTGCTTGCGCTCCAATTGGCAGTAACGATCTATGTAGGAAAGGTTTAAGCGCTCCGGATCGGGGTCCTGCATATGGCGTTTGAACAGCGTGGCGAGCTTTACCATGTCTCGCGTTGCCCAAAACTGTTGACACAGTTCTTCCAGCCAGATCTCTACAGCGATCGGAAGATCGGAGCGTTGAAGCCCCTCGATGGACGCAAATCGGATACGGCGGTTTTCGTGCACGGGAAGGCCTCAAACTGCACCGCGGCTTAAGTGGCATGAAGCTGCGGAAAACTTATCAAGTGTTTAAAGATAGACTGTTCGATTTAATTCCGGGTGAAAATGGAGCTGCTGTATAGCGTGCAGGTTCGTTTCCTATTCCTGTAAGTTGTGCCCCACCACGGTGCTCCGACTACAGATGATCTATTGGTGAGGCTCGGGCCTCACCAATCACCAATGATGTGAGAAAATGGAAGGCATATGGGACGCGATGTCCGACTGCCTAGGAATCGTTGCGGTTCTTATGTGCAGAGCTTTGGAACGCATCACGCCAGAAGTCGATTGCCGCCATGCTGACGGTCAGGAGTAGGACGACTTTCAATGCGACGCTATCAACCCACAGCGCGAGTATGAGAACGAATGCCGCGAACACGGCCAGTCCGAAGACAGCATAGATGCGGTCGGTGAGTTCCGGTCTTTTGGTGCAGAACCAGACGAGGCCGCCTACAACAATAAGAAACAAGAAGGGTAAACCGGATGGCGTAAACAGCGCCGTGAGGAAGTCAACTCTGGCGGTGGCGAATTCGGTCATCTTACACCTCTGTTGGCACTGCTATGCGTTGTCTTGGGTTGCAAGACGCCCGATCAGCCAGCGCGCAGTTCGTAAAAGCCGGGCATCGTCTCGGCGTGGACCCGTCAGCTGTACGCCAACGGGAAGCCCCTCGATTTCAAGCAAAGGTATCGATATCGCAGGCATGCCCAGATAGGTCCACAGGCCATTGAAGATCGGCAACCCGGTTATGCCGTTGCTGAGCGGTGGGGCGACGCCCGTTCCAGCCGGTGTAAGGATTGCGGCATAGCGATCAAATACGGATGCGACGGCGGTGTAGGCCGGATCCCGCGAAACGATGCCATCGAGATAAGCGCGGATGGGAATGCGCGCGCCGTCGTCAAGGCGGGCGTTGAGACCGTCAGAGAGTTTGTCGCGTGCGCGATCTTGCAACGGGCCGTAGTAGCCCGCGTTCTCCGCCAATTGCACGATCCCGTGCCACTCGATGGCCTTGTTCAGAACGGCAATTTCGATTTCTTCGCATTGATCTCCCAACTCTTCGACAAGTTCGGCAAAGGCCTCCTTCATGCTGGGTTCGGCCATCTCGTCCCACACCGGCGTTTTGACAAACGCAAGTAAGGGTTCGGTTGGCGGTGCCTGGCGAGAGGTTTCCAGCAGATTACCCTGACTGCGAAGGTAACTCACATCGTCGGCCGGGTCGTGAGCCGATATGGCATCGGTCACTAGCGCGATGTCGTCGAGCGAGCGGGCAAAGACACCGAGTGTGTCGAGGGTGTGGGACTGCATAATAACGCCGCGGCGCGAAATTAATCCGAAGGTCGGTTTGAAACCATATACGCCGCAATAGGATGCTGGGCGCAGTACAGACCCTGCGGTCTGCGACCCGATCGCGGCGGGGACCATTGCGTCGGCGACCGAAGCGGCGGATCCGGCGGAAGAGCCGCCGGGTGTACGGTCCGTGTCGGCTGGATTGGTTGTTTTGGATGGCGTCATCAATGCAAGTTCGGTTGTTACCGTTTTGCCAATAATGATTGCGCCTTCATTGCGCAGTGCGGCGACACAAGCCGCATCCGTCGATGGACGCCGGCCAGAGAAAATGGAGCAGCCGTTTTCTGTCGGAAGGTCGCTCGTGTCGATGATGTCCTTTATGGCTATCGGAACACCGTGCAATGCGCCGGTGCCTCGGCCAGTGGCGCGTTCGCTGTCGGCGGCACGCGCTTGGGCGAGCGCGTGATCGGCATCGATGTGTGCCCATGCTTTGATTATGCCGTCGCGCTCGGCGATGCGGGCGAGGCATGCCCTGGTGAGTTCCTCACTTGTGATCGTGCCCGCACGGATCGTCTCTGCAGCCGTCGTACAGTCCAGCAGGTTGAGGCTGAGGGCTTCACTCATCGGTTGTAGCTCTTGTTATTGTTGCCGTCATCTGCCGTACAGCTGTTCGGGAAGCCATAATGCGATGCCAGGGAAGTTGTACAGCAGTATCATCGATATGAGCACGAGGCCTAAGAATGGCATGCAGCCGGCAAATATCTGCATCAACTGAACATGCGGCGGCGCTATGCCTTTCAAGTAGTAGGCCGCCATGGCCATGGGCGGTGTCAGGAATGATGTCTGTAGATTGAGTGCGATTAGAATTCCGAAGAAAAGTGGATCGATACCAAAGTGCGGCAGAAGCGGAAGAAAAATCGGCACGAAAATGATGATGATTTCGGACCATTCGAGTGGCCAGCCCAATAGGAAGATAATGAGCTGTGTAAGGATCAGGAACATGATCGGTGTGAGGTGCAAGGAGAGTACGAATTCCTTGACCAATTGTTCGCCGCCCAGATACGAGAAGACGGAGGAAAACGTCCAGGAGCCAACGAATAGCCAACAGACCATCGCGGTCGTCCGGGCAGACAGGTAGACGGACTCCTTTAAGCGGTCCCATGTCAGCGAGCGATAGGCCGCTGCCAGGGCGAGGCCGCCGAGTGACCCGACAGCGGCGGCTTCGGACGGCGTGGCGAAGCCCATCAGGATGGCGCCAAGGACGGCCAAAATCAGAATTGCCAAGGGCAGCAGTGAGGTGAGGATCATCCAGGCGAGCTGACGCCGGGATACTCGCGGTATATCTTCTTCGCGTGGCCGCGGTGCAAGTTCGGGGTTGAGGATAGACCTGCCGACGACATAGGCGATGTAAAGACCGGCGAGCAGGAAGCCGGGAAAGAACGCGCCGGCATAAAGCTTGACGACCGAAACGTTGGTCGTCGCCGAATAGACGATCAGCATAATCGATGGTGGAATGAGGATGCCGAGGCATCCGCCGGCGCAAATCACACCTGCTGCAAGGCTTGTGTCGTAACGCGCTTTGAGCATCTGCGGGAAAGCGAGCAGGCCCATGAGTGTTACGACCGCGCCGACGATGCCGGTGGCGGTTGCAAACAGTGCACAGGTTATTAGTGCGGCAACGGCCATCGATCCGGGAATGTCGCGTGCGGCAACCTGGAGCGTCGAGAACAGGCGATCAACAATGTTGGCGCGCTCGACAATATACCCCATGAACAAAAAAAGCGGCACTGCGGTCAGCACCTCACTCGACATCACGGAATAGGTTTGGTTGACGAACAGGTCGAAGACCCTGTTGTCGAACAAACTATCCATGCGGGTGGGGTCGTAATAGGCGTAGTAGCCGAAGATCAGGCCCATCGCCATGAGTGTGAATGCAATGGGAAAGCCGAGTAAAACGAAGACAATGAACAAGCCCAGCATCATGATCGCTATTTGTGGATCGCTCATTGCGTGCCTCCGTTGCCAGCGTTGGCGCCGGGTGGAACATGGCCGGAGTCCTCTGCCTGATGCGCAAGCACGGTCTCGGTTTCCTCAACATCGGCTATTCGTTCCGGCCAGCTGCCGGTTTGCAGGCAGACAATGCATCGGCATATTTCTGCGAGCCCTTGCATGAAAAGGAGAATGCCAGCGGCGGGAATGATCATCTTGAATTGCCAGACGGGGATGTTTGCCGGTGACACCGGTGAGACTTCATTCCAGCCGTATGACTGCAGCGCGAATTTCCAGCCCGCAAAGATCATCGCAAGTACGCCAGGCATGAAGAAGACGATGTACAAGACCAGTTCAAGTCTGGCCTGTGTTTTTGTCGACCATCGGCGATAGAACACGTCGCCGCGAACATGACCATCGCGGGACAACGTATAGGCACCGCACATCATGAACAATGCGCCGTACATTATATAGGACAGATCAAGAGCCCAGGCTGTCGGGTCGCGCAATACCTTGCGTACAAAGACCTCGTAGCCTACCCCGATCGCCATGGCCATGATGCACCAGGCAAATGCGTGTCCGACCCAGGTCGATAGTTTATCAATGGCTTGGATGAAGGTTCGCACCGCGATCGAATACCTTTTTCATATCTCGGCTGATGCCGCTCGTGGTGCCTAATTTGCCGATATGGCGCACATTGTACAGAACCCATTTTCGGTCCTCGTTCCTGCAAGCAGAAGAAGGACCTAACAGAGGGATATCGGGTTAGTCCTTTGGCATCAGCCTTTGTTCAACTTTCCAGGGTAGTAGTGATTGAAGGCCAGTTCGTAGTCGGCTGCATTCATCAAGTAGAAGTAGCCGACTCTTTCCGCCCATCTGCGCTGGCTGTCGACGACCTTTTTGAAGAAGGGGTCCGTTTCGAGCTTGGCCAAAACTTCGTCCCAACTTTTGAGCTGAGCCTCCATGATCGATTTGGGCGTGCGACTTACAGTTACGCCATCTTTGGACATGAGTTCCTGAAGATCCTTGGAGTACCGGTCCATTGCCATGGCAAAATTCGCAGTGCTGGCGGCCTCAGCACCGTATTCGAGAATGGCTTGTATTTCCGCTGGCAGGCGCTCGAAGCGGCGGCGGGAGAATATGATCTCAAAGAATTCGGCCGGCTGGTGGTAGGAGCCAAGCATATAATTTTTCGAGACATCCGGTGCGCCAAATTCGCGGTCCGCAGTTGGGTTGTTGTATTCGAAGGCGTCGATGAGGTTGCGTTCCATCGATAGTATGATGTCTTCGCCGGGCATTTGTGTAACCTTGACGCCCAATCCTTGCATAATGTCCGTGGCCAGTCCGACAGTGCGGTATTTAAGACCTTGCAGGTCGTCGACGCTCGTAATCTCTTTTTTGAACCAACCCAGGGGTTGGGTTGGCATCGGCATGGAGAAAAAGCCGACCACATCCAATCGTAAAATGTCTTGGACAAGCTCTTTGTAAAGTGCGCGTCCTTCCTCAGACTGAATCCAGGCGAGCATCTGATTAGCGTCACATCCCAACACCGGGCCGGTACCAAACAAGGAGGCGGCCTTGTTCTTTCCGTACCAATATGCGGTCACCGTATGGGTGGCATCAATGACGCCGGAGTGGCACGCATTTTGGACTTCAAACGCCTTTACGACGGCGCCTGCCGGAAGGAGGTCGAACTTCAGCCTACCGCCAGCCATTTTTTCACAACGCTCGGTGTATTGGTGCGCCATCTTGTGGAAGATGCTCTCCGAATTCCAAGAGGTCTGCATCTTGAGCGTAATCGTTTCAGCACGAGATACCGCAGGAGCGGCCGGTTTGGACCCGGCGTCATCGGCGCCGGCGGATTTGTTGCTGCTGTCGCCGCATGCAGCGATTGTGGCGATGCCGGCGGCGCCGGCTGCGACTGCCCCACCTTTCAGGAATTTGCGTCGCGAGACTTGGTCTGGGTAATTTTTGGTCGTCATTTCGTTGAGGCCCTCGATCTGGAATTGACTGCGCGCAAATTCAGTTGTGCCACTTCTTCTTAACCCGGTGCAGGCTTGCAATAAAGTGTCCGTCAGCACGCCCTTGCCTCGTAGTATGATGTTACTGTTCGTGAATCTGTTGATGGGCTGAATAGCGCCAGGGTCGTACCGGTGAGCGGCAAAGCATTGCGGGATGGGCGGTTGGTCGATTGGGACGCAAGGTGGCGCGTAGTTGTGACATATTTGCTTGGCTGGCGGTTAAGCGTTGGTGGCGCTTGGGTTTTTGTCCATGGCTGTAGTTGTCTCAACAATGCGGTCAAGTTGCGAAATTTCTGGTGATTGGAGCTGAAATACCGACCGTATTGCTTTGGTCACGGCCCAGTATGTGTGGCATTACACTCACTTGACGCCCTTTAGGCTTCGCTCGTATTAGGAGCGGCTCTTCGCAAATGCTTGGCGTCGTTTCGCGCTCCATTCGGATGAGGCGTACGGAATTTTTGTGCAGACACGCGGTCGCGCGCTTGCGAGTGCCGCGCGCGTTGTTTGAAAACAGTCAGAATGGCTCATTCGGTACCGGTGGTGACCGGCGGCCGAGCAAGAATAAGGATTGTTTGATGTCCGAGAAGATCCATCACGCTGGCCGGCATTTCCTGCAAATACCGGGACCCACGCCGATTCCGGAGCGGATTCACAATGCGATGTCCAAGCAGATCATCGATCACCGCGGACCGGAATTTCAGGCGTTTGCGAGTAAGCTTCTGGAAGATGCTAAGGCGATTTTCAAGACGTCGGGCCCAGTGATTATGTATCCTTCTTCTGGGACGGGGGCCTGGGAAGCGGCGCTGGTGAACACATTATCGCCGGGCGATACAGTGTTGATGGTGGAAACCGGCCAGTTCGCGCTTCTTTGGAAAGAAATGGCCGTCAATCTTGGCCTGAATGTCGAATTTCTGCCGACAGATTGGCGAATTGGCGCGGATGCGGCGCTGGTGGAAGAGCGATTGAAGCAGGACGGTGATGGCAAGATCAAAGCCGTTTGTGTCGTGCACAATGAGACGGCGACGGGTTGCCGGTCATTAATTGATGACATCCGCAAGGCAATGGATGCGGTCAGTCATGACGCTCTGCTGATGGTCGATACGATTTCTTCGATCGGATGTATGGACTATCGGCATGATGAGTGGGGCGTCGACGTTGCAATTTCAGGGTCTCAAAAGGGCCTGATGGTCCCGCCGGGCGTGTCGTTCAACGTGGTCAGTCAGAAGGCCCTGGATGCATCTAAGAGCGCTGGCTTGCCGCATTCATACTGGTCGTGGGCCGATATGCTTTCGGCGAATGCCAATGGCTTCTTTCCTTACACGCCACCCACTGGCCTGCTTTATGGGCTTGAGGCATCATTCGCGATGCTGCAGGAGGAAGGCCTTGAACGCGTATTTGCACGTCACGAACGTCTGGCTTCGGCCGTTCGCGCGGCCGTGGAGGCGTGGGGCCTGGAAGTTCTTTGCCGGGACCCAAAATATTATTCACCAGCTGTCACCAGCGTTCTCGTGCCGGACGGGCATAATGCAGATGCGTTCCGTGCCAAGGTTCTGGACAGTTTCAACATGTCGCTGGGAACCGGCCTAAACAAGCTTGCTGGGAAAGTATTCCGGATCGGCCATCTGGGCGATACCAATACCTTGACAGTTCTGGGGGCTCTGACAGGCGTCGAAATGGGACTTGAGCTTGCTGGTATTCCGCACAGTAAGGGTGGTGTGGATGCGGCTATGGCTGTCATTACAAAAACCAATAAGCTCGTCGCGTCGCCAAAGGCTGCTTAGCTTTCGTTTATTTCGCTTGCGCAGGAATTCATTGCGCAAGGGCAAACCTTCATTCTGACAGGGCGGATCCAATTGCGGTCCGCCTTTTCTTTTGCAGCTTGTTAGAGCTGGCGAAACGGGTTGCGGTTGGCCATTGATGCTGGTCAATGCTGCATTGCCGTTGATGGCCAAGTCTTATGGACACGCAGGTTGTGTTCTGACTTTGCTTGAACTCAAGACCAATTCACCAGAATGCATGTGAGGCAATAAATGTACTCTCATATTCTCTTGCCGACGGATGGCAGTGAGCTTGCGCTCAAGGCAGTCCGTCATGGCATTGCACTTGCGAAGGTGTGCGGTGCCAAGGTCACGGTGATAACTGTTTGCCCACCGCTTGACGATTTCGTCGCGGAGGGGGTCGCAATCACCATTTCGCAAGACGATCGCGCCGCGTTCAAGAAACAGATGGGGCATAATCTGGATGCCGGGCTGGAGGAAGCCAGGCGTTCCGGTGTTGAAGCAAAAGGTCTGCAGGCGGACAGTGCCCAGCCTTGGCGTGCCATCGTTGAGGCGGCTGATGAAATAGGAGCCGATCTTATCGTGATCGGTTCGCACGGGCGTCGCGGGCTTTCGGCACTGGTTCTGGGCAGCGAGACCAACAAGGTTCTAACCCACACCAAAGTGCCGGTACTTGTCTGCCGTTGAGCCTTGCTCGTTGGCGTGTTTGGCCGGGGTATTAGATTCGACAGGGTGGGCGTTAGGCCTGGTCTGCTGAAGCAGCTGTCAGCGGATTATAACGGCCAAACCAAGAGGATCATCGGAACGCCCACCGCGACGACGATAATCTCCAGTGGCAGCCCGAGACGCCAGTAATCGCCGAACTTGTAGCGGCCCGGTCCCATGATGAGCGTGTTGTTCTTGTGCCCAATCGGCGTGAGGAAGGCGCAACTTGCCGCTACTGCGACCGCCATCAAAAACGGATCAGGATTGACCGAAAGCTTCCTTGCAACTTCCAATGCAATAGGAGCTGCGACCAGTGCAGTTGCGGTGTTGTTTAAGACGTCCGAAAGCGTCATCGTCAGGGCCATGATGATGGTCAAGATCACCCAGGCGGGTAGACCGCTGGCAAAATCGACAATTCCTCTGGCGAGAGTGACGGTTGCGCCGGACGTCTCCAAGGCGAGGCCAAGAGGGATCAGTGAGCCGATGAGGACGACCACAGGCCACTCTATCGTTTCGTATAGGTCCTTCAACGGGACGATGTTCAGCAGTACATACAGCACTACGACTAAGGCGAGGGCGACAGGCAGGTAGAGTAGTCCAAAGCTCGACAGGGCAATGGCTGCGGCAAACAGGCCTGCCGACAAAATGGCCTTACTGCTGGAGCTGACCTCCAGGCCGCGCTCAGCCAAAGGTAAAAGGCTCATGGTATTGGCAAAGTTTGCAGCGCGTTCTTTTGGAGCCAGCAGCAGCAGAACGTCACCGGCGGCAATTGGTGTGCGCCGTACGCGCGTTTGCAGGCGCTTACCCTGACGCTGAATGCCAATCAGCCAAATTCCATGTCGGTCGACCAAATGAATGGAGGCACTGGTTCGACCTTCCAACGGCGAACCGGGCCGGACCACGACTTCAAAGAGCTCCAGGTCGGCTTCTTCGATTTCGTCGCGCCGGCGGTCGGGTTGGACGTAAGACAGCTTGTTTTCCGCAACGAAATTATCGAGTGTCTCGGCTGCTGTTTCCAGGAGTAGGACGTCGCCTTCTTGTATCTTGATCCAACCTTGGTGTGCAGGCAGACGGGAATGGTCTCGAATGACGCCCAGCAGTTGAACGTCGCCTTCGGCACTAGCCTTTTCCAAATCTACGAGAGATACGCCGAGGAAACGAGAGTCTTTGGTCACTGCCAGTTCGGCAAGATAATCATCAAGTTTGAATACAACGCCCTCGCCTTCATCCGCACTTGCAGGCGTGGGTATGAGGCGCCAGCCAACCAGGGCAATGAATAGAATGCCGACTGCGGCGCAAACGATGCCCACGGGGGCGAAGTCGAACATCTGGAATGGCGCATCGAGTGTTCGCTCGCGGAAGGTGGAAATGATGATGTTGGGTGGTGTGCCAATCAGGGTGATCAGGCCGCCCAGGATCGTGGCGAATGACAGCGGCATGAGCGTCAGGCCTGGGTGCCGTTTGGCCTTTCGGGCGGCTTCCATGTCGACCGGCATCAGAAGCGCTAGCGCGCCAACGTTATTCATGATGCCGGACAATAGTCCGCCGACACCAGACATAATCGCAATGTGTGTTGATATCGAACGACCTGCCGCCGTGATCTGGCGAGCCAGAAACCCTACTGCGCCTGACGTTGCAAGCCCATGGCTAACTACCAACACAAGCGCGATGATGATCGTTGCGGGATGACCGAAGCCTAAAAACGCCTCGTCGGCGGGAACGGCCCCTAGGATAACTGCAAGAACGAGCGCTGCGAACGCTACGAGGTCGTAGCGCCAGCGTCCGAACAACAGAAGAAGAAGTACGCCGCCCAGCAGCGAGATAATGGTGAGTTGGTCTGCGGTGAAATGCATAGTGCTGATTGTTGCCGTGAGGTTCAGGCGCGGGCAAGGATTTGTATGGGAACCAAGCTTCGCGGTGGCCTAAGCGTGTGAAGCGGGCAACACTCGGACGGGCTCGGAATGCTCCGTCCTTCATGCGAAAACTGGTAATGGAGGGGGGCGGATAATGCAGGTTACCTGTTTGGTGCCGCGCATTTGATCAAGGCACCGCCAAGTTACTGTCTTTGAGGTGGGAATGAGCGCGCCGGGTTGCAGTCCCGGCACGATCAGGTTGTTCAGCTGCTAGCGGGCGAGATCGCGCATTAGATCGTCCAGATTGACGACCTGTGCCAGACGTGTGGCAGGTCCGCTGCTTATGCCAAGTGCGTAGCCCGGCTTGGTTGGCTCCGCATGGGTTTTAGCCTGCACGAGCTGTGCGACACTGACGCCAACGATAGCGAATGTCGAAAGGGCAATTGCAAAACGTTTATGCTTCATCATGGGAAGTTTCCCTCCAACTCCAAAGAACAAATTGGCAGTCATGTAGACTGATCCCCTACCGCTAGGCCAAAGCCGCCTTGGCGTTGATGTTCAATACAAACGCCGAAGACTAGGACTTGTTCTTTCGCCAAACGGAAAGGGTTACGCGTACGTGACGCTGAAGGTAGCGCATCGCGTGAGGAAAGTGTGGCCTTAGGCCCGGATGCGACAACTGAACTGGGGATAACGCGTGTGCTTCGGGTTGTTCACGGTGGCACGATTTGCAGGGCGCGAACAGTAGACGTTTATTTGACTGGGTTTATCGATGCCCAGCGGCACGCGCTAAGGTTATGAGTTGGAGCACAATTTACGCGTTGAAGGCGGCCTTTCATGGCCGGCTGTTCACGCGTCGCCATCATTTTGCGTATTTGAGTATACCTTGGTTAGTGCCTCGGTGATACGCACGCTGTCGACTTGGTCTTTGTGGATAACTTCTGCGGCGCCAGCGTCCATCAATAGTTTGCGCCGCTGACGTGTTACCTGCCCGCTGATGACGACAATCGGCCCTTCAAATCCCGCACGGCGAAGAAAGGGGATGGACTGCGTCGCGTTGTCGGAAGGGCGCAGGACGTCGTCCAAAAACACGATCTCAGGCGTACGCTCTATCACCGCGTCCATTGCACTGTTCAAAGTCGCAGCCTTGCGGATCTGCACATCATACCCGAATAACAGGTGCAGCGTCGCATTCAGGCGCTCGGCATCTTGCGTTTCGTCTTCAACAATAAGAATCTCCACCAGTTGCGGGATGTCGCCGCGCGACTTGAGAAGATCACTCTTCTTCGCGAGAAAGTCTCCACCGGAATCAGTTTTTGACGCCGTCATCGTTGGCCTTCTAATACGTTGGCGATTGATCTCGATCAAACCGCTGCCTGCGATGCCCGCAGCGCATTAGCCTGTGGACCGTCAGAAAAATTATTTCGTTTTCCGGGGTCTTTGTGCACTAAGCGGCTCCCCTGTGGCAAGTTCTGTTGTGCGATCCTCATGCGATTGCACGCAGGTGTGCCCCGAATGGCCTCGCTTTTATACACTTTTGGCTGGGTGGAGAGGTGACTAGGGAGGTTGATTGGGACGCTATCAGCTCAACTCTCATGGGCTGTTTCGACGCTGGTGCCTGGTTGCGCGACAATTTCCAACGGCCACATGATGTGCACCGCGCAGCCCCGCTGCTCGGCTGGATTGGACCGCAGTTCGAGCCGGCCGCCAATTGTCTCAACCGTGCGCCTGATGAATGCGAGCCCCATGCCATGTCCTTTCGGTTCCTGTGTTGTTGAAAGGGTCCGAAACGGCAGCAGGGCGCTTTCATGATGGCGAGGGTCGATTCCTGGGCCGTCGTCTGCCACCACAAATTCAATGAATGCGGTTGATTTGTCGCGATTGGGGGTATCGGCCACCGGTGATGCGGTGGGGTTCATGTTGGCCTCGATTGTGATGAGACCCTCGTCGCGGTCGTGATGTTTGATCGCATTGTCGACCAGATTTCTCAACACTAGGTCGAGTGGGGCGGCGGCTGTTCGTAGGGTCGGCCATTCGCCGCGGATTTGGACGTGAAAGCCGGCAGGGCGGGAAATGGATGACACGACGGATTTAACAAGGTCGGCAGTGTTGACGTCTGTTACCGTATCTGATTTGTGCCCGACGCTTGCATAGTCCAGCAATGCTGACAGCATGCCTGTCATGCGACGAGATTGAGCACGAAGGGCCTCAAGTTTTTTTTGAAGTGCCGGTGTCTGTTGTCCGTCGATTTGCGTTTCGATGTCGTCTGCGAGATAGCGCAATGCTCTCAGCGGAGCTTGCAGGTCGTGCGAGATAATAGCCGCGTAGTCTTCCAAATCGCGGTTCGCAAGTTCAAGCTGAGCATTGGCTTGTGCAAGCTCGCGCGACTTTGCGATGACCTGCTCCTCCGCGATCAGACGTGCGCGCATCTGGCGGCTAAGTTCGAGTTGTGGTCCAGTATCGGTGATCGCACGCGAGGCCAGGAACAGATACCGGTTGGACGCTGGCGCCCACATGACAGTGAGATTTATGCGAGGTGTTTCTCCTTGCGCGTTGACGATGACGATGGCCGGCAGGTTCAGTGTGTTGGCAGGCTCTGAACGTAGAGCGTGAATGTCGTCTTCATAACCGGAAAGCGCCGGGCAGCACTCGGTGATCGGAAGTCCAATTTCTGCAAAGTTAACAAGACTGCCAAATCTCGCCACGATGTCGAGTTCTTCATCAAACCAAACAAGGCCGTACATCTTGCGTTGTGCGAGTTCCCGTCCGGCTTCAACCAATGGAGCTTGCTGCAGTCCGGGCTCGGTGCGGCGTTGTGAATTTCGATGCTCAGAGGCCACGACGGTGGATTGCCTCCGCAGTTGTCACGAACGCGTTTTCTACATTCTCCCCCGTCTTTGCGCTGGTCTTGACGAGTGGCTGGGTTGGGTTTGCCAACGCGTCCGGGAGTTCTTCCTGCGTGTTTGATGTGATGAGGTCGTGCTTGTTGGCGATGAAGGTGTAATGGCGGCCGGGAAAGGCTTCTGCAAATCCTTGGCCTAGTGCAACCATCGTTTCCAGGGTCGATGGCCTGGTGATATCGCCGATGATCAAGGCACCAGCAGCTTGGCGCATATAGACGTGCTTGAACAGCGTATCGCCAAAATTGCCGTCGGTGTCCCAGATGATGAGGCTGCTGGCCGGTCTTTGCGAGGTTTCGGGGACCTCATAGCGGTAGACGTCGACGCCAAGCGTCGGCTTGTAATTGATTTCAAAGCGGTCGAGAACCAGACGTCGCACCAGAGAGGATTTGCCGACGCCGATCTCTCCCAAAAGCATAACTTTGTGTGCGCTCATCTTGCGCTTTCACCGTTAAAGCCGATTTCGAACTCGACGCGGCGATTGGGCGTTCCCGCACCAACGGCGGCGGACAAATCCCGTGCGTCACGCCGTCCAACGGCTGCCAGCAATCGTTGGGGGACACCGCGCGATAGAAGCTCGCGGTAAACTTTGTCAGCGCGGCGCTGCGACAACGATGTGTTGTCATCGTCCTGACCGCGTAGATCTGTATAGCCGACGACGCGCACCAGGATTTCTGCCTTTGTGATCAATGCGGCAGCCTCATCGAGTGTTTTTTTGGTTTGCGCTGTGTTGCGGTAATCAGTTGCCGTTGAGAAGAAGACGGCATTTGTGCGCGCCCATTTATCCAGGATTTCGAAGGGTGTCTGTATTGCGTTCTGGCGGCTTTGAACGGCATTGGTTGCAGCGAGGACGAGAGCAGATAGGCGCTCTGTTTCCGCTGCAAGGCTTTGTGCAGCGGCTACTTCGGCCGAGATTGTGCCTGATTGATCGTTTTCATCCGATGGTCGCGATGGGATGGGTGGTGAGGCTGGTTCAAGCGAAGTTGCAATAGCCGAGCCGGTTAGTAGACCGGATAATTGTTGATTGGCGCCGCGCAGTTCTGCGGCCAAGTCGTTCAGTGGGGCTGCCAGCGTTTGGAGCGCTTCAGTGCTGGTCGCTGAATCGGCTGCAGTTGTGCGTAGCGTCTCAAGTTTGGCGCGAACTTGCTGTACCGACGCGGCGGTCTCACTCGCGGTTTGTTTTCCGGCGTCGTCGATGGTTAAGTCAGCCAGTCCTGTAAGTACGGGCAAGGCTTTTACCAGCCGTTCCTGACTTTGCTTGGTGCTATGCAGCAGCAGGCGACGGTCGATGTGGCTGCGAAGTCCGGCGATGTCGGTTCGTACATTGGTGCGCAATCCGGTAATGTTATCATTCATACCGGTGACGTTTTCGCGCAGGTTCGCAATGGCGCTGCGAAGTTGGGCAACCTCCGGACCGGTGTCGCGGGGAGCTTCAGGCAGCAGTGCGATTTGATCGTTGATCTTCGTTGTCGGTAGGATATTTTGCAGTCGCGCAATGACCTGCGACTTGGCATCATTGTTGGGTGCGAGTCCTGCAAGCGTAATAGCTTCGCCGTAGGGTGCGACTGTCAGGCGTGTTGGATACCCCCTGAGCTCTGCAGACCGGTCAATGATGCCAGTGGCCAGCGTGCGAACACGCTCCGTCGTAAAGTTGTAGTACAGGCTCCATGCCATCACGGCGCAAATGCAAGCCAGAAGCAATGATGTTGCGAAGCTTACCGGCTTAATGCCGAACGGTAGCGAGACCAATTGCTCCTGCTTGCGGCTAATGCGGCTGTTGAGCGTTTCGGCCAGATGAGAGAGTATTTTGGCGGCTTCATCTTCCTTGGTCTGTCCCGCCGTAGTACCAGCTGCACCAAGCGCTCCTGGATTGATGTCGAGGCTGTCGTGATGCTGCTCGATTGTTTCCAGGAACGCTTCGTCGATCACCTGTTCGATTGATGCAGGCGCTGAGCCTTCGCATTTTGCTGCCACTAGATATGTGGGCGAAGCGCGCAAGTAGACGCAGGCGTCGCCCAGATCGATCATGCGAAGCGTGGTTCCCTCTGCGTTGAAGGCCTCAGTGGCAAATTCGTTGATTGCGGTCAGGATACCGCTCATGACGTGGTCTTGGTTGGACTTGCCCGCTGCGGACGGCCAACGCGCAATCAGCTCGCCGGAGCCGCGGCGTATCAGATAGATCTCCTCGGTGTTGAGGTTCTGTGTTTCCGCCAGTGCAATTTCCGCCATCGAGCGTCCGGTCATGACGCTTTTGATACGCAGCGTGAAGGGATTATGTTCCAAACGCTGATTGACCTGCTTCATCAGGTCTTTCATGGCGCTGGAGACGTAGCTTGAAACTAGGCGGCCCGTAATGGGGTAAAGGGCCTCGACCAGTTCGTCCTGGCTATTGTGGATTTCGGTTTTGATAGTGCTGACGACGAGAGGTGCGATCGCCTGTGACAATTGCGCATGCCGTTCGATCTCGGCCGTGCGCAGGGCCCCATCGAGAACGGTTGCAACCGAGGTGCGCAAGCGCTCGTCCGTGCCTGCTCTTTCGAAGACAGCATCCAGACGCTGTCTGATGTCGGCCTGACGGTTTTGTAGTTCGCTCAGAGCCTGGTTTTCGCTATCGAACAGAAGTTCTTTTAGTTTATCGACGCCTTGCGACATGGATTACTGATCCGCGGCTTGTTCGGCGGGCTCCCCACGTTGGAAATGTAATTGGTTTCACGCGCCTTGAACGCGCAAAAAATTAGGTTCGGGTGATTGTGCGTACCCTGTCCCCGAGTTCTTCAATGGAGCGTGCCAACTCGTCGAATGCGGCGCGCTGCTCGCCTTGCGTCTCACCTGCGAGGGCTTCTATGCGGGCTTGGATCGCGTCAAACTTATGACCCAGGTCTGTCTCCAACGCGTGCAAGCGCGATTCAATTGCTGTAAGCCGCGTCTCGCTATGGCGCATCTGGTCGCCGAGAAGCAGTTCGCGGATTTGCTCCATTCTTTCGTCGCCCAAGTCGCCAGTGCTTGATGCTGTCGCATTACGAAGCGCATTCAACGATGTTGCGTTCATGGTTTAACTCTCTTTACCCGGGCAAATCTCGCAACTGGTCAACAGTGTTCATTGACGGCTGGCGCCAGTACGTGACGGGACGTGGCCTCAAATTCCACGCCAACTTGGTGATATAGGTCCACCGAGTACGTTACTACATCTGTGCCAGAATGCCACGTCTATGATTTGTCTCATTCTTTAAGGGAAATTGGGTGTAGCAACCAGGCGTCCAATTGGTGGAGCAAGGATGATGCTGCAACGATAGGAAAGGCCGCCTCACCGGTGTGAAGCGGCCCAATTTAGTATGTTTTATCCCAAAGACTCACAAGGTCTAAAGGTTAAACGCGGGCTGCGGTGTTTGGTGCGCGCTGCAAAATTTCAGACCCAGCCCGCAGGTGGCGGGACCGGCAATTTTGGCCGACGGTCAGGCAAGTTTGTCCAATTTTCCGAATTTTTCGGCAAGAAGGTAATAGAATGTTACGCGATGCTTGCGTTGATCGCCCTTCATTTTTTCGCAGATATCTTTGATGGCCGCATCGAGCGTTTTGTCGTCGTCGGTCAGCCCAAGTTTCTTTTTTAGCCAACTGTCGCGCACGCGGGCAAGTTCGTCCTTACTGGAACATGAGACAAGGGAAGCGTCCTTGCTGCGAAGGGCTATGCCAAGGTGCTTAACGATGCCGGCCACGGCGTCCCCATTTAAATTCGAAGCATACCGCTTCACGTCGTCATCATATTCGGTGCTCATTTCGCATGCTCTCCTGTTTTGCGGCCAGAGGCTTCATCGCGCGTTTCAAGCGGTGACAGACGGCATATCACTGCCAGCCTATCCGCACCGCCGCCGCGGTCAGAGTGGTGGATTCGCATGTCGTAGATATGCTGTGCTCCACAGCGCAATGAATAACCGATGGTCACGGGAGGCCAAGACCGATTTTGGAATAAGAGCCTCTTCAGCCCGGCGTTGCTCGGTTAGATAGACGGTACCAACCCGGCATGGCGTCCTAGTATCTCGCGGCGGAAGGCCATATAGCTGGCATTGATCAGCTGAGAAGTGGAATCGGTGGCGGCCGTGTGTGCCACGACGGCGTCGGTAACCCTAGAGATGGCAGCATTTAGTTCGGCGTGAGCCGTGGAGGTGCGCATTTTGTGTACCTCCTGCAACGTTTTGCTCAAGACCGCTTCTTGATGGGCTGCGATGGCGCGGGAGTTGCGGAAACCTGTCTGGGCGCACCCTTCTATCAGGGCTCGCTCCGTGGGCGTCAACTTCTGCCAAAGCTCGTGACCCACTGAGAACGCAACGGCTGTTCCGCTGACGTGGAGGCCAGGTGCGGTGATGTTGCTTGTGGTTTGGTGTAGGCCAAGCGTCATGTTGTGATAGTTGTTGCCCCATTCCGCGGCGACGATTTTGCCTTGCGCGAGTGCGTCTGCGAGTTCTGATGAGGGTACATCAACAACGGTGCCTCCCAGTGCTGTGGCAACCGATGCACCAAGACCCTGGGCGGCGATTTTGAGGCCGGAGAAGTTTGTTCGGTCTGACAGTGTGGCAGATGACCAAATGGCGGGATTGGTTCCGAGATGACCGACCAAAAGCGATTTCACCCCGAACTGTGCCGATAAGCTGTCCCACAGATCCTGGCCGCCGCCAATGTGAAGCCATGCGTCAAGGTCGTTGGCGTCAAGGCCGAGGGTATGGGGAAGGCCTGCGAAATACGAGAAAGCAGGATGATGTCTGGCGTTGTCATGCTCAATGCCGACGTAAAGGTCGGCCTGGCCGCTCTTTAGTGTAGCGATTGACCCCTTATTTGAAACTGCGTCGCTGTCGACCCTGCGGACGGAGAGACGGCCATCAGAGGCATCGGTGAGGGCGCGGGCCAACTGAAAGACTTCATCGGCAAGTCCGGCGACACCGTTACCCCAGGGGCTTACCAATCTTAACTCGCGACGTCCCTTGATGGTTGCTGGGGCGGCAAGTTCAGTTGCCGCATTTGCCTCGGCCGTGGCTGTCTTGGTTGCGGTTACGGCTGCAACTGCAGCGCCCGTGGTCTTAATAAACTCACGACGATCCATGGTCTTAAACTCTCCATCAACGCGGTACGGGTGCCGCTTTTGCGCACAGCCCGCAGACGACCGTGACTTCGGGGCCAAGTACGGCCATCAAAACCCAATGGCGGCCGGTTGGCAACGGTGGAGATCAGGTGTTGGGCGGTTTAGCGGCGGGGGCACCAATTGCCGGAGGCCGTTGCTGGTTTTGTCGGTGCTGCCGTCCCAGGTCGCAGGATCGTCTTTCCCAGCCGTTTCCCGGTCTTATTGCTAACTCAGGTGCCAGGAGCCGAGCGCTGGTGTGATGCTCGGTCGAACGTTCAGGATTAATTGGTGCGCAACATGTAGCTTACGGAATGGAAGAAGTTCTCCGGCCCCGTGTAGCCCGGAATTCGAAAAATTTCCTTGTTGTCCTTGATCAAAACTGCCGTCGGGACAATTGAGACCGGCGCGACCAAATCCATTCGGTCCAGGCGCTCGGCATTGACGTCCAAATAGTGTAGCGGCGCGACTTTCTGGTGCTTTGATGTGACGTAGGTCGGTTCGACGTCGCGGCGAAACAGTTTGCAGTAGATGCAGCCCTTCGCTTCGACAACAACCATTTCAAATTCGGCTGCAGGTTCGGCGGGGCTCGTGACGTCGCGTTCGGCTTTGCAGGCTGGCAATGTCAACAGGAGGGTTGCAGCGATTGCCAGCGACGACTTGAACACGCGGACCATAATTGTGAGATCACCTTCTTGAAACAAGAGCACTGAAGAAGCTCGCCGAGGCGCACATCTATCGGCGCCAAAAACGACTTTCGAGAGCCAGAGGTTAAACCGATCTCGCCGTGTTCGCGCGTCACTTATGAAAGCGCAGTTAATCGCCGTTTCAAATTGGCACGGCTGTGCGGCGGTGAAACGCAGCTGTTTCATGGGCGCACAATTCAGGGCTCCGATGCGCTTGCGAGAGCGGACAGAGTGCCGGTGATACGCTCAGAACGGTGCGGTTGGCTGGAGGGAGGCAGCGAAGAATACTGCGCCGAGAAGGAATACCAGCGAGGCGCCGACAAGACCTGCAAATGTTTGTATGCGGGCGGCCCACAGGCTTTGCTTCCCGGCCATGCGGGTCGCAAATTCGCGTGAGCCTACGGCTAGTGCTGCCAATGCTGAGACTGTTAGTGCGGTTCCGAAAGCCATTGCAAAGGTCGCGAATATTCCCGCCCAAAGCAGTCCTTGCGTAAGTGCAAAAATCAAAACAAGAACCGCGCCGGTGCACGGACGTATGCCGACCGCGAGCGCAATTGCGCCTGCCTTGCGCCAGGACCATTCACCTTCAAGATCTTGCGCCGATGGCATGTGGGCATGGCCACAGCAGGTTGGATCAGCGCAGTTGTGGTCGTGGTGGTGGGCGTGTGCGTTAGAGATGGCGGCGTGCTGTTGGTCTGGGTCTTGGGTCGGGCTGCTAGGCTTGCGGTTTGCGCTGCTCCGTAGGTTGCGCAATTGACTTGCCAAAAGCCAGGCACCGACAATGGCGACAAAGCCCCAGCTCAGTGTCGTTATCCATGCTTCAGTCGTTCTGATTTCCAGGCTTGTCGCGCGAAATGCTACCGCGAGGATTGCGACCAGCGCGATTGCAGACAGAGCCTGGATGAAGGCGGCCAGGAAGGACAATGCAATTCCACGACGGACTGTGCGTTCGTTAGCAAGAACGTAGGAAGAAATGACCGCCTTCCCATGTCCGGGTCCGGCCGCATGTAAGACGCCATAGGCGAAGCTCAAGAAGGCAAGCATGAATGCGCCTGAAACAATGCCATCGGTTTTGAGGCTGCGCACGGCCTTTGTGAGCTGCCGATTGACGTTCTGCTGCTGCTTGAGGATCCAGATCCACGCCCGGTCCAACGGCCCGATTTTCCGTGGCGATTTTCGAGCGCGTGTGCCCGGTTGCTGCCGACCTTCCGTCAAGCCCCTGCCTGCCAGCGCGGAGGGTGGGGTTGCGGTTTTTGCGCCGGGATTTTCGGCGGCGAAAGGTGTGTTCGCCGGAACAATGAGCGCAAGCCCGATTGCGGCTACGAACAGCGCGAACACAAAAACAGTGAAGGCGTTGAGCTGAGTGCGACGTGCGGCGTGGTTTGGCAGTCTGGGCGCTTGTGTTGTTTGCATCAGCGTCACGTTTGTCCAATCTTGCCAACTACTCTGATTTGTTCGGGGCAGTCTTTAACATGGCGTGGGTCGTGGTTGCTGATGGTAAGGATACGCGCCTGCTCGTTGCAACCGCTCACGTGCACTCTTCATGTTATGACTGTGAGCAGCTCACCGTAGCGGTCTGAGCGAGGCTTGACGCAATACCCGCATAACTGTCGAATTCTTCCGAAAAGGACTCGGTTAATAACTTTGCTTCCGCGGCCTCCTCATCCGGAACAGCGACGCTAACTGCGCAGCCGCGTGGTGCACCTTGCCCCAATCTGATTGGGTCGTTTTTTGCCAGGTCGAAGGCGATATAAAAGCTGTCGTCATAGACGGCAAAGGAAAAGCCTTCTGTGCGGGGCTTGAGCGTTTGCTGCAACGGCAACGTGAAATGCAAAGTTAGAATTCCTTTGTCGTCGTACTCTAGCCAATAATCCTTCGGTGCGGCAGTGGGTACCGGCTGGTTGTTTAGTTTTGCGTGTGTGAAATATTTGAATTCTTTCAAAGCATCGATGTTGACCTGTGCCAGTTCGGCCAGTTCCTTGCGGTCATACTTTCCGTCATTATTGGTGTCGAGCCCTTGGATCGCCATGGCCGTATACATCTCGTCAAACGTCCAACTATAACGGAAGCCTGCAATTCCTTCCTCGGCATAAACAACAGTTGTTTTGACGCTGACCCAGACGTGGGGATGTGCGGCTGCGGGCAAACTTATGGCCATGCTGGCAAGTGTGAATGCCAAAAGCATGGGGACTGCCGACAAGAAGTGGGTCTTGTGACTCAATTTCGTTGTGTCCTGAACAGTTGAGCCGCCAATCCGCCTTCGGACCACGGTCGGCTCGTTGCCGCTTGTCCCCAGACACACTGGGATTGAGCCTAAATTTTGGCGTGCCTGGATGGTTGCTACATGACTATAATGGAGCAATTCGCGGTTCAAGCAAACCGCGTCAATCTTGTTGGCTTCCTAACATTGAAGGCTATTGAGTGGGCGCTCTTATATCGCGATCGTTAGTAGGTTTGCGCTCATTGGCAGGATGTGTCGTGGCCTTGTGCGTGTTGATGGCAGTCGTTCCGGGGCAAAGTCGTGCTGATCCGGGGGTGCTGCGAGTCGTCGTGACGACCAAGCCTATCGGGTCGCTGGTCGCGGCTGTCATGCAAGGTATCGGTGCGCCGCAGATCCTGGTTGAGGGCGTTTCTTCTCCGCATAGCTATTCTTTACGCCCGTCGCAGGCGCGGGCCCTTCACGGCGCGGATGTGTTTTTTCGTGTTTCCGAGGCGGGCGAGCCCTTCACCGGTCGTATCGTCCAATCGTTGCCTGCGAGTGTGCGGGTCGTGAGCCTTGCCGACACTGACCGACTGGTCTTGCGGCGTTTGAGGCGTGGTGTGGAATTTGACGATCATCACCGTCATGGGGTTGAGGCGGAAAACGCTCACGATCACGGAAATGGGGCCGTCGATCCACATATCTGGCTGGATCCGGTCAATGCTCAGCGTATGGTCGGCAGGATTTCACGGGTGCTGGGTGAGTTACGTCCCGGCTACTCGCGACTATTTGAGAAAAATGCCCGCGCAGCCAGTCGGCGAATTGAATTGCTTTCAGCGGAGTTGAGCGAGCAACTGGCAAGCATTGGCGGGCGGTCCTTTGTCGTCTTTCATGACGCCTATCAGTATTTCGAGCGCCGCTTTGGACTGTCTGCCGTCGGCGCGATTACGATTCGGCCTGAGGTTGCTCCCAGTGCGCAGCGCATTGCCAAGCTTCGAAAGAAGATCAAGGCGCTGGGTGCAGTTTGCATTTTTGCCGAACCGCAGTTCGGTCGGCGCATGCTCAACGCCATGAAGGAAGGGATGCCGGTACGGCTTGGCATTGTCGATCCGCTCGGGGCTAATATCGCGGCGGGGCCGGATCATTACTTTTTGATGATGCGGCGCCTTGCTGATGGGTTTAGCCAGTGTCTTGGTGGGCAGGAGTGACGGGCTCTTTCTCGCGGGGCTATTCCTCGCTTTGCTCGGGCCCCGCGATGTCGGCGATGCATACGCCTTCGGCAATTTTTTAATTTACGCTGATGCGCACGGCTCCGCCTACGCGCACAGCGGGAGGTATCCACGGTGACGTGAAATACGCTGCAGCCGTAGCAGCGGGTTATGCGGATAGCGTCGAGTTGACCGGCGCTGCGGTAGGCGGAGCCGTCGCAGTCGCCGCATGAAAAAGAGTGTCGCACGCCCTCGGAGGTGACCCGGCGCAACTGCAGCGTTGTCGCAGCGTGCCGGGCAAAGCCCGAAAAAGCACGCGTGCGACAATTAACCGTGTCAGCGTTAGCGGACGCGCTTGCGCGGCTGTTCGTCGTAGTCATACCCGGCGCTGTTGTAGGAGCCGCTGGTGTTATAGCGCTTCCATGTGACCGTGACACGCGCGCCCAGACGAACGCGCGGATATAGGTCAAGTACATCCTTGTTGAACATACGGATGCAACCGGATGAGGCAGCCGTTCCAATGGTCCAAGGCGCGTCAGTGCCGTGGATACGATAGGTGCTTGAACCCAGGTAGAGCGCGCGTACGCCAAGTGGGTTCATCGGATGCCCGCCGGGAACCCAGCTTGGGAGCCGCGGGTTCTTGCGCAGCATGGTCGGCGTCGGTGTCCAGGCAGGGTTCTTCTTCTTCATGGAGACGGACGTCTTGCCCTGCCAGCGCGCATCCTTACGAGGAATTGCGATTGGGTAGCTCAGGGCCGTGCCGCGCTTATGAATGTAGTACAGGCGGCGGTCGCCAAAGCTGACGATGATCTGGCCCTTGTGATACTTCGGTGAGAAACTGACGACCTGGCGGTCGCCGCCCCACGCGCTGCCGCCGCCCCACAGCGTATCGTTCGCTTGAGCGGCTGAGCCGGTCAGTGTTGCAGTGAAAAATGCCGCCATGCCGAAACAGGCTGAGGCAGACAAACTCGTGACTTTAGTGCCAACGGACATGTAATTACGCTCCGCATCTTGTTCGTTTGGCTCAATGGATCTGACGCTCAGCGCCAGTACGCTCATGGCCCCCAATGGTCGTTTGAGGACCTGAGCATCCTGCTCGGTCATGGTGAACAGTTCGTATATAACGGTCCCATTTTTTGCGGCAGAGCAGAGATGCCACAGTTTGGGGAAGATGCGTTCAAGATGCCGCAGGTTCGTTTTTTGACCCGTCGTGTGTGGCTTTTACGACATTGATTTGGATGTGGTTTGGCGTTTTGGCGCTGGTCAAACAGATTTGATCTACAAGCCGTTGTCAGTAGGATTGTTCTTATTTCGTTCTGTTTTTTCTTGACGCGATTCATTTGGGCATTTAGAACAAAAACAGAACAGCGGATTTGAAGCCGCGTTCATTGTGCCGCGTTCATTGTGATGCGTCAGTTGGAAGATGTTTTCCAATTTTTGAGTGTTCAGAGAGTGTTCCCGTGGGTCAGGCGGTCCCCCACACCCCCTCTTCGCCTGATCCTTTGTGGATCTCATCCCCGAGGCTGGCTTTACGTGCGGCCCCCCGCCCAGCTGAACCCCAGCCTCGTTGCCCCGGCCGGAACAGTAGACGCCCTTTGCTGTTCCGGCCCCCTCTTTGTCCGGAGGAGTTTGTATTAGGACGATTTGAACTCGTTGCGCGCATCAGTGCCAGAGACCGCATGTGGCAACCGCTGTCAGCGTCAGAATTTTGGACGGGCCGGGTTTCCGTTCGTCCCTATTTTCCTCTCCTGCATTTTACTTTGTTACCGCGATAATGCCGCCTGTCGGGCCTTTCGCTGTCTTGCTTGGGGCGGTATTTCCGGTGGGCTGGCTTCGATCTCAAATTCGTAGGGCTTTCATTGAACGACAGGTGCCCAATGCTCAGCTATAAGGAGCGCAACAAAACAAACCCGACGAGTGGATGAGCATGGAGCGGTCAGCAAAACCAGCAAGCAGGATCACGCGTGCCGTGCCGCGGCGGCCTGTGGGCGGGCGAGTGTTGCTTGCATTGGCAGTTGTGTTGTTCTTACCGGGCACTCTTCATGCGCAACGCGGTCTCATCGCGCCGGAAGCTGCGACGGGCTGGTTTAGCAAGAAACTTGCCGTTGCCAAAAAGCAAATGGTCGTGGCAGCCAATCCCTATGCCGCAAAAGCGGGCCGGGAAATCCTGCGCGCTGGCGGTTCGGCCATTGACGCGGCGATTGCAACGCAGCTGGTACTTAATCTCGTCGAGCCGCAATCCTCTGGAATCGGGGGCGGCGCTTTCCTCGTCTACTACGACGGCGCGGCCAAATCGCTCACGACATTCGATGGGCGCGAAACTGCGCCTGCCACTGCAAGACCGGACCGCTTCCTGACCAAAGGCAAGCGCATGAGCTTTCGTAAAGCCGTGAACTCCGGTCTTAGCGTCGGCGTTCCCGGCGTGGTTCGCTTGTTGGAGCATGCGCATCGTAAACACGGGCGTATCGAGTGGGCGAAGTTGTTTGAGCCGGCCATCCGCCTGGCTGAAAACGGTTTCGTTGTTTCGGCCCGCTTGCATTTATTGCTGGATTGGATGGGGCCGGGAAAATTCTCGCCCGCCGGACGGGCCTATTTCTTTTCATTGAATGGTGCGCCGGTGCCCGTCGGCCAGCGGCTGCGTAATCCGGAGTTTGCCAGAACGTTGAAACGGATTGCCGAGCATGGTGCTGCGGGATTTTATGAGGGCGACGTGGCTGAGGCGATTGTTGCGGCCGTAGCATCGGCTCCTAATGCTGCGGGCGACATGACACTTGGCGACCTTGCTGACTATCAGGTGAAAGAGCGGCCACCTTACTGCTTCGACTATCGAATGAAAAAGATTTGCGGCATGGGTCCGCCGTCGTCCGGCGCACCGACAATTGCGCAAGCGCTGAAAATCATCGAAGAGGGCAATCCGTCCGGAGACAGAGAACGTGGCGCACCGATGAGCGGTGTCGAATTGCATCGGCTTGCGGAAGCGGAAAAACTCGCATTTGCCGATCGCAACCGCTATATCGCCGACCCGGATTTTATACCCTTGCCAAAGGGGTATCTCGACCCTGGTTATCTGTCGCAGCGGCGAAAACTCATCTCCAAAGATGCAACGATGGCAAGGCCCATGCCCGGTCAACCTCCCGGTGTGCATTCGCGTATTCACGGCGAGGACCAATCTCTGGAGCGAAGCGGCACAAGCCACATCTCCATCGTCGATAGATTTGGCAATGCGGTGTCCATGACAACGACCATCGAAGGGGCGTTTGGGTCGGGGCTGTGGGCGTCAGGCTTTCTGCTCAACAACGAGTTGACGGACTTTTCCTTCCTGCCGGTTGATCGAGATGGCAATGCCATAGCCAACCGTGTGGAGGCGGGAAAACGGCCGCGCAGTTCGATGGCGCCCGTGATTGTATTCAATGACAAAGGCGATGTTGACGCAGTTTTGGGATCGCCGGGTGGCAGTCGCATCATCCTTTATGTGGCGAAGGCGTTGGTGGCGTTAATCGATTGGAACATGAACGCGCAACAGGCCGCGGCATTGGCAAATTTCGGTAGCCGCGGTGGCGCATTCGAGGTGGAGCTGTCGTGGGCCGGTCTATGGAAGGCCCTTAAGGTGAAGCCATTCGGGCACCGAATCGCACCGGATTTCCTGACGTCAGGTCTTCACATTATCACCGTTCGCGATGGACGTTTGCAGGGAGGGGCGGACCCGCGCAGAGAAGGTGTCGCGCTTGGTGATTAGGTTGCTGTTCGAGCAGCGGGGCACAAGCCGCGATCTGAATCTGTTTGCCGCGGCGAGCGTACATTGCGGGGGAGCAACCCGTGGGCAATAAGATTACGATCATTGGTGCCGGTGTTGTGGGCTTATGGCAGGCACTGACGCTGGCTCGGCGCGGACATCAGGTTACGCTGGTGGAGCGTCATGACGAGCCTGGGCGTCCGTGGGGCAAATCGGCAAGCAGACTTGCTGGTGCCATGCTGGCGCCCGATTGCGAGAGCGTTTCGGCGCCCGAACTGGTGCGTGAGCAGGGGCATGAAGGCTTGTCATTGTGGCGCGAGACTTATCCGCAGACGCAAGTTTCCGGAACACTTGTTGTCGCGTCGGCACGCGATGCGCCCGAGCTTGCGCAATTTGCGCGCAAGACTGTTGGCCACACGCGCGTGGCTGCTACTGAGATTTCATCGCTTGAGCCTGAGCTGGAGGGGCGCTTCGAGGCTGGGCTTTATTTTGAGAACGAAGCGCACATGTCAGCCAGTGCCGCCCTGGAATTTCTCGTAAACGAAGCGATCAAATCCGGCTGCCGTTTCAAGACCGGCCACGTCGAGGGTAGTGTAGAGACATTGTTGCGCGATGCTGATGGTGATGCAGATATTGTCATAGATTGCCGTGGCATGCGTGCGCGAGGCGACTTGGCGGACCTGCGTGGTGTGCGTGGTGAACTCGCCGTTGTCGAAACGCGGGAAGTTCAGCTTAGCCGTCCCGTCCGCCTCCTGCACCCGCGCCATCCGCTTTACGTTGTTCCGTGGGGCGGAGGGCGTTTCGCAATCGGGGCAACCGTGATCGAGAGCGATGACGATGGGCCGATGACGCTGCGCTCGGCGCTGGAATTACTGGGTATGGCGTATGCGCTAATCCCTGCCTTCGGCGAGGCTCAAATCGTTAACATGGCGGCGGATGTCCGGCCGGCCTTTCCAGACAATGTGCCGCGTATTGTGATTCGGGCCGATGGCCGCGTCGTACACGTTAACGGAGCCTATCGGCACGGCTTTCTTTTGGCGCCCGTCCTTGCCCGTGTCGTTGGTGAGTATGTGGATAATGGCGATCAAGCCCACGCGTTCATCAAGGTGGGCTGACGTTTCCACCGGTCTCCTTCCCATGCGGGGGTGTCGGGTGCTATAGCCCTTGCGCATTCCGGGCGGTGCCGTTGAACGACAGGCCCGCGATGTCGCGCAGCAAGGAGAACAAGGCATGGCATTAAGCCCGTATGCGTCAGATTCAGCCAACTCGGATGCCGGGCTCGCCCTGACATTTGACGATGTGCTGCTTGTGCCCGGCGCTTCGAACGTGATGCCGGGGGATGTCAACGTGCGCTCGCGGGTCACGCGCTCAATCGACGTCAATATTCCCATTGTCTCCTCCGCTATGGATACCGTCACTGAAGCACGGCTGGCGATTGCGGTTGCTCAGGAGGGCGGCATCGGTGTCATCCATCGAAATCTGGAACCGGAAGCACAGGCGCGGGAAGTTGCGACTGTCAAAAAATATGAGGCAGGCATCGTTCTCAATCCGGTCACGATTACACCCGACGCGACGTTGGCAGATGCGTTCGAATTAATGGACCGGCACCGTATTTCGGGAATTCCTGTTGTTGACCGTATCGGTGCGGGTCATAAGGGCCGGCTCGTCGGCATCGTTACAAACCGCGATGTGCGCTTTGCCAATAATCCGTCTCAGCCGGTTTCCGAATTGATGACCAAGAGTGAGCTTGTCACAGTTAAACGGTCGGTGTCGCAGGACGAGGCAAAAAGGCTCTTGCATCAACACCGGATTGAAAAACTCATCGTGGTGGATGACGACTATCACTGCATCGGGCTCATTACGGTGAAAGATATCGAAAAGGCGCAGCAGCACCCCAATGCGTGCAAGGATGCGGAGGGACGCTTAAGAGTGGCGGCTGCCACGACGGTCGGTGAGGATGGTTTCGCGCGCACCAAGCTGTTGATGGAAGCGGGCTGCGATTTGATCGTGGTGGACACGGCGCACGGGCATTCGGAGCGCGTGCTGGAAAGCGTCACACGCATCAAGGCGCTATCGAACGAGGTGCAGGTGATCGCCGGGAATGTCGCAACGGCTGAGGCGACCGAGGCGCTGATCAAGGCAGGGGCCGATGCAGTTAAAGTGGGCATCGGGCCGGGCTCTATCTGTACGACCCGGATTGTTGCCGGTGTCGGAGTGCCTCAGCTCACGGCAATCGCTGATTGCTCGGCAGCGGCCCACAAGCATGGCGTACCGATCATTGCCGATGGAGGTATCCGCTTTTCCGGAGATATCGCAAAGGCAATTGCGGCTGGCGCTGATATCGTCATGGTCGGTTCGCTTCTGGCAGGCACCGATGAGGCGCCTGGTGAAACGTATCTGTACCAGGGGCGCACCTACAAATCCTATCGTGGTATGGGATCGGTGGGTGCGATGGCGCGCGGTAGTGCGGACCGATACTTCCAGCAGGAAGTGACGGACACGCTAAAACTTGTCCCTGAGGGTATTGAAGGACAGGTGCCATACAAGGGTCCGACGGATGTGGTGCTGCATCAGCTCGTGGGCGGCTTGCGTGCCGGGATGGGCTATTGCGGGGCTCACACAATTGATGAGCTTCAGAAAAAGTCGCGCTTTGTTCGGATCTCGCCGGCGGCAATGCGGGAAAGCCATGCGCATGGCGTAACGATTACGCGCGAAAGCCCCAATTATCCGGGCGTTGGATAATTTTCGCGATCGATGAACTCGCGATGGGATGGTTTTGATCCGGTTCGTGGCGGGTTTCAGCGTGCGGTTGGACGTGTCACATGCGGATTGCGCAAAATCTCATTTTTCTGCCCATGCTGGTGCAGGCGGTGCTGACAATTGCCGTCCTGATCGCGCTGTTTCCCGCGCGGGTGGCGTCAATGAGGACAAGAAGACAATCACTGCGCGATATTACCGTGGCGACGGATGCTGCCTGGGAGCGGCAGGCACTGAAGGTCAGCAACAATTACAAAAGCCAGTTTGAGCTTCCGGTATTGTTCTATGTCGCCTGTGTGCTTGCGCTCGCCTTACGTCAGGTCGACATCTGGTTTCTCTCTCTGGCGTTTCTCTTTACGTTGAGCAGGATTGTTCATAGCGGGCTGCATATTGGCAGCGAATGGTTGGTCGGACGGTTCCTGGCATTTTGTTGCGGGCTGATCATTGTTGTGGCGTTGTGGGTTTTGCTAACGGTCCGCCTGGTTGCTGCGGGGTTTTAGGTCATGAGAATTGGTGCGCGCATGAAGGCGGCCGAGGAGGTCCTGCGCGAGATCTTCGACCATCATCGGCCTGCCTCGCAAGCGCTTGCAGACTGGGGACGGTCTCATCGGTTTGCTGGGTCCGGAGACCGCGCGGCCATTGGGACGCTGGTGTTTGATTCACTGCGACGCCGAAAATCCATTGCCGCGCGCATGGAAGCCGACACGCCACGCGCGCTTGTGCTCGGTGCGGCTCGTGACGCGTTGGGGATCACAAACGATGAGGTCACGGCTGCGGCTGACGGTTCCGAATACGCTATTTCGGCTCTGAGCGAACTGGAACAGGCGCTTTTAAACGGCGAACAGGCCACGCCATCCGCTGCGCCCGACATTATCGGAGACTATCCCGAGTGGTTGGGGCCATCATTCGAGAGAGTTTTTGGTGCCCGCGCTGGCGAAGAAGGTGCCGGCTTGAGCCGTCGTGCGCCGATCGACCTCAGGGTGAATGGTCTGAAAGCCGAGCGGGAGAAGGTTTTGCGCGCCTTGTCGCGCTTCAATGCTGTGGAAACGCCATGGTCGCCTATAGGGGTGCGAATTGCGGCGCCGGCTGGGGGCGCGCGAGCGCCGAATGTGGAAGCGGAAAACGGACATGGCAAGGGCTGGTTCGAAGTGCAGGATGAGGGCAGCCAGTTAGCCGGTTTGCTTGCTGGTGCTGGACCGCGTGAGCAGGTGTTAGATCTTTGCGCGGGCGCAGGCGGCAAGACGTTGGAGATGGCGGCCCAGATGCGAAACACTGGCCAGATCTATGCCTATGATACGTCGCGTCAGCAATTGCGTCCCATATTTGAGCGGCTCAAGCGGGCCGGTGCGCGCAATGTTCAGGTGATGGACGCTGGCGACGAGGCGGGGTTGCGTGCGCTGGGCCCGCGCTTCGATGTCGTGCTCGTAGATGCGCCGTGCACGGGTACGGGGACGTGGCGGCGGCGGCCCGATGCCAAATGGCGATTGAAGCCTCAAAATATCGATGAACGCCAGGGCGAACAACGAAAGGCCATCGCGCTTGGCGCGGATATGGTCAAACCAGGCGGGCATCTCATTTATGTGACCTGTTCGGTGTTGCCAGAAGAAAACTCTGATCAGGTCACGTGGTTCTGCCAGGAACAACATGATTACCGCGTCGTGCCTTTCGCGGAACGATGGACGAAGCATGTCGGTGGCGAGGTGCCGGTGTCGGCCGACGGGCGTGACGATACACTTCTTCTGACACCGGCGACACACGGCACCGACGGTTTCTTTATCGCTGTATTGCGACGACGTTCGCAGGGCTGAGCGGGGTGTACGCTGACCATGACTGTTCGTGCCGCCGGTACTGAGATCGTCAAACTTGCCTCGGGGCGCAGCGTTGGTGTCCAGGTCTATGGTGTTGAGCCTGGTCGTGGGGTCCCTGTATTGGCCTTGCACGGCGCACCGGCTTCACGGTTGATGTTCGATGTCACAGACAAGGCGGCGCGCGATCTCGGGCTGACGCTTTATTGTCCCGACCGTCCGGGTTATGGGCTGACGCCGTATGATGGCGGTGCGCCGCTTGGCGCGCGTGCCGATGAACTCCTCGATGTTGCAACGGCGCTGGGGCTTGAAAACTTTGCAGTCTTGGCGATTTCGGGTGGCGGTCCGTACGGCGTGGCGCTGGCGGCGCGGCACCCGGACCGTGTCAACGCGCTGTCTCTCGTCAACCCGGTAGGTCCGGTGCGAGACTTGATCGGCCATTCGCCGACGAAGTCGGAAGGCGGAGCGAATTCAGGCCTTACCCCGGCACGCATGTCGGCATGGCACCGATGGTTTTTCTTGACGTTGCCAGGTCAAAAGCGACTGCTCGCCTTGCTTGCACGAATGGCCGAATTAGGTGTGCATTATACGCCAAGAGTAATCGTTCGGCTTTTTGGTATGGCACTGGGAAAAAACGACAACTCTGTTTTGCGGCAACCTGAGGTCTTTGCGAGTTTTCTTGCGATGACTCGGGAGGCGCTGCGGCAAGGGATGCAGGCAGGTCAGGCGGATCTTCAGATCTATTCGAAAAGCTGGGATGTAGACTACGCCGGCATCACGGCGCCGACGCAGTTGTGGCAAGGAACTTCCGATCGGCTGGTGCCGCCTGAGGCTGCGTATTATCTTGTGCGCCAGATTGAGGGCTGTCGTCTCACCCGCCTGGAGGGTGAGGGTCACTTTTGGGTCTACAATCGCATTCATGACGTTCTTGCCGCGCTGCGGGCGCATTTGCCAAGCAGCGATTAATTCCAGCTCAGGTGATAATATTTTTGGAGCGTCGTTTGCGATATGCGCAGGTATGCCGCCGTTCCCGTGTTCTTCATCGTCAGTGCTGCTGCTCTGTTTTATGCCGGCATCGGTCCTGATGGCATTACGGATTCTGGCCTTGCCGTCGCTGATCATGTGCTGTCCGCTGAGGCACAGTTTGCAATCATTCTCTTCTGCGCCTGCCTATCGGCTGTTGCCGGTTGGCTAGTCTGGTGGGGGCAGGGGCTCGGGCCGGCGCTGGGTTTGTGGGTGGTCTGTCTCGTTGCCAACGCCCTGTGGCTTTCGGAGGCACTGGCGCAAACCGATCAAAACGGGGCACTGACATTTCTGCTGATTGCCGTTGCCGCCGCAGTTTTGTTTGTGCGGACATCCTGGCGGATTAGGCAAAGCGCTTCTGTGCTGTTCGTTCCAGTTGCTGCTTGGCTTCTTCTTACGCTTTATCTCTCTGTGCAGGCGGCGGGATATTTGGGGTCAGCGACCAATCCGGAGCCGGAGCCAAGGGCGGTGTCCACAGGCGCTCCTTGACGCGGTGGCGGGTGGGTGGTCTACCCGCCCGGTACGACAGTTGCCCCTTCCACGAAAGCCTATTTCGCCCAATGACCGACACAGTTCTCATCATCGACTTTGGCAGCCAGGTGACCCAGCTGATCGCACGCCGTGTGCGCGAAGCGGGCGTCTATAGCGAGATCGTTCCCTTTAATACGGCAGAGGATGCCTATCAAAGGCTGTCGCCGAAGGCGGTTATTCTCTCGGGCGGACCGGCTAGTGTGACGCACACGGATACGCCGCGTGCGCCTGAATGGGTGTGGCAAAGCGGTTTGCCCGTGCTGGGTATTTGCTACGGCGAGCAAACCATGGTGGCTCAGCTCGGCGGTGAGGTTGAAGCCGGACATGAGCGGGAGTTCGGCCGAGCGGAGCTGGAGGTGACCGACAGTTGCGCGTTATTTGACGGTGTGTGGGACGTCGGTGCGCGCGACCAGGTCTGGATGAGTCACGGCGACCGCGTGACGAGATTACCGGACGGGTTTCGTGTGGTCGGTGTGTCCAATGGTGCACCGTTTGCTGCAATCGCGGACGAAGAGCGCAAGCTTTACGCAGTGCAGTTTCACCCCGAAGTCGTGCATACTCCGAAGGGCGCAGCGCTGTTGTCGAACTTCGTGCACAAAATTGCCGGCCTTGCCGGTGACTGGACGATGGCGCACTTTCGCTCAACAGAAATTGCCAAGATCAAGGAGCAAGTCGGAGAGGGTCGCGTTATTTCCGGCTTATCGGGTGGGGTCGACTCGGCTGTCGCCTCCGTTCTGATACACGAGGCCATTGGTGATCAGCTGACATGTATCTTCGTCGATCACGGCCTGATGCGTGAGGGCGAAGCCGATGAAGTCGTGGCGCTGTTTCGTGACGCTTACAACATTCCACTCATTCACGTTGATGCGCGGGAGCGTTTTGTTGGTGCCCTGAAGGGCGTGGACGAACCGGAAAGAAAGCGCAAAATAATTGGCGGTCTGTTTATCGACGTGTTCGAGGAAGAAGCTGGCAAGCTAGGTGGCGCCGAGTTTCTGGCTCAAGGCACACTTTATCCGGATGTGATTGAGAGTGTGTCGTTTACCGGTGGTCCCTCGGTCACGATCAAATCGCATCATAATGTCGGCGGCCTTCCGGAGCGCATGAATTTGAAGCTTGTCGAGCCGCTGCGCGAGTTGTTCAAGGACGAAGTACGTGCGCTCGGGCGCGAGCTTGGGTTGCCAGAGCACTTTATCGGGCGCCACCCATTTCCCGGTCCCGGGCTCGCCATTCGCGTTCCTGGGGCAGTTGATGAAGAAAAACTTGCGATCCTGCGCCGTGCGGATGCGATCTATTTGGAAGAAATTCGCCACGGCGGGCTTTATGACGAAATTTGGCAGGCCTTTGCGGTGTTGTTGCCTGTTCGCACGGTCGGCGTAATGGGGGATGCGCGAACCTATGATTATGTTTGTGCGCTAAGGGCGGTCACGTCAACGGATGGCATGACAGCCGACTACTATGACTTCACGCATGAGTTCTTGGGACGCGTAGCAACGAGAATCATAAACGAGGTAGCTGGCATCAACCGCGTCGTCTATGACATCACGTCCAAACCGCCGGGCACGATTGAATGGGAATAATGCGAATTGTGGTGCAGTAGTGTGATCGATGAGCGGATCGAGTAAAGGTGAGATGTCGAGGGGCGGGGCGGGTGCGCCGCCGCAGTTTGACTCCCAGTTCAGCGAAGAGTTTTCACAACTTATTCGCTGGCGCAGAGATGTGCGCCGCTTTCAAAGATCGCCATTGCCAGAAGGTGCGCTTGAAGAGTTGTTGTCGCTTGCCCGGTTTGCGCCGTCGGTGGGTCTGTCGCAGCCGTGGCGATATGTGGTTGTGGAAAGTGCGGCCAAGCGCGCAGCCGTCAGAGCAAACTTCGAAGCTGCCAACGCGGAAGCTCTGAACGCATACGACGAGGAGCGCGCGAGCCTTTATGCCCGGCTGAAACTTGCTGGGCTGGATGATGCGCCTGAGCAGCTCGCCGTTTTTTGTGATTCCGATTGCATGACAGGGCACGGCCTTGGCAGGCGGACGATGCCCGAGATGCTGGAATATTCCGTTGTCATGGCGGTGCATACGTTGTGGCTGGCGGCAAGGGCGCGGGGCATCGGTGTCGGCTGGGTTTCGATTCTCGATCCGGGTCGGGTGGCCCGCGATCTCGGTGTGCCGGACAGTTGGCGATTGGTTGCCTATCTTTGCATCGGCTATCCGGTGAAGGAGAGTATTGAGCCCGAGCTTGAGGCGGCAGGCTGGGAGATCCGGCAAGATAACTCTAAATTTATTCGGCGTGTCTGATGAATAGGGTCGGGCGGTTCGTTTCTTGGGTTTGCTAAGTGTTATCCCGGTTTTGCATCCAGGTTCGCAATCGTTCGATACACTCCGCCATGTCTGCAGTGGGCCCGGAATAGGAAAAGCGGATGTAGTGGTGGCCGCGCCGTGCGTCGAAGTCTAATCCCGGTGTAACGGCCACGCTGGTTTGTTCCAGCATCTTGCGGGCGAATGCCAGGCTGTCGTCGGTGTGAGTGCTGACGTCGCAGTAGAGATAGAAGGCACCATCGGCGGGTACTAGCCGATCAAAACCGGCTTCTGGCAGGCCCGTGAGAAGCAGGCTGCGGTTTTGTTCGTAAAGCTTCTTGTTTTTCTCAAGTTCCTCTTTTGCGTCGAAGGCTGCGAGAGCTGCCACCTGGGATGGGGTTGGAGGCGAAATAAACAGGTTTTGCGCCAGCCGTTCGATTGTGCGAACGAGGGGCTGAGGAACGATCATCCAGCCAATACGCCAGCCGGTCATGGAAAAATATTTCGAGAAACTATTGATGACGATGGCGTTGTCGCTTGCCTGTAGCGCTGTCATGGCGGGAAAAGTGTAATCGAGGCCGTGATAGATCTCGTCGGAAATAAACGTGATGCCGCGTTTGTCGCACAATGCGCAAATTTGTTTCAGGCGGTCGGGTTGGATCATTGTACCGGTCGGATTGGAGGGCGAGGCAATAAGTAGGCCTGCTAACGGCGATCTGGCATGCAGTTCGCCTATTTGCTCAGTGGTTGGCATCCAACGTGAATCTGGGCCGGTTTCGATGATTTCCGGGTGTCCACCAAGCGCAGTCAAGATGTGCCGGTAACAGGGATATCCAGGTGAGGGCAGGCCCACCGCCTGGCCTGCATCAAATAATGCAAGGAACGCGAGAACGAAGGCGCCTGAGGAGCCGGTTGTCATGATCACCCGTTCAGGGTCAACGTCGATACCGTACATTTCCTCGTAGTGTTGGGCGATGCGCTGACGCAATTCATGGCGCCCGAGAGCCAGAGTATAACCCAGGGTGTCATCCGGGAGCGCGTTGATCAGTGCTTTTTGAGCAAGCTTCGGTGCTGGCGTGCCGGGCTGGCCGACTTCCATATGGATGACACGCTGGCCGCTGGCTTCTAGGGCGGCGGCGGCGCGCATGACGTCCATGACGATAAAGCTGTCAACTTCACTGCGCGCAGAGGCACCGGCAATTCTGGCCGTTGCGTGTTGTGCCGCTCTGTCTGGTGGGTTTTGCACGGCCGCGGCATCAAGGGCTCTGGTATCAGGTTTGCTCATTGGCTGGTTCTGCTTGCCCTTTGTATCCGGCTGTTCTTGCGCGACGCACGTCGCGAAGACTTGAGAGTTTATCAATCAGTCGTGTGGTTGTGGACTCCGGTCCTTGCCGGGGACTTAAAGCGCCGGCACGATGCCTTTCTCCTGCCCCATTGTGGTCTGTTGATCGGGGCCGTCAATCGGTGCGTAATATACCCGTAACCGTCAAAGAGCGTCCCTACACCTCGGGCAATGACTGGCGGTAACCTGAAGTGGCCTTCAGATGGATAGGCCGTGTGGTGTTGGCTTCCCAACAGTTTGTTGCCAGTCACGGCTGTGTAGCTGACTACGACAAGCTGGAGTGTTTGGGCCGAAGGGTCGATGCCGATGCCGGCGAATCACAAGGGAGCTGATTTGCGCAACCCGGAGGTCCGTTCTAAGAGGTGGGTAAGCCGTCGTCGGCTGGGCGAGTTAGTACGGACGGGAATGTCAACAAGCAGGTGAGACCAGTTTATCGCCGGTGGCTCGCAAAGGCGAATGAGCCTATGGATGATATGAGCGATCCGGCTGTGGGGCAAATGGCAGCTATGTTGAAGATGATTCGCAGATCTGAACTGAAGGCACGTTCATCCTTCGCAAAGATGTATTCAGCTTGTGTGCGGACGGTTGCGAGACCGGCTGCGGGCATAAGTCTTGCGCTCTGCCTTGTCATAGTGCTCAGCTCAGTCTTGTCAGCAGCCAATGCTCAAGGGCTAAGACTTGTCCGCGACACCGAGATCGAGTCCTTGTTAAACGATTATGCGCAGCCGATTTTTCGTGCCGCAGGCCTTGGGCGTGGCCGCGTTGCGATGCGTATTGTCAATGACAACGGATTTAATGCGTTTGTCGTCGATGGGCGCAACGTTTTCATCAATACCGGTACGCTGGTCACAGCGCGTACGCCGAACGAGGTTATCGGGGTTATTGCGCATGAGGCCGGTCATATCGCGGGTGGGCACTTGGCGGCATTGCGCCACCGGATCAAGAAAGACCAAACGCGCTCGCTTCTTGCACAAATTCTTGGCATCGGTCTGATTGTTGCGGGCGGTGCGACAGGCGGTGATGCAGGGCGTGATCTTGGCAGTGCCGGAACAGGTGTCCTTTATGGCGGCAACGATATCATCATGCGTTCGCTTCTGGCGGAGAGGCGTTCGCAGGAAGCCGCAGCGGATCAGGCTGGCTTGGCATACCTCAACCGGACCAAACAGTCGGGTAGAGGCATGCTTGAGACGTTCGAGCGGTTCGCGCAGCAGGAGTATATCTCTGATACGCACAAGGAAGCGTTTGTGCGCAGCCATCCAGTGGCTGCGGACCGGCTGGCGCGGCTGCGTGAACGAGTCATGTCGAGTCCCTACTATGGCGCGAAGGATAGCGAGCAGCTGCAGTTGCGTCACAATTTGATGCGCGCAAAAATCCGTGGCTTCTGCACCCCCAGTATAGACGTCCAGAACTATTATGGGCGCAAGCAGACGTTGCCGGCGAAGTATGCCCGCGCAATTGCTGCCAATTGCGATTCAACGTGCAATGGTGTCTGTCTTAAAGCTACGCCGAATTCTATCAAGCTCATTGATGAGCTCATTCAGGTCAGCAAGCGCAGCAACCCATACTTTCTCGAATTGAAGGCGCGCGTGCTTCGGCAGACCGGCAAGCCGTCGGCGGCAGTATCTCTGCTTGATGAGGCGATCAGGCTGACCGGGCGCAGACCTACCCCAATGGAAATGGAACAGGTGCGTGCGCTGCAGAAGGTGGGGAGCAAAGCAGCTCTGGCGCGGGCAGCAAAAATTCTGCGCAACATCGTCAATAACCGTGAGCGTGACAACGTCGGCGCGCATAACCTGTTGGGGGTCATCTATTATGCGCAAGGCAAGCAGGCGCTGTCCTATCTGTCACGTGCTCAGGCACTACGCTATGCCGGTAACGGGCCGGAGGCCAAGAGCTTTGCAATGCGTGCAAAAGCTGGCTTGAAGTCGGGTACTCCGGCCTGGCGCGTCGCAACGGACATTATTGAAGAGAATGCAAAGAGGTGACATGGCCTGAATTTGGTGGTTGCGAACGCCCGATTTTCCCAACAGTTGCTACGCCTTGCGTACTGCGGCCATTAAAAACAGCAATGTTATTTGTCGTAGCCTCCGGTTGTGGGGTATTGGCTTTTTTCTGCAAACCTGAACGGCGGGCCATGCTATGGCCATTGAACAGATTCGACGACAACTGAAAGCGTGACGAAATGTTGAGCAGAGAAAAGAGCATTTTTCTGGCTGTGCCCGTGGCCGTTCTTGTTGCTGGCTTGTGGTTCATCGGGTCCAACCAGGAGACATCTGGCGAGGCTGGCGGCGACGCGGCGGGTGGCGGTTCTCCGGCTGCAACGGTTGTCGCGGATGCTGGTGCTGCCTCTGGTGACTTCACAGCCGGACAAACCAAGGCCATTGAGTCAATTGTACGCAAGTACCTTGTCGCCAACCCTGAAATCTTTCTGGAGATACAGTCGGCTCTGGAAACGAAGATGGAGAAAGAGCAGTCGGAGCGCTTGAAAGTCGCTATCCGCGAACACAAGGATGAGCTTTTCAGGCGGGAGGGCGCACCCGTTGTCGGTGATGAAGAGGGCGATATCACCGTTGTGGAGTTTTTTGACTACAATTGTGGATATTGCAAGCAGGGCTTTGATGATGTGGCCAAGCTTATCGAAAACGATAAGAATGTGCGCGTCGTGTTCAAGGAAATGCCAATACTGTCCAAGGGTTCGGAAGATGCTTCACGTGTTGCGCTGGCTGCGCGTAAACAAGGCAAGTACTGGGAAGTTCATCAAGCCTTATTGAAAAACAAGGGCCAGACGAACAAAGCTTCCGCGTTGCGGATTGCCGAGAAGCTTGGGCTGGACCGGGCACAGCTTGAAGCTGACATGAACTCGCCGGAGGTGACGGCTGAGATTGAAGACGTTAGAGCGTTAGCTCAGAAAATGGGCATTGGCGGAACCCCCTATTTCCTCGTCGGCGATCGTTCAATACCCGGTGCGCCGAGTGATCTTTACGATGTCCTGGTGAAGCATGTTGCGGAGTTGCGCAAGGGCGGTTGTGAGGTCTGCTGACGCCGTTTGGTGTTGGGCCTTGGAACAACAGCCACTACGCAGGCGTCTGATCTTTGCAGATGTGATTGTAGGCCCACCCAGGATGCTCGTGTGCCCAATAACGGCGGTGCAGCCTGGGGCTGTTACATCGGGCCGTTATTTCGATTTGGTCTCTACGTCGGCGCCAGCCGGTCCGCAGCCACTGGATGGCACGTCCGGGCGCATCCAAACGGCGCCGGCCCGGAGTGCAGGCACAACTCCCGTCTGGTCGCTCTTTTACTGTACCTTGAAAACTGATAAACGCAGTTCTTCGGTCCGGTCGTGGTAGATCGGGCTTGCTGCAAAGAATGTGGTGCCCGAAAGCGGCGTCATGTTTCCTTGTGGCCGGGAGCCGAACCGGCCTCTCGCAAACACCGAACAAACCTTGCCGTAAGGGCTCTCCATCGATCATGGCCAAGCCGATTTTCATCCTAAACGGGCCGAACCTCAATTTGTTGGGGCAACGCGAACCTGAAGTTTATGGGCGGGACACGCTGGACGATATCAGGGCGAAGGCTGATGCTTGTGCAAGGGGGCTCGGTCTCAGTATCGAATTTCGCCAGTCGAACAGGGAGGGTGAGCTTGTCGATTGGATACAGGAGGCGCGGGGCGCCGCCAGTGGTATTATTGTCAATGCAGGCGGATATACTCATACCTCCGTCGCGATGTTGGATGCGCTGCAGGCAGCGGAGCTACCAATTATTGAAGTTCACCTTTCCAACATTTTTCGGCGAGACAGCTTCCGTCAACACTCCTACATTTCATTGGCTGCACAGGGAGTGATCTGCGGGCTGGGTGCGGTTGGGTATGAATTGGCGATCAGGGCAATGGCTGACCTTGTCGGGTCGAGAGCCGCCCAAGCCTAATGACGAACGAATAAGGTTTTGGTTGAACGGCCAAGCAGTAAGGGACATTCACGAATGGCTGCGAAGGACCCGAAGGACAAGGGTGGTGCGGAAAACCGGATGATCCGGGATCTGGCCGAACTGCTCAATGAGACGGGCTTAAGTGAGATCGAGATTGAAAAGAGTGGACTGCGTATCAAGGTCGCGCGCAAGCTCAATGTCGCCGGACCCGCTGTTGTCGGTGCGGTGCAGGCTGCGACAGCCGGTACGGCAGCGCCGCAAGATGATGCCGCAGGTGCCGGCCAGGGTGACATTGAAGATCCAGCCAAACATCCAGGTGCGGTGAAATCGCCGATGGTCGGGACAGCCTATCGTTCGCCAGAGCCGGGGGCGCCGGCCTTCATTGAAGTTGGTGGGCGCGTCGCGGAGGGTGATGCGTTGCTTATCATCGAAGCTATGAAGACAATGAATCAGATACCGGCTCCGAAATCCGGGACAATTGCGGCGATCCTGTTCGAGAACGGTCAGCCGGTTGAATTCGGCGAACCGCTGGTGATCATCGAGTAGCGCGCCGGCGCGCCATAAAGACCAACGAACGGACCAAAATGTTCGATAAAATTCTGATCGCCAACCGCGGGGAGATCGCACTACGCATCCAACGTGCCTGTAAGGAGTTGGGCATCGCGACGGTGGCTGTGCATTCCACGGCGGATGCGGATGCGATGCATGTCAGATTGGCGGATGAAAGCGTTTGCATCGGGCCGCCGCCTGCTACCGATAGCTATCTCAATATTCCGCAGTTGTTAGCGGCCTGTGAAATTACGGGTGCCGATGCGGTGCATCCTGGCTACGGATTCTTGTCGGAGAACGCGCGTTTCGCAGAGATCCTCGAAGATCACAACATCAGTTTTGTCGGCCCGACTTCGGAGCACATCCGAATTATGGGTGACAAGATCACTGCGAAGGAAACTGTCCAGAGGCTTGGAATTCCAGTTGTCCCTGGTTCAGAGGGAGCGGTGACCAATGAGGTGGATGCACTGAGGGTCGCCAAGGACATGGGCTTTCCGGTTCTTGTCAAGGCTTCTTCCGGCGGCGGCGGCAGAGGCATGAAATTGGCGCAGACGGCTGCCGATCTGCCCAACGCCCTTGCATCAGCCCGCAATGAAGCGAAGGCGGCGTTCGGCGACGATGCGGTCTATATCGAGAAGTACCTGACGAAACCGCGCCACATCGAGATTCAGGTTTTTGGTGACGGGCAGGGTAACGCAGTGCATTTGGGCGAGCGCGATTGCTCATTGCAGCGCCGTCACCAGAAAGTATGGGAAGAGGCGCCGTCGCCTGCTCTCAATGCAGAAGCCCGGCGCAAGATCGGTGAGACCGTGGCGGGCGCCATGCGCGACCTTAAATATCGCGGTGCCGGGACAATTGAGTTTCTCTATGAAGACGGCAAATTCTATTTCATCGAGATGAACACGCGCCTGCAGGTGGAGCATCCGGTAACGGAGGCGATTACGGGAATTGATCTCGTGCTGGAGCAGATCCGTGTGGCATCGGGTGCGCAGCTTAGCCTCGTCCAGGACGATATTGTGTTTTCAGGGCATGCGATCGAGTGCCGGATTAATGCTGAGAACCCCCAGAGCTTCCGGCCGTCGCCCGGGCGTATTACATACTGGCACCCGCCGGGCGGTCTTGGTGTTCGGGTCGATTCGGGAGTGTACCAGGGCTACAGCATTCCACCTTACTACGACAGCTTGATTGGCAAGTTGATCGTTCATGGAAAGACACGCAACGAGTGCATGATGCGCTTGAAGCGGGCGCTTTCCGAATTCGTGATTGACGGAATTGAGACGACGATTCCTCTGTTTAACGAATTGATCCGACAGCCTGATATCGTTAATGGACTTTACGATATCCACTGGTTGGAAGATTTCCTTGGAAAGCCCTAATCTTCTGTTGTTCTTCGGCATCAGGTGTACACGGCGCGCTTAACTGAGAAGAAAAATGGAGCTAGAGTTTGTGTCATGGCGTCGCGCGATGACATAATGATTGAGATAACGCCGCAGGTTCTGCTGAAGGCCTACAGCTGCGGCATCTTTCCCATGGCAGAAAGCGCGGAAGATAATGCGCTCTATTGGATTGAGCCGCAGCATCGTGGAATTCTGCCGTTAGCGACAGCGCATGTGCCAAAGCGCCTTGCCCGAACCGTGCGCACAACGCGATTCAAAGTCACCATCGACCAAGCCTTTGATAGCGTGATTGATGGCTGCGCCGCCCCGCGGCCTGGCCGGCGCACAACCTGGATCAATCAACGTATCCGCCAGCTCTATGGTGACCTATTCCGGCTTGGACACTGCCATACAGTGGAAGTGTGGGACGGGGGTCAGCTGGTTGGTGGCCTTTATGGTGTTGCGCTGGGCGGTGTGTTTTTCGGTGAAAGTATGTTCTCCACGGCGCGGGATGCGTCGAAGATCGCATTAGTTCATCTGATCGCTAGACTGATTGGTGGTGGCTTTACGCTACTCGATACCCAGTTTGTCACCGATCATCTGCGCCAGTTCGGTACGATCGAAGTCGATCGCGCCGATTTCCACCGCGAGTTGGAAAGTGCGCTTATGGTGCGCGCGGAATTCGAGGCGCTGCCCGACAATTTGGCGGCTGAACAGCTGCTGGCAATAATTGATCAGTCTGAGGAATCAGCTCAATAACAGCCTTGTGAGATGAAGCCAACGATGCGGTTTCGTTCGTTTCGCGCGGTGTGTGTTGCTGATTGGGCCTTGCCGGTCTCTACCGACGGGCCGCGCTTTCGCGGTGTCTGTTTTTCGACGGGTTGTCGGGTTTGCCGATCAGGTTCCCGCCGGGGTGTAACCCAGGGAACAGGCGAGCAGTGAGACTTCATGCATTATTGTCAGCGAAGAACGGGACCGGATGCTCCGGATCCAAATGCTTGTCTCTGCTCATGCCGGAAACATCACTTTGTTCTCCCGGCAAACATGTTTTGATGCTGACCTGGCGTAATCCCCGTCCTTCCCCGCTCGAGGTGTCTCACTCCATGAGAGGCTCCTGCCAGATCGGCATCATGCCCCCCGGCGACTGCAAGCGCCGGGGGGCTTCCATTCGCGCCCGCTTTCTCAATGCTTCAGCAGTTTGGCGCCCTCTTTAACGCTCGCGTTTTTCCGCCTCGAATTCGGCCGCAAGCGCGGCTTCGAATTTCACCAGATCATCAGGCAGAGGCATGCCGAAGGCACGCAGCTCAGCGAGTTTTTCGCTTAGAAGCAGGAAGAGTTCGTGTCGATCCTCCGGTTCATTCTGCATTTTGGTCATCAGAATCGAGACTTCCGCCGATACATCTTCAAAGCTCATTGTCCAGTCTCCTTGCTACTCAGACGCCACGTGAGGGCCGGCTCCCTGTGTGATCGCGATCAGCATTGCCGGACGGAGCGTCCGCGGCAAGTCAATGATACAGCAATACTGTAAACTCTTCACGGTTGGCTTTGACATGCTCTCGTGTGCCAGAAACAAAAAAGCCGGGTGATGACCCGGCTTTTTCCTAATCAAGATGTGTGGCTTGATGGCGTGGATCTTACTTAGTCACCATTGAGAAACCGGCGCTGCCACCAGCCCTTACGCGTCGGGGCTGTCGGTTCGCCAGAGGACGGGGTTTCTGGCGCATTTGTTTCATCACCCGCTGGATTGTGGCTTTCCGCAGATGCCGGGCCAACGGAAACGCGTTCGAGACGCGGTGATGTTGATTTTGGTGTACTGCGCCGGCGTTCGGGCGCCGATGCTGCGGCTTCACCTACATTGTCATTGACGGTCTTGGACGGTTCCCCGGTCTGTGGAGATTCAGCTGCTTTTCTTGTTCGCTTTGGGCGCTGCTCGTCCTTGGTGGCATGATCGTCTTCGGAAACAGCCGCCGTTTCGGTGACTTCAGATTCGTCGCCGTTGTCCGCCGCTGTTTTGCGACGGCGGGTGCGTCCACGTGTCGAGCGGGTTTTTGGCTTTCGGGACTTTGTTTCGCTGTCGTCGTTGTTGTCGACTTGCTGGGATGCGTCGTCGGTGATTTCCGCTGTTGCCGCACCGGCATCGCGGTCATTTTCGCTTGTGCCAATCTCTGGCTGCGGTCCAAGCCCAGGATGATCTGCTTGGGTTGCTTTGGCGCTCGACCCATCTTGATTGTTGTTGCCAGAGGCGGCCTCGACACCTTCACCTTGCTCTTCTTGTCTAGGCTCGGTGTCGCCGGTTTCCGCCTCCGCGCCCTGCGCTTTGCGTTCGCGGCCACGCCGGCCGCCGCGGCGGCCGCGGCGACGGCGGCGCGTTCGGGTTTCGGCTTCACTGTCTTCGCTGTCGCTACCAGTTGTCTGAGCCGATTGCGCAGACGCATCTTCTCCAGCTGCTTCTTCCGAACTTTCGGTTGCGCCGTTGTCAGGTCCTGCACTGGCTTCGTGCTCCGCGACCTCTGGCATAGTGCGCTCGTCCCTGCGCCCGCCGCGCCGTCTGCGTCTGCGTTTGCGGCGGCTGCCGTCGTCACCCCCGGCATCGTCGTCACTGCGGGCAGATGGCGAGGTTGTACCGTTTTCAGCGTCTCCTTCGAAGCCCCAATCCATGTTGACCACGCCCTTGTCAGCGCGTCTGGTGCTTCTAGGTTGGGCTGGTCCTTTTTCGATCGTGAAGTTTGCGCCTGCGAGTTTGTCCGAGCCCTCAATAACGACCGGTAGGCCGAGGCGGGCTTCCATATCGACAATGAAGTCGCGCTTCTTGTTGAGGATATACAGCGCGACCGACGGCGTAGCCGTGGCGATCAACGAACTGCGAGACCCGGCCATGACCGCGTCTTCCAGACCGCGCAGCACCGCAAGGGCGACAGATTCTGTGGAGCGTATGATACCGGTGCCCTGACAATGCGGACACTGAGAGGTGGAGCCTTCCAAAACGCCTGTGCGCATGCGCTGGCGGGACATTTCCAAAAGGCCGAAGTGGCTGATGTGGCCGACCTGAATGCGGGCGCGGTCGTGACGCAAGGCATCTTTGAGACGGCGTTCAACGGCGCGGTTATTGCGACGCTCGTCCATGTCGATGAAGTCGATGACGATGAGGCCTGCGAGGTCGCGCAGTTTGAGTTGTCGGGCGATTTCCGCAGCAGCTTCCAAATTGGTGTTTAGCGCAGTTTCTTCGATTGAGAACTCGCGCGTCGATCGGCCTGAGTTGACGTCAATTGCGACGAGGGCCTCGGCCTGGTTGATGACAAGGTAGCCGCCGGACTTCAGGGTCACGTAAGGGCTGAACATGGCGTTCAGCTGGCGCTCGATCTGGTAACGTGTAAACAACGGCTCGGGATGCTCGTAGAGCGTCACGTTGTCGGCATGGCTGGGCATGAGCATGCCCATGAACTCCTTGGCATCCTTATGTGCCTCCTCGCCGGCAACGATAATCTCGTCCACGTCCTTGTCATAAAGGTCGCGGATGGAGCGCTTTATGAGATCGCCTTCTTCGTAGACGAGGTTTGGTGCCGTGGACTGGAGTGTCACGTCGCGGACGCTTTCCCAGAGCCGGAGCAGATATTCGAAATCGCGGCGAATTTCGGCATCCGTGCGCGATGCGCCGGCGGTGCGGATGATGAGGCCCATGCCTTCGGGAACCTCAAGATCGGCTGCAATTGCCTTGAGGCGTTTGCGATCCTGAGGGTTGGTGATCTTGCGGCTAATGCCGCCGCCACGTGCCGTATTGGGCATGAGGACCGTATATCGGCCTGCAAGTGAAAGGTATGTGGTAAGTGCGGCCCCTTTGTTGCCGCGCTCCTCCTTGACGACCTGAATTAGAATGACCTGTCTACGCTTGATGACTTCCTGAATTTTGTAACTACGCCGCGTGCGCCGCGGCCGCACAGGCAGTTCTTCGAGCGCGTCTTCGTTGCCGACTTCGTCAACAGCTTCGTCGTCGCTGTCGGCCTGTTCGCCGTCTTGTTCTGCGTCGCCATCGTCGTCCGAATCCTCGCCGGCATCCGCGGTCACATCCGCGGCTTCGGCTTCAGCGTCTTCGGCTTCATCGGCGTCGTTGCTGTCGGCGACAGTGGCTTCTGGTGCGCTTGTATTGGTACCGCCGTCAGCCGTTATTTGTTCCTCGGCGTCGGTTGTATCAAAATCGGCAGGCGTCTCTTCGGTGGAAGTGTTTGGTGTTTCGTCGTTGCTCTTTGCTGCCTCGACAGGCTGGATTTCGTCTGCATCCACCGCGGCTGAGGGGGCGCTCTCAGCGCCATCAACAGCATCTGTAGGAATGCCTTCCGCTTCGGAGGAGCCGTCTTCGTCGGTGGATTGCGGTATCTCACCCTTTATTGTCGGGTCGGGTGGCATAGCGGAGAGCATTGTCGTCCCCTTGCCGCCACTGTCATCATTACCATCGGTATCGTCACCATCGGTATCGTCGGCCGGCTCCACCGTCTCTTGTGTGGCGTCAGGTGCGGCATCGTTGGTGTCATCATTGTTATGTGCCGCCTCATCTGCCTCGGTGCCAACAGTGTCCGGTGCGAGACCTGATCCGGTGTCCGGGTCATGCGCAGTTTCCTCTTGCGGGGAGGCTTCGCTTTCGTCGTCAGAAACAGCGGCAGCGGTTTCTTCGCTGGTTTCGGCGCCATTTGATTCTGTGGCTTCTGCTGCTTCTGAGGTTTCTGGATCGGTCTGGCGTCGGGGCGAGCGTCGTCTGCGTCTGCGCGTTGCCATGGCCTCTGCGCGCGCGTCAGCAGCGGCTTCCTCCTCTGCTTCTGCAGCAGCCTCTTCCTCGATCAGCGCGAGGCGATCGGCGACGGGAATTTGGTAGTAATCGGGATGGATTTCGTTGAACGCGAGAAAGCCATGGCGATTGCCGCCATAGTCGACAAACGCAGCCTGTAACGCCGGTTCAACCCGAGTGACTTTTGCTAGGTATATATTTCCGCGAAGTAGTTTTCTTGCGGCCGACTCGTAATCGAACTCCTCTACCCGGCCCGCGCGTAACACCACGACCCGAGTCTCCTCGGGATGCGTGGCATCGATAAGCATTTTGTTATCTGCCATTGTTGTTGATCCTTGACGCGCGCGCTTTGCGCTTCCGCGTTTGCAGGCGGCTGGCCGATTGCCAGTTGTCGCCTGTTCTGGGCGCGCGCGATTTCGTCGTGAGTTGAAGAAAAAAGATGGGTGTTTGCGGCGCGCGTCAGCTTGGTCGGGTGCATCATTGTGCACGACCTGCCTCTGGCTGTTTTGAGCCAGGAGGCTTGATGGCGTGACGTGCGTTCGTTCATCATATTATAGACGTCCTAGTCCGCGGTTCCGCGGGTTGCCAAGTGGCAGGGAACCGTTGTGCCTTTCAGGTCAATGACCTAAGGCACTGCAACGTGGCGGGAGGCCAAGAAATCGCCAGCCTTGCTATGCCGCTGCATGGAATTTTAGATGCAGCTTGGTCCAGCCGACGATCGCTGACGGTCCTTAAAGCCTTCGAGCAAAGCCACCGATGGGCCCTGCGCCGCTGTGCCATGCTGGCTGGCGCTGGGTATGCAAATCGGCACGCTCGATGACATCCCGCCGTCGTTACCGTCAAAGATTACAGAGCTTCGCAGGCGAAGTCGGATCAGCAACTAAATTTGCCGAAAGCCCGGTTCATCGGTACCTCGTGGTACCTGCCAATCAATATTGGCCACCCGATGATTACGCGTAATCCGCGACAGTGCGCTCATATCTTGTAGGGGTTCGCTTGATCGCTGACAAGTGTCATAACACCCGTTCAACGCAACATTCGCGAACAATTAACGGTGTTCAATATGCCTTGATTCGAGAAAAAAGTGGTTAACGTCCGTACCTTCATCACAGTGCGCATTCATTTTGGATAGGCGCTGAGCGGGCAGAGCATCTGTATTTTAGGTTGAATTTGTTGGGTTTTCGACAATTTCTGATTGATTTATCGCCGGATCTTCTTGGTTGGTGCTTGGGGGGTGGACCGTGAGGCGAAGGAGGACATCGTACCTGGGCGTTTGTTGGTTGCTCGCCGCAGTCATGTGGGCGGCTGTCTCGGGATTCGTTGATGTTCAGGCGGCACAACAGGGCGGCCATGCTGAATGTGACGGGTGGTTCACTTGGAATGAACAGACCAAGTTGTGCACGTCGAGGCCAACGGAAGCCGTAGACGTAGCAACATCATGCCGGTCCGTGGTCGCTCGGTTTCTTGATTGCAGCGAGAGAATTGAGCGACGGCACGCATCTTCCTTGGTCGTGGCCCAGGCTCAGGGGGGTGTGTCATTTGTCCCCAAGGGCCCCGCCGGTGGTGAACCGACAAAAGCGGGCAAGTTGGCCACGGCGCGTGCGGTAGAGGTGTCCGGGGACAAATCGCGTACGACCTTTGCTTTGTCATTATCCAAAGGCGTCACGGTTGAAATCTTCACGCTTGCCGAACCCTACCGGGTTGTAATCGATTTGCCGGAGGTGGAATTCCAACTGCCGGGTGAGGCCGGGCAGGTGGGAGCTGGTGTAGTGACGGCGTTTCGCTATGGATTGTTCGACGCGGGACAGTCGCGGATTGTTATGGACACCAGTGTGCCAGTGAAGATCAACGGTGCGCGGATGCATCAGATGGCCGACGGCGGGGTCAGGCTGGATGTCGTTCTGATACCCACCGATCCAACAAGTTTCGGTGGTGGAACCGGTGGGCAACGGTCGGCGCGTTCAACAAAAGCCAATCAACGGGTCGGTGGGGTAGATGGGCCGCCAAAGTCCCGCGAACGCGAGCGTGCGGACAGGGTGGCTGCCGCCGGTAAAGCGGCCGGTACGAATGGGAACGTTGAACGTGGTGAGGCTGCCTCAGGCCCGGCCAATACCGCCGTTCCAGGGGACTGGCAGGCAAAGGTCAATGTTCCAGCCGCGGATCAGGCGGAGGAGAGCAAGCCCAAGAAACCGGTTGTCATGATCGATCCCGGACACGGTGGCGTCGATCCGGGCACGGTCGGAGCTAACAACGTTCGTGAAAAAGTGGTCGTCTTAGCGGTGGGTAAGCGGTTGGCTGAACTGCTCAAGAAAACCGGCCGATACGATGTCAGGATGACGCGCACGACGGATAAGTTCGTTTCGCTCAACAAGCGGCTCAAGATGTCTCGTGACGCGAAGGCCGATTTGTTCATTTCGCTGCATGCGGATGCCATCTCTCAAAAATCGTTTGCTGAGAGCGTACGCGGTGCAACCGTTTACACCCTGTCTGAGACGGCATCGGACGCGCAGGCGCGGCGATTGGCGGAAAAAGAGAACAGTGTCGATCTTGCCGCAGGTATGCAAAGCGATGCCGATAAGTCGGAAAAGGGGCTGGTGAAGGATATATTGATTGATCTGTTGAAGCGCGAGACAGCGAACTTTTCGGCGGATTTCTCCAAGGAGCTTGTGCACCGGCTAAAACGCACAATGACGGTGTCGCGCGTGCCGCAAAGGTCGGCCGCTTTCAAAGTTTTGAAACAGACTTATTCGCCTTCGGTGCTTGTGGAACTGGGCTACTTGAGCAATTCCTCTGATGCGAAAAGCATGAGTTCAAAGCAGTGGCGCGAGCGCATGGCCAAATCGATTGCGGCAGCTGTGGAATCTTATTTCAAGCGCCGGCGGGCTGCTCGAGATGGGCAGAACGGTCCCAAATAGGCTCTGCCTCTCGCTTTCGTGTCCAAGCGCGAGGCCTACGGGCGGTGCTTTAAACACCCGTGCTGTGGTGTCCCGGCCCGTTTATCAGTGACCCTGTTTGTGAAGGAATGTAGCGATTTGAGTGGGTTAGAGGTGGTGCTGATGAACTAGTCCGGTGATCAATGGCAAATGTGTGGATCGGATGATCTGCTTTCGCCTGCGTTGTTTTTGCACATGCGCGGCGTTGCGCGGGACGACTTGAGGCCACATTCTAGGATAAGCTTTGCAGCGATTTGCTTGGGCCAATGTTGGTTTTGATCGGCTTACCGTGTGTGAGTGTGCCACGTTGGGACAATGTTAGCCTTTGTGGGTACATTTTGATTGTCGTTTGCCTTACGAGGTTGGCAAGAACAATCGATGGAGCACCGGCTGGCATTTTACTACTGGCAGAGCTGGGTGCGAAAAGAATGATCTGGCGCCAATCAATGGGCATCCAATAGGACTGAGTTGGCGTTCGTCTAAATGAGCCGAAAAGTTATTGGCGCCAATACAAATGTGCGACTGAATTGGATATCTTTTCGGTATGGCTCTCTAGCAGTTGCAACTGCGAAGTGGGCGGCAGCGGATGATGTGAAAAATCGGCAGTGTGGAATTTGAGCGCCATAGCAGCGGCGGCATGATGTCAGGGCCCAAAGGTTTATGAGAGCACCGATACTACCCCCACCAGGTCGTCCGAAACGGCGCAAGCGTAGGCGCAAGAGCCTGCTTTTGAGCTTTCTGGGTTTCGGATTTGCTGCTGCCGTCGTGATGTTCGTTGTAGGTTCGGCGGCGGTCGGGTACATGCTGATGAAGGTTTCAGAGGATCTGCCGGACTACGACAAGCTTTCCAAATATGAGCCGCCCGTTATGACGCGTATTCATGCGCACGATGGCTCGCTGATTGCAGAGTACGCGCGAGAGCGGCGGATATTCGTTCCCATTAACACGGTGCCCAAGCTGGTGATTGCGGCCTTCCTTTCGGCGGAGGACAGTCGCTTTTACGAACATGGCGGTCTTGATTTTCAGGGTATCGGGCGTGCCGTGTTCAAACTTGTGTCTGCGAAAATGTCTGGCCGTTCGACGCGCGTGCAAGGTGCTTCAACGATTACGCAGCAGGTGGCGAAAAACTTCCTTCTGACCAGCGACCGGACGATTGAACGCAAGATCAAGGAAGCCATTCTGGCGATCAGAATTGAGCGAACCTATACAAAGGACAAGATCCTCGAACTTTATCTCAACCATATTTATCTCGGGATCGGTGCCTACGGCGTCGCTGCGGCGAGCCTCAACTACTACAACAAAGAGCTCAAGGATCTCACGCTTGAAGAGGCAGCCTATCTCGCAGCTCTGCCCAAGGCCCCGAATAACTACCATCCGTTCCGGCACACGGAAAAAGCCACCGTGCGGCGGAATTGGATCATCGGGCAGATGTATGACAACGGGTATATCAGCAAAGAACAGGCGGAAGAGGCGCGGGCCAAACCGTTGAAAGTCAACTTAAGGCCTTCTGGTGCGCACATATTCGCGGCTGAATTTTTTGCGGAAGAGGTTCGCCGCGCGCTGCATGACCAGTATGGAGAAGACAAGCTCTACGGCGGTGGCCTAAGTGTGCGAACAACGCTTGATCCTCGCTTGCAGAAAATTGCCCGCAAGGCGCTCATCGACGGTTTGGTGAAATTCGATCGCGGCAAGGGCTGGCGTGGGCCCTACAAGACCATTGATGTTTCCGGCGACTGGGGCGCCAAACTCGCTGAAATCAAATCGCCAAGCGATGTGCAGCCATGGCGGCTAGGTGTTGCTCTCAAAATTGAAGCTGGAAAAGCCATCATCGGCTTGACGCCCGAAAAGGGGCAGGACGGTAAACTCAAAGAAGAGCGGGTGGCTGTGGAGATCTCCTTAAAGGAGATGGAATGGGCGAAGAACGTAAAGACGAAGAAGAAGCCAAAGGGCGTCCAAGATGTTCTGTCCGTCGGGGACGTGGTTTTCGTCGCTCCGAAAAAGGCTGATGAGCCCACCGGGGCCTGGTCATTGATGCAAATCCCCGAAGTTGGTGGCGGCATTATTGCAATGGATCCGCACACAGGCCGTGTGCTTGCGGTGGTGGGTGGCTTTTCGTTCGACATTTCGCAATTTGACAGGGCCATTCAGGCCAAGCGTCAGCCAGGCTCGTCGTTCAAGCCGATTGTTTATGCGACCGCTTTGGACAATGGATATAAGCCGACGTCGATTGTGCTCGATGCACCAATTGAGATTGAGCAGGGACCGGGGCAGGACGTCTGGCGGCCGGAAAACTACAACAAGTCGAAGTCGTACGGGCCCACCACGTTGCGCATCGGTATCGAGAAATCCCGTAACCAGATGACGGTGCGCCTGGCGCAGGACATGGGCATGCCGCTGATCACGCACTATGCGCGCAGGTTCGGCGTGTATGACGACCTGTTACCGGTGCTGTCGATGTCGTTGGGTGCGGGTGAAACGACGCTGCTTCGCATGGCAACCGCCTACTCTATGCTGGCCAATGGCGGCAAGCAGGTGCAGGCCACCTTGATCGACCGCATTCAGGATCGCTGGGGTAAGACCGTTTGGCGGCATGACGATCGCGAGTGTACCGTTTGCAAGGCAGAGAAATGGGAGGGGCAAGAAGAACCTTTCATTCCCGATGATCGCCGGCAGATTTTGGATCCACACACCGCCTACCAGATGACATCGATCCTGCAAGGTGTCATCGAGCGCGGTACGGCGAGGTCCTTGAAAAAGTTGGTCGGCAAGCCGCTCGCAGGTAAGACCGGTACTACGAACGAAGAAAAAGACGCCTGGTTCGTCGGTTATGCGCCCGATCTCGTGGCTGGGGTCTTTATTGGCTACGATACACCAAGGCCTATGGGCAAAGGTCAGACAGGTGGGCAGGTGGCCGCACCAATTTTCGGTGAGTTCATGAAAATGGCGCTGGCGGACAAGCCGGCAACGCCGTTTCGGGTGCCGCCGGGGATCAAACTGGTGCGCGTCAATTTGAAAACCGGCTTGCGTGCGTCGCCGGGCGACAAGACGAGCATTATGGAGGCGTTCAAGCCATATGAACAACCTGATGACGAGTATTCGGTGATCGGTTTTTCAGATGTCGATAGCGATGCCTATGGGAATGATGCGTTCTCACCGGCCAGCGGGGGCGGTCCGCGCCGCAGAGATATTGGCGGCGGACGCGGTGGGGTGTGGTAGAACCTTGAACCCGCATTTGGTATTTGCCATTTGATGGATGAGAGCGGGACTTGCGGCCATTTACAGTGGCAAACGCGGTCACTATAGGTGTTGTCCCGCAGGCGAGAATTTTCATGATTTTTAAGACAAACGAGACGGCTCATGCGCGCTGAAATGCAAAAACACGTCGATTCCATAAAAGAGGCACTGGCGCTTCTCAGGAGGCATCTTTGACTGGGACAGCGCGGAAGCGCGGCTTTCCGAATTCAACAAACGTGCTGAAGACCCTGAACTCTGGAATGATCCAAAGGCTGCCCAGAAACTGATGCGACAGCGTCAGCAACTGGAGCGCGCGATGAAAAGTTATATCAATCTTGAACGGGAACTCGACGATAGTGTCACGCTGATTGAGTTGGGGGAAACGGAGCAAGATGAAGATTCCATCGAGGAAGGCGAGCTGGCCCTGAGAAAGTTGGACGACGAGGCGCAGCGGCGCAGCGTCGAGGCTTTGCTATCAGGAGAAGCGGACGCCAACGATACCTATGTGGAAGTGCATGCAGGTGCTGGCGGTACGGAAAGCCAGGACTGGGCTGAAATGCTTACGCGCATGTATATGCGGTGGGCTGAACGGTCCGGCTACAAAGTCTCTCTGATCGAAGAGAGTCCTGGCGAGGAAGCCGGGATCAAGTCTGCGACCTTGGAGATCAAGGGGGAAAACGCGTACGGCTGGCTGAAGACAGAGTCGGGCGTGCATCGTTTGGTACGCATTTCGCCTTATGATGCAAATGCACGGCGCCACACCAGTTTTGCCAGCGTGTGGGTGTTCCCCGTTATCGACGATGATATTGAAATTGAAGTCAATGAGGGCGATTGCCGTGTGGATACCTATCGCGCATCGGGAGCGGGTGGTCAGCACGTCAACACCACGGATAGCGCCGTTCGCATTACCCACATTCCGACGGGCATCGTGGCCGCCAGCCAGCAGGAACGCTCGCAGATCAAGAACCGGGCGATTGCCTGGGCGATGCTGAAGTCGCGTTTGTACGAACAGGAGCTGAAGAAGCGGGAAGAAAAGGCCAACGCGGAGGCAGCCACTAAAACTGATATTGGCTGGGGGCACCAGATTCGGTCGTATGTGATGCAGCCCTATCAGTTGGTGAAGGACCTCAGGACGGGCGCGCAAAGTGGCAATCCCACGGCTGTTCTCGATGGCGAGATCGATAAGTTCCTGCAAGCGGCGTTGGCACAGCGTATCGATGGCGGTGGTCCGGTCGAGGTGGAAGACCTAGAGTAATAGCGATCTGGATTTCGTCCAAGCGTCACAACAACAAAACGCCCACCTGGCTTTTTTGAGCGGGGTGGGCGTCTTTGATCAGTCAGGCAATCGTTTCGGAGCTGGTGTTGCCCCTGCACCCTTGTGGGGTGCGTCTGTCTTAGTGCTTAGCGCAGCTTAGCGGCGCGGCGGGCAACTTCTGCCTTGGACACTTCGCCGGCTGCAACAAGTGCGTTCACGCAGCGCTTGGAGAGGCGGTGGCCGTTCTTGCGCATGCACTGGCGAACGGCTTTGCCGCCGATGCCGTGCTGGCTGCAGTATGAGAGGTAATCGCCGGCGCAGTTGCGCTTGACCGAGAGGCTGACGGCGGAGGCTGCTGTTGCCTGAACGGCGATGGCTGCGATTGCGATGCTTGCGATTTTGAGTGTGCGGGTCATTGGTTTGCTCCTGGGTGTTGGGGGCTGATTGCCTGTCTCTTGAGAACAAACCTACGTCCCAGACCCAAGACCGGCAGTTCCGCACGGAACGAGGGGCGATTTTCTTTGAAAAAAAACGCCCACCTGGCTTTTTTGAGCGAGGCGGGCGTTTTTGTTCAGTCAGGCAATCGTTTCGGAGCTGGTGTTGCCCCTGCACCCTTGTGGGGTGCGTCTGTCTTAGTGCTTAGCGCAGCTTAGCGGCGCGGCGGGCAACTTCTGCCTTGGACACTTCGCCGGCTGCAACAAGTGCGTTCACGCAGCGCTTGGAGAGGCGGTGGCCGTTCTTGCGCATGCACTGGCGAACGGCTTTGCCGCCGATGCCGTGCTGGCTGCAGTATGAGAGGTAATCGCCGGCGCAGTTGCGCTTGACCGAGAGGCTGACGGCGGAGGCTGCTGTTGCCTGAACGGCGATGGCTGCGATTGCGATGCTTGCGATTTTGAGTGTGCGGGTCATTGGTTTGCTCCTGGGTGTTGGGGGCTGATTGCCTGTCTCTTGAGAACAAACCTACGTCCCAGACCCAAGACCGGCAGTTCCGCACGGAACCTGCTGGGATTATGCGCCCCAAAAATTTATAACTTATTGGTAATCAACATACTTTTTATTGCCTCAAAATGAGATCGCGGTGGTTTTTGGAGGAGCCTTAGGGTTCAAATTCGTCGTTTCGGGCTGGTGCCGCGGGCTTATGAGACTGCGATAGACTGTGTTAGGAGCATTGCTCGCGTGCGCCGCGCCGCAGTCGTGGGCGCCAAAATTCTCTCGATGCTCCAAACTCGTGCCCATCCGTGATCAACGACCCAATCAGACACATCGACCTTATCGCAACCCCAGGTTTTGCCGATTATGCGCTCCTGGACAGCGGGGCTGGGCGAAAGCTGGAGCGGTTTGGCGCGGTAATCGTCGACCGGCCAGAACCACAGGCGTTGTGGAGCCCGTGTCAGCCCGACGCAGTCTGGCAAAAGGCTCACGCGGCCTTCTCGGCAAGCGGGGAGGACACTGAGAAGGGCCGTTGGCGGGTTGACCGGCCCGTGCCGGATCAGTGGTCGGTCGGCGTAGGTGAAATCACCATGATGTGCCGTCTGCAGGGGTTGTGGCATCTCGGCCTGTTTCCAGAGCAGATGCCTCATTGGCAGTGGATGCTGGATCGGCTGCACATGGGTTCTAGCGAGCCAGCACGTGTACTGAACCTGTTTGGTTACACTGGTGCGGCCACGCTTCTTGCGGCGCAGGCGGGTGCGCACGTCACCCATGTGGATGCGTCAAAGAAAGCTATTGCGTGGGGCAAGGAGAACCAGAAGGCCTCGAGCCTGGAGGACAGGCCCGTTCGCTGGATCCTCGATGATGCGATGAAGTTTGCCGCCCGTGAACGCCGGCGCGGACGCACTTACAATTTGATCCTCATCGATCCGCCGAAGTTTGGTCGCGGTCCAGGCAACGAGACATGGGAGCTGTTTTCCGACCTGGCAGCACTATTGGAGACCTGCTCAAAGCTGCTGGCACCACAGCGCGCGGGAATGGTGCTCACGGCTTATGCCATTCGCGCTTCCTCAATCGCATTTGGACAATTGATGCGGCAGGTTCTTCGTGATCGCGGCGGCACGTTCGAGACAGGAGAGCTTGCGATTGCCGAGGAGGCTGGCGGGCGGCTCGTGCCGACATCGCTTTACACACGCTGGTCTACAGATTGGCGGGCACCGGTATGACGGGGCGACGCCAGGGGAGTGGGTGCAATGCTCAGCACAAAGTACGCCGCGATTTTCATGGTTCAAAGACTGACAAGGCAATGATCAACCGGCCGCAGCCAATCAAGAGCCTACAGAATGAGCGTGTGAAAGCGATCAGGGCACTTAACATGCGCAAAGTGCGGCGCCAGACGGGTTTGTTTGTCGCCGAAGGCGCCTCCGTCATGGTCAGCGCGCATGAGCAAGATGTCTGGCCGGAGACCGTTGTTTTTCGTGATGGCGCGGCACGCGATGGCGTCGTCGGTAGCTTTATCGAGGAGTGCTTGAAGTCAGGTGTGGACTGCCTGGAGGTATCGCAGGCGGTGTTGGAAAAGCTTGCCTCCAAAGACAACCCACAGGCGCTGCTCGGTGTTTACAGGCAGCGGTGGGCCGAGCCGCCTGAAGCGGCCGGGCTTGCCGACGACGACGTGTGGGTCGTTTTGGAAACGGTGCGCGATCCGGGAAATCTGGGTACGATCATAAGGACCGTTGATGCAGTGGGTGCCAGCGGCGTCATTCTTGTCGGTCAGTGTTGCGATCCGTATTCGCGCGAATGCGTGCGCGCTACGATGGGATCGATTTTCTCTGTGCCACTGGTGTCTATGTCCGCACCGGATTTCTTGGCGTGGCGCCAGAATTGGGCAGGGTCCGTGGTCGGTCTGCACCTTGACGGTGCGCAGGATTTTAGAACGGTTCAGTATTCAGAGCCCGTTCTCGTCGTCATGGGCAGTGAGGGGCCGGGGTTGTCGAAGGAGCTCACAGCTGCTTGCAATTTGCTCGTCAAGATCCCAATGGCGGGCCAACTGGACTCGTTGAATCTGGCTGTGGCGACAGCACTGACGCTTTATGAAATTAGGAAAGATCATCTGCAGCTTTGATGGTTCTTGCGCCGCGCCGGGTATAAACATGTGTCACGGCGCTTGCGTTCGCAGACATCGCATTTTGGCGGTGGCTTAGTTGGAGAACAGCCACCAGAACGTTCCCCACATTGTCACGTAAGCAATGCTGGCAAATAAATAAAGGCCATAGATATCGATAAACTGATGGCGCTGGGCGGCGCGCCACGCTTCATGGTCGTCACGGCGGGCAAGCGCGCGTTCGAAGTCAATATCTGAATGATTGTCGGGACAGCGCGAGACGATTTCATGATAGCGGCGGCGGTAGTCCTGCAGCATTTTTGTGCTGACTGGTAAATCGAACTCCAACTGACGACGCATGTTCGCGAGGTCCATGGCGCAACGTTGAAGGTTGAGCGCACGCGCCTGATAGTTGGCAAGACCGACGACAAGACCGGAGACCAACAAAAGTAATCCGGTGACAACGCCGGCAAAGGCGAGGAACAATTGGACCTCATTGCTCAGGACGTGGTCGTAAGTCATTGCGAAAACCGAAATTGCAATTTCGCCGACTGCCGCGAGCGAAAATGCGACAACGCTTGTGACGTGCTTTGCAAGCAACCGCTCGTGTGCATTGAAGCGTGCACTTTTCATCACACGAATGTCGTCGAGAAATCTTTGCACCGGTTCGGCAGCCACCCGTTTGGCTCGCGCCTGATGGGTGTGGCCTGTGCGTGCCGTTGATGATGATGGCAGCGGCGGAGCGAATACGGGCGATTGGGCCGCATCTGCCATAGATGCCGCCGGAAGCGCGCTTGGAACGGAGGTATGTCCGATTGGCCGAGCCATACCATCGACAGGTAAAGTGATTCGATGGGCTTTGCGCGCCAGCTCAGGGGCGTGTGGTTGAATTGCGTGGATTGGTGGCGGGATTGCGCCAGCTACCGTCGACGACAGCAGGGCTCGCCTCTACTTGCTCGCGGGGTTTTGGTGGGCGCGGTGGCGCCAGATGGCGTTGACCTAGCTCTAGCGCGATAGCGCGGCTGCTTGAGCGCGTGCCGGCTGCCCTATTCGTCGGCCACAATGCTGCCGGTGAGCACGCGGCTCGCTGGCTTTGGCTGGGGGGCGGCAATCGGTTGTGGCTGCTCGGTTGCAGCGCGCGCCGTCAGCCATTCGGCTGCATTGAACCGACCTGGTCCCGCCAACAGGATAATGGCGACCGTGGCGACGATGAAGCCGCCGACCAGAATGGATACAAGCCACGACGCCGCATTGCGCATGCTTGAATTGCGCCGTGCGCGGCGTGCCTTCTTCACCCAGCGAGCCGTATCCGGTGGTGTGACGTTCTCGTCGAGATCGTTTTCGAATTCCGATGCGATGACGTCTTCTTCCCACATGTGCGAAGTGGCCATTACCATGACATCGTCAATTTGCTGCTCACGTTCCAGGTTCGCTTGGATGCTGGGTGTGTCGCTGACTATTACGGCAGCTTCAGCCTCACCATCGACATCGTCATACTCATCGCTGGGTGGGTCGATTGTGTGGCTAATTGCGGGTGGTGTTGGGGCAGGGTGCGTATGACGGGCCCTATCGCGAGGTTGAGATGATTGGCTGTGCTGCGATTGGGGTATCGGTGGTGGCATGGTCGTCGAGTCTTCGCGAACCGGCTGTTGACCTGCATTTGACGCACGCCGTTTTCTTGACGCCGCAGCCGACTTTTGTGGGTTAGTAGCGGTGATTACTTGGGAGCTCATATTGGTCGGCTCCCGGTATGCGGTGCCATCAGCCGCCGGGTGTTGTTGACGCCGGTCGGGCTATGCACATCGCCGTACTTCGCTTCGCGACCCATCGGGTTTCTCCAAGCCCAATCCCGCTATTGTCAGGTAAATCCAACAAACAAAGTCAGCTAAACCGCCGCCCCCGCGCGATATGCTGAAAATTAGACTATGTGAATTGTTGTAATATTGCAATTGACATTATGAAAAAGGGCTTACTTCGGAGAGTCGCAAGTGGGTTCTATTTCGACATAACGATTTGAAGTTGCCGTTTTGGGTGTGGGTGCAATACAGCGTCGGCGGTTGGCGTGTTAGACGTGGTTATGTGTGGGATCAGGAGATCGGCATGTCACATGCGCGTTACAGTGGTTGGGGCCATGTTTTTTGGCGTTGAGAGCGTAAGTGGCCGGCCGTAGTTCAGAGAGAGGGCTTTGGCGATGATGTTATTGATTGTTGGATTGTTGATTTTCTTTGCAGTGCATTTGGTGCCGGCGCAGACAGAGTTGCGCGCCGGCTTCATTTCGCGTTGGGGAGAGAACGCTTACAAGATCGGTTTTTCCGTACTATCGCTTATTGGATTTGTTCTGATTGTGCTTGGGTATGGAAAAATGCAGGCCTATCTGGGCAGCAAGAATCCGATCCTGTGGTACCCGCCAGAATGGACAAGGCATGCTGCTTCTCTTCTGATGCTGCCGGCATTTATTGCGCTCGTTGCTGCCTACATTCCGTCTCGGCTGCGTACGTTATTGAAGCACCCAATGCTCGTGGCCATAAAGCTTTGGGCGCTGGCGCATCTGATGGCGAACGGGGATGTGGCATCGCTACTCCTATTTGGCAGCTTCCTGGCTTATGCCGTCTACGACCGCATTTCACTCAAACGCCGGCCGGAGGATAGCGGCCGCGGACCGCTCGGGAGCGCACAAGGCTCGCTTGCTGGCGATCTGGGCGTCGTTGTCGTGGGTTTGGTCCTGTTTGCTGCGATGGCGATGTGGGGGCACAAGCTACTGATCGGCGTTTCGGTAATGCCCTGACGGTTCGTCGTCGACATCCAACCTAGCTGTGTCTTGTCGTTGCTTGCGGGTTCGTGCGCAATTCTTGACCGCAAAATCAACTGCGCCCCGCACCGCTTTGTTGGCGGTGCGGGGCGCGATTGCTCTGGGCTATCTTGGCGCCGTTCATTCTGTACGCAACAGCCTTAGCGTGTCTGTACAATGATGTCGGTGTATTTACCGGTTTCGTTGCCGACGCCTTCGTCGGAAATGATCAATGTCGAGCCGGGATTGATAAGTTCTGCGAGCCGTTCGCGTGTTTCCGGCTGCAGTTCTATGCGATCAAGCGCGTTTCGCGGTGTCTGGCGCAGGTTCGGCGTTGTGTCGTTCTTAGCCGCCTCGGCAACTTTTTGCAGGCACGCCGCGCGCTGTTTGCGTTTGGAGCGCCGCCAATACCTCTTGCGGCAAGCCTTGCGCTGAGATGCATACTTCTTGCCCGCGCTCTTGGTTGCCGCGGTAATGACATGCCATTCCAGGTCTGATTGATCGTGCGTGTAGGAGAGGGCCGTAAAGACGTGTGTACCAATCGGTGCGTTTTCGTGCATGACCTTTGCCGGCGCTTGCAGCACGGGATCGTAGCCCTGACGTACATAGACACGCTGCTTTTTCTTGCTCACGAAAACCGTGATCGGGCGATTGCGGCGCTCAAATGCCTTCTTTGCGTCGTTCAGCGAGGCGGCGAGAACACGTGATGTGTTAAGTGCGGTGTTGAAGTTCTTCCGCAATGTCTTCGCGTTTTCTGCAGCGGCATCGGCTCGGGCAAGCAGCGTCGGTATGCGATCGGTTATCTTCTCCACCCGCAGCTGTTCGCGCAGGGCTTTGCGCAATTGGGTATCGCGTGCCTTGAGAACTGACGCAATGCGTTTGTCCGCTGCGCGGCGTTTGCGTTCCGACAGTTGCCGCTTGTCATAGTACGCGATGAGTTTTGCTGCGCGTGCCGAGTACGAGTTTGCCGAATTGCGCGCCTTTTTTGCGGCATGCCGGACGCCATTCAAACGCTTCCTGGCCTTTGCTGCGTCAATGCGTGACTGGCGCATTGTCAGGTTGGCTTCTTTGAGAGCCTTGCCGCTTTCTTCCTTCCAGACCTTTGCCTGTTCCAGCTGGGTACTAAGCCGATCAATGCGGGACGTGTAGCCGGCCAAGACGGATGCGCGTGTGCGTAATGGTTTCCCGTCCGATGTGTACTGAGATGCCGAAGTGTCCGCTTCGGTTGCGTTTGCAGCTGTTATGCCGAGCAGATCTGTTGCGTCGTTTGCGGTTTGTGACTGGGTCGCTGCGTTGGCTTCTTTGCGAGGTTTTGTTTCGGGACGTTCAGCTTCGGAGGGTGTTCTAACCAGAACAGGGTCGCCAGGCGGCAGCGGCTTAAGCAGGTTAGCGTGGCTGATCGATTGCGGTGAGGGCATTCCGTGCGAGACAATCACGCGGGTGCCCATTGAGGTCATTGAGAACAGTCTCTTCGAGAACCCGTAGGGCAGCCTGATGCAACCGTGCGAGGCAGGATAACCGGGCAAATGGCCGGCGTGCATCGCAACCCCTGACCACGTGATGCGCTGCATGTTCGGCATCGGTGCCGAATTGTAGAGGTTTGAATAGTGGCGCCTTCTCTTTTGCACGATGCTGAAGACACCGGTTGGCGTGCGATGGCTGCGGGTGCCCGATGATATTGGGCTCTGCGCGATCTGTCGGCCTCTGTCAAACACACGCAGCCGCTGCTTGCCAAGCGAGACAACGATCGTGAGTGGCCCTTCGACTTTTACGTCCGGCGACTTCTTCTTTTTCGATGAGTAGCGCTTGGCAACCGCATCGTCAGGCAAGGCCACGGAGAGCGCCGAGCAGGACATCGCGGCGGCGGCCAGACATGCTGTGATGTGCGCCAAAGTACGGTGCAAAGTACGGCGGCGGTAAATGGGAGATTCTAGGGAGATTGGCGACACGGTACAAACCCACTCAATAAAAACGAAAGCCGGAGGGCGACTGACACCGGATATAACCGCTATCGAGCTAAGTCTTGGTTACTCAATGGCTAATTCTTTGTTATCAGACCGATGTCAGACATGGCAACGTCAGGCCGCTATTGGTCAGGTGCATTGCATCGAGAGTGTGGCCGCTAGGTATACAGTTGATGCACCTGCTCAAGAATTGTTGATGCAAGTCTTTTTAGCTCAGGCGGTTTGGTTGGTTGCCATTGAAGGCGTTAGCCACGGCGGCGGGTAGTGATTGGCCGCTGGCTGTACGGCGCATAACCTATCCGCATCGATATCGTCAGACACAGGGCTTGGCCGTTGCCGGTTGCTCAGATGTTCGATGATCGCGTCGCTCAAAGCAGTACCAGTCACAATACGAATGAAGGTTCCAATAGATGTCCAGTACGTCAAGGCCGTCCAGGCCGTCGCTTGACCGCAGCACTAAGAGACGCCTTCTGGCACCGGATATCACTGCAATGAAGGGGCGTGACCCGATCGTTTCATTGACGTCCTATCATGCGCATACCGCGGCAATTGCGGACAACTACTGCGATTTTCTGCTCGTCGGCGATAGCCTTGGAATGGTGATGCATGGATATGAGACGACCGTGCCGGTGTCGCTCGATCTTATGATCATGCATGGACGTGCGGTTGTGCGCGGTGCACGCCGAGCGTTGGTCGTCGTCGATATGCCGTTCGGAAGCTATGAGGAAAGTCCGTCGGAGGCCTTCCGCAATGCGGCCCGCATTATGAAGGAAACCGACTGCGGGGCTGTCAAAATCGAAGGCGGTCGCCGGATGGCCAAGACAATTCGCTATCTGGTGGAGCGTGGTATTCCGGTGATGGCGCACATTGGTCTCACCCCACAATCCATCAACGTTATCGGAGGTTTCAAGGCGCAGGGCCGCATGCGTGAGCAATGGGCAGCGCTGGAGGATGACGCGCGGGTTGTGGCAGATGCCGGTGCATTTGCGGTGGTGCTTGAGGCAATTACGCCACCGCTGGCGCGACGCATTACAGATGCAATAGCGATTCCGACGATCGGGATTGGGGCGTCGGCGGACTGCGACGGGCAGATCTTGGTGATGGAGGATATGCTTGGGCTAAGCCCGAATGTCCCCAAATTCGTCAAGGAATTCGGGGCCGTTGGTGCTGCTATCGATCAGGCGATCGGGAGTTATGCCGAGGCCGTGAGGAAGCGGACATTTCCGGCCGCGGCGCACACTTACTCCATGCGCGAGCCGGACGCCGAGGCCCCCGTGGCTCCGCGCCCACAAAGCCCGAAAGCCAAGTCTTCTGTGGGAGGGAAGGCTGGCGGTGCCAAAACTGCATCGCGGCGACGGGCCACGAAAAAGCCGAAAAATGTGCGCAACTAGCTCCTGATGATCAACTTTTTGTCGTTCTGCGCCTGATTTCCGCACCAAACAGCGGTCTGAGGAGGTGCGCGACGAGAAGCGTTTGCCTTCTTCCGGTACTGGGCTATCAATGCGCTCCATCCCGCCAGGGGAAATGCCCTACGGGAGTTTAGGGCCTCAAAACACATAATATCGAACAGGCAGGGCGCATAAGGCTATGGCCGATAACAACGATTCACTCATTCGCGAGGTTGAGGAAGAGCTTCGTCGCGAAAAATTTGAAGCACTCTTCAAGCAATATGGTGGTTACATCATCGCTGCCGGTGTCGCCGTCCTGGTTTCTGTCGGCGGCTATCAATATTGGCAATACAGCGCGCGTGTCGCGGCCGAAAGCGCCGGCGCTCGTTATGAGGACGCAACGCAGCTGGCTGTGGCCAAGAAGGGCGATGAAGCGGCCAAGGCGCTTGAGGCTCTGGCAGGTGATGGTCCTGCCGGTTATGCAACGTTGGCGCGCTTGCAGTTGGCCGGCCTGCACATGGAAAATGGCAAGAAGGCGGAAGCGCTTGCCGTGTTCGACGAGATCGCGAACTCGACGTCGGTTGATCCGCTGTTGAAAGACTATGCAAAACTCCAGGCGGCGGCGTTGCGAATCGGTGAGAGTGACTGGACCGAGATTAAGAATCGGCTCAACGATTTAAGCGGGCCGGCGAGCCCATGGCGATTTAACGCGAAAGAGCTCGTGGCGCTGGCTGCATCGGCGGCCGGAAAAAATGATGAAGCGCTCAAGGTCTATGAGGAAATCGCTGGCGATCGCGATGCGCCGGCGACCTTGTCGGCGCGGGCCAAGCAGATGGTGACGCGGCTTAGTCTGCAAAGTGCCGTTAGCAACGATACGGGCGCCGACGACGCGGTTAAACCGGCAGGCGCCGCCGGCTCCGGGAAAGCCACTGATGGCGCGGCCGCGAAAGCTGATGGTGAGGCGGCCAGTGTCAGTGCAGAGGAAAAATCGCCTGGCGGGTCCGAGACCGAGCCGGACGCGGGGACAAAAGAGTGAAGATGGACGAAGCGCTTATCGCCGCATTGGCAGTTTAGACATCGAATAGCCATTTCGCCGGTTAAGCGTTTTGCTCTATTTCACCAATCGCCCAATTCTTGGCGGTTGGGCAACGGGGAGGCCCGAATGCAACATTTGGCCGGCATGCTTGGGAAGCTGACAGCGGTTGCTTTGTCGACCCTGCTGGTCGCAGCTTGCGCCGGTAGCAGTCTGCCTAAGTTGCCGAAGATCTCCGATCTCAACCCATGGGCGGAAAAGCAGCAGCCCCTGCCGGGTAAGCGCGAACCGGTGTTGCAGACCGGCAATACCACCGCGCTTGCAGGGGGAGAACTTGCCGCGGCTAACAAGCCGATTGTCCTGCCGCCGCCAACAGCGAACGACGGCTGGACACAACCTGGGGGTGTGGCCACCAACGCACCAGGTCATCTTGTCTTGTCGGGTGCCGTAAAGAGATCGTGGAGCGCGGATGCCGGAACGGGCTCGAGCAAGTCCGGCCGTGTCACCGCCAGTCCTATCGTTTATGGCGGGCGTGTCTACACGCTCGATGCGGCAGGCCATGTTACCGCCTTTTCGGCCTCAGGTGGTTCATCCGTTTGGAAAGTGTCACTGCTGCCGGAACAAGAAAAAAGCACAGGCGGCAGTCTATTCTCACTGAGCGCGCTGGGTGGGGGGTCTAATGGCGGCGGTTATGGTGGTGGTCTTGCCGCCGACAATGGCCGCATCTTTGCCGCAAGCGGGTTTGGAAACGTCGTGGCGCTAGATCCGGGCTCCGGCAAAAAACTCTGGGAACAATCACTGGGTACACCAATTCGTGCCGCGCCGACGGCGGCAGGCGACCGGGTGTTTGTCGTCACGATAGACGGCCGCTTTCACTGCCTGTCGGGACTTGATGGGACGATTTTGTGGGTCGCTCGCGGATTGCCGCAACAAGCAAGCCTGGTCATGAATGTCAGTCCGGCGGTTGACGGGGGGATCGTGGTGGTCCCGTATCCGTCCGGTGACTTGATGGCGCTCAAGGTGGCGGACGGTTCGCCGGTGTGGACTGAAAATTTGTCGCGTACGCGCGCCACGTCGCAGATGGCGGCACTATCGGATGCGGCACGCCCTGCGATCGCCAATGGAACGGTTTTTGCCGTCGGCCATGCCGGCCGAATGATTGCGACCCAGGCGTCGACCGGTGAGCGACTTTGGACACTCAACGTCCCAGGCACGCAGACGCCATGGGTGGTCGGCGATAGCGTCTTCGTCGTCGATGTTTCCGGACAACTTCTGGCAATTACGCGGGCTGATGGAAAGATACAGTGGACCACCAAGCTGCCAGGTAACGCGAAGTGGTCTGGGCCGACGCTGGCTGGGGGAACGTTGTGGCTGGCATCAAGTGAAGGACAACTGGTTGGCGTCGATGCCGTGACGGGACGGATCAAGGGGCAGCAGGATATCGGTACCCCGGTTTATGTCGCGCCGGTTGTGGCGCAGGGCCGGATGTATCTGCTGACCGACAAGGCCAACTTGCTGGCTATGAACTGACTGAATGGCTGAGTTCGCGTGGCGGACTAGTATTGTCACCCTAAGCCAACTCTCGGTGCAGCATTTCTTAATCCTCACGTCCTAGCTCCCATACAAGAGCGGTAGACTGTGATACTCCGCATTTGAGCGCTAAGGCATTGGCGCCAAGCCGACTTGCCGGTCACAACGAACGCAAGACTGTGGGACCTGGCGGGGTCAACGGTTTTGCAAAACGAATAGGTGCTAGAAAGCACAGGCCATATGTCTTCCAGTCCGCGACAATCGATCATGGCCGGCACTGTTGCAATCGTCGGACGACCCAATGTGGGCAAATCGACCTTGTTCAACAGGCTTACCGGCAAGCGCACAGCGCTTGTGTCCGACATGCCAGGGCTCACCCGTGACCGGCGCGAAGGGATCGCTGAGCTTGGGTCGTCGAGTGTCAAGCTCGTCGACACGGCAGGGCTTGAAGAAGGACGCTCAGGTTCGATTGCATCGCGCATGCGCCAGCAAAGCGAGGCAGCCATTGAAACTGCCGACCTGGTTCTGTTTGTAATTGACGCACGTGAAGGTGTAACGCCGGCCGACAAGGCCTTTGCGCAGGTCGTGCGCAGGTCTGGAGTGCCTGCAATTCTTGTTGCGAATAAGTGTGAAGGTCGTGCCGGACAGGATGGTTTTTTCGATGCGTACGAATTGGGGCTCGGCGCGCCTCTGGCCATTTCTGCGGAACATGGCGAGGGCGTCGGTGAGTTAACGCATGACGTTCTGGCCGCGCTCGGTGCGGAGGTGGATGCCACCCGTCCTGCTGGTGAGGAAGAGACTAATTCTTCGCCGGACAACGAAGCAGATGAAGATGCTTGGAAGACACGTCCGATCCGCGTTGCAATCGTCGGTCGGCCGAATGTGGGAAAGTCAACGCTTGTTAATGCAATCGTTGGCGAGGACAGAATGATCACCGGGCCGGAGCCCGGTCTGACACGCGATGCGGTTTCAACCGACATTGCCATCGGTGGCAGATCTATTCGTTTGTATGATACCGCCGGACTACGGCGGAAGGCCAAGGTCACAGAACAGGCGGAGCGCCTGTCGACAAGCGATAGTGTGCGTGCGATCCGTTTTGCGGAAGTGGTTGTGTTGATGATCGATGCGGAACGCGCGTTTGAGCATCAGGACCTGACCATCGCGGACATGGTCACGCAAGAGGGCCGGGCTCTTGTGATTGCGGTCAACAAGTGGGACTTGGTGAGCGATAAGCAGCGCGCGCTGAAGACTTGGAGGGAAATGCTCGCGGAGCGTTTGTCGCAAGTTCCCGGTGTTCTCATGGTGCCCACTTCAGCGCTGGGCGAGCGCGGCATGGACAAACTGACGGCTGCGATTTTTTCAGCCTATGAAAAGTGGAATGTGCGTATTGCAACGCCCAAACTTAATCGCTGGTTGGAGGAGGCGGTGGTTCGCCATGCGCCGCCTGCCGTCGGCGGACGGCGCATCAAAATCAGATTTATGACGCAGCCTTCGTCGCGCCCGCCAACCTTTGTCGCCTTTTGTTCACGGCCCGAAGGTTTGCCAAAATCCTATATTCGGTATTTGATCAACAGCCTAAGGGGTGCTTTCGACTTGCCCGGTGTGCCGATTCGTCTCAATCTAAGGAAGGGAGACAATCCCTATGCTCCGCGAAAACGCGGCAAACAGCGGGTGAAGCGCTGAGGGTAGCGCCAAGGTCGAAACGTTAGCGTGCTGGTTGCATTGTGCCAGTTCACATTGGCGCCTTGGTTGCAGGTCAACTAGGGACCAAATTGCAGTTCTAGCCGGTGTTGGCGCGATTTGGCCGGAGCAATGCATCGGTGAGCTCGACGAATTAGAGGATGAAAGCGATGGTGTTAGGAACGGGGGCTATGCGCACGAGGTTACTGGCATCGGTTTTGGTGGCTGGTTTTGGTGTGAGTCTGGCCGGACTTGTTGCTCTGCCGATCGATCGCGCCGAAGCGGCGATCACCAAGCGCGTTCAAAAAGCATGCAAGCGCGACTATAAGCGGTTCTGTTCCAAGTACAGTGTTGGGACGCCGGAACTCAAGCAGTGCATGCGCTCAAACGGCAAACGTATTTCCAGGCCGTGTATCAGGGCATTGGTGGATGCCGGTGAGATTTCCCGCCGTGTCTTGCGCAAAATGCGCAGACGGAGGTAATCGGTTGCATGCGATGTCGCGCGGCCTGGCTGGTTGCCCGTCATTTGATGCCAACGCGGAAATGAAAAACGGCCGGCTCTTGAGTCATCGCTCAAGACCGGCCGTTTTCGTTGAATTATCGCAGCGAGCGGGAGCCGACAGCGAACCCGAAGATGCTGTCAGCTCACCGCCCGCACGGGCGTCAGCCATCAGGATGGCGCCGCTCCGGACTGCCGGATATATTCCTGTCTAAACGGCTTTGCAAGGGGCAGTGCCGGAATGTGACAGCAATTCATTTGTCGACGTGGCAGAAATCATATCTGCCCCAAGTTGGCATAGCTGTTGCCCAATCACGCGCTCACCGCATTGCGGATATTCGGAAGGTTAACTTTCTGATGCCGGACCAGTTGGCCGAAGTTCTATTTTATCACTTGGAGCGTCAGCCCCTGGAGCGCGTACTTCCCAGTCTTCTGGAAAAGACGATTGCAAGAGGCTGGCGGGCGGTGGTGCAAGCCGGTTCGCGAGAGCGTGCCGAAGCCCTTGACGGGGCGTTGTGGACTTATCGCGACGATAGCTTTCTGCCGCATGCCATGGCGCGTGATGGCAGGTCTGACGAGCAACTGATCTACATTACTGCACAAGATGATACACCCAACGGTGCGCGGGTACGTTTTTTGGTCGATGGTGCCAGCACAACTGACTTCGGATCGTTTGTTCGTCTCGTCTACCTGTTCGACGGCCAGGATGGGGATGCGGTTGCTGCGGCGCGTGACCACTGGCGTGCGGCAAAGGACGCAGGGTGCGCTGTCACGTACTGGCAGCAGGGCAGGGACGGCCGTTGGCAAAAGAAGGCATGACATCGTGCACGATGCTGCAGCTGTTTCATGTCAGTGACGGCAAGCGAGGGGTCAGAGCGGAGCACGAATGAACTACCGCCATTCCTATCACGCCGGAAATTTCGCCGATGTTGTGAAACATGTCGTCCTGAGCTTGGTCATCGCCCACTTGCGGGGCAAGGAGACTCCATTTCGCGTGATCGATACGCATGCGGGCTGCGGTTTTTATGACTTGGCCGGAGGTGAGGCGAGAAAAACCGGCGAATGGAGGGACGGTATTGGGCGTCTTGCGCTTAGCAACAATGAAACCCTGCGCGGCTTGCTTTCGCATTTTCTCGACGTTGTTGCGGCATTTAACAGAGCAGGTGAGCTGGAGCGCTATCCAGGTAGCCCTTTGATCGCGCTCCAGCTCATGCGTGCGGGTGACAGGTTGCTTGCCAATGAGTTGCACCAAGGTGAACGGGCAGCATTGGCTGCCGTTTTGGGCCGGGACCGGCGGGCCAAGGTGTTGGGTCTAAACGGCTATACGGTGCTGAAATCGGTGCTGCCGCCCAGGGAGCGCCGCGGCGTGGTTCTCATCGATCCGCCGTTTGAGATCGATGATGAGTTTGGCCGGCTGGTTCGCGCGCTCAAAGACGGTATTAGGCGCTTTGCAACAGGTATCTACATTGTCTGGTACCCCGTGAAAGACAAATCGGCTGTTGTCAGGTTCAAACGCGAAATTGTGGCGCTTGGCATTCCAAAAGTGCTCAATCTGGAGTTAGAGGTCGGGGGCGTTGAGCCATCGGGCGCTGCCAAAAAATCCGTAGCGCCAGACAAAAAAACGGGTGTAGAGGGCGAGCGTACTGTGAACGCGCGGGGCCCGGGCCTGTCGGCGGCCGGTCTGCTAATTGTTAATCCGCCATTTCCGCTTCTGCCGGTTTTGGAACAGGTTATGCCCGAATTGCAGAAAGTTTTGGCTCGCGGACGAGGTGCCGGCTATCGACTGGAATGGTTGGTGGAAGAGCACGCTTCCTAGCTTATTTTTTGTGCGGTTGCGAAACAGCGTGCTCGCGGTTGTTCTTGCCAGGACATGGACATTGGTCGATACTTCTCGCGTTTGGGCTATTGAGAACCAGGATCACGGCTGGAAAACCTTGCGATCTGGTCGTTGTCTCCGACAGCTATGCAGTGGCATTTGAAGACAGAACAGTATTTGGTCCCGGGTCAGAATTTGTCTGAACTCACGTGGCGTTGGCCGACTGGCCGGCGCCTTTTTTTGTTTCGGTCAATGGCCGGTAAATCAAGAAAAAATACCTAGGGAGCCCTCCAATGCGGCAGAGCGGTACTGTCAAATTTTTCAATACGCAGAAAGGCTATGGCTTCATCACGCCGGATGAGGGTGAGAAAGACATATTCGTTCATGTCACCGCGGTTGAACAGTCCGGGATTGGTGGTTTGGCCGACGGCATGAGGATTTCGTTCGAAACGGAAGCCGATACGCGTGGTAAGGGGCCGAAAGCTGTAAACCTGCAGGTCGAAGACGCGCAGGGATAATGGCTGGGCGTCGTTCGTAGAAGTTCGGCGTGGGGCGCCGCTGCTTACTCGTTTGAAATGATGTGTGCCGGATATTCTTCGTCGGTTGTATTGGTGCGGCCGCACACCGGTGTTTTTTGGTGTACGGCCGAACGTGTCTTTGTGTGTCCCCATGTTTTTAGTGTTGGGGCGCCAATCAGGCTACCTGCCCAATACTTTTTTCAGGACAGCGACGATGATCATCACCACGATTCCGCCAATGCCGCCGCCAGCGACCTGACTGCCGACAGCTTCCAGCGTGCCAACACCCGAAGCCGTGCCAACGCCAAGTACGTTTGACAGGATGTGTCCGCCAACACCGCCGCCAACCACACCAGCCAGAGAATTGCCTAGTGTGCCCAGGCTAAGATTCTTGAACAGTGCACCGGCGATGTTTCCACCAACGGCGCCACTAATAATTGGAACTAGGAGTTGAAGCAGCCAAGAAAGATCCATCTATTTCCTCCAGAGTTTGGTTTTTCATGGTTTGAGAACATTGTAGGCGCTGGCAGAGCCCGTGGCATCGCATGTTTCAGGGCCGTCCAAACAAACCGGCGTGGATGCTAACCCAGAATTTACTAGTGTTGGGCAGGAAGATGGGTATCGTGGCGAGAAAGCTGCTGTGCCCTATCTGCGACAATCCATTGGGATTGTAGCGAAAGATGGTGGCATTTCAGCGCGATCGGGCGTTAATTGGGCGACGGCTTTGATGGCCTGGTAGTTTTGAGAGGCGGCATACAATGAAGTTTAACCTACTGACTGCAGTGGTTGCAGGCGGCTTTGCAGCCCTGGCGCTGTGCATTTCTTCCGCAGCAAATGCCCAATCTAATGGTGCTACGACGGGCGGCGCCCACCCCAAGTCGAGCTACTATCGTAAGGCACCTGGCGGTGGCCGCGCGGCGCGGCGCGGTGGTTATTCTTACCAGTATTCGGAATCGATCAACACATACGGGGACTCGCGAAGCCTTTATGGTGGGGCTTCCAGCCTGCGTGACCCGACGCTTGACCGGCAGACCTCATCGGGTCCGTTCGACCACGGCTTTTTCTTCGACAGCGGTGTGACCAGTCCGAACGGTGGTGAGTCGCCTTATATGAACTAGGCTTCAGGCTTTAAAAGCAGCCAGGGTGGGCATTTTTTCGCCGACGTGCGGGTGTTTGCCCTGTCCAATACAGATCAGCCAGAACGATTTAAGCGGGCGCACTCGGACAAATGACCGGTGCGCCCGCGACACGTTTGGTGGCAATCTTTGGTGCGGGCGGTCCGTTACAGACTGTGTTCTCTTTGCACGTGGGTCGATGGAGGCTATACAAAATCGGAACAGGGTTTGTTTTTGGTCGGTTATCAGGGTTGTACCATGCGCTCCACATCTAAACTTGTTGCACTTTCGCTTGCACTTTTCGGCCTTGCATTCGTCGCCACGGCACCTGCCGAGGCCAAATGCACGCGGCTGGCATTTTCCGTAAACGACTATGGAAAAGAGGGGCCCACAAAAGATGCAAAGCAGCTTCTCGACAAATATATTGCCGAGTGGACCGCAAAGAACGGTATCACCGATTATCGGGTCGGCAAGAAGGATGTGACCTGCGAGCTGTTTCTAGACTTTATTGTTTTTGACGAGCACACGTGCCGGGCGGAAGCCAGCGTTTGCTGGGGAGAGTAACGGACGCAGCTCAATCGTTCGGTGCATGCAGGCGGTCCAGCCGCAAGCGGTGGCGCTCGTCAGTTAGCAATAGCAGTGAGCCGAAGCCTGCGAGCAGGACCGCGAGTGCTGTGGCGCCACCGATCACAAACATAATCATGATTTGATACTTTGCCGCATCAACCGGATCCATGCCGGACAGGATCTGACCGGTCATCATGCCAGGCAGCGAGACAATGCCCGATGCCGCCATGGCGTTGATAATTGGCATCAATCCGGTGCGCAGTGCATTGCGCAAGGCGTGGCTCATGGCGGTCCAACGCGTTGCACCGAGGGCGAGGCGTGCTTCGATTGCATTGCGGTCGCGAACGGCAAGATCGGTGATTGTCGACAGCATCAGACTGACGCCGGTCATGGCGTTTCCAAGTACCATGCCAAGGATGGGAAGAAGGTAACGCGGTTCGTACCATGGGTCTGGACCGATTACGCCGACGACTGCAAATAATGTCGCCACGATACTGGAAAACAGCATTGCTGTTGAACCCAGGCCGTAGGCCATGAAACTCTTTAAACGACGCGTTTGGCGGGACACGATTTCATAGCCAGCCGCGGCAATCATGATCGCGGCCAAGCTTGCCGTCCAGATAAGCGAACTTTGCGCAAAGATCCATTTCAGAACCAGGCCGATCAAAGTCAGCTGGACGACCATACGCGATGTATTGAGCAAGAGTGTGGAACCGAGACCGAGGTTGAATCCCCACGACACTGCGGCATTGATCAGGATGAGAGTTGCGGCAAGGGCAAGGTCGAACGGGGTTAGCGCGATATAGGTCATTGCATTTGGCTCATGCCGGGCGTTGCCTCTTGATCGGCAGGTGCTGGAGAGACGTCGTTCGTTGCCGACGAGGTGTGCGAGCCTGGGGCGGCCAATTGCAGCTGGGCGTCCGCAAGGCGTTCGATTTGCGCGCGGTCATGGCTGACGAGCACAATGGAGCAACCGGCGTCAGCTTGCTGGCGCATCAGTTTTTCGACCAGCGCAGTCGACCCTGGGTCCAGCGGACCCGTGGGCTCATCCAGCAACAGGACCTGTGGATGATCATACAAGCCACGAACGAATGCGAAGCGCTGACGCTCTCCGGTCGACAGGAGTGTGACTGGCCGGTCAAGAAGCATGGGATCAAGGCCCACGGCCTGGCACAATTTTAGAAGGCTTGAGGGATCAATGTCGTCTTCCGGGAAACTATCGCGCGGTGTGTCCGTCCACCAGCCGGGCTCAGCCGCGATGTAGCGTACACCGGATCGCCAGAGGGCTGCCGGCATTTGGGATTGTTCGAGGCCGTCGAGATAGATGTGGCCCGGTGCCGGATCAAGGTCGGCTATTGCGCGAAGCAATCTGGTTTTGCCACTACCGGAGGGGCCTTCAACGGTCATGATCTCGCCGTCGGCCACGGTGAACGACAATGGCGGCAAGGTGCCGACCGTCAGATTTTCAATGCGTAGCAATTCTTCTACTTCGGGCTTGATGTCTTTGATATTGGGTTAGTTCGCTGAGCTATCGCCGTGCGCACAGCTTTGCCAGCCTTAGAGCACTTTAGGGATAGATGGAAGCCGTTCTGTTTGGTGGACGCCTACGCGAACGCTCGCCCTACCGTAGGTTCAGGGCGGTATGCGTCGATTGCTGGTGTGAGCGTAGGGACTGTCTTCGGCATTACGTGCTAACAGCAGAGCACGCGGTTGTAGCTTTATGCACTTTTCGCCGTCAGTTCGGCGAACTTGTCCAGCACGGAATGGCGATCGAATGGCTTAAGCAGATAATCGGCAGCACCTTCCTGAATGGCCAAGGAGATGTCGGCTGGGTTATTTTCCGTTGTGCAGTAGATCACATACGGTTTGGTGCGGCTCGGGATCATTTTGAGCGCGATCAGGAAGTCGTGGCCCGACATCGATGGTGTGTCCCAATCGAGCAGGATGTAATCCGGCATCGATTCCTGGCAGTGATCGAGACCGTCCTGGCCGGACTCAGCTTCAATAATGTTGAAGTTCAGCTGTTGAAGAATGTGGCGCGCTACTCTGCGGATGACTTCCGAGTCGTCGACGATCAGGCAATTCGGCATCGCGAAATCTCCGTGTATCCGGGCGCGTTGGCAGGTTTGCGTTGCACTTATTGATCAGGCACGGCGAAGAATATTGTGTGCCTGACCTGCAACATGTGCAGTATTAGCGCAGTAGATTAGCGACGGTGTGTTAACGGGACGTTGCCTGCTGTCCGGAATTCGATCCTTGTGGGCGCGTTCAGGTAGGCTCGTGCCTCGGCCGGTGGACTAATTTGTCGAGCGGGCCGCCAGCAGAATATCATCGCCATCCTTGAGTATCTCAAGACGCATGTCTGCCAGGCCAGCAAGGCGCCACGTGTAGTAGGCCTGAATGGTCAGGGCGTCGAGTTGCGGCGGATCGACGGCAACAATGAACTCGGTGAGGTGTTGCGGCGGCCTGGCGCCGGTTCCGCGACAACGGATCAAAAAACTTGGATTTTCAACTGTGCCGGACATCGAGACCTCGATGTCGCCGCCGCGAGGCAACGTCGTCACCGCACAAGGGATCAGGTTAAGCAGAAGCTTGACTTTGTTTTTGACCATGTGACCAGGGCCAGTGCTCCAGGTCAAAGTGTGTTTGCCCTGGCCAACGAAGCCACGCGAGATCTGTTCTGCTGTCGCAAGATCGATGATCGAGCCTGCCGAGCCTGCGGCGCCGAATGCGAAACGGGCAAACTGAAGACGGGCGGACGCCTGTTCCGTGACATTGCGAATGACGTCCATGGCATATGATTTGGCGGTTGCATCGTCGTCCTCGTCGAGGATTTCTATGCCGTTGTAGATAGCGCCGACCGGACCGATCACGTCATGACAGATCTTGCTTGAGATGAGTGCAGCAAGTTCAAGATCAGATGGTTCCTCGTTCAGGTTCATCTCATTTCCCCGGTTTTTTTGTTCCTGGTGCCATATGGTCGGTACGCAAAACGGGACAGACTATCTTTGTGTGTCGAGACGCGAATTCTGCGCGTGCTGGTCAGTGGCAATAGTCGCATTCCTGCCGCGACCGGCCGTATCGGCCATAGGCGAAAAGGAATCTGCGAACTGAACGGCGGTCTGTTTGAGTGGCTGTTTTTCGCACCGTCCATGCAAACTCGCCTTCGAAAGCCAATTCTAAACAGATTCGGTGAGTTTGATTGTTGATACACTTGCAACGGTCGGCGTGCAAAGTGCGTATTTCCGCTTGTTGGCATAAGTGGCATGATTCGCAGTGGATTGTCGGGCGTGGCGATGGATAAATAAGCGCTGCGGCCACACTCGCACGGCTTGGAATGGCCGTGGCCTTATTGGGCGACGTAATGTCGGCGCCTATCGCACCTGTCCGCGAGTGTGGGTGCTGGGCGGTTTTTTCTGATCCGTCACGCGTCCACCACGGTGTCACTGCAGCCGGAAAATTTATGGGGTTTGTTGGTGCTTCAAGGCCCCGCGAAATGCGGCGGAACGGACCATGTGTTCGCCCCATTGGCGGCGCGGCGCGGCCACACTTTGGTAATAACTTTTGAGCAATGGTTTATCGAAGATTAACGCGTCTTGTGCATGGTTTTTTTGTGTGCGCGAAAAACGAGAACGATCAAGGACGTCCTTTCGATGCTGCCTTCAATTTCGATTAAAACGCTTGCTGTAGTTGCGCTTGGCACTGCTGGCATATGGGGCTCAAGTGGCGACGCCGCGGCAAACGAGAGCCTGACAGCCGTGCCGGAACGGCCACGCGTGACTGCGTCTTCTTCTAGTGATCATGTGGGTGGCCTGCCTATCCGTTTGGCACAGTATGAAGCCGACGGCTACGATGACAGTTATCGGTCCGACGATCGCTATCGTCCGCTGGACGGATCACGGCGCGATGATGGGGCATACTCCGGTGATGGATACGGCTCGGGCAGCGCATATAACAGCGGTCCGCCTGTGCGCGACCGTCGTGACAACGGCGGCGAGGCTTATGGCAACGGTGACAACTACCAGAGCCCGAACGGGTATGACCGCAACGGTGAGCCGTACCAGTCAAATGGGGCGGCGAGGCCGCGTGGGGAGGATTACGGCGGCTACGATGGAGCGCCAGACGACAGTTACGCTCGCCGCGACGATGGTACGTATTCCAAGAACGAGATCCTCAATGCGGGCCACCAGTTCTTTGGGTCGTTGAGCCAGGGTTTGGCGAGTGTGATCGAATACGCTTTCCAGAAATCCGGTAGGCCAAACGGATATATTCTCGGTGAGGATGCCGGCGGTGCATTCGTTGCAGGGCTTCGTTACGGTGAAGGCCGGCTGTACACACGCGATGCTGGTACGCACAAAGTTTTCTGGCAGGGCCCCAGTATTGGCTATGATTTTGGAGCGGAAGGCTCGAAGACCATGATTCTGGTCTACAATATGCGCAGTCCGTCGGAGATCTATCACCGGTTCGGTGGCGTGCAGGGGTCCGCTTATCTGGTTGGAGGATTTGGCATCCAGTTTCAGAAGTACGGCGATGTCGTCATGGCTCCAATACGAGCCGGTGTGGGGGTTCGCCTCGGCGCCAATGTGGGGTATTTGAAATACACCCGCTCACCGACGTGGAATCCGTTTTAGCGGGTGAATTTTCGCCGTCAGGGCCGCCTTCCGTTGGCCGGACAGGCAGTCTATCGCAAATTGTATTGAATGGCGGGTGAATCCGGCGTTTTTCGCTGTGATTTGTGTCTGCGATAACACGCTGGTTTTGGCGTTCGTGCGGCACGTCGCCCCTTAAATTGGCCGCACTAATGAGGCATTTCGCAATGCCTGAAACCCTGTGATATACGGGTTGGGAGAGATAGTCGGCGCGGCGACGGCCTTGGGGTGAAACGATCGATGAAGTCCTGGTCCCGCAGCTGCAAATTGCCGGCAATTTGAACTTGTCCTGCTTAATTGGGGCCAATGCGCCTGGAAAGGCAAACAACGGGGATGCTTGAGTGATCACGATCCAGTCGGTCATGCTGGCGACGCTCGGGTTCTTCATTGCGGCGCTGGTCGCACTGATTGCGCTGCCGCATTACCGACGCAGGACAGCGCGTCTGACCACCGAGGAACTCAAGCGGTCGATGCCGTTGACGGAAGCGGAGATCCGCGCCGACAAGGATCGTCTGCGTGCCGAGTACTCCATTCGCATTCATCAGCTTGAGTCCTCGGTTGAGCGTGGGTCACTGGCGGCGGCGCGGCAAAAGGTTGAGATCAATCGTCGCGATGCGGCAATCAGTGCGCTCGAAGGCGAGCTGACGGGATTGCGAACCTCGCTTGACGAACATGAGAATGCGCGCCGCGTGCTTGAGCACACGATCATGGACCGGTTGCCGCGCGTCGAGCAACGACTCAGCCAGGCCAAGCGGCTGTTGTTCCAGCGCGACAGGGAAATTGCACACCTTACGGAGACGGCCGAGAAACAGGCGCAGGCTCTGGAAGAGGCGACCCAGATCAATACGCAGAGCAGGGATGAGGTGCACCGCTTGACGGCCGCTTTGGCGACGCGCGCTGCGCGTGGCCGCGATGGCATGGGCGACAGCAGGTTTGATGGCGAAGTGGCCTTGCGTTCGGAAATCGAAGCGCTCAGGGCAAAGACACGGGACCAAGCTGCACTCATCGGACGCCTGCAAGGGTTGATGGCTCGTTCCGGTGTTGCCATTACGGGCCGGCAAACGCCTGCGGTGGCAGGCTCGAATGGCAGCCTGTCCGGTGCGACAGAAGGAGATGGCGGGTCCATCCTCGGCATCACGCGCGGCGGTGAGGACGAGATCAAGCGTCTGCGGCAGGATTTGGCGGAAGCGGAAGAGGCCTTGCGTTCGTTGCGCGGTTCGGCGGCGGCTGGTCAGGCCGGCGTATCGTCATTGCAAAGCGAATTGGAGTCGGTAAACGCAAAAACACGTGATCAGGCGGAAGAAATCGCGAAGCTGAAGGCTGCGCTTAAGACGTATCAGGTTGCCGAAGAAGACAACAAGGGTGTGGCGGAAAGTAAGCTTGCGTTGAAAGCCCAGCTTTCGTCGGTGAAAGCGCAGGTGGATGAACAGACTGCGACTATCCAGAAATTGCGGGCCGAAGTTGCCAAGAGCAATGAGCGCCTGGCCCGCCAGGGTGCACACTTCATGGAAGAGATGCGCCGACTTGGCGGTGGTACGCTGCAGACCTCTAGTGTCTCGCGCCGGCGCACGTCGATGGGTGAAGGTGGTGTTGTTGGAGGTGCCACTACGACATTGGGCCGCCGCTCGTTGAGCGAGCGTATCAGTGCACCGCGAGCGCCGGCGAATGATCGGACTGCGTCCGGTGTCGGGGCAGGTAATGCAAACAGTTCGGCCGAACAAGGTAAGGCGAGGCGATCACTTTTTGCGCGTGCGGTCGAGAAGGTTGGGGCGTCCGGTGTGGCCGGTGGCAGTGTCGCTACCGCTGGCGGTGACGGCGACAGTCTTACCGGTACAGCTGGGGATGGGGGCGATTCAAGGGTTAGCGGGTTCTTGCGGGCGCTAGACGGGTCGCGTCATGCGTCATCACCTGAGGTTGACAAGAGTGCTGTTGCTCCAAGCGATACAAACGAGGCGGCTAGGGAGCGCACGCAGGACACAAAGAGTGCCCGCAAGTCCAAGGCGTCCAAGGCAAAAGGTGATGCCAAGGGCCTAGAGGAAGCGGATGCGGTCTCCAGCGTCAAAGCGGAAAAGACTAACGGTGCAGTGGCTGCATCGGGTGGTGACAGCGGCGATGGGGCAGGCGAGCACGAGCAGGATCAGGCAGCCGCCCGTCCCGGGGGATTACTTGAACGCATCACGAGGCTCGATCGCTCAGGAAAATCGTGAGCTGACGTAACCGCGGCCAAAATTCATTTCAAATTGGTACTGATTGCGACGCCCGCCCACGGTGTTTCGCTTCTGTGCCGCTCGCATGAGCGTAGACACCCACAAGGTACGGCCGTGGCGGGACGTCTACTGTCAGTGATAGCCCTCGCCCGGGCGCACCTTGCCGCGGAAGGTCCAATAAACGAAAACTGTGTAGCCAAGAATGATCGGCAACATGAGTAATGTTCCGATCAGCATGAAGATTTGGGAACTCGGCGGTGCTGCTGCTTCCCAAACCGTCAGGCTGGGCGGGATCATGTAGGGCAGGTTGGAGATTGCAAGACCGGCGAACCCTAATAGGAACAACGAGACCGCAGCCGTAAACGGCGTTGCTTCTGAGGTCTCGTCGTGCAAGGCGCGCCAGCAGGTCCAGGCGGCCAGTGCCGTTAGCAACGGAATAGGTGTGAGGTAGAATAGGTTTGGCAGCGTGAACCAACGGTCGAAAATGCGTTCATAGGCAAGTGGCGTCCACAAACTAATGATTGCCATTGCAGCAAGCACGATCAGGAGAAGCGTTTTGGCCTGCTGGCGCGCTTTTACGGCAGTACTACCTTCGGTCTTCATGATGAGCCAGGTGGCGCCGAGAAGCGCATAACCGGCGACCATGGATAAGCCCACAACCATTGAGAAGGGTGTAAGCCAGTCGAAGGTTCCGCCCGCGAATGCGTTGTTCTCAACCTTGATGCCATCAAGCAGTCCAGCCAGTACGACGCCCTGCATAAACGTTGCTACGATAGACCCCCACGCAAAAGCCAAGTCCCAAAAGGCATGCCGGGGTTTGGCGACCCAGCGGAACTCGAAGGCAACGCCGCGGAAGACCAGCGCCAGCAACATGATGATAATCGGTAGGTAAAGTGCCGGCATGATGATCGAGTAAGCGAGTGGAAATGCGACGAAGAGGCCGCCGCCGCCGAGGATCAGCCACGTCTCGTTACCATCCCAGAACGGAGCTACGGAATTCATCATTACGTCGCGATCCTGCTCGGCGGGCGAGAAGGGGAACAGGATGCCGAGTCCTAAGTCAAAGCCGTCGAGCACGACGTACATGGCGACGGCGACGCCTAGAATGCATGCCCACACCAAAGGCAACCAATATACAAACGCTTCCATGATCAATGTCCCCGTTCGGTTGCTTCACGTGTGGCGTCGGCGGCGCCTGACAGTGGTCTTGAGGGTACGGCAGTGTCCGCACCGTCGGTCGTGACAGACGAGCCTTGCGGTCCTTTTTCGATGAGGCGATTGATGTAGTAGATGCCCATGGAAAATACGGCTGTGTAGACGACGATGAAGAGGATGAGGCTGGTCAGCACCGCTTCAAAACTGACGGGCGAGGCGGCATCCGCGGTTCGCAGGATTCCCGTGGCGAGCCAGGGCTGGCGGCCTGTTTCGGTCACCCACCAGCCGGCAAGAATGGCGATGAAACCGAGCGGCCAGGTATGCTGTGTTGGCCACAGGTACCAGCGTGCGGTGAAGAGGCTGCCGCGCCACCACAGAAATGCGCCAATAAGGCCGATAGCAATCATCACCATGCCAATGCCCACCATGATGCGGAAGGCAAAGAAGACAGGTGTCACTGGTGGCCGGTCTTCCTTGGCGAAGTCTTTTAATCCGGGAAACAGCCCGTCGATCTTGTGGGTCAGGATCAAGCTCGCCCCACCTGGGATTGCGACTTCATAGTTGTTCGTTTCAGCTTCTTCGTCGGGTAGCGCGAACAGTACGAGCTTGCCTGGTTTGGACCCATCCCAATGTGCTTCCATGGCAGCGACTTTGGCAGGCTGATGCTCAAGTGTATTGAGGCCATGGGCGTCGCCGATGAAAAGCTGCAGCGGTGCCAGAATTGCAACCATGCCCAGCCCCATGCGCAGCATGGTCTTGGATTCCTCGACAAAACGCCCGGCGACAAGATAGCGGGCACCGACCGCAAGGACGACGAGCGATGTTGTCAGGTACGCGGCCGTAAACATGTGGGCAAACCGGTAAGGAAAACTCGGATTGAATATGATTGCAATCCAATCAACCGGGTGTGCGATACCGTTGATCATCTCGTGTCCGGTTGGTGTGTGCATCCAACTGTTTGCCGCCAAAATCCAAAATGCTGAGGCGGACGTGCCCACTGCGACCAGAACTGCTGCAGTGACATGCAGATTTGGCCCAACCCGATTCCAGCCAAATAGCATGATGCCAAGGAAGGTCGCTTCGAGAAAAAATGCGGTTAGAACCTCGTAGCCGATCAAGGGGCCGACGACGGGGCCGACAACGCGGGAAAACCCGCTCCAATTGGTTCCGAACTGATAGGACAGCACAATGCCGGAGACGACGCCCATGGCGAAGGATACGGCAAATATCTTCGTCCAGAAGCGTGCAAGCCGGTGCAGATGCTCGCGGCCTGTCATGCGCCAGCGAACGAGCAGCGTCGCGATAAAGGCTGCGAGGCCAATCGTGAAACTGGGGAAGATTATGTGGAAGGCGACGGTGAATGCGAATTGCGCGCGGGCAAGGAATAACGCGTCGAGGTCCATGGGCGATCCATCCAATGTTCAATCGCGCTCATTATGCCCGGCGAATGTTGCCGCGTCGATTGGAAGTTAGGCCGCAGGCTTTATTCTTTATCCGCTCCCGGTTGGCGGCTCAGCTTGTGGTGGGTCGCTGAGCGTAAAACATCACGCGTGTTCATAGAGTTCACGGTATTTCCGGCGGAGCAGATTTTTCTGCACCTTGCCCATGGCGTTACGGGGAAGCTCATCGACGAACAAAACCCGCTTGGGTCGTTTGAATGACGCAAGTTCGCCCGTTAGTGCCGCGATGATCGATTGCTCGTCCATGACTGGGAGCATGTCGATATTAGACCTAAGTACGACAATGGCGGTGACGGCCTCCCCAAGGTCGGTGTGAGGCAGGCCGATTACAGCCGACTCGTCAACTGCGGGCAGTTGGTCGATCCTGCTTTCGATTTCCTTAGGGTAGACGTTCAGTCCGCCTGAGATAATCAGGTCCTTGGAACGGCCTACGATGTGCACGTAGCCCTCGTCGTCTATGCGGCCAAGATCCCCGGTGACGAAAAACCCGTCTGGCCGGAACTCTGCGGCTGTTTTGTCAGGCATTCTCCAATAGCCGGAGAAGACGTTCGGTCCGCGCACCTCGATCATGCCGACTGTGTTGTTTTGATCTGCAGAGTTTGTGTCAATCACCGCGCCGGTTTCGGGATCTGACAATCGCAGTTCGATACCCTCAAGCGGTTGGCCGACCGTACCCGCTCGCCGTTCGTTGTCGACAGGGTTGGACGTATTTATTCCCGTTTCGGTCAATCCATAACGTTCGACAATGGCGTGCCCGGTTCTTTTTTCGAATTCAGCGTGCGTGGCGGCGAGCAGCGGTGCAGACCCTGAAATAAAGATGCGCATGTCTTTGCATAGCGCCTTGTCGAACCGGGGGTCGGCGAGTAGGCGCGTGTAAAACGTTGGAACACCCATCATTGCGGTTGCGAAGGGTATGTGTGCCAAGATCTGATCGACGTCGAATTTAGGCAGGAAGACCATGCTGCAGCCTGCAAGCATGACGACGTTGGTCGCAACGAATAGTCCGTGCACATGATAGATGGGCAGCGCATGGATAAGGCGGTCATCACTTGTGAAGCGCCACGCATCCATGAGTGCCTTGGCGTTTGAAGCAAGATTCCGGTGGGTGAGCATGGCACCCTTAGCATTGCCCGTGGTGCCTGAGGTGTACAGGATTGCAGCAAGATCATCGGGGCCGCGTGGCACATCGACAAAATCTTCGGGCAGCGAACTGGTGCGCTGTGCCCATGTGCCGTCGCGGGAAAGCCCGAGTGTCTCAAAGTGAGCGGTTTGGGTGTGCCGGATAACATCTGCCAATTCGTCGCCTTGTTCAGGGCGTGCAACGAATACCGTGGGTTCGGCGTCCTTTATAAAATATTCTAATTCGGCCGGGGTGTAGGCGGTATTGAGAGGCAAGTAGACGGCGCCGGAACGAACGCAAGCGAGGTAGAGAGCGAGGGCTTCTGGTGACTTTTCGACTTGCACTGCAACACGGTCACCGGGCTTTACGCCTAGTGAGCTGAGCACATTAGCGTAGCGACCCGACAGGTTCGATAGGTCGCGATAGCTGAGTGTGCGTCCGTCCGGTGTTTCTAGAAATGGGCGTGACAGATCGTTCCAGTTTGCGCGCAAGCGGTCGTAAAGATAATTGGTGCTCAAGGTGCTTTACCGAATTTGGCAGCTGCATTCGTCTCGCCTTGCTGCCGCGCTCAGCGCGCGGTCGGAACGTGAGGCGTTATTTGTGCCGGCGGACAATGCGCTTGGCCGTATAGGCGGCACTCTCCATGAGCCGCATGGCAATGAAGGGAAGCGTTTGTCCGGGTTTGCGAGGCCAGGTCCTGAACCCCGCGCGCGTCCTGCGCGCGGTGGTGATCGGTTCGACATGATCGAAATATTGGCCGAGCTTTTCCTGCCACCAGGCGTGGGATTTTAAGTTGACGTGGGCATTGCGTCCGTCAGGCAGTGTTCTTTGTGCCGGCGCTGTATCGATTATTATGATTGCATTGCGGCACATGGAGCGCATTTCGCTCAGGACGGCATCAAGGTCAGTCTCTTCGATATGCTCCAGGACGTCGACGTTTATCAAGAGGTCGAAGACCTCGTCCGGTTTCTTGGCATGCTGAGGAATTGCCGGATCGTATTTCGCCAACTTGCAGGACGTAGGAAGATTGAGACGCTCCAGAAGAGTTGACTGTCCGCATCCGTAGTCGATGACCGATTGTGGGTTTAGCAGTTTGACTTCGGGGCGCAAGAAGCGCAGATTTTTGGTGGACGTGTTGCCGTACTCGCTGGTTGCATGGATCTGGCGGTAGTGTTCGATGAGGTCCGCGCTTCCTGTCATTTTGGCGTGTCCTAGTGTTGTGGGCCGGGCATTCAGATCGGGCCAAAATTAGCAATGGCGGTGCGAGCCGCAGGGCTGTCGTAGCATAGGCGTGTGTCTCGGCAAATCGAATTGACTATCCGTCTTGGTGACCGGATGCCGCATTTTTTTCCGGTGCTGAAAGTCCAATAACCGTCAATATGCACGAGACATTTCCGATGTTGAGCTTATGGCCGGTGTGCCAAGGTGTGGGTGATCGCAATGATCTTTCGCCAACTGTTTGATACGACGTCCAGTACGTACACCTACCTTATCGCGCGGCGGCCTGGTGCGGAAGCGCTCATCATCGATCCGGTATTGGAAAAGGTCGACCGCTATATCCAACTGTTCGAAGATCTTGATCTGCGCCTCGTGAAAGCGATCGATACACATATTCATGCCGATCACATTAGTGGTCTGGGTCCACTTCGCGATCATACTCAGTGTATTACGGTCATGGGTGCTCAGAGCAAGGCCGATGTGGTCTCCATGCGTGTCAGTGATGGAGATTCAATTGATATAGATGGTGTCGGGCTGGGTGTCATTTATACACCGGGACATACGGATGATTCCTATTCGTTTACGATGGATGACCGGGTCTTTACAGGTGATACGCTGCTGATCCGGGGCACGGGGCGCACGGATTTTCAGAACGGGGACGCGAAAGCGCAGTATGATTCCATCTTCAATCGGCTGCTAAAATTGCCAGATGAAACGCTCGTCTACCCGGCTCACGATTACAAGGGGGATACTGTAAGTACGATCGGTGAAGAGCGCAGGTGCAATCCGCGGCTTCAGGTCGGTTCCATTGATGAGTATGTGGAGCTGATGAACACCCTCAATCTGCCCAACCCGAAAATGATGGATGTCGCAGTTCCCGCAAATATGCGCGTTGGTGTGGCGCAGGACGAAGTTGCAAAGCGGGGATGGGCGGTCAAAGCAGACGACGCGCTCAGTTTGTCCGGTGAGCCAGGTGTGATGCTGGTTGATTTGCGGGAGGCGGGAGAGCGCAGCCGCAACGGCGTGATTTCTGGGTCTTTGCACGTTCCCTATCAAACGTTGCAGGATAGTATTGGGCCTGGCGGTTTGCTGCGAGAGCTTGCGAGGGACCGTGATCTCATCTTTTATTGTGCTTACGGTGAGCGCTCTGCAATGGCCGTGCATGCCGCGCAGGATGCTGGCTTAAAATCGGCACGTCACCTGCAGGGCGGGCTTGATGCATGGTTGATGGCTGGAGGTTCGGTCGAGCATTAGTTAAGTATTGCGTTGCAAGGTCTACTGAGAAATTCTCCACCTCCCGTTGCCCCAGGACGCGGTCTGCAGCGCCGCCGCCCAATCGCGAGGGGCGTGACCGGCTGGCTCAGGACTTCGCAGAGCGGAGATACGCAGTGGAATTGAACGGCGATATTGCAGTGGTTGTTACGGGCGGGGCCTCCGGACTGGGTGAGGCGACGGCCCGTGCCCTTTCAGCACGTGGTGTCAAGGTCGGTCTGTTTGATCTGGATGAGGAACGTGGTGCGAGTCTCGCCGCCGAGCTAGGCGGCGTATTTGCTAGAGTGGATGTCAGCGATCTTGCGAGTGTCGAGGCCGGCTTTGAAAAGACCAGAGAAGCTATCGGGCAAGAACGCATCATGGTCAACTGCGCGGGTGTGGGGACATCTGGCAAGACGGTCTCAAAGGGCGTTCCGCTTGATGCATCGGTGTTTGAGCGCGTGGTGCGCATCAACCTCATCGGGACGTTTAATTGCGCCTCACGGTCGGCTGCTGGCATGGTTTCCACGGAGCCGGTAACGGGTGATGGCGAGCGCGGGGTTATTGTCAACACTGCGTCGGTTGCCGCCTTTGAAGGTCAATTGGGGCAGGTGCCCTACTCGGCTTCAAAAGGCGGCGTCGTCGGGATGACGGTTCCGATGGCCCGGGATCTGTCGCGTAACGGCGTACGGGTTGTAACTGTCGCACCAGGTATTTTCGAAACACCGATGCTGCGCGGGCTTCCGCAGGAGACACAGGACTCGCTTGCAAGCCAGGTGCCGTTTCCCTCCCGCCTGGGTAAAGCGGCAGAGTTTGCCGCGCTTGTCGCCCATATTGCGGAAAACAGTATGTTGAATGGTGAGACGATCAGGCTCGATGGTGCACTTCGCATGGGGGTTCGTTAGACTGTAATGCGTGCGGAGTGCTGCAGAGTTTGAATATGCCTGAAAGTGGATGCGGGAGCTGGCCTGTGTGCGGTCTTGGTCAGTACGCAGCAGGAGGTGCACATGCCGGTAGCGGAAGCCTACATCTATGATGCAGTCCGCACGCCTCGTGGCAAGGGTCGGGGCGATGGCGCGCTCAATGAAATCAAACCCGTTCACCTTGCCTCGACCGTTCTTGAAGCCGTGCGGGATCGCAACGGGGTGGATACCGCACTCATTGACGATGTGCTTTTGGGCTGTGTGTCACCGATTGGCGAGCAGGGCGGAGATATCGCAGTGACGGCCGCGCGCAGGGCAGATTATGCGGAGACGGTTGGCGGCGCTCAACTTAACCGGTTTTGCGGATCGGGTCTGGAGGCGGTCAATCTTGCGGCCCAAAAGGTAGCCTCGGGTTGGGAAGACCTCGTTGTCGCGGGCGGTGTGGAGAGCATGTCCCGCGTTGCCATCTTGTCCGACGGCGGTGCTTGGTCAGGCGACCCCGACACGATGCTGCGTAATGGTTTTGTGCCGCAGGGAATTGGTGCTGACATGATCGCGACGATGGACGGCTTTTCTCGCGAAGATGTCGACCGATATGCCGTGCGTTCGCAAAGTCGCGCGGCAAAGGCGTGGGAAACCAATAGTTTTGCGCGTTCTGTCATCCCGGTGACCGATGAGATCGGACGGGTTGTTCTTGATCGCGATGAACACATGCGCCCCGATGCGTCAGTCGACGAGCTGGGAGCCTTGAAACCGGCTTTTGCTGCTCTGGGCGAAATGGGTTTCGATGACGTCATTTTGGAGAAATATGCCGATTACGACCGGGTCAATCATGTGCATCATGCAGGCAATTCGTCGGGGATCGTCGATGGTGCGGCAGCCGTTCTGATCGGCTCTGCAGAGGTGGCGGGGCAAATCGATGCCAAGCCGCGAGCGCGAATCCTCGCAACTGCAGTCATTTGTTCGGAGCCAACGATCATGCTCGTCGGCCCGGCGCCTGCGACGCGCAAGGCGCTGAGTAAGGCAGGACTGCAGGTTGAGGATATTGATCTGTTCGAAGTCAATGAGGCGTTCGCCTCCGTTCCGATGCACTTCATGAAGGAATTGGGCGTTCCGGATGAAAAAGTGAACGTCAATGGCGGTGCCATTGCCATGGGTCATCCGCTCGGTGCGACCGGTGCAATGTTGCTTGGGACATTGCTTGATGAGTTGGAGCGGCGTGAGTTGCAGCGCGGGCTTGTCACGCTGTGCATCGGTGGTGGAATGGGAATCGCTACGGTGATCGAGCGCGTTTGAGGGTCGGACATGGACGGCTATCGTTACCATATCGACGATGACGGCATAGCGACGGTTGTGCTTGACACGCCTGACCGATCCGTAAACTTGATGGATGCGCAGTTCATTCCGATGATGGATCATCTGCTTCAGCGGTTGGACGCAGAAGGCGCGTTGAAAGGCGTGATCCTGACGTCCGCTAAGTCCACGTTCGTGGCAGGTGGCGATATAGCTATGCTGGCTGAGCTTTCTAGTGCGCGCGAAGCGTTTGACATGGCAGAGGCATTGAAGGCGCGGCTGAGGCGGTTGGAGACGTTGGGCAAACCGGTGCTTGCCGCGCTCAACGGTTCGGCGCTGGGTGGAGGCATGGAGCTTGCCCTTGCCTGTCATGGGCGCATTGCATTGCGAGGTAGCAAGACCCAGTTTGGCTTTCCGGAAGTGACGCTCGGGCTGTTGCCGGGCGCGGGTGGCATTGTGCGGCTTGTGCGCATGGTGGGTCTAAAGGGTGCGTGGCCGTACTTAATGCAAGGCACGCGTATCGATGCCGATGAAGCCCTGAATGAGGGGTGGATTGATGCGGTGGTCGATACGGAGGATGCGCTGATCGAAGCCGCTCGCAAGTTTCTTGAGGCGCATGCAAAGCCAGCAAAGCCTTGGGATGAGAAGCGCGAAAAGATACCCGGTGGGCAGCCTTATATAGGGGCACTGAATAATGTCGTCCTTGCAACATTTGCGCAAACCTTCAAGGCGTGTGGCCGTGAGCCGGCGCCGCATGCCATTCTCGCGGCAGCAACGGAAGGTGCGGCATGCAGTTTCGCGGCGGCCTGCAAGGTGGAAAGCCGGTATTTCGCGCAACTCGCGGTTTCGCCCGAGGCCAAGTCGAAGCTTGGTGCGTTCAAGGCAGCGTAGCTTTATGTGGTTGGCAGAAGGCCGGGTTTATGGGGACTAGTATTTACAGTCAGAATGTTTGGTGGTGCGGCACTGTTTGAGTGTCGCTTTGATTGGGCTTGCCAGTAGTTGTCAGGTCCAGTGGCGTTGACGCTGTTTGGCGAACCAGGTTTGAGCTGCGCCTGCCAAACCGGCTGGGCGTAGGATCTGATTGATCCGGCGTGCTGCGTGACCGTGCTCTCGTGTCAGCCTATGCAATTCCAACGAGACGAATTCAAACGGTATGCTTGCCCAGCTGTGCCAGTTGTTTTGGTACAGCTTGGCGATTGCCGTGTGCGTCCAGCGTTCGTCCCGCTGTGATGAGCCCGAATGACAGGAGGCGCCGATTAGAAATGCCCATGTTGTCAGAAGTGCTGAAACCGCTGCGGAATTACGGTGCGATTTGAATAGTCCACAGGCGTTCTGAAGATGGGCTTGTCGATCAGGACCCTGGCAGAGCATCGATATGTCGAGGATGTCTTTCAGGACCAGACGATTGGTGGCGTAGTTTCGATTGTGCAGTTGGGCATGCGCAAGGAGGTGTGCCAGACGGTGTTCGGGCGAGGGCATGGAAAATTCGGCGTCTTGGCCTGTTATCGGCAAGGCGCGGGCGCGCAAATCGTCGGGACACAGGTCGAAATCATTTAGGGCAAATAGGCGCGTGTGCAATTCGACCGAGAACGTGGCGCAGGGGCTAACTAAGGGAGGATAGTGTGCCTCGCTTTCAGGGTCGTATTTGCTGTTCGGTGCGGCAGAGTAACCCAACTCATTCAGGGCGGCGACCGCTTCATCCAGTATTTGTGGCGGGATCAGGAGGTCGACATCGCTCATGAAGCGCCACGAGGATGTGGACACGTCCGCGTCGAACAGGAAGGCGCCGCCTTTTAATATGACGGGTTTTGTACCGATCGCGTTGAGTTTCGCCGCGATGTCTAAAGTTGCGGTCGTGAGTTGGGCGTTGCGCGCGGCATTTGCTTCATGGAAGCCGTTCAGGAAGGACCTTACATCTTCCGGTAGTTTATGTGGTGGTGCCACATGCAGCAGTGGTGGGATCAGTGCTTGCAGGACAAAGTGGGCGCTCGAAAACGCAATGAACTTTCGCCAATCGACGCCCTTGAGATCCAAATCTTCGGTATGCGTGAAGCTAGACGTCCCCGGCGGTTGACGGCGAAGGAGTGTCAGAGCTGCATCGATTGTGGGGTCGGCGCGATGTTGTCTTATCATAAGACCTCCCGTATCGCGGCGTAGGCGGCGACATGGTCGGAATACACCAGCTCCCATGCCGGCTTTTGGTTCACAAGCGTTGCCAGAGACTCGATCGAACGAGGCAGCCCAACAACCTCAGTACCCGATTGCAAGAGGTGGTTTAGTGCGTCTTCGCTCGAAACGGACGACATTTGAAGTGCGCCGTCGGGCACATATTTCGGGAACAGGAGCGCACCGATTTCAACAGAGGCACTGTCTGGATCGGTGTTGTTGCATGGATTGATATAACGCACGGAACGATCCGCAATGTCGTAGGTGTCACAGTCGCTAAGTTTTGGGAATTTGGCTTCAAGGATTGGCCAGCTTCCACTCTTGATACTTGCAGCGATTGGGAAGGATGAGACGCGGTTGCCGCAACTCTCCAGTGGCGTTAGATCGTCGGAGAGATAGGTGGCGCCGTGTCCAATGAGAGACATCGCCAACGTTGACTTTCCGGAGCCTGTCGTGCCGGCCAGTATGAGCGCCTTTTCATGCAGGCTGACCGTGGAAGCGTGAAGGATTGTTGCGACCTTCCTGGCAGGCAGCAGTAGCCTCAGCATTGCCTGAAGCGCGACGCGCCGTGCTGTCGACAGGTCGGCGTTGTGGGTTACAGCGGTGCCGTTCTGTCGTACGTCGTATCCTTCGCCAGCGCGTTCCACAATTACTGTGTTGGACGGATCGGAAGGGGCACGGCAACGGAGCGGTTGTAAGATGGCTTGTAAAAGCTTGGATAGCTTTGGCGTGTTGCACACAAGACCTACGGGCGTGCTGTTGCCGATGCGGTATGTGTTGACCGCTTTGCGGTCCGCACTATCGATACGCGTCGATTCGGCCCGTGAGAGAGTGGGAAACTGTATCGGGGGATCCAGAAAGCTCGATTGTTCTAGAAGCGAGCGAATGGCTCCGGCATCATCCGGCCGGTGAGTGTTCGCCAGCGCTACTTGATTGACACCGTTACGCTCTAACCGGTCAATGCCGGCATGATCAAATATTGACCGGCAGATTTCTGCACCACTTTCGTTCAGAAGTGCCGTGGCATGGTTGTCGGGACGGAAGAGACAGTAGCTGTCACCAACCGGCACGATTTCGACGGAAGCAGCAACATTGGCGGAGCGGGATGGGCTAGTCTCAGCAGCCAGAGTGTCCTGCACGATTGAGTCCCAATTGCCAGGCAGGGTTGTCGCAGTCGGGCAGGGCTTTGGACTTGCCACTCATGAGTACCAGCATCGCCGGCGCAACTGCAGCGGCGTATCCACTCATTTTGAGCAATGCGGCGCGGCGTTCACGATCAAGATCAGTTGCCTGTGCGTCGTCATCGGATTGCGATAACGCGACTTTAGGACCTTGTTTAGCCTGTGCCATGTCGGAGCCTTTTCGTTGGTTCGAGTCCGACTTTATTCATAACTCTTTTACAAATTCTGAATGTGGGTGTGGGCGGCGCCCGGTGGGTGCGGCCAATTCCTCAATAGTGATTGGTTGCGCCGTCAGTGTCCGGATTGGGTGCCGACAGAAAAGTAAACGAGACAAGTATGGATGTCCCATTGTGGCGTGTTCAAATCATTCGAAGCCATCTCTGGTGCGATGACGTCCCGGTAACAGTACGAAATGGTTCGTGATCAACTTGGCGAGCCACTTTGCTGCTCCAATCACAATTGGACAGCAAAGGCTGCATTGAATTGATCGCGTCTCTAACGCGAAGCTGGTCAATCTGAGATTTAGCCAACGAATTGCCAAGATCGTGCTGTGTTTTTGCGCACGATGTTTCGTGTGCATGTCACGATTCGAATTGTTCGATAATCCTATATCTCGTCCAGGATGGCGGGCCTGTGAGGTGTTGGTCGGGTTGCTTGTTTTTCGATCCGTGCAAGCAATCCAATCGGACGGGGGCAATTAAAAGAATAAGGGATGAGATGGCCTTTTGGGTGAGGCGATGGGGCAAATGTCAAAGCCTGAACGACAACGGATTTCAAGGCGATAAGGTCCGGCGCGGCAAACTGCTGATCCTGCGCAGTGTCTATTGGCTAGCCGTCGTCGTATTTGGCCTGGTGGTCGGCGTTGTTTCTCCTTTGAGGGTAATGGCTGCGAAAGTCGAAGGGCCGAATGCGTGTGTTGAGTGCCACAAGAAAGAAGGCTCTATCTGGAAGAACACGCATCATCATTCCACATTTCGTGACATGCCGCGCAGCAAAAAGGCGCGGGAAATCGGCCGAAAGATGAAAATCAAAAGGATGAAGGCGAGCAGTCTTTGTCTGGGGTGTCACTTCACATCGCAAAAGGTCAAAAAGAAGAAGAAGGCCATCGCGGGAATATCGTGTGAGTCGTGCCATGGCGCCGGTAAGAACTACATAAAAGTGCACGCTGAATTCAGCGGTAAGAAGAATAAGGAATCGGAATCGAAGGCGGAGGCGCGTCAGCGCTGGGTGAAATCTGAAAAGGCTGGAATGATCCGCCCAACTACGATCTATCGGCTAGCGAAGAATTGCTACAGTTGCCACGTGGTTCCGCGCGAGGACCTGGTGAATGTTGGGGGACATCCGGCTGGCAGCAAGTTTGAGCTGTATTCGTGGTCGCAGGGCGAGATTCGACACAACGTCTGGTACTCCAAGGGGAAGTCGAACCCGGTTGCCAACGCCAAGCGCCGGCGAAAATTATTCATCGTCGGTTTGGCAGTCGAACTGGAAACAGCCTTGCGTGCCGTCGGCGGGGCGAAGAAACGGAAAGCATATGCGGTGAGGATGGCATTGCGTGCAGATGCGGCGCGCAAAAAGCTTGCAGCGGCCGCAAAAGCGTTACCGGATGTCGGTGAATTATCGGCAATGGTTCAATTTGGGCATTCGGCGGGTCTTAAGCTTGATAACGCAGATGCGCTGACGAACGCGGCCGACGGCGTTGCTAGCGAAGCGAAGAAGTTTGAAAAGAACCACGATGGGAGCGCACTTGCGGGGATAGATTCGCTCATACCGGGATCGGACAAATTCAAAGGCAAGCCGTCAGGATAGGGCGGTGGACCTGCAGCAAATGCCCGCGAAGACAAAAAGGCGAAGGGGGAATTCGTCGAGCCGTGACGCAGCTTGTTATGGAAAGTAATAGGAGGGGTCTTGTTGGCCCAATAACACCTTGCGTGCACCTATTGTGCGGGGGCGGAGGTTGTGGCGTGCGCCGACGTCCGGTTGATCTTTCTCGCTGGACGGTACTTTGCCGCTGCCGGCTAAATTCAACAACACATCTGTGGTTCGTACCATGATGCGGGTCGTTCAATACGCGGCGGTTACGGCTGCGGTTTTTGCATCGCTTTTTTGGCTCGCGCAAGTTTTTGGGCTGAGCCTGCGCGATCCTCGCTTTTTCGATGGCTGGATTCTGTTTGCTGCCATGGCAGGGCAGCTGTTGTTTCACCTGAGAGATAAGATTCCTTTTTTGCCGGATTGGAGTGACGCGCGCTGGCGACAGGTTCACATCGTGTCGGGCTATGCGGTTCTTGGGGCGTTTCTTGTTCATACGCGTGCAGGACTTCCCGATAGCGTCCTTGAATGGTCCATGTGGGTATTGTTCGTAGCAGTGGTCGCCAGTGGAATTCTGGGCTCCTATCTCATGGTGGTCATACCGCTGAAGTTGGAGCAGCATGCGGCGCAGTTTGAATTCGAAACGCTTTCCCAACGAAGGCTGCAGCTTGCCCGCCGAGCGGAGGTCCTTGCGACGAGTGCAGAGGAGAGCGAGAGCTTGCGCGCAATTTGGGAACTTTACTCAAAGTCATTGAGAGATTTCTTCAACGGACCGCGCAACGTGCTTGCACACGTGCAAGGTTCAAAGTTGCCGCTTAGAAGGCTCAATCACCAGATCGATGCATCGGAACTTGCCGTCGATTCCAGAGACAAGAAAACGCTGAGGTCCTTGAAGGCGCTTGTTGCGGAAAAGGACCGGTTGGATTTCTGCTTTGCGCACGAGGCGATCCTGAGAGCCTGGTCCTTTTTGCATGTGCCGGCAACCTATGGGCTTGGCGTGCTGATTATCACGCATGTTTCGATCACGTATGCCTTCTCATTGGGAGTGCCCTAATTTGCGAGGCTGGCTCACGAACCGGTGGCGCAAGAAGCAGGCGAAAGCGCACCAGATCAAGACACCTGCTAACAGCCCGCCATTAGAGGTGAAGCGTCGTGTCGCCGCCGTGTGGACGGCTTTGTTCGTGCTGGGAGCGGTAATACTGGCGTCTGCTCATACGCAGCATAAGGAATTGCTGATGCCGGGGCCGTTGACGGCGGCACACAGCCTGCAAACCAAGTGCCGGACATGTCATACGAACGTCCCGAAGGGGCACTTCGGTTGGCTGCAAACGATTGTGTCGTTCGCGGACCCTGGGAAGGAGAGCAAGGCGTGTCTGGCCTGTCACAAAATCGGTGGCGAGACGTTATCGCCGCACAACCTCGACATCGAGGAGTTGGCAAAACGTACCAAGCGCGTCGAAAAAAGCACCGTTACGCGCGGCCCCCCAATCGCGCTTCGGGTCAGCGACCTTCTACTGCCGACGGCTGGCAGCACGGATGATGGTGTGTTTTGCGCGACCTGCCATAAGGAGCATCAGGGTGCGAATTTCGAGCTAGCCAGGATGTCGGATAATCGTTGTCAGTCCTGTCATGCCGTGCAGTTCAAAAGCTTTGCACGAGGACATCCAGATTTTGGTAGTTACCCATACAAACGCCGGACGCGGGTTGTGTTCGACCATTCGACGCATTTCGGCAAGCATTTTCCCGATGGCCTGAAAAAGAGGGAGACCGCGCAGGCCGTACCAAAGGTGTGCACGGATTGCCATAGCACCAAGGCTGACAAGAGATTGATGAGTGTTAAGCCGTTCAAGGCCGTGTGTTCTTCGTGTCATCTGGATCAGATTGTCGGCACGGAACGAGCAACGGGACCGAAGGGTATCGCCTTCGTAACGCTTCCGGGACTGGATACGGAGACCCTAAAAGAAAAGGGCGTCAAGGTTGGCAGCTGGCCGGAAGACTCGGAGGCTGAACTTACGCCCTTCATGCGAATGCTGATGGGGTTGGATGAACAGAGGCGTAACACCCTTCGTGCCGTTGCCGAACTGGATCTATTGGATTTGTCGTCGGCATCGGATGCGGAACTAAAAGCGGTCGGTGCGTTTGTGTGGGAACTGAAGGCGCTGCTGCACGAGCTTTCCAGTTCAAAGAGTTCGGTTATTGCAGAGCGCATCGCCAAGGCGACGGGTGCCCGGGTGGATCGCGATTTGACGGCTAAGCTTGTCGCGACGATTCCCAGAGATGTTCTATTGAGTGCACAAAGAGAATGGCTCCCGAAGCTTGATGCGGAAATTGCATTGCGTCCCAAAGAAAAACGGGCGGGCTGGGATGCCTCAGTAAGTGCGCCGTCTTCAGTAACTGGGGAGGCCTCCGGCGCGGGTCATTCAGATGCTGCTCGTCAAACACCGAATCCGGTGAGCAGTGGCGTGCCGGCAGGCGAGCAAGATCCGGAACCCAATACCCAAGCCGCTCCTGGACGTTCCGCGCCTGGCCAAGCATTTCAGCCGAACGCTCGCTCCAATCTCTTGCCTTTCGGAGAGGCCGCTGTGCTTCACGCACGGCAGCGCAAGGACAACGCTGTGCGACAGGTGCAAGGCGCCCAACGTGGGCGGGAGGTAAGCGAGCCAGGGCCGGACAGCTGGCGCATCGATCCCTATGGACGGTTGATCAAAGGCCGTAAGGGTGCGGAGGCACTGGAAGAAGCTGAAGGCGAAGAAAGCGATGTCAGTGATGAGGAAGCCGAGCAGAGCGCCGATCCTGTTGAGGAAGATGTCGTAGATCAGTATGATGATGATGGTGCTGGCGGCGAGTCTGAAGAGGATAGTGACAATGGACCAGTCCGTCGGGCAAGCTCTGCAAATGCCGGTGGCGTTGATTCTGAGTCGTGGGCTGAACTGGGCGGATGGTACCGTTCAGATTATTCGATTCTCTATCGACCGACCGGTCATACGGATGCATTCCTTCGCGCGTGGTTGGAGTTTTCGGGAAGGCTACGCGATGATGCGCCAGGCAACTTGGCGGCAGCAGTGTTTGGTCTGCTGACCCACAAAGATGCTCAAGGCCAATGCATCAAGTGTCATAGTGTTGATCAGGGCAACGGGCAGAGCCGGGTCATCGAGTGGGGCACATCGCCTCTCTCAGCCAAGGCGCGGCGGCTCACTTCGTTTATGCACGAGCCCCACTTTGGCCTGTTGGGTAAACGTGGCTGTCTGACGTGCCATGAGATCCATACGGAAGCCAAGTATCAGGAGACATACAAACAGCACAACCCGGTGCAGTTTGTATCGAACTTCAAGCCGATGCAGAAAGAGCAGTGTATTGCCTGTCACAAGAAGAACGCGGCGCGGCAAGACTGTATGCTATGCCATTCCTATCACGTGGACGATGTTACCTCGCCCGTGGCGCGAACGCGCTTTCCAACAAACAAGCAGCCCGAGGAGTAGCCATCGCGCTAAAGCTTATGTGGTGTCTTTGCGCTAGTGCGAACAACTAAAGATCGATGACAACGTCGCCTTTCGGACGCGATATGCAGATGAGGCACGAGCCTTCGTCAATTTGGGTTTGGGGTTGGCGTACGTACTCGACCTCACCTTGGCGCAGTTTGCTCATGCACGTACCGCAATTGCCCGAGCGGCAACCGAAACGCGGGTTGATGCCGCTGGCCTCGGCAAGGTCAAGTAGGCTCTTGGTTCCTGGGGTCCACGGAACCGTTTTTTTCGATTTTGCGAATTGGATCTGTGCCGGGGTTTCACCGGCCATTGCTGCGCTCTGCTTAGGTGCTTCCAGTTCCGGTACGGAAGCTGGGCCAAATGCCTCGAACTTGATGTCTTCGCCCGGCACGCCCCATGCGGTCAAATCACGGGTCACAGTCTTCATCATCGAAGCAGGCCCGCAGACGTAGAATTCGAAGGCTTTGTTGTTCTTGAGGATGGAGCGTATCACGTCGACCGTTACATGGCCGTCTATGTTGAAGTCGCGGTTGCGCTGGCAGCTTGCCGTTGCGCGGCTGTAAAAAGTGACAATGCGGATGTTGGGGTTTTTCTCACTAAGTAGTTTCAAGTTGTTGCGAAATGCATGGTCGGCGCGATTTCTTACACCATAAAAGAGCCAAACCTGGCGCTTGGAACGGACCGAGGTGAGCCAAGTGAGCATGCTCATCATCGGTGTAATTCCCACACCGCCAGCGATCAGCACCATCGGCCTCGTTGATGTCCGGCTGAGGTGAAACGTTCCGCTGGGCGCATGGATGTTGAGAACGTTGCCGCGGTCGATACGGTCGTGGAGCCAGTTTGAGACCACGCCGGGCTTGACGCCGAGCCGTTCGCGGCCCGGTGATCCAATTCTCCTGACCGTGATCCTGTAAAAGCGCTTCTCCGTTGGTTCACTGGAGATCGAGTAGCACCTGATGGCTGGTTGATCGTCGTTCTTGAGTGGCACTTCCAGGGTCAGGAACTGCCCCGGCCGGAACGATGGTAGCGGACGGTTGTCGTACGGCACGAGATAGAATGAACAGATGCTCTCGTCGTCATTTTCGAAATGTTTGGCGACAACCTGGAAGGGCCGCCTTCCCGCCCAGCTGAGTGTCTGCTGTTTGCGATCGTGCTCAAGAATACTGGAAACGCGTGCGGATAATTTGCTGAACTGGTGCCGGTCGGCTCGTCGGATCTGGAGTTTTTGCCCGGCCAAACGGTAGGCGCTCAGCGTTGCACGTAGCGATACGGCCGCCATGATAAGGAGCCCTGTGATTTCGGCAAAAAATTCCACGTGAATAATGCTCTCCTGAGCTTTTGTTTGCCGCTGGGTTAGTAGACAACTTGCACTTCCGCGCGAGCGCCGGCGGCGTCATCAATGCCGTCGATTCCGTCATTCAGCGTGTAGAAGCTTTCGAATGTGAGCTGTACGTGTTGGCCGACTGCCTGCTGGAGCTGGAAGCCAAAGCCCAGGCTGTCGACGCCGTCACCCGAGAGATCCTTTCGGCCGGCCATTTCAAGGATCAGGTTGCGCCGCCCGCCATCCCAGAAAGCCTGGTAACCGATGGCACCGCCGATGGCGTCATCATTTGTGAACGGGTTGATCTCGGCGCCATAGGTGGACAGGTTGGGCGAAGCGAACAGAATTCCGGTGTTCGCGAGTGGACCACCGACAATTGCTTCGCGGCCGGCTTGAGTATAGTTGCCGATATTCAGGAATGAATTGAAGTAGACGATGTCGTTGGAGCCTTTCACCAGCTTGGAAATTTCGGCGGTCAATAGAACACCATCGCCGACCACGCTCCCGCCGACAAGACTGGGCACTTCGTCCTGCAGCGCAAATGATGCGTTGACGCGGAAGGCGGTGCTAATGCCATCCAGAAACGGAAGCCGCTGAATTGCGGAAGCGCCGATATAAAAGCCATCGGACTTTTCGCTGTCATCGACGTAGATCATGTCGAGATTGTATGTGCTGATGTGTGCGTCGGCCGCAACGAACAAGCCGAACATGTTCTGATCAGCGTCGCCGCGATCCTGCGGGTCGTTGCGATCTAAGCGATTCCAGCCCCACATGCCTGAAATTCGGAGGTTCGATGTGCCAGGGAAGGGTATGTTGTTTCGAATTAGGCCAACCGCATCGATGGTATCATTGATCAGGATGCCTTCCTGGAAGATCACAGGTTGCCGGCCGACGGTAAAACCGTAATCGATCGGTTTGAGACCGGCCTGATCGAGATTGGGAAACAGGCTGCCGAGGTCACCTTCAAAGAATAACGTCTCCACACCCAGCCGGAAGTTGTCATTAAAGCCTTCTTCGCGTCCGTCGAAGGTGTAGCGTGTGAATTGGTCTGGACGGTTATCGTCGACGGGTCGCAGGCCCAACAGTATCTTCTCCGTTCCGGTTAGCTGCAGATTGGCGAAGATATCGAGGCGGTTGGCGATTTCCGTTTCGCGCTGGCTGCCCGGTGCACCGTTGTCGAAGGTCTGGATGGCAGTTCTGTTGATGGCGTAGGCCCAGAAGCGCGGTTGCCAGACCGCACCGATGATCGGAACCTCGAATCCATGATCGAGTTTTCCGGTGTCGAGAAAGCCATTGCCCACTTCAACCGCAAGCTCAGGGCGGGCGGGTAGCCGATCCTGTGGATGTTCTGATTTTTCAGTTCTGAATTCGACGTAGTCGTCTTTGAGTTTTTTGACGCCAATTTTCTCGCCGATGGGCCAGAACGCGTCGTACCAATTTTTTGACTTTCCTGTGCTGGCCTCTGCGCCGTCGTAATATGTCTCGTCTTGATCGCTCTTCTGTTTGCCTGCGGTGCTGTAGTTCTTCTTAGCGTGTACGGATTCGCCGTCCCCCTCCACGACTTTTCCGGCGGCCACTTCCGCTGCCCCAGCCAAGACAACGCACAGCGATGAGGCTGTAAACAACGTGAACCGCTGAACAGCGCGTTTTGCCCCCTTGTGCCTTTTGTTCTTCATCGTTGCCCCCTGTGGCATTTTCTTTCAATGCAGATGCGTTGCTTTATTGAGCTCTTACCGGCTGACCACCTGTCTGATCGGTCTGAACGAGCGTGCGTCAGTGTTCTTGACTATCTGCGGGCCTTCTTCAGCCACGGGAGTTCTTCTGCTGCCCCTCCTCTGCCATCTGTGTGAACATTGAAGACAACCTTCTTGGTCCAGAGTTCCATGGTGCCGGCGACGAGTTCTTTGCCGATCTGGCCGGGTGTCATGTTGTAGTCAAAGCCTACGTCCTGCATTGCGATCAGCAGATTGACCGGTACTGCCTGGGCCTTCAAAACGACCGTAGCGGTGTACGGACCCTGGCCGGTGAGTTGGTTTGCCTTGACGGTATAGTTTGCCCAACGGTGTCCATTGGGTTCGATACCCTTTTTGTGGTTGCGTTCCGTTGCCGGTTCACCCGTAAACACCAATGACGTCGTGGAGGGCAGAACTCTGGGTAGCGCAAACTGCGGATAAGGAATGGGGATTACATGCTCCAGCTCGCCGCCCCGTCCGTTTTGCGTGACAAAGATGGATTGCAGGCTGAACAGGTAGGGATCCATGTCGATCTCACCGGCGTGTACATAGGATGAGTGACCATCCCTTAGATCGCCGTTGGGGTCGCGGTCGCCGGAGCGGAAGACGACATTTCCGCCCTTGTCCCGCACCGTTACGTCAAGCCAGACCAGTCGTTCGCCGGTAAAGCCGGTTGGTACATTGTGCCCGTCCGTGCCGTTGCGAACTTTAGCGCGGAATTGCAGACCTGATTCGCTGGCTTGGTCGATGACGACCTGATCGAGAATGAAGCCAACGCGCATGACTTCCAAGCGCTTGCGCCGGGCATACTCCAAAAGCTCGAACTGCTTGTTCAGAATTTCGCGGGCGTCATAACGATCGTCTACCGATTGCCAAGCCTTGGGGAACTTGTAGCCGGAGGGAATGTTGTTTTCGAATTTGTCTGTTCCCCAGCCGTCCTTGTGCTTGAACTGCAGCCATTCGCGCATGGTCTTAAAGGCGGCCGCTTCCTGATTGTGTGGGAAGATGCCGGGGTGGATTACCGGGTAGTCCGGTCCGGAGAACAGATGGTTTGTAAGTTTTCTGGACTTTGTCGGCACATCGCCGACAACGGCGGCGGGGCCTTGTTCATAGCCGGAGACTTTGCCCTGGATCTTTCCCATGTGGCAGTCTTGGCAGGTCACGCCCTTGGCGGCAGCGGGGGATAATCGGTATTCGCTGAATGCTTCTTCCAGGCGGAAACCGTTAAACAACGTCACATCGTGGCAGGTGCCGCAAAACGTCGGTGTCTTGATTGAATCGAAGAGCTTGGCTTCCGTGTGGATTTTTCGACCCGGCTCGTCCGGCTTTGTGACAACACGGTACTTTTCAGGCTTGTCGAGAACCTGTTTGACGCCGACGTTTCCTTCAGGACCAAAGACGGGTTCTGTCAGCCCGCCCTCCACGAGAGCAAGGCGGCCGCTCGCTTTGTTGTAGTTCTTGTTGATGCGGTGGCAGACGACACAGGTAATGCCTTCACGAGATGCGGGATGGCGGTCAAGATTAGATGCGAAGGAGCTTTCGCCGAGATTGGCTCCGACCGGGCTATGGCAGCGTAAACAGAAGTCGCCATTTGAGCCGTTGCTGAGTTGGTTGATCTTATTGTTGAGCGACAGGTAGATCGGGCTCAGCTGTGCATAGGCATGCTGTGAGACCGACCACTCGCGATAGTGTTTGGGGTGACATACGCCGCAGGTGTTGGCGGATGGATATCTATTCTCAACAAACAGATTGAGATGCTCTGCCTCTGCTGAGGCCTTTTTCTTTTTGGTGTCAGGACTGTCAGAATCTGCAGACGGCGTGCTTGATGGGCTTGCTGTATTGTTCTTCGGCTTTTTCTTCCCAGTTTTTGTCGAAGCGCCTTTTTCCGGTTTCTCGCCTTTGAGAATTTCTTCGGAATGAAGCAGCAAGTCGTCTGTCTGGTCTGGACCTTTTTGCGGAGCCTTAATGGCTACGTCGCCGGGCTTGTTGCCCCTGTTCTGCTCGGTGCCGTTGGATTTGGACTCATTGCGCGGCTTAGAAGCTTTTGCCGATGTTCTTGCCAACTTGAACAGGCGTGAGTTCTTTGAGAGCTCGCGCTGGTTCGGCTGAAGCTGTTCTGTTTGCTGCGCTTGCGGAAATGCTGGGTATGTGCACAACAAATACAAACACAGAGCATTTCCAAATGTTACGAATACTTTTCTCGACGCGATGTCTGAGCAGTGTCCCACGTTGTTGCCCCTCGTCAGCGCACGTTTGCGCTCACCACGTCTCCCGTTCCCCAATCAAAGATTAGGTTGCGAAAACGGCATGACGTTGCGGATAAGATGGCAAATTATTGTTGTGTATTTGCGAGTCATTAACCGGGGAGCTTGATCGAACAAATTGGATTGTCGTTCATGTTGGATGGCTGCAATGTTAAGTGAACTCGCATGCGCATTTTCTGAGGGATGCATCGGTCGCTTTTGCAGAAGCGAATTGCGGTACAGGCGTGTCTGATGAATTGGCAACTGAGCTTGGAACTCATGTGCCAATTTATTGCCGTTTCAATCGTGTTTCGTACTCAGACTTTTGGGAGATCGATCGGGGATGTCAGGTCTCGCCACGGCTGAAGTGGGTAGCTGTTGCGCGAGGTAATTGGCTGGGATGCCGGTGGATTTGGGATGCAAGGGGGCCGCACAATGCCAGCCGAGGGCTTGCAGGAAGAGCATAGCAAAAACAATGAGGACGGTGCGGCCGATTCACCTGTTGAGCTCCATGGGTCGGCCGACGAGGGCACGGTGCGAGCGCGACCGGCGCTTTCCAAAGGTCAATCGTGGTTGCTTTTTGCTATCGCCGTCGGTGCAATCACGTTCGCCTTCTACGATCCCTCCACCTATAAGCGCAAGTTGGCGGGCGGGACCGGTGATGCACGCGAACTTTACAACGCACTAAGACAAGTCTCTGCGGTGCATGGCGGTTCCGGCAATCATTCAGAAAATGCTGATGTGTTGATCAAGCGCCTAGAAGATAGATTGGCGTCCGACCCCAATGACGCGGATGGTTGGCGTGTTCTGGGGTGGTCGTATTTCAGGCGTCAGGACTTCGACAAATCGGTTGTGGCGTATCGGCGCGCGTCTGAAATGGATCCCAATAGCGCTGTTCTCAAATCGCTGCTGGCGGAGGCCATGGTTGCTGCATCGTCGGGCCGGGTGACGGGTGAATCGCTGGCTGTATTTGAGGACACACTGAAATTGGACGCCCGCAATGCGCGGGCCCGCTATTTTGTCGGTCAGGCGAAACTTCAAGATGGCGATGTTAAGTCGGCGCTTGATGATTGGATCGATTTGTTGGCTTCGGCCCCAGCAGGTGCGCAATGGGCATCGGATTTGCGCTCGCGCGTATTGAGCATTTCAGAGCAGCATGGGATTGATGTGAGCCAGCGATTGCCGCAGGTGTCAGTTGCTGCGTCTGCTACGGCCCCGGCGGTAAGCGCTGCAGGACCTACGCTGGAGGACATAGAGAAGGCTGGCAGCCTCACGCCAGAAGCGCGCGAGTCCATGGCGCGGGACATGGTCGAACGGCTGGCAGCTCGCCTAAAGACGTCGCCTGTCGATGCGGATGGGTGGATCATGCTGATCCGGTCACGGGTCGTCCTTGGTGAAGAGGATGCGGCGAAGAGTGCGTTAAAAGAGGCAATGACGGTCTTTGCCGATGAAACCGATATCAAGGAACGCATCAAGTTGGCCGCGCTGTCCTTGAACGTCAGTCTGGACGACTGATCATCAAGTTATAGGGCATGCAGGTCCACGCTAAAGCGGCAGGGACCGAACACTATTCGACCAGTGCCACAGGCTGACCGGCGGCACGAATGCCTTCAGGAACAGGCACGGCGGCGGAGTCGTAGTTCGTGTTCAGTATGAGGTGGGGCCCGCCATATAGACGCATCGTGCGTGCTACGATCGCGGTATAGGCGGAGTCCTGCGCAATTGGCTCGTCGGCATCTATGCGCAGTTCCCCGCGGGGCACGTAGATTGTTCCGAGCAGGACTGGAGCATCGTTGCTGTGAAGGTAGTGTTGTGTCGATTTTGATTGGCTTCGGGATTCGAACACCAGGAGTCCGGCCATGTCCCCGGTTGAAGGCGCTTTCAGCCTGATGGAGGAATTATAGTCGAAGTTTAGGAAGGCGTCTTTGCCGGTGAAGAATAACCCCACGCCGTCGCCATTGATCTGGCCTCCGCCAGTTACAGTGAATGGACCGTCCTTGAAGACGTAGACACCAGGCTGCAATTCAACAGATGCTAGGTTGGTGACAGTGATGCCGCCGCAATACGTGCCTGGCCTCAGCGTGCGGACTTCATTGTTCACAACGAGGTCTGTGTACAGGCATGCGCCAACGGTTGGTTCGGTGCGGCCAGCCAACGGATCTTCAAATCCAGGGCAATCGGTCATCGGTGGCGGACTGAAGTTGCCCGGCCCTCCTTCAGTTCCGCCGCGGGTACAAATGAAGCTTGCTGAAAGCGTTGCGCTGTTCTTGGACTTCAAGCCAATCGTATGGGTGGAGTTGGAGTATACGGCACAGTTTCGTCCAGTGACTTTGGCGTAGTGTTCCAGGGAGATCGCTCCTGGATCACTTGTTTCCAATGCCAGTGCGCAAATATTGGGGCGGCCGACGATTTGCGCGACGCTGTGTATTTTGAGAGGCGGAAACTCTATCCCAAACGCCCCTCCGACAAGGGGTTCTATTTTTTGTTCTATCAGAACCTCGACGCTTAGAGGTTCATCAATGATATTGGTTTTGACGCTTAGCGCTGCAGCCTTCTTCTTTAATAGATTTGCAGAATTGGCTGTAACGTAACGCTTGACCATTGCGCGTACAGCCGTCTCGACGCTTTCGCGTTCAGCATCTGCTAAACTCAGTTCTTTGGCTCCAGCAATTGCTGCGGTGTCAGCAGCCTGCTGCAGGACGGATTTGTGTGAGAAGGTCCAGGCAAAGTCGATCGTGCTAAGGCCAATGGTCAACAAGACGGGAGCGGTCAGCGCAAACTTTACAAAGACCGTTCCCTCGCTATTGAGGGCAAGCTGCGAACGATATGTGCGTAGACCATTCATACGAGGCTTGTGTTTTTTTGTTCCAATGGATTAGGGGCGGCGGTTTGAAATCAACTCTGGTATTTGCAATTTTACATATGTCCGAACAACATTGGTGCAAAGCGCATGGCACGTTTACCAGATCACTTTGTACTATGCCGTTTTGAGACGATCGACGTGGGATGGTTGACGAAGCGTTAAGCAACGTTCCGTTTTTCGGTGAAGACGCGATCTGATGGCACGACGAATATCGTGGTTGTTCCACGCTGGGGTAGTGAGCGCACTTCGAGAACACCCCCGTGAGCCTCGGCAATTGCCTTGGCAACGTGTAAGCCCATGCCGTTTGCCGAGGATTGCATGTCGCGCTCGTTATCGTCGATCGGGTCGAGGAGGGAAGCATAAAACTCCGGTTCCATGCCAATTCCGTCGTCGCTTATCATGATCGTTAGAAGTCCATCGTCGAGGATTCTTGCGCCGAGTTTTACCTGCTTGTTTTCTGGTGAGAAGCGTATGGCGTTATCGATGAGATGAGAGACGGCGAGGGAGACGGCGTCTGCATTGCAGGCGACAACGACATCGTCTGGAATCTGCTCGAGTGCCACTGGTATGCTAGGGGATTGCAGCCGATCTTTCGTGATGGCTAGCGTGTTGTTGATGAGGTCTATGACCGGTACACGCGTCTCCGAGGCATCAACCTTGGAACACAGTGCATGAGCCGTGTTTTGCGCGTTTGACAAGATGTCATCAATTTCCGCTGCGGTTTGATGAATCGTGTCGAGCTGCAGTGCCACCTGATTAATGTCTAGACCATTTTTCGCGTCTTCGAGCAGTGACGTTACAGCTTTTCTAATGCGTTCGGTGGACACGCGACCGGCGGTTAGCGTGCGGCGCATGATAAGGTCCTTAATGTGCAGTTTTGCCTTGAACCTCTGGCTTTCGACCCGGGCCTTCTGAGTGGCGCCGGTCAACCGCATTAGATATTCGATGTGACTGTCAAAGGTCGACCAATTCAATGGTTTTGTCAGGAATGAAGTGGCGCCTGAATCAAAGGCATCTTGAATAGATGCTTGGTCGGTTCGCGACGTCACAACGATGATGGGCATATGTTTGGTGCGCGGGTGGCCTCGGACGCATTTGATCAGTGTGAATCCATCAATGTCGGGCATTTCAAGGTCGACAATGGCAAGGTCAATGTGTTTGTCACCGCGCAGAAATTCCCATGCCTGCCCACCGTCATCGGCAAGAAGAACATCACACCCCATCTGTTTTAGTTTGGTTTCGAGAAGCTCGCGGATAATTGGATCATCGTCGGCTGCAACGACCCGAATGCGTGAAGCTCGTGAATTCTTGTGTTGCATCCGTAATTCAAACCTGCGTACGCGGCGGTCTCTCCAGTTGGGACGGCGGGATTTTTTTTGTTAAGTGTTCCTTGTTAAGAGCTGCGGGTGAATTTGTGGTGTACGAACATAGTTTAGAGAGTGTGAAGAAAGATGTTCTTTACAGACTGTGTGCACATTGGTTCCGTTTGAAATGTACGCATTGTGTAGTTAGTGAAGGCGCACGGTCTTGCTTAATGCTCTCTTGGCACCACGGTCGATACGTCGAAGGCTGGCCCTAATCGTTCTCGCCGGGATTGCCAGCGCGACACTCTTAATTGCGTGCGTTACCGGCTGGCAGATTGCAGACCGTCGTTATACAGACCTAAAACACGAGTTGGAGAGCGTCGCGGCAACGCTTGCCAGTGCCATAGCGCGTCCGCAAGCTCGTCAGGCCTATCGCAATGTTCAAGATACTCTTCGCGCTATCGATCGGATGCCTAGAGTGCGTCTCGTTCAAGTGTTTCATATGAACGGTGAGCTTACGGCTGCTTTCGGTACCGGTGTCGTGCTTGGTCGGGATGCCCGCTTGCTCTCAGGCTCCGATAAGCCAAGCCTGATGCAACTTTTGAAACTGCGGTCGTATTTGGTTGAGGCTCCTATCATCCAGAGTGGGAGAGAAGTTGGGCGTTTGCAGCTGGTTGCGGATGTGTCCGATTTGCGCAGTGCCTTGGTGGAGAGCCTGGGCTCGTCACTGTTGTTAGGGCTCATTGCAGCGATCATTGGCTTTTGGGTGGCCATGCGGCTGGAGAGTACACTAACAGGCCCGATCGTCGGACTTACTGGCGCCATGCGCGAAGTTCGCAGTAGTCATGATTTCACACGCCAGGTTCCTCGCACGAGCGATGACGAGGTCGGCCATCTTGTTGATGCGTTCAATGATATGTTGCACGAGATCAGAACGCGTGATGCGAAACTGGTGCTACATCGCAATACGCTCGAGCAGCAGATTGAAGAACGTACGCGCGATCTTAGCATTGCCACAGAGTCTGCACGTAAAGCGAACTTAGCAAAGTCTTCCTTTCTGGCTACCATGAGCCATGAAATTCGCACGCCCATGAATGGCATTCTGGTGATGGCAGAGTTGTTGGCGGCAAGCGATTTGCCGCCGCAAATGCGCAGAAAGGCTGACGTAATCGTTGCGTCGGGAAAGACACTTCTTTCGATCATTAATGACATCCTGGACTTTTCCAAGATTGAGGCGGGTCGGTTAGAGCTTGATGTTGTTGCGATGCAGCCGCGAACTCTGCTTGATGATGTTACACGGCTTTTTGCAGAGCAGGCTGCGTCCAAGGGGCTGGACCTGGCGGGGTATGTCGGGCCTGACGTGCCAACGACAATTGTGGCCGATCCCGTTCGGCTTAATCAGGTGCTTTGCAATCTTGTCAGCAACGCTTTGAAGTTTACTGACCGGGGCGGTGTCAGCATTCGTATTACCCGTGAAGAGCCAAATGATGAAGAACCTTCGCAGGCGCGGCTGTGTTTTGAGGTTTCCGATAACGGTATTGGAATCGCGGAGGACAAGCTCTCAGTTATTTTCGACGCCTTTTCTCAAGCGGACCAATCTACGACGCGGAGATTTGGCGGTTCCGGCATTGGGCTTGCCATTTGCCGACGTCTTGCGCACGCGATGGGCGGCACAATCGATGCAAGAAGTAAGCTGGGTGAAGGTGCGACGTTTGCGCTACGCGCATCATTCGATGTGGTTGAATCTGCTGCGATCAAACGCGCAACTTGTCGCGGAACGGAAGGTTCTGAGCGTTGTGTGCTCCTGATGCTTCCGCAGGGAGCGACACGGGAAGCACTTGCTGACTACGCGGCTGCATGTGGCTTTGATGTTGCTATCAGTGAGAGCGACAGCCAGCCTGCGGCGCAGCAGTGTGCACCATCTGCCATCATTATCGGCGAGGATTTGAACCGGCGACGTATGCAGCCTGATATGCGCGATGTGCCGGTCGTTGTGGTTGGGTCAACAAGTTTTGCAAACGAGACGACGGATGACACATCTACTGGTGCTGACCTAATTCTCTCCTGGCCATTGGTGAGTGCGGAGGTCGAACAATTGTTTGGCGCTCTGCGTGATGGGCCTGTTGTCACGCTCAATAAGCCTGACACAATTGAGAGTGCCGATCGCCGTCACGTTGTGTTTCCTGGCGTACGTGTCCTTGCGGCAGATGATAGCCCGCTCAATCAGGAAGTTCTAATCGAGGCACTTAAACGGCTTCAGATCGACGTAAATACAGTAGAGAATGGATTGGAGGCCGTTGAAGCTCGAAGGAATGAGCGTTTCGACCTGATCTTCATGGACGGTTCCATGCCCGGTCTGGATGGTTACGAGGCTGCACAGAGAATCCGTGAGTGGGAGAAGACCACCGGTCGTAGTCGCGTGCCCATAGTCGCTCTCACAGCGCATGTCGTAGGTTCGCAAGCCGACCTTTGGGAGGTGACCGGCATGGATGACTGTGTGAGGAAGCCGTTTACGTTGGATATACTGGAGAAATGCCTGTCGAGGCTGCTGCCGGAACATCGGCGCGATGTCGTTGGTGGCATGGTGGAATTGGATCATCGAAGCAAAGCCGACAGCTGCTCCGAACAAGGTGTGGAGGGGTCTGCAGGCCATCAAGGTCAATCAGCGGACGAGCCTGTGGATGGGCAGGTGCTAATTGATACTGACACCATCGCGTCTATACGCAGTATGCAGGGTGGGGAAAGTGATTTGTTGTGCCGGCTGTACGATCTATATCGCAAGCATGCGCCAATTGCCCTGGAGACCTTGCGGACCAGCATGAGCGATGGATGTGAAAAGTCGATTGCTGAAGCAGCACACGCGCTGAAATCATTGTCGCGAAATATTGGTGCTGTGCAGGTTGGTGAAATTTGCGAGGCTATCGAGGGCGCTGCGCGAGAGTCAAAAGAGCAGTGTGACATAAGCGTCTTGGAAAGATTGAGTGCAACGCTGACCGCCACAATCGATCATATTGAGGCGCTGGAGAAAAACGAGCGTCACCGCGCGGCAGGTTAGACGTACTCTTTCTGTGCCATAACGAAATGCCAGCCGCGTCGGAGCGCCAGAAGCGCGTGAGAGGGAATTTGGCGCCCCGTACGGGACTCGAACCCGTGTTACCGGCGTGAGAGGCCGGCGTCCTAGGCCACTAGACGAACGGGGCGTGGCGGCTGTTTCAGCAGAGGATCAGATATAGGTCAGCCAGGTCGCCCAAGCAAGGCTTGGGCTGAGGGCAAGCTGTAATTGGTGCTGGATTACGGTAGGGGCTAGTCGCCGTTAGGCACGCGAGGCCCGGTTTGGATGCGGCTTAGGACATGTCCCGTTGCCATGTCGATCACGACGACGGTATGTCCGCTATTCGTGCTATAATGAATAGCGATGCGGTCTTCCCACATGGATGTCGAGGTGATGTTGGCGCCCGGTGGTACGGGAAGCGTGATATCGGATTTCATCGTTGCGGATGTTGTTCCACCGGTGTCGCGGGTTACGATATGGATGATGCGCCCGGCAACGGTTACGAGACCAAGGACGAGGATGACACCGAGAGCAATAACCAGAATGCGTAGGGCTCGGATTTTTGCAGGTGTCTCCCAAGCTAATCCGTCCGCAGTGTGTCGGGATTGATCTGCGTCCCCTGGCGGTGTGTTTTGTGATGTGGTCATTGTGTTCGTCTACCTGGGCTTGGGCGCCTCTCGGGGGCGGTGTGGAGGAGGTCCAGTTGGGGGCCGGCATTGATAAAACCGCGACTTCAGAGCCTGACGAGCTCATTGAGGTAACGGCTGCGCAAGAGGCCAGCGGCGATCGCCTTGACCGTTTCCTGGCAGCTCAAATCGAGGACTTGAGCCGTTCACGGCTTCAAACGCTTATCGCTGATGGGCAGGTCAGCGAAAACGGGCGGACGATAAGTGACCGCGGCTCAAGGGTCAAACCAGGTGCGGTTTATGCGGTCCGGGTGCCGCCTCCGGAGCCGCCAGAACCAGCAGCTGAAGCCATTGCGCTTAATGTTGTTTTTGAGGATGACGAGCTCATCGTTATCGATAAGCCTGCCGGGCTCGTTGTACACCCTTCGGCGGGACATGCGTCGGGCACCTTGGTGAATGCGCTTATCGCTCACTGCGGCGAACGCCTGTCTGGTGTCGGTGGTGTGAAGCGACCGGGTATCGTGCATCGGCTGGACAAGGACACATCTGGTCTGTTGGTCGTGGCGAAATCGGATGTGGCGCATCGTGGTCTGAGCGCGCAGTTCGCGGCACATGGTCGGGATGGGCGCATGTCCCGTGCCTACAAAGCCGTTTGCTGGGGTGTGCCATTGCTGCCGAAGGGGAGTGTCGATGCTGCACTGGGGCGTGCGAAGCTCAACAGGATGAAAATGGCGGTGGTCAAGGACGTGCTGGGGCGTCATGCGGTCACGCATTATGAAGTGGAGCGTGCATTTTCCCGCGGTGCTCAGAAGGAAGGGATTGCTTGTCTCATGCGCCTGCAGTTGGAAACCGGACGGACACATCAGATCCGAGTGCACATGATGCACATTGGTCATCCGTTGCTGGGTGATCCGCTTTACGGCGCTGGTTTCCGGTCGCGTGAACTGCATCTCACTGACGCGGCAGCGCAGGCACTTGCCACCTTGAAGGGACAGGCGTTGCATGCCTGCGAATTGGGTTTTGAGCATCCAGTGAGTAAGGAGCGATTGCTTTTTACAAGCGAGTTACCGGACAACCTAGCGAACCTGGTTTCTGCTCTGGAGCTTGAATCCTGTGAGGAATAACCCATCTATCAATGGTTTGTGATCGGAATTGAGCGCGCCCCGTTGGGATTCACCCTGGTAATGGGTGTAAATGCACGGGTGATGACCATTTGTAGACATGGTCACGTGCCACTATTGCAAATCGAAGGTTCCACCCGATTCGTGTCCCTGGGTGGCGATTGCGGGGTTTGCGGGAAATCCAAATTGGTGTGCCGAACGTAATTTAGGTAATTGGATTCTTGCTCAGCACTGAGGCGAAGAATGGCAACGAAAGCACTTCCCACCGTCGGTAGCGGGTCGGTTGGCCTGTCGCGCTACCTTGCGGAAATTCGAAAGTTTCCGATGCTTGAGCCCGATGAAGAGTTCATGCTCGCCAAGAGGTGGCAGGAGCATGAGGACTCTGAGGCCGCGCACAAGCTTGTAACGTCACATCTACGTCTCGTCGCGAAAATTGCGATGGGTTATCGCGGCTATGGTTTGCCGATCGGTGAAGTTATCTCTGAGGGAAACGTCGGCCTTATGCAGGCCGTGAAGCGCTTTGATCCCGACAAGGGGTTCCGGTTGGCAACTTACGCGATGTGGTGGATCCGCGCTTCGATACAGGAATACATCTTGCGTTCGTGGAGCCTGGTCAAAATGGGGACCACTGCGGCGCAGAAGAAGTTATTCTTTAACCTGAGGCGGGCGAAGAGCCAGTTGAAAGCGCTGGATGATGGTGATTTGCATCCCGATCAGGTCAAGGCCATCGCCGATAAGCTTGGTGTATCGGAAGACGATGTCGTGTCGATGAACCGGCGGCTCGGTGGAGATTCTTCGCTGAACGCGCCGCTGCGGTCGGATTCGGAATCCGGTGAGTGGCAGGATTGGCTTGCGGACAGCGGTCCCGATCAGGAAGAGATGCTTGTCGAAAGCGATGAGATGGAGCGGCGGCGCAACTATCTTTCGGGCGCTTTAGGTGACCTCAACGATCGCGAGCGTGAAATCTTCCAGGCGCGGCGTTTATCCGATGATCCCTTGACGCTGGAACAGCTTTCGGAGCGGTTTGGTGTGAGCCGTGAGCGGATTCGTCAAATCGAGGTCAGAGCCTTTGAAAAAGTTCAAAAGGCTGTTCAAAAGGCTGCAAAATCGGCTGAAAGTGTACCTGCCGCCTAGTGATTTTTTTTTCCGATTGTGTATAGGCGTGTCGCACGAATCACTTAATCATTGGCGGTGCGGGGGCTGAGCCTCGCTTGGTGCTTGTGATCGGTGGCTGGGCCTTTTAGCAAAGTCCTGGGCGTAGATCGAAGCGCTGTGAGTGCGTGCGTCAGGACAAAAGGGGGCCCATTGCCCTTCAAGTCTCTGAGCCTGGTCTTAACACGACTGGCATTCGTCGGTCAGATGCGCAGCGGTGAAGGATGGGACCGCTCGAGGGAGCGTCTGACGGTTACGCACACTTCAGCCAGCGCGGTCTCATCCGGGACTGCCATGCCAATCTCAACCAATTTTTCGGCGTTATTCGTCGTTGCCGGCCATCCCTGGCCAGTGACGGTCGTTGGTGTTGCGGTGAGAATTGCAAGAGATCGCCTATTGCAGGCCGGTGGGTGTGGCTTCTTACCAAAGAAGATGGAGTGGCCAATGCTAAAGAGCCTTCTTCCATATCTTATTCCAACAGCCGTTGCTTCGCGTGAAGGTCTGAGGTGCATGCTTCGGCTCGAACCGGATTGGCGTTTTCTGTTCTTGTGGCGCCTCAAACCGCTGCACCCTCCAAGTAGATGCTGACTGAGCATTGGCTCGCCCATGTCGATGTGTATGGGATTTCAGGGCTAGGAGCGAGACGACAAAGGCCGCCCATGGGCGGCCTTTTGAACTTCTTGATGTTTGATCGAATTTTTTTCGAAATTGACGCTCGTGGTCACATCGGCACGCGCGCACCAGGCGCACTGAAATATTTATCGACGGCCGATACGATCGATTTTGAGACCTTGGCGCGCCAGCTGTCCGACTGTAGACGTGCGGCGTCTTCCTTGTTGGTCACATAAGCAAGCTCAATCAAAACGGAAGGAAACTGCGCGGTCTTTAGGACACGGAACGCCGCTGTCTTATGAGGATCGTTGCGCAGGTTTGTGCTTGTTCCCATGTACTTGATCACTGAGCGTGAAAACATGTCTGTTCTCTGGCGTGTTACATCCAACTCGCGCTTGGCCAGGTCAGTGAGAATCGAACGGAGCGCACCGGTATCGCCGCCGGCTTTGAGAAGCTTTGCCTTTTCCTGCTTTGACAGGATGGTCTTTGATACGGACCTCTTTGCCGATCTTTTCAGTCGCTTGGCAACAGATTCGCGGAGCGAGTAAATTGTTGCACCGCTGGCTTTCGATCGGGCGTAATCAGCGTGAACGGCAATGAATAGGTTTGCCTTATTGCGCTCCGCATAAGCACGTCGCTCGTCAAGTGTAACGAATATGTCCGTTGCACGCGTCATAAGGACTTTGTAGCGACCGGTGGCTTCTAGGTTATCGCGCAGGATCTTTGAGAACGCGAGGACGACTTCTTTTTCAACCGCACCGTTTTTCTTGGCGCCAGAATCATGGCCGCCATGACCCGGGTCGATCACGATGATGGGTTTGAATGCGGATGCTGCGCGTAAGTCGGGATGCAATGCCGGCCTCGGCAGCGGTGGTTGGACGTCGCCCGCGCCAAGGTTGGAGCGCTCCGCCAGAATGGGGGGCTTTTTGCTGCTGGCTACTGTCTGCGGTTTCGTGATCGGTGCTGCTCCAGGGACTGCAGCGATTTCCAAGGCCAGGCGATGGGCTTTGCCGTCGTCGGATGTCTCCACGGCCGCACGGTGTACGATCACCGGCTTGGTTACGTTGATTATTATGCGCGATGTGCCTTCACCGGCGATACCGCCATGGAACGATTTGACCAGACCGACGGGACCAGCCTTGTTGGATGGGGGCAATTGAATGCGCACAGCTGGTAGCTCGACCACGACCCGATTTGGGTTGGACAACGAGGTAACCTGAAACTCGCAAGGTTTGTCGAGGCCGATGATAAAGCGGGTTCGCGTGACATTAGAGGAGGTATCGTCTGTCCCAGCGTCGTCAGGTGAGCCGGTGAAGATTGCTTTTAGCGTGTCAGTCCAATGGGTTCCGCTTGCCGCGCGAACGTCATCAGTCGATGCGGCAAGTGTAGCCGCAGCCAAAATCATCAGAAAACAAGAAGGGTGTAGCGCGCGCCAATACCCGCGCAAGAACCCTGGCACCATTTTGTTTGACCCCCGTCTACGCAAAACCGTCCACCCAGCGATATGGTTACCATCAACGATGAAAGTGGCCATTTCCGGGTCAACGTCAGGCCAGTTTAAGGTTATGGAATGGGAAGGGTTTACGGTTCGTTAAGACTAACGCGGGTGTATATGCCAGACCGTAGGGCCCCTGGTTTTCACTTGCCATTTTTGCATGGCGGGCACAGGAGACTTTCCTGCAGCGCAAGGGTTGTCAGGTGGTTGCCGGAGTTCGTCAGCGCTGGGCTATTTCCAGCGTGTTAAAGCCGTGTCGTCGTCGGCGCGTGCGTCCACCCACTGACCCTCATGGTCCTGGTTGGCTTCCTTCTTCCAGAACGGTGCCTTGGTTTTGAGAAAGTCCATAAGAAACTCAGCGGCTTCGAACGCGGCCTGGCGGTGGGCAGAGGCGGTGACAACCAGCACGATGTTGTCGCCAGGGTGCAGCTCGCCATAGCGGTGGATAATCAGGCTGGTTTCCAGCGGCCACCGTTCCCGTGCGTCGCGCTCAATCCTTTCCAGCTCCGCTTCGGTCATGCCGGGATAATGCTCAAGCGTCATTGAGGAGATCGTGCCGGCGCTACCGCTGCCGCGTACGGTGCCTGTGAAGGTGACGACGGCACCGATATTCGGGTTGGCGCGGGTCAGGGCTTGCACTTCGGTGCTGATGTCGAAGTCGCCCTCTTGAACGCGTACGGCCATCTCGCGGCTCAGCCTCCGGTGACAGGAGGGAAAAATGCAATCTCGCGCGCTTTCCCAATTTCGGATGTCGCGTTCGCATGGGTCTTGTCGATCGCAGCCCTGATGACCTCGGCGCGCTCGAATGCGTTTTGGTACTCAGGCCCACGGGTCTTAAGCCAGGTTATAAGCTCTGCAACCGTTTCAACTCCTTCAGGGTATATGACGATTTCCTCGGCACGCCCCATTTTTTCGCGGACCCAGGCGAAATACATGAGCTTGATCTGTCGATCACCGGCGCTCACCACGTTCTCCATCATTTTTCTGGCTGTTAGTGTTCGATTGCGTGACGGATACCGGCTTTCAAATAGTCGTAGCCTGTCCACAATGTCAGCAGAGCTGCCAGCCAAAGCAGGACTTCTCCGCCCGCCGTGATGCCTGGTGCTGTTGTTTCCAACGCCGGTGCCGCTAGCAGCACCGCCAGAGCACTCATCTGAAGAAAGGTCTTCCATTTCGCGAGTTCGGTGACGTGAACTTTGACGTTCAGATCCGCGAGGAATTCGCGCAGGCCTGACACGAGTATCTCGCGGCACATGATAATGACGGCTGCGAAGATGGAAATTGTCGAGATTGTACCGTCGTGTGCAAGCATCAGCAGCGTCGCACCGACGAGTAGCTTGTCCGCGATGGGATCAAGCATGGCCCCGAGCGTTGACTGCTGTTCGAGCGCGCGTGCCAGATAGCCGTCAAGCCAGTCGGTCAGGCAGGCTGCGACAAACAGTCCAAATGCGGCCCATCGGCTCCAATCCCCTTTTAGGAAGTAGAGGCAGGCTACAAGGGCGGGCACAGCAAGAATACGTGCGTAAGTCAGCACGTTGGGCAAATTCAGCGGAGCTTGGCGGGCGGATAATTCAACCATAGGCTTGATAGATCACCGGGATGGGCGTCAGTCAACACACTGCGTGCCTGGAGTCCCCGTCCGCGTCGCCCTCAGGTCACACGAAAGGGCCAGACGAGCCGGGCAAAGCTGCGGTTTGGGGCGTTAGGACGGTCTACGGGAAATGTGCTCGTGGCGTGTGCTTGTCAGGCGAGCGAGGAATTTGGCCGGAGTGGTCCTTTGGGGTCAAAGTCCACCATGTTCCAGGGCGGGAGCGTTAGAGGGCTGACGTCAGCATTCGACAATCACGCAAATTCGACCGAGGTCACGGACAGGACTGCCAGCCGAGCGTGAAAAATCAGGTACAGCTTCCGTCTTTCGTATAGCGGTCGGAGGACCTGCCATCGCGTCCGGGCGGGCCAAACACAACGTCTTTAAACAAGCGCGAGCCGTAAGAAAATTTGCGCTGCCCAAGATCAAGCGCTTCGGCAGGCGTCAGGCATAGCTGGGGAAAGCGTGCGCAGAAGCCAGCGTTTTGATGGGTGCCATATGTCGCAGCTTCACCGGCTGATGGCGCGTAAATGCTATCCAGACGCTCGGCAAATTTTCCCGAATTGAACGGGCTTGAATCGGAGGGTGGGTCGGCCGGCATAATGACGGCGGCAATAGCAAGGAGTCCTAGTAGACGCATGACGTTTCCCGTGTCAGTCCATACCAACTTCGTTGTGTTTCGCTAGCACGGTAACGCTAATAATTGGTTCTCGACGGTATGGTGGTATTGGGCGTTGGCCGAGAGGCGCTGATTTACCCGGTTTGTTCGTGAAAAAAGTCATAAATTCTTTGGGCGATTTCGTGTGAAATTCCTTGCGTTGCTTTAAGGTCTTCGACGCCCGCGCGCGAAACGGCTTTTGCTGAACCGAAGTGTTTGAGCAGCGCACGTTTGCGGGTCGGACCTATGCCTGGAATCTCATCGAGAGGATTGATGCCAATTGCTTTGGTTCGCCGGGCGCGGTGGGTGCCGATTGCAAAACGATGAGCTTCATCGCGCAGGCGTTGAATGAAATAAAGCACCGGATCGCGTTCTTGAAGCATAATGGGTTGAGCCTGGCCGGGCCGATAGAAATGTTCGCGGCCAGCGTTTCGGTCAGGCCCTTTGGCGACGCCGATGAGAGCGACATCTTGGATATCTAGGTCGTTAAACACCTCTACGGCGACGGCCAATTGTCCCGCACCGCCATCGACGAGCACGAGGTCTGGATGTTCTACGGTGTCAATGGGGTCGATGTCGGTCTTGTCGGGCAGCTCATCGGTGCGCGCAATGGTGCGGGTTTGTTGCGTCGGAGTTTCTTCTGGATATGGTTCCGGTGCGCTGCTGCGGTTTTGTGCCAAACGCTTAAAACGGCGCGTTAGAACTTCGCGCATCATGGCATAATCGTCGCCGGCGGATATCGATTGAGCCTTGATGTTGAACTTGCGGTAGTGGGCTTTGGCGAAGCCCTCGGGGCCTGCAACAATCATGGCGCCGACTGCATTCGTTCCGGAAATGTGGGAATTGTCGAAGACTTCAATACGCCGCGGCGCGTGTGGCAAATCAAACCTGTCACGGACACCCTCCAACAATTTTGCTTGGAAGCGGTCTCTGCGAGGCGGCGGCCCAAGGCCTCGCGGGCGTTGGAGAGGGCGTGGGTGACAAGATCGAACTTTGTGCCACGCGCAGGTGCGCTGACCTCCACTTTTCTTTCGGCCTTGGTTGACAGCGCTTCGGCGAGAAGTGCGCGGGATGGCACGTCGTGCGAAATCAAGACGAGCCGCGGCACAGGCTTATCGTCATAGAATTGCGCGATGAAACTGTCGAGGACGTCGGCAACATTAACATCTTTGTCGGCGCGGGGGTAGTAAGCGCGGTTTCCCCAATTCTGGCCTGTGCGGATGAAAAACACCTGAACGCAGGTCTGGCCGCCTTCCTGATGTGCCGCAAACACGTCGGCTTCTTCGACGTTGCCGGGGTTGATGGACTGATCGGAGGTGACATGGGCAAGTGCTGAGAGCCGGTCGCGAAAGGTTGCTGCGCGCTCAAACTCCATGTTGTCGGAAGCCTCCTGCATCATCTGCTGATACATCTTGCGAACGCTTTGGCTCTCGCCTTTCAGGAAGCGGACGGCCTCGTCAACGAGGCGTCCGTAATCTTCAAGCGAGATCTCGTTTGTGCAAGGGGCCGCGCAACGTTTGATCTGGTAGAGCAGGCAGGGCCGCGTGCGGCTGTCATAGACGCTGTCAGAACATGAGCGCAGTAGGAATGCGCGCTGCAGCATGTTGATGGTGCGATTGACGGCACCTGCAGAGGCGAAGGGGCCGAAGTAGTCGCCCTTGCGATTGCGTGCGCCCCGGTGCTTCAATATTTGAGGGGCTGGATGATCGCGTGCGATCAGGATGTAGGGAAACGACTTGTCGTCGCGCAACAGGACGTTGAAACGCGGTTTGAAGCGTTTGATCAGGTTGGCTTCAAGCAGCAACGCTTCCGCTTCGGTGCGCACGGTGACGAATTCCATCGAGGCCGTGGCGGAAATCATGCGGGCGATTCGTGTCGTGTGACCGGTGAAGCGGGTGTAGCTGGAAACGCGCGCTTTCAATGATCGTGCTTTGCCGACGTATATGACATCGCCACTAGAATCGAGCATGCGATATACGCCTGGCGATGCGGGTAGCGTCTTGAGGTAGCCTGCAATGATATCGGCGCCGGTCGGCGCAGCCGAGCGCTCGGTAGGTGCCGCTTTCTCAGCGCTTCTCTCCGTTGTGTTACCGGCAGTCTGTTTGTTGCCAGCTTCCTGTTCTTTTGACGTCTCCGACATGGCTGGAAACATTGGCGCCTGCGGCATGTCCGTCAAGATTGAAAAGTTGGGGACCTACGATTTGGCTGGATTTGTGTGGATGGCTTTGCGGGCTGCGGCGAAGTGTGCGCGGGCAAAGTCGTACGCCGACCACCGCAACAAGGAGTGCTGGCGCCAATCCAATACATTGATGCCTTCAGGAATGGGGGGTGAGAGCAGCATGTCCTCGGGGCCTAGGTCTTTGGTGATGTCGCGCTCATTACGTAAGAGGGACCGCATGAGAACGGTCTGCGGGCCAGGTGCCTTGGGCAAGGTCTTGCGAGCGGGGCCTAACAGCATGTGGGCGAGGATGTGCCACCGGGAGGGCAGTTCCTTGTGGTCTACGAAAAACTTTTCCGGGGGTGGGACTGCAAGGTTTAGCACGACGTTGGGTCCATCTTTCAACTCGTGCATGGTCTTGACGGGAACGTTGTCGAGCAGGCAGCCGTCGACGAGCATTTCTCCTCTGGCTGTAAACACCGGTGGCAGAAGGGCTGGGATGGCGGCAGAGGCGCGGATTGCGCGCCAGAGCGGTCCGGTGCGGTGGCAGTGTAGTTTGTTGCTCGATAAATTGGTTGAGATGGCGAAATAGGGAATCCATAGGTCTTCGATATCGCGATTGGTGTAGTGTTCTTCCAGCGATGCATCGAATTCGGTGTGATCGAGAAGACCGTAGCGCGGCCATGTCCAACGTCTGAGCGCACGGCGGTTGACGAACATATCATGGGTGCGCCGTTCCAGTTCTTCGCCTGTTACGCCCACGGCGAAGGCGGCCGTCATCGCGGCGCCGCCGCTGGTGCCTCCCATGATATCGAAGGTGTAGCCCTGTTCGGTGAGTGCCTGATAAAGGCCGATGTGGGCTGCGGTGAAAGCGCCCCCTCCGCATGCCACCAGTCCACGCGCCCTGCCATTTAGGAAGCGCATAAGCCGGTGCATGTCTTCCTCTGTGTCGAGCGCCACATGATGGTGCATGGGGATCCAAGGTCGGCGGGCGAGCCAATTGCGTGTGCCTGTCAACAGCGTGCGGCGCTTGTGGACGAGGCAGAGGCGAAGGTCTGCAGGGCGATGAAGAACAGTTGCACGTTGTTCGATCTTGTTAGGCGTGAGGCCAACTGCGCTTCTTTTCCGGTCGTGGTTGGCGACAAACAGAACCATGTCGGCTTGGTGCAGTGCCTTTTCGGTCCACGCGGTCAGTTCATTGTCGGCGATGAAAAAAATGCGCTCGTTGCGGCTTTCTAGATCATTGAACCATTGGGTTGCGCCATTGCCCGTAAATGTGTCGTCGCTGCCGGTTGGCTCGGCGTGAATGTTTGCAGATAATTCCCGCAGGGCACCTTGCGAGTCGAGGACGATTGTCGCCTCCTCGTTCTTCAAGATTTCTCGCAATTTGGCGATGAACGCCTCAGGCATGGGACCATCGCCGGCGGGGCATATGGCGATAGTGTGAGGTGCGGAACGTGGCGGGGCGGAAGCGCCAGCGGTGGTGCGCGTAAGGCGGCGGGCGAGTGCGGCGGTAATGGATGGCCATACGCTTTTGGAATTTTGCGTTAGCGCCTCAAAGTCCTGACGCGACAATCTGTAGACGAGACTGTCGCGTTTTGCCCGGACATTGGCCGTGCGCGTGCCGCCGGTGAAAAAGGCGATTTCGCCAATCGGCCGGCCAGCACCGATTTCCGCCGTCACCTCCACTTCGCCGTCGCGTTGCACTTCAAAGCGGCCGGTGATGATCAAATAGAGAGCGTTAGCGCTGTCACCTTGGCGCACCAGGACGTCGCCACGTGCCACGTGCTGCGGGCGCAGACGATCACGGAGTGCGTCGCACTGCTCGCTGGAAAAGTCCTGAAATGCTTCAATCGATCGTAGCGTGTCGTCGCTTGGCTCCATTGATGGAGGCTCCGCCTGTGCCATGGCTTGATATGCTATCCTACCCGTGAACACTGCTCTGCCAACGCTTGCGTTGAAAGAATGCTAAAATAGGGGTGAGGATCGCTCACTTGCCGGGTCAACACGGGCGATCAGAGTGCGGTGATTTGCGCTTGGCGCCACAATGGTGCCTGCTCGGTTGAGTAGCCACCACCAGTGGTAGTGAAGTGACGGCCAGCGGCCAGGGATGTCGTCGAATAGCTCGACCTAGCGCGCCCTGGCCTCGGCCATTGAGCCTCCCGTATGCTGCCAGATTTTTGTCAGGCATTCGTTGAGTGGGAGAAAATTCTCCATGTCGAAAGGCGAACATGCCCGGTTTGGGCGCTGGCTTGGTCCGCTGCGTTGTGCCCTTGTGTTGGTACTCGGCGTTGTTAGCGTATGCTGTGTGGACGCTGCGCTTGCCGGCGAGCGTGCTTCGGGGCGACAGTTCTCCAAATCAGAAGACATCTTGAAATTCATAAACACGTACCGCGAGGACAAGCGTCCGGACGACGCGGTCAGTGCGGTCAATGCAATGGTGCGGTTAGGCGTACTAGGGAACCCGGAGCAAGCCGGGATCTATACAGGCTTCATTGCAGGCGTGATCGGGGAAAACCAGGTCGAGGCAGACCGGCTCATCGGGGAGATGTTTCCGATGCCGCCGGCGGCGCAGGTGGTGCTCGTCAAGGCCATTGTTTATTCAGGCCTGCCGGACTGGAAAGCGTTGCTTGGCCGTTTCGTTGAACGCATGCCCGCACGCAAAGTCCTTATCCGAAAATACCTCTACGGAGATGGCAAAACTCTCGAAGAGGAGTCGCTCGACGCGGCACCATTTATACTGGACGCGCATTGGGGTTACTACTTCGCGACCGGGGCTTGGGCGCCGGCAATAAGAATTATCGATGCGCTAAAATGGGCGAAAGAAGATGAGGATCTTGAGAAACTGACGATCGGCTCCATGGCAAAGTGGACGCTTGCGTCCAACGCGACGCGTGACAAACAATTACTCGACTTGTGCAAGAGTGAAATGAACCACCAGCCGGAGGGTGTGCGGCTGCATTTGCGCGAAGTGATCGAGGCAGCAGAGCTTTACGAAATTTCCCGTATAAGAAAGAATGCATTGGAGTCGATAGAAAAACTCAAGGCGAAAGCGCCGCTCTCGGTTAGAAATTGGAACTATTGGGGGCAAGCGGGTACCACGGCCTTGGCGCTGGGTTGTGTTGTGGCCGGTGCACTGGGGCAAGTGCAGGTTGGTATTCCTTGCGTTGTCGGTGGTGCTTTGTCGACGGCGGCGGTGAAGTTTCTCGGCCCCAAGGAGTAATGTTTCCTCCCCTCGTCTACTTATCGCGGGGGATTTTCGAGGCGCGATTGCGCGGCAATGCGTACCTTGCCTTGAAAAGTAAATCTGGCCATAGTCCGCGCGCCGCGATCATGGCGCGGCGCCACTTGCAATTTCTCAAGGATGCCTGCGCATTCGGAACTTGCGGGCATAACAAATCCAAAACAACTCAGTGGGGGTGAACATGAGCGAAAAAATCGTTTTGCGGGTTGGAGAGAGCCTGGTGGCTGGTGGGCCTCCGGGAACGGCGGCTGAGCCTGAGGTGGCGATTGGCGAAATGGATGGGCCGTTCGGCACAGCCTTTGCCAATCTGTTGGGTGATCAGGTGGCCGGTCATAGCCGGGTTCTGGCAATTCTGAACACCGATGTCATGGTGCGCCCGCCGACGATCTGTGTGTCGAAAGTGACAGTTGATAATGAGCGTTACACAAGCATCCTGATGGGAACCGTGCAGTATGCGACTGCGATGGGCGTGCTGGATTCGGTGCGTTCCGGTGATATCCCGAAAGATAAGGCCAATGACCTAGGGATCATCGTGTCCGTCTGGCTCAATCCATCGGTTGCGAATGATGACAACCTCGATCACCAGATCCTTTTTGATATCCACCGCAAGGCGACGGCGCAGGCCATACACAAGGCGATGACGTTTGAACCTTCTATCGATTGGCTCTTGGAAAATCAGGACAAGATCGTTCACAAGTATTTTGAGAAGGGACTGAAGGGCGAGATTTAGTCCCAACTGGCGAACGGTTTGCCGCCTTGCAGCGTTTGTTGGCGTGTGAGGTGGCGGCCGCGCCAATTCGTTCACTCGTGGCGGAACAGTCCTAGCATTTGCGCAGTGAGGCCGTCAGTTCGCGAACGTAGGTAATCTTCATCGGCACGACAGTGACTGATTGCCTACAATCAGTCCCAGTGACCTGCATGTAGGCTTCAAAGGTCTCGCTTTTCAGTAGGACCTCATAGCCCTTTTCCGTGATGACGCCTTGTACGTGACCGCTGACGTTGTTGGCGCGATCCTGCCAGAAACCGTCAAGCTCCCGGTCGTTGATTATAAATTCTGCCGTGGCGTCGAGCCTGTAGTGGCGGCTTTTGCAGCGCAGGTTTTGTGTGAGGTCTGGTTTGTTCTCCTCACCCCGTGCTGGGATGTAGGTTACGACACATTTGAAGTCCTCGGTTACGCCGCTTGTCGGTACGAGTTTGCCGGTTCCGGTCCAGCGGCCATTAGGGATACTAAACGAACCGGCTTTTTTGCTGTCGTCGGATTGTTCGGTTGATTGCGTTTTGGCAGGCGGCGATGGGGACGTATTTTGGGTGCGTTCAGTAGCATCTTCTTTAGTGTCGCCGGAGTGTTGTTCGCTGGCCGTATCGGGAACAGGGCGGACTGCCGGGACAGGTTTGGGAGCGACAATTGAATCGGTTTCGTTAGTGCTTGCGGGGCTACCCGCACCGACCGCAGGTGTATTTTGTTCATTGGTGCTGGCGCCGCCAGTGCTTGCGTTTTCTGTCGGAACGGCATGGCCGCTGCTTGTGCCGGCAGGCTCTGCCCGAATGGGAGTTGCCCACTGACAGCACGCCAACGCTACCGACATCAGGCGTATGATCTTCAAGGGGTTCGACGCGCACATGAGTGACTGTTTGCACCATTCGTTGGCTTGCCGCAGGCGGCGTTGCGGCCGCCAGAAACTCAGTTTGCACACAACAATTCAATCTGCTTTGTTCTGAAGCGCAGGTTTGCGGCGCTATCACGGCCAGCGACCGAGCCATTTTGACCGGCTAACGACCATTGATGTTAGCTGTTGGCGTTGGCTGGTAGCGACAGCCCATGCACATGAATGTCGCGTTGCGGATATGGAATGGAGATACCGGAAGCTTCCAGCTTTAGTTTTCCGTGCTCGATGACGTCCCATCTGACGGCTGCCCAGTTAGCGGTGTTGGTCCAGGCGCGCAATTCCAGGGCGACGGCATTGTCGCCAAGCTCGATGGTGTGAATTGCCGCTGGCGGTTTTTGCTCGATGCGATCATCGGCATCTACCATCGACAAGAGGACGGCGCGGGCTTTGTCGATATCGTCGTCATAGGAAATGGTGAAGGTTTCGCGCACCATGCGTGTGGGGTTGCGCGTGAAATTGGTTATCGGTGTGTTCCATAGTTCGGAATTGGGTACGAAGAGATAAACGCCTTCAAGTGTTGTAAGTGTCGTTGCAAACAGTCCCACTTCTTTCACTCTGGCCGAATAGCCGTTGCCCTCGATGATGTCACCGACGTTGAATGGACGTAACCACAACAGCATGAAGCCCGCGGCGATGTTCGATAGTGTCCCTTGCAGAGCCAGTGCTATCGCCAGACCGGCTGCGCCGAGGACGGCCAAAATGCTGGTTGTCTGGACGCCCAGTTGGGACAGAGCGATGACAAATGTGAGCAGCAGGATCGTGTAGCGGACAAGCTTTGTTACGACGCCATGCAGGGTCGGGTCTTGTTGCGTATTTTTGTTGACTATATTGCCGGCAAGCCGGCTCAGAATACCCGCCAACCACCAGCCGGCTGCCAGAACAATGCCAGCCGCTATGATGTTTGGAAGCATTGCGATCAGGAATTCCCAGGCACGTAGTGAGAAATCGGTTGCCTGGTAGGACCACTGGGCGACGTTGAGTTGTGTCATCGGTCGGTTTGCCTTCCGGTTGATGCTTAGAATTCAGGTCGGTGCAATGGGTGGATCACGCTGCACCTGGCAAGGCGGCGGAACAACCCGGCACGTTTGGGCGCATCATGACCGATTCCCTGGCGGGCACGGGCGAATTCACAACACACGTTTTCGACGAACCTTTTGGGCTGCGAAATAGTGCACGACTAATTTGCGTTGAGACTCTTGTGTGCTGGTGCCGGAATTTGTGGCGCGCCCCGCACCAATATTGGTTGCGAGGCTCACACCGGCAGGCCCGTCATGTGGTCCGGAAAAATCACTATGAAATATGGGCCGCAAGCAAAGCTATGTGCGCTTTGCCCTAACAACCGGTCGTGTGGGCCTAAGCGGCTATTCTTCCGGGCAAAGCTGGAAGGCCTTGTCGAGTGCGGCCGAGGGGCTATTGAACTGTCCGATTGTCGTGCCGCCCTTGGCATAAGCAGCAATATAGGCGGCGGCTTCCCGTTTCTCCTTGCCCTTATTCACGTCGAGCACGGTGTAATTCGTAACACCGGATTTTTGTGCCTTGATGATAATGGCTTTTGAGCCCCCATAACTGGCCGTCCAGACACGGCAGTTTGAGGCCTTCTTCTTGGCGGGGGGCTGAGCGGTTGCTGCGCCCGCTGCCGCGGCACTTGCACCGGCATCCGCTGTCTTGATTGGTTTTTCGGTTTTCTGTTCAGTCGACTTGGTCTCAGGCGCTTTGGTCGGATTGAGTACCTTCACATTTGCAGCCTGCGCAGACTTTTTCTTTTCTGGCTGCTTCTCAGGTTGCTTTGCCGCAGCTTGGGTCGCCGAGGATGAAGGTTGTTGTGTCTGTTGAGATTTTTCTGGAACCTTTTTTGATGGAGCAGGCGGTGCGGCGGCAGGTTTTTCAGCCACCTTTTCAGCTACCTTCTTTGTCTCAGGCTTGTTTGCCTGCGGTTCCGTTGCCGGCTGCGAGGACGGAGCAGCTTGTAAATTGGCCTGTTGTGTTGGTGCCGCCTTGCCGCCGCGCGCGGCGGCGACCAGCTCTGGCTGGGGGTCGGGGCCATTGCAGAATTCGCTAAAGAAAATATCGCCGATCTTGGCTATGTCGCGCGGATAGCCGCGGTCTCCCGGCGACCACTTTGAGGTCAGGTCCTTGAAGGTAATTGGCCGTTTGATGGATTTTTGCCACTTGGTCAGAACTTGCCACTCCTGGACTTTTCGTGTGCGTTCCGCGACCGGGTTTATGACTTTGGCACCGGAATACATCAGCACGTGCTGCAGGTGCGCGCGTACGCCTTTTGCGACGCTGGGAAAGCTTTCGCCGCGCACGCCGTTGCCTGTTGCACCGAGGCCGGCGAAGTTGTTTTGCTGCGGGCGCACGTCGCCTGTGTACTTCAGGCTCGCGGTTTCCACGATCATTTGAAAGAAGGCATAATCCCATCGCAGCCCGAGTTCTTCGCCGTTACGCATGTAGTCGATGGTGATGTTTGCGTAACGCGGGTTCATTTGCGGGTTGCGCTTTTTGAGGAAGGCCATCAGCCGTCCTGGAGTTACGCATTCCGGAACCCGATTGGAGTCTGTGGCTTGAATAGCTGGAAGATCGGCCGCCGTGGCGGTCGGGATTAGTGCTGCGTAGCTTATCGCTGCAAATAGTGGTGCGGCGGCAAAGCGCATCATCTAGACACCCTGGCTGTTGAAGGACTCCGCGCGAGCGGCGCGATAGCTAAATTATTGGCAACGCTAGCGGGATTATCGTTAACGACCAGTTTATAGGCAACTGATCCATCAGATTCCAATTCGCCTACCAATTTGGCGCCAGTAGGGCGCTTTTGAGTCGGAAAGTGCAAACTGCGTTGCTCTTTAGGGTCTTAGCGGCTCTTCGCTTTTTGCGGCGTTTGCTGGGCTGCAGCGGCCGTCAGGGCCTTACCATTCCTGGATCTTGGCTTTGAGTTGGTTGCCGCAAAGCGTGAAGACTGACGGTATATGGCTTAGGAGCCGGTATTTGTCGGATCATCCGACCAGGCCAGGTGCTGACCGCTGTCGAGTGCGATCATTTGTCCGGTCATTGCGGGGGCTTCAAGAATGAATCGAATAGCGGCGGATATTTCCTCAGGGCTCGCTCTTCGTTTTAGCAAAGTCCCTTCAACCTCGGTTTCGAAGTCTGTGGATGTCTGATGGACGCTGGGCAGGACGGGCCCAGGGCCGATGGCATTGACGCGTACGCGCGGTGCCATGGATTGAGCCAGCGTACGCGTGGCCGTCCACAAACCAGCTTTGGAAATTGTGTATGAGAAGAATTCGGGTGTCAGCTTCCAAACGCGTTGGTCGATGATGTTGATGACGTTGCCTTCGACGCCGTCAGGCAAGGCATTGAACATGGCTTGGGCAAGAAACACGGGAGCCTTAAGGTTGATCGCTAGGTGAGCGTCCCAGGTGGTGCAAGTCAGATCTTTCAGCGTATCGCGCAAGAACTGGGACGCGTTGTTGATGAGGCAGGTGGGCGGGCCCAGAGCTTCGCAACATTGCGGAACCAGGCGGGCCACGTCATCCATGACGGCCAGATCTGCCGCGATCGCTTCGGCTCTGTGACCTGATGCATTGATCTCGGCCACAAGGTCCTGTGCTTCTTCGGCGGAGTTGCGGTGATGAATAGCGACTTGCCAGCCCCGAGCTGCAAAGTCGCGTGCGAGACCGCGGCCAATGCGCTTTGCGGCACCGGTAATTAGGACTGTCGGGGCGGTTTCGCTGGGCATGTGATCTTACCGGGTGTGAGCGGCAATGGCCGCAGCACCGAAAACTGCTTTGGCATGCCTATTTCGTCTTTGGTGATCTAAACGTTCTCGATCTGAACGGCCTTTAAAGAGCCGATGGGATTGGGCGTCAATCGCGGTATTTGATCGATAGAATCTATGCAACTTTCATATTGCTTCTCTTTTGGCAGGTGATTCGTTTTTCGCTTCAACTGACAAGTCGGCGTCATGAGTGCCTACAGGCTGTGCAATCTGCCTCAATGTTAGGCTGTTTCCTGCACGTGGAGTTAGCATCCTGTGCACAAGATTCGTTCATAAATTCCAATGTGTTGCAGAAGGGGCTCGGTAGCTTCAACACGGCCCGATTTGGGGGCTTTTTCAGTTGCCGTCATCGCATCTGTCAGGTTTGTTCAGGGTCAAGTTGCAGTCACGATTTCAGGCCGTCGAATGTGCGGGGTCGAAGTCTCGGGACTGAACTGAATATCGATACGGGGAAATAGAACAAATGTCGTATGCAATGAAGTCTCTGTCGGTTGTGGGGGCAGCAGGTCTGGCCATCGCCGCTACGGTGGCACCGGCTGCAGCCGGTGAATGGGCGGATCGTGGTGCTGGCAGCATCAAGGATGAGCCTGCGCCTTCGGGCAGGAAAATTGAATGGTCGTTTAATATCGGCGCCACTACGGACTACGTGTTCCGTGGCATCTCGCAGACCCTGGAAGATCCGACTGTACAGGGTGGTGCCGACGTGAGCATTGGTGGTTTCTATCTGGGTGTCTGGGCCTCCGGTGTTGACTTCGTTGAGGGCAATCCTCCACCGAACAGCGGCGATGCCACGATCGAAGTCGATCTTTACGGTGGCTACAAGCATCAGATTGGTCCTGCTGAACTCGACGTTGGGTTCATCTACTACGCCTATCCGGGCGCACAGCAGGCTGGCACCGCTGACCAGGACTACTTCGAGGTCAAGGCCGGGGTCAGTGGAGAATTGGTCAAGGGACTTAGCACTGGCTTCACGGCCTACTACTCAGACGACTACTATGCCGAGACAGGCGAAGCCTGGACGCTTGAAGGGTCTGCCGGATACGAATTCTCAAAAATCTGGATCTTTACACCGTCTATCAGCGGCGTCGTTGGTACCACGTTGTTCGACAATGACGGGCTAGACTACGCTTACTGGAATGCGGGTCTGTCGCTGGCGGTGGAAGCCTTCACGTTCGACTTCCGCTATCACGATACAGACTCTGATGGGCTCGACTTCTGCGCCGACCCAGGTCTGTGCGATGAGCGTTTTGTCTTCTCAGCTTCGGTTGCGCTTCCATAAGGCAACCGCAGCCTCCCGACATATAACAAGAGCCGGCCGTGATTTTTCAGGGCCGGCTTTTTTGTTCGGCGGTGTGGTTCCTGAAACTATTGTGTCGACTAAGAGCGCTCAGCTGTTGTCGCCATCGAAGATGTCGCCGATGGGACCTAGGATGGACCCTTCGCCGCTCCCACCGGTCGGTCCTGCGTTTGCGAGGATGCGTCCGGCAAGACGGGAGAATGGCAGGCTTTGAATCCATACCGTTCCGGGTCCGCGCAATTTTGCGAAAAAGACGCCCTCACCACCAAAGATCATCGATTTGATAGATCCTGCCCGGATAATGTCGAAGTCGACCGACTCCGTCATTGCGGCAACACAGCCTGTATCAACATGCAGCTCTTCGCCAGGGGCGAGTTCCCGTTCGATCACGGTGCCGCCCACGTGAACAAACACCCAGCCGTCACCCTCCAGCTTTTGCATGATGAAGCCCTCGCCTCCGAAGAGGCCGGTCATGATGCGCTTTTGAAAGTGGATGCCGACCGACACGCCCTTTGCGGCGCAAAGAAACGCGTCCTTTTGTGCGATGAGCTTTCCGCCTAACTTCGACAAATGGAATGGAAGGATAGCGCCTGGGTAGGGTGCTGCGAAGGCAACGCGCGCCTTGCCTTGCCCCAAATGGGTGAACACAGTCATGAACAGGCTTTCGCCTGTGAGAAGGCGTTTGCCGGCGCCGACCAGTTTAGAAATAACGCCGGATTGCTGTTTGCTGCCGTCTCCAAAGACAGTGTCCATATCAATGGACGAGGCCTTAAACATCAACGCTCCGGCTTCAGCGATCGTGCTCTCGCCGGGATCGAGTTCGATTTCCACGAACTGCATCTCCTGGCCTTTGATCTCGTAGTCAATTTCGTCTGCTTGGTGCAGTTTGCGCGGGCCGGTTGGGCCGCCAGTGGTGGGGACAGAGCTGGTCGGTGCCATTTGACGTTCTCTTTCTCGCTTTGTGTCCGCAGTTTGGGTTCCATCGCTGTCTTTTGTATCTATCGCATTTGCATCGCCGAGGCAGTCGTTGTTGGGGGAGTGTTTTTTCATTCCCGCGTCGCAGGACCCAGTGCGGATGGTAGGCTTGCAGCAGAACCTAGCGCTCATGCTGTCATTTTGAGTTATCCACAGGAACGCGCGTGAATAAGGCGGGGTACCTTGCAGGGTAGCAATCCTGTCATCGGAACGTTGCGTAACTGTCGCACTCGCCCGATAGGCTCCTGGGCGTATACGGAAAAACCTGGCACCAGGGCTGCAGGTTGTCGGCCCGCTCAGATCCGGGTGACCAGGTTTGTGGAGGCGGTAGCGCATTCGCCCTCGTTTCAGCGCGCCGCTTCGCATGTGAGGCCAGCTCCATAACGTATGTGGCTCCCCGCTGCCATAGGAGTTGGGGGCTGGCCTCACCCCATTGTTTGTCCAAGCCAAATCGTAATGCGCGCTTCAAACGGCCACTCATGGTTGGAGACGCCATTTGCCGACGGGTTTGATATCAGGCGCGCCAGTTGCTTCGCTGGCGTAGTTGTTGGCTGGCGCGCGTGGCAGCGTCTCGGCACGTAAAAAATACACCTGCCATATTTGATCGTCGTTATCCCCCGGTAGTTCAACTCAAAGACTTGTCTGGCTCTTCACCAAACGCATAAACACTATAAAATCATTACGAGTTTATGCGTTGTTTGCGCTGACGGCTCCAGCACCGGAAGTTGGTTTGGAGGCTGACAATAGTGGCGTGCGTCTTTGCGTTCCGCACCGGCGGTTTGTGATGAACCGGGTCAGCGTGTGCCGGCTGTGTTTGTGTTTCGACAAAGCGTTGTCGCAGTGGGGACTGGGCATTCAGAGCCAGAGAGCCATATGGCCGTAGCGATTTGCATTATCTCGGTATTGATCGGGCTGACAATTTACATCGCGGCCGCCGGTCTTGTGCCGTCGATGGGTGAGCCGCGGCTGATCTTTGAGCGCGCGCCCGATCAGCCGTGTTCATTCGGCTACAAAATGGGTTGGCTGGCGGTTCGTACCAAGAACACGCGCGCGGTGGTTAGGGCGCTGGGCCTTACCAACGGCGAGCCGGCGAACTGGAACTCAGGCATCGGGACGGTCTATGATGATGTGCTTGGCGAGCAGCATGTGTTCGTCACGCCGCCTGTGGAGGGTTGGACCTTTGTTGTCAGCTTGGCGCTGCCACATCCGGTCGGGCAAACATTCGTTGATAAGCTGACGCCAATGCTTGTCGATCTTGGCGGTGACTTCGACGAGGTCCAATACTTCTTCAGCTATCCGCTTATCGATTTCTTTGCCTGGGCGCGGATGAAAAACGGCCGGCTTAATCGGGCGTTTGCCACCGGAGATGAGGGCGTCATCTGGAGCAAGGGCCGGATTACTAAAGAGGAGCGCAAGCTGGGGCTGCGGCAGTTTGAATTGCGCGGTGTCAAAGGCCGCAAGGGTGATGCTGGCGGACCGATCGTGCTGCACCCGACGGAAGCACACGTTATGGAATTGGCCCGACAGTGGAGTGTAGACCCGACGACACTTGACAATGTTGAAACCAGGCCGAGTCTCGGGGTGATCGCACGGGCGCCGGTGTATTGGCGTGCAGAGCGGTTAAAGAAATCGGCTTAAGGATTTTTCTCTGATCCGATGCACGGCACGTGGTGGCTGGGCCGTTGTGCAGATTACTTTCACAAGTGACCGCCTAAGCGACTGCAGGGTTGTTGCTGTCTGCACGTTGGATGCTGCTGCCTTATGCGGCTTGGGCCTGCGGTGTTGCGCTCGTGACTCTCTGAGCGTGGGCGCGGGCCGGGAACCGGATAACGTTTGTATTCAACCGTTGTTTGTTGCGCGCGCTGGGTAATCTACTGAGGCTTGGCAATGCCTCAGCTGGCCGGTGTGATGAACGAAGGATCGTGGAATTGCGCGCAGTTTGTGCCGATGCCGGCGCTTTTGCGAGCGGTCTTTGGTTTTGACGAGCGGCATCCATTGGGCGCGGCTTGCGCCCCTTCTTCGTGTTGAGTCTTGCGACGCTTGCCAGCCGAGCAGGAAGAGCGAACGTGTTTGGTCGGCCACAAGCTGGCGCGGCAATTGCAGTTCTGCCGGACGTTGGATCGACGGAGATCGGCTCAAACGTTGCTGACTTCGCGTTCTTTGATTTCGTGGCCGGATTTGTCTGTTCGCACGCGGCTGCTGAGCTTGTCGGGGCGTTGGTGACATCTTGCAATGCAGTAGACGGGATTTCGTTCACTGGTGCGCTTGCACGGCTGCGCTTCCAGCCAAGGAGCTTGGCCAAGCGAGACCAGATGTTTTTCTTAATGACGGACATGGGTGAGGGTCCCTGCCAATACCAGATTTACAACTCCCTGCAGCAAAGGGCACCCGCTCTGCCAATGTTGCAAAGTATTCGACGCCAAGTCGTCTCTGTGTGCTGACGTTTCGATGTCGACGGACTGAGTTGAAAACAATCCGCTGCTCACTGGAATGACGGCGTATGGGGGAGCATGGCACTGGCAGGTTAATGATCTCTGAATCTTTGGTTCAATATCGAATGGTGTTTTGGAGATTTATTACGGTGTGGACTGAGCTTATGTGGGTGCCCCTGACGGCAAAAGGCAGGCGGTTTTGTTCACATCTGCGCCAAGCTTGCGTGGTGCAGATGAGATGCTGCGTACCGCTTCGCGTCGCGGGTGAGAAATCCGGTGTGTGGACTTGCGGCTGGGTGGATGCGCCGGGTGCAGATCAGGCCGCGGGCCGTCCGGCTAAAGCGGCCATCTGCTGAGCGATCATATCTTCGACATTTCCCTCAAATGGGACGGTGAAAACACCGTGGCCACGCGGATCTTCGTCCCATTTGCGAAGCGCATCAGCGAATTCTGGCGGGGGTTCAGCGGTGCCATCCTGCTCGGTCACAGAGGCCAGGAAAGCTTCTTCTGACATGGGCAGAAACGGGATCGTCGCTTGTTGGAAGGTGCCGTCGGGCAGCTTCTGGGGTGCTTGCGAGATCGCGCAACACACGATGCGTTTGCCTTCTTCGAAAGACGCGATGGCGCCGATAATCATGCGTGAGCATTCAAAACCCTGTGGCGCGCGGTAGCTCCACATTTGCCCAGCAGCTAGCGACATTGCGGCTTTCTCCTTCGGTTGTTCACCTGATCGGTGATTTGCTCAACTTAAGTCTAAGGCTTTTGCATTGTGTTCCTAGAGTGCCATAGCGGCAGCAGTTTGGCCATAATCGTTAATTGCATCAGCCGAGGTAAGAACACGTATGCACTGAATTCTGGAACGGCTACCGCTACGTAACGGGCCACTCACGTAGGATTAGGAAGTAGATGCGCTTTGACGAACTCAACATGCCGGGAGGCATTGCAACTCACCCTGGTCTGAGCGCCAATAAATTCAATCGCTTATTTGCAGTTGCGCATCTGGGGCGAAGTTTACGCGGGCCCACGACTCATCAGTGCTCGTTTCATTCTCGTGGTTTTTTTTCAGTGTAGCCAAGTCGCCACGCATGGAATTTTGATTGGTGGCGAACAAGGACTCATCGCCGATGCAGGTGGATGTGCGGATTATGCCCGTGTGGCGATCAAGGGCGAGGGCGGCACAATTATCGTCCACTTTGGTAATGCTTCCGGTTTCCAGCATGGCGTAGCGATCAACGGTGTCTGGCTTCTTCGCAGGGTCTGCGGTTGCCGCGGAGCGCTGTGATGCTCGATCGGTGGCGGGCGCTTCCGGGGCTGCTTCGATCGTGCGTGAAATGCGCCTGGCAAAACTATTTCTGTCGGCGTCGTTGAGCGTGTCAGAGGCTGGTCGTGCAGTGGTTGGGCGTGAGGTTGCGGCGGTGGCGTTCTTCGCGGTGTTTGCTGCGACCATGTCTGCGGCGTCTACATTGAATACGACGCCGGAAATGAATGTCCAAAAGCCGACGAGGTACCAGAAGAGGACGCCTGCAAGAAAGCCAAGACTCGAACACAAGATTTCGCGCTTGTGTGCGCCAATGTTGGGCCTCGTTACCGCCGTTGTCGAATGGTCCCGCGGTTCAATGATGGTGTCGTTGGCCTTTGGCTCGCTCCACTCGTGTGTTGGGTGCGCAAACCGGTCGGTGTGTGCCTCGGTGCCAGCTAGATCTCTGGTGATGTGTCTGCGCATCGTCCTCATCAAGGCAACGTGCCTAAGTCAGAGTATTGGCAACGGGTGTGTGGCCGACTCTTGTGAATGATTGCATTTGAATGTGAGCGATTCGCTGCAGCAGAGGTAGTGCTCGCTTGGTGGCACAAGGGGGGCATGTCCACAGGAAGTGGTGCTGGTCATGTCAGCTGTGCGCGCAGGCATGCGCAAATGCCACGGTTCTAGCGCGTGCGGTTTGTCGCTGTCCGACTACTTGCCGTGGTTTTGGTAAGGTCTGGGTTGAACTAGCGCGGCCCTGGCAGAGGTACAGAATCAGGCATCACCGGTCCCGGCAACGGGGAGTCATCTTCGTAGACAGTCAACTGCCCCTGCCTATCGCGCGTTTTTTGTCCGCTGTTTGTTTGGGACTTCGATTGCGAATTCGTGCTGGAACGCACAGGCGGCACGAACATGCGTTTGGCACGGCACAAGCGCCGCTGGCTTTCGTTTGCACCACAATGTCGAAGCTTTCCCTCTCGCGAAAAGCAAATCATAACCTCTCGCAGCCGGTTGCCCGATCCGCGGCAGGATATGGAAATCATGCCCGCGTCGAGGTCGGGATTAACGCGCAGGAACTCAGCTTCTAGTTCTTGAGGCGAGACGATTTGGTTTTTGAACGGGTTGATAAAGCGTTCGGGGATTTTGATTTTCTCATACAACTGCCGCGAGAGATCGTAGTAGTCATCAGGAGTGAGACCGGAACACGTTCCATGTTTTTTATACTCATGGATGACGAGTTTGCGGCTGGGCATGATGTCCAGCATTCTATTGATGACCCGGTTGGGTACGAAGGGTCGCGCACGCGTACGACAAAATTCTGGATATCCCCGTTCGTATTGTGGCCAGAGTCCGTGCAGCACAAATGCGTACCGGCGACCGTCGCGGCGATGGCATTGCGGGTCATAAATGTTCCGGCGAAGTGAGGCGCAGTGTGTTGGGCTCCACGACAGTACGAGTGCGTAGTAGTCGAAATCGCCTGCGCGGTCGCGCGCATGCGCTTGGCCAATACTGCATGAGAAACAGGCGAGCGATAAAAGCAGTAGTGCAAATGTTCTGCCTTTCGTCTTCACTGGCGGGACAAGACGATGCGAAAACAGGAGCAGTAGGTTCATAAGCGTTCCGGCAGTTTCATTATTGACGGGTTGAGGTATTTGGGTGCGCCCAAAGCACAAGGCTGTGCGGCATGCACCCCAGACGATTAGGGTGTGTGCGCCAAATTCGCAAGAATACGTGCCCAACTGCGGGCGCCTTTGGTGAAGCTCTTGAGATTGTATTTTTCATTTGGCGAGTGAATTCGGTCGTCGTCGAGGCCGAACCCGATCAGCATACTATCCATGTCAAGCGCGTCCTTGAAAGACGTGACAATTGGGATGGACGCACCGCAACCCATCATGACGGCCGGTTTGCCCCACTCGTCTTCAAGTGCCGCCGCTGCGGCCTGCATTTGCGGAGCATCGGTGTCAAAGGCAATGCCGGCGCTGCCGTGAGAACCTTGGAACTCGACCGTGCAGTCGGCGGGGAGACGTTCACGCACGAAGTCATGCAGATTGGCTATCACCGCGTCGGGGTCCTGGCCGGGAACCAGCCGACACGTCACTTTGACGGAGGCTTCAGCGGGAATGATGGTTTTGGATCCGACACCCTGGTAGCCACCCGTTATGCCGTTGAACTCAAGGGCAGGGCGTGACCAAAGCTGCTGCAACGTGGAATAACGTTTCTCGCCCGCGGGCACACCTAAACCAATTCCTTCAAGAAACTCGTCACTGTCGAAATCCAGTGCTGCCCACTGGCGCCTTTGTTTGGCGGAGGGTTTGGTCACGCCATCATAAAAATGCGGGATTGTAACTCGCCCGTTCTTGTCGTGCATGTCGGCGATAATGCGCGCAAGGGCGCGGATCGGATTCATCGCTGGGCCGCCGTAGATGCCAGAATGGAGATCGCGCGCGGGCCCTCTGACAATAATTTCCGTGCCTGCCAATCCGCGCAGTTGCGTGATAATCGCCGGTGTATTCCTGTCCCATTGGCCGGTGTCGCAAACGAGCGCCATGTCGCATTTTATTTTCTTGCGGTGCTTTTTGAGGAATGCAGGCAGAGACGGTGAGCCAGACTCTTCCTCGCCTTCGATCAGGACCGAAACCGCGATCGGTAACTCGCCTGCGACCTTCTTCCACGCCCGGGCTGCTTCGAAGAAGGTTATCAGCTGGCCTTTGTTGTCTTCTGCCCCTCGTGCCACGATGACCTTGCCGTGGGGGCGCTCATTAGCAATACGCGGTTGGAACGGAGGGCTTTTCCAAAGTTCAAGCGGATCGGGTGGCTGTACGTCGTAGTGACCGTAAAACAGCATGTGGGGCATGCCCTTGGGTATTTTGTCGCGATCATGGGCGACGACCATTGGGTGGCCGGTGGTGGGAATTATCTCGGAGTTGAACCCAATATCACTCAGGGTTTTCGCGCACCACTGGGCGGCGGCTTGGCAATCCTTCGCAAACGCCGGGTCAGTAGAAATACTTTTTATGCGCAACAATTCAAATAGGCGGTCCAGGGCGTTCTGACGTGAAGAATCGAGTTCTTTCAAGACGCCTTTCAAAAAGTCATTCTTTGCCACGGAGATGATCGCCTTCTGTCAATTGGATTCGTCGTGTTCTGAACGCTAAGCCGCATCTTTCCGGCTGCTCTGGCAGGCACACTGCTTCATTGGGCTTGCCTAGTCAAAGCCTCGATGCCGGGATGATGCCTTCCTCCGGGGGCTGTGCGGAGCAGTTCGACTGCCAGGGTTAGATGCGTCTTAATGTTCCTATTGCAACGTTGGTCTTTGCGTCGAGCCGGTTAGGGCTGCTATGCCAGAGTCCGTGAATGCAGCTAGGCGACACGATTAGAAGTTGGGCGCCGGCTTTGGAATGCGGCGGGACGGCGGAGTTAAGGTAGCAATGGCGAAGGGGACCAAGGACGCGCAGCAGCGGGTCTATTCGTTCGGCGGCGGTCATGCCGATGGCTCTGCGAAGATGGTGGAGTTGCTCGGCGGCAAGGGAGCAAACCTTGCCGAGATGGCCACTCTTGGATTGCCGGTGCCGCCCGGTTTCACAATCACAACAGATGTTTGCGTGGAGTATCTTGCAGGTGCCAAGGAGCTTGACGCTGAGTTGAAGCAAGAGATTAAGTCCGCGCTTGAAAAGGTCGCCTCGATCGCTGGGGCGTCGTTTGGGGATGAAGACAACCCGCTTTTGGTGTCGGTGCGGTCGGGTTCGCGCGCGTCTATGCCGGGCATGATGGACACGATCCTCAATTTAGGTCTCAACGATGCAACAGTTCTTGGTCTTGCGCGCCAGGCGGGCGATGAACGGTTTGCGTTCGACAGCTATCGCCGTTTCATTCAGATGTATGCCGACGTGGTTCTGGGCGTGGACCACGGTGTGTTCGAAGACATTCTAGAGAATTATCGCAACCTTAAAGGTTTTAATTCTGACACGGAGCTTGGTGCGGAAGATTGGCGCGCAGTTATCGACGATTATAAGTCGGCTATCGTTGGCGAGACTGGCAAAGACTTTCCGCAGGACAACGCTGAACAGTTGTGGGGCGCCATTGGCGCGGTGTTCAGTTCATGGAGCAATCACCGCGCCGTCATCTATCGTCAGCTGCATGGTATCCCTGAGGATTGGGGCACGGCTGTCAACGTGCAGGCTATGGTGTTCGGCAACAAAGGCCAAACGTCAGCGACCGGCGTTGCTTTCACGCGCAATCCATCGACAGGTGTGAAAGAGATCTATGGCGAGTACCTGCTTAATGCGCAAGGTGAGGATGTCGTATCCGGTATTAGGACCCCGCGGCCTCTCACGCGTTTGCATGGAAAAAATGTCGGCCGCGACGGTATTGCGCTGGAAGAGGTGATGCCGGAAACGTTCGGTGAACTGGGCGAGATCTTTGCACGGCTGGAGAAACATTACGGTGACGTGCAGGACATTGAGTTTACGATCCAAGACGGCACGCTTTGGCTTCTGCAGACCAGATCGGCGAAACGTACGGTTGAGGCATCGATCAGGATAGCTGTTGATCTTTGCCGCGAGGGTGTCATCTCGCGCACCGAGGCGCTCATGCGGGTCAAGCCTGCGGGGCTGGCCCAACTTCTGCACCCGACCATCGATCCGGATGCAAAACGCGAGATCGTTACGACCGGACTGCCAGCATCGCCGGGAGCTGCTTCCGGTGAGATCGTGTTGGACTCAGAGGCTGCCGAAGAGGCGAAGTCGAAAGGCCGCGATGTTATTCTTGTACGCGTTGAGACAAGTCCTGAAGATATTCACGGGATGCATGCTGCAGTTGGAATTTTGACTGCGCGCGGGGGGATGACGAGCCATGCTGCCGTGGTTGCACGGGGAATGGGACGTCCATGCGTGTCGGGTGCCGGTATGATGCGCATCGACAAAAAGGCGGGCGTCGTACGGATGGGACAGACGGAGCTAAAGATTGGCGACGTTATTACCATTGACGGGTCATCTGGGCAGGTTCTGAACGGTAGAGCCCAATTGCGTCAGGCGCAGCTATCGGGGGCTTTTGGCGAGCTTATGTCGTGGGCGGATGAGGTGCGCCGGCTCAGGGTGCGAACCAACGCGGATACGGCGAAGGAGGCAGAGCTGGCGCTTAAGTTTGGGGCGGAGGGTATTGGCTTGTGCCGCACCGAGCACATGTTCTTCAATGAGGAACGCATTCTTGCCATGCGGGAGATGATCTGCGCGCTGGATGAGAAGGGGCGTGTGGCCGCGCTCGGTAAGATGCATGATATGCAGCGTGATGACTTTATAAGCCTGTTTGAGACCATGGGTGAGCGGCCGGTCACCATCCGCCTTCTCGATCCGCCACTGCATGAATTCTTGCCGCGTTCGGCGCGTGAACAGGCCGTCCTGGCTGAGACACTTGGAATTCAGTTGGACCGGCTGAAGGCGCGCGTTGCGGAACTGAGCGAATTCAACCCGATGCTCGGTTTTCGTGGGTGTCGGTTGGCGATTCGCTATCCGGAAGTTCCACGCATGCAGGCATTGGCGATCTTTGAAGCCGCCATTGCCGTTGAGCGCGAGCGGGGCCTTTCGGTCAGCCCAGAGATTATGATCCCGCTCGTAGGGTACCGGCGTGAATTTGATCTTGTGTGCGCAAGCATCAAAGAGGCCGCCAATGAAGTGACGGCCCGCACTGGCACAACACCAAAATATTCAGTCGGTACGATGGTGGAGTTGCCGCGATGTGCGCTCAAGGCAGATGAGATCGCCGACGGTGACGGCGGTGCTGAATTCTTTTCCTTTGGCACCAATGATCTGACGCAGACGACGCTGGGATTGTCACGCGATGACGCCGGCGGGATCATCCAGACTTATACCGACAATCGCGTCTTTGACGCCGACCCCTTCGTATCGCTCGATCAGAGCGGCGTTGGGGAGCTGATCGAAATGGCGGTTGCACGCGGCCGAAGGGCTAAACCAGGTTTGAAGGTTGGGATATGCGGTGAACACGGAGGTGACCCGCATTCTGTGGAGTTTTTCCACGATCAGGACTTCGAATATGTGTCCTGTTCGCCGTTCCGCGTGCCAATTGCACGGCTGGCTGCTGCGCAGGCTAATTTGACGGCGGCCGAACGCCAAGACAATCAACGAAACAATCAATAAAGATGGCGGTCTTCGTCATCGAGCTTGGGTCGCGTCGGACGCGGCCCTTGCAGCTTTGGCAAAAACAACAGTGCGATTGCCATGGGCGGTACGAGGAAGCTCCAGGCGATCCAGAATGAATAGTCCCGGTTCTTGGCGCCAGCCAGAATACCGGCAAGTACCGCCGCGCAGATCGCGGTGATGCCCCAAACGACGATGGCGGTCATTTCTTACTCCCTGCTTCGGTGGCTCTCATTGCATTGCGAGGGTGACGTGGGAATTCAAGCCAAGTGATAGCCCAATGCCTCACAGCCAACTTTCATCAGCCTACCGGCGACGTAGCCCGTTTGTGTGATAGCACGTGTGCGGAAACTGTGGCGAAATTAGCGTACAATCGGACTAACTAACGGGCATCGAAGTCGAGGCCGACGTCCAGAACATGGCTGGAATGGGTGAGTGCACCAACAGATATGAGATCAACACCGGATTCAGCTATTGCACGGATCGTGTCCAGGGTGACGCCGCCTGAGGCCTCAAGGATCGCACTTCCATCCACGATTGCAACCGCCTCTTTAAGCTGGTCAGGTGTCATGTTGTCGAGCAGTATTGCATCGACGGAGCAATCAAGTGCTTCTTGTAATTGGGCAAGCGTATCGACTTCCACTTCAATCTTCACCATGTGCCCACTCCTGGCACGGGCAGCCGATATGGCGTCCTTGATGTTTTTGGCGGCCGCAATGTGATTGTCTTTGATCAAAATGGCGTCGAACAGACCGGTGCGATGGTTCATGCCGCCACCGCAGCGTACCGCATACTTGTCGAGCGCGCGCAGGCCCGGCGTTGTTTTGCGCGTATCAACGATTTTGGCTTTGGTGCCTTCGATCGCATCGACAAATGCGCGGGTGTGGGTGGCAATACCGCTCATGTGGCCGAGGAAGTTTAAAGCCACGCGCTCTGCCGTCAAAATTGCGCGGGCATTTCCGGAGATTTCTGCAATCGCAGCGCCCGCTTTAGCGAGGTCGCCGTCGCCTATGCTCACGTGGAATTTGCACTCAGGATCAAGTTTGCGGAATGCCACTTTCGCCACATCGGTGCCAGACACCGTGCCGGCTTGTCTTGCAATGATTTTTCCTGATGTGCGTAACGTCGGTGAAACAATTGAATCCGTCGTTATGTCGCCGCCCTGTCCCAGGTCTTCGGCAAATGCCAAATCTATTACCTGATGAACGAGGGTTAGTGGCAGGTGTGCGTCAAAGGATTTTCGGGTCATGTCAGTGCAGGTGCCAGATTTTCCGTTTCGTGTTTCTGAAGCGCGCTATCGCTGCGGACTCGTTGGTCAAATGCATCGTTGATGTCTGACAGTTCTAGCCAGCGGGAAAGTGCGGGTGTTTGCTGATGATTGGTTGTGGCGTCCGAGCGATAGTGGGCGCCAACGCTGTCCTCGCGCAACAACGCCGCGGTGGCAATGGTTCTTGCCGCTAGCGCCATGTTTGCGAGGGCTGGATTGTGATAAGATTTGTTTTCAATGCCGCGAAGTTTCTCAATGGCTTCGCATAACCCTTCGGCGTTGCGGATAACACCGACATGCCGCGACATCAACGATCGAATTGTTTGCGCGGCGCGTTGGTCGGCCTCCGCGGTTTTGTTTGGCATTGGTGACGATGTTGCACACCAATCAATTTCCGGGTGCCTGTTTTCCGATTCATGCTGTGAATGTGGTTTGGTAACGATAGACTTTATGTCCGATGCGGCGCGGTGGGCAAAAACAACGGCTTCGAGAAGTGAGTTGGATGCAAGGCGGTTGGCACCGTGCAGTCCAGTTGCGGCAGCTTCACCAATGGCCCACAAGCCCTTGACGGTGGTGCGCGCATCGATGTTTGTCGCAATGCCGCCCATATGGTAATGGGCGACCGGTGTGATCGGCAGGAGTTCGGTGCGCGGATCGAGGCCTGCGCGGCGGCAATGTGCCCAGGCGGTTGGAAAGCGCTCGGGGAATTTCGCACCAATTGAGTGGCGGCAGTCGAGATATGCGCCGCGATCGTTTTCGATTTCGTTGAAGACGGCTTGGGCGACGACATCTCTGGGTGCCAACTCAGCATCGGGATGCAGCTCTAAGAGGAAGCGAGTGCCATCGCGGTTTACGAGCGTTGCACCTTCGCCGCGCAGCGCTTCGCTTAGAAGCGGTGCGGGGTCGGCGTCGACGTCGAGTGCGGTTGGATGGAATTGGACGAATTCAGTGTCGCGAAGGGCGGCGCCTGCACGTGCGGCAAAGGCGAGCGCCTGACCGCGGGCGTAAATCGGGTTTGTGGTGTCAGCAAACAGAGCGCCGCTGCCGCCGGTTGCAATGACGATGGCATCGGCAGAAAGCCGCCCGCGGGTTTTTGATCCATCATGCTCTTCAGCCGTCACGTCGATGCCGGTAACGCGTCCATTATCGATCGCGATGCCGTCGGCACTTATTCCTTCTTGAATGTGAATGTGCGGGCTGTCGCGAACCGCTGACAGAATCGCAGCCATGATTGCCGCGCCGGCCTGGTCACCAGTGACACGTACGACGCGCCCGGTGGTATGGGCCGCCTCCTTCGACAGGACGAAGTGGCCATCAAGGTCGCGGTCAAAGGGCACGCCATATCGTAACAGGTCGCGAATGCGCGCAGGGGCTTCTTGTGCGACCTGGCGTGCAACCTCAGGGTCGACAAGGCCCGCGCCGGCAGCAATTGTATCGAGGGCATGCTGTTCGGTGGTGTCTCCTTCGCCAATGGCGGCGGCAATGCCGCCCTGAGCCCAGCCGCTCGCGGCGCCGTGCCCGAGGGATGCGGGAGAAATCACCGTGACCGGGAGGGGGGCGAGCTTCAACGCCGTGAACAGGCCGGCAAGGCCGGCACCAACAATGACGATACGACCTTCTGTCTGGTTGAGCTTCTGCGCGCGCCAGAACGGATCTGGCCCTTTTGCAACATCAACGACTGGTGTCATTTTTGTCATAGGTATTGTTGGTGCAGCCTCCCCAGAAGGTCCTCACTTCTTTGCACATCAATTTGTAAGGTTGACCATGCGCTCGACAGCGCGTCGTGCGCGATCAGCGACACGGGGGTCGACTGTGACCTCATGAGTCATGGTCAACAAGCTGTCGAGAATTTTCTCGAGGCTGATGCGCTTCATGTGCGGACACAGATTACAAGGGCGTACGAACTCAACATCGGAGACTTCCGCGGCAACATTGGAGCTCATCGAACACTCGGTTACCAGCACAACTTTCTCCGGCCGGTTGTCCTTCACCCATTTGATCATGCCCGATGTGGAGCCGGTGAAATCAGCGGCGTCGATCACGTCAGGTGGGCACTCGGGATGTGCAATGATCTTGATGCCGGGGTCATCGCCACGCAGAGTATTGAGTTCTTCTGCCGTGAACCGCTTGTGGACTTCACAGTGACCTTTCCAAGCGATGATCTCAACATCAGTTTGCGATGCGACATACTTGGACAAGTACTCGTCGGGAATGAGCAGGACGCGCGGCGCGCCGAGGCTCTCCACAATCTGCACGGCGTTGGCAGACGTGCAGCAGATGTCGCATTCCGCTTTAACGGCGGCAGAGGTGTTGACGTACGTGACGATCGGCACGCCCGGATAGGCCTGGCGCAAACGGCGTACGTCTGCGGCTGTGATGGATGATGCCAGAGAGCAACCGGCTTCCAAATCCGGGATCAAAACGGTTTTGTCCGGGCTCAAGAGCTTGGATGTCTCAGCCATGAAGTGGACACCGGCCTGCACAATCACTTCGGCATCGGTGCGTGCAGCTTCTTTTGCCAGGGCGAGGCTGTCACCCTGAAAATCGCCTACGCAATGGAAAATCTCTGGCGTCATGTAGTTGTGCGCCAAGATGACTGCGTTACGTTCTTTCTTGAGTTCGTTGATAGCCTTGATGAGTGGCGCGTAGTGCGGCCATTCCATAGGCGTTACGACTGATTTGACCTTTTCATACATGGGCGCCATTTCTGCCGCGACCTCCGGTGTGTACGAGAGGTCGGGCCGCGCGATGTCAGGCCAACGCGGTTTGCGCGTCGTATCAATGATTTCGGCTCGCGGGGCAATGGATGCCATGTGTGCGTTCTCCTATGGGTATTAAGCAGACGTCTGCCAAACTGCGCGTCGGTGGTCTCCGGTTCCATCCAGACTTGTTACTGTTCAAGTCGCGTCAGCCATCTATTACACTCAAACTGAGCATAACTAGCTGATGGCTTTACGGCGAGTGAGTGTCGATCTCCTCCCAATAGATGGATGCAATTGGCTTAGGTGCAGAAGATAATCGCGCAACAACCCAAGTCCGTTTTGGTTTGTCGTGCCCGCCGCAAGCGGCTAGCGCGTGGAATCTTCTTTCTGTTTCAGATATTTATCGCCTATTGTTGCGGCCATCTTGTGGCATACTGCAAGTATTATACTCGAATAGAGCATAGCTGGTGTGTAGCTAATATAGGCGTTCCTACTCGATTTTACCAGTTTCAAGACCGTCCATCGGGCAGATGTGTGAGTTTGACCGCGATGACCGCCGCGACTGCCGGCCTGAACATGGATAGATCATGTGCAGGAATTGGATGCTGCATACGCGCGGCCTGCAGGCGTCGTCCGGACCACGCGGACATTGGGTCTCATCCGTGACGCGTAAAAAACTAGGGGGTGGATGTCTGCTCGTACAATAACGACGCAGCAAGCCGGTACCCGGGAGTATTCATGCGGGGGGAATTATGCGCCTATGCGCAAGACCCAACCCGCACTAGGCGCGACCTGGTTTGACACGGACACCGGGTGCAGGGCGCTCCATAAGAACCTCGCGCCGGAATCTGAATAGTTTTGCCGGGCGTCCACCTGTTCGTGTTTTCATTTCGCCGGTCGGTTCAACCAAGCCGGCACTTTCCACTAGCCGTCTAAAGTTCTGTTTGTGCAGGTGGGGCCCGAGAATGGCTTCCACGGTTTTTTGCATTTCAAACAGTGTAAATTCGCGCGGCATCAGTTCGAAAATGACCGGCCGATATTTTATTTTCGCGCGAACGCGGCCTATTGCGGTGGCCAGCACCCGTCGGTGATCGAATCGCATAGGGATGCCAAAAGTCTGCTTTGATTCGCTGTGTTCAGCGCGCGACGATTCGGGTCTATCGCGATAGACCTCGGCAACCAGTCCTGCCTCGTAAAGCAGCTCATAGCGCTCCAGGACCTTTTCCTCATCCCAGGTTGCCCCGTCGAGTCCAAAGCAGATGCGAATTCGCTGATGGCGATCAAGCGGCCGCGACGGGTTGGTGTGCGTGGATGTGGCGTCAGCCCAATTGCGCAGTGCGGGTTCAAGCTCTTCGCTGAGAATTGTGGGCCGGCCCCGGCGCCAGTCTTCCCAAGGGAAGTAATAATACCAGCTGTGCCAGCCGCCGGATTGCGCGTCAGAGATTGGATCGGCTTGTGTGAGTGCGAGATAGCCGATTGATACCACGTGGGGATTTTGGTCACCTTGGCGTGCATGGCGGCCACGGTCGCCGAATGTATACAGCTGTTCGACGTAGCCCAGTTCCAGTCCTGCCTGTTCGCTTACCCAGGAGCGTAGGCCGCGTTCCAGCGTGCGGTGCTCGTAGGGCGAGAAGGGACCGTATGGCAGGCCATCGGTCGCGCCGCCGCCATCCGCTTCGGATCGGACTGCAAGTACCACCGGTTCGTCATTCGCGACGGCTATTATCGCCGCATTGAGCCCAATCTCCACCGCTGCTTTTTGGCGTGGTGGTGACTTATTTGTGGCTAGCGGCAGTTGCCGGGAATGTTCGCCCATATCCCTCAAGTACGCCTCTGCTGTCATCGATCAGCTCCCTGTTTGGGCATTGTCAGCTAACCGTTGATCATGGCGCTTTTGGGAACAAGTGTTGTACTCCCGTCGGGCATTAAGCTGCTGATCCTGCTAACGGTTGGGGTTTTTGCCGCCGATGGCTGATGACGCGATGGATTGTCACGCTTGATCTGACAGCAGCTGGATGAGTTGGGCCAGTGCTACCGTCTAAACCGTCCGCTCGTGCAGTTGGCGAAATCTTGACAAGAATTGGGATTGAGCAATGGATGCCGGCCAAGGCGTTATTGAGCGAAGACTGTCGGCAAGTTGGCTCGATATCAGGCTGGGGCGCCCGAAGAACATATCCGCCTCAGCGCTTGTGAAGCCGGCGAGTATGGTCGCCTCATAAAACGCCGCGATCCGGTCGGCATCTTTGATTTGTTGCGTTACAGCTTCGGGCAAACACGCAGGCAAATCGAAACGCTTATGGATTGCTTCAAGCAGACGGTTTTCGAATGCTTTGTAATCAAGACCGATTGCGGTCTTGAAGGGACTTATTAGATCGCCGACGACATACTCCGGCGCATCATGCAGCAAAGCTGCGAGCGACCAGCACCGATCCCAACCCGGGTTCAGGTCAGCGGTAATTCTTTCTACGATAAGTACGTGCTGCGCGACAGAGAGTGCGTGGTCACCCGTGGTCTGGCCATTCCAGCGCGCGACGCGTGCAAGACCGTGTGCGATGTCGCTGATTTCAATGTCTTTGGGTTCGGGATTGAGCAGATCAAGCCGGCGTCCGGAGAGCATTCGCTGCCATGCGCGCGGGCTTTGCGACGCTTGGCGGTCTGTCGCGTTGAGCCGCTGCGGTTTAGGTCTCTCTCGTGTCATTCACGTTTGTCTGTGTGTAGGGCAAAGTCAGCATGACGCTGTTTTACCAACGATGGTTCGTTTTTGCAGAGTGGGTCGTTTGCGACCTTAGTTGGCTGGATTTCGCGATTTGACAAACTGGCGTTGGATTTTGGCGCAAGGTGCGTGTCTGTGACAAGCGGTTAGGTGATCGTTGATGAAGCCGCAGGATTGCAAGTATGCGTATGTGGTCGTCGGGCCGACAAACTTGAAGCCCTCTTGTTTCAGAGCTTTTGATATTCGCTGCGATAGATCGGTGCTGGCGGGCACGTCGGACATCGTGCGAGGCGTATTGATGATGGGCCTGCCATCAAGTTGTTCCCAGAGAAAATCGGAGAGCGTCGTTGTTTGTGTGAGCCTCAAATAGGCTTGCGCGTTGCTTACCGTCGCTTCGATCTTCTTGAGGTTGCGAATGATGTTTGCATCCGCCATCAGGCGTCGGATTGATCTGTCATTGTAACGTGCGATTCGATCAGCTTCGAAGTTGTCGAAGGCCCGGCGGAATGCATCGCGCTTTCGCAGAATTGTTAGCCACGACAAGCCGGCTTGGAAACCTTCCAAGATGAGTTTTTCGAAAAGTTCCTGCTCTGTCGTTTTGGGTACGCCCCATTCCTCGTCGTGATAGCGCGTGTAGAGCGGGTCTTCTATGCCCGGCCAACTGCAGCGCACTAAATTGTCAGTCTTTTTCGTGTTCGCGCGCGTCACAGCTTTGGTGCCCTCACGTGACTTTCGTTGGATTTTATTCAGGTAAAGTGAAGGTGGCCCAAGGCGGAATTTCGATTTTAAGCGTAGCGCCATCCGATGCTAATGGCGTGCCAGCGGCAATGGCTTCTGCGGCGCGGTCGAGCCTGATCATTGCGAGTGCGCGTCCTTTCGATGTTGTGCCGAGCTTTCCTATCGTCGCTTCGCCGGCCATCACTGGTGCGCCGGTGGGGGGAAGCGGACCGGTTGCAGTGACGGGGACGATGCGCTTGCGCACGGTTGTGCGGTGTTGCATTCGGCTCACCACTTCCTGACCAATGAAACATCCCTTCTTAAAGCACACGCCCGCAAGCTGGTCGAACAAGGCTTCATGGGGGAAAACGTCACCTAGCTCGTAGTCGCGGCCCGCCTCCGGCACGCCGAGGGAGACTCGATGGGCGTGATATTCTTCGTGTGGAGTGGGCCGCGCACCGGACTCGCCTGTGACCCAATCGTTGGTTAGTGACACCAGAATGCGCAAACCAAGCTCTGGGAGTCTCGGGTCTGGAAAAGAAATCATTCCCTTGGCTGCGTCAAAGACGGGGGGCTTGTCAGATGTGGCTTGATGCGGCGTCCAGTAGGTTGCACACGTGTATTCAGCTGACACATCGGTAATCTCAAGCTTTGCGCGCAACTGGTACATTTTAAGACGCTGAACGAGATCGCCGGCTTTTGCGCGATCGGTTTCGAGCAAAAATCCGTTCGGCTGCCTGATCACAAAGAATGCAAATAGGACCTTTCCCTGTGGTGAAAGTAGTGCTGCATGGATCGCGTTCTGGTTATCCAGTAGGGACATGTCGTTAGTGATGATACCCTGCAGGAAATCTGTTGCCTCTTGCCCTGTCAGCCGAATGACACCGCGATCGGGTAGTAGGGCTATCTTGGCGTCTTCATTCATTGGGTCACCGTTTTACTTGGCTAGTCGAAGTGCTCTACCAGCTTAGCATGCTTGCGCAACGTGCGCTGCACCTTCGGCATGACACACTGTGCCATTCCATGTTGGCGCTGTAGAAGAAGTCATTGAGCGGCGATGTCACGACGTCGTGTCGTGGGTGGCGTCGGTTCAAGGTCTGTGTGCCGCTGCTCGCTGCCAGCCCCGCGTTAACCTGTAATCCGTTCGCCTTCTTCATTGGCGTTGCAACTGGCACTGCGGTTGCGTTGTGACGTCCTTGTGCAGTGAAGCGGCGGCTGTTGAGTGCTTCCGGCCGTCTCGTGTTGTAGCATTTTGAAACTGGAGAAACAGTGTGGATCGGAGGCAATACACGCGCAGAGTATGTCGAGGCGCGGCACCGAGGACAGCTACAGAGATTGCAGTTGAAGTAGGCGTCGTCGTTGGTGCTATTGGCCTGACAGTGGGATTTCTCATTGGTCTTTACATAATTAAGTCAGGACTAGGCATAAACTTAATGGAAGGGCATTCCTTCCTGCACGAATACCTTTATGCGCCGGCCAGATAGCGTGCAGGCCGGTATCCGTTCCGTACAAAAAAGCCACCAGACCCCTTGAATTGAAGGTTGGTGGCTTGTGTCTTGTTCCGGCACGAAGTGTGCCGCACCGATCCGCTGCTTGCTTGATCGACAGGTGCGATAGTGCTGCGCTCAGCTATCGTATTTGGATGGCGCCGAGCCAGCGAGCACGCGCTTAGGCAGTTTGCGAAGTACGCGCACTTTGGTCCCGATTTTCACCAGACCGGCTAAGTGAGTTACGTGGCCGTTGGTCATACGGAAGCACCCCGAAGACGAGGCGGTGCCAATTGACTTCACATTGTTGGTGCCGTGAATACGGTAAAGTGAGTTGCCGAGATAAAGTGCCTTCGCACCCAAAGGATTGTTGATCCCACCCTTCATCAGCTTAGGCAGGCTTGGCTTGCGTTTTCTCATCTCGGCGGGCGGGCGCCAGTCCGGCCAGTTGGTTTTGCGTGTAATGGTTTTGGTCCCGGTCCAGGAGAATCCGGCGCGGCCTACAGCGATTGGATATTGATACGCCGCTGTCGAAGACAAAACGTAATAGAGCTTGCGACCCTTCGTATCTATGACAACTGTGCCTGCGCCATAACCGCTGCGAAAGGCAACGGTCTTTGGGGCCTGTGGCGGAATGTAGGGTTTAGATCCACCGGATAGCTTGGCGGCGCCTTTTTTTGAGCCAGGCTTTGCCGGATCAGCCTGCTGGCTATTGAACGAAAATGGCTTGTTGCTTTGACCAAATTTGTAAGGATTGGACTTCAGGTTAGCCCAGGGGCTGCCACTCAGGTTTGCGTGTGTGTCTTGCCATACTGTCGTACGTCTGCGGCGCGACCGGGACTTTTTTCGACGGGCGATTTTGTATACCCGGGCTGCGCTCGCCCCTTCATGCAATTGCAAAGGGACGGTCATCGCATTTGTCGCCTGGCCGCCGAATGAGCCGGAGTGGGGCATAACAGAGGGTGCCGCCGCTGCACTTGTGGCGATTGCACACGCAGCAGCGCTCATAATCATGCATCGGTGCATTTGGTGGAGTGCTCCTTGTCGAGGGACTGTTTGTTTTCGTGCGGGGTCCGGCTAGCCGCTCGGCGTTGGTTGCGCGAACAACCTTTGGAATTATGGTTAATTTTTTGAATGAACCGTAGGTCGCTGCGGTTGTGGCGGAAATTGGGAGCCTTCCGCGCGGTTGCGATGTCTTCGACGCTGTAACCAGCAGCGGCAACTGCATCTCAGTCCACCACTAACTATTTGTGCTTGATAAAGGAATGCCATGTCCCGTCTGCGCCGATCGTCACTCTGTACCACGTCCACTTGCCTGTCTTAATGATGGCATCGGCCTCATCAGCAGGCATCAGGCGGTAGAGTTCGACGACCTGCGGCGGCGTCAATTTGTCCAGGGGGATCTGCGAGAGATACGGCCAGACATAGACATCGTGATTTTCAAGATCGCGCCCGAGCGGAAGCGTTGTCGAGGGCAGGGTTAGAAGGTCGGCCAGGATTGCCAGAATGTCCCGCCCTTGGGCTTGCGGTGATTGCGCCTTCCATCGATCGATGATTTCGGACGCTGAAGCGTTTGTATCTTCTCCAACGCTCAGCTCGGGTGTCAGTTCGTTCCATTCCAGGGCGGCCTGCAGGTCATCCATGCGGCCAGATTGGACCGCGCTCAATATGGCGTCCCGCATTTCCGCGACGAGCGTGGGTAGGTCTTTGTTCTGGATAATCGCTGGCAATTTTCCAGAACTGACGGTGTGTGATTGTTCCGACTTGTCCTTGTTACTTCCATTTGCCGCAGGTTCAGCAATGGCGCCCAGTGGGCCCGCAAGTTGGACAATGAGGTGCACACCGAGTACCAATAACCACACGGAGCCTGATGCCTCACTGGCGTATCGATACGAGGCGCAAGACCTTGCGTGAGCGGTTGAGTGTATCGTTTGCGTAGCGCTGAAATTCTTTGGCATGGCTGTCAGGTACTTTGGCCGATAAATGCGGGGCGGCGGGACAATTGCAATCATTGCAACGGCGGGCTCCTTAAGGCTTGCCCTAGCTTGGTGCGCCGCGACCGGGTTCGTCTTGGGTTTGTTGGACTGGCCTACGGTTGAGGATGCAGGGAAGGTGTATACTCGCTGCACGCTTTTTGGGCACGTCATTTGTTAGAGGGGGACATACTTTTGGGCTCATACAGAGCCAGTTGCGGCGTCGGATTCAATGGGCTGTCGGCACTTAACATTGCCGTGTGTATGACCTGTGCGAGGGCAACTGTGGGTGCCAGGGGGATGCGGGGATGAATTTCATACCGAACCCGCTCATTATTCCGGTTGGTATCGTTATCGGCATTCTTGTTTCAGCGCCGGTCGGGCCGGTCAACGTGCTGTGCATCCAACGCGCCGTCTCGCGCGGTTTCTGGGGCGGTATGATGGCTGGTCTTGGTGCGGCGCTGGGGGATGGCACCATAGCGTTTTTTGCCGCACTCGGCGTGGGCGCGATTTCCGGGCTTGTTGATACTTACCGCGCGGTCATACAGACGGTTGGCGGTTTGGTACTGATTGTATTTGGGGTACGGCTGTGGGTTGCCGATCCCGCCGCTCAGCCCCTGGAGGAGAATGGCAGTGCGCCGGGAAGTATTGCTGATTATGCCTGGGATGTTCCCAAGACATTTTTTTTGACGATTACCAATCCGGGGGCGGTTCTAGGGCTGTTCGCCATATTCGGAGGCGTCAGTACGTTTGTGTCCGTTACACGCACGGCCGACGCGCTGCTCATGGTTGCCGCCATCATGGCAGGCAGCATGGCGTGGTGGTTCACAATTTCACAGATCGCAGGTTATTTCCGCCACAAGCTCAGTGTGCAAAGGCTGCATCAGATCAATCAGGTGGCGGGATTATTGTTGATTGCCTTTGGGATCGTCCTAATTGGGGAAATCGTACTTGGCGTTGTGTGAAGATGCGGGCGATCGTCATCAGTTCATTTTTTGCGCTATTGGCGCGTGCGGTGCAGGGAAAATTCACCCATCTGCACTCGTGACTCCAAACCACGTGCCAAACGCGCAACTTCATCTTCGCCAAACATGCCAACAAGGTCGGTCATTGCCGTGAAAATCGCGGCGTACGCCATCATTTCCGGTGCAACGCCGGTTTCTTCTCCCTCGTCCCATGCGGCCAGTATTAAATCCAGCGCTTTGAAACTGTCATCGTCGCTGTTGATCAATTCACTCGTCCGCATGTTGATTTTCCCCGTCATGGCGTGCTTTCTCGCCTGTTGTATTAGGAGAGCCTATCTGCCCCTGGCAACGCAGACGTAGTGTGTCGATTGCTCACGTCTTCTCTGTGTGCCCGGCAATTGCGGATCGTTTCAATCTGTATCTGCGGACAACGTAAACCGATGCACGCTTATGTGCTTAACGGCGTGCTAACATTGTTCGGCCGTACCCGCATCGGGATTTATGTCGTTAAGGATGTGGCACGCGCGTATTGCGGTAGGTCTTCACTCTGGAAATGACCGCAGGAGGCCCATCGATAATTCGTTGCCTTCTTCAAGGAACCTTTTGATCGCCGTTTTAGCGCTGGGTGTGCAGGCATTGTAGGTGCGGCTGTAGCTCCTGTAGCCTTGGTTAAATCTGCGCGTCATTCGCGCCCGTCGCAATGCGGACGATCCTTCCGCCTTCATCAACGCGCGCATGTGGTCCCGCCATAGCTGGCCGTCGCCGGCACCGCATAACTCGCGCAGGTAGTGGACTGCGCCCAGAATCTCAGACAACCGCATGATCTGGCGGTCATACGGTTTTTTGACCTCGCGTGCCGCCATTGCCGGCAGAGGTGCGATTGCGCTCGCGAACGCCGTACAAATGCCGGCGATACAGAGTGTCGCGACGATGATCTTGGTTTTATTCGCTATGGTCGGCATTGAAGATCGCTTGCCTGCCTGTTGGGGTTCTGTTGCAACGCACATTGCTGACGTCTGAGACAAGGCGCCATTGGGATGGGTGCCTTGGTGAATGGCGGATACATGGGTGGTATGCGTTGCGTGCCTGTCTAGCATGACGTTGGTATGGCGATGAAGCAAAAGGCCTGTGCCGGGCGGAGGTTTTTGGGGAATGACCGTCAAGCCCCCTGATGGTGAGCGTGCTGGGTAATTCTGGTACAGCGCACGTCTTCATGTTCTAATGGTACATGGGTGAAAGCTGAAGGGCAGCGTCGGGCTGCGGCGATGTCATTTGCGCCTCCGCTGCGGTGCTTGCCTCGCGTCCTACGCCATAAAATTAGACACATGTGTTCTCGATACTCCCTAACTTCTCCACCGGAAGCGGTCCGTGCTTTCTTTGGCGTGACGTTGATTGAGGACTTTCCGCCTCGATACAACATTGCGCCGACGCAGCCGGTGCTGATCATTCGCAATAATCTCAAGCAGGTGCGTGAAGGTGTTCTGGTGCGGTGGGGGCTTATTCCCTCCTGGGTCAAGGACCCGGGACGCATGTCGACTTTGATCAATGCACGAAGTGAGACGGCTGCCAGCAAGCCATCGTTTCGCGCATCCCTGAGGCACCGGCGCTGTCTTGTGCCGGCAGATGGCTTTTATGAATGGACCGGTCCACGCGGCAAGAAACAACCTCACCTGATCACCAGGAGGGGCAAAGGTCTATTGGCATTCGCGGGTATTTGGGAGCACTGGCTTGGCGGCGATGGCAGCGAAATAGAGACAATGGCAATTCTGACGGTTGGTGCAAACCGCGATATGGCAGGTGTGCACGATCGCATGCCGGTTCTTTTGGAACCGGAGAATTTTGAGCGGTGGCTCGGTTGTGGCTCAGGGTCATCTGTCGGACTAGAGGAGTTGATGCAACCTGCACAAGACGGGTTGTTAGACGTCATCGAGGTCTCGACACGGGTTAATAACCCGACAGCGGAAGGTGAGGCGCTTCAAGAGCCTGTTCGCAGCCGTCTGTTGTAAGGCAAACGCCGGCGCTGATGCAGGATTCGAGTGGTGGGCCGGGAAGTAAACCCTAAAAGGGCTTTGAGCAGCGCATGCGGCTCCAATGTTTTATGACTTTCATGATGGGCATCGGAATGTTTGCGGGCGCACAAGGGCTGGCGACTGCAGGTTTTTGGTAGGTCATCTGCAAAGTTAGGAAAAGCCATCTGCGTCAAGGATTTGACGCGATGAATGGGTTTATTGGGCAGGATGCTTGGTTCGCCGATTTCCCGGCAAGGGGAATAGGTGCAGTTGATGATTATCGATGCTGTGTGCACGAAGCGGCAAATTTGGACGCGCTGCACTGGCGAGGTTAGGAGTTTGGGCCATGGGCTACAGAGGTGATGATCTGGATTTGCGCACGCCGCAGGCGCGGGGCGGACAGGCGGCAGATCGGTCGGGAGGCTCAGAGCTGGTGGAGGACGCACGCGGCCGCGCCGATGTCTATGGCAGCCCCCGTGGGGGCCCGATCTGGGTCGATGAGACGGTTATGGCATGCTGCAATCATGCCTTCGACGTTGCGTTGGCGCATCGTGCGGATGAGGTCGGTGTTGTGCATCTGCTGTACGCGTTGACGCGTATTGATGCGGCAGCTGAGATATTGGAGCGCTTCGGTGTGCGCGAAGCGGGACTTCGCCGGGAATGTGCAACGATGATCGCAAGCGAGATCCCCACGGGGATCAGTGGCGCGGCAGGACCGCCGCGTCGTGCAGCGGCGTTAGAGGAGGCGCTAAGACTTGCGGCCGCCTACAGCTATCGGCGCAACAAACCAGCGAGTGTCGAGGACTTACTGCATGTATTTTTTGATTTGAAACCCGACCTGGCCGGGCTTGAACTCTTGCACCGACATACCCCGATGGTCGGAGGCAAGCGCGTTGAAGCCGTCACGCCACCGGCTTTTACCGGATATTCGGAGGAGAGTGCCCGCGCCGATGTCCGGCGTGCAGCCGCAAATACGGCACGAGAGGTCTCCTCGCCTGCACCAACGCTTCGTCAGGGCTTATCAAACAATCCTACCGACACAATCCAGAATTCGCGCCTTGATGCGCTTGAGCAAATGGTGCGTTCTCTGGGCGCAGATTTGTCAGCGGAACGCAAAACCTTTTCTGGCGTGCTGGAAAGTTTGCAAAACAATATGGGCTCGCTGGAAGAGCGCGTCGTGGTCGGCGGCGCTGCCGGTGGTGCCGGTGGCGAAGCCGTTAGTCTCCAACTTGCTGAATTTGGCGAGCGTCTGGGTGCGATCGAAGGAATGCTGCGTTCCGTCAAGGACGGTGGCGGGGTAACGGACCTTGATCTTGGTCCTGTTAGCAGCAGGCTCGATCTCATCGAAGAAGCGCTTCTGGGAGAAGGCGGGGCGGACACGTCGAAGCTTGGGGATCGGCTTGCCGGGGTTGAGCAGGCTGTCAAGAACGATAGCGAGGTCATTCGTGAAGGCCTGGCGGGCGTGAGTAGCGACTTGAGGGGGCTGGTGCAGCGTCTGGAAAGCCCGGTGCAGGAACTTGCAAAGGTCATGGGTGACCAGTCGTCTGCAAAGGACGGGACGGCTGCAGCATTGGCGGACGTGCATGAGGCTATTGTTAAACTCAATGCCAATCAGCATGCTTTGGCCGATTCCATGAGTGAGTGGCGCAAAGAGGGTAGTGATGACCGCGCGGCATTGGCGGAGCGGTTAGCAAAGATCGATGAGGCGAACACAAAAACGATTGCCCATCTCAAGTCGTTGGCTTCGAACATGGATGCCATGTACCGCGTGACCGTTGAGCGTTATCACCGCCGCAACAGGTTCTTCTACTGGCTGTTCGGGACTGATGATTGGATCGGTTCGAGCTGGCCGTCTCAGGCGGCAAAGGTCGAGGAAGAACTTAAGGCAATGCAGCGCACGGTTATTAAAGCAGACTAAGGCGCGCGCGAACCGATCGTTGCCGTATGTTGCTGCGCAGTGCGACTTGTATTGGGACTTCAGTTCGTACCGTTGCCGGTCTTTCGAGGCGCTGCGGCACGCGCAAGCCGGTCATTGATGGCAATACCCAACCCTTTTTCCGGTATCGGCATGACCGCAATCTGATCGCAGCCTGACGCGTCGAGCGTGCGCAGAGCCGAAAACAGGTGGGCTGCGGCTTCCTCGAGATTTCCCGAAGGTGAGAGATGATAGACGGGCGCCTCGGCATGCGTGGCGTCAAGGCCTGTGTGGGCAGGTTGGCCTGCAGCGAAGGTTATAAATGCCTCTCCCCGATTGGGTTGGAGTGTATTGAGACGTAAGCTCGCGCGCGGTGCGTAGTGGCTTGCGAGCTGACCCGGTGCAGTTGGCCGCGTCGTGTGCAATTGCGCTGTTGAGAGGACGTTAGCGCCAAGCTGCGTTCGCAAATCTTCAGCCGTTATGGCGCCGGCACGTAAAAGGACAATTTCGTTTCCATCTTCGCCACCATTCGATCCCTCCTCTTGCTGTTGCCTGGTACAGTCAAGAATGGTCGATTCAATGCCCAGGGCACATGGCCCGCCGTCAAGGATCATGGCCAAACCTTCAGGAAAATCGGTGGCGACGTGCTGCGCCGTCGTGGGGCTGACGTGGCCGGAACGATTGGCTGAAGGTGCTGCCAAGGGGATGTTGCAGGCCGCCAGGAGTGCACGTGCTACGGGATGGGCGGGCATGCGCAATGCAATCGTGTCGAGCCCGGACGTTGTCAGATCGGCAATTATGCTCTTTTCGCGCTCACCGTTGAAGGAATTCTCTTGATCCGCCAAATGACGCCGAGGAAGAACCAGTGTGAGTGGGCCAGGCCAGTAGTGTTGCGCGATTTTTCGGGCCAAGTCTGAGAATATTGCGTGTTGGCTCGCTGTTTCCAGATCAGCCACATGGACGATGAGTGGGTTGAATTGTGGGCGGCCCTTGGTTGCAAATATGTTTGCCACCGCCCGGGGGTTGGTGGCGTCCGCACCCAGGCCGTACACAGTCTCGGTGGGAAAGGCGACGAGCTTTCCAGCGACAAGGTGTGCGGCAGCTTCTGCAATCGTTTCGGGGCTTGGCGTCGCGATGGGCATAGTCAATTCAGCCCCGCCAAATTAATGCGAGGTATGTGAGCGTGGCTGTCCATACGCGGCTGCGGATGCTAACGTCGTGCAACTTGGAGATGTGGCCGCCTCCGGACAGTTGCCGATTGCGGGCTGTCTGCGTCGTGCAGTTTGGATAACGTTTCAAGGCGGCGTTGCGTCCGCTCGGTGAAAGGTCAATGATCCAGGTTGCCATAGCTGTTTGCTGCGCGCGCCAATTCCAATGGTAAGGGCTCAACATGACGTACAACGCTCCAGTAGCCGACATCCTCCACACCCTCAAGTCGATAACCGAATTTAGCGCGGAGTCCGACGGGGGGGTCTACGATGGCCTCGATGAGGAGACGTTGGAAGCAATTGTGGAGGAGGCGGGGCGTTTTGGTTCCGGGGTGCTCGATCCATTGAATGAGGTGGGAGACAGGGTCGGTTGCAAAGTGGCTGACGGTATCGTGACGACCCCGGAGGGTTGGAAGCAGGCTTATCAGCAATTCGTCGAGGGAGGCTGGTCGACGCTGCCATGCCCAGAAGAGTACGGCGGCCAGGGATTGCCGGATATTGTTTCGTGCGCTGTTGGCGAGATTTGGGGGTCGGCGAACCTATCGTTCGGCACTTGTCCGCTGCTGACCCAAGGGGCGATCGACGCGATTTCGATCGCTGCGTCGCAGGAGCTAAAAGACCGTTACCTGCCAAATTTGGTGGCGGGAAAGTGGACCGGCACCATGAACTTAACCGAGCCGCAGGCGGGCTCGGATTTGTCGGGGCTGAAGACGCGGGCGGAACGGGCGGAAGATGGTTCGTATCGCATCAGCGGTACAAAGATCTTTATTACGTTTGGCGAGCATGAGCTTGCTGAGAATATCATCCATATGGTGTTGGCACGACTGCCTGACGCGCCGCCTGGAACAAAAGGCATTTCGCTATTCCTGGTGCCCAAGTTTATCGTGAAGGATGACGGTAGTTTAGGCGAGCGCAACGACGTCAAGTGTATTGGTATCGAAAAGAAGCTGGGACTTCATGGAAGCCCCACATGTGTCATGAAGTTTGGCGAAGATGACGGAGCTGTCGGTTATCTGGTCGGTGAAGAAAACCGCGGTCTGGCTGTCATGTTTATCATGATGAATGCGGCGCGTTTGGCCGTGGGCGTACAAGGCGTGGCGCTGGCGGAACGTGCAACGCAACGCGCAATCGCCTACGCGCATGAACGCCGGCAAGGACGCACACGCTCCTCGGGTAGCGATGGTATGGGGCCGATTATTGAACATGCCGACGTTCGCCGTATGCTTCTCACAATGCGCGCTCTGACGCACGCAGCTCGCGCGATCTGTCTGATGACAGCTTACGAGACTGACCGTTCGCATGGGGCTGCTAGCGAAGAAGAACGTGGACAGGCGGCGCATCTGTCGGCGCTTCTGACACCCGTGGCCAAGGCCTTTTCCACCGATGTCGGGTGTGAGGTCGCCTCAATTGGCATCCAAGTTCACGGAGGCATGGGTTTTGTCGAGGAAACCGGCGCTGCGCAGTACTATCGCGATGCACGGATCTTGCCGATTTATGAGGGCACAAACGGTATCCAGGCTATCGATCTGGTTGCAAGAAAACTTCCGTTGGAAGGTGGCAAGGTAATTGCGGGGTATCTTGAAGGGCTCGGGCGGATCGTAGGCGAAGTCACGCAGGTCAACGATGAGTCGGTCGGCGAGATGGGAACGCACCTTGCCGACGGGCTAGCAGACCTTGAGGCTGCGACGCGGTGGGTTGGTCAGCAGCTCGTCAAGAACCCGGAGTTGGCACTTGCCTCGGCGACGCCCTACCTGAAGCTGTTCGGACTGGTTGCGGGGGGGTGTTATCTGGCCAAGGGAGCGTTATCGGAATTGCGTGACGGGAGCACGCAAAGCGAGCGGGTCGGCGTGGCGCGCTTCTTTGCTGAGAATCTCGTGACGACGTCGGGTGGGTTGGCCAAGACGGTTATGACCGGGTCGAAGGCTGTGCTTGACTATCCGGTCGAGCGGTTTGGATAAACTGCCTGCTTGCGGGCCTGTACCGGTTCGCATTTCGAGCCCACGGTCGGTGCGCTCAATTGCCTGCCGAAGTGCAGGCAAAGCAGCATTTTTTGTTTAGGAGTGCGGGATGTCTGCGGATATCGAAATTAGAAGCGATGCCGGCGTACAGGTGTTGCGGATCAATCGTCCGGATAAAAAGAATGCACTGACGGGTAAGATGTACGCCGCCCTTTCCGATGCACTGGAGGCCGGCGATAAAAGCGACGATGTGGCCGTGCACGTGATTACCGGTACTGACGGCCTGTTTACTGCAGGCAACGATATTGGTGAATTCCAAAGCTTTGTTGCTGGAGGGTCTGAGTTTGCAGACGATGTGACACGGTTTTTGCGGGTGCTGCCGCGCGTGAAAAAGCCTTTGATTGCTGCAGTAGATGGTGCGGCGATCGGTATAGGGACGACGCTATTATTTCATTGCGACCTTGTGTATGCGACGGAGCGTTCGACCTTCTCGACACCGTTCTTAAATCTCGGACTTGTTCCCGAGGCGGCGTCCAGTCTTCTAATGCCGGCTTGCATGGGGTATGCGCGTAGTTTTGAAATGCTGGTACTTGGAGAAACATTTGACGCTCAACGCATGGTCGTGGCGGGCGTCGTCAACAGGATTGTTGGTGTGGAGGAGCTTGAGCCTGTGGCGACAGGTGCGGCACGGCAGCTTGCTGCCAAACCGCCGCAAGCACTTCAGAGCGCGCGCAAGTTGATGCGGCATGGTGCGGATGCGGTCGCGGCACGCGTGGATGAGGAACTCGTCGCATTCATGAAGTGTTTAAAATCTCCCGAGGCTGCAGAGGCATTCCAGGCCTTTGTTGAAAAACGGCCTGCCGACTTTTCAAAGCTCAGGCAGCGATGACCATGGGTGCGACGGGCGGCAGAACGTCCAGGTCTAATGCGATCGGCAGGGCGGCATCCATTCAGCGTAGGCTCCAAAAAAGTGCGTATGCATGCGTCGCTCTATTCGGCTTGGTGATCTCGCTTGGGGTTGTGTCCATGCCAGAGCGCGCAGGTGCGCATTGGCTGACCAAGCTGTTGCGAGAGGCTGGCGAGGCTGGTGCCGATGGAGCCAAAATTGCCGGGACAAAAATCGCGAAAACCGGCATCCGTGGATTGGACGATGCCGCGGCGGTTATTCGAAAACTGCCGGACGATTCTTCCAGAGTAGCCGTAGCGGCGCATGTGACGCCTGAGGGGCATTGGAAGTTCATCAACAAGGACGGCGATGTTTATACGGCCGGGACGCCAGAGGAACTTGCCCGGTTCACACAGACTGTTGCGCCAGAGGTTGCCAATGGCAACCGGACACTGTCGCTTTATCTCAGTGACGATGCCGTCTTTGAGCGCCGCGCGATGTTGCAGGATTTGCCTGCTGACGCCGAGCTTCATGTTGTGTTTGACCGCAAGCCATACCGATTGGAAAAAGGTGTTGGTACAGCCGCGGATAAGCTGGGTGCGCGGTTGAAGGAAAATGTAGTTGTGGCACTTGGCGAGCGGTCCGTGTTCAAGGAGCTTGTATGGCAGTTGGGCCGGCCGTTCAGTAAGCTCGACATGCGTGTTGTGGCGCTGAAACCGGGTGGACCGGACCGTCTTCGCGCCGCGCCGGGTAAGGATGCGAAAACTGGTGGTGCGTTGGTCGATGCGTTCGATCCGGCACATGTTGCGGAAGCCTTTGGCGATCTTCCCGGTCAGACAGTGATGGTCAGTGGTCGTGTCGATGGTGGGCGGCTTTACTACAAGGCGGCGGGCAGTTCTGAGACGAGCATTGCGATTGACCGCCTGACGCGGGCGGCAAATGAAGCGGACGTTAATTTGGTCGTCGTGCATGCCGCTTCGTCACGTCAACCTGGTGGGCGCAACTGGTTGTGGCAGAAAGTGGAAGTGTCGCGATTGGCCGATGCATTACGGGAAGCCAGCTATGGCGACTTTCTATCTGCGATCGCGGGACCCGACCGGCGTTTTTTTGTGAGCAGTTCGCTGCAGCAGGGTGGCAGGGTTCACATCAGTGCGCGCCCGCTGCCCGCTTCAGGGCAAATACTGGCTCCGCTGGAAGAAAGCGTCAGTAGCTGGTTTGGCGATATCGTTTCGGAAATAACCGGCGAAGTCGTCATGACCGCGATCGATATCCACGCGATGGATCGTGATCGGCAGAAGGAGCGGGATGGACGGCTGATTTCATGGCTGCCGGCGGCCTATCAGGATGTGTTTTTGGGTGGCTTAATAGCAGGGCTCTTGGGGCTAGGTGTTGCCAGGCGTTGGTGGGCTCGTATCTGGCCGCCCGAAGCCCGGGGGGAATATTCCGGTGCTGCTGGATTTTATGCTGCGCGTATCGCGCGTTTGGTGGCGTTCGTCCTCATATTCCTGCCATTGGCCGGTCTACCGGCACTCATGGTGACTTTGGTCGTTTATTTGTTCAATATCATCATGGCTCCGTTCCGGTTTGTTCGCCGTAAGTGGCGCGGAGAAGTGGCGGGTTAAGCAGAACATTTTGGCTGCGTTGCCACGTTATAGGGTAATGAAGTTGCTGCGGAGTAGGAACGGTCATGGGTGAGTTGGCAGGCAAGACGTTATTCGTATCGGGCGGCAGTCGAGGTATCGGCCTGGAAATCGCGCTGCGCGCTGCGCGTGATGGAGCAAACGTTGCGGTCGCTGCCAAGACATCCGAACCGCATGCCAAGCTTGAAGGGACCGTCCACGAGTCGGTCGAGAAGATAGAAGCAGCAGGCGGGCGGGGGTTGGCACTCGTGTGCGATATCCGTCAGGAAGAGCAGGTTGCTGAAGCCGTGGCACGCACGGTTGAAACTTTCGGCGGCATCGATATCTGCGTCAACAATGCGTCCGCTATTTCGCTTACACCATTGGAAAAAACGGACCCGAAGCGTTTCGATCTTATGTTTGGGGTCAATACGCGTGGGACGTTCGTCGTATCGCAGGCCTGTCTGCCGCATTTGCGCAAGTCCGACAACCCACACATCCTGATGCTGTCGCCGCCGTTGGACATGAAGGCGAAGTGGTTTGCCGGCCATGTGGCGTATTCGATTGCGAAATATGGAATGAGTTTGTGTGTCTTGGGATTTTCGGAGGAGTTGAAGGGCGATGGCATCGCCGTCAATGCATTGTGGCCGAGGTCGGTTATTGCAACGGCGGCCATCCGCTACGTGGTCGGAGGGGAAAAGATGATGGCCATGGCCCGTAAGCCGGAAATCATGGCCGACGCGGCGCATCTCGTCTTTTGCCAAAATGCGAAAGCGTTTACGGGCAATTTTCTGATCGACGACTCGTTTTTGAGCGAGGTCGGCGGTGTTACGGATTTTGACAAATATCGTGCCAATCCCAATGCCCCATTGGCTCCGGACTTTTTCGTGCCAGACGATAGTGTGCCACCGGAAGGTGTTACGCTGCTACCAATGTCCAAGCTGATGCCATGATGTGATGTGGAACTTGGAATACTGCGACAAGCAAGTTTGCGGCTGCTCGTTAACAGTGCGATTATTGGGTGAGTGGCCGTAGGGGGAGGCGTATGGTAACCGGCGTTTTCCTTTTTCGATTCGCCTGTAGAGGGCTAATTTGGTTCAAGGTCCATGTTTGACCGCCGGATAGAAGTGCTGAGACAATGACAACATTGCTGATTACACATCCAAGCTTCGTCAATCACGATACGGGCGCAGGGCATCCCGAGCGGCCCGATCGGATGCGGGCGATAGACAAAGTTTTGGCACATGACGTGTTCTCCGCGCTTGCAAGGAAACAAGCGCCGATGCGTGATGATGTGGCGGAATTCATCCGGCGTGTTCACCCAGGCGAGTATTACGATACCATTGAGCGCCAGGCGCCGAAGGCCGGTGCGCCGTCAATATACCTTGATCCTGACACGGTGATGTCTTCAGGCTCATGGGACGCGGCGCTGCGATCGGTTGGAGCCGGGATGCTGGCGGTCGACGAAGTCATGAGCGCGCAGAGCAAAGTCAAGAACGCGTTCTGTCAGGTCCGCCCGCCTGGCCATCATGCCGAATCGGCGCGTGCGATGGGCTTTTGCATTTTTTCCAACATCGCGATTGCAGCACATTATGCCCGGGACAAGCATGGAGCCGAGCGGGTTGCGGTTGTGGATTTCGATATTCATCACGGCAATGGGACGCAGGAGATCTTTTGGTCCGATAAAGACCTCTTTTATGGCTCAACTCACCAGATGCCGTTGTTTCCCGGCACTGGTGCGGTCAATGAGACAGGTGTCGGCAATATCTGTAACGCGCCGCTTCGCGAGGGTGACGGTGGCGAACAGTTCCGTACGGCATTCAATGAGCGCGTCTTGCCCGCGCTTAACGCGTTTTCGCCGGACCTGGTCTTGATTTCGGCGGGATTTGATGGGCACGAGGCTGATCCTCTTGCTGGTACGCGCTTGGTTGAGGCGGACTTCATGTGGGCCACCGAGCAGTTGGCGAATGTTGCAGAGCGCCATTGCAATGGACGTGTGGTCTCGATGCTTGAGGGGGGATACAATCTCACTGCCCTTGCACAGTCGGTTGGTGTGCATGTGCGCACGTTAATGGATGTTGGTGCGTGAGCGCTTTCTTGGTCGCGGGCAAGCGGTCCATTGTTCTTGCTTAGCGTTTTCGGGTCCAGTTGAGAGCATAAGCGCTATCGGCGACAAGCCGCTATGTCGGGATGGGTAAAATATCATGAGCACAAAAAAGGCGGATGCGGCTGCGAATGCGGATGTCGCCGAAATGGGTTTTGAGCGAGCGCTCAAGGAATTGGAGAGTATCGTCGGTCGGCTTGAGCGCGGTGACGTCGAACTTGAGGAAAGCATTGCGATCTATGAGCGGGGCGAGGCGCTTAAGGGCCGCTGCGAAAAACTCTTGAAACAGGCTGAAGCCAAGGTGGAAAAAATCACCCTTGACGCGGATGGCAGACCCTCCGGGCGTGAGCCGCTCGACAAGTCCTGAGGCAAGAGCGCCTGATTTTGGACGTCTCTTCAAAGTTCAATCGGCCCCGGAGACCGCGAATGAAAGCTGGGGTCCGTTCGCAGGCTGGCTGTCGCGGTTGCCGGCTGTGTGGCGGATTGTCGGCCATGCGAATTGGTGTCCTCACGGGCTTGGCGTTGCAACACATTGCCCGCTGGGGTGCAGGAAAGGCTATATGCGCGACGCTATGGACTTTGACAGCGGCTTGCCTCAAGGGGCAATGATAAGGCGTATAGGTAGCTAAAGGTTCGAAAGGGTGGGTCTGGTGTCCAATACGCCTCTGCTGGATCAGATATCGTCGGTGACGGAGCTGCGTGAGCTTCCTGAATCTGATCTTAAACAAGTTGCAGAGGAGTTGCGGCAGGAAACGATTGATGCCGTTTCGGTGACAGGCGGGCATCTTGGTGCCGGGCTTGGCGTTGTGGAGCTGACCGTTGCCCTGCACTGGGTGTTCAATACACCGCACGACCGGTTGATTTGGGATGTTGGGCATCAGGCCTATCCGCATAAGATCCTCACCGGACGTCGCGATGAGATTCGCACGCTACGCCAGCCGGGTGGTCTAGCCGGTTTTACCAAGCGGTCCGAAAGCGAATTCGACCCTTTTGGTGCTGGTCATTCTTCAACATCGATTTCCGCGGGCCTTGGCATGGCCGTCGCCCGCGATCTTACCGGCGGCAAGAACCACGTGGTGGCCGTGATCGGCGATGGTGCGATGAGCGCTGGTATGGCCTACGAGGCGATCAATAACGCCGGTGCACGAGACGAGCGGCTTATTGTCATCCTCAACGACAACGATATGTCGATTGCACCGCCCACGGGCGCCATGTCGTCATATCTGGCGCGTATGACGTCGAGTGGCACCTATCTATACATGCGCGACATTGCCAAGCAGCTTGCGCGAGCGTTGCCGAAAAGCTGGGAGCGGCGCGCAGCGCGAATGGAAGAGTATACGCGCCATCTGTGGCAGGGCGGTGCCTGGTTTGAGGAGTTGGGCTTTTATTATGTCGGTCCGATCGACGGTCACAACCTGGACCATATGCTCCCCGTCCTGAAAAATGTTCGCGATGCGCACCAGGGGCCGATCCTGGTGCATGTCGTGACCAAAAAGGGGAAGGGGTATACCCCGGCGGAGGAAGCCGACGACAAGTACCACGGCGTTGCCAAGTTCAATGTTGTGACGGGCGCGCAGGTCAAGCCTGCTCCTAACGCGCCGAGCTACACTAAGGTGTTTGCGAAAAGCTTGATCGCAGAAGCGGAAAAAGATGAGAAAATTGTCGCGGTCACGGCCGCGATGCCTTCGGGAACCGGGCTTGATCTGTTTGGGGAGGCGTTTCCTCGACGTACTTTTGATGTCGGTATTGCCGAGCAGCATGCGGTGACATTCGCCGGCGGTTTGGCCTGTGAGGGCTATAAGCCGTTTGCAGCCATTTATTCCACGTTCCTGCAGCGCGCCTACGATCAGGTGGTGCACGACATCGCCATCCAACGCTTGCCAGTGCGCTTCGCTATCGATCGTGCAGGGCTTGTCGGCGCCGACGGCCCGACACATGCCGGGTCTTTCGATATCGCTTATCTTGGTTGCCTGCCCGATTTTGTCGTGATGGCCGCGGCCGATGAGGCGGAACTTGTCCATATGGTTGCAACGGCCGCCGCGATCGATGACCGGCCGAGCGCGTTTCGATATCCGCGCGGCGAAGGCGTCGGCGTCGACCTACCCGAGCACGGTGTGCCGTTGGAAATCGGCAAAGGGCGCATTGTGCAGGAAGGTTCCACTGTGGCGCTCCTATCTCTTGGAACTCGGTTGCAGGAATGCCTTAAGGCGGCCGAGCAGATGGCGGCGTTCGGTTTGTCGGTTTCTGTCGCGGATGCTCGTTTTGCCAAGCCGCTCGATCATGAGCTCATAAGGCGGTTGGCGCGCTCGCATGAAGTCCTCGTAACTGTCGAGGAGGGAAGCGTCGGTGGGTTTGGGTCTTATGTGCTGCACTATCTAACACGCGAGGGTCTGCTGGATAGCGGTGCGCTTAAGGTGCGCTCGATGGTGCTTCCGGATCGTTTCATTGATCACGGTAAGCCGGACCAGATGTATGTTGAGGCTGGTCTGGCTGCGTCTGGAATTGTCGAAACCGTATTCAATGCTTTAGGGCGAACGGACAGCTTGCGCGAACTTGGTGATCGCGCCTGATTTCGCTTGGCGGCGAGGTGAACAAAAAAAATGCCCCGTGCGACTGGTTGCCCGGGGCTCTTTTTTGCAGGCAGCAGATTTATTTTACGGTGATCGTAATGACCTTGCTCTCAACCGGCGGTTTGTGGGGCACGTGGTTCATGTCGCCGAGGATGAGTTGGAGCGTGTGTTTGCCAGGCGCCAGCTCAATGGTGGTCTCCGTCTGTCCGCCGCCGAAGTGCTTGTGATTGTCGTCGGCGGGAATCGGGTCGGTGTAGTTTTCCAGCTTCTTATCGATCAGAAGGTGATGGTGACCAGTCTTGGGATTGTCAGTGCCGGCTGGAGCGACACCCATTCCTTTCAGGCCAAATTGCACTGTGACCGGGCTTTTGACCTCATCGCCATCCTTGGGGGAAATAAAGTAGACCTGGGCGCCTTCCGGTGCGGCGGTCTGCGCGCTAAGACCCGATACGGTTGCGATCGTGAAGAGAAGTGCTGCGAGGACCTTTGCAATCATTTTTTGGCATCATCCTTTGTTCTGTTCGTGCTCTGGTGGCTGAGGGGACACCGCCTGTCTGCGATGTTAGGCTTGCCCACTACCTAGAGCTTGTAAATGGTACATCATTGTTGGCCGTCACCGCTTATGCGACAACGTCTTGATCAAGTCCTTGTGAGGCGTGGGCTCGTTGCCAGCCGCGCGCGGGCGCGTGACCTTATCTTGCGCGGCCAGGTTAGCGTAGACGGTGCGGTTGTGCACAAGCCAGCGCTAAGCGTGAATGATGACGCGGCTGTCGAAGTCAAAACAACGTCTGCCCATCATGTGTCGCGCGGGGGTGAGAAGCTTAGCGCAGCACTTGAGGCATTCGGATATGGCGCCACGGGCCGGACAGTGGTCGATATCGGCGCCTCGACCGGCGGCTTTTGTCAGGTCTTACTGGAGCAAGGCGCACAGCGTGTCTACGCCGTGGACGTTGGACATGATCAACTGCATGATACCGTTCGCAACAATGGACGCGTCGTTTCTCTGGAAGGGACGGATGCGCGGACGCTGTCCACGTTTGTCATCGAAGATCCGATCGATGCAGTCGTCGCCGACGTCAGCTTTATCTCTCTCACAAAAGTGCTTCCGGCGGCGTTAAAATTGGCGCAAGACGGGGCGTGGCTGGTTGCGTTGATCAAACCGCAATTCGAGGCGGGGCGTGAGCATATCGGCAAGGGCGGTATCGTGCGTGACGAAAGCGTGCGGCGCAGAGTATGCGTTAACATCGAGGAATGGATTTCAACGGAAGCAGGATGGCAGGTTGACGGTGTCATCCCGTCGCCGATTAAAGGTGGCTCGGGTAATCAAGAATTTCTCATAGGTGCTCGCAAAGGGTCGGAACGCCGGTCACATGAAACAGCAGGCTGAGCTTACCATAGATGCGCTGGGTTCACGCGGCGACGGTGTCGCGCAGACAGAACGTGGCCCGATTTACGTGGCCGGTGCACTGCCGCAAGAAGTTGTTCTTGCGGAAGAACCTGCGGGTGAGCGAGCGCGCCTCATCCGTGTCGTCTCGCCCTCGGCGCAACGTATCAAACCGGTTTGTGCGCACTTCGGGTCGTGTGGGGGTTGTGCGGTCCAACACTTGGAACCGACAGCCTACCTTGCTTGGAAGCAGAGCTTGGTGGAGAAAGCCTTTTTGGCGCGCGGGTTGGATGTCACGATTGGAAATGCCTTTTGCGTTAGCGATGGGATGCGCCGGCGCGCTGTGATGAGTGCCGAGAGTGGGAGAACCGGGATACAGCTCGGTTTCAATGCGAGCGCGTCGAACGACCTCGTGGAGGTGGACCACTGCCCGCTGCTTACGCCAATGTTAAACGAAGCGCTGCCCGGCTTAAGTGCCTTGCTTGGCCCGATTGTTTCTGGTTCTGGAGTTCGCTTGCGCGTTGCGCTAACCGAGGCGGATAATGGCATCGATGTCTCTCTTTCAGGGGAAGGGGTCCGGCTTTTTGCCGAGGCAGCCCGTGCGATCGCGGATGCAGCAGGCGGGCTCGGAATAATTCGAGTCAGTGTCGGCAAGGATATCGCCTTTCAGGCAGCACCGCCGCATATTTCATTCGGGCCCGGCAGAGTGGAACTGCCTCCGACAGCCTTTTTGCAAGCCTGCTTGTCAGCAGAGACGCAGATGCGTCAGGCGGTGGTGGATGCCGTCTCGGCGAAAGTAGCGAGAACGCAAAAGCGGAAACCGATCGCAGATCTGTTTTGCGGTTTGGGAGCGTTTACATTCGCGCTGGCCGAGTACGCAAACGTTGTGGCGATCGACAGCGACACGGATGCCATCGAGGCGCTGCGCATGGGGGCTCAGCGGAGTCAAGGTCTCAAACCGATCGATGCACGGTTGCGAAATCTGTTGCGCGAGCCCTTGTCGCGGCGCGAACTTAATGAATTTCGGGCGCTTGTATTCGATCCGCCTCGTGCCGGCGCCCGCGAACAGGTTGCATCGCTTGCAAAGTCAGAGGTGCCGCTCGTAGTCGCGGTTTCCTGCAATCCTGCAACGCTTGCACGCGATGCGCGTGTGTTGGTCGACGGCGGCTACCAGATGGGTGATCTGACGCTGATCGATCAGTTCCGGTATTCGCCACACACGGAAGTTATTGTCGTTTTCCGGCGCAAATAGGCTGTTTTTTGGGCCGTGCGATGCGCACGGTGCGGCTGCGTGCGTTTCTTGCGGTGTTGTCACGCTTGTTCGGCAAGCAGGCGTTCGACATAGGCCGGGACAACTTTGGTGGCTGGCCCGTGAATTGTCTCGTGGAAGAATGAGTGGCCCTCTGACGGTTCCAGGTTGAGTTCCACCGTGTGGGCACCGGATTGACGGGCGGCGGCGACGAAGCCTGCGGCCGGGTAAACATTGCCGCTGGTGCCGATGGACAGGAACAGGTCGGCGCCAAGCAGCAATGCTTCAATGCGATCCATGTCATAGGGCATTTCGCCAAACCAAACCACGTCGGGACGCATGCCCTGATCCGATCCGCAACGGGGGCATTGGGTATCGAGCGATAGATCGTCCAACCAGCTGTGCGATGAGCCGCAATGGGCACATTTGGCTTTGAGCAACTCACCATGCATGTGAATCAGATTGGAACTGCCTGCCGCCTCGTGGAATGGGTCGACGTTTTGTGTGACGACATGTACGTCGCCAGCATAATCCCGCTCCAACCTCGCCAAAGCTTCGTGAGCCGCGTTAGGCTTCTTGTCTGCAAGATTGTTGCGGCGGGAGTTATAGAATTCGTGCACGAGTTCCGGGTTGCGTGCGAATCCCTCCGGCGTGGCGACGTCACGGTAGTCATACTTTGCCCACACGCCGCCGGTGTCGCGAAAGGTGGACAGACCGCTTTCGGCGGAGAGCCCGGCGCCGGTGAGTATGACAATCGATTTATACCGGGGCATGTGGCTTCCCTCCAACTATCCATCTATCCAGCGATACCCTGGGTCGATCTGACTTTTGTCAAGACATGGCAGGGGCCTGCCAGTGTGGATGTTAGGCTTATGGGCTGCCTGTCGTCAAAGCATGCAACACGGCGTTACGGCTGATTGCAAATCATCCTGCTGGCGCGGTGGAGTCAGCACGCTCATACCAGATCGATTTGTAGTGTCAGGTCTTCTAGTGAAGAGTTCGGTTGGCCAAGATCAGTCCAACCTTGGTGAGGTACCATCGGTCTTCATGCCTGCCGACCACGCCCTGGGCAAGTAACCGTGTGACAGTCGGGAGATGTATCGGGGGGAAAGTGGACAGAGGATTGATGGCGAGTAGTTCTACGATTGCATACTCGTTCTTGTTCAAAACGCACATCGCACTCTACCGAACAACTGTGTGATAACGCCGGATATGGATATATATGGCTGGTGACGCATTGAAATTGTGCCACCAGCCATCCCGCTTTGGTCATGGTGTATGGAGAATGATGCCCTCGTCTTATTGCATCTTCAAACGCCGTCGTGCGCCGGATTCTTGACGCCCGCTCTGGTCATGACCAATGAATTTTGTAGGAAGGCAAACCACCGTGCAGCAACGTCTAACTTCGTTTAAATGCGTTAGATGTTAGAAAACAATTTCTACGAATTCTCATGAACGGAACCAGCCTCTCAGACCGCGAGGGGGCTCTTCCTCTGCAAACGAAGATGGCTCAATCTCATCAATTGGAGATGCAGGTGTTGCTTCCCAGCTCGCCTCCAGTTCTTCCTCCGTCTTCATTCGGCGGAGGATCATCGTTTCAGACATCGGCACTGTGAAAGCGTATCTCCCGTGCCTTGTGCGGTAGATCAAGCCTCGCTCGCACAGCGCAAGGAGCATCTGATTGGCCTGTGCATTGTCGAATTGAGCGCCAGCTCTGTCGCTGGCAAGTATCTCAGCAGCTGAAAAATCGGGGGAGACGGGAGTGTCCCGGTTGGCAACGAGCCTTAGGAAGCTGCGCTGTTTGTCTGTGGTCTTATTCCAACGGGCGGCGAACAGTCCTGCATCAAGACGATCCAAGACGTCGGGTGACGGGAAATCGTGCTCATTAATAACGCCGCCATTGCTGAGGAGCGCTGCGACAAGTTCTTTTCCAAAAAACTGGATGAGATATGGGTAGCCGCCGGTCATGCTTGCAACTTTGTTCAACAGCTCCTTGGGGCAATACAGGGGTGGCATCAGGTCTTCCAACGGAGTGTGTAGGGCAGCTTCCGTCTCGGAACGGCTTAGCCGGTCCAACCGCATGACATGGAACATCCTCTCGGTGTACGTGCGTGAGGCAGTTAGTGCATCGAAGACCTGCGGCAGGCCGGACAACACCAACAGGCATGGCGTTATTCCGTCGCGTTTTTGCAATGCACCAACAGTTTCGACGAGCATCGACATGGGAAACTCGTTTTGCTGGGCATGGTCACTAAGACATTGCGCTTCGTCATACGCGAGAATGATGCCCCTCAGTTTAGCCTCGCCAAGCAGCGAACCAATGCGACCGAGTACAGTCTTGAGTTTGTCGCTGGGAAGTCCTGGGGTGCGTTCGTATTTGGCCTTCAAGGACGCAAATGTGTTGGATTCAAGCTCGTCGATGGCTTCCAGATCCTGGGAGGCGGAGGGGTTTGGCGATCTTCCGGCCGCTTTCGCAAGTACAACCGCCAACGATTGGGAGAGATCGGTAAGGATGCGAATGGCAAGGCGCTCTTCGCTAAGTGCCGAGGATTCTGACAGGTCATTACCTACCCAAAGCCAGTCTTCCGCCTCAGCCGTTTGTTTCATCTGATTGAGAAGAACTGTTTTGCCAAAGCCTCGAAGGCCGGTGATCAAAATATTCTCGGTTGTGAATTCCTGACGAAGCAGCTTGCGGAAATGATCTCGTTCTTTTTCGCGACCTGCTAAGATTGGAGGGCTGTGTCCCGCACCCGGCCGATACGGGTTTTCGATGAGTTTTTTCCGAGTCACGGCTAGTTTCTCCCCGTATGGGACTGGTGCCGTCCGTCGATCAAAGGGACGCATCAAGCCCTTCACGCATACTCTTTGGCTCATCCGGCCAGACCAAATTATCTTCGCAGCACTATTGGTTGGATGGGCCCGCTTATACTATCAGTGTGCAGATGTTTGCGCCAATTCTTTGTCGCCATCGTGTCGTTCGAGACAAGCTATGATGCCAACGGAGGTGCCAGACGCGCTCATGATCATGATTGGTTGATTTCTGTCGGCACACTGCTTTGGACGGCTAAAAACGTCTGGATCGGTGTTACAAGTCCAGTGGTTGGAAAACTAAAAAAGTGGAGGCACGCTCAGTGACGGAGTTTACACCCATTGCGTCGTTGGCTGGCGGCATCATGATCGGGCTGTCGGCTGTGCTTTTTATGTGGGGCAACGGTCGGATCGCTGGCATCAGCGGTCTCGTCAGTCGTCTGTTGCCACCATATGAAGACAACGCATTTCTTGTGCGCGCAGCCTTTGTCTTAGGTCTCATCCTTGCGCCTGCCGTGACGGGATTGGCAAACCCTTTGTTGCTTGAGCAGGCTGTTTCGGAAAATATCGGCCTGATGGCTTTTGCAGGCGGGCTTGTTGGGCTCGGCGCCGTCCTGTCGCGCGGCTGCACCAGCGGGCATGGTGTGTGCGGTCTTTCGCGTCTATCCATTCGCTCGATTGTTGCCACTTGCGTTTTCATGGCTGCTGCTGTGGTGACTGTGTTTGTTGTACGACATGTTGTGGGGGCGTGAGATGGAGAAGGCCTCTGGTGTCCTGTGGAGCGGTTTGTGCGGGCTCTTGTTCGGTTTCGGGCTTATCGTTTCGGGCATGAGCAACCCGGCAAAGATTTTAAACTTCCTCGATCTGGCCGGCACATGGGATCCGAGCCTGCTGTTAGTGATGGCGGGCGCCGTCGCGGTCGGTCTGATTGGCTATCGTGTTGTGTTGAGTCGCGGTGTGCCGTTGTTCGACAAGCAGTTCTGGGTGAGTGCTGGCGGCGCGGTCGACCTGCCGCTTGTTGCGGGGGCTGCCATTTTCGGCATCGGTTGGGGATTGGGCGGTTTTTGCCCGGGGCCGGCGCTCACGTCCCTGTTGTTGCTGGCGCCAGGTACGATCGCGTTCGTTGGTGCAATGCTTGTTGCAATGATGATTGGGCGTCTGGTTGGGCGCTAGGTTGCCGGTAGCTGCAGTGGGTGGGGCTCGGCCGGTCGCAGGTGGTGCGAATAACCGTTCAGCCGTTTTGTCCGCGTTGCCTCAAATAGTGATCGGCAAGGACAATCGCCATCATTGCTTCGCCGACCGGCACAGCACGGATGCCGACGCAGGGATCGTGGCGCCCCTTGGTGACGATATCGGTCTCTTGACCGTCATTAGTTACGGTCTTGCGCGGTGTCAGTATGGATGAGGTTGGTTTGACCGCAAACCGGCAGACGATTGGTTGGCCGGTCGATATGCCGCCTAGAATTCCGCCCGCGTGGTTAGACAGAAAGATGGGTTCGCCATCTGGACCAATGCGTAATTCGTCGGCGTTTTCTTCGCCTGTCAGCGCGGCAACAGCCATTCCATCGCCGATTTCAACAGCCTTTGCGGCGTTGATGCTCATCATGGCCGATGCAAGGTCCTGATCGAGTTTGGCGTATAGCGGTGCGCCTAGGCCGGCGGGGGCCCCTTCGGCCACGACTTCGACAACGGCCCCAACTGACGAGCCCTTCTTGCGTATCTCGTCGAGATTATTTGTCCAACGCTTTGCGGCGGCCGCATCGGGACAGAAGAAGGGATTGTTATCGATTTCAGACCATTCCCATGATTCGTGGTCGATTCTGTCATCACCCATTTGAACGAGGGCGCCACGAATGGTGACATTGGGAATGATTTTCCGCGCGATTGCGCCAGCGGCGACGCGAACTGCTGTTTCGCGCGCGGAGGACCGTCCGCCGCCACGAAAGTCGCGCAAACCGTATTTTTGTTCGTATGTAAAATCGGCGTGTCCGGGTCTGAACTTGGATGCAATGTCGCCGTAGTCGCGTGAGCGCTGATCGACATTACGGATTACGAGCGAAATCGGTGTGCCGGTTGAGACTTGCTGACCCTCGGCGTTTTCAAATACACCGGACAGAATTTCAACAGTATCGGGCTCACGTCTTTGCGTGGTGAAGCGAGACTGGCCGGGACGTCTCTTGTCGAGAAACGTTTGTATTTCAGATGCCTCTATCGGGATCCCGGCCGGACAGCCGTCAACAACACAGCCGATCGCCGGCCCGTGGCTTTCGCCCCAGGTGGTAATGCGGAACAGATGGCCGAATGAATTGTGGGACATAAAACTTTGGGTTGGAAGGTTGTTGAATTGTGATTCGTGCCGACCTTGTTTTCGAGCAAGCGAATTTTGGCCGGTGTGTTGGAAATGACTCTTAGAAGGCAGACCGTGTGGCTGCAAGGCAAGAAACTGTTGCTGGTGCCGTGACAACCGGGGCCAAGCCGGATTATGTGGTTAACGTACAGTGTGATTCTTGCTGAATCATTGTCGGCTCGTTCGACAATGATCCGCTTAAGTGGGAATCGGTTTCCGTAAATAGTCCCTTTAATTCAGTGGTCTGACGGCATTCTTGCCGCGCCAACGTGCTTTTGCACACATGAAGCAGGACGTAAGAGGAAACACACTGATGCGTTGCTTGCATCGATCACCGTGTGTGTTGGATGCCGGCTCAAAAGTGGGATTTTTTGCGTTGATAACGGCCGCTTGAATGTCTCGGCGTTTCCAATTTTTCCGTTATGGAGGAGAGGGAAGCGTAGGGCTGGGTGTGCCGTCAAAATATGAGGGAGCTCTTCCGGTCTGAGCAACCGGATCAGAGCGTCCTCGAATTTACGCGTTCGGAAAGAGCCGAGGCAGCCGCTGCTTCGGCTCTTTTCTCGTTTCAGCAGTGGTGGTGGGCTACAACCACTTCATGGCTGATACCTTGATGCGCAAAATCCGGTCCTGTGGTACTTCCAGGTCGAGAATGGTGTTCATGTCGGTGCCGAGCAGGTGGCCGCGAAGCGTGCGGCTGATGCCGCCGTGTGTAACTGCGACAGTGTCCCGATCGACCGTCTTCAACCACTGCGCGACGCGCTCATAAAGGTCGGCATAGCTTTCCCCGCCTTCGGGCCGCCAATTGAATGGGTCAGCCTGACGGTTTTCCATGCCTGCGGGATCTAGGCGGGGCAGATCGGACAGAAGCTTGCCTTCCCAGTGACCATAGTCGACTTCGCGTAAAAGTGGATCCTGGCGATAGGCGTCAGGCGGCAGACCCAAAGCATTGCGAATAATTGTCATTGTTTCGCGGGTTCGGTCGAGCGGACTGGAGACAAAATCTGCCGTCGCTATGGTAGGTAGAAACTTGCGTAAGACCTCGCCATTGCGGCGGGCCTGCTTGCGGCCCTTGTCGTTTAACGGGATATCTGCCTGTCCCTGATATCTGCTTTCCGCATTCCAATCGGTCTCGCCGTGGCGGATGCAGTAAATCGTTATTCCGTCATGCATACTCGTCTCGGGTCATGGGGGTGTTGGCACCCCTAGTTAGAGAGCCAGTTTCATAAAAAGTAGACATCAGAAACGGCCGGCGCCACGACACGGTTCAACGGAGTGTTGCGGGAGTGCTGTACGGCCGCGGGAATGACCGAAACCTTCGTAGTGCCAAGTTCGCGGTGTACAAATGTGGTGGCAGAGGTTGTCACGTTACAGAGATATCCGGTGCCTCTTCGTTCTTCATCCCTTGTACGTGGTAGCCTGCGTCGACGTGATGAACTTCCCCGGTTACACCTGCGGACAGGTCTGACAAGAGATACAGGCCTGCACCACCCACTTCATCAATGCTGACTGTTCGCCTGAGCGGCGAGTTATACTCGTTCCACTTCAGAATATAGCGGAAGTCGGAGATGCCGGAGGCCGCAAGTGTCTTGATGGGACCGGCCGAAATGGCGTTGACGCGAATGCCGTTTTTGCCCAGGTCGGCTGCAAGGTAACGTACACTGGCCTCCAGTGCCGCTTTTGCGACGCCCATGACGTTATAGTGTGGCATTACTTTTTCGGCGCCGTAGTAGGTGAGCGTTATGATCGAGCCGCCCTCGGTCATAAGCTTTTCCGCCCGTCGTGCCAAGTTGGTCAGCGAATAGCAGGAGACCAACATGGTCTGGGTAAAGTTTTCTTCAGACGTATCGACGTAGCGGCCGTCCAACTCGGCCTTGTCGGAGAATGCGATGGCGTGCACGAGGAAATCGATTTTGCCCCAGGCCTTCGCCAGCTCATCGAATACACCGTCTACGGATGCTGCGTCTGTGACATCGCATGGCAGGACTAGCTTGGAGCCCAGTTCCTCAGCCAGCGGTTCGACCCGTTTTTTTAGAGCGTCGCCTTGATACGTCAACGCAATATCGGCGCCCTGTGCGGCGCATGCCTTTGCTATGCCCCAGGCGATCGAGCGGTTGTTGGCGACGCCGAGGATCACGCCACGTTTTCCGGCCATAAGCGAGCTGGTTTGCTGGGATGCGCCGGAGGTTGATGCCGTCATAAGCTTTGGCCCTTCGTGAGTGGATTTTCGGCGGCATCCTACACAAATGCGGCGGGGGGTCTAGATGACTTAGGTTGCCACGCCTGGGGCGCTGTAAAGGGCGGTCAGAATCGCGACCTGCTGCCGCAGTGTGTCGGTGACAATACACTCCATCGGATGGAGGGCGGGAACGGGGTCACCCGCCGGGTCTGGCGATAGCGTGCGGGCGGTCAGCCATCGAGTTTCCAGATGCCATTGTCCTGGCGGCAGGCGATGGTCTCCGTTTTTCGTGAATAGGCACCGGATGCATATATCACGACAATATGGCGGCAGGCGCGGCCTGTATCGTCCCGGAAAGACGATGTCGGATGCACGATGCCTGAGAGCTTGCCGTGGCGATGATGCCAAACGTAGCTCGATTTGTCGGATACTTCGCTGAGGGCGTATTGGACGATTTCCAGCGCTGCAATTTGGTCGTTGAGGTCGAATGCAGGCTGTGGGATGGGCGTCAGGTCGGCCAGCTTGGGCCGTAGCTTGCCATTAGATTTTTTTTGTTCAGGGCAGGTGCAGGCGGCCGTGCTGCTCTGCTCGTCGGCCCGGGCGTAGCCCGGTGACATGGTCGTCATGGTGGCTAGCGCAAGGGAAACGGTGAAGTTGGCCACGATTTGGACGTAGAGAGGTGACTGACGCATTAATCGGTACTCACGCTTGACTGATACAACGATGGACAACTTTGCCGGCCAGAAGGACCAGCTTCCACTGACGCGAAGTGTTGCCCATCATGGTTAAGAAGGACTGAATAGTTGTGCCGTTTGGGTTGCTGTAGCGTGATGGTGGTAGGCCTGCTGCAGTAAAATACAAGGCAACGGCACTGCTGCGATAAGCAGGCTTGGAAGAACTGTACGCATACGGACAACTACCTGCGTCCCTATAAGAAGTGTGTTAGGCCGGGCAGACGGTTGCTATTCGGTCAGTGTTCCGGCTGGGAAAAAGGCATTGTGACGTGACAAGTGAAGGTGCGGTGAAGAGGGTCAAACGGGATGAACCATTTGCAAAGGTTCACCAGTGGCTCGAAGAGGCGAAAGCCTCTGAACTCAACGATCATAACGGTATGGCTCTAGCGACAGCGGATGCGGATGGTCTGCCGAATGTCCGGATGGTGTTGCTCAAGGATATTGACGGGGATGATCATCCGCTGCGCGGTTTCGTTTTTTACACGAACCTGTCAAGCGCCAAGGGCCGAGAGCTTCAGGCGTCAATGAAGGCGGCGTTATTGTTTCATTGGAAATCACTGGAGCGGCAGGTCAGAATCAGAGGCCTTGTCAACTCTGTCAGCGATGAGGCGGCAGATGCCTACTTTGCTTCGCGAGATCGCGGATCGCGCATCGGCGCGTGGGCCTCCGACCAATCGCGTCCTCTAGAGAGTAAATTCGCGCTGGAGAAGCGTGTGGCTGCTGTTACGGCAAAATATGGTGCCGGGGAGATTCCTCGTCCGCCCCATTGGTCAGGTTTTCGCGTCACTCCCCTTGAGATTGAATTCTGGCGCAGCGGTAGGTTCAGACTGCACGATAGAGTTGCTTACAGGCGCGGCAATGTTGACGAGGAATGGGTTGTAAGCCGTCTCTATCCCTAAGGCCGTGTGGCCGGTGCAGGCAATGGCGCCGGGGTGACAATGGTCAAGGGCTGACCGTGTCTACGTTAGTTGCCTGTGAGCTCCACAGTGAGGAGGGCGGCGCAGGCCATGTCCGTCTTCACATGCTTGTGCCGGGTTTGAAGCTTCGGTGTTGTGGCAATTTGTTGAACCGCGCAGCCGTCATCCTGTGATGGAGAATTGGTTTGTTTGGCTTTTTCGTTCTTTGAGGCTTGCCGCTTCGGTGGGGCTTTGGGGTTTTCTTTTCTCTGTTCGGGGTTATGAAACGCAGCGGCGGATTGAATTCCGCCGAATATGATCGCGCTGATGGGAATGCCGCTCGTCATGGCGTTGCGTTGCCATGCGGCAAGTTTGTCTCGTGCTGCACAGCGTGTGGCAGTACTGCGGGGACAATGATGGGCGAAATCCTGCGATACCAACCAATAATTGTGAGTGCCGACACGCAGGCGCACGGCAAGGGTTGCTGAAGCGCGCGCAGAGTCTGTGTCTGTCTCCTTTATATCCGAAGATGTTGTGTGCGCCTGTGCGTCTGTAAACACAGGGCTCGTAAAAAGGTGTTGCTGCCCGGTGACCCGAACGTGAGTGCGGTAGCGGACGGCGATTGCTGTAGTTGTCAGGTCATTGGGCAATTTGGTGCGCACATCTAGGCTTGTGTCTGTAATCTGCAGGATTTGGCGTGAAACGATCAGTTTCCAGTCCCGCGCAGGCAGCATGGCGCGCGCTTCGCGAATGGAACGTATGCCCTGCAACAACACTACATCCGCATCGAATTTCCTAAGATCGATTGGTAACGAGTCCCGTCGCGTCCTTCGTTGCGCCCCAAAGGTGTGACGCCAAGTCGATTTTGGCTTTTTCTTCTGTTCCTCATTCCATCCACCGCGCAGTTTTTCCGCAACGTCGAGGCTTAGAACCGTTAGGATTTTCGGTGGCGGCGGGATTTTTTGCGGCGTATAGGGGAGAGGCTCAACGTCCAACCGGTCTTCGTCAGAATAAAGCGAATCAGGGTCCAGGGTGTCGAGCTCACGGTCGAATGTATCCTGGGCGGCGAGATGCGGTATTGATATGGCGGAGAACACAAGAAGGATCAGTGCTGCAAGCACCAACCGTGTCTGCAGGCCAAGAGCAATGTCGGGTCTGTTGCTCACATGTCGGGCGGAGATCAAGCGCATGACAATTCCTGAAGACGTATTTGCCGGTTGCGAGGTGTCGGCCATGCCATCAAAGTCTGGCGGCGAGGGGCCGCGGTTGTCTGCCGTCGTATTTGAGCGAAGCTTGGCATGAAGTCGCCATTGTGTCGCCTGGCTCGACCTGTTTATTGACCGAAATAGACCTCTGGCGCTCGGCGATTAAACGTTGCAGGTTGGTTTTGGAAGGTGGGGATCTACGGTTGGCTGCCTGCGGATGGCGAAATATGTGGTGTGGACGACTGTTTATGGATGCATGCGTTAGCAAGCATGTGCTGATTGGCCGTTGGGCTCTAGGGATGAGGGTGGCTGGAGCATGAGTGGGTCTGCAACAGACGTGCTGGCGATTTCGCTGCCCGTGCGTTGGACAAGCCGCATCGCAAGCTTGAGCGTTGCGCTATTGTTGTTGACGTTCTTTCTGCACCGATTGTTCGGGATGCCGACGCCTGTGGCGATCAATCTGGTCAAGGTTGCTATTGGGGGCGGGCTTTTGGCCATCCTGCTAGCGATCGCCGGCATTTTCGTGACATGGCGGACTGGCTCACCGGGAGTTGCGCGTATTGTATTCGGGCTTGTGTTTGGTGTTGCGCTTGTTGGGTGGCCACTGCTTTTTCTGCCTACGGTTAGCAGTCTGCCGACTATCAATGACGTTACGACCTACCCTGCTACGCCACCGCCATTTGTAAAAATAGCACAGCTACGCCCGTCTGGTTCCAATCCGGTCGACTACCCCGGCGAGAAGTACGCAAAAAAGCAGGCAAAGGCCTATCCGGATCTGAAACCGCTGGTGGTCAATCGTTCGAGTAGGGATGCATTTCAGGTCGCGCTCGATGCCGTCAAGCGTATGCACATGCAGGTCGTCAACGAAAAGGAACCCGGAGGAGATGAGAGCCAACCAGGCTTAATCGAGGCGACGGACAAGACGATGATTGTCGGTTTTGTCGACGATGTCGCCGTGCGAGTCTATGGGAGCGATCAGGTTTCGCGGATTGATGTTCGCTCTGCCTCGCGATATGGGCGTCACGACCTAGGACGCAATGCAGAGCGGGTGCGCGAACTGTTGCAGGAAATCGTTGCGCGTCTTGAGGCGACGGTTCCAACTGCGTTGGAGCAGAAGGCTGCGGCGCGAAAAGCCGCGGCCAAGACAAATAAGAAAAAGACGGTCAAAAAAGCAAAAAAGAAGCGGAAGAAGCGCAGAAAGAAGCGCCGCCGCCGCCGCAAGCCCCCGCCGCAGTTCTTTTAAGCTCGCGGATTGGCTGGCGACAACGGCACTGCCACAATTCTGGTCGGTTTTATGCAGGCCTTAGGGGTGTTTCACGGTTGATGGGTTTGTCGGCCGGTGCGATCAACCCTTTTTCGTGCAGATGTTCAGCGTGGGCAATGACGGACAAGCTTGCTGCATCGATGAGTTTTTCATCAAGGTCCTTGTAGAGAAGCGTGACGATTTCCGGCACGGTCGAGAGGCCGTCGCGAATGGCGCCGAGGATGTCGCGTTCGCGCCATTGGCGATGCAGCAAATACGCTTTGACCATGCGTGCAGGGTTTTCGATGCGCCCTCCATGGCCAGGCAGGTAAACGTCATGCTTATGTTCCAAGAGCAGCTCAAGTGCCTTGAGGTAATCAGCCATCCGACCTTCGGGCGGTGCGACCACTGTCGTATTCCATGCCATGACGTGGTCGCCTGACATGAGAATTGGGGTGCCTTCGAGAGCAAAGCAAAGGTGGTCGGGTGCGTGACCCGGCGTGTGCAAGGCGCGTATCGTCCAATCTTCTCCTTCGATGAGTTGATCGTGGCTGACCGGTACGTCTGGTGCAAATTCTATGTCGACGAATTCGGTTCCCGATGGACTGCTGGCATTGGGATTGGGCGTGTTGTCGGCGCGCGCAAAGCTGTAAGTCTTAGCGCCTGTGGCGGCTTGTAGGCGCGCCGTGCCGTCAACGTGATCGCGGTGGGTGTGGGTGATCAAAATGTGCGTAATGCGCCGTTGGCCCGCGGCTTTCAGAATCGCCGTGCAGTGCTCGGCGTCGTCTGGGCCCGGATCAACGACCGCGAGTGAGTGCTGGCCGATCAAATAGGTGTTGGTGCCCTTGTACGTGAACGGACCAGGGTTGTTGGCGACAATGCGCGCGACATTGGCACCCATGTGCATTGGTATACCGTATTCGAATTCCATCGATGTCTTGAAGTTTATGTTGCCGCTCATTTTGGTCCATGTACCGAATCGAAGTGAGAGTGGATTGCACTTCGATAGTATAGCAGCTTGCAAGGGCTTTCTTATTCGCGCTGTCTCTGATGGTGACAACTCGAGGCAATCAATATTCTTCGGTCTGGAAAAATTCGTGCGGTGTCAGCGTGATTACGGGGACGTGTTTGTGCCGGAAAAATTAGTCGGCAGATCAGCTAGTCGATCAGCGAATGCATTTAACTGATTTCAACCGCGTTCGTCTCTGCCGGAATGCGCTTGCGCCGCACCTGCTTCTTTCAAACTTGATGGCCGTGCGAAGTGGGGCTTCAGTTGAGCAATCGCAAGGCAGGGCCTCGATGCAATCTCAACTTGCAGTGGACCTGACTTTCGGTTGTTGTGGAGCTGTACCTAACCCGAAATAAGCTTGCGGACTTTGTCTACCTTGGTCTGCATTTTCTCAGACTGCGCCAGCGTTGAGACGAGACCACCACTTCTTGTTGAAGGCATAAACGGACGCCGTGTGATTGAGTGTGTAATCAGCGTCCTCGGTACCGGCGATTTTCTCGTAGTACGCGCGATAGAGTTTTGCCACGCTTGCTATTTGCTCTGGTGTGCCGGTCAGGCCGATAATACGGCTATCGAACGAGGACATATAGGCCTTCAAGTGTTCCGGCGTGTCTCGCTCCGGATCGACGGTAATGAAAAGGACGCTAAGCTTGTCGGCGTCAGGCCCGAGTTGCTCCAAAACACCGGTGATTTCTGACAGTGTCGTCGGACAGATGTCGGGGCATTGTGTGAAGCCAAAGAAGACGAGATGCGGCCTGCCTTTCAAGGACGCACTGGAAAAGCGCGTTCCCTCCTGTGTTGTAAGCTCGAAATCACCCCCCAATTGGATCGTTGGTGTCGTGCTTCTGGATACGCCGTATTGCAATTGCTCCAGCATGAGCATCGCGCCGGCGATCAGCGCTAATGCGACAGCGCCCCATGCGAAATATCGGACGTTTCGTAGTGTTTTGCTCTCAGACACGGCTCTTTCCGTTTCTTGTTGCACTCACTGCGCTATCAGCAATTGGCTAACAGATCCAACTTAGTGGTGATGATGGTGGCCGGCATCGTCGCTTGTTTTGCCGGCTTTCTCCTCTGCAGGTGCGTCCGCGTCCGCTGGAGCTTTCGCCCCGAGTTTCTCAACCTTGAATTCAACATCAAGCTTGCCGGCTGTTTCAAATGCGAGTGTCCCCTTGACTCGCTCGCCTTCCTTTGGTCCCCGCTTTAGTCCCATCAGCATCATATGCAAGCCGCCGGGCTTTAGCGCAACGGTCGCACCAGGTTCGATCACGATGCCTCCGTCGACTTTGGCCATTTTCATGACGCCGTCCCTCATCTCCATTTTGTGGATTTCCGCACGAGATGCAATTTCCGCAGACACGCCAACCAGCTTTGTCGGCGTATTGCGCCGTTGTTGGTGATCGTAACAAAGCCGGCTGCAACTTTCGCACCTTCTGGAGTCTCTCTTGTCCAGGGGTGATCGATAACAAGGGTGCCGAATTTGTACTCGTGGGCCTGGACCACGCCGGTGTGTAACGCAGCGCCGCTTACAACGCACATAGCGACCAGAGCCCAACGGAGCATCGGGCGCTGGCTAGTCGATTTTCGAAGAATACTCATAGCGTGGTCCAATCCTGTTCTTTGGTGCTTCGTAGTTGCGCGGTCATCAGTGCCAATCATTTAGCCGCCGCAAAATTGCAAAATTAGGCTGCCCGCGGGCTACAAGTTGTGGCGCGGGCAGACCAAGGGTTAGAAGGCCTTTTGCCATCCGACTGTCAGTGTCCAGTCGGTCTCCATCTGCGGACCATTGAGATCCTGATGTACCGGTGCGCCGGCTTCCAGCGCAAAGCGGTGTCCGCGCAGCCAGCCACTCTGACCAATCATGTTGATGCCGCCAAACAGCTCCACTTTCTCTCCTCCGGAGAATTCGGGATATGCCGTTTGCACCGGCCCTGCAATCAACGGGTCAAAACCATCGATCTCGTCCTGGGTTGTGTAACTTGCGCGAAACGACGTGCTGATCCATGGCGCGAACTGATAAGCAAGCCAGCCCGTCACCGTGTGCTTGTCGCCGAGCGCATAACCTTCGTCGTTCTCATCTTCCAGCCGGATTTCCGCACTGTACTGCGCGCCCCATGTTACGTCGCCGGCGCGGCCGGTGTAGGTTATGCCCGGCAACAGATCCCAGGTGCCGGAGCCGATCTGCATCGGATATGGCAACCGCACCCGTGGCGTGCGTCCGAATGGATCGAAGATGTTGTCGCTCTCCTTCGTTGAGCCGGTCGGTGCACTTATTCCCATGTTGAGGTGCACGTGGTTGACCTGATCATCGTAAAGCCTGATCAGGCCGCTGATTTTGGCATCGCCGATACCCTCCGATTTCGTCGTAAAGCCGCCGACCCTTGCATCCCCAATGCCTGGCGCGAACGTCACATGGTCCATCGACTTGCGAATGTAGGGGAGCATGAACATCAGTGTCAGATTGTCTGTCGGCGCATACATTGCCCCGAACATGTGCATGTCCATCGTCATCTTGGTAGGGACAATGCGCAAAAGAGGCGGGAGCACGGTTGCTCCAGGAACTGCGCCGGGTGCGGGCGATGGTACGGCAAATCTATTCGGCACTGTTGTCACAATCTGTTCTGGTGTGACGCTGCGGGTGCCGATGCGGTTACCCTCCATGTTCATATGCATATAGCGATAGGACAGCATCCAGCCGCCCTTCTTGTGCATATGTTCACCCATGACGCCGATCGGCGCGTGTCCGTCGGCGCGCAGATGCCCGCCATGCGCATTTCCACTTATGGCGAATGACGAACCTGGCAGGTGGGCGTCGTCTGCAAGCGTTAGCGCGCTTCCGGCTGTAAGTGATGAAAACAGTGCGGCGGCGAATACGAGCGGTGCGCGCGCGGCCTCTACCCGGTGGGGGCTTGTCGAGGTGTTCATTTTTTGATCCGATACAAAGTTTGCGATATGGCTGCCGGCGTGCGGGTGGTGATTGCAAATGCACCAATGGCGTACGTCAGCTGAGTTTATGTGCAGGAGAGAGCTAAAGTTGCGTCTCTGAACTCAATCGCTGAGTGGTGGATCCCGGCCGCGCCAGAGTGTCGAACCGGCAGGATCAAATCGCTCTTGATCAACGGGTACTAGGAAAGCTGAGCGGGGCCAGGAAAGTGCAAGGGAAGCGTCAGCTGAAAGTGGCGGGAGAGGTCCTGCGTGACCCGCACAAATTGGGCAGTCCCCCGCGCCAATTGCGGCTGAACCTTCCAATGGGGTCGTGTTGTGCTGACTTGAGTTAGCAGCCTCGCTCTCGGCAAGGTCTGACGTAAACGTACGCCCCGGTCCGCAGATCGATACTGCAATGGCGCTGAGCAACGTTTCCTGCGCGGTATCGAACGTGCGCGCAACAACGGCTGTGGTGTGCAGTGTGATCAAAACGGCGTGCGCGAGCAGGGCCGCTGTCGCGAGCCCCGAGAAGAAACGCCGCACCTTATGCCGTCGCAATCGCTGCATGCGCTCTTGATAGGACTTTCGCCCTGTCCCGGCAACATGGATTTCGACGCAGGGGGGTGCCGCCGTTGCGCAAATTCAACACCTTACGCGCAGGCTGTCTCTGACATGGATCTGTTTAGGGGGCATGATGGAGCCGAAGCGGCGCTATTTGCCGTGCAGGATCCTGTTGATGAGAACCCATGCCATGGCCTGTCGTCCTGGAAGCCAAAGCCCGTCCGGGTGGGTCCCATTCATCATTTGCTCGATTTCTGACCGTTCGAACCACCGCGCGTCGGTGAGTTCGGTTTTGTTCACCGTGAGCTCGCCAGGTTCGACATGAGCGATGCAGCCTAGTTTCAGTGCATGATGGAAGGGCCACGGTTGGGCATCGATAAAATCGACCCGTCCGACCTTCAACCCGATCTCTTCAAGGGTCTCGCGCCGAACGGCGTGTTCGATATCGTCGCCAGGCTCCACGTATCCGGCAAGTGTTGAGTACATCTTTTCGGGAAATGCCGACTGGCATCCTAATACGATACGCTCGCCGTCCGTTACAGCCATGATCACGACTGGATCCATGCGTGGGTAGAATTCGCTCGCGCAAGACCAGCAACGTCTTTTCCAACCGGCGTCCTTGATCGATGTTGATCCACCGCAGTGTCCGCAACAACGTGTGTTGGAATGCCAGTTGGCTAGTGCTGCCGCCTGTCCCAAAAGCGATAGCTCTGTATCGTCCATGTTGTCTTGCGCAGATAGCGAACGCAGATCAACGATGAGGGGTTCAGGTGTCAGCTTGTGTTCGAATGCAGCGTGACGCACGCGGTGTTCAGACGTTGCGATCGCAAAGTAAGCATCGCCGGCATTTGGCTCCACTCCAAGGAATAGGGCATCCATTAGCGGCAGGCCGAGCGTCTTTATGTGATCGTGCGTAAACCAGCGGATATGGGTTTCTGTGCGGTCTTCGTTGGACGTAATCACTGGTTTGCCATCGGCGAGCACAAAAAATTTGGTGCCGTCCGCAGCCATCAGTGACTCGATCTGTTCTTGATCGGTGCGCAGTTCACTGCGGCGATCAAGCAGTTCTGTGGCGCGGAGGGTTGGTCTCATTCGCTTTTCCTCGACATTCCTCGTTATCGTGCCAACGCTACCGCAGCGACTATGGTGCACGCCGCGGCCACCATTGAATATGGCCTTGAGCCTTGATGCAACCATCCTAGACGCCGCCATCCGTGCCCTACTGCCACCTGGTATGGCATTGGTTGGCCACGGCGCTCGCGGTTGTGGGTCTTATTGGACTGGTCTATGCCCCACGTTCTGCGCTTAGTGAAAGGGGCTTAAACCAAACTTATGTCAACTCGTCCACAGGTACGCGGCAGGGAGCTAGGCTGGCGCCCTGATGCCGGCGCAACCGTTGTCGCTTGCATCGGGAGTGTTGAACCTCCATATTGGCCAACGGGCTGGCGGCGGACGCATCCCTCGCCAACCGGGTCAGGTCGGGAACGAAGCAGCCCTAACGATTAGGACGCGGGTCGTCCGCCAGCCTCCAGCTCCACGTGCGAAGTGTCGCGTCCGGAGTAAAATCAACGAGCAAGCGCTCAGGATACCCCGTATTTCAAGCTGTATCGCTTCTGATTTGGAGCGTGCGCGCCAATTTGCAACCCCTTTGTCGGGGCTAATCAGTGTTGGCAAAAAGGCTGCGTTATCAACAGCTAGCACGTATGCCATTTTCTCGGCATCCGGTACTTTTGAAGTTGGCGCAGTGCCTGTGCCCCTGGCCGGGGGCGGCAACACACAATAGAATGTGCAACCCCCTTATGGCGCAGTATGCGTTTTCGACGTACGGCGAAGTACAGCGGCCTCACAGGCCTAAATTGTGATGACGAAGGCAGGAATGGCGAGGAAGAAGACGAACAAGGACGCAAGTGGTGGGCGCAAGCCAGAGGCAATCCAGCAGGACGAGCCTTATGTGGTGCTGGCGCGCAAATACCGTCCCCGGACCTTTGACGACCTTATCGGCCAGGATGCCATGGTTGCCACACTGCGCAATGCGTTTGCATCTGGGCGCATCGCTCAAGGCTATATGCTCACCGGTGTACGCGGCGTTGGCAAAACAACGACTGCGCGAATTTTGGCGCGCGCGCTCAACTTTGATGCCGACGGTGCGCCGGATGGCCCGACGACTGACCTGCCAAGTGATCCGCAACGGTATGGCCGCCACTGTGCGGAAATTATGGAAAGCCGCCATCCAGATGTTCTGGAAATGGACGCAGCCTCAAACACCGGCGTAGACAATATCCGAGAGCTCATCGAGAGCGCACGCTACAAGCCGCTGATTGCACGCTACAAGGTCTTTATTATCGACGAAGTCCATATGCTCTCGAAAGGTGCATTCAACGCGCTGCTAAAAACGCTTGAGGAGCCGCCTGAGCACGTCAAGTTCATCTTTGCCACAACCGAAATTCGCAAGGTGCCGGTGACCATCCTGTCGCGTTGTCAGCGGTTCGATCTGCGCCGCGTCGACGTTCCACAACTCAGTGCTCACTTCGCAGCCATCACTCAGAATGAAGGTTCAAAAGCGTCAGACGATGCGCTCAATTTGATTGCGCGTGCTGCTGAAGGCTCGGTGCGTGATGGATTGTCTATTTTGGATCAGGCTATCGCTTTCTCGCAAGGAGAGGTGAGTGCTGAAGGCGTTCGCAAGATGTTGGGTCTGGCCGACCGCGGTCGGATCTTCGATCTTTTGGATAAACTCTTCTCGGGAGATGCGGGCGCAGCGCTGGAGGCTGTCGAGGCCCTTAATCGCGACGGAGCCGAACCGTTGCAGATTATCTCTGACCTTGCCGAGACCGTGCATGTCATCACGCGCATCAAGACTGTGGGCGAGCGTGCAGGCAGCGAGGGCATATCGGCGGAAGAAGTACGCCGTGCCGCTGCATTGGCGGACAGCCTTTCGATTCCGCTTCTAGCGCGCGCGTGGCAGATGCTGCTCAAAGGCTATGAGGAAGTTGCGCGTGCGCCAGATCCGGGCGCCGCCACCGACATGGTACTGATCCGTATCGCATACACCTCCGACCTACCTTCGCCAGATGAAGTCATAAAGTCACTGACGGGCGAAGCGCTGCCTGCCGGCAAGGGTAAGTCAGCACGACCAAAATCCGAGCAAAGGGCCGAAGTATCTGCTGCCGCAACCGGTGAATCCGCATCAGACCAATTCAGTGACCAAAGCGCACTGTCAGGAGAAACCTCGCTGTCGTCGCACCCCGCGGGCGAAGGTGCGAACGCTATGGACTCGCTGTCCGAGAGCGAGGTCACACCGACCTGGGATGAGGACGAGGCAGGTCTGTCCAATCCGGATTTTGATCCCGATGACCCTGTGAACGCGGATATGAGCCTGCCTCTTGCGGCTCAACCCAAGCCCGATCCGGGCTCATTCATCGAGGTCGTCGAGCTTGTCGGCAGCAGGCGTGATGCCAAAATGAAAGTGCATCTGGAAGAACACGTGAGCCTGGTGAAATTCGACGCCGAAGCCGGCTCAATCGACCTTTATCTTCTGCCTGGTGCGCCGAAGGAACTTGCTAACAATTTGCGTGAAAAACTCAATCGCTGGACCGGCCGGCGCTGGGTCGTCGTACTGTCGAAGAGCGAAGGTCAACCGGCAATAGCGGAAGTTAGGCGGAATAAGTTCGAAAAAGAACTCGCGCAGATCAAGGACACTCCTGCCGTCAAAGCCGTACTAGGAACATTTCCGGATGCAAAGATTGCTGAGGTCAGGCCTCGGGTCGCCGCCGCGCTGGACAAAAAAGATCAAAACGAAGGTCTCTTGTCAGATGGGCAATCGGAGGCCAACTTGCTGCCCGGCAAAGACAACGATGAAGCCGAAGCTGGCTAGGGCCCATATCGACGAGGAAGCACGGTCGTGACAATGTCTGCCTGTGTTGATGGTTTTTGCAGACTGGGCAGTGCGCTAACAAAGTCCATCAATAACACGAATCGCGTCATAACGATCGATTAAGACCATAAGACCGCGCGTCATTAGCCGGGGCAGCGCATGGCATCGTCGCTGGGCAGTTAGCAGCAGTGCAGGCGCTCCAATTGATGCCGCCAAGGCGCAACAAGGACATCGAGGAGAATATCAGATGAAAGACCTGATGGGCATGATGAAGCAGGTCAAGGATATGCAGGCCCGCATGCAGCAGATGCAAGAGGAAATGCTGGAAATGGAACTCACCGGCCAGTCGGGTGGCGGACTGGTTTCGGTTACGCTCAACGGCAAGGGTGACATGAAAAAAGTTTCCATCGATCCGAGTCTGATGAAGGCTGACGAGGTGGAAATCCTGGAAGACCTTCTCATTGCTGCCAGCGACGATGCGAAGTCGAAAGTCGAAGCTGAAATGCAGGATAAGATGGCTGCGGTCACCGGCGGTTTGCCGATCCCGCCGGGAATGAAGCTCTTCTGACGGTCGACCTGGCCTCGTAGTGCGTAGTGTTGGCAAGGCTGTCATCTCTCGCTAAGCGTGCCCCGTCTGCCCCTGTGGCGAGCGCTTTAAAGCGTGCCGCAACCATGAGGTTTTTTAGGCAAAATGTCGAAGTCGATTGCCGGTGCCGAGATCGAACGCCTCGTACAATTGATGGCTCGCCTGCCGGGGCTTGGGCCGCGGTCTGCGCGAAAGGCAGCGCTTGCGTTGTTAAAGCGGCGGGAAGACCTTCTGGTGCCCTTGGCTGCTGCGATGAGCGAGGCTGCAGAAAAGATCATGGTCTGCGGTCAATGCGGCAATCTCGACACCGTGAATCCCTGCAGCCTGTGTGCGGATCAGCGCCGCGATCCTTCGCTTATAGTTGTTGTCGAGGAGATGGCCGACTTATGGGCGCTCGAACGTGCCGGTGTGATACGTGGCCGCTATCATGTTCTCGGCGGTCATATCTCGCCGCTCGACGGAGTTGGCCCCGATCAATTGAATATTGACAGCCTTCTCAAGCGTGCATCTTCGGCGGAGGTCAAGGAAGTGTTGCTGGCGCTGAATGCCACGGTGGAAGGACAGTCGACCGTGCATTACATCAAGGATCTGTTGGCCGATGCCGAGGTCGCAGTTTCAGAGATCCAGAAGGGTGTGCCGGTGGGCGGAGAGTTGGATTACCTCGATGAGGGTACGCTGGCTGCCGCGATCAAGGCCCGCAAAGTAATTTAACGGCGGCGTTGTGTGCGCCTTTGACGCGATGCTTTGGTAGGCCGCAGCCGGCGAATGCAACATGCGAGCGCAATTGAAAGACGCTTTATGCAAAACGATAGCGATCGCTCTTCTGTACCTACTTCACTGCCAAGGAAGCCCGTTCGGCAACGCGTAAACCGGCCGCCACCCAAGTTTGTCACGGGCTCGCTTCTACGCCACATCCTGATCATGGCCGGAACAGGCGCCACTGGTTTGATGGCGCTATTTCTGGGAGATCTAGCCAATATATTTTTTCTGAGCCTGTTGCGCGACGAAGCGGTGGTCGCGGCGGTCGGCTATGGAAGCTCAATTGTCCTGGTGACAGTTTCAATTGGAATCGGGCTCGCCATTGCAGCTACGTCATTGGTGTCGCCGGCGCTCGGGGCGGGCAGACGTGTGCGCGCCCGACGTCTTGCGGTGAATGCCCACCTCTGGACATTTACGATTTCCAGCGTGCTTGCGGTGGTGATCTGGCTGTTCATTCCGCAGCTTCTGGATCTGTTGGGTGCAACGGGCCGCACACACCAATTGGCGGCCGACTATCTGACGATTCTGGTTCCGGTCCTGCCACCGCTGGCGCTTGGTATGACATCGGCGGCGGTTCTTCGATCGGTTGGCGATCCTCGCCGCGCCATGAGCATTCTTCTGGCTGGCGCTGTTTGCAATACAATCCTCGATCCGATTTTTATTTTCGGGCTTGAAATGGGTATCGAGGGTGCTGCTGTTGCGACCGCCGTGTCGCGGATTGCTGTTCTTGCCATGGGTTTTTATGCCGTCAAGAAAGTCCACCGTTTGATGGGTCGGCCGCGCGTGCGCCCATTTCTGGCCGACGGACGACCGCTGGCTTCGATTGCCGTGCCCGCGATTGCGACCAACGTCGCAACACCAGCGGCAAATGCCTATGTCACGGCTGCAATTTCAGACTACGGCGACAGCGCTGTTGCAGGCTGGGCTATTATAGGGCGCATCATACCTGTTGCCTTTGGAGCAATCTACGCCCTATCGGGTTCCGTCGGACCGATCATCGGCCAGAACTTTGGTGCCGGGCAATTCGAACGCACACGCAAAACCTTAACGTTGTCACTCTTTGTCTCGACCGGGTTCACTATGATTGCCTGGATTGTACTTATCCTGGCAAGCCCGTTCATTGTCTGGGCATTTCGCGCGTCAGGTGAAGCAGCGGAATTGATTACGCTCTTTTGCCATTGGCTGGCGCCGCTGTTCGCTTTTCTTGGGGCAATGTACGTGGGCAACGCAGCATTTAATACGCTGGGGCGGCCTCAGCTTTCGGCACTGCTTAATTGGGCGCGAGCAACGCTTGGCACAATTCCGTTCGTTCTGGCTGGTGGTGCACTTGCCGGCGCGCATGGAGTTGTTGCTGGAAATATGCTGGGAGCTATCGTCTTTGGCGTGGTCTCAGTTATCCTTTGCTATGCACTGATTGACCGACTGGCTGAGGAACACGCAAGTCTGCCCGCAGCGCGAAGCAAACGGGTAGGTCAGGCGAACAAGGAAAATGTTTGAGCGATTTAAATGGTTTGCAATGATTTTGCCAAACTTTTCCCTGTCGGTAGGTGGGGGATTATCCTGGACTTACCCGCGTGCTCGCATATGTTCACTCCTCGCTTGAATATTTGGCTGCGGTGATCGAAAAAAGCCTGCTTTGGCGTGCATCTAGTCCGCGCCTGTAGCAGCGTAACTATTGGGCATAGTGTTTCGCAAAGGCGCGGTCACTGAAATGGCCCGGGTGCATGTAGAATGACGAGAGGGACATGGTAACGCCTGCCACGCCAGAGGGGCCACGCACTGTGCGTCTTCGCAAATGGTTGCTGGATCTTCCACGCGGCTTCAAGCGCGCCATCCTGGTGCTGTCCGATTTTATGTTGTTGGCGGCCGTCGTCTGGGCGGCGGTCTCGCTGCGTTACAATGAACTTTACCTACCACCGGACGCATCAGCGTTTGCACTCCTGGTGCTGGCGCCTGTGGTGACTATTTCGACCTACGGCTGGTTCGGAATTTACCGCCTCGTGACGCGTTATGTCGGGTCGCGCGGTGTTGTGCGCATTTGTCTGCTGACTGGGCTTTCCGTTCTCATCTGGGCGCTCTTGGTGTTCATGCTCGGCCAGCAGGGCATTCCGAGGTCTGTCATTATCGCGTACGGCCTCGCGGCTAGCGCAGCCATCGTGGGCAGCCGCCAACTGGCTGCACTTTTATTGAAGTCAGTTGGTATCAAGTTACCGCGGTTACCGTTGGACGTGGAACGCAGGTCCGTGCTGATTTACGGGGCGGGCGCTACCGGTGTGCAGCTTCTGGAAGCACTGCGGCGCAATTCTAACCGTGACCCTATCGGTTTTATCGATCCCACGACCACGCTGTGGGGGCAGTATGTTTCAGGCCTCAAGGTCTATCGGCCGGAAAAAATCGGCGCTGTGATCGAGCGCGGGCAGGTTCGTGAAGTCTTGTTGGCGATGCCGGAACTGACGCCGGCACAACGGCGCGAGTTGTTGAATGACCTGAAGAGCCACCCGGTCGATGTGAAGATCCTGCCCTCGATGGAAGAAATTGCATCGGGCAAAGTCGGAATTACCGATGTCAGACCCGTGGAGGTGCAGGATCTGCTTGGACGGCCACCCGTGCCGCCACATCCTGAATTGTTGAGCCGGTCGATCCGCGGCAAGTCGATCCTGGTGACCGGTGCTGGCGGCTCGGTTGGGTCCGAACTGGTTCGCCAGATTATTCGTCAGAAACCGAGCCGTGTCGTGCTGCTCGATATTTCAGAGGTTGCTCTGTACGAGATCGAGTTGGAGATCGCCGATGTCATAACTGAGATGCGCGATCCTACGCGACGCCCTGAGATTGTTGCTGTTCTTGGATCCGTTCTGGATCGGCAACTGATCGAAACGACGCTGAGCGAAAATCAGGTGCAGACCATCTATCACGCGGCTGCCTACAAGCACGTGCCAATCGTGGAGACGAATGTATTTGTGGGCCTTGAGAACAATACCTTTGGTTGTCTGGTCATTGCGTCTGCTGCCGAGGCATTGGGTGTAGAGCGGTGCGTGCTCATCTCGACGGACAAGGCCGTGCGACCGACCAATATCATGGGCGCGACCAAGCGGCTAAGTGAGTTGATATTGCAGGCCAAAGCCGCCGAGGCGGAAGCCGAAACAGTATTTACGATGGTGCGGTTTGGTAATGTGCTCGGCAGCTCTGGATCGGTCGTGCGACGCTTTCGTGAGCAGATTGAGTCCGGCGGCCCGGTTACCGTGACACATCCCGATGTGACCCGTTATTTTATGTCCATTCCCGAAGCTGCTGAGCTGGTTATTCAGGCCGGCGCAATGGCGAGTGGCGGCGAGGTATTCGTGCTCGATATGGGTGAACCGGTGAGGATTGACGATTTGGCTCGACTGATGATCAAGCTTGCCGGATTTGAGGTCAAAGATGACAATCGCCCGGATGGTGACATTGAGATTTCCTACACAGGCCTGAGGTTGGGTGAAAAGCTCTACGAGGAGCTGCTGATTGGCGAGAATACCACCGGTACCGAGCACCCGCGGATACTTCAGTCTGACGAGCCATTCCTCTCTACTGAGGACCTAAACAGGGAATTGGAGGACCTTCGCGAAGCAATAAGCTTGCGCGACGCGGATGCGATCACGCGGGTCCTGCTGCGTACCGTAGAGGGCTATCAATCTTCGACCTCACCGGGCGTCAGCGAGTCTCAGGCAACAATATGGGTGCCCGCCTCTCGGACACTTCACTGACATGAATGCAACATCGCCACCCGAGCACGCTGTTAAGCGGGTTGCAATAATTGCCCCTTCTGAGCGTTCGCTCTTGAATCTTCGCTCTTCATTGATGTCGGAGCTCTTTGGCCGCCGCCATCAGGTTTTATGCTTTGCGCCTGACATTTCTGCACAGGGTGGCGAGGCCCTCGCAGCTATGGGGGCTGATTATGCCGACCTTCAATATAAACCGGACAGTTTTGCCCTGTTCAAAGAACGGGCCGCCATCGCCAATGCGGCAGATATTCTGTCTGATTGGAATGCCACGACTGTATTGGCTTACGGCCGACGCTCCATGCCGTTTGGAGTTAGCGCTGCCCGCCGCGCCCGCGTCAAACGCATCGTGGCGCTGTTGAATGTCTTGCCACAAAACGACCGCCATGCACCTCTCGATGAGGAGTATGCACATCCGCGTCTGGCTGCGACCTTGAAGAATGCTCACGCGGTTGTTTGTCACAATAATGATGACGCAGTCTATCTTCGCTCCAACGGACTTGTGCGCGAAGATTGCACACCGGTCGTGGTTCCGGGCGCGGGCGTCAATCTTGAACACTATGCGAATGTTGACCTTCCGCCGCTAGGCAACGGGCTCGTGTTCGCAATGATCGCGACGCTAGAAGCGTCGCGAGGCGTACTAACATATTGCGATGGTGCCGCAAGATTGCGTGCTAGGGCGCCGCAAGCACGTTTTTTGCTCGCGGGCCACCCGGGATCTGGAGACGACGCGATAACCGCAGCTATGCTCCGGCGTTATGACGGTACAGTTGAATTCGTAGGTGAAGTTGCTGATCCGTTGACTGTGTTGTCGCGCTGTCATGTTTTCGTCTACCCTTCGCGTGTCGAGGGAATGCCGCGTGCCGTGCTCGAAGCATTGGCTGCTTCGCGCCCTATCATCACCACCGATGCACCTGGCTGCCGCGAAACGGTGGATGAGCGGGTTAACGGCATTCTTGTGCCTCCTGGCAGCGTTGATGAACTTGTTCTTGCCATAGAGAGCCTGCTGCGACGGCCTGATTTGATCCCTGCCATGGCAAGAGCGAGCCGCCTCAAAGCCGAGCGCCGCTTTGACGAACGTGCGGTGAACGGCACACTCTGCGAGGCTTTGGGTCTTGATTCGTGACTGCGGACAGAGCTTTTCACGCAGACTTGAACTCAATTCAATGGAAGCTTGCAACGCGTTGGCTTCAGCATCCGAATAAAGAGAACCAAATAATTGGTGCAGTGCGCGCCGGTTTTTGGCCATGAATCTCTTTCACGGGAAGGAAGAGAACGGGCCGGCGGCGGAACATTGACCAGTGAATGTGACGTGTCCGCAGGAACAGGGTCCAATTGCGCGCACCACGCAATAGTCGGGAGACGACATGCTGAATGGCCGACGTATCGGCGTAATCATACCCGCGCTAAATGAAGAGCGCGCGATTGCGAAAGTAATCGGCGATATTCCCGCCTGGGTGGACCAGATTATCGTTGCGGACAATGGATCGCAGGACATGACAGCCGATGTCGCGCGAGGCTGTGGTGCTTATGTCGTCTGCGAGCCGGAGCGTGGGTATGGCGCTGCATGCCTGGCCGGTATTGCGGCATTAGCGCAAACGGATATCATTGTTTTCCTGGACGGAGATTACTCCGACTATCCGCAGGATATGAAAGCACTGGTTGCCCCCATTTTGAATGGAAGCAGTGAATTGGTCATCGGTTCGCGTGCGCTGGGCGGTGCGGAACCCCGCTCACTAACGCCGCAGCAGCGGTTCGGGAACCGGCTTGCAACCTATCTTATCGGTGTTTTCTGGGGTGCTTCGTTTACCGATCTTGGTCCCTTCCGCGCCATTAGCGCGCCGGCCTTGAAAGCATTACACATGTCTGATCGTGACTACGGCTGGACGGTGGAAATGCAGGTGAAGGCGGCGCGTCTTGGGCTATCGTATTGTGAAGTGCCAGTGCGCTACCGTGTTCGTATCGGAACCTCAAAAGTATCAGGAACCCTGAAGGGTACGATCCTTGCCGGCACCAAGATCCTGTCCGTGATAGCACGCCATGCGCTAACGGTGACACCCAAGCTGGTGCCGGAAAACCTTGGCGGCTGTGGCAGCGAGCAGAAATCCAGACTCTAAAGCGTTTCTGGACTGCGCCTCTACAATTCTGGTTACATGCAATGCCGACCCTTTGAGGCGCCGCGGCCTTCCGTCAGCGGCTACCGCTGTGGCTGCTTGCCGCGCGGGCCCGGAACGGTTCGCGAATTGACCAGGCCGCGCACAATCCTTATGTCACTGGCATGGCTTTGAAACAGATCATAACGCTGCCCGATCCATTGTTGCGGCAGGTCTCAGAACCTATAGAGCAGGTAGATCCTGAGATTACGAACCTCATGGATGATATGCTTGAGACTATGTACGACGCCCCGGGGATCGGGCTTGCTGCCGTACAGGTCGGGGTGCCGCGGCGCCTTGTCGTGATCGATGCTTCGGCCGACGACGAGCCACCTCAGCCCTTGTGCATGGTCAATCCAGAGATTGTCCGGCTTGGGGACGAAATGCGCACTTACGAGGAAGGCTGCTTGTCATTGCCCGATGTGCGAATTGAGATCGAGCGCCCCGCCGACGTGACCGTGCGTTACATCGATCGGGAGGGTAAGCAGCGCGAGCTGGATGCCGATGGGCTGCTTGCGACCGCGATCCAGCACGAGGTCGACCATCTCGATGGAAAACTGATTATCGATTTTCTCTCCCGCCTAAAGCGCGATATTATTGTGCGGCGATTCAAGAAACAGTCTCGTTCGACGGCTTGAGCCTGTGATTCAACTCATGCAGGTGCCGATAGCGGCAGCGTGCAATAAATGATCCTAACGATCGAAAGGCTGCGACGATAATTTGCGCATTGTATTCATGGGTACGCCAGACTTCGCGGTGCCGACGCTATCGGAGCTCATTGCCGCGGGGCATGATGTTGCCGCGGTCTATTCGCAACCCCCTCGGCCTGCTGGCCGTGGTATGGCCGAACGGCCCTCGCCCGTACAGGCATTCGCCGAAAGTGCCGGCCTGCACGTCTTGAACCCAACGAGTTTTAAGGGGGCAGCGGAACGGGAACAATTCGAACGCCACGAGGCCGACGTTGCCGTTGTCGTGGCGTATGGTTTGCTGCTTCCTGCGGCCATTCTGAACGCTCCGCGTCACGGCTGCTTTAACCTGCACGCTTCTGCCTTGCCGCGTTGGCGTGGTGCCGCCCCCATTCAGCGCGCGATCATGGCCGGTGACGAGACGACAGCGGTGATGGTTATGCGCATGGAAAAAGGGCTGGACACAGGCCCGATTTGCACCGGCGATTATATTGCCATTACGCCGGATATGACAGCCGGAGAACTGCATGACGAACTGGCGGTCGTTGGCGCGAACTTGATGGTTCGTACGCTTGCAGCCCTGCAGCGCGGCACCTTGGAAATGACCGCGCAGCCCGACGAGGGCATTACTTACGCAAGCAAGATCGAGAAGAAGGAAGCCCGTATTGATTTCACCAGGACTGCGGGTGAGGTGCACAACCTTGTTCGGGGTCTGTCGCCGTTTCCCGGCGCCTGGTTTGAGGCGACGCCGGCGAACAAACCGGATGCGAAACCGGAGCGGATAAAGGTTTTGCGCAGCGAATTGCGCTCAGACGCGGCGTTGGAGCCCGGCAGTCAACCCGGCGTGATCCTGGACGGCGCGCTGACGATCTCCTGTGGCAGCGGGGCGGTGCGTTTGCTTAAAGTGCAGCGCGCGGGAAAGAAGCCGGCAGATGCAAAAGAATTCCTGCGGGGGTTTCAGCTGCAACGCGGGCAGGTCCTGCAGCCTCAATGAGGTTTTAGATGGTTGTTCGCAAAGCTATGCAGGCAAACGTCGTTAAGCAATGTTAAGGATTGAACCTCTCAATCCCGCTTCAAGCCAATATTGTAGGGTGATCAGCACATCCAGGCCTTCGCCGGCCAGTGCTTGGCGGATCTGTTTACGCACCGGTTGATCCGGTTCGGACGACAGTTGCGCCCGTGCAGAAAATCCAACGATTGCTCACTGGGAGCCTGTAAAACATGCGTACCCTAACTGCCATATTCTCCGCCGCCCTCATGACCTCTGTCCTATCAGCACCTGCCTTTGCGGGCGGAGCGTCCACAACGCGTATCGAGACGCGGCCCTACTATGGTGCGGTCGTCACGCTTGAAAGCGGCGTTCGTGTTTTTCGGCCGTTGCCGCCAACCAAGCGCGTTATTATCAACCCGAACGGTGATACGCCTCTTGCCTTGAGCATCAACGAGACGGAGATCAATGAGCGCAGCTACAATTACAACTATAATTATCATGAAGGGCGCCATGGTTCGCACTACGGCCGAGGTGCGTTCTATGGCAATTTTGCCCATGGACGCCGTGGCTTCAGCGGCGGAAAGCGCGGCAGCTCGGTTGGTGGCGGCGTACGCTAATCGTGGCCCGTATAGGCTGAGTTGGTTTTTCCCGCCATGTCTCGCATGGCTGGCGAATAACGGGGCTTGGGAAACGCAATACGCAGGATGATCTCCCACCGACAAGATTCCCGCGGGGATTGCCCCGGTCCCGCTGACCGGGTAGAGCAGAAATAGATGTCGGGCCCCAGACGGCCCGATGACATTCTTCCGCTCGGCGATGAAGACTGTGGCGCTTGGTGGCTACATTCGTTTCGCTCTGCCGAACCGACCGCTGGCCAGTAATATCCATGCCCCGCTACCGCATCATAATTGAATACGTCGGGACACCCTTTGTCGGCTGGCAGTCGCAAGCGAGCGGCGCAAGTGTCCAGGACACTCTGGCTGAAGCCATTTTTCAGTTCAGCGGTGAGAAGACGAGCGTTCGTGGTGCAGGACGCACGGACTCAGGTGTGCATGCGCTCGGACAGGCTGGGCATTTCGACCTGGAACGAGAGTGGGCCTGCTTTCGCGTGCAAGAGGCGTTGAATTTTCATCTGCGCCCAGCCCCGATAACAATTCTGCAATGCGCTCACGTTTCCAATGATTTCGATGCGCGTTTCAGTGCAACGGCGCGGCATTATCTTTACCGCATCTTGTGCCGCCGCGCCCCGCCCGCGATCGATCGGGAGCGTGTATGGTGGATACCGCGCGAACTTAACGTTGCCACCATGGCTGACGCTGCCAACTGCCTCGTAGGTCACCACGACTTTACGACCTTCAGGGCGGCGGCTTGTCAGGCAAATTCGCCTATGAGAACGCTTGATCGTTTGGCCGTAAGCCGGCGGGGAAACGAAATTCACATCGTGGCCAGCGCACGTTCGTTTCTACATAATCAAGTCCGGTCGATTGCAGGAACATTGAAGCTTGTGGGAGAAGGTAAGTGGTCGCCACAGGACGTCGAGGACGCCTTGCAGGCACGGGATCGCACGAAATGCGGCGTTGTCGCACCAGCTTGCGGCCTCTATCTGACAAAAGTGGACTACCCACCAGACAATAACGATGCATTTGACTGAATGGTTTTTGGTATCGCTGCTCTAATCAGGTCGCGTTATTTTCCACGCCCGCAAGACGACGTCAGGAGTCCTGCTGCACAGCACTCAGGAATTCCTGGCGTGTCAGCGCGTTATCACGAAACACGCCAAGCATGCGGCTGGTCATCAGGTCGGTCCCCGGCTTATGAACGCCGCGTGCCGTCATGCAGTGATGCTCCGCCTTGATGACGACGCCAACACCTTGCGGGGCCAGCACTTCCTCAATGGTATTCGCGATCTGCGCTGTCATCTTTTCCTGGATTTGCAGGCGCTTTGCGAAGATGTCCACCAGCCGTGCCAATTTAGAGATTCCGACGACCCGGCCATTTGGGATGTATGCCACCCAGGCGCGACCAATGATCGGTGCCATGTGGTGTTCGCAATGGCTTTCAAACCGGATGCCGCGCAGTACGATCATCTCGTCGTATCCCTCGATTTCCTCGAAGGTCTTACGCAGAACCTCACCAGGGTCCTCTTTGTACCCGCGGAAATACTCTTCAAGAGCGCTTGTGACGCGACTAGGCGTTTCGTGCAGGCCATCGCGTGCTGGATCATCACCTGTCCAGCGTATAATCGTGCGTACAGCCTCCTCGACGTCTTCACGGCGCGGCCGGTCTGTAGCTTGAGGAAGCTCGATAGCGGTGGGACGCTTGGCGGTGCTCGTCATGATCGTAGGGGAAACTTTCTTAGTTGTGCCGATTTGTCGTTCGGCTTGAGATAGGGACTAGAAATTCCGAAATGGAAATTCCTGTCTGCGAAAGGCACGTGTCCTCGTCGGCTAGCCTGCCGGCCGCGATCACCCGCAATCCGGCTTTTTACCCGACAATAAAGAAAACAAATGCGTCGCGAAAGTGCGCTGCGCCTCACGATGACGTGGGAACGAGTGAATTGCGAAGGGCACAGGCACCTTGTTTCGTGAATGCTGGTGTTCCCGGACGAGGACGGAATTTGACTGATTTCAAGGCTGATCCCGTGTTTGTGGATTATTGTCTCAAAATTAGGGCCGGTTGGGCTGCGCCATTTGGAGAATTGCTTGGTTCAGCAACAATCAACTAGTGCGGTTAGTGCTGCCCAGGTAAGGGGGGGCGGGGGAGGACCGCAATTGGGCCGACCTTCGCGGCTAACCAATCATTCAACTATCTGGAAAATGACAATTGTGGAGAAAACAATGAGCCGGATGATCAATGTCGCAGCAATAGCAATCTTGGCGGTGGCAACAATCTTTGTCGCAGTAGGGGCAGTTCTTGCCGGCGACTTTGCTGGTACGTGGAATGTCACGGATACCAGTGGAAAGGAATTTCAGATTGTTCTGAGCGCAGATGGTAGTGCCTCGGCCGATCGTAGCGGCCATGATATGACGGGCACTTGGAAGGACGAGAACGGGGCTGCCGTCATTACGTGGAATTCCGGATGGACCACAAAAATCGAGAAAGACGGCAACGGCTACAAAAAGAGCGCATACGGCAAAGATGTGTCGCTCGGTGGAAAGCCTACGAATACGTCCCCTGCGGCCAAGGCAAAGTAGCGCGGTTGGGCAATTTAGGCCATGAATGGTCACGGATCTGGGACTGCCGGAGCGGGCACTCCCGCTCCGCCGCAAAACTGTCCCAGACTCTCATGATTGATGGCAGCCAGCTGCGTTACTCAGCCGCCTTCAATTTCGGCGGCTCGATTTGCTCTACATCGCGCACCGCACCTTCAGAAGCCGATGTCGCAAATGCCGCATAAGCTTTGAGCGCGCGTGAGACGTTGCGCGTACGCTTTTCCTTGGGTCGCCAAGCGTCAACGCCTTTTGCTTGCATGGCCACGCGGCGATTGTTCAAAGTCGCTTCATCGACGGCAAGGTGAACGCGCCTGCTTGCGATGTCGAACTCAATCATATCGCCATCTTCAATGAGGCCGATTGCACCGCCGAGCGCTGCCTCAGGCGAAACATGGCCGACGCACAAGCCCGACGACCCGCCTGAGAATCGCCCATCGGTAATGAGCGCACAGTCCTTGCCTAGTCCCATGCTCTTCAAGTAGCTCGTGGGGTAGAGCATCTCCTGCATACCCGGGCCACCCTTGGGGCCCTCATAACGAATGACCACAACCTCGCCTGGCTGCACTACTTTGTTGAGGATGCCATTTACCGCACTGTCCTGGCTTTCAAAGACACGCGCCGTGCCTTTGAAGCTGAGGCACTCCTCCGGTACGCCTGCGGTTTTCACGATGCAGCCGTCAGTGGCGATATTGCCGAACAGAACGGCGAGGCCGCCGTCCTGACTGTAGGCATGGGCGCCATTTCGAATGCAACCTGCTTCGCGGTCCTGATCGAGGCTCGGCCATAATTGCTCTTGACTGAACGCGGTTTGTGTCGGAACGCCGCCGGGCGCTGCCCGATAGAATGTTTGAACCTCGTCGCTCGGGCTCTGCATGATGTCCCACTTGTCAATGCCCTCACCGATCGTTGGCGCATAAACCGTTGCACAATCGCGGTGAATGAGGCTAAGCCGATCCAACTCAGCAAGTATCGCGATTACGCCACCGGCACGATGTACATCCTCCATGTGATATTCTTGGCTGGAAGGTGCGATTTTTGACAAGTGCGGAACGCGGCGGCTCATGCGGTCGATGTCCGCCATTTTGAAGTCGACCCCACCTTCGCGTGCAATCGCTAAAAGGTGCAGAACAGTGTTGGTCGAGCCGCCCATGGCTACGTCGAGGGCAATGGCGTTTTCAAATGCATCAAACGTTGCGATACCGCGCGGCGTTGCCGTGAGATCTTCCTGTTCATAGTAGCGCTTCGTTAGTTCCACGATCCGCCGTCCGGCTTCTTCAAAAAGCTCTTTACGGAACGCATGCGTCGCCAACACCGAACCGTTGCCTGGCAACGCCAGTCCGAGCGCTTCAGCCAGACAGTTCATGGAGTTGGCCGTGAACATGCCAGAGCAGGAGCCGCAGGTCGGACAGGCGGAGCGCTCAAATGCGGCGACATCTTCATCGGAAACATTCGGGTTTGCCGCTTCGATCATGGCATCGATCAGATCGACCTTGCGCAATTCGCCAGATTGCAGCGTCACCTTGCCCGCTTCCATCGGCCCGCCGGATACGAAAATTGCCGGAATGTTGAGACGCATGGCAGCCATCAGCATGCCTGGCGTGATCTTGTCGCAATTGGAGATGCACACGACGGCGTCCGCGCAATGCGCGTTGCACATGTATTCAACCGCGTCTGCGATTAGCTCACGCGAAGGAAGGGAGTACAGCATGCCGTCATGACCCATCGCGATGCCGTCGTCTACTGCGATGGTATTGAATTCCTTGGCCACGCCGCCGGCAGCTTCGATCTGCCTAGCGACCAGTGACCCAAGGTCCTTCAAGTGCACATGCCCCGGTACAAACTGGGTAAATGAATTGGAAATGGCGATGATAGGCTTGCCGAAATCTTCGTCCTTCATACCGGTGGCGCGCCAAAGCCCGCGCGCACCGGCCATGTTGCGCCCATGCGTAGACGTACGTGAACGGTAGTGTGGCATGATCAATTCTCGCTTGTTGGTCGTCGCCGCAGCAGGTACTTCCTCAGCGACACTTAACAACGGGTCGGTCTCGATTCAATGTCAGAATGAGCCCTCCTACGTCGAAGTGCCCAATTGTCAACTGCTAGGCGCACTTTGGGCCAATCCGGTCTGTGTCCCAGATCTTAGGCGCAAGCCGTTGCGGCGGCCAGGACAGCTCATTATGAATGTTTCGCCCAAAGGGGCAGCTGTTTGGCTTGGCCGCATCGACTATGCCTTGTTGGCCAACCTGTCTTATGTCGCTTGTCCGACAGCAAGCCGCAACCTAAAATGGCGTGAGACAAGTCGTGGCGCGAAGTTTTCATGTGCGTCCTTCGCATATCGAAAGAATTGCCGCAGGTTTACGAAGATGGTTCCACATTCAGACCCGGGACGTTCACTGATGGACGATGGCGTGCCAAAGGAGCCGCTCCAACGTAATGACTTTGAAGCGGAATTGCGCATGGCCGCCGTTCAGGGCTACTACGATCAACATCCCTTCCATAAGCTTCTGCATGGCGGTGAGCTTGACAAGGGGCAGGTGCAGGCGTGGGCTTTGAACAGGTATTGCTTTCAGGCTTACGCGCCTCGAAAGGACGCCGTGCTTATTGCGCGTAGCGCCAGTAGGGACTTTCGCCGCGAATGGACGTTGCGCCTGTTGGATCATGATGGTTTTGGTCAGGACGAGGGCGGTCTGGAGAGGTGGCTCAAACTCACCGACGCGCTGGGTCTGGATCGGCGGGACGTGCAATCGATGACGGGCGTTTTGCCCAAGACCATCGAGACGCTAGAAAGTTACTTGGCTTATGTCCGCGAGGAACCGTTTGTTGCCGCTGTTGCAACGACATTGACGGAGCTTCTCGCTCCGAAGCTGCATCGGCACCGTTTGTCCTCAATGTTGGAAGCCTATGACTTCATTGATCGTGAGGCGCTAACCTATTTCAGTCAGCGCCTCACGCATGCTCCGCGCGACGCCTCATTTGCTCTTGAGTACGTCTGTGAAAACACTCAGACGAGAAACGAGCAAGAAAAGTGCATAGAGGCCGTTCGCTTTAAGTGTCGTATGCTGTGGTCATTGTTGGATGCATTGCAGGATGCCTACGTTCTTGGGAACTGTCCGCCGGGAGCCTTTCGTTCATCATGACATTAGCTGTGCCCGTGGCCGATGGACGATGATCCCAAGGCAAATAGCTACTATTTGGCCTTGACGAGTGAATCCAGTCCGCCTGCGTATACGCCCGTCATGGTTTTGACGGCGTCCTCGTCTGAAGCGTCCTTGGCATCGAAGTTTCCAACCCAGGTCAACTTTGCTTTGTCTCCGTCGGGTGTGACGCTGAGCGTCGAGGTGTAGTTGGCAACTGGAAGCGGGCCTCTGACAATCGTGTACGTGTAGCTCATGCCTGCCTTGTCGAAGTTTTTAAGTTCCTCGTAGAGTTCGCCACCGCCGTCAAGAAAGAGGGTGCGAAACGTTTTTCCATCTTTTTGCGAGATCTCGCATTTCGTGACGGCTGGGTGCCAGGACTGAATGTGACAAAAGTCGCCGACGGCAGTCCAGGCGGTCTTGGCGTCTGCATTCATCGTTCGCTCTACTTTAGCTTCCAGTGCGCTTGCAGCGTTTGGCAGAAGGCCAATGGCCAGTAACGAAAACATAATCCGTTTCATTGAACAGCATCTCCCTGAACTCAAAAAGTTGAGCCGCACACTTGCCACAAGTTGACCGGTCAGTCAACTGCGTGTGCGCGTCGAATGGCCGCTGTTGTGGCGGGCCGGTCTACTCTGTGGACGAACGAAGGATTGTCAGTGCGATATGGCCGAAGGCGCGCAGTTTTCGAGGGTCGTCATAGGCATTCGCCATGACCGTGCCGCCTTGCAAGAGGCCGACGAGCGCTGCGGCTGCATCTTTGGATTCCAGACCATGGATCTGTTCGTCGCGCAAAAATTGCTCGACGATCTCTTCAATTGCAGTACCCCAGCGTTGCAGCGCGCTCATTGCGGCCGCCCGCACTCTTGAGTCGCCTGCGGAAAGCTCAAGAATGATATTGCCGAGAAAATAGCCCGGAATGACAGAGTCGCCGCGCCGATTGGCGCCGGATATATGTGGGACTGTGAACAATTGGAGGATTTTGCGTTCGGATGACGATCGTCCGGCAGAAATGCGCCGGATCTGTTCTTCAACCTCCAGGACGCGCTGTTCGATCACTTCAAGCAGCAAGTCCGTCTTTGAGGGGAAGTAGTGGTAGAACGAGCCCTTGTTGACACCAGCGACCGCGCAGATTTCCGCGGTGCCGGCACTGTGATAGCTGCCCTTGAGGAAGAAACCGCTAGCAGCGGAAACAAGCCGGTCCCTAGAATCGGGCCTGGCGCGGCGCCGGGGCGGGGTGCCACCTTTAGGGGTACGTCGTGTTGTGTTTGATACAGCGGGTGCTGCTCGGCGGGGGCGGGTCGTCATCGCGACTCATTTCTTGGCTGACCGGTCAATTCGCCGATCATAGGCTGAAAAGTGATTCCCGCGCCAGTGTAAGCGGTATGAGACAATGAAAGCGAGAAGCCACCGGTCGGCTCCCGGGTAGAGTGCGATTGGCAACGCCTTCGGCTCACGTTGCTGTTCCTTGGCTTTTCAGCCTCGGGAAGCTGTGTGGGTGTGGCGGGTCCCATTTATGCGCCGACGCCAAGGCTTCGCCCATATTATATGTGCGGCGACGCATACGCCTCCGGCTACATGCGCGCCGGGAGGTGTCCCGGTGGCATTAATAACGCTGCAGCCGTAGCGGCGCGTGATCCTGCTCGTATTGAGTTCATTGCCGCGTCACTAGGCGTTGTGTCGAAGACGCGCCTCCGGCACGATGCCGCTGGCGTCGGCCAACTCGCAGGTCCCGAACGCGAGCGCGTTCGGGATAGACCAGCGAAATTACATTATGCCCGGCGTACCGCTGGGCGCTGACGCTTCTTCTTGTACGCCGGTGAAATTTCGCGGAAGAAGGACGTAAATTTCACACCCATCGCAGTGCCGCTGCGCCACATGACCTTGCATGGTACCTCGCGGTTCTCGTGGGGAAACAGCAACACCAGCTGATCGGGAAGTTGGTTGAGGGCATCTGGAGTGAGGCCGCTCGTAATGAGATTGGCGCCGCTGAACGACATGTCCTGAACAGTGCAGCTGAATTGTGTGGGATGGCCCGGCTCGGCGAATGTGGCGGATGTGCGCTCCAGCTTGCGTAACTCTCGTCTGCGCTCCTGCTCTTCAACAGAGATGTTTTCGACGGGATGCGCGTTTGGATCGATGGCGACGGCGCCCTGAGCCGCTGTAAGCATTGATGGTTACTCCGCTGTTGTGTTTTTGCTGATGGACTGATTGCCGATAGGGCCCGTGTCGCGCGACGTGGTGCGTGGTGGTGAGCATCGATCCTGTGCCGATACGTAGAATTGGGAGTGAATTGTTCTGGTCACGTCCTTAGCCGCGTTGGGGCCTTTGTGGCGAAACGTTTGTTGTGATCCCGAACCAGGCTAACGCGAGCTTTCGCAGATCGGCGAAATTCGTGGCTAGCCGGTAAGGTTGGCTTAAGTATTGGCAAAAAATCCCTGAAGCGGTGCTAACAAAATCGCTCAAATTTTATTCAATTTGTCTGTAACTCTGGGTGTTGCAAACGTCCGGATTGATACACAAAGCGCGTGGTCTCAGCGCGATGCAATTGCTGTTCCAGCAAATGCGATGATGGCAGACGGGAGGGTCGGTATGTCGAGATGCGGAAGATCATTTGCAACCGCCATTAAACTAACATCAAGCTGGGGCACTCGACGGGGCTGACCACTTCGATTGAATTTAGAAATTCGAAGGCTTCCGAATTTCAGAAGGAAGGTATGCAATGTGGATTTTATCAGTTCTTATCTGCGGTGCCATTGCGGTTGTTGCTGTATACCTGACTGACGCAACCGGCTACACACAGGCTCTTATGATCGGCGTGGCCGCGGGCCTTTCTGTCCCGCTGGAATACATACTCAAACGCGTCTTTAGAAAGTAGGCCGGTCTTCGTTCCTCCACCTTGTCTATCGCGTACCGGTCTCACAGGATGCGCAGGGGGAAATTCTTTTACCCTTTTATCGTATAGACAATAGCAGGGCTTATCGGAACGGCGGGAATAACCTTCCATTAACACCGCGCGCGAAGCCCCCGCAGTTGCGGGCGACGCGCATCAAGAACATACCCAATGGACAGATAGAAGTTTGTCCAACGGGCTTATTGCAGGCAGAGGTTCGCGACATGATGAATATTGGCAATCTCCTGGTGGCCAAGGGACTGATTTCGAAAGAACAGATCAACCAGGCGATCCAACATCAAAAAGCGAACGGCGGGCGGCTTGGTGATATTCTCGTCGCGCTTGGCTTTTTGACCAGGGAACAGATCAACGAGGTTCTAGCCGACGCGCCGCAGGCACCGATCATGGTGGAAAGCACGGGCATCGATCCGGTGTTCCTGCTCGAGCTTGCCATCAAGGGCATCTACGCGGAGAACCTGGAGACGGCATCGCAGATGTCGGAAGCGCTGAAGCTCTCCAGCACCATCGTCAATCAGCTTATCCAGACGGCGAATGAGCGCAAACTGATCGAGGCGCTGTCGTCCAACAGTGGCGGCGGGGAATTGCGCTTGGGCCTGACGCGGGCGGGCCGCGAATTCGCGATCGATGCCATGAGCCGCGGACAATACTTCGGTCCCGCGCCGGTGTCGCTCAAAGACTACCAGGACCGCATTCTGCGCCAGCGCGTCACCAACGAACACGTGACGCGCCAAAGGTTGGACGATGCGTTTTCCGATCTCGTCATGACCGACCGGTTTGTCAGCCGCTTAGGTCCGGCGGTCAACTCCGGACAAGCCATTCTGATTTACGGGCCGGCCGGTAACGGTAAGACGACGGTTGCTGAAATCGTCGGCAACATCTTCCAGAATGTCATTTATGTGCCGTACTGCATCGAGATCGACGGCGAGATCATGAAGGTGTTCGACCCGGCCGTTCATCGCGTGGTGCCGGAGGCCGCCGAACAACAAGGCCCATCGAGTTTGCGCCGTAACCCGATCGATCCGCGCTGGGTGCCGTGTTACCGACCGATGGTGATCACGGGCGGCGAACTCACCATCGAGATGCTCGACCTCAAATACAATTCGGTCGCCAAGTACTACGAGGCGCCGCTGCACATCAAGGCGATCAACGGCACGTTTCTGATCGACGACTTCGGCCGCCAGCGCGCCAAGCCGGAGGACATCCTCAACCGCTGGATCGTGCCGCTGAACAGCCGCGTCGACTATCTGACGCTGCATACCGGTAAGAGCGCCATGATCCCGTTCGACGAGATCGTGATCTTCTCCACCAACATGCACCCCAACGATCTGATGGACCCCGCCTTCCAGCGTCGTATTTCCTACAAGCTGGAAACCGTGGAGCCGCCGGAAGATCTGTTCCTGAAAGTGTTCCAGGGCATGGCGGGCAAACATGGCCTGCAGCTCACCCGAGAGATCTATCAGCAGGTGCTTGATACAGTCCGGAAAAACGAGGCGCCGCTGGCGTACTTCCAGCCGAAATTCATCGTCGAGCAGGTGTTGGCGAGTTGCAAGTTTGAAGGCGTCAAGCCGCAGTTCACGCCGGAGAATGTTGATGATGCGCTGGCCAACCTGTTCATCGCGCAGAACGATGGCTCGATGTTCGGCGTTAAGCGCAGTTAGGTGAGAGGGCAGGAAGCCCGAAAGTTTTAAAGTATATTGAGCAGGGGTGCGCCGGGGGCGTGCCCCTGTTTGACTCGCGGGCTATTCCGAACGCGTTCGCGTTCGGGCCCGCGTGTACGGCGACGCATACGCCATCTTGCTGAAAGCGCGTCTCCGACACGACGGCTACATGCGCGCCGGGAGGTGCCCTCGCATAAGAGCGTTATTATTATCGCGACGCTATTCAGCGCTGTCGCGCTGGCACCGCGATATCGGCGACGGCAACGGCTTCGCCTACTGCCGCGCCGGGAGGTTTCCTAACTTGGGTCGAGCCTGCTGACTGGCAAAACAGGGAGCAAGGCGACCCGGCGCATTGCGCCGCCCGGTCGGAGGTGGCCTGTGCCCTTGGGCGCAGAATAGCCACCGTGAGACAGATAATCGCGCAGCCCTACCCGCCGCCTCAGGCTTTCATCTTGCGATAACCCCAGCGGCCGGCGAAGCCGAGTAGGCGGCCCAGGGCGTAGCCGAAGACACATTGCGCAAGAGAGAACATGGCAATGATCCGGAACGCGTTTGTGAAGATGGGGTCCCACCGGATCAGGTTTTCAGGCAGCTCCCAGCCATAGCCGAGGCTCAGAAAAACAAACACCGCAAAGACTGCGTAGGCACCCGCCGTCCACACGGGCCATCGCAAAATCCCGAAGATTGTTGTGACGAAAATTTCATACATGTGTTTGGCCCGGCGTTGATTTAAGCGTGCTGATTAAACGGCGACGCGAATCGTGAAGGCCTGGCCCCCGCACGTCGCACACGCCCCGTCTACCGGACCTCACGGCCGCCTGTCTGTTGTGGTGGGAACAGGGAGGTGTGTGGCTATTCTGCGCCGTGTGGCGCTATGTTTGTCTCGCGGGCTATTCCGAACGCATTCGCGTTCGGGCCCACGAGTGCGGCGACGGGTACGCCTTCGGCTACACCCGCGCCGGGTGGTATCCACGGTGGCATGAAATGCGCCGCGACCGTTGCAATGCGTGATCCGGCGGGCGTCGAGTTGACCGCCGTCGCGGTAGCCGGAGGCGTCGCGATCGGCGCGTCGCGTGCCGGCGCTTAAGCGCCGAATAGCACGTGACGAATAACGGGCCACCGCAAAATGCCAAACAGCGCTGTCACTTGAACTTCGAACATGGGTTGGGGCCTGGCTCGCCTAGGTCGTCACTGTGTTCGCAAGCGTTGCGAATTGCAAGGCTTGGCGGGCGCAGGTCTTGGGAACTCCATCCTGTCGAAGCGCGCGCAGGTTTGTCTGTTGTTGTCGGAATGATGTGTGAGACGGATGTTCTTGACGGCGGTGTCTCATCAAGTGGACAATGCCAATGAGAAATGTCGGACCAGCTGCGATGTCAGCCCAACCGGCGTTTCTCACAATTCTCAGGAGACGTAATGACCGAGATTAGACTTTCTCGTGGTACTTGGCGGCTTAACGAGCAGAGTGCACTTGCGCCTGCTGGAGGTTTTGGAGAGGTCTTCCGGGGTGAGGGGGCAGAGGGGGCCGTCGCCATCAAGCGACTCAAAATAACAGCGGACGCAGCGGCGCATCGTGAGATGAAAATTGGCCAGGCATTGGCCGATCGCCGACTGGCACACGTCGTCGCGGTACTGGACCATGGCCAAGATGCGAACAGTGATCGATACTACCTCGTGATGCCGATTTGTGAATACAGCCTCCAGGATCAGATCGGAAAGAGCGGGCCGCTTAGTTGGGAAGAGGGAAAGGACGTAGCGCTCGACATTATTTCCGGGCTGGAGGAAGTGCGGGACATTGTCCATCGTGATCTAAAGCCAGCTAACGTCCTCTATCATGAAGGACGCTGGAAAGTCGCCGATTTCGGCATTGCCAAATTTGTCGAAGATAGCACGTCCCGTGAAACACTCCGGGGGTCCCTCACACCGACATATGCTGCCCCGGAGCAATGGCGGGGCGAACGTCCTACGGGAGCGACAGACATATATGCGCTCGGCTGCATCCTGCACGCGATGATCAACGGGCGCCCGCCGTTTCTTGGGAGCATTGACGAGGTGCGAGAGGGGCACCTCAACAGGGAGCCGCCGCACTTGAAGGGCGTAGATCACAGGTTGGAAGGCTTCGGAAGATTGATGCTGCGAAAGATCGCCGAAAACCGACCTTCGCTTGAACGTTGTCGAAAAGTATACTCGGAAGTAGGCTCGCACCCATTGAGGGAACGGAGCCGAGCATTGGCGGCTGCGGGTGCTAAGGTGGCGCAGGAAGAGCTTGCTGCGGAAGCGCAGAAGCGTACTGAGGAAGATGCGCAGCAGTCTCGAAAACTGGCCTCTGAGGAAGCAATTTCAGAATTGCACGGCATTCTCAGTCACCTGTTCGATGAAATCGTCGCTACATCAGAGATGGCGAAGAGAAGCGACAGGAGTATCAAGCTGGGTTCGGCTGAATTGGCGTATGAACAACCAACATCCGTCGGCGTCGCTGATCACCAGTCAGGATGGGATGTTCTGGCAGCATCGATATTGCGGGTAGGTGGGCGCGTCGACAGGCAAGCGGCCCACGAGCCCGAATTCTATGTTTATGAGGCCACGCTCGCCTACTCGAAATCTCCGGAAGACACAAGTTATAGGTGGCGGGAATTGTCCTTCTTTAATTGGGCAAGCCCCGGCTCGACAGCCCCAGTCGCCCTTAGTCCTCATTCACCTGAGTTTCATTTAGCGCTTTCGAGAGTGGTCAGCGGCTGGCAAACAGCCTTTGAGCCAACCCCCATTGATGGCGAGGATGAAGATGCTTTCGCAGAACGATGGATAAAGTTGTTCACCAAAGCGGTGACTGGCAGGTTGATCCCGCCAACTAGGCTTCCGCTTTCCCTTTCCTATTTCGACTAACCTACAAAGAGCGGTAACTCTTACAGCATTTTACCTTCGTCGGCGAAACCGCAGCGCTTGGTGCTCACTCATATAGGCGTTTTCAACAATTGTGGGGGCGAGCGTGGTGACACCGCTCCGTCCTATTACAAGCGTGGATAAGGCCAAGTGTGGCAACTTGGCTTCAATACGAAGTGGTAAACACGTTCAAGTAAATTTCGGCAGGGATCAAGAGAGGCTTAGTGCGCCTTTTAAGGTATTGGCTAAAGAGGTTCGAACGGTCCGGTGGATTACAGCGCGCGCTTCGCTTTGTACTCCTCGTGTCCTTTTTCTTGTCCGTATTCTGGGCGACATACTTTTGGCTTAACTTCGAGGGACTTCCCATCCAGCAAGGTAAACCTTGTGAGAATGCAATCGACACAGGATTCGCTGGCTGGAATCGCATGGTCCTCTTTGCTTGGACCATTTTTGTCCTGTTCCTGTTGGCCTCTCCCTACCTGCGGAGATCGAATGACCCTCCCCCAATCTACTATGTTCCTTTGATCGTCATCTTTATCAATGCACAAATGTTCACCACATATGTGCAGTATGGGATCGTGGCTACCGACGGCACGCAAGTCACCCCGTCTGACATCCTTTACTTCACTATCATCACTTTCACCACAGTAGGTTACGGAGATTTTCAGCCTTGTCCTGCTGCGCGATTGTTCGCGGCATTTCACGGCTTCTTCGGTATCGTCTGTGCTGCGCTAATTGCCATTTTGCTATCTAGGGTAACCGATGCAACACGCAGCAAGTAGCGCTGCAGCCGTCGCGGTGCAGTTCGGCGGCAATGGGGCAAGAGCCATCTCTATTCCGCTGGTTTGTCGGAAGCATCGGCCGCCGCCGACCGCTTCGCACAGTTGCGTTCACCTAATCACGGCTGGCAAATATGAAATCCGCAATCTGGAAACGCTTGTAGTGCATCTGTGATGATGGGTGCCATAGATCGACCCGTTGCCCCCACCTGCCGTCCTGCACAAATAGCACACTGACGGCAATATTCTTGACCTGATAGAGCCAGCCGGCGAGCACGCTGCCATTCTCTGTCGTCCAGCAGTGAAGGTCCGTCCGACCGAGCGTGCCGTCGCATTTGCCGAATTGCAGATGTACCTCCGAATGAGGTCGATCGTTCATAATTGCCTGGGAGAAGGGCAAAATATCGATTGGGATGTCAGCTTTGTTTGACTTGGCTTCACACAGCATGCAGCCGAACAGCTTTAGAAAGAATAGGTGCACATTGATCATTTCTTGGCGAGTGTCGTAGCGAAAAATCTGATTGGCGCGCACCCATTGGCCAATCACAAGCCTACGGTCTCGGAGTTGTTGAGACATGTGCTCCCAGGCGCGATCGTGCGGTTGGGTGCGCGCTGTGTTACATTCGTGGCAAATACGAATGGGTGCCTTTAGTATCTTCGCATTGAAGCTCTTGACGGGTCTATTCATGCGATCCAGGTCGTGGAAATAAGCGGGGCGTTCCTGTGTCGGTGCCCCGAGAACGGCAGCGAGGTCACTACGCTTCGTCATATGCTCGCCGGAATTCGCTTCATTGCAGCCGCAGATCCAGCAACGGGCGATGACAGGTGCCTTTGGTTCCTCGCCAATCAAAGAAGTATCCCCAACTGGGGGGCAAGGCTAAGATCATCAATTTCAATCTTCGTGCTGCCCCGGTCCGATCTTTCCACGTGCGCAGGCGCAGACCCTCTATTGTTAACAAACCACGCTTGCTTACAGGCCCCCCTACGCAACCTCCGCCCGCACTTCCTGACCCGGTGCCGTGATTGGTTTGGCGCAGGCCCATTCGGCGACGGCGTCGATGTCGTAGGTGCGGCACGCCTCCATCAGGATGCGGCACTCCGTCCAGATGTCGCCGTCGACCATCGGCATAAAGAGGTCATGCACGTTGTCGACGCCGAGGTAGCAGCGCACGCCCGCTTCCTTCAGCTTCGGATAAGGCGCGATGGAGTTGTGCAGCGGCGCCGTCATCGCGAGTTGCTTCATGCTGAGGGCGGCTGAGGGGCAGATGATGATGCCCATGTCCGCTTCCAGGACCTTTTCGATGACGCGGTCCTGCTCGCGCTCGTCCTTGGCGCCGAGTGAGATCGCGTGCACGCCGAACACCTGGCCCTGCATGCCGTGCTCGATGGTTTTGACGGCTAAGAGCTCGGTCTCGTTTTCCAGCGGATTGTTTTCCTGGTCGACGTGCACGTCGAGCGGCTTGCCGAGCTTCTTGGCAAGCTCCAGGATGACGTCGAGGTGCTTTTCCGCCTGCGGCCGGTCGCGCGAGGGCAGGCCGCCGCAATAGTCGGCGAGCCGGCAGGCCTCCGCGTATTGTTCGAATGAGGCTTCATCCAGCACACCCTGCAGCGGCTGCACACCGATTTCGAAATGGATGCGGTCGCGGTAGCGCCGTTTCACTTCGAGCGCGGCGTTGATGGGTTTTTGCCCGATGGTGCTGTCGGCATCGACCATGGTGCGGCAGTAGGTGACGCCTTGCGCGATCATGGCTTCCACGCCGCGCGAGATGCGTTCCACCAGCCCGTCGTGGCTGTAGCTTTCGCTTTCCTTCAAGTGTTTGTAGAGGTCCCACTTTTTCTGCATGTCGACCTGGCCGAGCAGAAGGTTTTCGCGGGTGATGAGATAAGCCTTGTCGAAGTGGGCGTGGTGGTTGGCAAGCCCGCCCATTTTTTGCGCGGCTTCCAGGAAGTGCAGCTTCAGGTTCCAGGGTTCAGAGTCGTCGGCGAGCTTGTAGCGGTAGGTGCCGCGCTCGGTGTCGACGATCAGCTGTTCCAGCGTGGCGATGCCGACGTCGCAGTCGGTGATCAGCGGAATGCCGTTTTCGATGGACATCTTGCGGATGAGTTTGGCATCAGAGTCTTCGTCATAGTCTTCAACGCCGGTGAGCACGTTGATGACGAGGTCGAAGCGGTCGGCTTTCAGCAGCGTCAGGATGTTGGGCGAGTGGCCCTCGGTAATCTTGTGGACAAGCGTGCTGTCCAGCCCGTGCTCCTTGAAGTAGCGGTGCGTGCCCGGTGTCGCATAAAGGTCGACATCGAGCGACAGGATGCGCCGGATCGCCGGCAGCATGCGTTTTTTGTCTTCCGGCCGCCCGGCGCTGATCAGCATGCTCTTTCGGGTCTTCTTGCCGAGCAGCTTCAAGTTGAAGGCGAGCAGTTCGAGGGAAGTTGAGTCTGTCATGTCTGCGACCTCCTGGGCTCGTGGCTTGGGCGCGCGCGAAGTTGGCGCGTGAAAAGCCTCGCACGTGTTTTGATGTCATAGGGGAGGTCAAAGCCGCCCGGCCGTTCATTCGAGAACATTGCGGCGGAAACGGGAGATGGAACGGGGGAACGAAAACGGGAGTGGCAAACGGGGCCGATCTCGTTCCCGTTCGTCATCGTAGCCAGCCTGTCTGTCGATGGTTCGACATTGTGCTAACTTTAAAGCTCCGTCTAATCTACCGCAGGCGCGCCGCCGGCGCATCGGCTCGAAGTCCAGCCTGCATTGACCATACCTTTGCCGACATAGCCCGAATGGCTTGAGTCGTCGAGGCCCCGGTTGAACAAATCTGTCTTACCAGAGCATGGGTGACGGGGTGCAGGCGGCGAAATGGGGCTGTCATGACCCTGCTGGCGCGCGCCCGTGTTCAATCCGCCCGGTGTCACTGAGGCGTTTATTGCGCAAAAACACTTTGCCGCGTCAAATGTTTAATTGTCTCATGCTGGGGCGGGAAGGGCTGCGGTTGCCCGTGGCGGGTGGGGCTGTGGTTCGACTGCACCGGTGAGGGCGGGCTTTCGTGTTCTCAACAAGTTTCGGTTTGGATGACGGTGCCGGCCGGCGCGGCTCTCAGAAAAAAGGACGCGCCACGCGTGGCATTGGGCGCGCCCAGTTGCGACGAACTTTTCTTGCAGCCTTGGGCCCGAAAGCCCGTCGTGAAAAGGTTACGCGGTTGGGTGGCGCGCCGATCAGATTGGACCGGGGCCTCACATGAGTTTGAACGCCTGTTCCGGTTAGCCGGTCTTGCGTGTCGATGCGTAAATGATGAGTCCAAGTCCAATAAGGACTACGGCGCCGCCATGTAGCATAGCATGTTCCCTTCGTGCCAAAGCGTGATGGGGGCAAAACGTATGAACCGCGTGCAACGGATCACTACTGGTGACAGTACGTCGCATGCTTTTTCAGTCGCGGCTAAATCTGTGGTTTTAGGATTTTGATGGCGCGATGAACGTGCGGATCAGCCAGAAAAAGATCGGGTAAGGCAGGATGCGGGCGAGCTTCAGCTGCAACACCATCGGCCAGGGATAGGCGATCTCGAATTTTTTGCGTTTCAAACCGCGGATGGTCTTTTCGGCCGCCGTGCGCGCATCGATCATGTAGGGCATGTCGAAGTCGTTCACCTCGGTCATCGGCGTATCGACGAAACCCGGGTTGACAACGGACATGGTGACGCCTCGGCGTTTGAGTTCCGGCTGCAAACTTTCAGCCACATGAACGACGGCTGACTTGCTTGCCCCGTAGGCGGCCGACTTCGGCAGGCCTCGATAGGATGCCACAGAAGCAATCGGGGCGATATGACCGCGGCCGCGACCGGTCATTGCGGGTATGAGGGGCGCCATGCAGTTGATCACACCAAGATAATTGACGCTCATAAGGCGCTCGTAGGCATCGGCGTCAAATTCTTTGGCACCCATCGGCTTCCAAACGCCCGCACTCAGAATTGCAAGGTCGATAGGGCCGAGGTCAGCTTCGATACGCCGGACGATATCGCTCATGCCGGCACGATCGGTTACGTTGCCGGGGTATGCGTAGATGTTGTCGGAACTGCCTGCCAACGCATCGAGTTTGTCGCTTGCCCTCGACGTGACCGCGACTTTTGCGCCGGCTTCGGCGCAAAGACGCGCAAGTTCATAGCCAATTCCGGAGCTACCGCCCGTGATCCAAACAACATTCCATGTGGATGTAGCCATAGCGGTTGCTTATCTACATTCCGACAATCGGTTGCAATATCCGGCCTAAAATCCCATTGAACTTGGCCGGGTGTTCTGACGCAACAAGACAGATGCACTCGCCCGTATTGGTTACGATCGGCTGGTGTTCGGCGTCCTCATCAACATCCGCCACGTCGCCTCGCCCAAATCTCCCGAATTTATCCTCGTACGCGCCATTGAGAACGAGGGTTAGCTCCGTGCCGCCGTGACCGTGTTCGGGCATTTTGCGTCCGGCGCCAATCCGCAAAAGCCGCAGGTCTCCTCCGGCATCCTGGTTGGACAAAGGAAGCCGGCACGATCTCACGCCAGGTCCGAGCCAAGTCCACTGCACGTCGTCGAGCGAGCGAACTCCCAGTTTCTCTAACGGAAGGGGGAGCGCTGTTGCGTTGCTGTTCTCGTCTGCAGGTGCAGGACGCCGCCGTGCGCGTGGCAGTTCCGTGATATTGTCAGCGCGTGCAAAGACAGCTTCTTCGCTGCAACTCATCTCCTCGCCGTCAATCGACTGCATCACAACTGCGCCCAGTACATCGAGTTGATGAGCCCGGCGCCGACAGCTGGGACACCAGTCCAGGTGTGAGGCCACGACAACGCTTAGCGCTTCGCCCAACGTGCCTGCGGCGAAACTCATCAATGTTGCATCATCGAGATGGTGCGTGATCTTCATTTCAGGTCCTCAATTGATCCCTTGACCTTCTGGTAGGCGAGCCTCATGCGCGATTTTACTGTACCAATGGGTAGCCCGAGGCGTTGCGAAATTTCGGAGTGTGACAGGCCCTCTACATAAGAGAGATCCAGCACTTGTTTCTGTTCCTCCGGCAACTTTGCCACTGCTGTTCTCACAATCTCTGCTGTCTGCATCGAAGATACCGCTTCATCAGGCGGGGTGTCCTCCGACTCAATATCCATCTTTTCGTCGTTGTATTCCTGCCAGACCACTTCTCGACGCAGCCGATCTATTCTCAGGTTTCGCGCAATGGTGAAGACCCAGGCCGCGACACTGCCTTTATCGGCGTTAAACAAATTTGCTTTCCGCCACACCGTAAGGAGGGTCTCCTGCGCCAGCTCCTCCGCTGTCTCAGCGTCGGCTCCATAGCGCATCATCAGTCCCTTCACGCGCGGCGCGAATTCACAAAACAACTCGTGGAATGCCTGCTGGTCGCGATCGGCACTCACCTTGGTTATCTGATCAGCCATGGCCTTCCTGGCTTGCACATTGATTGGACTGGACGATCCTATCGTCATCGCAAGCGGTTCGGCCATAGTGATCTGCCTTTTTCTTGATCATGATCACTGATGAAAACGTTGGCTTGGCGTCTATGGATCACCGTTAACGCAGGTAGGTGGAATTTGTTTGAACCAAGGCGGGATTTGGCGCCTGAAAGGCCTGCTGCGGCTCGGCTTGGCGATGCAAAACCGCTGATGGGCTGTCCGGCAATTCGTTATGGACGTGGCATTCATAAAGGTATGCCCTGCGGAGCCTGCTTTAACACATTGTGTGGGCGAGGCCAGGCGCTTTGGGACTGTCATTGGCGGCGATGGCGATTCGTATGTAACGGGGCGTCACCTGGGACGATCGCCGATAGATAGACGTTTGAGCGTCGCGTGTTGTTGCGCCCCGCCGTTTTTTTATTTTGGCGGGGCGCTGGCCTTGTGGGGGCATGTCATAGGCAACTAGTTTGTGCTGGCGACCGCCTCGTTTTCCTCGTTGAAAGCGTTGGCTTCGTCCTTGCGTTCGAAGATGTGAGGTGAAATGCCGCGCTTGCTGAGTGCTTCCTGCATCTTCATGCGTAGGAATGCACTGGTTGCATAGCGCGTTGTCCAGGCATAGTGGTGCTCTAGCATGTATTCGATCATTTCCGCGTAATCGTCGTACAGGTCGTCTGAAATTCTAAACCCGTCGTGGTTGACGACGGCACCGACTTTCTTGCCCACCTTCGTACATTGGTCGATAAGCATGGCGCGCAGGGCATCGATGTCTTCTTTGACACGCACTGACCATCCTTCCAGGTTGAGGAACAGAATGTTGCGATCCGCGTCATAGCTTACGCGATCGGCAAGATCGAGGTTCAACAGATCCGCCTTCAGGTCCATTGGTTCATCGACGAATAGGCGGGCATCCATGAGATCAGGCTGGTTGACGATTGGTTTGAAACCCATGTGTGAGAGAATATCGCGTTCGATGTCGATCCCCGGGGCGACTTCAATGAGCTCCATTCCCTCTGGACGGAGTTTGAAGACGCAGCGCTCGGTTACATAGTAGACAGGCTGGTGACGCTCCTGCGAATAATTACCGCTAAAGGTGATCTGCTCGACCTTGTCTACAAATTTGCAGGCACGGCCTTCCTTCACGATCACAAGCTTGGCGTCTTCGACGGCAATTTCGAGGCCGCCAACAGTGAAGGTCGAAGCAAATACAACGCTGCGCGAGTTCTGGCTGATATTGATGAAGCCGCCGCAGCCGTTCAGGCGGCCTGCAAATCGGCTTGTATTAACGTTGCCGTCGCCGTCGCATTCGGCCATGCCGAGGCACGTCATATCGAGTCCGCCGCCGTCATAAAAGTCGAACTGTTGGTTTTGGTCGATGATCGCGTCGGCGTTCGTGGCGGAACCAAAACTCGAACCACTTGCAAGCACCCCACCAATGGCGCCTGCCTCCGTCGTGAGCGTGATATAGGGTGTGATCTTTTCTTCGTTGGCGACAGCCGCAATGCCTTCAGGTGCGCCGACGCCCAAATTGACGACCCCGTTTGGCGGCAGTTCGAATGCGGCGCGGCGTGCTATAATCTTGCGCGCATTGAGCGGCATCTTGTCCATGCTCTCGACTGGTGCACGAATTTCACCTGATAGAGCCGGGTTATAGATCTCGCCGTAGTTCATACGATGCATTTCCGGTGGATCAGCAACAACGACACAGTCGACGAGAATGCCTGGAACCTTCACGTCCTTGGGGTTGATCGAGCCTGTTTCGACGATGCGCTCCACTTGCGCAATGCAAATGCCGTTATTGTTCTTTGCCGCCATCGCTTGGGCGAGATTGTCGAGTGTCAGGGCTTCCTTTTCCAGGCTGATGTTGCCGGAGCGGTCGGCGCTGGTGCCGCGAATGAAAGCAACATCGATTTTGGTGGCGGTATAAAAGAGCCATTCCTCGCCATCGACGTCGACGAGTTTGACGATATCTTCGGTGGTGACGTCGTTCACTTTGCCGCCGCCGAGCCGTGGGTCGACATAGGTTTGCAGGCCGACTTTGGAAAACAGGCCTGGCTGTCCGGCGGCGCAGGCGCGGTAGAGCTGGGAAATAACGCCTTGGGGTAGGTTATAGCCAAGAATTTTGTTTTCTTGTGCTGCCTGGGCCACCTTCGGCATGCGCCCGAAATTTCCAGCGATGACACGGCGCAGCAATCCTTCGTGGTGCAGGCGCCCTGTCCCCAGTCCCTTACTGTCACCGGCCCCTGCTGTCATAATCAGCGTGAGGTCCCGTGGTGCCCCCGTTTCCACGAATCGTCGTTCCAAGGCGGCGTGCAGTGCCTCGGGTATGCAGCTTTGAACAAAGCCTGTTGTGGTCACAACATTTCCCTCGCCGATGAGCGCGATAGCGTCATCCGCGCTAATGACTTTGTTTCTCTGCATAGAGCATTTCCTCGTTCGTTTTTTTGTGTCTGCCCGGCCGTCCGCGAGGTTTTCGACAGCAACCTTTGCAAAATGCCGGCAGGCGTGTTGTTTCAGCTCTTGTTGATCGAGCCTGCGACCTTAGTACCAACCGGTACTGGAGGGCTCAATTGAAAAGCGGCCATCGAGGCAAGGCAAATGCGCGCAAGGGGTCTAAAGACGCGGCAGCGGCTAACTCATGCCGCCGCGGCACTTCGCCGCCACTGGATCATTCGTAAATCGATGAGTACCGGTTGGGCAACGGTCGCGCTGATGTGATCGCTTTGTCGGAGCCGCCCCTGGTCGTAATTTACTTAGTATAGTAGCCTGACAACAAACTAATACTGTTCGGTAGGCCTGTGAGACGACGATTTCATAACATGCTGGCCAGAGCCTTGTCGGTTACGCTCATCGCGTTGACCGTGACGCAGGCTGTCGTTTCGGCCGAGGCAGCTGTGGAAGCGCATGGAGTAAGGTCGGCAGGCGCCCATGCTCAACACGTGAGTCACGACCACGTATCGGTGGGCAAAGAGTCAAAGCGGTTTTGCCTCGACTTCTGTCTTGAGACGGTCGGTGATGAGTTTCTTGCGATGGCACCGCCGGTGACGTCAGGTCGCAAGAAGGGCGCTGTGGAGGTCTTACCGGCACTTCAGGCGGCAAACACTTTCCGCGTCGCTCCAAGGACTTGCTCGCACACAGCGCGTGGTCCACCTGGCTTTTGTCTGCCACTGAGATGCGAAGGGTTGCGGGGACTGGTCCATCTCAACGGACGCCTGCTCAACTAAGTGCTTTTCCCAATCCGACGACAGTTGCCGTCATTTGATGCTTGCAGCTGCGTCGAATGCTGCGCAAAGCCCTGGCTTGTTGCATGCAGCATGATTGCCCATCGCACAATTTGCCGAGTGATATTGGCGAACGTGATTGTTCAACTGCCGTTGTGGGTGGTGGATATCGCGTGCAATCAAACTAGATTTGGAAAAGAGATGATGAAAGCATTGAGCGTGCTTCAATGGCGGCTTTCGGATGTCGCCGTGGCGGCCATTGCAATGGTCGTGATGCTGCCCGTGGCCGTTGCAGCCGAGATGTCGTCCAAGGCGTCCGTCAAGTGGACGTGCCCGATGCATCCCCACTATATCGCCGATGAATTCGGCAGTTGCCCGATTTGTGGCATGGATCTTGTCAAGCTTGAGCGTCCGGGTGAGGCGCAGGGAGAAGCGTCGCCTGGGGGGCGCGACGCAATTACAATTTCGCCAGAGACGATGCAGAACATGGGCGTTCGCATCGCGAAGGCAGAGCTCACCAAGTTTGGCAGGATTATCCGCAGTTACGGACGGATTGCGGAAAACGAACGGTTGCAGAGCGAGATGACCGCGCGCCTTGAAGGTTGGATCGAGGAGTTGCGGATCCGGACCGTCGGCGACGAAGTCAACAAAGGCGATCTGCTGTTCACCATCTATGCACCTGAGTTCATTGTATCGCAGCGTGATTACCTGGAGGCATTGAAGAGTCGTGACCGCTCTCGTGCCGACTCTATCAAGACGCGTTTGCGCGCGTTCGGCATGCAGGACCGCGCTATCGATGAAATGGTGCAGAAGGGATCAACGCTCGAATTCGTACCCTTTTATGCGGAACTTGACGGCACAGTCGCGATGTTGGATCTGCGTCCCGGTACATACGTCAAGCGCGGCACGATGCTGACCCGCATCCAGGATTACTCGCAAGTCTGGCTTATGGTGAGTGTGCCGGAAAAAGACTTGAGCTTTGTTGAGGTGGGGACCCCGGCGAAAGTGACGTTTCCAAATATTCCGGGCCGTGAAGTCTTTGCACGCGTCGAATACGTCTATCCGACGGTCAATCCGAAAACACGCACCGGCCAGGTTCGGCTGGTGCTTGAAAATTCGGACGGCCAGCTCCGTCCTGGTGCGTACGCAGACATCGCTCTTGAAGTTGGGACGAAGCAACGACTGGCGGTTCCTTCGGAAGCAATATTGAAAAGCGGCAGCGGCCGCTATGTCGTTGCGTCAATGGGTGGCGGCCGTTTCGAACCGCGCGCGATAAAAGTAGGGCTAACCTCCCGGCGCTGGACCGAAATCAGCGGTGAGATCGAGGTTGGTGACGACATCGTCGTATCTGGCCAGTTCCTGATCGATTCCGAAAGCGCGCTGCGCGAAAGTTTCAAGAAACTGCAACGGTTGCAACTTCCCCTTGCGCTATTGAAACTCGACAAGACTCAATTCGCTATGGTCGATCATATGGTCGATGCTGCGCTTTATATTCATGAGGCACTGGTGGATGGATACGACATTGATCCAACCCAGCTCAAACCGGCAATGGAAATTAAGACGCTGTTGTGGCCGGCCTTTCAACATACGCGCCTTGCCTTTGTCATGAGCGATGTCGTCAATGTGCTGAAGAAGGCGGAGACAGCACAAACGGAAACGGAAGTGCAAGCGTTGCTTGCCGAACTTCTAAACGCGCTCGAACCCTGGTTATTAGAAGGAGCACCACAACACTACAAAGAGCGTAAGGTTGAGCTTTACAAAGATGATAAGAGCGGCAGGACATGGCTTCAGATGGTCGGCCCGGCGGCCAATCCATACGGTGATGGAACTGCGAAAAAATTGCCGTGGCCGCAGCCCAAGGCGGAGGCTGGCACGGTGGATAGCGATGCAGCACAATCGACGATGAAGCCCGCACCGGTGGGAGGCAATCATGCCGGACATTGATCGTGATATCGCTGGCCGCGATCCCACGACTTCCGGTGTGGCCAAAGTCATAGAATGGTCGGTACGAAACCAGCTGCTGGTTATTGTAGGCGCATTGGCGTTGATGGTGGCCGGTTGGCTTGCCGTGGAGCGTACACCGCTTGATGCGATCCCCGACTTGTCGGACACACAGGTCATAATCCGCACGGATTTTCCCGGCCAGTCGCCACAGATCGTTGAAGACTTGGTGACGTATCCATTGTCGACGACATTGCTCGGCCTGCCAAAGACGAAGGACGTGCGTGGTTTCTCCATGTTCGGGACGAGTTTTGTCTACGTCATATTTCAGGATGGCATCGACCAATACTGGGCCCGTTCCCGTGTCATCGAGGCCTTATCCAAAATTTCCGGTGCTCTGCCGCCCAATGCCACACCGCAAATCGGCCCCGACGCCACCGGTGTCGGCTGGGTCTATCAATATGCGGTTACCGACCGAACGGGCAGGCACGACCTGGCGCAGTTGCGATCGCTTCAAGATTGGTTCTTGAAGTTTGAACTGGCAACGGTTCCGGGGGTGTCCGAAGTTGCCTCCGTCGGCGGCTTCGTCAAAGAGTACCAGGTGCTGGTCGACCCTAACGGGTTGCGCGCTTACGATGTTCCATTGAGCCGGATTACACAGGCGGTGAGGGCCGCCTCCAGCGAGGTTGGCGGGCGTGTGATCGAGCAGTCTGAAACCGAGCTAATCATTCGCTCGTCGGGGTACATTCAAAATCTGCAACAGCTTCGAGACGTGGTCGTCTATTCCAGTGGCGGCACCCCCGTCCTCCTTTCTGACATTGCCAACGTCGTAGAAGGCCCGGAGCTGCGACGTGGCGTTGTCGAACTTGACGGCGAGGGCGAGGTGGTTGGTGGCATTATCGTTATGCGCTCGGGAGAAAATGCGCTGAATGTCATCAATGCGGTAAAGGAGAAGTTCGAACAGCTAAAACCAAGCCTCCCAGAGGGTGTGGAAATTGTAACCGTTTATGATCGTGCGCCTTTGATTGAGGGTGCCGTAGATTATCTGACGAGAAAGCTGATCGAAGAGGGGATCGCCGTTGCTGTCGTTTGCATGCTTTTCCTCTTGCACGTGAGATCGGCCTTCGTTGCTATCATTACATTGCCTATTGGGATCCTGGCCGCATTCGTTGTCATGGCTGGGCAGGGAATCACAGCAAACATCATGTCGCTTGGCGGCATCGCCATTGCCATTGGCGTGATGGTCGATGCTTCGATCGTCATGGTAGAAAATGCGCACCGAAAACTTTCCGGCATGCCGGCAGATGCTAGCCCTGAGGATCGGCGCGAAACAATCCTTGCTGCCGCAAAGGAAGTTGGGCCGGGGCTCTTCTTCTCACTCCTCATCATTACCGTTTCATTCCTGCCAATCTTTGCGTTGACCGGACAGAGCTACAGGCTGTTTGCGCCGCTTGCGTTTACCAAGACGTATGCGATGGCTTTTGCAGCGCTGCTGTCGGTGACGTTGGTGCCCGTGCTCATGCTGTGGCTTGTTCGCGGGCGGATCCTGAGCGAGATGACGAACCCGATCAATCGGATGTTTGTTGCCGTTTACAAGCCAGTGTTGCAAGCCGCTTTGCGATTGCGATGGGCTGTGGTGGCGCTGGCTCTTGCGGCCGTTGCGTCGCTCGCCATTCCACTATCCAAGATTGGCGCGGAATTTATGCCGGCGCTGTACGAGGGCGAGCTTCTCTATATGCCTACCACGCTGCCGGGGGTGTCCATCACAAAGGGCAAGGAGATTTTGGCGCAGACCAATCGGCTGATCCGTACCGTGCCGGAAGTGAAGCAGGTGTTCGGCAAGCTTGGCCGCGCGGACACCGCGACAGACCCTGCGCCGATTTCCATGATCGAAACGTGGATCCAGCTTAAGCCGAAGGATGAGTGGCGTGATGGGCTGACAACCGAGAAGTTAATCGCCGAACTCGATGCACGCACTAAGATGCCTGGCCTCGTCAATTCCTGGGGCTATCCGATCAAGATTAGGACGGACATGATCTCGACGGGAATCCGCACGCCCGTCGGTATCAAGATCTCCGGTGACGACCTTGCAACCATTGAGCGTGTCGCACTTGCGATTGAAGGAGCGGTGCGATCGGTGCCTGGAACCCGATCGGCGTTTGCTGACCGTGTAAAGGGTGGCAAATATATTGACATCAAACCGGATCGCCGCGAGCTTGCGCGCCGTAACATCGACATGGCTGTCTTTCAGTCAGTTATCCAAACGGCACTGGGTGGCATGAAACTGTCTGAAAGCGTTCAGGGCCGCGAACGCTACAATATCATGCTGCGCTACGACCGGCCGTTTCGTGAAACCACCAACCAGCTGAGCGACATTCTCGTTCCAACGCCGGCAGGCCAGCATATTCCACTGGCGGAAATTGCTAGCATCGCGATTGTCGATGGCCCGCCCATGCTCAGGTCTGAGAATGCGCGCCTGACAGGTTGGGTGTTTGTCGACATTTCAGACCGCGACATCGGTGGCTACGTGTCGGACGCGCAAAAAGTTATTGCAGAGAGCGTCAACCTGCCGCCAGGCTATGCCGTCACGTGGTCTGGCCAGTTCGAGCAAATGCAGGAAGCGCGCGAGCGCTTGTCGCTCGCCGTGCCAGCCGTGGCATTCATCATCTTCGTTCTCCTGATGTTGCATTTCGGTAGGCTCGACAGGACGCTTCTCATCATGTTGTCGCTTCCCTTCGGTCTCGTCGGAGGTTTGTGGGCGGTATACCTGGCGGGCTATAATTTGTCCGTTGCAGTCATCGTCGGCTTTGTTGCGCTGGGGGGCATCGCCGTTGAAACGGCTGTGGTGATGTTGCTCTACATCGACCAGCAGGTGCGCGAACACCCGCCGAAGTCAGCGGGCGATTTGCTTGACGCAATTATGGCTGGTGCCGTGATGCGCGTGCGCCCGAAGCTCATGACAGTTCTGGTCACTGTTGCAGGTCTGTTGCCCATCTTCCTGACAGAGGGGCTCGGCTCGGATGTCATGCGTAGAATTGCGCTGCCGATGGTCGGCGGCATGGCGTCGACAACCATTCTGACGCTCATCGTCATTCCTGTTGTGTACTTCCTGTGGGAACGCCGGCGGTTTAATGAGCCTGCAATCCATGAAGAACCATTGGAGCCAGCAGGCAAGTCCCCACAACCGGCCGAATAACGCTGGATTGTTGAATGAGATTGAATCGACAACAACCTGGCAGATGAAATTGCCAGCATCGAAAGGAAACAAGATGCGAAACGAAACCGTCGTCTGCTTCATTGCTGCAGTGTGCCTTTGTGCCGGGCCTGTCTTCGCGCAGGATGCCGGCATGGAGCACAAGGAGATGGATCACTCCGAGATGGACCACTCCAAGATGCAGGAACCGGGTAAGACTCAGGCGACTGGTACAGGCGTCATCAACACGGTGGATATCGATAAGAAGTCGATCAACATCACGCATGAGCCGATGCCGGAGTTGGGCTGGCCGACAATGACCATGGATCTCGATGTTACCAAGAAGGTGGATTTATCACCCGTGAAGGAAGGCGATAAGGTCAATTTCAAGCTCAAGCTGGGGCGCGATAAAAAATACCGCGTGATTGAAATCAAACCGTCGCAATAGTTCCCAAAGCATGCTGCGCCAAGCCTAACCGTTCCTTTTTGAGTTTGTCGTGTTGGGAACAGCGCGCGGACACTGGCGCGGCTACCTTTCGATAATTTCTACGCCGACAGGCGTTTGTTATTGAAAGGAAAAGCTATGCTGGCCGATGTCATTCGTCTCCGCGCCGCTACGGTCGATCCAAAGTTGCGCCAACCAAAACCCGTTCAAACGCCTGAGCCTCGCGATTTTATGGAAATCCAAACCAAAGTATCTCAGCGGTAAGAACAGGTCGTGGAGTTTGGGCCTTAATTTTCTTGCCGTCATCCCGGCGAAGGCCGGGATCCGTCCGACCATCAGGATTTGAGCCCGTTGAAACGTGGACAGACCTCGGCCTTTGCGGAGGTGACGTTAATGCTTAGGCTCTTAGGCACTGATCGTATTCGACCGTGATCCGGGGCTTGTCCTTGGTATGACATTCTGATGTTGGTGGCTGTGCAAAGTGGCAGCCTGATCAACGGCTGTTTTAATCCTTCGCCCGCTCGCTTAGTCTGAGAAAACAGACACGGAGCAGACATGAAGGCGATGGTTCTGGAGGCGGTCGGCGAGCCGCTGAAACTCATTGAGCGCGAGACGCCTAAGCCAGGAGTGAATGAAGTTCTGGTTGAGGTCGGTGCATGTGCGGTTTGCCGGACGGATTTGCATGTGGTCGACGGCGACCTGACCGAGCCGAAACTGCCGATCATCCCGGGGCATGAAATTGTCGGGCGCGTGGTGTCAATGGGCACGTCGGCCAATCGTTTCAAGGTAGGCGACCGCGTCGGCATCCCCTGGCTCGGCCACACGTGCAGCAGCTGTCATTACTGCACATCGGCCCGCGAAAATCTATGCGATGCGGCGCGCTTCACCGGCTATCAGATCGACGGCGGCTTCGCCACCCATTGCATTGCCGATGCGGATTACTGCTTTCCAATACCTGATCGTTACGATGACGTGCATGCGGCGCCGTTGTTGTGCGCAGGCCTGATCGGGTACCGCTCGTTGAAAGCAGCCGGTGACGCAAAGCGCCTCGGTATTTACGGCTTCGGTGCCGCCGCCCACATCGTCGCGCAAGTTGCAAACCACCAGGGCCGCGAGGTCTATGCCTTCACCCGTCCGGGTGACACCACTGCGCAGGAGTTTGCCAAATCCTTAAATTGTGCCTGGGCGGGCGGGTCAGACGAGCGGCCACCGGAGGCGCTTGAGGCGGCGATCATCTTTGCGCCCGTCGGCGCACTTGTCCCCGCCGCATTGCGTGCGACGGAAAAGGGCGGGACGGTTGTGCTCGGTGGTATTCACATGAGCGATATCCCATCGATGCCTTATGAGATCCTGTGGGGTGAACGCGTTGTGCGCTCGGTTGCCAATCTCACGCGCCAGGATGCGATCAAATTCATGGAACTCGCCGAGCGCTATCCAATCGAGACGACGGTTGAGACCATGGCCTTGCAGGATGCGAACAAGGCGCTGGGACGCTTGCGCGATGGCGATCTTACAGGAGCTGCCGTGCTGGTGCCGTGATGCACTCTCTCTATATTCTTCACGTGCTACTCGGTGCTGCGCACCGGCACATGAACCCGCCGACTGCGACGGCTCCGCCTACCGCAGCGGCGGGAGTATCCATGCATGCGTCTGATTTGCTCGCAGGCTATTCCAAACGCTTCGCGTTTGGGCCAGCGAGTCCGGCGACGGGTACGCCTTCGGCTACACCCGCGCCGGGAGGTATCCACACACGCCCACCTGTTGTGGCTAACACAACAGGGAGCAAGGCGACCCGCGGCGTTGCCGCGCCCTGCCGGAGGTGGCCCGCACGGCACGTGCGGAATTGCCACCGCGAGGCATAACAATCCGGCGCGCATGTCGCCGAAGCCGTGTGCATCAGCGTCAATAATGTTGACATAAGATTGTTTCTGCCTGCTGTTTCGCAAGGCCATCCTGTCGTCACACCAGCGAATAGAAATCCAACGCATGCACATGCTCGACAATCCTCCGAACTCTGCAACAACGCCCTCGTTGCTGCGGATACAATCTGTACTTGCTATTCTGGCCGCATTGTCCCTTTTGATTGGCATGACAGGACCATCGTTTTCACAAGATCGACGCACCACGCCACGGGTCGTGTCCGGCGCGGAAGTGTTGGTCGATTCTGGTTTCGAAGCGGTCGCCGGTAAGCGCGTCGGTCTCATCACCAATCATACCGGACTGGTGCGCGGTGAACATCTGGCCGACCTGTTTCACAAAGCAAAGAATGTCACGCTCGCCGCCATCCTGGCGCCGGAACACGGTTTTCGCGGAGCCGTCGAAGCGGGCGAAACGGTGCGCGACGGTGTCGATACCAAAACCGGTGTGCCGGTCCTCAGTCTTTACGGGCGCACACGCAAGCCGACGCAGGCCATGCTCAAAAACATCGACGTGCTGGTCTTCGACATTCAGGATATCGGCGCGCGCTTCTACACCTACATTTCGACCATGGGGCTTGCCATGCAGGCGGCGGCGCAAGCGAAGATCCCCTTCATCGTCCTCGACCGGCCAAATCCGCTCGGCGGTGAGTATGTGTCGGGCTTTGTACTGGAGCCGAAATACAGCTCCTTTGTTGGCCAATACCCGATCCCGATCGTGCACGGGATGACCGTGTCTGAGCTTGCCTCCATGATCAAAGGTGAAAAGTGGTTGAAAGGCCTTGAGACGCTCGATCTCGGTGTCATGAAAATGGAAGGCTGGCAGCGCTCCATGCGCTGGCCGGAAACGGGCCGCGAATGGGTGGCGACCAGCCCGAACATTCCGACATTCGCCTGCGCGCTTGTCTATCCCGGCATCGGCATCATCGGCGAAACCCAGCTCGTCAACGAGGGCCGGGGCACGCCCGCACCGTTCACGGTCTTCGGTGCGCCGTGGCTCGATGCCAAGAAAATGACCGCGCACCTCAATTCTCTCAAACTTCCCGGCGTGAAATTCGAAGCAGCAAGATACAAGCCCCGACCCATTCCGCGCGTCGCCACCAACCCGCTGTTCGTCGGACAGACCATCAATGGCGTGCGCGTCGTCGTCACCGATGTATCACGCGTCGAGCCATTGGAGGTTGGCATCCATGCGCTCACGCGCGTCTTACGGCAAGCGCGTGCTAACGGCCGCACACGCCTGTTCCGAGACGTGTCATTCTTTAACAAAATCGCCGGCACACACCGGATGCACCGCATGTTAGTCAACGGCGACCCCGGCAGCGCCATCGTCACCGCCTGGAAACGCGAAGCTGCTGCGTTTAAGGCAAAGAGGCGGCCGTATTTGTTGTATTGAGGGGGGAGGCGCTGAACCACTTGTCAAGTATTGGCAAGGTTGTTTTCCGGCGATGCGAATAGGTTGTGAGTAGACGTTTTTCTTACTTTAGAAGTGCAACGTCACATTGCCCGGTGCCCATCCTCTCTGTCGGTCTTGTTTTAGCGTAATTTCTGTTCAATCAATGGTGTGGATTGCCGGCGAGCTTTCCTGTGGCCTCCTCAGAGATTAGCGGCTCTAGCCACGCCTCCAATTCATTGCACGTGCAGTTGATTGGAAATGGGTCTTCGTGCCAAGGAGCTTGTTGGAGTGTTGCAAATGCAAAGGCTTCACACGATCGCCGAGGGTGGCGCATCAGTATACTTCCGTCGAAGCTGGGCAGCACCCCACTGTGATGATTTGCTACGATAAAATCCGACCACGACGCTATGACCTCGGCTTCGTCGCGAATATCTATCATACTTATTTGCGCGAGCCTGTGCGTTGAGTTCGTTTTCCATGCTTCATGCAAGAGTGATACTGCTTCCACGTCTGTCGTTGGAGCGCTGTAGCCAAAGATTGTCATGTAATATGCATCGCCTATACGATCCGTAGCGCGTCTCCATTGATCAGCGACAAAAGGATCTTTCTTGTAGTCTTTTTGGTCAACGGGATAGAGAAGGGGAGTTGGGCAGAGCTTGCGATCCGGATAGGTAGTGTCCGACAGTATTCCCGAAACCATTGATTCTAGGTCGACACCAATATCGACGTTACCGTGGAGAAATATCAGTTCAGGTAGTACGGCGCCAAGATGGCGCCAACGTTTGAACGACTGGACCAAAAGAGGATCCCAATTGAATGTGATGATCATGTCTTTCTGCCTCAAGGAAAGAACAAGATAGTCATAAACTGTGACGTGGTCCGGGAGCTCCAAAGCACTGAAATATGTACGTGTCTTCTGGTCAATTTCATTAAGTGCAGCTTTGTCTCCAGCCCGATAAATCGCGCTATATACGGTTTCAAAATTGCCATCAATTGGTTGACCACAATTGCGAATGAGGTCGGTGAGTCCTACGCAATCAATAATGTCCGCCATAAGCGGGATTTGCCGACCATTCCGGTCACCCTTCGGGCAGCATGCGCGACTGGCGCCCGCTCCCAATATTACGATATGCGGCGAATGGTTTACTCCAGTCCCAATGTCCAACGCCGGTAAGGTATTTTTTTGCTGCGGTTTTGCATTACGGAAACGCTCGGCAATTTTGGCCCTTACGTCATTCTTCGGCATTTGGCGATGATCTCCTCATCGATTGAGCTAATTAGGCCAATCGCCCTAGTAAAATAATGGGTTAACCTTTTGTCATTTTCTGAAGAGGTTGGCGCTCATGTTTTATACTTGTAGCAGATGTCTCTGTTGGATCATGAGGACGCGTCATGGCGCAGATGATGTCTGTTCCGGTTGAGAGTCCATAGCCGACCCACCCCCGATCACTTCTTCTCCACTGGCTCAACCGGGCCGCCGTCTTTTGACCAGACTGTGAACCCGCCGTCGATGTGGGCGACGTTTGTTAGCCCCATATCAACGAGTGCCTTCGTTGCCAGGGCGGAGCGCCAGCCGCTGGCGCAGAAAAGTAAGAAGTTCTTGTCGCTGGCAAAAACCGGTTTGTGATAGGGGCTATCGGGATCGGCCCAGAACTCGATCATGCCGCGCGGCACGTGCAGCGCGCCGGGGATGGTGCCTTCGCGCCATAACTCGCGGACGTCCCGCAAATCGATGAACTGCGTGTTATCGTCCTGAAACCTGGCGCGAGCATCCTCAAGGCTGACGGTTTCAATATGTTCGTTTGCCTCGCGAACCAGTTCACGAATGCCTTTTGTTACGGGCATCTCACCTTCCCCCCTATGCAGTGGACATTTGTTTCGGCTTACGCGTAGCACAAATGCGTTCTGATCTGATCGCCCATATTGTTGCCGGTCCAGCGCGACCCATGCATCTCAAGATTCAGAATTGCCGCGTGCCGTCGGCACTACGATTGTGGTTAGCGTTCCGGCAAGCGCGCATAGCGTCACGATCACCACAATCGTCGTGATTTCTCCACGGCTCAGGATAAGCGTCAGTGCGACTGATCCCCAGGCGACGGCGACGGCGGTTAGTTTCACGCCAAGGCGCATGGTTCCTTCCTGCTCGAACCGGTTGGCTTCGATTACGGCGGTCTGCAGCAGAGGCACGGTCACAAGCCAGTTGTGGAGGGTTGGGCTGGAGCGGGCGAATGCCCACAGCGCCACCAGCAAAAACGGCGTCGTCGGTAGCCCAGGCAAAATTGCGCCGAGAAAGGCCAGGATCGTCGCGAGGACTCCAACGATGATGAAGACAAGTTTCACGTCAGCAACTCTGTGTCTTGGTCAGTTTCATCCACGCACCCTACCATCCGAAAGTGTTGAGCGTGTTGCCATAGGACAAGCGAGAGGAGGTCGCGACAGCTTGATTTCAGCGGCATCCGCCCGACCGACACGTCCGCCGCGCTGCCCCTCCACATTTCATATTCTACGCCAGCCAGCTAAACTCCAGGCCAGATCAGCATACACAACCCACCCTCTGGTGCAGCGGAGATTGCAAGATGCCGACGTATACTGTGAACACGGCGAACGTTAGCCTGACGGCCGAGCAAAAAGCCGCACTTGCAGAGATCATCACGGCGGCCCACAGCCAGCATACAGGTGCACCGGGTTCTTTCGCACAAGTTTTCTTCGTTGAGACGCGCTGCGGAGACCATTTCATTGGTGGCAATCCTAATGCTGCGCCACATGTTTTCGTTCTCGGTCAAATCCGCGCGGGTCGTGGTGGTGAAGTAAAGGCAGCGATTATCGAGCAAATCATCACGCAGGCTGCGAGCGCGTTGGCGGTCGCCCGCGAGGATGTGTGGGTCTATATTCAGGATATCGATGCGGACCAAATGGCGGAGTTCGGGCGTATTTTGCCCGCACCGGGTGAAGAAAGTGCGTGGCAGGCCGGCATGAGCGAAGAAAAGCGCGCGCAGCTGCGCAACGCGGGCGTGAAGATCTAGGGCGTCAGCAGTGGCGGCTGCTCAGTAAAGACCGCGCTTTGCCATGACCGCACTTTGCCGCTCGTTTTCTTCTTCAGTCAGGCCCGCAACGTGATCGAGCAGCATTTCCGGATAGCTCGGCAATGTCTCACGGTTGATGTGGCGTTCAGGGTTCCAAAGCTCAGATCTGGAAAAGGCTTTGGAGCAATGCAGAAACGCCTCCGCGACCTCAATAAACAATCCGACTTTGGGCGCATGACCCATGACGGCGCAGTCCGCCAGAAGCCGTTCGTCATCGGTGATCTTTGCGCGGCCATTAATGCGCAAGGTCTCGCCCATGCCCGGTACCAGGAACAACATCCCTATGGCCGGGTTCGAAAGGACATTTGCCATGCTGTCGAGGCGATTATTTCCAATCCTGTCCGGAAGCAGCAAATGATTGTCGTCGATGACTTTGACAAATCCTGCCGGGTCCCCGCGCGGTGATACGTCGGCGCCACCGGGTCCTTGCGTCGCGACCACGCAGAATGGCGACAAGGCGATGATGGCACGGCAGTGCTTATCGAGCCTCGTGATCACTTTATCCGTCGCCCGGCTCATCGGCTTGTGATGCAGCGCCCTGAGCGCGTCTTCACTTAAGATGAACGAGTAGTCTTGTGCCGTCATTGAGCCGCTCCAAAAGGGTTTTGCGCGGGGCCACTTTAGCACATCGTCCACGCCGAGCCGCGGTCTTCGGATAACTTTTTTGCGTCCCTTTAAACCCCCGCGCGTCAATAGAGGCACAACGCAAATGAAAGGACCAAGATCATGAGAGTTCAACTTGCCCTGAATGTGCCTGATATCGATGCCGCCGTGGATTTTTATTCAAAGCTGTTCGGCGTTGAGCCGCATAAGCGCCGCGAGGGCTACGCCAACTTCGCTGTCAGCGAGCCGCCGCTGAAGCTCGTCTTATTCGAGAACCCCGAAGCCGATGCGCATCTTCACCATATTGGCGTCGAAGCGTTGGCTGCAGGTGAAGTTGAGGCCACGCAGAAGAGGTTGGAGGCAGCGGGGGTGCTGGGGGAAACCAAGCGCAAAACCAAGTGCTGTCATGCCGCGCAGGAAAAGCTGTGGTCTCGCCCGCACAACGGTCTGAAGTGGGAGTGGTACCGCATTACTGACGACATGACGTCGTCGGGGACGGATTCACTTGGCAAAACCTGTTGCACCGGCAAGAAAAAGGCAGACAATATCGGCGCGGTTTGATTGGTGTCGACCATGAAAAAAGAGACTGCCATCAGCGAGACCAGCTGGCAGGGCTTCGAAAAACAGCTGCGCACCTATGTGCGCAGCCGCGTCGATCCACTGTGGGTTGACGATATTGTTGGCAACATCCTGCTGCGGCTCGTGCAAAACAGCGATGCCTTCCAGGCCGCGGACAATCCTTCCGCGTATGTCCAGCGCGTGGCTGCCAATGCGGTTACCGACCATTATCGGCGCAAATCCGTGGAGCGCAGCGCGCTGGCAGAGTTCGAAGCCGACGCGAAGATCGCCGGCTATGGTGAAACGGTTGATAGTAATTCCGCGCAACTGGCGATCTCACGCTGCATGTTTCCATTCATCGAAGACTTGCCGCAGGTCTATCGCGAAGCGCTCACGCTCACCGAGATCGAGCAGTTGACGCAAAAACAAGCCGCTGAGCGCCTAGGTCTGTCGCTGTCGGGACTGAAATCAAGGGTGCAGCGCGGGCGCGCACTTCTAAAAAAGCCGTTACGCGTTGCTGTGCGATTGAATTGGATGGGCGCGGCCACGTCATAGATTACGCGCCGCGCGCGCACGATTGTAAAAAGGGCTGCTGACCGACCCCTCCCAATCTGCTTCAACACCGTGTGAGCCGGTGTCCCGGATTAACTTACTCTACGGGCTCAAGCCCGCGGGTGCCGCCCACTGAGAGGTCATCGTCGTCCTTACAGAAGGCATAAGTGGACGCAAGCCAGCCGGAACATTTCTTCTGGTAGGCCTCAAGCGTGCCCTTGTAAGGACCATGCATCTTGAGCGGGGTTCCGGCCGGCGTCAATTCCAGTCGGACTTCGGCACCAGCGGGCAAGTCAAATTTATGATCGTCCGGCAGTGTGTTGCCAACCTTCAGCGATGGCGCGTTTTTTATGCTCTTGACCAAGAGACCTGCGTGGGCCGGGCCCGCGCCAGAGAGCAATATGCATAAGACGATAGCGGCCACCAATGACATCATGTGGACCTTGTTGCTCGACATCTCGGGTTGATCCTTCCTCTCAGAGCACGTCTTGCAGCAGGCGCTTCCTCCTACCAATAAAGACGTCGGCTCAAAGTTCATGACATAGGATGTCAGCAGTATAACAGGCAGGCAAGTTCATTCCAGACTTTGCCACCGGTAGGGCATCGGGGTATCTCCTTCACCTAAGCGTCCCAACCCCCGTATTTTTCTTGTTGAACGCCGTCGCGCCCGGTAGCATTTGGCGGATGGGCAACAATCCGAGAAGTTCTAGTGGCATTGCGCAATGATCATGAAACAGGCTCTCGCGCGCACCAGCCTGTTGGTGTGCGGGCGGCGTTATTTGGGTCCATTCTCACAGCATTGGCACTAGTCGGATTGGCACACTATGCCAACCTCTACGATTGGGTGAAGGCGCCGGATGCCTGGTCTTATGACTGGCGCACGGCCCATTTCGCATTCCAGCCGGAAAGGGCCCGGCAGGACATTCTCGTCGTCACAATTGATGAAACCAGTCTCGACAAATACCGCTGGATCTCGCCGGTCAATCGTGCGTTGACAGCCAAGCTGGTTAAGGGGCTTGAGGCAGCAGGCGCCAAGGCGGTCGGTCTTGATCTTGTTTTTGACAAGCCAACCGAGCCATCTGACGACAAGGCGTTGACCGCAGTCCTGAAGACTTCGGCTATTCCGATCGTCCTTGGCTCTGTCGACAGCCGGTCGGTGTTGCGCGATCGGGATCCTGACAAGGCACTTGCTTTCCAAGAGAGTTTTATTGCTAGTTCGGGACAGTCGGCTGGGCATTTGTATTTCTTCAGTTCCGCGCGGCACGGAAGCTTCAATGTCGGCGATCAGGTCATCCGTTGGCGGTTGGGCGCGTCACCGGTGCCACCCCACCGGCAGGGCTTCGCAACTGTGCTCGCGGAGAAGGCGGGATATATCGTCAACGTCCCGGATGTGTCAGAGCCGCGGCTGATCGATTGGCAGCGGCCGCCTCGTCGTGGGCTTGAGCAACATGCGGTTCCTGAGCTGAGGGTGAAATCCCATGAACCGGATGAATCGATCGACGCGATGTTTGGCGAGGGGTGGCAGGACCTCGTTCGTGGGCGGATTGTTCTTGTCGGCGGTAGCTTTGGTGACCGGGATCGGCATCTGACGCCCTTTTCAGTCATCGATGGTAAGACTGTTCCGGGCGTATTCATTCATGCGCAGATTTTGTCTCAGCTTATTGATGGGCGTGAGGTTTTGACGTTGCCGAAACTGCACGAAACTCTGTTGCTAGCTGCGCTTGTGGTTTTTGGATGGTTGCTTGCGCGGCGGACTTGGTCCTTCTCCGGTGCATCGAGTTTGGCCTTCAGGCCTGACGCAGGCGCAATTGGCGTGTCAATTGCTGCGGGCTTTATTGTATTTCTTGCAGGTGTCGCCGTTTATGCTGCGACAGCATACATCATTCCCTCTGCAACGATTTTTCTTGCGTTCGTCGCAGGGCTACTTCTTGGCAACCCGCCTTTCTGGTTGGCTTGGGTGTTATCGAAGCTCGGAGTTTACGAGGCATCTCAACAGCCTCATTAGTTCAGCCGTTGTACGGAGCGTCATTGGTATTGTTCCCAATGGAACAGCCGCGTGCTGTTGCAGCCCCTAAGCGTGATGCGCCGTCTTATCGGGACCATGCTCAAGCTAGCGCAGGTGTGCCATGACAACTCACCAGATATCCGTTTTCAGCCCTGGCGAATTGGATCTTACGGTCCGCTATCTGAAACAGCATTACTGCCTGTCGGAACGACAGAACGGTCTAGCGGTCATGTTTCTAAAGAAACGGTCTTTCTTGCAGTATGTCGGGGATGTTGTCCTTTGCTTTTTTCTTGGTGGCGCGCCGGTATCGCCCGAGTTTCCAATATCCGATGCAGTCAAGAACATTCCGTCGGGAACCGACCGAATAGAAATTCGCCTCACGGAGCGTTAATTGGTGTCGCTCACTTGGCGGTAGATGGATCGAGTGATAACACCATATTTTCAGAATTGTTTTTGCAGATACTCTGCTGGCGCCCTTAACCCGCCTGTGTTTTTATGCGCGCGCTTTACTAGGTGCGCGAAATAGTGAGAACGAATGGCAACAATAGACTGGTTGGTGATTGGCGGCTACGGCCTCGCCGTCATTGTATTTGGTATGATGGCGGGCGGCAGAGGTAGCAGCCAAACAGAGTATTTTCTGGCCGGTCGTGAACAGGGTTGGGCGTCGGTTGCCGCATCCACCTGGGCGACCAAACTCTCCGCGCTAACGTTTATTGGTGTGCCGGGCGCTGCGATTTCCGGCAACTTCGCATATGCGCAGTTATGGGTCGGTACGTTTCTCGCCGCCTACCTCGTGGCGATGTATTTTATTCCCGAGTTCTACCGGTACCGGGTCAATACGGTTTATGAATATCTTGAGCATCGGCAGGGCCGAAAGACGCGTGTGGGCGGCACTGTGTTGTTTATTGTCAGCCGCTGCCTGGCAAGCGCGGTGCGTCTTGCTGGGTGTGCCATTGCAGTCTCCGTCTTCTTCGATCTCACGCTCATACAAGCTATCGTTTTGATCGCCGGCGTCGCGACGTTGTACGTGATGGTTGGCGGTCTGCGCGCCGTCATCTGGACCGATGCGCTGCAGTTGGCACTGTTTCTGGCGGGCGCTTTGGCAGCCATCATCTTTGTCAGCTTCAAGCTACCCGGCGGCATCTCGCAGATCGTCGACGTGGGCGTTGCAACCGACAAATTCCGTTTGTTCAATTTCAGCTTGGACATGACGGATGCCACGACATTTTGGAGCGGCAACCTGTTCGCGCTTGTATTGGGGCTTGCGGTGGGTGCCGCAGATCAAGACATAGCCCAACGAGCGTTGAGTTGCCGCGACGGACGGCAGGCAAGAATTGCACTCATAACCGCAGGTGTTGGCGACCTTTTCAGCACGCTTCTATTCCTAAGTGCCGGGCTCGCCGTATTCGCCTTTTACGATGCATTCCCAGAACCCGCAGTTACAATGCTGTTGGAAGAAAATAGGAGCGACTATGTTTTTCCGCATTTTATTCGTCACGAGCTTCCTGCAGGACTTCGTGGGGCCCTGATCGTCGCGCTGTTCGCTGCTGCCATGTCCTCGCTTGATTCCGCCTTGAGCGGGCTGTCGTCATCTGCCTATTTCGATCTGGGATTGGCGCGCGACAACAGCGAAGGATCGAGTGCTGCCGGTCCGAGGCTCCTCGTTATCGCGTTTGCGGCAATACTGGCGCTACTCGCCGTCGCCTTTGGTTCGCAGCCTTCGATCCTGTGGTTCGGACTTAAGATCATGGGCTATACCTATGGGGGATTGCTGGGTCTTTTTCTGCTTGCCTATGTCCGCCCCACTTGGACGCGCGACGCAACAAACGTTATTGCCGCACTGTCCAGTGTTGTTGTGGTCGTTGCCGCCACCCAGCCCAATTTGGGCTGGCCACCGGTTCCCTGGCCGTGGGCGATCGTGGTCGGTGTTGGTTGGACGTGCGTTGCTGCTCTGGTGCTTGGCGCTCTTGCCGGTGTGTTGGCAAAAAAAGCGCCCAGCTGACAGGCAGCTTGCAGGCATTGGCAGGCTTTCACGTGCTGTATCGGCTCTATCGCCCTTGAACAGAAAAAGTAGCAATGTGGACAATACCGCGCCCGTGCAGCTGAATCGGCATACAATGCGCCTCGCGTCGAGATCCGCCTAGTCAGTTGCATCATCGTGAAGAACGCCATGCTGTCGGCAAACAAAATTCATTACATTACGATTGCCAGTATTGGTATTGCCGTGGCCGTCCTGGCGCTGAAGGCGTTTGCCTGGTGGCTGACCGGATCGGTTGCGCTTTACTCCGATGCATTGGAGAGTGTGGTCAATGTCGCTGCCGCTGCTGTTGCTTATGTTGCTGTGCGGCTGGCCGACAAGCCTCCCGATCATAACCACCCATATGGTCACCACAAGGCGGAATATATATCGGCTGTCTTTGAAGGCGTGCTTATCGTCCTTGCATCCGCCGCCGTTTTGCGCGCGGCCTGGTCAGCATACCTGATGCCACAGATTATTCGCGCGCCTATCGAGGGTCTGGCTGTCAATGCCATCGCAGGTATTATCAACGCCGCCTGGGGCATACTGCTCATCCGCTACGGCCGCCAATTCAGTTCCCCTGCGTTGATTGGGGATGGGCGACACCTGCTTGCGGATGTTGCATCTTCGGTTGGCGTGCTCGGCGGATTGATCATTGCAATCGTAAGCGGGTATTCCCGCCTCGACGCTATCCTTGCCGCGATTGTCGGTGTCTACATTTTGTGGTCCGGTTGGAGGCTAGTCCGTGACAGTCTTGGCGGGCTAATGGACGAGGCCACCTCGCCAAAGATTTCCGCACACATCCAGCAACTGATTACGGATAGTGCTGAGGGGGCCATTGAAGTGCACGACCTGCGCACGCGCCGCGCCGGGCGCGCAACCTTTGTGGAATTTCACCTTGTTGTGTCCGGATCGATGCCTGTGTCGGACGCTCATGCAATTTGTGATCGTATCGAAGCGGCACTGTCCTCACAAATTGACGGCGTCATAACGACCATCCATGTCGAGCCGGATCACAAGGCCAAGGAGCACGGCGCGCTCGTCCTGGATCAAAACGAAGGGTCGGGATGAGTGCTATTCTAGATGGGCCTGCCGTTTTCTGGTGAACGGCCTCGCTAGTCGAGGGTGGAGTTTGCCTAACGTCAATCGCACCGGCAGTACAGACGTGCTATTAGAGAGTGCTCCAAGCTTTGGACTTTGGCGATCAGTCGGAGAGACGGTATGGAAGAACGGGAATTCACCAACCAAAAGACAGAGCTTCGCCTCGCCGCGATTGAACGCTCCGATCAGTCCGACGTTGATCAATTGCTGAGTGATGTCGCTCTCCATCTGAAGCAGATGGGGTATCGCGTTGGTGGCGCTATTCGGTCGAATACTGCTGAACAGGGTCGGAACCGCTGTGATCTGGTGGTGAAGGAACTCATCACTGGCGAAACAGTCTCTCTGTCGCAGGACCTCGGGCCCGGAGCGACCGGTTGTACGTTGGATACCGCCGCGCTTGAGCAGGTCGCCGGTATGGTTGAGTCGTCGCTTCAGAGCGATCTTGATGTGCTCATCGTAAATAAATTCGGGAAACGTGAGAGTGAGGGGGCTGGTTTGAGTGGACCTATTGCTCAGGCAGCGACGGCGGCAATTCCCGTGCTTGCTTCCGTCAATCAGGCGCAGAAGGCGGCATGGCACGAATTTTGTGGTGGAGAAGGGCACATCCTGAAGCCGGACCGCGCTGCCGTTATGCAGTGGTTGACGGATAATCTGCCGCCAACGCCAGCAATCCAGACCGCGTGAGTCCTGGCGCGATTGAAATCGCGATGAAAGCCCAAGCTGTTGTGTGCTGCAAAGTGGGCCTGAAGGTGTGCTGCGCTGGGAGTGTTGCCTAGCTACCGCGCCGGTGCGACAACAATGTCCGCATTTCGACCGATTCGCTCGACATTGTCGGTAAGACGCGCCAACTCTTGAGGCGCTCGGGTCGGGCTCGGGCGTAAGCTTGGGTCTACAGCGACAAGGATGGCGGCAATGACTTTTGTGAAGACATGCGTCTTGGCAGGCTTGCTTATCTCATGCGCCGCAACGGTGTTGCGTGCTGAGCCCTCGCCAGTGCCTGAAGTAGTTGGCGCCAACGAGCGCAACGCTTCGGAAGGCGCTCCGACGGCATCGCCATCTCCATCAACTATAGATGTGTCGCGTAAAGAGACGGCCGATGAAAAGATCGCGGACGCTATACGCGATGAAATGAAGAGTGCCCTTGTCGATGACGACAAAGGCTTGAGCGAGGATCGCGCCGCGCTGTCGGAGTTCTATGACACACGAAACGCGCAACCATTGTGGGTGACCGGTTCGGGCGTCTCGGATCGTGGGCGTGCGCTTGCCGGTGAGATTGAAAATGCAGCCGCCTATGGGCTTGATCCAAAGCGGTTCAAGCTGCCCGATTTCTCTACGCTATCAGGTGAAGAGGCGCTTGGTCGTGCGGACTATCAGTTGACGCTGGCGGCGCTCACATATGCACGGGACGCGCGCGGGGGCCGAATTCCGGATCTTGCCCGCATGTTGAACTCTAATCTGGATCGCAAGCCGCAGCTTCATAAACCAAAGACTGTTCTCGAAAAACTTACAAATTCGGACGACGTGGCAGTGGCGTTGACTGAGCTTCACCCTGTCCACCCGCAATTTGAGAAATTGCGTCAGGCATTTTTGAAAAAGACCCGCGACCGCAAGGGTACCGGCAAGCTATCTCACACTGCAAAGCGACTTCGCGCCAATATGGAGTTTTGGCGTTGGATGTGGGATGACCTTGGTGAACTCTACGTCTTTAACAATCTGCCCCAGTACATGCAGCATGTCGTCAAAGACGGTGAGATTGTACGCTCCGAACGCATTGTTGTTGGTGAACTCGATAAACAATCGTCAGTGTTCTCGCGGCCCTTGGATTCGGTTGTGCTGCGGCCAAGATGGCGCGTTCCCGAAAGTATCATGGTGCACGAGTTATGGCCCAGCTTGCTGCGTGGTGGTGGGTTGATGCGCTCTTATGGGCTCGAAATTACGACCAAAAGTGGTGAAAAGAGAAACTGGCGAAAAATCGATTGGAGCAAGGACGACATCCGCAATTATCATGTGTGGCAGCCACCGGGCCCGCGCAGTGTTCTAGGGGTCGTGAAGTTTTCGTTTCCCAGTCAGCACACCATCTTTATGCACGATACGCCCGACAAATGGATGTTCCGCAAGCGTACGCGTACCCTCAGTCATGGCTGTTTGCGCGTGCGCAATCCCTTGGGACTGGCCGAGATCGTACTTAAGCATGACAAGGGTTGGGACAAAGCGAAGATCAAAAAGCTGATCAAGTCGGGACCGCTCGACAATGTCGTGAAGATGGACAAGCACATTCCCATCCATCTTGCTTACTTCACGGCCTGGGTGGATGACAAAGGCAAGGTGAATTTTTTCCGCGACATCTATGGCCATGAAAAGCGTGTGCGGCAGGCTCTCGATGGCGACTGGAAGAAGATCAACAAGGGGCGCAATCATCTGGCGCCGGCCAAGCCTCGGTTTGACCCGGAAAAGGTTGCGCGTTCGTCACCAAAAAGGCGGCGAAAAAAAGAACAGAGTGTCGGTGCCCTTATTAATAGAGCGCTGGGCGTGCCGTTCTGAGGCTGGGCGCGCGAGAATTGTCTCACGTACTTTCGCTTGCAAATCAGTGCCGCTGTTTTTGATTGCGGATAGTGCGCCCGGTTAAATAAAAACCTGTGTCTTACGCGAACTCGACGTGAAGATTGAGCGGAAGTTCGCGCAGTCGCTTGCCCGTGGCGGCAAAGATGGCATTTGCCAGCGCTGGGGCTGCTGGTGGCGTGCCAGGCTCGCCAATGCCGCGAATTTCATGTGCATTTTCAAGAATGCGTACTTCGATTGAGGGGATGTGGTTGATGCGCAACCCGTCGTAGTCGTGGAAGTTGGACTGCTGCACTGCGCCACCGGAAAACGTGATTCGGCCTTGCACTGCCGCGCTCAAGCCGTAAACAATGCCCGATTGAACTTGTGCCTCGATGTTGCGCGGATCGAGCGCCGTACCCACATCGACCGCGGCAAAGATTTTCTCAATGCGGATGCCATCAGGCGTGTTCGCAACTTCGATCACCTCTGCTGTTGGCACGCCGAAGCTCAATGTGAAGGCAACGCCACGGCCGTGACCCTCCGGCAATTTCTCGTCCCATCGCGACATCTCCGCGACCGCCTCGAGAACTTTTCGACTAGGTACGTGCGATATCATCTTCAAGCGCATGGCCATAGGGTCGACACCGGCGGCATGTGCCAGTTCGTCGATGGAACTTTCATGAAAAAAGCCATTGAACGAACAGCCAACCGAGCGCCAGAAACTCACCGGGCACAGGGCTGGTGTTTTGTAGCCCGTAACTCGATAGTTCTCTATGTTGTAGGGTTGGTCCCATGCCCCCTGGACAGTCGTGAGATCAGGTCCGGCGGTGGGCATGCCGATGCGACTGAGTTGAGACTCAAGGACTGATGGGCATGCAACTGAAAGGTCCATTGTCTTGGCTATCCCGTCGCCGACGGCGCCACGCAACCGTCCGATCGCCAGCGGACGGTAGGTGTCGTGGGTCATGTCTTCTTCGCGCGACCATGTAAGCTTCACGGGGCGACCGCCTGTCGACTTGGCGATCTCCACAGCCTGCTTGATGAAGTCCATCTCCACGCGCCGGCCGAAACCACCACCCATGACGGTTGTGTGCACGGAGACGCGAGATTTATCGATTCCGGCGATTGCAGCAGCGTCCGCGCGCGCTTGCGTTGGGAACTGATTGCCGGCCCATAGGTCAAGTTTGCCCTCCCGTAGCCAGGCAACTGCGTTCATGGGTTCCATCGTTGCGTGCGCGAGAAACGGGACGCGGTATTCAGCTTCGATTGCAGCCTTGTCCGCCAGCGCCATTTCGGCGTCTCCATCGTCACGCAAGCGGCTGTCCATGTGATCAGCCGCGAAAGATTTCTCAACAGCTGCGAACATCTCGTCGGTTGTTTCTGGATAGGGGCCTTTGCCCCACTCACATGTCACAGAATTTGCGGCTTGGGTGGCTCTCCACGTGTTGTCCGCAATAACGGCAATGCCGCCGTCCGACATTTTAATTACGTCGATGACCCCTCGCATTTTGCGTGCTGCAGTAGCATCAAAGCTGCGTAAATTCCCGCCCAGATAGGGGTTCATTTTCACACTGGCATAAACCATGTCGGGTAGGCGCACATCGATGCTGAACTCAGCAGAGCCTGTGCACTTCGGCACCATGTCCACGCGTGGTTGTGATTTGCCGAGAAGTTTCCATTCTGATTTCGGTTTAAGGCGGGCATCAGCGACTGGTGCAGTCTTCGCTGCATCCGCAGCAAGGGCTTCATAAGCGATGCGCTTGCCATCAGGCGTGATTATTTCACCTGCTTCCGTCTTGAGCGCCGAAACCGGTTGGCCTACCCTGCGACTGGCGGCATGTTTCAATGTCTCGCGCGCCACCGCTCCGGCAACGCGCATCTTTTCATATGCGTCCGGTACCGATGATGAGCCACCGGTTAGTTGGAACCCAAGAAATTTCGCTGGAAGATCGATGATTGCGCGAACGTTGCGCGCCAGGCCGCTGTCGTCTGTCGCGGCGAATGGCACTCCCTCTCGCAGTGCTGCTGCATTGAAATAGGCGTGGCTAACCGGTCCGTGTTCGACTTTGATTTTGTCGAGTGAGACATCCAGTTCTTCGGCGACGAGCGCGGCAAGCGTCGTCATGACGCCTTGGCCCATCTCTGCGCGCGGCACAATGACAGTGACACCTTCAGCATCGATACGCACAAATTCCGTGAGTGCAGTCGCGCCCTCGGGAAGGTCATCTTCAAGTGGGTTGTCGTACGGTTGCCGGTATTTGTAGTACCCAAACGCAACGCCACCGAGTACGGCCGCAGATCCGATCAAAAAGGTGCGCCGCGCAATTTTGCCAATCGTGCCCACGTTAAGCCTCCTTGAGCATTTCGGCAGCGCTCTTTACTGCGGCTCTGATGCGTGGATAAGTGCCGCAACGGCAGAGGTTTCCTGATAAGGCTTCGTCAATGTCTTCATCTGTGGGCGTTGGGTTTTCGCTGAGCAGAGCCGCGGCGCTCATTATCTGGCCGGGTTGACAATATCCACACTGCGCAACCTGATGGGCAACCCATGCCGCCTGAACGACATGCAGTGTATCGGGACTACCAAGTCCCTCGATCGTTTTTATGTCGCCGTCAACGCTGCCGACAGGCAATGAACAGGAGCGAACGGCACTGCCGTCGACGTGAACGGTGCAGGCGCCGCACATTGCTATGCCGCAGCCATACTTCGGACCTGTTATGCCAAGCTCATCGCGCAACACCCAGAGCAGAGGCATGTCTGGTTCAACGTCCACTTCGTGGGGCTTCCCGTTTACAACAAGTCGCATGTCGTTTCCATTCGTAGGGAGCTGTAGAGTGCTCAGATCATTGTCCTGGCAAACAATATATGTACGCTGGCGTCACATTCACAGACTGATCGGACTTAAATTGTGGCGTTTGTACGCTGGGTGATATTTGCTTCTTATTTAAACGAAAAGTTGGCCGTGCTGGATCAAAGAGCGGCAGGCCGAATTGTCAAACCGTTGGGCGGACCTCAAAGTCATCGTAGCTCGCCGCTTTCTCGTCCAGAAATTCCACGCTGGCTACACGCGCTGCCGGTGGGCCATGCTTACAGCGCCGCAGTATCTCGGAAATTCCGTCGGACGGACCTTGCAGAACCGCCTCGACGGAACCATCGCGCCGGTTACGGACCCAACCACCGAGCTCCAGTTCAATTGCAACCGCTTCCATCCATGCGCGATAGCCAACTCCCTGGACGCGGCCGTTGATGCGCACATGAACGCTACGTGTTTCTGACATTGTTCGTGCTCCGGTTTGAATTGGTAGCACTACATTTATTTTGCACCCATAAGGCAACGGGTAGCTAGGGTTCCTTCTGAGCGTTACCTTGTTCTGCGATGGTCCAGCCCATTCGGAACGATGGGCGGGTGCACGCTAACTGGACCGTGCAGCTCCGAGCCTGACCAACAATTCGGCGGGTCGTTTTTTCGGAATTCCAGGACTGCACCTTCGCTCCCGCAGCATGTTTGTTGCAACTGCTGTCGCTAGGCCATCGTTGTGGTCGTGATCGAAGTCATGACTCTGGTTAGGTGCGTCCAATCCGTCGTGCAACTGGATGAGTTTTGCCAGTGCAGTCATCGTCACGGTTGCAACGCCTCGCGTCGATCCGGCGCAGTCTAGCGATCTGGCGCAAGTGACCGGATCGAATTACACTTCTTTCTCAAACAAGACGTTTGCATCAACCGAACGCAGCAGTCGTTCCAAAACACTTCGCTTGCAATAATAAGAAAAAATTGGTGTCGCCATGGAATACGCACTAAAGCACGGAGAAAACCCGCACCAGCAAGGCAGTATTATCATCGACGAAGACTCCGATGATCCGCTTGCCCTTCATCAGTTTAGAACAGCTACGGGTGAACCCCTCGCGACCTATTCTGAGTCCATGGGTTGGATTTATCTAACGGACCTGTCACACGGCATTGATGTGCTCACCAGGGTTGCTGCGGCGTTCGAGAAAAATATCGGTACGGTGCCGCAGATTTGTATCCTGGTGCAGCATGGGAACACCTGCGGCGCAGCATTCGGCCAAACAGCGGACGTTTTGCATCAGGCTATCGAATGCAACTACCGCGCTTCCTTCAATTCATTCCTTGTGACAAACGTTCCGCTGACAAAAGATGTCGCGTTCCGGTTGCGCCAGTGGATGCCTGCACAAAGGCCGTTTTCTGGCATTGCGGCACCGGTGTTTGACGAAGCCGGGGCAGCATTCTTTGCGCGCAAGAAGGGGACTTGCCATATCGTTGCTAACCCGGCTCTGCGGGACCTTGGTGTGCGTTCGCTACAACCAGAACGGCATACCCGTGGAATACGCGGTGCCACGCTTCACCAGACAACAAATGTCTTTGTGCCTGAGTTCCCTGATGATTGGCACCAAAGCCTTAAAGAGGACATGTGCCTTGGTTGGGGGATCTGCGCGGCAAGCAACAGCAACTGTATAACGGCGGTTAAGGACGGCAAGCTAGTCACCAATGCTGTCGGTCAGCCATGCCGCACGAGCGCCTGCGAAGTCGCCGTACTTCAGGCCGACCAGCCAGGGCGGGAGCGGGAATCTCTGCTTAAGGGAGCCTCGATTGTCAGCGATTCATTTTTCGCATTTGCCGACGGGTTGGATTTGCTTGCCCGCAAGCAGGTGCGTGCCGTTTTTGCGACCAGTGGTTCCATAAACGATGGGCAGATCGCCGAGCACATGAAGCAGTTCGATGTGCTGATCCACACCGTCCCTGATTCAGAGGGGCGCGTGCTGGCGGGCCACTGATTGTTAAGCGTTCTTGCCTGTCTGGTATTGACGCGCCGACGGAAGCTATGTTGTTTCCCGCCCAATGTTCGTTATTTGCGAGCGCTGATCCGGCCCCGCGATTAGGTGTGGGCGGTTATCAGCAGGCCCATAAACGTTGTACCTTTCGATGCTGCGGTGTCGGCCATTGGAGGGCCTCGCGTGCGGACCCTTTCGGTTAACGTGCCCCTGGCTAATCCAGGGGCCATCTTCATGCATCGACGCGTTCAATGCGCGCTGCAGTTCGTTTATACGCCGGTGTTTGTGACGCCTTGTCGAACGTTCCTGCAATCAGCCGGTTGGCAGGCGCCTCGGCGAAGTGGAAGGGATAGAATATTGCGCCTTCAGGGGTCTTGTCCGTGACGTGAACTTTGACCTCGACAGAACCACGCTTGGTGACGATACGTCCCCGGCATCCGTCCACAAGATAATATCGGCGTGCGTCTTCCGGGTGCACCTCCACTTCGCCCTCTGGCCGCATATGGTCAAGCCCGCGCGAGCGTCGCGACATGGTGCCCGTGTGGTAGTGCTCTAGCAGGCGGCCAGAGTTGAGATTCAGCGGATAAAGATCGTCTGGTATGTCCGCGCCCGCGTCCTGTTGATCGACGACGTGGAAGATGCCTTTACCACTTGGCGTGGGGAAGCTCTCCTCATAAAGGAACCGCGTGCCGGGATGATCGGTGTCGAAGCACGGCCATTGCAGGCCGCTGCCGCCAAGCCGCTCATGGCGAATTCCGGCATAGGAGGGCACGATCGACGCAATCTCATCCATGATGGCTGAGGCATCTGGATAGCTCATCGGGTAGCCCATGGCCGTGGATACGTCACAGATAATTTCCCAGTCGGCTCGAGCTTCGCCCGGAGGCTCTACGGCCTTGCGGACGAGCTGTACGCGACGTTCTGTGTTGGTGAACGTGCCCTCTTTTTCGGCGAAACTCGCGGCAGGGAACACAACGTCGGCCAGTGCAGCTGTTTCAGAGAGGAACATGTCCTGCACCACAAAGAATTCAAGGTTCTTCAGACCATGCTCGACTTCCGTGATGTCCGGGCTGGAGCCCATTGGGTTTTCACCCATGATGTACATGGCCTTGATTTTTCCGTCGCAGGCGCCTGTCTCCATCTCCACCACAGTTAGAAAGTTGTCCTCTGGCATAGGCACGCCCCAGGCCTCTTCGAACATGGCGCGATGTTCTGGGTTTTTGATGTCGAAGTATCCAGGCAGATTGTTGTGCTGGCCCTGCATATCGGAGCAACCTTGCACGTTGGATTGCCCGCGCAGGGGAATAAAGCCGGTACCAGGGCGTCCGACGTGGCCTGAGATCAGGGACAGATTGGCCATCGCCAATGCGCCATCAACCCCGGTCAGATGTTGCGTGATGCCCATGCCCCACAGCAGCATGCCGCGTTCTGCTTGGGCATAGATCAGAGCGGCGTCACGTAGACGGCTTGCAGGCACGCCGGATAATTCCTCCACGTACTCAGGCGTGTATTTGTCGAGGTTTTCAATGTAGGACTCCCAGTTCTCGGTGCGTGCCGCGATGAAGTCGTTGTTGGCTAACCCTTCCTTCCAAATTATGTGGGCGATCCCGTTCAGGACGGCAACGTTGGTACCGTTTTTCGGCCTGAGCCAGACGTCGGCGTGATCCACCATTTCAATGCGCCGAGGGTCGATGACAACGACTTTCGCGCCGCTCTCATACTTAGCCTTGAATACCTGGCTGGATATGACCGGGTGAGTGACGGTCGTGTTGGACCCGCAGACAATAAAGGCGGTTGCCATGCGTACATCCGGGGATGATGCGGAAGGCGCGCTGGAGCCGACGGCCTTCTTCAATGCGACGGCGGATGCCATGTGGCACAGCCGGGCGCAGTGATCGATGTTATTGGTGCCGAATGCGCAGCGGACCATTTTTTGAAAGACGAAATTGTCTTCGTTTGTCGCACGCGCCGAGGTTAGGCCGGCGAGCGAATGGGCGCCATGTTTCGCTTTGACTTCGTTGAGGCGTTTGGCTGTAAAGGCAATTGCTTCTTCCCAAGTGGCCGGTTCCAGCGGGCAATCCTTGCCACCACGGCGCATCAAGGGCGTCGTTAAACGATCAGGGTGGTGAATAAAGTCCATGCCGAAGCGGCCCTTGACGCAAAGATTGCCAATATTGGCATCCGAAACGTCCGACGGGTTAACGGCAACCACCTTACCCATTTCCGTCTCAAGTTCGATAGCGCAGCCGACACCGCAATAGCCACACGTTGTCGTCGTTTTTTGTCGCAGATTTTTCGGTAGAACACCGGTGTCGGACAGATCCTTCAGCGCTCCGGTGGGACACACGCCGACGCACTGTCCGCAATTGTTGCACTGCGTGTCGCGAAAATCGTTGGTGCCGCTGACGAGTTCCGGATATCCGGACTCACCTACGGTATACACTTTGCGGTGCTGGACCTCGTCGCAAATGCGAATGCACTGCAGGCATTTGATACATTTCTCGAACTCAAGCTGGAAAAACGGCCATGACACGAGCGGCGGCGCAATGCCGGCATCTGCATCGGCGGTTCTTTTGCCCTCTTTGACCTCGAGAGTAATGTTCATTTCCATGCCTCCTTACCAAGGTAGGTCTTGGTGCCCGCACCATATTGAATGGACAGTCTCTGTAGGTCGCATACACCCGTCGCCTGACATCGACACATGAGGCAGCGTCCCGCTTCCCGCAGAGCCACCTCTTCGGTAAATCCGACCTCTACTTCGGCGAATGCTTCGTCGTTGTCGACGTCACCGCCGCCAGCCGTTGCGGCTTCGAACGCATCCAGTCTGCCTTGAGCATCCAGTACCGGCATTTCATTGAGCGGTTCGGCCGATTTTGCTTTCGCACCAATATCGAAGAACTTGGGCTTATGTTGGAAAATTGCGGCCGCGATTCCGCGCTCATCCGCTCCATTCAGATAGGCGTTAATCGCAAATGCACCCAGTCGTCCGGCGCCGACGCCCTCAACGACCGTCGCCGCACCTGAAACGCAATCGCCGCCGGAAAACACACCCGGCAGATTGGTCATCATGGTGGCCTCGTCGACTTCGATTGTGCCCCACCGGTCGTCGAGCCCTAGAGTCTGCTCATTGAGCGCTTCCGCATCGACGTCCTGCCCAATGGCTAAGAGAATGGTATCGGCAGGAGTAAAGTATTCCGAACCTTCGATGGGAACCGGCCGGCGCCGTCCGCTCTCGTCAGGCTCGCCGAGTTCCATGCGTTGCGACACGATCCCAACAGCGCGGCCGTTTTCGACCTTAACGGCAACGGGTGCGGTCAGCAGTTCAAGCTTCACACCTTCAACATCGCACTCATGTATTTCGTGAGCTGCCGCCGACATTTCCTTGCGGGTGCGCCGGTACATCATCGTGACGTCGGAGGCGCCAACGCGTCGTGCTGTCCGCACAGCATCTGCCGCTGTAAAGCCACCGCCGATGACGATAACACGCTTGCCGATGGAGACGGGAATGTTCCAGTTGACGTCGGCAAGGAATTTGATTGCCGACATGACTCCTTCGGCATCCTCACCAGGAATGCGCGCTGGCTTGGCGGCCATGGCGCCAATGGACAGATACACTGCGTCGTACCCGTCATTCTTGAGTGTATCGATCTGGAAGTCGTGGCCCATGACCTGGTTGGTCTTCAGCTCGACACCGAGGGACAGGATGTCATTAATCTCTTGGTCCAGGACGTCGTTGGGCAGGCGGTAAGGCGGAATGCCAAAGCGCAGCATGCCACCCGCTTTCTTTGCCGCTTCAAGCAGTGTGACCTTGTGGCCTTCGAGCGCCAAATAGTAGGCCGCCGACAGACCTGCGGGACCGGCACCGACCACGGCGACACGTTTGCCGGTTGGAGGTTTTGGATCGGGCTGTGTCGGTAAACCGGATTTGGCGGCCATGTCAGCTGCAAACCGTTTCAGAGCACAAATCGCGACGGGCTGCCCGTCAATCTGAACGCGCCTGCATGGATCCTCGCAGGGGCGCGGACACACACGGCCAAGGACGCCTGGCAGCGGGAGCATCGTTTTGATGAGAGCTGTCGACCCGGCATAATTTCTCTGTAGAATGAGGTCGATATAGCCGGCTATATCGATGCCCGCCGGGCACGCCGCGGTGCAGGGCGGCTGACAATAGGCGTTGTGATCCGACAGGTAACGGTTCAGTTGTAGCTTACGCTGTTCATTAAGGTCATCCCGCTCTGCCTCGACGTTTTGGCCTTTCGCGGCCATCGTCATGCAGGCCTTTACGGGAGCGGGTTCACCAGTCACGACCACCGTGCACAATTCGCAGTCGCCGGTCGGTTTTATTCGCGGATCGGCGCACATCGCGGGAATTTCAATTCCTGCGCGTCTGGCGGCGTCAAGGATCGTGTCGCCTTCAATGGCCTCAACCTGCTCGCCGTTGACCGTGATCGGGAATGTTGTCTTGGGTTTCTCGGACAGCAGGATGGTGCCAGACTCGTTTCCATCGGCCGTTTCTTTTTCGTGGTCGGTGGTAACAGAGCCAATGCCGTTGCTTCCATCACGGTCGTTGGTCATCGCGTTCCCTCACTCGCACTCGTTGAGGTGGAATTATGCTGCGCAATTTCACGATGCACCATGGGGCTGTCTGCCGCAACATAACACCCGCTGGAAATAAATTGGAGGAACGTTGTTTAATTGCTGACGTAGGTCATTCGTGTTCGCGTTGCAGCAAATGCAATGCAGATGTTTCGCATGCGCTGCGTTGCGTTGCGTTCGCGATCCGAGACAAACGCGCGTTTGCCTTCATGACGTGCACGACCGTTGCGCGTGACATGAGCAAATCAACGTTATGACTTTAAGAGTCGTTGGAGGATGTCGCCTCGAAGGCTCATCGTTGGCAGCTCTGTGTACATGAAATCTTCTGTTTGGAATCGTCAAGCGGTTGTCACGTGTCATGACTGAATAGTTTGGACTGTAGTGGCGCTTGTTGTTGCGCGATCAGCAATTGCATTTTTGAAATTTGGAAGGCGCACATATGCATCGCCAAACATGTAATGGTGATCCAAAGTGCCGGCGGGAACATGTATCTTATGTGTCATTGGTTGGCCGTTTGTTGATGACGCCAAAAACGGATCGAGCTTGCCAAGTCGAGTTTCTTGGAAAGCGCCCAATTCGCTCAATTGCAAAACGCCGGATTTGTTGGTCGGAGCGGGGAGATTTGAACTCCCGACCCCCTCGTCCCGAACGAGGTGCGCTACCAGGCTGCGCTACGCTCCGCACCGACCGTCAGAATCGCCCTTCATCCCGGCTTGCCGGATGCACCATTGTGCCAGCTTGTGCGCGTGCGATTCAAGCAAGGCACACGCCTATCTGCAGGGCGGAGCGGCTTTATAACTGGCGCGTGGCGGGGCTGCAAGATGTTGTCAGGCCTTAAGGAAATCTGTCTCCACAATCGGCATTGCCCATCGTTTCGCGATTGACTATTGTGCCGCGCTCCAGGCCGCCGGACGTGGCCTGCGTAGTGGGGCGTGGCCAAGTGGTAAGGCAGCGGCTTTTGGTGCCGCCATTCGGAGGTTCGAATCCTCCCGCCCCAGCCAATCTCCGCGGACGGCAGGTTTCCCCCCAACGAGCGCGGTCTTCCGGCCGTTGGGCAAATTTTTCGGGGAATAAGCGGGAAATACAACGCACTGGTGGATTTTAGTATGTGTCCGCGTGAGGGCGGATGGTACGTATAGTGCGTGCGACTCTTTAGCGTGGTGATTGACACTGCGGCGGGGTCTGACCGAGTGTGCGGCCGACGCCAAACTCCAATGCGAAAATTCTAGCGGACCCACGGCCCCAATGACAAATCCGATTCTGATCGAAGTGACTCGCGGACCGTTGGTGGAAAGCGTTCACAGAGGCGCGATTGCGGTTGCCGGGGTGGATGGGTCGCTGCACATGGCGATCGGGGACGTCGATCGCGATGTTTTTCCGCGCTCGTCGATCAAAGCTTTGCAATGTCTGCCGCTGATCGAGACCGGGGCGGCCGATCACTTCAAGTTCGGCGACGAGGAGATTGCACTGGCGTGTGCCTCTCATACCGGTACACCGAGGCACACCGGAATTGCGCAGCGCATGCTGGAGCGCATCGGGCTTGGTGAAGAGGCGCTGGGATGTGGCGTGCATCCGCCGCTGGGTAGCAAGGCGTCGAAGGATTTGTGGCGCACAGGCGGGCAGCCCTGCCAATTGCACAACAATTGCTCGGGCAAGCATGCAGGCATGTTGGCGACGGCTTGTCATGTCGGTGAACCGGTGACGGCATATTGGACGCCCGATCATCCGGTGCAGGTGCGTATTCATGAGGCACTGAAGGAATTGAGCGGGCTTGAGCTGGGCGATGATGTTCGAGGTCTGGACGGCTGCTCGCTTCCCAATTGGGCGATGCCGCTGAAGACGCTGGCGATGGTGTTTGCGCGACTGGTGACGGGTGAAGGCCAAGAACCGGAGCGTCGAGCCGCGTTCGGCCGGATCATGAAAGCATGCTGGGCGGAACCTGAACTGGTTGCAGGGCGGGGTCGGTCGGACACCATCGTGATGAGTTCGGCGCCGAGTGAGGTCTTCATGAAAACCGGCGCGGAAGGCGTCTATGCCGGCGGTTTTCCGAAGCTCGGCATTGGGTTTGCTCTCAAGGTGGATGACGGGGCAACGCGCGCGTCAGCCGGCGCGGTTATGGCGTTGGTTGAACGGATCATTCCAAAGTTACACGGCGCGCACGAGCGCCGCTTATTGAAGAGTTTCCGCGGCCTGGAGGTCGGGGAGATTCATTCATCCACTCTATTCAAGCAGGCTCTTGACGCCTTGCAGGTTCGATAACGGCGGTCAGCGTTTTCGTGCTTTTTTTGTCAGACCGACATGTTTCCTGAAATGGAAACACGCGCGGACTTTGTTGTCTCATGTGCGAGGTCTGGACCGAATGGGCGGCCTTGTCCGTCCATGGCGCGGATTGCCCCATCTGGTGTCTGGGAGATCATGTTGTTGGCAACCAGGCAGGAGCCGGCAGCGCTGTCAGCCGAGACTAGAATGCCGACGGTCGCATCGCGGATCACGTTGCCGGTGGCGGCGATGTTGCGCATGTAGCGTCCCCAGCCAATGCTCAACGCAACGGTGGGCGCTGCCTCAATGCAGTTCCCGGTCACTGTTGCGTCGGCCTCCACACTGATACCGGTGCCGCGCTTGTCCTCGGGTTCATGCTCGCGGCGGAATAGGTTGCGAACAAGATTGGCCTGGACGACGGCAAGCCTGCCGCCCTCATTGAAGTTGGTCACCGAGATGCCGCTGGCGGCGGTGTCCACGAGGTTGCCGAGGATGACGGCACCCTGGAATCCAAATTCGGCATAGAGCGCGACCTCGCCGATGCGCTGGCAATTGTTGGCAACGATTTGAATGTCGGAGGCGGCATTGCCGCGTACGGCCGAGTAGGCGCAGTCGGAAATCTGATTGTGCGAGACGATGACGCCGTCGGCGCGAAAGACATTTATGGCGTTGCCGTTCTGGCCTGAACCTCCGTTGCGCGCGGCGATATTGGTAATCCGATTGTGGCTTATGATGGTCTTGTCTTCGCCTGCTTGCGATCTGAAGACGACAATTCCGTTATTCCCGCAATCGCGCACCGTGTTGTGGCAAATTTCCAGTCCGGTCGTGTCGTTGGCAAATATGCCTGCGCCTGTGTGACCCGAGAATGAGCACCCGGTGATACCGCCGGAGCATTTGTCCATACGTATGCCGTCACCGGACGCATTCGTTGCAATGATGTTCGACAGTTGCAGATCGTTGCAGCTGGTTGCGGCGATGATTGACGCGGCACTGTGCGCGCCGTCGACGGTGAGGTCCTCAAGCGCAGCGCCGTGCGCGTCTTGTGCAATGAAACACTCGCCACGGCCGTTGAAGTCTAGCGTTGTCAAGCCGTGTGCGCCGATGACGCGGCTTCCGGTTCGCAATTGCAGGGTGCCAACGCTGAACTGGCCTGGCGGCAATCGCAGAGGGACGCCGGTGCTTGCAGCATGATCGATTGCGTGTTGCAGCGTTTCTGTCTGGTCGAGCGCACTGTCCGATTTCAGCGCAGCCGTATGCACCGTTTTCGGATCTGTTATGCGTGCTCTTGCAGGCGGGCTTGCGGCCAGAACGGCACAACCAGTGCCGGCCGCCGCACCAATATTGAGCAATGCGCGTCGGTCGATACCCGTTTTCAATGTGTCTGGTAATTTTTCGGTCATGCCGGGATGTACGCAATTTTCGCACCAAACCGAGTGCGCGGTGGCGCGTGCGCGTTAACATTAATCTGCGAAGGCTACGGGCAATGCTGCAGGCATGTGGATGTGGCGATGAGGGCGCCTTTTACTGCCTGCGCGTTATTCAACGACTCGCCGGCGGTATGTCCTAGCGCTGTCGGCAAGTGAATGAAGCTGGTGAGACACTTATGATTGTTGCGGGCTGCTTCTGCCAGGGCGACATAGAACGCCGCATTACACAAATATGTGCCGGCATCGCTGGAAAGTTCGATAGGTAGCTCAACAGCCTGAAGGTTGACAGCGATTTCCTGCACCGGTGCCGTTGCCTCAAGGTACTCGGGTCCCAATGGGTCGATGATCATTGAGCCGGGCAGCTTGCCGAGAGCATCTGGCAGTTGCGCAGTTTTGTTTCGTGCACGCGTTTCAAGCCGCATCCCGCGCGCACTATCGGAAACGCCAAACATGATAAGTATATCCGGTTGGAGCGTTTCGAGTGCGTCCGTCAATCGGGCCGGTGCAACACGCCAGTCCGTGGGCAGGACCAAATTGTAGGCAGTGTGCTGCGAAAAGTGCGCGCGTGCCTCGTGCGCAAATTGTGGCGCGAGTGCCGAGGTGCTATTTGCCGGAACGCCTGGAAACGGCCCGAAGCCGGTGAATAGAATTGTGCGTGGCTGACTAGACATAGGCTTGGCTGGTCTCTCGCGCATTGTTCACGACGCGGGGCGCATTTAGATCAGCCGATTTGGGCGGCACGGCGTCTTCGCGTGGCGCTGCTGGTCTTGATCAGTTCTCGTTAACTTCGGCCCATCCCATCAACTGCATGATCTTGTCGACGGCAAGCGTTGGGATCATGCGGCCTGCGCGGACCTCTTCCTCCAGCGTTGTCAATTCACCGGCAACATGTGGGTTGGCGCGAACGGCCTGCATCAGGCGGTCCTCCAGCATGTCATGCATCCAATGGACGGACTGGCGCTGGCGGCGGCGTTCGAACTCTCCTGAATCGACCATCTTGCCCTTATAGTCGAGAACGTTCGACCACAGCGTATCGAGCCCCCGGTTTTCATAGCCTGATATGGTGATGACGGGCGGCGCCCAAATGGCGGATTTCGGCGTGAAGATCTGTAGCGCCCCGCGATACTCCGATGCAGCGCGTTCGGCGCGCACGACGTTGTCGCCGTCGGCTTTGTTGATGGCGATCATGTCGGCTATTTCGATAACGCCCTTCTTTATTCCTTGAAGGTCGTCGCCACCGCCGGCCAGGAGGAGGACGAGAAAAAAGTCGACCATGTCGGCCACGGCAATTTCCGATTGGCCGACGCCCACTGTTTCTATGATCACGACATCAAAACCGGCGGCTTCAACGAGCGCTAGCGTTTCGCGAGTTTTGCGCGTGACGCCACCAAGCGTTCCGGACGTGGGTGATGGACGAATGAAGGCATGCGGGTGCGTTGCCAGACGGCTCATGCGGGTTTTGTCGCCCAGGATCGAACCGCCGGTTCGCGTTGAGGTCGGGTCTACCGCCAGCACTGCGACTTTGTGGCCGGCTTCAATGAGGTTTATTCCCAACTGGTCGATGGTTGTCGATTTTCCGACACCTGGGACACCCGTCACGCCCAGGCGCAGGGATTTGCCCGTCGCCGGCATGATCTCCTGCAATACGGCTTGTGCCATGCGCGCGTGCGCTGGCTTGGTGCTTTCGATCAGCGTAATGGCACGGGCCAGCATGGCGCGATTGCCGTCAGCGACTCCGCCGGCGTAGTCCTTCACTGTTCGACCGGAAATTTTGAGATCTTCTGTCGCGTTGTTTGTTTGCATATTATCTTGCTGCTGACGGACCGTAGACAATGCACGTGCGGGCCAATTCTCGTTGCGTGTGACCCAATGGTTCCGTCGATTATCGATCGTGATGGCACGATGGGCGGGATTCGCCCTAATCGCAAGCGTGAGGTCCGTCCGGTGGCGCTGGAAGGACCTGGATCGGGTGGAAAAATGCGTCTGGCCTCAAGTTCTTGATTTGTGGCTGTGGCCTGTCACGCAATAGCCAAGAGCTCTGTTTAGACAGGAGAACTTGCCCTTTGTCCAATGCCAGGATGCGCCTTTCGGGTTGCGTACTAACCATTGCGGGAGGGTGTATGGAATTGCTATCTTTTTTTCGATGAATGAGGGCCTGAAATACGGCGCGTTGCGTGTCCCGGAAGGGCGCCAAGAGTGCAAAGGGGTTGGTGTGTGATGTCTAATTTGCAGGAAAAAAACTGGTCGCCGCTGAGAATTCGTGGCCGCTGGTTTGCTGCGGGCGGTATGCGGGGTGTTTTTCCCGCCGCGCTGCTAGCGCTGGCGGCCTGTTCTGCGGAAATAGATCAAAAGGTTGAGGCTCCTCCGCCGTCAGCGAACGGAGAAACGGCTTCGGATGTGGACCGCGCTCCGGCGGCTGACGGAATCGGGGCCGAAGCGCCCGCGACTGGCGGCGGAGGTTCGCAGGACGCGGGTCGGCGCCAGGCTGAGGAGCAGGCAAGAATTCGGGAGGAGGCAGAGGAGCGGCGTAGGCGTGCTGAGGCAGACGCAAAAGCCAAGATGGCGCGCAAGAAAGTCGCAAGTGAAGGCAAAGTTGGAATGGAGCGGCCTGACACTGAACCGACCACCAGCGGCGCACAGCCACCTTCTGAGCCGCCGCCTGTCGCCGATGCAGCGCCTCCGCCGGACCGGACTGCGCCGGGTGGTGCTTCAGGCGGTTCGCGCTCGATTGGCGGTACGACGACGGCCGATGAAGATGTGGGGCGGACGCGCGGTCTTGGCGCGAGCAATACAGAGTCGGCGGATGCCGAGCCTGAGGTTGCAGCAGAAGAAGGTGAAAGTGCTGCTGGCGGAGACAAGGACAAGTTCGACGTTGTGCCGGTCTATTTCGGTACTGACCGCGAACGCAAGGCCAATGACAAGCGGTTGGAATACGGATCGGAGCGCGCGCGCGTTCTGGAATTGGGCCGCGCTCTCGTGACCGTACCCAGGGCGCATAAGGTGCCGATGATCGAGCGGCCGTGGGTCGTCAAGATTCCCTATTTTGAAGTGGTGGTGTACTCGGAGGAGGAAGACCCGGAAAGACACTTCACGATGAAGGAAATCAAATCGATGACGCGTGAGGAGCTGTTGCAGCTTGTGCGTGATCGATTGAAGTCGTCGACGAAGTTCAAGGACCACGCGCTTTTGTTCGTGCATGGCTACAATACGAGCTTCGATACCGCAGTCTACAGGACCGCGCAGATTGCCTATGACCTGAAATTTGATGGCGCTCCGTTCCTTTACAGTTGGCCATCGGGTGGCGGTTTTGCGAGCTACACCTACGACCAGAACAGCGCGGCCCAATCAGAGCCTTTCATGCGCAAGTTCTTGGAGATGGTGGTGAACGAGACAGGCGCGAAGAAGGTCAGTGTGATTGCGCATTCGATGGGCAATCAGCCGCTCCTGCGTGTGTTGCAATCGATCAAGAGCTCTAAGCCTGATAGCGTCGTCATCTCCCAGCTCATACTGGCGGCGCCCGACGTGGACCGGCACAATTTTGAGAATATCGTGTCCACAATCAAAGGGCTGGCGGAGGGCGTAACGCTTTATGCGGCGAATAATGACAAGGCACTGATTGCCTCACGCGCGTTCCATGGCGGCGCGCGCGCAGGTGATGTTCCCGAAAACGGGCCCATTGTGATGCCGGAGGTGTTGGATACGATCGATGTATCAGCTGTTAGCACTGATAGTCTGGGCCTTCGCCATTCCGGTTATGCAGAGAATAATGCGTTGCTGAATGACATTGGTTTGCTGATCCAGACCGGTGAACGCCCGCCGGTTGCACGTGTTCCGATTCTCGAAAAGCGGAGTACAGCCAACGGTGATTATTGGCGCTACCCTGGTGCAGGTGAGTAGGTTGCATCGATTCTGATCGGGTAAAACTGCTCGGATCAGCCACGTCCACAATGGTCAGGACCGGAGCCACCCGCCCAGAAGCGGGTGGCTTTTCTTTATGTGCGCCGGAGCTTGCCCTGATGCGATGGCCGTTCCAGGCAAAAGTAAACGGAATGTTTACGCGTGTCCTATATTGTAACGCTGACTATACGACCGGTTTCGATGACAACACGCCATTGGGAGCTACGCCGTGAACCGCCTGAAATTTTTCAGCTTTGCTACTGTCTTCAGCCTTGCGATGGCGACGTTGCCACTTTCCGCAGCGGAGATTTTCGTATGTGAAGACGGCTCCAGCGTCAGAGTGGAAGTGGGGCAGCTTGAATCCATGAAGCGAACGAACGACTGTGTGGCCTCGCACTATGGTCTAAAGGTTTCGCAGAACGCTGCTGAATTGGTGATCGCTGAACAGGTGCCGCCATTGCCGGAGCGCAAGGAGCCGGTCCAGGAAGTCACTGACTTAAAGGCACGGCAGGACCCTGCCCGGGCACCGAAGGACCGGCGGGACAGAAAAATGGCTGCGATGGAGCTCGATGATAGATTGGGTCTCGGGTCAGACTATCGAAATGTACGTATAATCAATGCCGGTCCGGGCGTGAAGGCTTGGTACAGGCACGAGAAATAACGCTACCGAGGCTGGTTCACGCAGAACTTCACGATCGCGTTCACTAAGGCGTACGGGCAGGTGCGGCTCGTATTCGCCTCGGCGCTGTTCGATTTGTGAGCCCCTGGAAAGGGTCCCTTTACCATTGGCTGGAATAGTGAGGGCGTGACTTGTCTGAAGCCGGGCAGTCGGCGCCGCGCTTCTTTGCGATTATTTGGGGTGCTTGGCAAAGCCCGTAGGCCGTCTTGCGCGAAAGTGATGAGAGCGTTCGCCAACATCATTTCGTACCAGGGTTTGTGCACGTTTTGTGAGGTGTTATGCGTTCTGCGTTTGTCAACCGGCCCATGGGGCTTTTGTTCATTGCCGCTGTGGCGGGTCTTTCATACTTTCTTGCCGTTTCGATGGTGGTGCTGCCAGTAGCTGCGGAATCCGCAAGTGAAGATGCGGCCAAGGAAAACGCTGCCGCCGCTCCTGCCCCTGACGCCGCTTCCAAGACCGCCACCGATGTCGAAAATGGCAAGCCGGAGACTGCCGCTGGGTCTGCTAAAGCAGACACGGCGGAGAAGGAAGACGAGAATGTCAATATCTACGACCGTTGGGCACATAAAAAAGTAAAGCGTGAGCGCCGGAAAATTCTTCCTCCACATGAACTGGCAAAGGCTAATCCTGAACACCACGTGGTTGTTTGCGAAGGCGGTTGCATGGAGCGCGAGAGCGAGGAGATCGTGTACATGGAGCGTAAGGACGCTCGTGGGCCGATTCATATTTCCGAGTTTGAATTCACGGCAGGGTCGGCTCATGACGAGGCTGCCGCCAAGGACGGAAACGTGGTGAAGAATATTGTTCGCTGTGTTGGCGGCTGTTACGCCGGAACGACAACGATTTACGATGCGGCTGATGAGGTTGCTGGCAGCTGGTCGACAGAGGTAAAAAAGGCATCGAATTCTGGCAAGCCTGCCGTCATAAATGAGCGCTGGTATGAGCGCATGAACGACAGCGCGGAATAGCGCGCTGTTGCAAGGCTCCATCAGGCCTGTGCCAGACGAGGCACTTGCCTAGTTTTTCTGGAACAACGGGCATGATAGCTGCCAACGCTTCGTCCGCGTGGAGGGCGGTGCCAAGTAGCCGCGTACGAAAACTGATGTTCCGGTGAAATAGGTGCACCAAACGTCGGGTTGCAGACTGCCTGGAGGGCGCGCCTCGTAGCGTTGCCAGATGACAATGCCGCCGTTGGACGCGCACAGGACAAGCCAGGACAGGAAAACCATAGCGGCAAGTGTTGCGCGTAGCTGATGCACGTAGCGGTACCTGTCCGGCCTAGAACCTGCTGCTCAATTCAAATGGATCCAACACGCCGCCTTCGGTCTATTCTGCGGCTATCGGTGCGTAGCCGAGTTGCTCGTTCAGTTTTTGGATGAGGTCGGCTGCAGCCTCGGGGATATTGGTGCCTGGTCCGAAGACCGCCTTGGCGCCGGCCGCCTGCAGTGCTTCGTAGTCGTCGGGCGGGATGACACCGCCGACAACAATGGCAATGTCCCCACGTCCATCCTTGTCGAGCGCCGCTTTGAGTTCGGGAACAAGTGTCAGGTGGCCTGCGGTCATTGTTGAGACGCCGATGACGTGCACGTCATTTTCGACAGCTTGGCGTGCGGCTTCTTCGGGTGTCGCGAATAGCGGCCCGATATCGACGTCAAAGCCTAGGTCTGCAAAGGCCGATGCGATTACCTTCTGGCCGCGGTCGTGGCCATCCTGACCCATTTTGGCGATGAGGATGCGGGGGCGGCGGCCGTCGTTTTTCTCAAATCCTTCGACCAGCGCCTGCACCTTGTCCACTTGTTCGTTCATGCTTCCTGCTTCTGATCTGTAGACACCCGAAATAGCGCGGACTTCGGCGCGGTGGCGCGTAAAGACTTTCTCCATCGCTTCGGAAATTTCGCCAACCGTGGCCATTGCGCGCGCCGCCTTCACGCTCAAATCTAGCAGATTGCCGTTGCCGCGTGCGCCTTCTGTCAGGGCTTCAAGCGCGGCCTGGACGTCAGCTTCGTTGCGTTCCGCACGCAGCCGCTGCAGCTTGGCGATTTGCTGCTCGCGCACGGAATTGTTGTCTACTTTCAGGAATTCGATTTCCGCATCGCCCTTAACGCGGAACTTGTTGATGCCAACGATGGTCTGGCGGCCGCTGTCTATGCGTGCCTGTGTGCGTGCGGCCGCTTCCTCGATGCGCAGTTTTGGAATACCCGCGGCAATTGCTTTTGCCATGCCGCCCAGCTCTTCAACCTCTGCGATGTGCGCCTTGGCGCGCATGGCAAGTTCATAGGTCAGGCGCTCGACGTAATGACTGCCGCCCCAGGGGTCGGCGACACGGCACGTGCCGGTTTCCTGTTGCAGGAAGAGCTGGGTGTTGCGGGCGATGCGCGCGGAGAAGTCGGTCGGCAGCGCGATTGCTTCATCAAGGCCGTTTGTGTGCAGCGATTGGGTGTGTCCCTGGGTTGCCGCCATGGCTTCGATGCAGGTGCGAGTGACGTTGTTGAAGATGTCTTGCGCGGTCAGGGACCAGCCCGATGTTTGTGAGTGAGTTCTCAGCGACAAGGAGCGCTCGTTTTCCGGCTTGAACTCATTCTTGATCATGCCGGCCCACAGCAGGCGGGCGGCGCGCATTTTGGCGATCTCCATGAAGAAGTTCATGCCTATGGCCCAGAAAAACGACAGCCGAGGAGCAAACTTATCAATGGGGAGCCCGGCGGCGACACCGGCGCGTGCATACTCGACGCCGTCGGCTAGCGTGTAAGCCAGTTCCAGGTCCGCCGTGGCGCCGGCTTCCTGCATGTGATAGCCGGAAATCGAGATGGAATTGAACTTCGGCATATGCGCCGAGGTATAGGCAAAAATATCCGAGACGATCCGCATGGATGAATCTGGCGGATAGATGTAGGTGTTGCGGACCATAAATTCTTTGAGGATGTCGTTTTGGATTGTGCCAGCCAGTTGGCTTGCTTCGACGCCCTGTTCTTCGCCTGCGACTATGAAAAGCGCGAGCACGGGCAGGACAGCGCCGTTCATGGTCATGGACACAGACATCTGTTCCAGCGGAATGCCTGAGAAGAGCGTGCGCATATCATAAATGCTGTCGATCGCAACGCCCGCCATGCCGACGTCGCCGCGCACGCGTGGGTGGTCGGAGTCATAACCGCGATGCGTCGCCAGATCGAAGGCGACGGAGAGACCTTTTTGTCCAGCCGCGATGTTGCGCCGGTAAAAGGCGTTTGAGTCTTCGGCTGTTGAGAAGCCTGCGTATTGCCTGATGGTCCAGGGCTGCGTGACGTACATGGCGGGATAAGGCCCACGCAGGAAGGGCGCGATGCCCGGGTAACCGTCGAGAAAATCGAGACCGGATGTGTCGCTGCCCGCATAAACTGGTTTGACGTCGATGCCTTCTGGCGTTGTCCAGACGGATGAATTGTCACTCTTTGTTGCGGTCGAGGAAGCGCCGGCGCCGGAATGCGCGGCGTGCAGATCGATTTTCGTGTAATCGGGGATTCGGGTCATCGATTGTGTCGCCAGGGTTAGGGGCTGCTAGTAGGGTCTCTTCATGCTGCGCCGGGAGCGGGCTATCATATCATGTGATTAGCGGTTGTCGTTGCTGCTGACGCCCAAGGTTTCATGTAAGGCGCTTAGGGTAGCAACTGCGTCGCGCCCCAGGTGCAGGAAGTCGTCAATGCCTGCTGCTTTCCATTGGGGTTCTTTATCCCCCGGTTTCCCGGCAAGAAAAATCTTGGTTGCCCCAGCGTCGCGCAAGGCCTGCGCAGTCGTTTCGGCATGCTCAGCGTAAAGTGCGTCGGACGAGCAGATGCATGCGGCTGAGGCTCCTGATGATTCGAAGGCTGCGGCCGCTTCGTCGGCATTTGCGTAGCCATCGGAGATCAGGGCTTCAATTCCGCCCGCAGCCAGAAAGTTTTTCATCCATGTGGTGCGGGCGGTGTGTTCGGCAATGGCTCCAATGCTCGCGAGAAATACGTGTGGGGCTGTGCCGGTGCGTGCGGCGAACGCATCGGCGGCATCGCGCAGATTTTCAAATGGTTCGGCCAACCGTGCAAAATGCAAGGGCTGGGCGGTTACGGTTGCTGACGACTTTGCTGCCGGTTCCGGCGTCTGGTCAAACGGCTCAACCGTAATGCCGTCTTCTCCCAGTTTAGGAAACGCGGATGTTCCGGTCAGTGCGCGCTTGCCGATGGCGATTTCGTGCGCACGCGTCTCGGCGCTTCGGCTGATCTTATCCTGGATGAAACCTGACAGTACTGCAGCTGCCATGCCTTCTTCGCCACTGTGGCGCTGGCCTTCGATGTCTTGAAAAACCTTCCAAGCGGCTTTTGCGAGATCGGCGGTGAGGTTTTCTACGTACCAAGAACCTCCGGCAGGGTCGACGACGCGGCCGAGATTACTTTCTTCTTGCAACACAATCTGAGTATTGCGTGCGACCCGGCGGGCGAAGCTGTCAGCACGCCCGAGCGGCAATGTAAACGGAAGCACAGTAACGGCATTGGCGCCGCCAAACACGGCTGCCGTACACGCCATCGTGCCGCGTAACATGTTGACCCATGGGTCGCGCTTGGTCAAAGCGCGCCAGGCTGTGGTTGCCGTCATGTGCACGTTGGCTGTTGCGCTGCCCGCACCGGCTGCTTCGGCGATGCGCCAGATGAGCTGGCGGGCTGCTCTCAATTTGGCGATAGTCAGGAACTGGTCTGTGTCGGCAACCAAGCCTATTGCGATCTTCGGCAACGCATCTGCGGGTGCGACGCCGGCCACATCTGCTGCTCGCAGATATGCGACGAGCGTCGATAACATGGCCGCAAGTTCTTCTGCCTCACTGGCGCCTGCCGCGTGGTAGGGCCGGCCGTCGGCAATGAGTGCGGTAAGGCCTGGTGCGTTCAGTGTTTCCTTCAGGACCGATGCGGCGGCGCCGACTTCGACTTCAAGTGTATCGGCCAGGCACCCTGTTGCGGCAAGCGTTCCCAGCGGATCGATATGCAGGCTGCCTTTGCGGTCTGTGTCTGCGATATTGGCATTCTGCCATACTGAGTTAAGCGCTTCGCCGCCGCTTAAGCTGGCCGCACCGGCCTGCAAGGCGATTGGGCAAATGGATAGATCTACGTTTTTCAATGCTTCGCCCAACACGGCAGCGTCAGGCTCAAGACCGAGCTGAGTTGGGGCGCTCAATTGCAGGACGATGGATCCGACGCCGCCTTCGAGGTCTTCCAGGATGGCCTTGTTGGCGCTCTCCGGGGCTGTTTCGATGTGCAGCTGGCGAATATCCCAGCCTAGTCCGCGCGGCTTGCGCTCCGTGCCGCGCGTGAAGGGGGCGTCGCCGGGCATCGCGGCATCGCCTGCCTCCTGCGCCGATTGAGTGTAGAGCGGTTCAATGCGCAAGCCGTCAGCGGTTTGCGACACGAGGCGCCGGTCGAAATCGGCACCTTTCAGTGCCTTCTCGACGAGCTTCAGCCATTGATCTCTTGCAGGGGTGGGGAAGTTACCGGCCAGTTCTGCAAGCTTGTCGTCATATTTCATGGTCTGGCTTTTTCCTTGGCGGTTCTCGTGTCTGCCTATGTTTGTCGGCTGCGAGCCGGCTTTGGTCAACGATTACGCTACGACTGCGGTGCTTTTGGTCATTTTTGGGCCCGCGTTTGATAGTGGCCCGCTCAGGCCCACGCGGTCGAGCGCTTTATAGTCGCTAATGCGCATAAGCTTAAGCAGAAATCGGCAATAACGCGGCCTGGTATAGGTGTTGCGGCACGACCTGGACCGCATGGCGGGCGCCACGCAACGGGCGTTTGCAAATCTCTAATCCATATGTCTGGTGGCCTTCGGTCTTTGGTCGGCGATAAACTGTTTCAAAGCGCGATTTTCCTGTTGGTCGTTGATGCAACCGAGGTTTCAATGGCCCTAAGAAATGTGCATACAGGCGCTTAAGTGCCGAAGCTTTAAACGAATCGGGCAGCCTGATAGCAGCGTGCGAGGCGTTCACAACGGGGTCGAAAAAGAGACATGAGCCAATCTGTGATCCAGGACGGAAAGATCTTTTTGGGAACCAGCACCAAGCCCGAATATTTGGACTTGGCCCTTGCCAATCGTCATGGCCTGATAACGGGTGCGACGGGTACCGGTAAGACAGTTTCGCTGCAAATCCTGGCTGAGGGGTTTTCTAAAAATGGCGTGCCGGTCTTCGCTGCAGATATCAAAGGCGATCTATCGGGCATTGCCGCCAAGGGCGAGCCGAAGGACTTCATTACAAAGCGGGTGGAGAAGATTGGGCTGGACGCGTACGAGCAGCGGTCTTATCCGACAATCCTTTGGGATGTTTTCGGCGAGGAGGGACATCCGGTCCGGGCAACGGTTCTGGATATGGGGCCGCTGTTGCTGTCGCAGCTATTAGAACTCAACGATGTGCAGGAAGGCGTCCTCAATGTTGCGTTCCGGGTGGCGGCAGAAGAAAAACTGCCGGTACTCGATTTGAAGGACCTGCGGTCTTTAATTGCAAACGTAGGCGAGCGTTCCAAGGAGCTGTCGCTGCAATACGGCAATGTGGCGACGTCATCGGTTGGCGCCATTCAGCGGCGGCTTCTGGTGCTGGAAGAGCAGGGTGCCGATCTCTTCTTCGGTGAACCGGCGCTGGACATCCAAGACTTCATGAAAATTGCGCCCGATGGCAGGGGAACGGTTAATCTACTGTCCGCCGACAAGTTGATGCAGAAGCCGCGGCTTTATTCGACCTTCCTTCTGTGGTTGTTGACCAAGTTGTGGCAAACGCTGCCGGAAGTGGGCGATCAGCCGAAGCCGAAGCTGGTCTTCTTCTTCGACGAAGCGCATTTGCTGTTCAACGATGCGCCGAAGGCGCTGTTAGAGCGGATCGAACAGATCGCGCGACTCATCCGGTCGAAAGGCGTCGGTGTTTATTTCATCACGCAAAATCCACTTGATGTGCCTGATACGGTTTCTTCACAGCTGGGCAACCGAATCCAGCATCAACTTCGAGCCTTTACGCCGCGCGAACAGCGCGCAGTCAAGGCGGCGGCGGAGACATTCCGGCCTAATCCTGAACTTGATACGCGGCGCGTCATTTTGGAGCTTGGCGTGGGCGAGGCTCTCGTCTCGACATTAGAAAACCGGGGCGAACCGTCGATTGTGCAACGGACACTTATCCGCCCGCCGGAAAGCCGTATTGGCCCGTTGTCGGCGCAGGAGCGTCAGGGAGTCCGGGATTACAGCCCCGTCCAGGGCAAGTATGACGAGGCCGTAGATCGTGACAGTGCGCACGAAATGCTGGCAAAGCGCGCGGAAGAGTTAGCGGCGAAGGAAGCCGAGTTGCAGGCAGATGCGCAGGCGCAAGGCGGCGGGATCGGCGGATGGCTTGGCAAAGTGTTGTTCGGTCGGGGTCCGCGCGGTGGTCGCTCACTGGGTGAACAAGCCGTTCGTTATGCGGGCCGGTCGATGATGCGCCGCATGGTCAGCAGTATTGTGAAGGCGCTACTTAAAGGTGTCAGACTGCGCTGATGCAGGCGTTATCACGATATACGCCGCAATTCGTCGATATGCTGTTTTTCGGAACAATGACCAACATCGTGCTAATGCGGTGCGGCAACAATTGACTGGTGTCAAAGCCGCTGTTTTGGCGAGGGTCAAGATTGCGGACCGGGTCGTGAAAGGCCTGAAAAAGGACATGCGTATGAACTTTACGGTCCAGACGATTATATTTTCACTTCTCCTGGGCATGCTGACTGTTGTGCCCCGGTCGTCGCTTGCCGGCGATGATGCAGGCCAGGCTGAAATGATAGAGGCTGGCAAGAAGCTTGTTACGAAGTCTTGCTCGCAATGCCACGCGGTTGGCGAAAAAGGAGCCAGCACACACGCTGATGCACCGCCGTTTCGTAAGGTTGTGACGCTCTACCCCACGGAACATTTGGCCGAGGCGCTGGGCGAAGGCATTATTTCCGGTCATCCGGATATGCCCGAGTTTGTTTTTGATCCTGACGAAGTGGGTGAGATTCTAGCCTATCTCGATAGCCTGAAAGTCGTCGGTTCGTCCGGCCAGTAAGGGCACGTGTAGTTCACTTGATTGGTGCCACAAAAAACGCTGAAGACCTTGTTTCCGATCTTCAGCGTTCTTGTTGTTTGAGCGGGCCCGCTTTGCTAGCCCAGCATTTCTTCAACATGCTCCCAGTTCACGAGGTTGTCGAACCAGCTTTCCAGGTACTTCGGCCGCGCATTGCGGTAGTCGATGTAGTAGGAGTGCTCCCAAACATCGCAGCCGAGGATCGGTTGGGCGCCGTGCATGAGCGGGTTTTCACCGTTCGGTGTCTTGGTGACTTGAAGCTTTCCATCGGCCACTGCTAGCCAGCACCAGCCTGAACCAAATTGACCCGTTCCAGCGGCGATGAAATCCGCGCGAACCTTGTCGAACCCACCGTAGTCGGCAACCAGTGATTCCAGTTTCCCAGGCAACTTATTGCCGCCGCCGCCAGGTTTCATCCACTGCCAAAAATGGATGTGATTGAAATGCTGGCCGATCTGATTGACGACGGCCGTGTCACCATCAGCAAATGCCTGGCGGCAGATATCCTCAATGGTCTTGCCGTCATACTTGGAGCCGGCGCCCGCAATCTCATTGCCTTTGTTAACGTAGGCGAGATGGTGCTTATCGTGATGAAATTCGAGTGTTTCCGCGGACATGTGAGGCTGCAACGCATCGTATGCGTAGGGTAGGTCTGGTAGCGAGAATGCCATCGATGTCTTCTCCGACAATGAGCGGGTTGGCTGTTTGAAAGGAGCTGTGTCCAGTCGCGTGATGCGGCGAACCTAGCGGGTCGCACAACACAAATCAAACGCTGTGGAAGCCCTGATCGCCTTGGAGCCCCCGCAACAATTTGTAACTAGAATTTGATGGAACTGCTTTTGACGAAGTGGCCCTCCATGCGCCCGATCAGATAAGGCGTACCCGTGCATGGGGTCGACAAGGGCGTCCGGCGTGGAGAATTTTATATAAAGCCGTATCCATAGCGGCGTATGGGTGTGGCGAACCCGAAGCAGCCGCCACCTAGGTGTTCTCGACCGGAACCGGGCACATTTGCCTGTTATGTGGGCAGTTTATACGCCGTCGGCGAAGCGTCTTTTTGCGTGGCCAAAATCAATCTTACGTCAGACTAAAGTTTATCATCTGACTGGCTGAGCGCTGGTCTGCTGTGTGGGTGCATAGAAAGAGGTGCGGCGACCCTGAGCACCGCACCTCCATGGATCACGCCGGGGAAGAATTTTCAGGGTGATTTAAGCTTAGGAATCAGGCCTTGAACGCGGACTGAATACCGTATTCATCCGCCATTCATGCCAATAATCAAGCAACCGTCACAATGTATAGAGTGCGCATTCCACGATAGACGAGCGCGCGTTTATTTATGGTCGCGAGGCCAATATTCCAATTCTTTTGTGTGCTGAAGAAACCTGTGTGACGAGCCGTGCTGGCGCGTGGGTTGCAATTGCATTTATTTGGCGTTAATGGCGTTCTATTGCTAATCGATATGGCTGCGAAAATGGGTGGATATCAATATGAATGGGGTTATTCGATAAAATAAGCTGTTGTTATCGGGCGATTTCGTGGGAGACTTAGTTTGTTGCCGTTAATGTATTATTTCGGAAAAACATTCACATTCCGGTTGTAGGGTATCTTTCGCTCAAGCGATAAGAATAGAAAGTGAGTCTCAAGTGGCTAGAAGAGTAACAAAAGCAAAGAGAAAACCAAGAGCAAGCAAGCCGCGCATTGATCTCGAAAGCATGTCGCTAAAAGAATTGCGGGCGCTGGAGGTCAAATTACAGGCAGCAATTGCAGCTGCGACGCAGCGGCAACGCGCTGAGGTCATGCAGAAGATGGAAGCACTGGCAAAGGATGCCGGTTACACCAGCGTAAACGAGTTGGTTGGAGTGCGCGGCCGAGGACGGCCTAAGGGCAGTTCAGTGGCGCCCAAATATGTGAACCCCGACAATCCATCTGAAACTTGGTCAGGCCGTGGACGCAAACCCAATTGGCTTGTGGCGAAGCTAAAAAAAGGCGGCAAGATTGAAGCTTTCGCAATATAATTGCGGGCTAGACAAAACCTGTCCTCAAACGCTCTTTTGGTGGGCAGCGCATAACTTGAGCGCATGACGTCGCCAGATATTCCTTGTGTACGCAATTTAGCGCCGGCTGGAAACAGCCGGCGTTTTTCATTTTGACGCAATAAGTCCAAATTGTTGCTTACCGGCGTGTGGAAACCCGGCTGGTCTTGTTTTGCGAAATATGTGCCTACAGGATTAGTTGTAATCGTATCTTCTGCGATCGGTACGGCAGAAAACAAATCGCCACACGCGCGCTACCAGCAGGCTCAGCATTGCAAGACTTAGCAGTCCAATTGCAATTGGTTTGTGAAGTTGCGGTGCGGGTAGGCCCGACTCAGTTGACACCGGTGTTATTGCGCCGCTGGATGTGTGAATGGCTATGGCTGCGATTGCGGCAATCAGTGCAAGGGATGCGTAGAGAGCTTCAACTCTTCGCTGTGATCTGCGGCGCAACGCGCGGACAATTGCCAGGTCTTGTGATTTGCGCATGAGAACCCGGTGCTGGAGCGTTGGGTATTAGTCCGGCGGTTAGCCGGCGGATTGCCCTGTGGCCGCCCTGTTTGCGTGACCGGTAGCGTCGTAACCTGAAATAGGCGCAATTCGAAGGATCTCTTTAATAATTCGTTAATCACTAGGCCTCGCCCCGGTTGCAGCCCCTGTGCTTGTCACCGGTCAGTGATCGCTCGCGGATGTGATGAGGCTTTGGAGCTTGGCGTGTATCGCTCTCTGGTCGGTGGGGAAATCTGCCTCACACCACCAGGATTCAAATTGCTGCAAAATGCGCTTCATCTCAGGCCCCGGTTCAATGCCGGCCTTAATGAGGTCCTCACCGCCAACGGGTAGTTTCGGTGGTTGCCAGCGTTCGGCCAGAGTAAGAAGGTTTTGCCAACGGGGATCGTTGACGTCATCTGCAGAAGTCTCCGACCAGCTAAGAAGAATACGGTCGCGAAACGTTTGCTCGCCTTGCTTGTAAAGCGCGATTTTTTCTTCGCGTTCGCTCATGGTTTGCTCAATGTGACCGGCTGTGCGTAGCGTAGCTGAAAGACGGCGGCTTTCCGCGTTGGACAGGCGCAGGCGCGAGGTCAGCCGCTTGGGGTCGGTTTGGTTGTGGACGGCAAGGGCGGCAAGGCGCAAGCCTGCATCCGATGCGGGAAGCCCGTTTGCTTTCTCAATCGCGACGAGTTTGGAGAAACGATCAATATCGGCGTCGCCAGCGAGAAGTTGGCTAAGAAAATTGTGGTCCGCCATCTGTCTCAGAACTTCAAGCGCGTGCGGTGCCGTCAGCAGTTTGTGTAGTTCCGAATTGACGCGCTCTGCGGATAGTTTTTCCAGGCCATCGCGAAGTTCCAGGCAGGCTGCCAAGCCTGTTTCGTCCATCGTGCCGCCTGAGTAGATCGCAGAAAACCGGAAAAAGCGCAGGATACGCAGATAGTCTTCACGGATGCGGTCTTTGGCAGCGCCAATGAACCGCACGCGGCGCGCAAAGATGTCTGGGAGCGCGTTGAGGGGATCGAAAATCGTACCATCGCGGTTGCAGTAGAGCGCGTTGATCGTGAAATCACGGCGTCTGGCGTCTTCAGTCCAGTCGGTGGTGAAGGCGACCACCGCGCTGCGGCCATGAGTTTCCACGTCGCGGCGAAGTGTGGTGACTTCAAACGGCTGGTGGTCGGCGACGAGCGTGACTGTGCCGTGTCCCAGGCCTGTCGGGTGAGCTGCCAAACCGGCGGACTGTGCAAGTTCCATTACTGTTTGCGGTGTGGCGGTGGTGGCGATGTCGATATCGTTGACGGGCGTATGCAATAAGGCGTTGCGCACCGCGCCGCCGACGGCGCGGGCTTCATAGCCTGCCCCTTCAAGGCAATCGAAAACGCGGCCGGCTGCGGGGGTTTGCAGCCAAGAGAGCTGTGTCGGGTCCAAAGCGGGCGCGGATGTACTCATGGGCTTATTGGCGGTTGAAGACGATCCGGCCTGTATTGGGCTGGAAGCTTGCATGGCGGGGGTTACGGGCTATCCCGCCAAAACTTTTCGTTTGCACAAGCGACTTGTACCGATTGCTCATGCGCAGTGCACGGTCGAATTCAAACTCTTTGGTGCAGCAGGTGCACATCCTTGACTACTCAAGGTGGCCGGGAACGATTTTGCCATCTTCATAAACGGGTGGCACGTACTTCTGGCCAGGTGTACCGCCGTCCGTCGATGCAAAGAATGCCAGGGTGACGATGACGAGGATGACACCGGCGGTAAACAGCCAGATTAGCGGCGCATCGTTCCTCATTTTGGTCTTGGCGTTGTCAGGCCCTGCCGTCAGGTAAAGATAGGCGAAGTAGACCACGGTCGGCAGGAGCAGGAGAATAAGGTTTTCAAGAACGATGCGTATCATGCTGGAAGCAGCCTCTTGTGCATGTTTCTTATTATGCCGGCGGTGGCTCCCCAAATGTAGCGATTCTCATATTCAATGACGTAGAAATGGCGGGGCCGGCCTTCAAGACTAACGCTTTGAATGGAGATGTTGGCTGTGTTCATAGCAAAGTCGAATGGAATCTCGAAGACATCGGCGACTTCGCCAGGATCCGGGGATAGGCTGAAACTAGATTCGATCAACGCTACCAGTGGTGTGACCGCAAAACCCGTTCGCGTCAAATACGGATCAAGGTAGCCCAGTGCAGTCACATATTTGCGATCAAGGCCGATTTCCTCCTCTGCCTCACGCAGGGCGGCAGCACGTGCATCCGCATCGCTAGCATCAATGCGCCCGCCTGGAAATGCGATCTGGCCGGCATGGCGAGCCAAATGGCGTGTGCGCTCGGTCAGGATCATGGTGAGGGTGGAGCGCGCCACCACGGGAATGAGTACGGCGGCGGGGGCGGGCTGCCCTCGCTCCTCCGGCAACGGTTTCATGTCCGGGTTGAGGTCAAAGTCGCTTGGCGAAACCGGTGTCTCTTGCGGACCAAGGTCAGGTAGCGCGGGCGGGTCACGATGCAGCCTTGTGGCACCAAGGGCCTGTAGCGTTTCGAGCGTCCAGTTTTGGGGGGGAAGGGTGTCGGTCGGAGCCATTGACTCATTTAGACCGATGTGGTCCGGGGTTGCAACAATGGGGCTAAGATCCTCGTTGTCGATGCACGACATCTGCCGCAATTCGGGCACGCCGGTGAGACAGTGAGGTGGGCTGAACGTTGTGGGGCTTGGATTGTGCGTAAAGCCCGGTCTTCATGCAATTCGGTAGGGGCATAGTCTGTTGAAGCCAATTTTGCGAATGCTGCCGGTTGTATTCCTCGCGGCTGCGGCGACTTTTTCGGTGCTGGCGCCGGCTGATGTGCGTGCAGATGAAATCGCCGCGCGTTTTGCTCAGACTTTGTCAGCCAGCGACAGAAAGAAATTCCAGGCCTATCATAAGGCCTGGACGGCTCATCAGGCATCGCTTGATGCATTTTGGGCCAAGGTTCAAGCCAAGCGCGATTCACGCCGTAAGAAGAGGCGTGCAGGCCTGCCCATCAAACCGGCTGATTACGTCAAGGGCTTTCCACCAGAATATAAGGGGGAAAGACTTGGTGGAAGATTGGCGGGCAAATGGACACGATTTCAGACCAAAGACCGAAAGCGGGTCGGGGCGAAGAAGAAAAAGGGTCTACCCGGCCTGAAGAGTTATCTGGCTGCTGCGAAGCGCCATTATAATTTTAAACCCAAGCGAATTGAGGAGCGTGAATTCAAACGGCGCTATGCAAGAGAGGCTCTGCGGCTAGGCCTTTCGAAAGATCAGGTCGTGCGCGTTTACGCATTAGAGACCGGCGGTAATGGAACAGCGGATATGCAAGCGGGTATCCATCCGATTACGAAAAAGGGTCGTCCGATTTCTTCGGCACTTGGGTATGCGCAGTTGTTGGCGGCAAATTCCATCAGCGAGCTGGTCGTGCACGGGCCAAAATTCATCAAACGCCTTGCGGCGATGGCTGCCGGGGCCGATGTGCCTAAGAAGCGCATTGCGGCACTGAATAAGAAGATCAGTGTATTGCGCGCCATGCTGAGCAGTGCGCGAAGCGTTCCCAATAAGTGGAGCCACCACGTTCGCTATTCGCGCACATCGCGCGGTATGGGGATTCACGCGCTCAATCTGGATGGAGATATTGGGCCGTGGCTTCAAGTGAATAAGCTCAATGGAATTATGAAGATTGCAAAAAACACCGGCCGCACAAATCTGAAAAGCGCGGAGTTAGAACTGATGAACCTTGCAGGTCCGGGAACGGGACTGGAAATGATGACGACTGTCGGGCGTTCGGCTTCAACTGTAAATTTCTTTGCGCGGCGGGGCTATGAGCGAAATACCATCGTTCGAGGCAAGTCAGCTCTTGAACTTCTGGGTGCACTTGAGGAGCGGATGAACGTAAACGTGAAGAATAAGGGTGCGATCGAATTCAACAAAATTTTCGATGAACTCCTTCAGGAGAAGTGAATGGCGGCTTGCGCAAATCCATTGCATTGGTTGGTTGTTGGCACGCAAAGTTTGTTCGCCGCTGGTCCCTGCAATACAAGCGCAGTGCGCTCCGGCCCCGCCTAATCAATCGTCCTTATCGCAAGGGAAAGTAATTTCCACGTACGGCAGGCTCAGGCGGCATTCGTCGCTTGCGGCTTCGGCGCGGTCGTAATCTTCTCGCTCATCGTCAATATAGTCTTCGTCATCGTCGCGACGGCGCGATTCGTTCCTGGCCCTTGGCTCGTCGCGATTGCGGCGTGCTGACCGTTCTTCACGAGGCTCCTCAGCTGTCGCGCTCTCTTCGGCGGCGGCATCGGGGTTGATGATTTCGGGCAGGTCCTGATCGGCTGGCTGTTTTGCCGCTTTTTGTTTCTTTTCCGGTGCCTTTTCAACCTTTGGCGTGTCTTTACGTTTGGTCTGTTTCTGGGGGGGCTTTTTTTCGCGTGCTGATTGTTCTGGCTCGCCCTCTTTGGAGCACAAAACCAAATCGGATGGCGCGCGCTTCCAGAACATTGTCTTGCCGAACAGTTTGACCCCGGCATACCCGCGCAGTTTCAGCTTATCGGGGTTGACCGGTTTGACCTCTACGTCAAATCTCTTCTTGCGTTCGGGACTATAAATCCAGCCATTGTCCCAGGTCTTTTTACCCGTCTTTTTGACATTTCCCATGATTTGCGCGCCGCATCCATTGTTGTCTTCGGCATCACGCACCCAGACGACGTGGCCACACAACTTTCCATCGCAATCAGTAATCTCCACCGCGCCGCGGCCGGTGTGGTCGATCCACACGCCAAATGGTGCCGCGGGTGGTTGGTCACCGCCTGCGGCATCTTGAGAGAGCGTTGCCGTGGCTTGTGACCCGGCAAAAATGACTGTGCAAAACAGCAAACGAATGTGCGCGCCTATGTTCATTATTGGCCTCATCGAAGTTGTGGCCGGCGTAGGGTATTGAGCCCATACGCCTGAGTTCGCCCACGTAATGTGCAAAAACGCGGTGGCATGTGCCGCTAGGCGGCGATGATCGGGCAAATTTTCGCCATATGCTACAGCAGGCGTGGCGATTTAGGGGCAACCTGGTGACTACGTGCTTAAAAGACGCGCTCGGAGCAGTTTATTGCATGGGTTTTTTGGACGTCTCTAGGGCCATTTCACCTCGGGTGGCATTGAGGACAAAATGGCGTCGACGTTGCCGCCGGTCTTGAGCCCGAACAGTGTGCCCCGGTCATACAGAAGGTTGAATTCGACATATCGCCCCCGCCGGACGAGTTGCTCGTCACGTTCCGCCTTGCTCCATGTCTTTGCAAAATTGTTGCGGACCAATTCTGGGTAGACACCCAGGAATGCGCGCCCGACGTCTTTGGTGAATGCCATTGCAGCTTCGAAGCCGCCCTCTTCGGAGGACGGTGTCAGATAATCATAGAAGATGCCGCCGATGCCGCGCATTTCTCCGCGGTGAGGGAGGTAGAAGTAGTCGTCACACCACTTTTTGAAGCGCTCGTAGTCCGCGATTGCGTGGCGTGCGCAGACGTCCTTGAAGGCCTCGTGAAAAGCAACCGTGTCTGGATCAGTCTGGGTTCGTCGGGCGTCAAGGACCGGGGTGAGGTCGGCACCGCCGCCTTGCCACCACTTTGTTGTGACAACCATGCGCGTGTTCATGTGCACGGCAGGAACGTGCGGGTTTTGCATGTGTGCAATGAGCGAGATACCGGAGGCCCAAAACCGGGGGTCTTCTTCGGCACCGGGAATGTTTTTGCGGAATTCCGGTGCAAACTCGCCGTGCACAGTAGATGTGTGAACGCCGACCTTTTCGAACACGCGGCCGCGCATGATACTCATCGTGCCGCCACCGCCGGGACTGCCATCCTGGCCTGCGCGTTTCCAGGGTGAACGTTCAAATCGTCCGGCCGGTTCGCCACTTTGGGGAAGTCCGGCAGGGCAATCGTCTTCAAGCGTTTCGAAGGCTTGGCATATTTGATCACGCAAATGTTCAAACCATTGGCGTGCCTCTGTCTGCCATTGTGATAGTGGTTCTGCTTCTGGTTCGTTGTCCACTATTCGACCCTTTTTCTACCGTCGTCTTCGCGCATCATTGTTACCCAGGTTACACCGCACCTAGCAACGCGGTGCCTATTTTGACCCTCTATCTGCAGGTGATCAGGCAAAACCATGTTTCGATGGTTTGAAACACGTATCAATCCTTTCAGAACCGCCGGTGAGCAGCGTCCACCAGTGGAGCTGCTGTCCTTCTATTGGCATTTCGTAGGTCAGATCTGGCCCATTTTCTTAGCAGCACTTGTGATCGGCGGGCTTGCCGCTTTGATTGAGGTTTCGCTCTTGGCCTTTCTGGGCCAGATCGTGGATCTGATCAAGGAGGCGAAGAACCCCCAGACCTTCTTTTCCGACCATCAATCGCTGTTGATCTTTATGGCGGTGGTAGCGCTGGTCCTGCGCCCGATTGTGTTCTTCGTGCATAATCTCGTAATCGATTTGGCCATCAATCCCAACTTCACAAACCTGATCCGATGGCAGACCCATCACTATGTGTTGCGGCAAAGTTTGTCGTTCTTCCAAAACGATTTTGCCGGTCGTGTCGCGTCAAAGATCATGCAGACAGGGCCCGCTTTGCGTGAATCCGTCGTGCAGATGGTCGATTCATTGTGGTTCATGACGATCTATGTGATCAGCGCCATCGTGCTTTTTGCAAACGCCGATTGGCGTTTGGCCGCGCCGATTGTTCTGTGGGCCCTGGTCTACGCTGGAATTCTTTACCACTTTGTGCCGCTTATACGAAATCGCGCCATGTACACTGCAGAGTCGCGCTCGGTTCTCACAGGACGGATCGTTGACAGCTACACCAACGTCATGACGCTCAAACTTTTCGCGCAAGCGAGGCAGGAGGATGAGTACGCGCGCGAAGCCGTGGGCGAAGTGGTTCGATCCTTTCACAAGCAGGCACGTCTGATCACGCTGATGGAAGCGGGTGTTTGGATCATCAATGGGATTTTGATTGTTGGCACGACCGGCTTGGCTTTGTGGCTGTGGGCCGGAGGATTGGTGAGCGTAGGTGTGGTTGCGCTGGTGATCACGCTTGTAATCCGCATCAACCACATGTCGAGCTGGATCATGTTTGTGGTGACGGGTGTGTTTGAAAACGTCGGCATCGTGCAGGAAGGCATGGAGACGATTTCGCGACCGCGCGATGTCGCCGACAGGCCTGAGGCTCGTCCATTGCAAGTGAGCGACGGTGCTATCCGCTTTGAATCAATCCGGTTCCATTACGGGAAGGCCGGCGGCGTGATCGACGACTTGTCGCTGGATATCGCGGCGGGCGAGAAAGTGGGTATTGTCGGACGCTCCGGTGCCGGCAAGTCCACGCTCGTCAATTTGCTGTTGCGATTTTACGATCTGGAGCGTGGGCGCATATTGATTGACGACCAGGATATTTCGAGGGTCACGCAGGACAGCCTGCGCGCGCAGATCGGTATGGTCACGCAGGATACCAGCCTTTTGCACCGGTCGGTCCTCGCAAATATTGTGTATGGGCGGCCTGCGGCAGCGCTTGATGAAGCCATTCTGGCGGCGAAGCGGGCTGCGGCACACGAGTTTATTTTGGAGCTGGAGGATCGTAAGGGACGCAAAGGCTATGAGGCGCATGTTGGTGAGCGCGGCGTGAAGTTGTCCGGCGGCCAGCGTCAGCGCATCGCGATTGCACGGGTTCTGTTGAAGAATGCGCCTATTCTCATTCTGGATGAGGCTACGAGCGCGCTCGATTCGGAAGTGGAGGCGGCGATACAGGAAAGTCTCATTGACCTCATGGATGGCAAGACCGTGATTGCCATCGCGCATCGGCTGTCCACAATCGCTGCGATGGACCGCCTGGTGATCATGGATGCGGGCCGGATTGTCGAGCAGGGCAGTCATGCTGAGCTATTAGAGCGTGGAGGCGTTTACGCTGATCTGTGGCGCCGGCAATCGGGTGGTTTTGTCGCTCGTGAAGCAGCTGAATAAAAACGCGCGCCATCGTCATTGTCAGCGCGTCGGGAATCCGCCTGTTTGACGTAGTGCCTCACCGGTGACCATGGCAACGGCGACTGCGATGTTGAGCGAGCGAAATCCCTCACGTAGCGGAATGCGCAGCCGGGCGTCGGCAGCATCGTGCACGAAATCGGGTGCGCCTGCACTTTCGCGCCCAAATAGCAATGTGTCGTCTGCCTCAAATTCGAACTGGGTGAAGGGTTCTGAGCCGTGTGAGGTGAGCAATACAAGACGTGAATTGTTTGATGCGCGCGCGGCAACAAAGGCAGCCCAGCTCAAATGTACGGTCAGGTCAACGTGTTCCAGGTAGTCGAGACCTGCGCGGCGCACGGCCTTTTGCGACAGATCAAAGCCAGCCGGACCTATCACATCTACTGGAAGGCCTAAGCAGGACGCTAGTCGCAGGATGGTGCCGGTATTTTGTGGAATGTCAGGCTGAAACAGTGCCAGTCGCATTTGTGAGCCGTATCTGAAGTGGTTTTTTTGGGGGTAAAAATCTGAAGGGGCGTTGGGCAAAGAAAAATCATACTATTGGACATGCGCCAAATTGCCTCTTAGCGGGGGCTTCTGCTTCCCTTGAGGTCATGGGGAAACAATGTAACATCGGCGCCCGAAAACAAGGGGCTAGCTGGTCTGGACCAAGCGGCGTTACTGGTCGGTCCCGTCTATTGCCGGCCACTGCTGCGGCGGTTTCACTGTGGGGGTAGTGCTTTCGCATCTACAGCTGTGAGTTTATGCGGCCGCAGGTCGAAATTTAAGATCCGTCGCTGATTGATTTGGGTGGCGTGCTGGTTTAGTTGGCTCGCGGTGGTTGGAAGTTCCACGGGCTTGAGCATCTTTGGAGGGAAATGTGGCAACGGAAACGGATGAACCGGATCGCCGGGACTTTTTGGTGATTGCAGGAAATGCGTTTGCCGCCGTCGGCGCCGCGTCGCTGATCTGGCCGTTTGTGCAACAAATGAACCCGGATGCTGGGGCCAAAGCTCTGGCGTCGATAGAGGTGGACCTGGCGCCGGTTAAACCTGGGCAGGCCATTACCGTTATGTGGCGCGGTAAACCTGTTTTTATCCGCAATCGTACCGAGGAAGAGATTAAGGAGGCGGAGAAAACGCCACTGGCCGAGCTCGCCGATGACATTGCGCGCAATGAAAATATCGCTCCTGATGCGACGGCCCTGGATAAGAACCGCGTCATAGAGGGAAAGCCAAACTGGTTGGTGCTGGTTGGCATTTGCACACACCTGGGGTGCATTCCTAAGGGCCAAAGCTTGGCCGATGCAAAAGGCGAATATGGCGGTTGGTTCTGCCCGTGTCACGGATCGCACTACGATACATCCGGGCGTATCCGCAAGGGACCGGCGCCGCGCAATCTCGACGTGCCGCCGTTTGAATTCGTTTCCGACACAAAAATCAAAATCGGCTAGGGGACCTGCCTGTCCATGGCACAACATGACTCTTCATACGAACCGACAAGCCGCTTTGGTAAGTGGTGGGACGAACGCCTGCCCGTCGCCAGGTTGATGCACGGTCAGTTCATCGACTTTCCGACACCGCGCAATCTGAACTATTTGTGGACGTTTGGCGGTATTCTGACCTTCTGCCTGGTGGCGCAGATCGTCACCGGAATCGTCCTTGCGATGCATTATCAGCCTACGGCTGAAGCGGCCTTCAATTCCGTTGAGGCCATTCGGCGCGACGTAAACTACGGTTGGATGATCCGCAACTTCCATGCGGTTGGCTCGTCGATGTTCTTCCTTGCCGTCTACGTCCATATTTTCCGCGGGCTCTATTACGGTTCGTACAAGGCACCGCGGGAGATATTATGGATTCTAGGCGTGTTCATTTTCCTGGCGATGATGGCGACCGGGTTTATGGGCTATTCCTTGGTCTGGGGACAGATGAGCTTTTGGGCCGTCACGGTGATTACAAACCTGTTTTCTTCGCTTGATAGCCTTATTCCCGGGTTTGGCACGGCAATCGTGCAATGGCTGTGGGGCGGCTACTCGGTGACAGGCACAACGCTCAACCGGTTCTTCTCGCTTCACTACCTGCTGCCGTTTGTGATTTTCGGTCTGGTGATCCTGCATATCTGGGCGCTGCACGTCACGGGCCAGAACAATCCTGATGGGATTGAAATCAAGACCAAATCTGATTCCGTTCCCATGCATCCTTACGCGACGTCGAAGGACCTATTTGGGTTGTTCGCATTCATCATTCTGTTTGCATGGTTTGTGTTCTTCCTTCCCGATTATCTGGGGCATGCGGACAACTATATCGAAGCCGATCCGCTGGTGACGCCACCGCACATTGTGCCGGAGTGGTACTACCTGCCCTACTACGCGATTTTGCGGGCTGTGCCGGACAAGTTGGGCGGTGTGATTTTGATGTTCGCATCGATAGCAATCCTTGCGTTCGTACCTTGGCTTGACAGCTCACGCGTGAAATCGGCGAAATATCGGCCCATCTACAAGTGGTTCTTCTGGTTGTTTTTGTTTTCGTGTCTGGCGCTGGGTTATCTGGGTGCCAAACCGGCCGAAGGCATCTATGTGTTCTGGGCTCGCGTTTTCACGGTGTACTACTTTGCGCACTTCCTGGTTGTGATGCCGATTGTGGGCATTCTGGAAACGCCAAAGGAAGTGCCGTCATCCATTACCGAGGCCGTGCTTGGCAAGGACGCAGGGACGGACGCGTCTAGCGGCTAGGACGTGTCGAAGCGGCCATTCGGGCGAGGTGCGGGTTCTTTCCGGCTAAACGCGCAAGGCCTGCATCAAATCCTGCCTTAAGGGGACGAGGGAAAAAGAGAGCAATGGCAAAGACATTGACACGAGGGGCATGCGTTTTGGTGGTCGCTGCGGCGTGCTGCGGGATCTGGTCGTCCGCACATGCGGCGGGCGGCGATCATATCAAGATAGAGCGGCAGCCGTGGTCCTTCAGCGGTTTCACTGGCCGGCTGGACAAGGTCCAGTTACGCCGGGGTTTTCAGGTCTATCAGGAAGTTTGCGCGGCCTGCCACGGGCTAAAGCGCGTGCGTTTTCGCAATCTTGTCGAAGAGGGTGGTCCTGAGTTCGACGAGGAAAACGTGAAGGCGCTGGCGAAGGAGTGGGCGAACCAGATCGTTGACGGACCGAACGATGAAGGCGAAATGTTTGAACGTCCGCCAAAACTGTCGGATCCGATCCTTGGGCCATTCAAGAACGACAAGGCAGCGCGCGCGGCAAACAACGGAGCGTTGCCGCCGGATCTGTCGATTATTGCCAAGGCCCGCAGCGTTCACAATGAAGCGCCCTGGTATCTGCATATTTTCTTGATGCTCAGGGATGTGATCACCGCCTATCAGGAGGGCGGCGCTGACTATCTTTATGCGCTGATGACGGGTTATGTAGAAGATCCGCCAGAGGGTTTTGAGCTTGCAGACGGGATGAGCTACAACAAAGCGTTCCCGGGACATCAGATCGCCATGGCACCGCCGCTGGATGAAGATAACTTCGTCGAGTATCAGGAAAATGCCGGAGCACCATCGTCGCTGGATCAGAATGCCAGGGACCTGGCGGCATTCCTACATTGGGCCGCCGATCCTTCGCACAATCAGCGTAAGGAAATTGGGTGGATCGCCCTACTATATCTGCTCGTAACAACGGCGCTTCTCTATCTCGGCAAGAAGAGTATCTGGTCGCGGATCAAACACTGACCAGCTGCAAACAAGCGTTTGCAATTTCAGATGGGCAGCACCTATCCCGGTGCTGCCCTTTGTTGTTTTCGGTGATGCTTACGCCTTCGGCTAATCTTTATGATTGATGCTTATGCGCACGGCATAGTGCTGAATGCGCGTCGCCGACACGACGCCCACGCGCACAGCGGGAGGTGCCCACGGTGCGTGTCTCATGTGATCGCGATGCTTTTCAGCGCTGGTGCGCTGGCACCGCGATATCGGCGACGGGTACGCCTCCGGCGACACGCGCGCCGGGAGGTCTCCCGGGGTGGAATGAGATGCGCTGCGACTGCCGCAACGAGTGATCCGGCCAACGTCGAGTTGACCGCCGCGCCCGTAAACGTCGGCGCAAGCACTAAGGGCTCGCGCCGGGTCGCGTTTGTCTTTATTGATATCGCCAATCAGCGAGGCAGCGTCTTTTCGGGGGTAAACATGGTGAAGTCGGTTCTGGGCATTGTCGGTGGCAGCGGTCTTTACGAGTTGGACGGACTTTCGTCGGCCGAATGGCGTCGGGTTGATACTCCCTGGGGAAAGGCCTCGGATGAAATTCTGTTTGCGGAAATCGACGGGTTGCCGATCCGCTTCCTGCCAAGACACGGGCGTGGGCACAAGGTCTCCCCGACGCATATCAATTACCGAGCGAATGTCGATGCGCTTAAACGGGCGGGCGTAACGGATTTGTTGTCGATTTCTGCGTGCGGTTCGCTTCAGGAGGAGTACGCGCCGGGCCATTTTGTTATCGTCGACCAGTTTATCGATCGCACGTTTGCGCGCGAGAAAACGTTTTTCGGCGAGGGCTGTGTGGCGCATGTCTCGGTTGCCGATCCGGTGAGCCCGCTTTTGGCGGATGCGGCGGAGAAGGCGGGTCGTGATGCGGGTATCGGGATCACGCGCGGTGGCACCTACCTCGTGATGGAGGGACCGCAATTCTCAACGCGTGCGGAGTCGAATCTTTATCGTAGCTGGGGCTGCAGTGTAATCGGCATGACCAACATGCCCGAGGCCAAGTTGGCGCGTGAGGCTGAGATTTGCTACGCGACCGTTGCAATGGTGACAGATTATGACTGCTGGCATTCCGACCACGAGGAAGTCGATGTGGCTTCGGTGATCGAGGTGATGAAGGAGAACACGAAAAAAGCACAAGGACTCGTGCTTAACCTGGCGCGGTCGTTTCCAAGGGAGCATCCCGCCTGCCCGCTTGGATCGGACCGGGCGCTTGATGTTGCAGTTATTACGCCGCCGGATGCGCGCGATCCTCAGCTCGTGTCCAAACTGGATGCAGTTGCAGGGCGCGTTCTGGGCGCCTAGGGGGCTAGGCCTGGATGGCGTTTTAACGCGCTCTTGGTCAGGGCATTGTTCGGTCGCCCGCAAGATATCTGGCAATGTCGACATAATCGAACACGAGAGAAATGGCGATCGTAGCCAGGAAGATGCGCAAGTAGATCCCGAACGGGGAATTGACAGGATGGTGTGGTAGGCGCGTCCAAAGGTAGATTGCCAGCGGTGTCCAAAAGGGGATGTGACCTAGGCCAAGCAATCGGACATATCCGAACCGATCAAAAAGCCATGTCATTAGTATCGTTGCGCCGATCATTGCCGCAACAATGGCGTACGCTTCGATGTGACCTAGTCGGAGTTTTCCACCTTGCCAGCGCACCAGAAACAATACGGATGCAAGGTTAGCAACCATCATCCAGTTGAGCCAAACGTGCAGCCACGAGGGCGCAGTGGCGATGTGCTCTTCGAGGCTCATGCAATCTACTCATTACCTGGAAGGGTCAACGCTGCGGCAGTTCAGCCGCAATCGCGTCCCGTGCCTAGTCGGGGAAATGAATGAAGATCTGCATGTTGATCAACCAGGGGAAATAGGTCTGCGCCACATAGGCGGCGGCCCAGACAATGCCCGCCAGCAGTATCAATGCGGGAATGGCAGCCAGGACGAGCTTGATGCAAAATCCCATCAGGCGAAAAAACGGGACATTGAAACTAGAAACTTGAACCTCTGTGGTACCGTCTGCCATCTGGGGGATTTCTGTCGGCCCATACGTGGAACCCGCGGACAAATCAACGGCACCTTGCGTGGCCGCTCGCTTCTTAGCCTCGCGTTCCGCCCGCGCCTTGCGCAGTGTGCGTGGTAGATCATCGTGACCGATGTCTGCTCGCAGTGGGTAGTCCGTTTCAACCATGTATTCCACCTCCATGACACACCATCCCCATGGTTCCGCGCCGGTGTCACTAGCCAATGATGGGCAGGCAGATTTTCTTGCTCGCCGCCGTACGGAGCAAGTGCTGGGCGATACTACGTCGTACCGTGGGCCCAGCGGTCAAATGCTACGGATGGCCTTTGCGGCCACTTCACGTGGCAAACCTGCATCGTCGAGGCATTCTGGCAGCAAATTAAGGGCGGAATCGCGACGAGCGGTTGCCAAAAACGCATATGTGCCCGATCACTTGATCGTCATTTCAGCTTCATGGGTGTAACGGGGAGAAGGCCTTGTACAACTTAAAGGATCTGGTGCGGACCATTCCGGATTATCCCAAACCGGGAATTATGTTCAGGGATGTCACGACGCTATTTGGTGATGGACAGGGTTTCAAGGCTGCCGTGGCGCAGATGGCGGAGCCATTTAGGACCGAGCCAGTCGATGCCGTGGCCGGGATCGAGGCGCGTGGGTTTATTCTGGGCGGCGCCATCGCAGATAGACTGGGTTGCGGATTTATCCCAATCCGGAAGAAAGGCAAGCTGCCCTGGAAAACCATCGGCGAGGAGTACTCGCTTGAATATGGGGTCGATGTGATTGAGATCCACGAGGATGCAATTGCAAAAGGCGAGCGCATTTTGATTGTTGACGATCTTATCGCGACCGGAGGTACTGCGGAGGCGGCCGCCAAGCTGATCGTGCGGTCGGGTGGGCAGGTCGTGGGCGCTGTCTTCGTGATCGACTTGCCGGATCTAGGTGGTGTCAAGAAATTGGAAGCGATGGGTATTGAGTCGCATGCCGTTATGGCTTTTGACGGTCACTAGTTGGCAAACAAGGCGTTTGGGATTGGAGACCTAACGCTGTTGATGCCCGTCGTGTCGGTTTGTTCGTGACGAGGCGTATTGCGTCTTTGAAAGAAAAGAGAGCAGGAGGTGTGGTTGGCACAGAGCGTTGATGTAAAGGAATGTCTTGCGTTGGTTCGTGCCTGGCAACAAGAGCCTCTGGCGGATCAGTTGTGTCCGGTTTGCCGTGCAGGTGGTCTGGAGATTATCGACAGGTCTGCCCGGCCGCATGCGGAATGGTATCAATTGACCTGTGCGGCTTGCGGGTTTGAGCAGGCCGTGCATGTGCCCCTGACGTCGGCGGGATTGGGGTAAGCGCATGCGGGAGGGTCAAACGACCGCGTTGTTGCTTGGATATTATGGGCGGAGACCATGAAGATTGATGGCAGGCACTACCGCACGATCTGGCGCGGGGATGATCGTCGAAGTGTGCAAATTATCGATCAGACACGATTGCCGCATGAGCTGTCGGTGGTGCGCCTGGACACGGTGGAGGATGCCGCCCGGGCGATTTTGACCATGCAGGTGCGCGGCGCGCCGCTGATCGGTGCAACGGCTGCTTACGGGGTTTGTCTACAGCTTCAGCGAGATGCAAGCGATGCCTCGCTTGCCGGAGCAATTGAACTTCTTGCCCGTCAGCGGCCGACCGCGATCAATCTGCGCTGGGCGCTTGAGGAAATGGACAAGGCCGTTCGTTCGCTCGCGATTTCGGAACGCGAACAGGCTGCGTGGGTCCGTGCCGATACCTTGTGTGATGCAGATGTCGAAACAAACCGTTTGATTGGCGTCAATGGGTTGCAATTGATCGAACATATTGCGGCAGGCAAAGACAAGGGACAGCCGGTCAACGTTCTCACGCATTGCAACGCTGGATGGTTGGCATGCGTGGATTGGGGGACCGCGACCTCACCTATCTACCAGGCACACGATGCTGGCCTACCGGTACATGTTTGGGTCGATGAAACAAGGCCACGCAATCAAGGCGCTGCACTGACGGCGTATGAGCTTGGTGCGCACGGCGTACCGCACACGATTGTCGTCGATAATGCTGGTGGGCATCTCATGCAGCGAGGAGAGGTCGATATTGTGATTGTGGGAACCGATCGGGTGACCGCGAATGGTGACGTGGTCAACAAGATCGGCACCTATTTGAAAGCGCTGGCGGCAAAAGATAACAACGTGCCGTTCTACGTTGCGCTGCCCTTTTCGACAGTTGACTGGACGCTTGCAGATGGAATGGCGGTTCCGATCGAGGAGCGTTCGCAGGATGAAGTTTTAAAGATGTCTGGGCGTCTTGATGATGGGAGCGTTGTGCAGGTTGATATTGCCGCACCTGGGTCGCCATCGGCAAATCCCGCCTTTGACGTGACACCGGGTGGACTTGTCGCGGGCTTCATTACAGAGCGTGGTGTGTGTGCGGCCTCATCGGACGGTCTGGCGGGGCTTTACCCTGAGCTTGCGCGAAGGCACCAGGTTGCGGTTTGAGATGGATATTGTGTGCCGCCGCGCGCTTGGGCGCAGGCAGGTTGGTACAACGGTTTAGAATCGGCAGGGGACAGGCGTGACAACCCAGGGGAAAAAGACTGCAAGGCGGCCGCGGCGCAGTGCCGCAGAAACCGCTGCGCGCAAGCAGGTGATTGAAACTGCCCTTGCGATGAGCCGCTCCGGTCTTTCACCTGGGCGTTCGGGCAATGTTTCGATGCGCTGGGCAGAGGGGATGCTTATTACGCCCTCGGGTGTCGGCTACGAAGAGATGAAGCCTGCCGATATCGTGTTTGTTGATGATGAAGGTGCGGCTGCACCCGGTTCGCTCAAACCATCCAGTGAATGGCGTTTTCATTTGTCCGCCTATCATGCGCGCGCAGATAGGTCAGCGGTTGTCCACACCCACTCGCTTCATGCAACGGTCTTGGCATGCGCCCACAAGCCGATTCCGGCGTTCCACTACATGGTTGCTGTGGCGGGCGGAGACGATATTCCTATTATTCCGTATGCTCCATTTGGTACCCAGACGCTTGCAGACCTCGTGGGCGATGGGTTGGTTGGGCGCGACGCGTTGCTGATGGCGAACCATGGTCAAATAGCGATTGGGTCAAGTTTGTCGTCGGCTCTCGAGCTTGCGCAAGAGGTCGAGGTCTTGGCGGAGCAGTTCTGTAAGGTGCTGACGCTGGGAAAGCCGAATATACTGAAAAAGGCCGAGATGGCCGATGTTTCTGAGCGGTTTAAGAGCTACGGACAACACGCGCAAAAGCCTTAGCCAGTGCGCAGGGCGTTAGCATTTGCTTCCCGCAATCCGGTGGCTTTTGTATTCGCGTGTGGTCCACGCCGGCTTCCGTTAACCCGCTTGCGAATTAATCAAGACTTGGAATTGTAGGGACGCCCCACAATCTAACTGACCAGTCAGATTGTGGCTGGATCACAATTTGTGAGATTGAATTGCGCTAACAACTAATAATTGTATATTGTTGATTTTACTACCTATTGCGTTGCGCGCGCTGCCAGATTGAAGGATTTGCAACAAGGCCAACGTATGTGTTTTGCCAATTTTGTTTGGCTGAGTATTGATTTGCTTTGCTAATCTTTGGGTTGCGTCTTTCGCCCTGCAGAATGATATTGCTCTGCAGTGTGGTTGTTTGGTGTACGGAGTAAGCGGTGGACTGGCTAGCGGAAATGGCTGGGCTGGTTGGACTGGGCCGAGATGTTGGCTCACTAAGTCCCGAAACGGTGTTGCTCGGCGCCGCCCTCGTTTTCTTCGTAGGTGCGCTGCTGGGCTTGTGGTTGGGCCGCCGGCTATCGGGACGTGTGCGCAGCCGGCCGCCCACGCCGCGCCCGAACGCTGTTGGCGCAGCTGCTGTCGCCACTGAAAGCGGTGACTCAACGACACCACTTACGCAGATCGATCACATCCGCCGGGTTAAAGAGGCGCTCGACGGAGACGGCGATGAACTCTGGCGTTTCCATAAAGCAAACCTCTCGGACGGCGTGATCGACCGTATTGCACGCGGGCCGATGAAGGTCGTGACGTTGGTCAATCTCAAGGGCGGCGTTGGCAAGACCACGGTTGCTGCCAACCTGGCTGCGACATTTGCAAAGCGCGGAAAACGCGTTCTTCTCATTGATTTTGATTATCAAGGCTCGCTTACGTCGATGCTCATGCGCGCGGCCGGCCAGCTCAAGATCGACACGTCATTGGCGGATGAGGTGGTCAATGGAAAGGGTGATGCCCAACTCTTGACGACGAAGGCAAAGGATCTGGCTAACCTTCTGCCTGACATGCGTTTGGTGACGGCTGCGTATTCGCTCAGCCGGCTTGAGAACCAGATGCTGATCCGCTGGCTACTTGATATGGAAAGTAGCGATATTCGCTACAACCTTGCACGCCTGTTGGCCGACGAGCGCGTGCAGAGTGCCTACGATCTTGTCGTGATCGACACCCCTCCGCGTATGAACCTGTCGACGATTAATGCGCTGGCAGCAAGTACGCATTTCGTAGTGCCTACGATCCTAGATGGCCTGTCGATTGAAAATGTCGGCGGCCTGCTGCAGCAGGCAAAGACGTGGTTCAAGTCGGAACTCAATCCACAGTTGGAACTGGCCGGCATCGTCGCCACAAAAACGCAAGCGGCCAATCAAGGTGGTGGCAGCCAGAACATCGTGCGCAACACCCTACAAGAGCAGGCAACGGTCATGTGGGGGCCGGATGCCTATTTGTGCACCAGCCACATACCCAACCGTGCCGCATTTACGCACACTGCAGGCAGTAATCTTGCCGTGCTGACTGATCAGGGTGAGAACAGCGCGGAAGCATTTTTTGATGCATTAGCCGATGAGCTAGGCGCAAGAATTGGGCAGCTGGGTAGAGGCTGACTATGACATCCGGGCAATTCCGCGCTCTGCTGGAAGCACTTGCACAACAATATAATGACGATGGGCAAGCTTCAGTCGCAAAGTCACTGAATTACTTTTCGAAATTATTTGATGGGCCTGCGGATGAGAAATTGTCCGTTGTTCTCAAGAGATTGAAATCGGCGCGCGTGCGGGCTGGGCTTGCGGCAAAATAACTGTGGAACATATATCCGCCCCAAGTATGGTGTGCGTGGAAATGTATATACTTGAATGTTCACCTGAGCGTTTGAACGATTTGGACGCTTGAGGAACGTTTTGTGTAGAGGGCGCATCGGCGTGCGGATTGTAACGAACGCCGCGAGTATCAAATCTTCCGGAGACTTGAATGAGCGTCAATCAGTTGCGGGGCGCGCTGCGGCGGGCAGAGGAAATGTTTTCGGCGGCGGGTGCGTCGAGGCAGGCCAAGGCACTTACAGAAGTTGATCGGGTTTTAAGTCCCGCTCAAGGCGAGAGCGTTGAGCAATTCGTCGACTCAACACGCGCCGCGTTGACGGCTCCAGCGCTGGCGGATGAGACGTCAGCGGTTGTTGCAGAGCGTCTTGCCGGGGTAGGTACGGACCAGGCGATATTTTCGTCGCTTTTCGAACAACTCAAGGGGCGTGAGTTTGGGCGTGACAAGGCGATTGAAGTTGCCGCGCTCTACACCGGTGCAGGCGAAGCGATGTGGGGCTCCAAGGCGAAGGCGCTCGAAGCCATACGACTCAAATTCGAGGAACGTGTTTATCTCGCGTCAAAGGCCGCACTGAACGAGAAGGTTACGCCTTGGTAGGCGTTTTTAGGGTGATTGCGGCCTCGCTGCGCCACGCACAATTTGCAATAGCGTGGAAACAGAATTCCAGCAGGTAGATTGCAGCTAATTTGCGAAGCGAAAGTGCATGACGTCCCCGTCCTTCACTTCGTAGTCCTTGCCTTCAAGCCGCATTTTGCCTGCATCCTTGCACGCTGTTTCACCGCCTAGCGCAACGAAATCGTCGTAATTGATGGTTTCCGCACGGATGAAGCCTTTCTCAAAATCGGTATGGATAACACCGGCTGCCTGGGGCGCTTTGGTTCCCTTGGTAATGGTCCATGCGCGCGCTTCTTTGGGGCCTACTGTGAAGTAGGTGACCAGATCGAGAAGCTTGTAACCGGCGCGGATCAAGCGATTGAGGCCGGGTTCCGACAGGCCTAGGTCTTCCAGGAAGGCCTGACGTTCGTCGGCCTCTAGAGTTGCAAGTTCCGATTCAATTCTTGCTGAGATGATGACGCAGCCCGCTCCTTGTTTGCGGGCAAAGTCCTCGACTGTGGCAGAGTAGTCGTTGCCGTCTTTGGCGGACGCCTCATCGACATTGCAGACGTAAAGGACGGGTTTTGCAGTGATCAGCTGCAGCTCATCAAAGTCTTTCTGTTCCGTAGGCGCCACATCAGCGTTGCGCGCAGGTTGTCCGTCGCGCAAGAGCCGGAGGGCCTTGTCGAGCAACGCGACCTGCGCTTTTGATTCCTTGTCGCCAGTGTTTGCCCTTTTTTCCAAGTTTGTGCGGCGGCGCTCGCACGACTCCAAGTCCGCCAGCATCAACTCCGTTTCAACGACTTCAGCATCTGCAAGCGGATTGATGCGGCCTTCGACGTGCGTGATGTCGTCATCATCGAAACAACGCAGGACGTATGCGACCGCATCGACTTCGCGGATGTGCGACAAAAATTGATTGCCGAGGCCTTCACCTTTCGATGCGCCGCGTACGAGGCCGGCGATGTCGACGAACGTCAACCGGGTCGGAATTATCTGTTGCGATTTTGCGATCGATGCCAGTTTTTCCAGCCGAGGGTCAGGGACACCTACGTCGCCGACGTTTGGCTCAATCGTACAAAAGGGATAGTTGGCTGCTTCCGCAGCCGCTGTGGCGGTAAGCGCATTGAAGAGTGTGGACTTGCCGACGTTTGGCAGGCCCACGATGCCGCATTTGAAGCCCATGATCGTTCCTTAATAACTGTCGCGAGGAGGGCTACACCTTATGGAGTGTCGGTTCAATCCCTGCGGCATGGTTTGTCTCATAGCGCCATGTTGGGGATCGTGCCAAGGCACCCGAGCGCTCCCCGGCCGGCGTCCAAATCTATTCGCTCGCAAGGTTCGAATTAGTAATGGTCGATGCTTTTCAATAGAGCAAATTAGGGTCGCAGGTCAGGCCACGCGGGCGAGTTGGGCACGGTGGGCGTTCTCGACCCATTGCATGATCTTTTCTCTGGCTGGCGGCGGGCCCTGCCTCAGCAAGCCCTGCCCCTCGCTCGTTTTTGCGTATGCAGTGACGGCTTCGCAAATCGCGTTTGCGTCACAACTTCTCATCTCGCTTGCTGAGCGATAGCCAGCGCCGACGAGAAGCTGTGCGTGCGTTCCTCGTAGTGCCGGAATGGTGCAGACGAGGCGCGCCTGGTCTTGCCAATCCGTCAGCACTTTGGGTGTGATGTGGCGTGCCGCGACGATCTCAGCGGTCTCTTCAATGTCTGCTTCGAACAGATCACGCACGGTGAAAATGCGTGCGGCCCTGAGGCGTTCTGCTGTCTTGGGCCCGATCGAAGGAGCATCGATAACATCATCGTCAATTTCTAAATAAAACACAGGCGAATGGTTGCGCGTATCGTCGTCATGTTGCTGTGAACTGGTCTTGCTAGCGGTGACCTTGGCACCTGGCCGATGCGATGTGGAATAGCGCTGCAAGGGTTGTGCGGTGTCGTTCTGGTGCCGGAGCGTATCTTTTCGGGCAGCGGTGGAGACGGCAGTCGCTGCATCGCTATTCGACTTTGCACTTGTCTCAAGCCGGCTGCTCATGGCGTTAAGGCGGTCGACAATCGTATTGTCTGCGGTTGTACTAATACCGTGCGACAGTCCGTGGCGTATTTCGGCCCGCAGTGTCTCGACGTGCCGGTCGACCATTGCGCTTATCATTTGGATAAGGCGATCATCATTCTCAGGCGCGCTTCGGGGTGCTTGCACGTTTGTGAGAAAAGCATTCATACCGTTAGAAAACTCGGTTCGCAGGTCAGCGAGCTCGCGCTGTTGATGCGCCATCGACCGTTCCAGATGGGTCAAACGATCATTTCGTTCGCCACCGTCAGGCTGAGCGAAGTGTGAGTGGTTGGGGATGTTTTTTTCGAATTCTGTGTCGAACGTCGTTTGTGCCGCGTCTGTCGTCGGTGCCGGTGCTGGCGGCAAACGTTGGATGAATTCCGTGCTCAGGATCTGATCGGATTTTGCCATGCCGGTTAGTGCGCCATTCGTGCGGGCATTTTCGATTGCGCTGACAGCAATTGATGACGCGTGATGTGTCAGAAGTGCGTCAATGACATCTGACACTGTGATGGCTTTGTCATTGCGTCGTTGTGCGCCCTGTTCTGCTTGACTCAGAAGAGATCGAAGGCTTTTGCTCGTTGCAGGCGAAGTGCTTTGTTCAGTGCCAGTCTGCGCCAAAACATCCGCGCGAAGCGTCAGGACTTGCGCAAGTGACGCACTGTCGATGTCGAGATTGGACAATGCGCGCGCACCGGCAGGCAGCTTTGTCAGTGCTAGCAGCACATGCTCGATTTCGACAAAGGCGGAGGAAGCGGCTACGGCCTCGTCGAAGGCCAGGTTGAAAGCATCGAGCAGCGTTCGTTCCACCACGACGCTCTTTTTGGAAATTTCAGGTGACGACGGCGTGTGGCCGCAAACCGGGCAATGCTGCATGTGCCTGATCCTTCTGCCGGCCGCGTGTTCTGGTTTGGCGCGAGTGTGCGCATTTTACGGTTATACAACCGCGCCGGTTCTAAATTGCCTGTGGAACCAATGGTTATGCGACTCGTGCGGCGATGGGGACCGGTTTCGTGCGAAGGTGGTGGAAAACGCAGCCATCGACTGGGAAATCGGTGGTGCGCGCGTTTGCCAATAGAACTAGGGAAATTGTGAATCTGGATACGCGTGCGCGCGCCGCGCACTAGTCCCCAGATTTGTGCCCGTGAAGCCACTTCTTCAGACTGGCGGCCAATGCGCTGTCACCTGATGTCTTGTCGGCGGATTTGGTGGCCTGCGGCTGATGTTTATCAGATTGATTGGTTGTTGGGCCGCTGTCGTTATTCCGCGCGGGCTGGCCCTGATTGGGTTTGGCTTGGGACGGTCGGTCGGGCGCCGTGCTTTTGCCGGCGTCATCGGGTTGCAAGGATTGGGCGATGAAACTCAGGAAGCGCGCGCTTTCGCCCTTGGCCAGATGGCCAGCGTTTTTAGCGATGGCGTCAAGCAATGGTTCGAGCCATTCGTGTTCGACCTTGGCAAAATCGTTCAGCACATAGTGGGCGACCAGATCTTTGCGGCCGGGATGGCCAACGCCGATACGAATACGGTGGTAATCGTTACCAAGATGTGCGGTCAGCGAACGTAGGCCATTGTGCCCGGCGTTGCCGCCGCCAGTTTTTACCTTCAGTTTTCCCGGCGCGAGGTCGATCTCATCGTAAAAAACAAATACTTCTTCGACGGGGATCTTCAAAAAGCGGGCGGCTTCTGCGACCGCTCGCCCGCTTTCGTTCATATAGGTTTGGGGTTTGAGCAGCAGCACGCGCTCACCTGAGATTTGTCCATCGGAGGCGAAGGCCTGAAACCGTTTACGCCAATTGGGAAAGGAAAACTGATCGGCGATCCGGTCAACCGCCATGAAGCCGACGTTGTGTCGATTGCGTTCGTGTTTTTGACCTGGATTACCCAGTCCGACAAACAGTTTCATGGCTCATGTTATACGGTTGTGCCCATGCCGGGAGACGAATTCCTAGCAGCTCATGCGAGGCAACGTGTTCGAATAGATCGTTCAAAAGAAGACGCCGGAGGTACTGTTTGACGAGCACTCCGGCGTCCTTTGTTGCAAAATGCAGCGATGAGGAGATGCGCAATCTCGGCGGGCCGTGCCGCACCTCTTGCAGATCTCCCTTGGACGCTACTCGTTGTTTTGTTCTTCCTCGGCCGGTGCTGCTGCAGCTTCCGCTTCGCCTTCCGCACCTTCGGCAGCCTCGTCTTCGGTTGTCTCTTCCTTGAGACGGCCGGCGATGGTGGCGATGGTGAAGTCGCGGTCGCGGATTGTCGGGACTACGCCTTCAGGCAACGTCACGGCCGAGATGTGGATGGACTGGCCGATTTGTGCTTCTCCCAAATCGACTTCGAACGCTTCGGGCACAGCATCGAACGGACACATCACTTCCACGTCGTGGCGGACGATGTTGAGAACACCACCGCGCTTTAGGCCAGGCGACACGCTTTGGTTGAGGAAGCGGACAGGAATTGCGACACGGATGAGGCCGTCTTTACCAATGCGCAAAAAGTCAACATGAACGGGCAGATCCTTGATTGGGTCGACCTGCAGGTCGCGTGGGATGACGCGGTGCTTGGTACCCTCTACATCGAGCATCATGACGGTCGATGTAAAATGACCCTTTTGGTACTGGCGAAAGAGCTCACGGAAATCGATTGAGATGGTTTCCGGTGGCTTTTTGTCACCATAAATGACTGCGGGAACGCGTCCCTCACGGCGTGCCCTGCGTGCGGCCCCCTTGCCTACATCAGGACGTGCCGCGGCTTTGAGTTCGATGGACTCAGCGGCCATGGCTTTGATTCTCCAATAAAAAGGGCCCTCTTTTCAAGGGCCTCGTGTGGTCGGGCCGGCCTCCAAGGGTGCCGGGCGACAGCTCACAATGGGTGTGAGATCGCGGGGTTATAGCCTCGCGCGCATGACTTGGCAATGTGCAGGGGGTGCCGGCGGCGTCCCGGTCGATCTGTGGGCGCTAGTAGAAGAGGCTGGAGACGCTTTCCTCACGTGTCGTGCGCAGGATGGCCTCTCCGATCAAGGGGGCGATTGGCAGCACCCTGATGTTGGGCGCGGCTTTGACGGCTTCTGTCGGTAGGATTGAATCGGTGATGACCAGCGATTTAAGGCTTGAGGCCTTGATGCGGCTTACGGCACCGCCGGACAGCACGCCATGGGTGATATAGGCCATGACTTCGGTAGCGCCGTTTTTCAGCAAGGCTTCAGCCGCGTTTACGAGTGTGCCGCCGGAGTCGATGATGTCGTCGATAAGGATACAGCGTTTGCCTTCCACATCGCCGATAACATTCATCACTTCCGAGACACCAGCGCGTTCGCGGCGTTTGTCGCAAATGGCGATGGGGACATCAATGCGCTTTGCAAGCGCGCGGGCGCGAACAACGCCCCCAACATCAGGGGAGACGACAATCACGTCGCGCGTGTCGAGATTTTCCTCGATGTCGCGCACCATGACCGGTGCTGCAAACAGGTTATCCGTCGGAATGTCAAAGAAACCCTGGATCTGACCGGCGTGCAGGTCGAGGGTCAGCACGCGATTGGCGCCGGCGCGCTCAATGAGGTTGGCAACAAGTTTGGCCGAGATCGGCGTGCGCGGGCCTGGTTTGCGATCCTGGCGTGCGTAACCGTAATAGGGAATGACTGCGGTGATACGGCGTGCCGATGCGCGTTTGAGCGCATCAATCAAGATCAAGAGTTCCATGAGGTTGTCGTTGGCCGGAAATGACGTCGACTGGATCGCAAAGCAATCCTGGCCGCGCACGTTTTCCTGAATTTCAACGAACACTTCCATGTCAGCAAAGCGCCGAACCTGCCCCTTGGTCAGTGGCAGCTGTAGGTACTTGCTAATATCTTCAGCGAGAGGCCGGTTGCTGTTGCCGGCGACAAGCCTGAGTGGCGGGAATGAGGGTCGACCGCCGTCACGTGCATCGAAGGACATCGGCTTGCGCTCCACGACAATTTGATGACACGGCTTCTAGCAAGCGCAATCAGCACTGTAAACAACGCGGTTGGAGTGTGTTGAGAACCTTTACCGGTTGGTTGAAGGAGGACCTTCGTACAATCGCGGTTAATCATCTGCGGTTGCCGCAAAGGGCTGCAAATTGGCTGGCGCAAAGTGACACGTTGGCTGCAAAAAAGGCCTCCCGAGGGAAATGGGAGGCCTTTTTGTTTTTTGTTTGCAGATGCGGCCCAGGCTTGGTCGCCTGATTGAACCGCGGTCAATTGCCGGACCGGCAGTATGCGTTAGTTCGGCAGCAATTTCAGGATGCCCTGTGCTGCGGCAGCTGCAGCTGCATCGGCCGTCTTGCCCCAGGGGCCGTCAAGAGAGCCCTGAGGGATCTCATTTTTCTGCGACACAGTGCCAAGCTTCTTGCCGGCCGGGTCCTTGACGTGCCAGTCGATCTGGATGGGCTGTTTGCCTGCCTTACCCTGGCCGACTTTGACCTCGCCTTCGACGCGATAGGTGTTGGTGCTCACCTGCTGCGCCATGTTGACACCATTGCGGGCGAGTTCTTTCTGCAATGCATTGCGCAGCGCTACGCTGCCATCGCCCGGTGCACCGGTGACGCTTGGAACCACGGCGTTGAATTTGCCGTTGGTAATACTACCGGTCGTCGGGCCGGTGGCCGCAGTCTTCTTGACGGCCGCTGCGGCTGCGTTTTGCTGAGCCGGGTTCTGACCTGATGTGTTTGCTGGGTTAGGCTTTGCGCCGGCCGCAACATTACTCTGTGTGGTTGGTCGCTGTGCGGGCAGCCAACCGGCTAACGAACCGGCAGTCTTTCCGGCGATCTTGTTAACGACCTGTGCGTTGACCGACGACCACGGGTCGTTGCTCTTGCCGGCGGGCAGTAGCTCCTCTCCGGTGATGCGATTGACACGCTTGCCGGTTGGGTCTGTTACGTCCCAAATATAGGATACCTTGGTTTTGGCTTGCTCGCGTGCGGATACGACGTAGCCGCGCAACGTGTATTGCGGTTTGTCAGCGGCGCTATTCGCAACGGCGATCTGTTTGCCCTGTAGCGCAGTGCCAAGGCTGGCCTGCAACTGTTTGGCAATTGCATCCGGTGCACCGATCACGGGTGCGATTGCGACCCTGGTGGCACCCGATGCGGCCGGTTGGGCCGCGGGCTGAGCAAGAGTGGTTGTGTTGCTAGCGTCGTTTGAAGTGCCCAATAACGACGCGCTCGTCTCGCACCCTGCCAGTGCGAGCCCCACAACGGACATAAGACATGCAAGCGTGACCGGAGATTTAAAGCGCCACGCCGCAGCTGCATTAATGGTCGTCACGACGACGTCCCCCTATTAATGGCCTGCTGATCATCCGGCGGCCGGCGTACTTACCCTGCGGCCTATCACTATAACTGGTATTACCGGTACCCACTGGACCTCATCTAACCCCGGCACATTCTAAGCGTCCATAGGAAATGAGGGTTAACACCCGACGGAACCCGTTAGCGACGGCGACTCAATAGATTTTGGTTGTGGATTATGCCATTAGGTCACAACAATAGCGGAAATTTGACGGCCGTAGTCGGGCTCATTCGTCGCTTTTGAACGGCGATAACTGAAGAACTGTGATTCGGCGGCAAATGTGCAGGGGCCGAGCGCGGAGGTGCTGCCCAATTCAAGCCTTGCGAGCCGGGCCAGGACGTAGGCTGGCAGGTCGAAGTGCGGCCGCGCGTTCGGCGAGCTTTGCGCAAAATACTTATCGTTGTCAGGGTCTAGCGATAATAATTCCGCCTGGAATTCGGGGCCGACCTCATAATTGGGCTGGCTGATGCAGGGGCCGACCGCGGCAAAAATACGCGATGCATCAGCGCCAAGTTGTGTCATTGCGTTTACAGTAGCTTCCAATATGCCGGCGACGGCGCCGCGCCAACCGGCATGGGCGCATGCGACAACCTGCGCTTCCGCATCGGCAAACAGGACCGGTGCACAGTCGGCGGTGAGGATGCCGATCGCGAGGCCTGGTGTCCGTGTCGCGATCGCATCTGCCTTGGGTAGCTCGCCATCGACGATCAGCCTATCGGCAACAACTGCCTGGGCGCTGTGGGTTTGATGAACGGTCAAAACCGCGGGATCGGAACTGCCAAGGTGGTGGGCGACGCGGGCGCGATTCTGCCGGACCCTTCCAGGGTCGTCACTGGAGCCAAAGCCGCAATTGAGAGAATGATAGATACCGTCGGAGGTACCGCCTTCACGCGTGAAGAAGCCGTGGCGGATACCTGGTAGTTCGGTGAGGTTCGGCGATTGCAATGGTTTTGGCATTGTCTTGTCCCCTTGGGGGTCACTCAATTCTCTGGACTTGTTTTTGACCTAGGGCGCGGGTTTTGCGCTTCAAACCCAGGAAGTGGTGGCAGGCCGACAGAGCGCAAGGCAACCACTTTGAAGCGCGTTCCCATGCCCTGCGGCGCCATCAGCCTGGCAACAGCAATTTCGATGGCTCCGGCTTCATCCGGATTGGTGGCCATCAGCTTTACCGCACGTTCAGTGATGCCGAGGTTTGCCAGATAGTCGGACTGTGTCACCGGGCCATCATGGACAAGACTTGTACCTGACATGGCCGATACAAAGTCCGCGAAGTTTACCTCAATTGTGAGGTCGGATTCGCCTGGAGATGTCAGTGGATGTTCTGGTTTGTGCTCGCGAACAGCCTGCAAGGAATCACCAGTTGCGGTTTTGAGATGACCATAATCGATGAAGAGTGCCGCGAGCGGCATTCGAGTCGCAATGTCTTTTAACGTTTTGGCCAGCGTAGCGTAGTCTTGTGCCTGCAGGATTGCGCCGGGCGTAGGGCGCTCTGTTGGCAACTGCGCCAGAAGGGATGGGAGCCGGCGGTCATTGACGTTTGTTGTTTTGGCGGTGGTGAAGCACAAGGTGCCCGACGATGACACCCCAACCTGACGTTCGACCCATTCGCCAGATGGGGTGAGTTGCCATTGTGACGCGGGGAGTGTGTCGAGAAATTCATTGGCGATCAGGATTGTCGGCAAAGTGGTCTGTGTAGCGGCCGCGATGTCCTCATGCCAGCGCATGGGAGCTTTGTCGCCTGCCAGGGTTTGGCGTTGGATTGCCGCAAGCTGCTCGTTGGTCTCGATCAAGTCTACGCTGAGGGCTTTGTGGAATGCCGGCAGGATGCGGCTCGCGCGCAAGGCATCGCGCATTAGCGTTGCGCGGCCCGGGCCCAGTTCCAGCAATCTTACCGACTCAGGTGAGCCCATCTGCTGCCAGACGACTGCGCACCATAAACCAATGAGTTCGCCGAAGATCTGGCTGATCTCAGGTGCGGTAACGAAATCACCATCGGCACCAATGGCTGGTTTTTTGCGGTAGTAGCCGTACTCTTCATCTTGAAGACAGGCTTGCATGAACTGCGAAACGGAAATGGGACCGTTTTGGTGTATGCGTTCGATGAGCTTGAGCGCAAGCGGAGTTGTGCGTCGGTCTTCCGGGTCGTAACTCATACGATGGCGCTGTTGCGTCGTTGCGCGCGCTGAACGAACCAGGCACCCAGCAGAATCATCGGTATCGAATAAACAATGCCGGGTGTGAGGCCGTATGTAGAGAGCGCGTGGTCGGGGTCAAATTGACGAAAGAGCTCGCAGAACGAGCGGGCACAGCCGTAGCCGATGAGGAATGCACCAATTGTCACGCCTGGGCGTTTTAGCGCTAGAAAATGGTGCGTCATGACACGAATGATGATGAACAATACGACCCCTTCCAACGCTGCTTCATAGAGCTGGCTTGGGTGGCGGGCGACTGGTTCTACATCGGGGTGAAGATATTTCGCGTTTGGGAACACCATTGCCCATGGCACGTCGGAAGGACGCCCGAACAACTCGCCGTTGATGAAATTTGCCAGGCGTCCAAATGTCAGTCCGATAGGCACAGCTGCTGCGGCAAGATCCATTGTGCTCCATACGTTTGCACCATGACGTTTTGAAAACGCCCATATGGCCAGCCCGGATGCGATGAGTGCGCCATGGAAGGCCATACCGCCTTGCCAGATTTTGAAGATGTCGAGCGGATTGTTGTAGTAGTTGCCCGGCTCATAAAACAGCACGTAGCCTAAGCGACCGCCAAGAATGACGCCGATCGTGACATAGATGAGAAGATCATCTGCAGCGGCGGCGGTGAAGGGGGCTTTGTCAGAGGGCCATAGCGTCGGCTGGGATAAAAGGCGGCGGATATAGAGCCAGCCGAGAAGCAAACCCGCCATATAGGCAAGGCCATACCATTTGATCGCGAGGGGGCCGAGTTCGAGTGCGACAGGATCGAAATTCGGGAAGTCGATGACAAGGATGCTCATGATGTCTTTGGGTCTTCCCTCATTTGGTGCCGTGTCTTTTTCTGCCCGGATACACTATCACTCTCCAAGGTGGCACTGCTGCTGGCAGCATTTTGCAGGCAGCGCTCTGGCATGAACCGGTCAGGACGTGCATGGCACGTTTGGAAAACCCTTGCTGCGGTGTCAAGCGGGTTCGTTTGCGGCGCTTGAATGAGACCTGACATCGCCGCATAGTCGGGCCAATGTGAGATCACTTCAGGCGCGGGCTGCCTAGTGACGGCGCGATCGGCGTTTGCCGGGCCAACTGTAAGGATGCAACAAGACATGAGCCAAACAGATAACCGGCTATTTGATGAGCTAGCCAAGCTTCTGACGGACGCGGCCGGTGCCGCGCAGGGTGTGCAGCGGGAATTTGAAACAATCCTGAAGTCGCAAGGCGAACGCATGCTGAGTGGCATGGATCTCGTGCAGCGCGAGGAATTCGAGGCCGTTCGGGCGATGGCCGAAAAGGCGCGTGAAGAAAACGAGAAGCTTGAAGCCCGTATTGCTGCGTTGGAACGGCAACTGAGTGGCCGTGACATGACATCGTAGTGTGGCCGGCAGGTGCCGGATGGCCGCGCGGATTTTTGCTGTGGCGAGGCTTGGCTCATAGGTGCTGGTTGCATTGTGCTGAAGGGTAGTGAATCAGGGTCGTGGCCCCATTTCGCATTCGTCGAGTGCATGAAAGTCGCGCCCACAGTATTCTAAGCACTTCTCAACAGGATTACCCCCAAGTTGTCCATTATGGCGGCATTCGCCCATGACTCGCCATTTTGCCCGTGGACACTCGGTTTGCTGCGGTTGCGACTCGGAGGCTGTCGGTGTTTTCGTCTCGCCGTTCGCGTTGTCACGACTATCGAGGTCCCAAGGCTTTTTTGGCCGAGTTGGCGGGGCCATACAGACGCGCTCCGATACCTGAGGGACAAGAATGGCTACTGCCGAAATCGGTTACGATCGCACATCCAATCCCGTTGACTTGGTTGAACAGTTGGCACATCGCAATGCGTGGACTTGCGACCGAACCGGCGATGATGAATTGACGCTTATCGTTGCCGGCCGCTGGACCGATTATCATGTGTCGCTCAATTGGCGGGAAGACCTTGAAGCCCTACATCTTGCCTGTGCGTTCGATTTTAGAATTCCTGAAAACAAGCTGGCGGAAAGTTATCGTTTGATCGGGCAGATCAACGAGCAGCTCTGGCTGGGACACTTCGATTTGTGGACCCAGGAGGGTTTGGTGATGTTTCGCCATGCGCTCTTGCTGAACGGCGCCGTTGCAACACCGTCGCAGTGCGATGCGATGCTGACGGCAGCACTGGAGGCCTGTGAGCGCTATTATCAGGCCTTCCAATTTGTCGTTTGGGCCGGCAAGGGGGCCAGAGATGCCCTGGTCTCGACCATGTTCGAGACGGAAGGCCAAGCCTAACGACCCAAATGTGCCGTGGCTGTTTCGGCTTACGTTACATCGATCCCAACCGGTCCCCCCTAACTTTTTTACACGCCTTTGACTGCGTGCGCCTGAGCTGATCGCAATGAAGGGCTTTGATGCTCGTCGCATGTCCGTTATTCGTGAAGCGAATGCGTGTCAGGCTGTTGGCCGGATGGAATTGGAAAATATGGACAAACTAGACTTGAAGGGCCCGCTTGTGCTTGTGGGCGCGGGCAAAATGGGCGGCGCGCTACTGACGGGGCTTGTGAACCGTGGCGTGGATGTTTCAAACATCGTCGTGCAGGATCCGGCACCTCCCGCAGACATGCGGCGGTTGTTGGAAAAGCATGGCATTCGTTGTGTCGCAGAGCTTGGTGACCTCGGCGGCGCGCCCGACGTTGTGCTGATGGCTGTGAAGCCTCAAGTAATGGATGCTGTATTTGAAGGTCTCGCGTCGCATATCGGCAAGGACACGGTGGTGCTGTCTATTGCCGCCGGCAGGACCATCGCGAGTTTCGAAAAACATCTTGTGGGGCCGTGTGCTGTTGTGCGCGCCATGCCAAATACGCCGGCGGCCATCGGTCGGGGCATCAGCGTTTGCTGCGCCAATGCTCACACATCCCAACGCCAACGCGATCTTTGTGAGGCGTTGTTGTCGTGTGTTGGAGACACCGGTTGGGTAGAAGACGAGGCGCTTATGGATGCGGTAACGGCCGTGTCCGGCTCGGGCCCGGCTTATGTATTTTTGCTGGCCGAGTGTATGGCTGCAGCCGGTGTCACGGCGGGGCTACCTGAAGGTCTGGCGCAACAGCTTGCCCGTTCGACGGTCTCAGGCTCCGGGGCGCTTCTTGCCGCCAGCGATCTCGATGCCAAGACTTTGCGTGAGAACGTTACGTCGCCTGGCGGGACGACGGCTGCTGCGCTCGCCGTCTTAATGGGGCAGGGCGACGGGCTAGCAGGTTTGATGGAGCGTGCTGTGGATGCTGCAAATAAGAGAGGCCGCGAACTATCGAAGTAGCGCCACTGGCGCGTCTTCTAAAATTCGCGGCCTTCATTCTCTGAACCTGGGAGAGTTGCATTTCAGCAGCTCCGGCGTTTCCCAGGTCATGTATTCGCGGTCTACTCTGAACCGGCTTTGCAAGAAAGATAGGAGGTGCTTTCTTGCGCCCTTTTACGCAAAGTTTCCGCGACGAACCCATACAGCTTGGAGTGAATGAAACCGTTGGTGCAGGTTTTCCTGCTTGCGGTCGTTTGGAGCATTCGCCAGCTGTGTGAGTATTGTTATGATATAACATTTGAGTTGCGTCAAGCGCGGCGGCCCCCGTGGTGTTCACGAATCTGTGAAGTGTTGTTTGAGCGGCTCTTCGGAGGGCGATGGGGGCCAGTACAAAAAGCAATTGTTTTCCCTCATCCATAAATGCCGATCCATGTTTGCCGACCTGGTTTTGTTTGATCCGGCGGAGAAACGACCGGTTTCCTGCCGGCCGCGACATCGACTTTTAAGTCTCTGTAGATGCATGTTTTTTGGTGCGCAAGCCGTTCGCTGATCGTGTTGCGCAGTACATTTTAGGTTCCCTCCATGGGTAGATTTCCTCGGCGGTTCATAAAGCGCGAGATGCTGATTGAATAATTCAATAATTCTTGTATTAATGAAATGATGGATCAAGACAAGGCCATACGCGCGTTGGCGGCGCTGGCGCAGGAGCATCGACTTGCAATTTTCAAGCTGCTCGTTCGTCACGGGCCCAGCGGACTGTCGGCAGGTGAAATCGGTGAAGCCGTCGGCATCAGTGCCAGCAATCTATCCTTTCATCTGAAGGAATTGGACCGCGCAGGCTTGGTGCTTCCAACGCGGCAAGGGCGTTTTATTCGCTACGCAATCAGCGTTGAGGGTATGCGCCAACTGTTCGGGTTCTTGAGCGAGGACTGCTGCGGCGGTCGTCCGGAGCTTTGCGGAACGGGGATATCGGACGCGGGTGACATGTGTGGTCCGGCATGGAAGTTGGAACCCGAGGCCGGTTGATCGGCGCGATGTGATGCAGGGCTCCTTTTTGGCTTCTCGCCGCTAGTCCCGGGGCGCTTCGGCGGCTCTTAGCTATTGAAACACTATGCAGGCAACAGGAGTTGGTCTTGCCATCAACCTATTCACAACGCCTAGGCGCGGAATTCATTGGTACGGCGTTTCTTTTGGCCGGTATCGTTGGGTCCGGCATCATGGCGGAGCGGCTTGCAGAGGGGAATACCGCGCTGGCTCTGCTGTGCCACACCACTGCGATCGGGGCCATTCTCGTCGTATTGATAACAATGCTGGGCCCGTTGTCAGGAGCACATTTCAACCCGGCTGTAACACTGGCATTCGGACTTCGCCGCGAGATCGAACTGTTGGAAGCCGGTGGCTACATGTTCATTCAGATCGCCGGCGCCATTGCAGGTGTTTGGGCAGTGCATCTGATGTTTGATGAGACGCTGCTACAATTTTCTCAAAAGTCGCGAACCGGCATGTCGCAGTGGTTCTCGGAATGGGTCGCGACGTTCGGGCTCGTGTTCGTCATTTTGATGACGCTTCGTTCTCGCGCGGATGCCGTGGCGATGTCCGTCGGCCTTTACATTGCGTCTGCCTGCTGGTTTACGGCCTCGACCTCGTTTGCAAACCCAGCAGTGACGATTGCGCGTTCGCTGTCTGATACGTTTAGCGGGATTGCGCCGGAACATGTCGGCGCGTTCGTTGTCGTGCAGGTCGTGGGATCCGTTTGCGCTTTGTACGTATGTGAACTCTTGACGCAGAGTGGTCCTGTACAGGAGAGTGTGCAGGGTAATGCAGCGGAATAGCGTGGTGCGGCGCGTTCAAGCGAGTTGGTCTAATGAGTGAAGACGTCAAGATATACCATAACCCAAAGTGTGGAACGTCGCGTAATACTTTGGCGATGATACGTGCGGCGGGCATTGAGCCCGATATTGTGCTTTATCTTGAAGCACCCCCAACACGCCACGAGCTCGTTGATTTGATCAAACGTACCGGGCTCAATGTTCGGGACATCCTGCGGCGCAAAGGCACGCCCTACGATGAATTAGGTCTCGATGACCCCAAGTGGAGCGATGACGAGCTGATCGATCAAATGGTCGCGCATCCAATTTTGATTAATCGCCCTATTGTCGTCTCATCACGCGGCGCTTCTTTGTGCCGACCTTCGGAAAAGGTTTTGGAGCTGTTACCTGAGGGCAGCCTTGACGGCTTCACCAAGGAAGACGGTGAGATTGTGGGTAGACCAAAGTCGGTATGAGGTCGGCTAGCCTGGCAGCGCCCGCAGGCGGCGGGATATCGTAATGCGGCTGTGCAGCCGCACATTTTTCTTCGCCGGTTTGGTGGGCTCCTTGCTTAGGCGTAGAACGCCGATTTTCTTACTGATATCGCGCCGCGCGGTGTGCAGCAGAAGCCCGCTGGTATTGGCCTGGACAATCAGTTCCTCAGCCCCCACTTACCATCGGTAGTACATGCTATACTTACGCGAATTGGCTCAAGCGGAGCGAGAACCATGATTGATCAAAGTACAAACAAGGGCCGTCTGATTGCCGCTGCATTGCGTTTGGCTGGTGAGCGGCCTTGGCGTGAGGTGCAGATGCGCGACATTGCCCAGTCGGCCGGTGTGTCGCTGGTAGAGTTGCGTAAAGATTTTTGCTCAAAGTCGGATATCGTTGCTGCCTTCATTCGATCCATCGACGAAGATGTGCTGACGGGTGTTACAAAACCAATCGAAGGGCAATCCGCGCGTGATGCGGTGTTTGAAATTGTCATGAGCCGGTTCGATGCGTTGCAGCCGCACAAGGCTGCCGTAAAATCGATGGCGGCCGGACCGTCGCTTGATCCGTCGGTCGTGCGCGCATTTCTGTCTTCGCAAGTGTGGATGCTCAATGCGGCGGGTGTTCGCACAGAGGGTCTGGGAGGCATTGCTCGTGTTGGCGGTTTGGCAACCACGTATAGATCGGTCTTCGATACCTGGCTTGGTGATGAGGACCCTGGATTGGCGAACACCATGGCCGTACTCGACCGGAGGCTGCGGCGTGGGGAAAGCGCTCTTAAGACGTTAGATTCTGTTCTTTCAGGGTGCTGTGGGTTTGTTTGCAGCTGCCGGGATGCGCTGGGCCGGAGGTCGGGCAAAGGCGGAACAGACACATCCGCTGAACGTGCTGAGGACGCTTCGCGAAGGGAAGCGAATCCTTCAGAAAATGGTTCGTCCGCGCCCGCCTGAGTGCCGTATCTGTCGGGTGCGTCACAGTGGGACAGAGATGATTGCACGGAGACCGCCCATTGAGCTTTCCCCAAGCGTAATGTCGCCACCATGGCTCCGCGCAATATCGCGGGCGATTGCCAGGCCTAGACCGGTATTGCCGTGGTCCTGATTGCGCGCATCGCCAATACGATAGAACGGTCGAAAGACATTATCGCGCTCATCTTCGGGAATGCCGGGGCCATTATCGTCGACTTCAATGCGGACCCAATTCGATTCTGTTGCGGCGCGAATGACGACCTGAGAGCCGAAGCGTGCTGCGTTCGACACCAGGTTCGTCACGGCCCGCTTAAAGGCCTGCCGTTTTAGCGGAAGGACGATCTCCTTGCGCCGCTTTCTGAACTTCAATTCGATATCGACATCATAGACCTGCGCTTCATCGTGGATCTCGCGCAAAAGCTCGTAGAGTCGTGTTTCCGTTGCCTCTTCTCCGCCATCGCCTTTTGCAAACGCCAAATAGTCTTCCAGCATATGCTGCATTTCGACAACGTCGCTGCGAAGGGATCGTGTTTCTGGCGTATCGCCCAGAAACTCCAACTCTAACTTGAACCGCGTCAGGATGGTTCTCAGGTCGTGGCTGACGCCGGCAAGCATTGTTGTGCGTTGTTCGACATGCGTCGTGATGCGGTCGCGCATCTCAAGAAACGCCAGGGCTGCTTGGCGAACCTCGCGCGCGCCACGCGGCTTGAAGTCGTCGGGGACGGGACGTCCTTTACCAAAAGATTCTGCTGCTTCCGCCAGACGCAAAATGGGCCGGATCTGATTACGCAGGAATAATATAGCGACGGTGAGTAGGATGACCGAAGAACCCACCATCCAGAGCAGAAAAATGTGTGAGTTGGACGCATATGTTTGCGAGCGACGCGCCACGAAGCTTAAAACAGCATTTGGGGCGCGCACCTTGATGAGGACGCGTTTTGATTGGCCTACGGTGTCAATCCAAAATGGCAGCTTCACCTGCCGGCTGATCTCTCTCGACAAGGCACGGTCTAAAAGGTTGAAGAATGGCTTGGGGCGCGCCGGCGGCAAGTCGCTGGGTGGCAAGACCTGCATGGATAAATTGAGTCTTTCACGCGCCATGTCGATCAGGCGCGCATAGTCATCCTCGTAAGGATAGTCTTCGTAAATTTCGATAAGCGCACCGATATTGCGGGCAGTTGCTTCTGACAGCCTGCGTGTAACCGCCTGCCAATGGCGCTCCATGAAGACAAACGCAACGACACCTTCAAGCACGACGATCGGGGCGATGATGATGATCAGCGCGCGCGCGTACAGGCCTTTTGGGATGATTTCCGCCAAAGATGCCGTAGTGCCGGTTCTCAGCATCCTTAGTATCTGACGTCCACGCGCATAAAGACGCTTCACTCTCATGGGCGTCGATCGGGACGGATCGGCCAGTAATGGATGCACTACCATGGTATGCGGTCCTGGCTCCTGGTGGTCGCGGCGGCTTTGTGAGTGGAGTCTTGCATGTCGTTTATGATCTGTCAGTTGGAGCGTCGCGAGCGGTCTTCGTCGCGGTCTTTCTATGGCTAGTGAAGCTTGGTTGTCGACACCCGTGTGTGGCGATGTCTGGGGATCGCGCTTCGAAAAGGCACATCGGCAGTCAGGATACGCGACTTTGACGGGTTTCGGTATGTGGAAATCGCAATAGAGCTAGTCGGTGTGAAGAATGTAGCCCTTGCCGCGCACGGTCTGGAGGTAGATCGGGTTTGAGGGATCGTTTTCGATCTTGCGCCGCAGACGGTTGATCTGTACGTCAACGGCGCGTTCATTGCCCGTTGCATCGTCGCTGCACAGCTCATGACGTGGGATGGGTGTACCAGGCCGGGCGGCGAACTGGCGCAAAAGATCCCGCTCGCGTTCGGTCAATTTGATTGACTCCTCACCCATCCGTAACTCGCCGCGCGAAATGTGGAATACGAAGCTTCCCATGCGGATTTCCTCCGCACCGCCGGAATGCGGATGGCCGCGCCTCAGAATGTTGCGTAGTCGAAGTAACAGCTCGCGTGGTTCGAATGGCTTGGGTATGTAGTCGTCGACCCCGACTTCAAGCCCTTCTATGCGCTGCTCAGGATCGGAACGCGCGGTAAGCATGCAGATGGGAACGCTTGCGGTCTGTTTTAACTCGCGCGCGAGATCGAGACCGCTTTCGCCCGGCATGTTGACGTCGAGCAAAAGAATGTCGAATGACAAACCGCGCATCGAGGCGCGCGCGCTGGTGGCGTCATGTGATGTCGTCACCCTGAAACCGTTCTCAAGTAGATAGCGCGCTAGCAAGTCGCGAATTTTCTGGTCATCGTCAACAACGAGGACGTGCGGTGCGTTGTCGGGAAGACCATCTGCAGAACTTTGTGCGGCTATCTGTGACATCGTTAAACTCGCTGAGGTGCAGCCCTTTTTTTGTCCGATTGCCGCTTGGGCCGATGTAAAACTAGCATTGATGCGCGTGCCATCGTTTCAGTAAATGGCGGCCGGTCATCACTCCTTGCTCGCAGGCAGGCCGATAAGCGACTTGATGCAATCGCGGTCTTCCTCGCCGATCATGGCGAGAAGGAAACGCTGTGCGTCGTTTCCAGCCCCTAATCCAGCGGCCTTAAATGCTTTGGCAATACGGTTGGTCTGTAAGGTGGTCAATTTTGCGGCGAGCTTGGTACCTTTTGGGGTGGCAAAGAGGAGCCTTTGACGGCGATCCGACTTTCCTTCCCGCTGTGAGACGAAACCCTCGTCGATGAGCTGTTTGAGGACCCGGGACAGGCTTTGCTTTGTAATGCGTAAGATATCCAGCAGGTCAGCCACGCTCAGTCCGGGATTGCGGTGGACGAAATGGAGTACGCGGTGGTGAGCCCGTCCAAAACCGTATCGGTCGAGCACTGCATCGGCGTCGCCCGTAAAATCGCGATAGGCGAAGAAGAGTAGCTCAACGCAGGCGACTAACTGTTGGCGCTCGATAGCTTGTGCACCTACGTTGCGCGCGCCACTGCCTGCTGTAGCGCTTCGCTTTTCCTTGGTCGTCGCATTTACGTCAGTCATGTTGACATAAATGAAGGCGATTGATACTCGTGGCAAGTCATTTTGTGCGCGATGTTGTGTCGGCTATAGCCGTTCGCCGGCGGGTCGCGCCGAATGGCCAAAATCAACGCTACTTCCAGCGGCGTCGTACGCGCAGGCCGGAATGCGCGGACCGTGGATAGGTTTGCTTAAGTTGATGTTTTGTTGCGTATGCGGATGGTTAATTCGCGCAGGGGATTTTGATGGCAGATCTGGTACCATTTGATGCCCGTGATGGCCAAATTTGGCTGGACGGCTCTCTCGTTACGTGGCGGGACGCGAAACTGCATGTGCTTACGCATGCCCTCCACTACGGCAGCGCGGTGTTTGAGGGCGCGCGAGCTTATGGCGGCGAGGTCTTTAAACTCACCGAACATTCTCAGCGCCTCGTAGATAGCGCGTCTGCGCTTGATTTTGAGATTCCATTTTCGGTCGCTGAGATAGATGATGCCTGTCGAGAGGCTGTAAAAGCCAATAATTTGGTTGATGCCTACGTGCGCCCGATAGCCTGGCGTGGAAGCGAGCAGATGGGTGTATCTGCGCAAAAGAATACGATCCACTTGGCTGTGGCAGCTTGGGAGTGGGGCTCGTATTTTCCAATGGAGGAGCGTCTCAAAGGTATCCGGCTGACGCACGCGACATACCGCCGGCCGGATCCGGCGACGGCGCCGTGCAAGGCAAAGGCGGCGGGTTTGTATATGATCTGTACGATCGAGAAGCATCGCGCGGAAAGCGCCGGATATGCAGATGCCTTGATGCTCGACTACCGGGGCCGGGTTGCCGAGTGTACAGGCGCAAATATCTTCCTCATCAAAGAGGGCGTTCTGCACACGCCGATCCCCGATTGTTTTCTTGATGGCATTACGCGGAGAACTGTGATCGGCCTTGCGCAGTCGCGCGGCTATGAGGTGGTTGAGCGGGTCATCATGCCGGAGGAGCTCTCATCGTTTTCGGAGTGCTTTTTGACCGGGACGGCCGCAGAGGTCACTCCGGTTTCGCAGATCGGCGAGCACACCTATACGCCCGGCGAGATATCTCAGACGCTGTTGAGTGATTACATGGCGGTCGTACAGCCAGGCGCCAGAGTTGCTGCACAATAGGCCGTGCGTTCTACGCGGAAAGCAATCGTATGCCTTGCTGCAAGCCAGCACCGCCCATGCAGGCTATATGCTCGTTGTTTTCGAAAAAGGTAGCAGGGGGTTTGCAGCGGCTAGTCTTGTCGAGCGACGGCGCTATAAATAATACTCAGAAACGCCGCAATCATTATTGCGATTGCAAACAACGTCGTTGTTGTGAGCTTCAAACCGAAAAATGGCGCAACAAGCCCCAGCAGCGTCGTCCAAAAGGCTGCTGGCAAAAGTGCAACAATTGCGAGTCCGATTAAGAGGTCTGGCGAGCGCAGCTCTGGGATCGTCGGCACGGATGTTTGGACGGATTTGCTTTCAGCTTTTCGAGTGCTGGTCGCAGCCTGCATGCTGCATCTCCTCAAAGACAAGTCCCGTAACGCCGAATCCGGATACCAACAATTTGAAGTGCCTCGGTAAACCACCGGTTAACTCATAGCCTGCACCGAATTGTGGCCATGGGCAAGCTTAAGGAAAAATTGTTGTGTGTATTAAGAGTGCACAGTGTTCTGTTATTACTGCAGTGCACAAGAAGAATCGGGTTTTGATCTTATGGGCACTTCGCACGTCTATGATGCCGCAATAATTGGCGGCGGGCATAACGGCCTCACAGCAGCAGGCTATCTCGCACGTGCGGGCCTACGCGTTGTTTTGTTGGAAAAGAATGCCGAGATCGGTGGTGCGGCACTCACGGAAGAATTCGCCCCAGGTTTTCGCAATTCAGTGGCTGCTTACACTGTCAGCTTGTTGAATCCGGCCGTGATCGATGAGCTGGAGTTGCACCAGCATGGACTTAAAATCAAAGAACGGCCGGTGGCGAATTTCTGGCCGATTGATGCAACTCAGTCACTGTTGTTGCCGTATGGGCATGCTGCCAGGCGAGAGGCGCTGAGTGTGTTTTCGTCGGCGGACGCCGCCCAGCTTGCCGGCTATGAGGCTTCCCTGGAGCGTGCCGCCAACGTCCTTCGGGACCTTGCTTTGCAGGTGCCGCCCAATGCTGGTGGCGGGGTTGTGGAAATGCTGCGTGCAGGCCGTTTGGGCTGGCGCATTGGAAATCTCTCGCTCGACGATCAGCGCCTGATTATTGACTTGTTCACGAAGAGTGCTGCGGATTTTCTGGGCCGGTGGTTTGAAAGCGATGTCATCAAGGCTGCATTTGCGTTTGATGGGATTGTGGGGGCTTTTGCGGCGCCTTCCACGCCGGGGACGGCTTACGTGCTTTTGCATCACTGTTTTGGTGAGGTGAACGGCAAAAGCGGAGTGTGGGGACATGCCGTGGGTGGCATGGGAGCGATCACCCAAGCAATGGGGCGTGCGGCGAAAGCTGCGGGTGCAAAGATTAGATGTGAGGCCTGTGTTGCGCGCGTGTTGGTTGAGAATGGACGTGCGTGCGGCGTTGAGCTTGACACAGGCGAGACCATTTCAGCGCGGGCCGTGGCCGCCAATGTCGGACCCAAATTATTGTTCAGGGATCTGATGCCCGACGGTGTTGTTTCCGACGATGTGCGCCGCCGTTTTACCAGCATCAAGACGGGCTCAGGAACGTTTCGCATGAACGTGGCGCTTAAAGAGCTGCCCGATTTTACGTGCCGGCCGGGTACATCGATGAAGGATCATCATGGTGCGGGAATTATCATTGGGCCAACGCTGCAGTATCTGGAACAAGCCTACATGGATGCGCGCCAGTATGGTTGGGCGCAGCGCCCTGTCGTAGAAATGCTGATCCCATCAACGCTGGATGATACGCTGGCGCCGCCTGGTCAGCATGTGGCGAGTCTGTTTGTACAACACGTTGCACCCCAGCTGCCAGGCGAGCGCAGCTGGTCAGATGATAATGAGCGCCAGGCATTTGCGGATGTTGTTATCGATACGGTGAATGCGCACGCAACGAATTTCCGCAACGCCATAATCGATCGTCAGATTCTGTCGCCGCTGGATCTAGAGCGTCGCTTCGGACTCGTCGACGGCGATATTTTCCATGGGCAACTGTCGCTCGATCAACTTTTCTCCGCGCGGCCTGTTCTTGGGTATGCCGATTACCGCATGCCGGTCGATGGGCTTTATCTGTGTGGAGCGGGCGCGCATCCCGGTGGAGGCGTGACTGGTATTCCAGGGCGCAGTGCCGCGAGAGTGATGATCAAAGACCTCAAGGGGTGGCGGCGACAAGTTTGTTGATATTCGGATCATTGCATGAAGGGCAAATCGATAAACCAATGTGGATCAATGACGATGTGACTCTGGACGACGCGTCAATGGACGAGCGCTTTGTGCGTGCATCCGGGCCTGGCGGGCAGAATGTCAACAAGCTTTCTACGGCTGTGGAGCTGCGTGTTCAAATCTCCGGGTTGCAAGGTATGACGGCGGCGGCTTTGGCTCGCTTGAGGAGGCTCGCGGGGCGGCGGCTGTCGGATTCTGGTGTTCTCGTCATTCGCGCTGATCGATACCGTACGCAAGAACTCAACCGTGCTGATGCCCGCGAAAGGTTTTTGGAATTGGTTCGTAACGCACTGGTCGTGCCGAAGACCAGAGTTAGGACGAAACCGAGCCGGGCCGTGCGCGAACGGAGGCTGGAAGCGAAAAGCAAACGTTCCCAGATCAAGCGGCAGCGACAGAAGAAGCCAGATCTGTCGTGAACGCGCGTTGCGATGCAGTCTAAAGGTGCTGCTTTGTTTCTCCATGCGCTGGCATCTATTGCGTCACACTGGGTCGCCTTGAGGCACACGTCCGCCGACACGGGCAGTAGCGTCTGATGGTTGATCGGCGGGTCCGCGCCAAGGTCCGGACTTATACCATGCCACCGTGTAAGCGGTGGCGATCAGAACAGCGCATCCGGTGAGATTGATCAGGGGAACGGTAATCAGCGTGCGGCCTACGAGATCGTAGGCGACGCCGCCTAGGTACGATGCCATTAGGCCGACCATAAACACCGCCAGTGCTTGCTGGCCAACTTTGCGGCAAACATTGATGAAGGGTCCGGTTGACAGCCGGTGCCCGCCTTCGCCAGCGGCTGCCCAGGCAAGATAAGCAAGTGCTAGGAAGTGAATATAACGCAGTAGCCCGAAGTGCGTCTTGTTCATGTTGAAGGAGATGTAGGCGGCGATGTCATCGGGAATACCCAGTAGCTGGAAGGTTGGATAATCCTTGATGGGGTAGGAGCCGATAACGATGACGAGTGCAAGAATGACGAGACGCCAATCGACAGGCGGCGCGGGAAGCCAGCCGCGTACAAACGCAAATCCGGTAAAGAACACGAGCTGCCATGCGAGAGGGTTGAAGAACCAGATCCGGCTTGACCAGGGTTCTGCGGGAAATTCGATCAGGCGGTTTGTGGCGGCAAGCCACAGGCCGATGACAATAGCAAAGACCGGCCACCGCCCAAGTTTGGAGAGCAGCATGACGACGGGAACCAATGCCAGTATGACGAGATACATCGGCAGGATGTCGAAATAATTCGGCACGTAGGTGAGCGTCAGCAACCCGATCAGGTTTTCGTCGGTGTTGTGATACAGGAATGGCAGCATGTTCAGGCGGCCAGTGTATTTCGTTCCAGTATCGAGAATGTTGTCGATTGCAACGACGACCGCAAGAATAGCAAAGAATGTGCAGATGTGTGCCCAATAGACCTGCCAGACGCGGTAGCTGATGCGCGCAGTTCCCAGGGCCATTCCGCGTTCGTCAAAGATCTTTGCAAAAGCGATGGCGGATGCCATGCCGGAGCAAAACACAAAGATTTCGGTGGCGTCGGAAAAACCGAAGCGTCCGGGAATCCATTCCGCCCATGGGTTTTGGCGGATGTGCGAAATAAAAATGATGAACATTCCGAACCCGCGGAAAAAGTCCAGCCGGACATCGCGGACACGACCGGGTGTCCGGTCAGATTGATTCCTCATAGGCACTCGCTTCAATTTCGCAAACAATGACCGAGAAGTTGTCTTGTGTTAGGCCATTGGCCAGCGCACGCTTCAACTCATCGGCTGATTTTACCCGAATACCGTTGCCGCCAAATGCAGTGGCGACGTCTTCAAGCCTGGTCGGGCCCAATCGCACCCCTGCGCGATTAAGGCCTGCGGCGCGCTGCTTCAATTCAATTAAAGCAAGACTTTCGTCCTGTAGTACAACAACGACAACGGGCAAGTTTTCATCGCGCAACGTGGCCAACTCACCCAACCCCATTTCAATGCCGCCGTCGCCAACGACGGCAATAACGGATGCGCGTCTTTGTGCAAGTTTTGCACCGGCCGCCAACGGAATGGCTGCGCCCATCGTGCAGAATCCGGCTGACTGGAGCAATGTGTGTGGCTTGGAAAGCTTCAGTTTTTGGCTCAGGAGGATGCGGTGGGCGCCGCTATCAACCGTGACGATGGTATCGCTGGTCAACGATTGTTCGAGGACATCAACGATTGCATGCGGCCCCCATTGTGCAGGCGTGGAAAAGCTTCGCTTAAGCACCTCTCGCGCTGTTCTCAATCTGTCGCACGACCAGACGGGATTGGCAGGCGCTGTTTGTGGTGTGATGGCGGCAAGGCTTTCGGGAAGCGGCGCAATGAGGCGCATGTCGACGCGATGCATGCCATGGTCGGGTGCGTGCCGTGTCAGTTCGACCACATCGGCGCTAGCGGGAAATGGATTGAGCCATCCCTGGCGCATTTCGATCGGGTCGTAACCTAACAAGAGAATGCAGTCTGCGGCAGATATGATCTGCATGATTGATGTGTCTGCGAGTGGTGATAGCCCGGCTGCACCAAGTGCGCACGGGTGGTTTTCCGGCAAGAGTCCCTTGGCTTTGTAGCTGGTGAGGACGGGAATACGCCAACGTTCCACTAGTGTGGCAAGAGCCTGATCGCAACCGCTGCGCGCAGCTTCGTAGCCGGCAATGATAAGAGGCCGCCTGGCAGCTTCAAGCTTCGTGCGAATGTGAGAAATACAGCGGTCGTCACGCGATACCAGAGGTTCGGTGGCGCGTGTCGGCATCGTTGCACGATCGTTAGGTTGCGCGCGTGCCGCGGCAGTTGACGGCGACAGATCGAGATGGACAGGCCCCTGCGGCGGTGTCGTTGCGAGGCGGATTGCGCGTTCGAGTGTTGCGCCGACACCATCGGGCTCAATCTCGAAGCTTTTTTTCACCAGTGGGTGGAGCAGGGCTGCATGGTCAATAACCTGATGCGTGTAGCGGTTGCGCTGTGGGTGATCGACGACACCGCTGATCACGATCAAGGGCATGTGTTCTTGAGATGCGTCGGCGATGCCGTTCACGGCGCTGGCCAGTCCCGGTCCTAGAGTCGTGACCAGGAGGCCGGGAGATCCTGTCAACGTCGCGGTTGCTGCCGCCATGATAGCTGCCGAGGTTTCCTGGCGCGTCAATACAAAACGGATTCCAGCCGCCTCGAGCGCATCAATCAAGGTGAGGACTTCACCGCCGGGAATGCCGAAAGCGTGGCGCGTGCCATGGTGAGCTAATGTTTGGGCTACAATATCGGCGACGCGGGTCATACCTGCCGTCGGGCTCCGTTTAGGTCAGGGTTGATGTGTTGAGTGGCGGTAGTGAGCGGCATTGGCTGAATGATGCGGCCTTTGAGCCGACTGGGCCGACTATTGGCTTGGAATTTCCTCGGGTGGAGCCAGAGGTTTCACCTATTGTGTGGTTCCTTTCAACCCTTTCCGCAAGTAGGGCCGTGTTTTTGCGTTCAACCGGCGCGTACTGCTTGGCCAGTGGCGTAGGATTGAGCGTGCGAACCGACATCTTGAAGCCGCTTTTCGATCAACCGCTCGAAGCGGTCTGTGGTGCGTTGTGCTTGGCGAATGCGCGATATCGCGCTCACCTGTCCGGCGTCACCAGCGTCCGCGGCAGCGAGCATGAGTGTTCTGAGGAAGACGTCGCGCTGGGCGTAGCTGCCGCCAATGTCCGTGAGGTCAGCGGATAGTCGCGCGAGGTTTGTGGTCGCGATCGGGCCGTGACACAGTGACAGGATAAGCTCGGCCACTTGCAGTCCAACGCTCCTTGCAACGCTATCTTGATCCCGGCTTAACGACTTGGAGCAGTGGCGTTCTTGTGCGTTGTTTCTCAGTTGTTCGACGAGGTCGTGCGCGCCGGATTCGTCTCCATTTGCCACGAGTGCCAACAAGTAATGCAGCGAGGCAAAGACGTAGCTTGTGTCTTGGCGCCGATCGGACGCGATTTTGTGCAGGGCGTGCCAGCGATCCCCGACATCGACGTTTTCCTGATCTAAACGCCAAAGCAGTGAGACGGCGTTGGCCATGTCTCGGAAGTCATCCGTTTGGGTTGGGCGGATGTCTTCGTCATACAATTTGAGGACCGCGTTGTGGTCGTTCTGTTCCAGGCGAAAGAGGGCCAGGTGCCAACCCAAATGATAGGAGAAATTGTTGCAGTCGCGCCACCGTGGCCGGCTTTGTTCAAGCCAGTGGGCGCCTTCATCGGTGCGTCCCGACATTTCCATGACGTGCGATACGGCGTGCAAGCCCCAGGCATCTCCAGGCTCAAGCTCTACGGCTCTCAGGCCGGTTTTCTCAGCATCCGAATACTGCCCGGATTCTTCCAGCCCAAAGGCATGACAGCCTAATAAGTAGCCGTAGCCTGGTTGTTCTTGTGCCCAGTAAGGCAAAATACGTGTTGTAGTCTGAAGCATTTTTTTCGGCTGGCCGGACATGAAACGTAAGGCGTGAGAGAGCTTGGCCACAACAAAAGTGCACGGGTTGTCGTCCAGGTGTTGATCCAGCCTGTCAGCGGCGGCTTTGAAGCTGCCATTTGCCGCAAGATTGAGTGCTTCGACAAGGGTCTTTTCGAATTCTGTGCCGCCTTTCAAAGCTTGAAGTTTTGCATTTGCCGTTGTGGCAAACTCGCGTGCCTTCACAAAATTTTCTGACTTGGCGAGCAGGGCGGTACCAAAACCCTGTAGTGCTGTTGCCGCGACAAGTTGCGGATCGTGCTCCAACGCGCGCGTGAGTGCGTCTGCTGCCAATCTGTGTTCCGCGATAGAAGCGGTGGCGTCTTCGAGTGCCAAAATCGCTTGATCTGATGTTGTGGTGTGCTGGCCGGAATAACAGTCAGTTCGCATTATTGGTTGTTCCGTTTACTGGCGCAATTTGCATCATCATCGTTGTGGCGCACTGCCGTGATTGAACATCCACAGTCTTGGTGTTGCACCCTTAGTATTTAATCTGACCGATAGGGGAGCCATACTCACAGGGCGAATTGATGACTGATCTATGGATGGACACAAGCTGTTGGCCAATCAATGCGCTTCACAACATTGAGAGAAGATGTTTTTGGACCAGTTGCGCTAGCAAAGGTGTCATTCCCGGGGCATGGGCTTGGTTCTCCGTGCCCAGTCCGGCGTGCTAGTGGCACGGAGGGTGCGAGAACGCCGTAGGACATCGGGTATTACTATGCTCTGTCTCAGCATAGACGAGGCCGGTAGAGGCGATCTCGGATACAGGGTGCTGTATGCCTGACGTGTGCGGCTATTTTCCGGTCCATTGTGGTGGCCGCTTTTCCAGAAAGGCATTGATGCCTTCCTTGAAGTCATCTGACAGGTAACACTCCGTTACGAGGTCTTCGTCGTTTGCTCGCGCGCCATCATTGCGCAGCCGCCGCATGGCCTCTTTCGTCGCTTTTAGGGTCAGTGGCGCATGTGCCGCGACGGTTGCGGCAAGTTCGTGCGCGCGCGACATGAGTGCGTCGTGTTGTTCAACGACAGCGGACACGAGGCCAATGACCTGCGCTTCATCAGCTGGAATGAGGCGGGCGGTGAACAGAATTTCCTTGGTGCGTGCGTGCCCTATGAGAGCGGCGATACGTGCGAGATTCTGGATAGAAAGCGTGTTGCCAAGGGTGCGGGCAATGGGAAACCCGAACACCATGTTAGAGGTTGCAATGCGCAGGTCGCAGCAGGCGGCAATCGCCGCGCCGCCGCCCGTGCAAGCGCCGGACAGGGCGGCAATCGTGGGAACCGGGCAACTCTCGATTTTGTCGAGTACGTCGTCCATGTGTTTTTCGTAGGCGATAATTTGGTCGCGCGTTTTGAAATCCTTGAACTCTGAAATGTCGGTTCCGGAGGCAAAGGCTCGTGGACCGGCGCCGGTTATGATGAGTGCACGGCAGCCCGATGCAGCAGCAGTTGTTTCGCAGATTTCAGCGACACGGTCGTACATCGCAAATGTCAGAGCATTGCGCGCTTGCGGGCGGTTTAGGGTTGCAATGCCGATACCGTCTTGGACTTCAAATAGAACTTCTTCGGTTGTGGAAAGCGTGCTGGGCATAAGCGTTACCTGTCAGAATGCGGTGTGTGTTTTGGTCGTTGGTTGCGTCAAGCGAGCAAGAGCGTCACGGCGGTCGGGTCAGGGCGTGGTGCGCGTACGTATCAATCTTGGGTCAATCTGGCGTCATGTCTTATCGATCAGGTGAAAGAAGGAGCCGGTGACGTTGCCGCGTCGGGCGCCTTTTTCAGCGACAGGATTACCCGTTGCGTCGACGAGGTCTGCAAGCGGCTCATCGCGGCCACTCGTGATACTGGCGTAGTGGAACTCATGGCCACGTATGGCGTCGCCCGCCCGGCCGATCGAACAATCTTTGAGGAGCGTAGCAAGCCGGTACCCCAGATGCATTTTTCGCTTTTTGAATGATGTCTCCAGATCGAGGAGGCCGGCCAATTCGTGGCGCTTGCCGTCTGCTGATTCCAGTGCCTTTCCTAAAACCATGAAACCGCCGCACTCGCCGTGAATCGGCTTTAGGTCCGCTGCCGCGCGCAGTGCGTTGAGAAAAATTTTTGCGTTGGCAAGTCGGCCGGCGTGTAGTTCAGGATAACCACCTGGCAGCCAGATCACGTCGCACGTGTCATCGGGTGCCTCGTCGGCCAGCGGTGAAAACGGAATAATTTCGGAGCCGGCCCCGCGCCATGACGACAAGACGTGCGGGTAGACGAAGGAGAAGGCTTCATCGCGGGCCAGTGCGATACGCTGCCCGGGCGGTGTGATGTTGCCGGTGTTTGCAGTTGCATTTGTTGCGGGGTGCCACGACGCGGAGTGGGCGGTCTTGCACAACGCGTCGATGTCGACATTGCTGGCGACGAATGTTGCAAGGCGATCGAGCAGGCCATCGAGTTGTGGAGTTTCTTCTGCGAGGACGAGGCCAAGATGGCGCTCGGGCAATTCGATATCGGACGTTCTGGGTAGCGCGCCCAACAACTTCACTCCGGTTCCTTCAATTGCATTTGCCACCAGGCGCCTGTGCCGGTCGGAGCCGACGCGATTGAGGATTATGCCTCCGATTTTCACATCAGGGTCGAATGTCGCAAATCCTTTGGCAATGGCTGCTGCTGTTTGAGATTGACCTGAAACGTCGAGGATTAAAATAACCGGCCAGCCCGTTGCCTTGGCGAGTGTGGCGCTTGACCCGTTGGCCCAGGCGCCCATTTGGTCGACGCCATCAAACAGCCCCATTAAGGCTTCGGCGACGACGATGTCGGCGCCTTGAGCGTGGGTCTCAACAAGTTGGTGGGCCAGTGTTTCGCGCATCGCCCACGTGTCGATGTTGACGCTGGTGCGTCCGGCGGCCTTGGTGTGGAAGCCTGGATCGATGTAGTCCGGTCCGCATTTGAAGGGCTGGACGGTGACGCCCTTATGCTTTAACGCGCGCAACAGACCGAGCGTCAGCGTTGTCTTACCACCGCCGGAACGTGGTGCTGCAATGAGCAGTCCTGGCGGCAAAGTCGGCGTCATGCGGTCTATCTCTTGCTTTGGTTGTTTGCCCGGCGGCTAAACTGTCGTATCCGGTATCGTTATGGTGTCTCTTAAAACAAAAAACGAGCTGCGTCGCGGCTGGACAACGGGCACCTGTGCGACGGCTGCAACACGGGCCGCGATCGAAGCGTTGTGGACTGGCAGCTTTCCCGATCCGGTTTGCATTAAATTGCCAGGTGGCGGGCGGCCACAGTTTGCATTGGCAACATGTGAGCGTGGCGATGGCTGGGCCTGTGCCGGTGTTGTCAAAGATGCCGGTGATGATCCGGACGTGACGCATGGTGCGCTGGTGAAAGCGCGCGTAAGTGCTGGCTCTGCTGGTTCAGGTGTGGCGTTTAAGGCTGGCTCAGGAGTTGGCGTTGTCACCAAGCCGGGTCTGCCGCTGCCGCCGGGCGAGCCAGCAATCAATCCCGTACCTCGTCAGATGATGTGCGACGCGATTGCCGAGGCGGTGACGCTCTTTGAGCGCGCTGGCGATATAGAGGTGGAATTATCAGTTGAGAACGGTGAGGAGCTGGCGCGTCATACGCTTAACGGACGCTTAGGCATCGTCGGCGGGCTGTCGATACTTGGAACAACAGGAATCGTCATTCCGTATTCGTGTGCTGCCTGGATTCATACTATTCACCGCGGGATCGACGTGGCGCGTGCGCTTGAACTTTCCCATATTGCGGGTGCGACCGGCGCGACGTCGGAAACGGCGATTCAAAAGCTGGATGGACTGGACGACAGCGCGCTTATCGACATGGGCGATTTTGTCGGAGGTATGCTGAAGTATTTGAAGACCCACCCGGTGGCGCGCGTCACCATTGCCGGCGGGATTGCGAAGATGACCAAGCTCGCACAAGGCCGGCTCGACCTGCATTCCAAACGTGGGTCAGTTGATTTTCAACTGCTGGCAAAATGGCTAGAGGAAGCGTCGATGGGTGCGGACGACGTTGTGCGGGTTCGCTCAGCCAACAGCGTGTTGGAAGTACTGCAATTGGCGGCTGGCAGCGGGATCAATCTTGGTGAAGTCGTTGCCGAACGCGCGCTCACCGCGGCCAGCGCGGTTGTTCGCGGCAGCGGCATGGGTCTTGACGTGGTAGTGTTTGACCGCCAGGGCGAATTGCTCGCACGAACGCCGGTGCAAGTCGTGTGATGGGTGCAATGATAGTTGGGATTCCCCCGCAATGAAATCATTGGCCGAGCCATAGGAACGGGAGCTTCAGCAGTGCAGACATGGAGGATTTCAGCCTACGATACCTTTGCAGGTGATCCCTATACTTTGCCCGGCCGGTTCAGATCGCAGGAGGCAGCGGAGCGAGCTGCCCTGCGGCGGTTAGAAATCCTTGAATTGACGCAACCATGCGACACGTCGGGTGGGCAAGATGGCATTCAAGACAAAGTCTATGTGCATCGCCCCGACGGCACGGCCTATGTCTTCGAGTTGCCAGGGCAGATACGCCCAGGATTTGTAACGCGCATTGCTTGGCGGCTCGGACTTCTAAACGGGTGAACCGGGGAAACGACAGTCTCGGCCACCACATCGTTCGATGTCGGTTTCCAGTGTGGTTGCTGCATTGGTGCCTTTCCTCTGTCGTGAAGGGGACATGAAGTAAAGGCGGTTCCATCCATCATGGTGAGCACAGCTGGTTTCGTAAGTCACGAAACTGTGAAGGGGGCCGGTCTTATCATTTGGGGCATCGGATTTCACAGTTATGCGTAAACCTCAGTCGTAACTCGTCACACATTGGGGATCCGAGTCATGTCCGTATCGAAGCCTCACGTCACACAACCCATCGCCGCAGATCAAACACCTGAGAACACTAATGCTAAAGCGCGTTCGAAAGTTACACGAAGGCACGTTATAGGTGGTCTGCCGGCAGTGCTTGCGGTCGGCGCCTCCACGTTTCCGCTGCTTGATTCGCGGGTTGCGCACGCGGCGACACCGGGGACGTCGGGAGCTTTGATGGCGGAACGTGCACGCGCTCTGCTCGCTGTGTTGTCGCCCAAACAACAAAAGGTCGTTTCGTTTCCGTTTGGCGGGTCGCGTTTTCGGGATTGGGACTATATGACCGGTTCGGCATTTTCACCGGGTGTTCCGCTTGAGCGGATGACAAAGACTCAGAAAACCGCGGCGTTTGATTTGCTTGCTGCCGGCCTTAGTAAGGCAGGTTTCGACAAAGCAAACCGCGTTATGGTGCAACAAGACATTTTGCGTGATCTCATGCGCAAAGGTGCCCCCGATCGCAATCGCGAGCGGTTTTCGGTGATGCTATTCGGTAAGCCGAGTGCGACGGATTTCTGGGGCTGGCGTTGGGAAGGCCATCACCTGTCACTGACTTACACGCTCAAAGGTCACGATGTGGTTTCTGTGACACCCAATTCGTTCTCGTCGGAACCGAACACGGTTTCCGGCGGTCCGCACAAGGGTATGGTTGCTTTGCCGGATGAAGAGCGGCTTGGGCGCAGGCTCTTTGGCGACCTTTCGGTAAGTGCAAAACAGGTTGCACGCATCGAGGATAGGTCTCCCGGTAATGTCCTGGCCTTGGCTGGATGGGAAGACGAAATCAAAGAGCGCCGCGGTGTGCCGTGGGCCGATCTATCATCGTCACAACGCGATCTGGTGCTGCGCCTTGTCGATGTCTACACATCCGATCATCTGCCCGCGGACCTTGCGGATGTGCAACGCGCGCGTGTCCGCGAGGGAGACTTGATGTCGGCCCGGTTTGGGTGGGCGGGTGATGAGGCGCGAGACGGTGCGTCGATCTATTATCGCATTCACGGCGATACGTTTCTTATTGAGTTTGCCTCATTGTATAATCAGCCGCTGCATCTGCACACCGCCGTCAATGACCGTGAACGCAACTTCGGCCAGCATCTGAGTGGGTAAGGGAAACAAGCAATCGGCATTGGTTTTTGCATGGCGGTTTGCCGCCGTCACTCGTAGCAATGTTGCCTAATTCAAGGATAGGCTTCTCGATCTAAGGTGACGTAGGCTTTGTGGTCACTGCGTGGCTTAACCGAGAACATTTTATTTCTTACCCCAGGAGGGGGCGATGGCTGAGATCGAGATCATAGGGACCCCAATTAGCAATTACGTGCGCTCAATCAGGATGCTTTGCGAGGAAAAAGGGGTGCCCTACGAGCTCAATCCGGCGTTTCCGCAGACACCGGAAGTCAAGTCCCTCCATCCGGCTGGGCAAGTGCCCTGCCTGCGTCATGGAGACGTGACGCTGTTTGAAAGTATCGCGATCGCTCATTACATCGATGAGAAATTCCCTGGTCCCAAGTTCTTCCCAGAGGATACCTTGCAAGCAGTGCTCGTTGAGCAATGGGTATCTTATGTGAATGTAAAGGTGGACCGCTGGATCATGCGCGAATACGTCGTCCCGTCGCTATTTTTTGACAAGGAAACAGGACCCGATACCGCAAAACTAAATGCCGCCCTTCCCGAGATTGAAAAGTACGTCGCACCGCTTGACCAAGCTGTCGCGGGCACCGGTTACCTCGTGGGTGACAAGCTGACGTACGCTGACATCAATGTGCTGCCGATGCTGATGGCGCTTACAATGTTTCCTGCTACAAACGAGATCCTTACCAAACACAAGAACTTGTCGGCCTATGCTTCCAGACTGAGCGCACGAATGTCGTTCCAGAACACTGCCCCTCCCGAGAACTAGAGGTTCAACCTAATGGAAAAACCCGTTTGCCTTATTACAGGTGCTGGAGACGGCACCGGGGCGGCAATCGCGCGGCGCTTCACCGAAGGTGGATATCGCGTCGCGCTCCTGGCACGGACTGGGGACCGGCTGCAGAAGCTCGAAAAAGAGCTTGAAGGTTCGCGCGGCTATGTTTGCGATGTCGGCGATCTCGATCATCTGAGGGCGACGGTCGCTAAAGTAAGCTCGGACCTCGGCGTGCCGAGCGTTGCCATACACAACGCGGTAATGGCGAAATTTGGTCCGCCTCTCGAAGCCGATCCTATCCAGTTCGAGAAGATATTCCGCGTTAATGCCACCGCGCTCATGGTGCTGGCACAGTCCGTCGTGCCTGGAATGATCGAAAGTGGCGGAGGCGCACTTATCGTGACGGGCAACACGGCGGCGTGGCGGGGAAAGCCGAGTTTCTCCATGTTCGCTCCGACTAAGGCGGCACAGCGGATCCTGGCTCAAGCTATGGCGCGCGATTTTGGCCCGAAAGGCGTGCACGTTTGCTATCTGACGATCGATGCTGCCATTGACACACCATGGACCCGGTCTGAGATGTATCCAGACAAGCCCGATGCCTTTTTCTGTAAACCTTCAGCCATTGCTGATGAGGTTTATCACGTCGCCCATCAGGACCGGTCTGCGTGGTCGTTCGATGTCGAGGTGCGGCCAGCCCATGAAGACTGGTAAACGGGCGCAACGGATCTGTGGGGGGCTGCTGCCACTACTTTCCACCACGACCTTCCATGGCCAATACCATCGCTCCGGTGCGCCCGTGCGCCCTCGACCTAAACTTTCAGCACAAGCTTTCCAAAATTCCCGCTGGTGTAGAGCAGATTGACAACATCCGGATAGGCGTCAATGCCGCCCTCTCGGACATCCTCCCGGATGTGTAGTTTGCCAGCTTTGTGCCAAGCGCCGAGTTCGCGGATTGCTTCGGGTACGCGATCAGCCCAGTCGAATACGATCAAGCCGCGCATCGTCAACCTTTGCGTCAACACGAAACGAAGATTCTTTGGACCATCCGGTAGCGTCGTTGCGGCATACGCCGATATGAGACCGCAAACTGGAATTCTGCCGAAGATATTCATCTGCGGTAGAACGGTGTCGAGAATATCGCCGCCGACGTTTTCGAAGTAGACGTCGATGCCATCTGGAGCGGCGGCTCTCAGGGCTCCTGCAAGATCTTCGGCCTTGTAGTCGACACAGGCATCAAAGCCCAGTTCTTCCACCACGTATTTGCATTTTTCCGGACCGCCTGCGATGCCGACTGTGCGGCAGCCCTTGAGTTTGGCAATTTGTCCGACGAGTGAACCGACAGCGCCAGAAGCCGCCGAGACGACGACGGTTTCTCCAGGCTGTGGCTTGCCGACGTCCAATAAACCAAAATATGCAGTCCAACCCGGCATGCCGAGACCGCCAATCCAGCGTTCGAGCGGCGCTTGGTCTGTGTTGACCTTGACGATGCCATTGCCATTACTCAGAGCGTATTGCTGCACGCCAATGACACCTTGCACAGCGTCGCCCACTTTAAAGTCGGGATGATTTGATGCGTCGACGTGGCCTGCTGCATAGGCGCGCATGACGGAACCGAGTTCGACAGGTTCGACGTAGCTTTTGCCTTCATTCATCCATCCGCGCATGGCCGGATCAAGCGAAATGTACTCGATCTTGATACGGAACTGGTTGGGCCCAGGCTCGGGTGCGGGCTCATCGACGAATTCGAAGATGTCTCGCGTCACGAGACCGGGTGGCGGCCTCTTGATCAGTCTGCAGACGCGATTGGTGGGCATGGTTGTCTCCTCGGAGTACGCAAGGTTTAGTAACGGAAGCCTGTCAAGCCGCTTCGCTGGTCTGAAAGTCAATGTGGAGGTGGTTTCCGTCGGGGTCCCAGATATTGTACTGAATGATTTTTCCGCCGGGCACATCAAATCGTTCGAACTTTTCGCCAGCAGCGGTCAGTGCGGCGTCAAATTCTTTCATGCCTGTCGCCGTCAACGCGAAGTGTTCGAGTTTCAACTTGCCTTCTGAACCGGCGCCCGGGTCCTCATCGACCCCGATTAAATGAACGACAGCTTGATCACCGACATAAAGCCAAGCACCTGGAAACGGAAAGTTCGGCCGGTCACCAATACGCATGCCGAGAACAGTGGTGTACCAATCGACCATGGCGTCCAGATTTTTGGTGCGGATATTGACGTGATCCAGCTTGCCAAGCTGCATGTCTATTCTCCTCTAATTTTTCTTCAGGCGCACTATGTACCTTGTTTTTCGGCGATCGCATAAGCTTCTTGTAACCACATGAAGATCGCGATGCTAGGTGGCGGGCTGAGCACCGATCCGGCTCTTGCACGTTCTAATAGGTATCGTTGCCTACGCCATTTTCTTAGAACCTATCGGCAATCGCATGGCGTCAACCATGTCTCGAATTCGCTGCGGCGTCGGGGCCGTCAGGGCGGTGACCGTATACGCGACAATGACGTTGAGCACGGCTGCGATGCAGCCGAACGCGTGCGGCGGAATACCGAGGACGTGGTAGTCGGCGGTGTTTGGCAAAAGGTTGGTTCCGGGAATAAAGAAGATGCCCTTGTAGATAAAGATGTAGCCAAGCGTCGTGATCATACTTGCCAACATCCCGCATACGGCACCGATGTTGTTTATTCGTTTTGAGAAAATTCCCATGACCAAGGCTGGAAAAATAGAGGCTGCGGAGAGCCCGAACGCCAGTGCGACCACCTCAGCAATAATACCGGGCGGATCAAGCCCGAGATAACCAGCGACGGCGATTGCACCTGCCATGGAAATGCGTGCTGCCAGCAACTCGTTCTGTTCGCTGATATCGGGCATGAACATGCCCTTTAGGAGATCATGCGAAATGGCGGATGAAATTGCCAGCAGGAGGCCTGCGGCTGTCGACAAAGCAGCGGCGATGCCTCCGGCGGCCACCAATGCTATGACCCAGTTTGGCAGTTGGGCGATTTCTGGCGTTGCGAGCGTCAGGATGTCCCGGTCTGGTCCCGGCGCCAGTTTGCCCCCCTTTTGGTGGAAGAGTTCAGAGCCCTTCCAACCATACTCCTGTGCCCTTGCTGCGAAGTCGGGGTTCTTGTCATTGTAGTATTGAATGCGGCCGTCCCCATTCTTGTCCTGAAACTGTAGTAAGCCGGTTGCTTCCCAATTCTTGAACCATTGCGGGCGATCGGCATAGAGCAGGTTGCCATCCTCACTTCCGATGTTTTGCGTGTCTTGGACGGTGCGGATCAAATTGTAATAACCCATGGCCGCTAGTGGCGGCGCGGTCAGATAAAGCACTGCGATAAACACAAGTGTCCATCCACCTGACCAGCGCGCATCGGAGACCTTCGGCACCGTGAAAAACCGGACGATAATGTGCGGCAATCCGGCCGTGCCGATCATCATCGTTATCATTATGAGAACCATTATCGGCGTGCTGCCGGTCTGGGCGGTGTATTGCTTGAACCCAAGATCGGTTGCGACTTGATCGAGCTTTGTCAGAAAGGGCGTTCCCGAGCCTGCCACGTCGGAAAACATACCAATTGATGGCAACGCATTGTCTGTGATTTGGATTGAGAGAAAAATCGCGGGGATCGAGTACGCCGTAATCAAGACGACGTACTGGGCGATTTGCGTGTACGTGATGCCTTTCATGCCGCCCAGGACGGCATAGAAGAAGACAATGGCCATTCCGGCGTACAAGCCGGTCTCATAGCGTACTTCCAGGAAGCGTGAGAAGGCGACGCCAACGCCCTTCATCTGGCCGATGACGTACGTGACCGAGACGATGATCAAGCAAAGGACGGCGATCACGCGGGCAGTTTGCGAATAAAACCGGTCGCCGATGAATTCCGGGACGGTATATTTTCCGTGTTTGCGTAAGTAGGGCGCTATCAACAGCGTCAGCAAAACGTAACCGCCTGTCCAGCCCATGATGTAGACGCCGGCGTCATAGCCCAGCGAGGCAATGAAGCCGGCAAGGGAAATGAACGAAACGGCTGACATCCAGTCGGCTGCTGTTGCCATGCCGTTTGCCATGGGGCTGACACCGCGACCGGCTGCATAGAAGTCGCGCGTGCTTGATGCGCGAGACCATAAGGCGATGAAGAAATAAAGGACGAATGTCGTGCCGACAAAAATGTAGATGAGTGTTCTTAGGTCCATAAACCGTCGCCCCCCAGGCTGGTCTCAAATACGCGGCGGCCACGATTTTAGGAACGGAGCTTCCACTGCAGCGCGACTATCGCGAAGATTGGACGCGTAGGCAAGGAAGGCGGGGGCGCCGGTGGCCAGGCGGTGGGGGTCATGTTCGGTTTGAGCGTGTGGCGAGTAGCTGGTAGCGGACATTCTAATGCTAGCTTCGGAGCACCCGCTCAAGCAGGGCTTTGACAGAACATCCCATAAAAGGCCGTGCGAATTGCATTCTCATAATCCGTCTCGGTCGATTTGCCGACAATATATGAGGGTTGCCGATCCTGGCCGACGTGGACAGCAATTAGATTCTCGGGTGGTTGTTCCGGCAGAGAGGAATAACCGGGTACATCAATTAATGAGTTGCGTGCGCTAGACCAACGTTTGAGACGAAGATCTTTGAGGGCTTGATCTGTACTTGCCTCCTTCTTTTTCCGAATCTGGCGCGCGACCTTGGTCTGTCCTGTTACAGGATCATAGGTCAAGGTAGTCGTCATTCGCATATTCTCATCTCTGACTACGTCGTCCGGTTCGAGCCGCACGTCGTCAACAGGTGGCATGAGGATTAGGAGCTTTTGAACATGGCCGCGGTCCTCAATGGTCTCAAGCTCCCATCGAAGTCCTTGCGTCACGCCAGGCAAAATCACCAGCGCAAACGCTTCATCCATCCAGTTGGAGACAATATCCTTCCACTCGTCGTCCGAATAATAATCTCGAGACGCGCCAAGCGACGGTAGTGGTTCACCGGGCCTTCCAACCGCTATCAACGGACCAAATGGGCGCATCTGATCCGAAATTGATTCTTCGAATCCATAATAGACGTCATTTGAGAGTATTCCCAAGTCGTCATCGCCGAATGACCGGAGAAACAGAATTGGCTTCCTTGGGTCGGCTTCACGAATTTCTTCAGCGGTTGTCTGAAGCAGGGCCTGACTGCGGAGATAATATTTGGCACCAAAAAAGAACGATATGATCGATGTTGAGACCAAAGCAAGAGCAGGAATGACGGTGCCAAAAATTGCCCATTCATTCACGCCCAACCATTCTCTCGCACCGGACAAGCTCCCTGCGAAAATGCCAATAAAAATCATAACAAATGAAATGCCCGTCAGCCAGAAAAGCCTCCTGGCAATCTTTCGGGCGCGCTGTCCTTCGTCCAATCGTTCGGCAGAAATCGGGCGCGGCGCTGCCAAGTAGGAGCTGCGCAACCTCCGGCGGGCAACCCAACTTAGGACGATCGCACCAAGCGCGACGACCAAAACAACGCTGACGATAGCCCAGGTGTCGCGCTCGCCGACGTTCAAACCGTTATCGACGTGCAAGCCCTCGGGCGGCATGAGAAAAGCTGCCAAGATGGCTGCAACGATGGCCGCCACGTAAACCCATCTCAAAACTCGTAACAGCGGCCTAGGCCATCGGGCAGGTTTGGGAACATCAACGCCAAATTTCTTCCAGATCTCTCTCGACATGCTCTCAAGCCGATCGTCGATCTGACTGCCCCACAATTGATACGCATCGATATATCGGCCTCGTGGGTTTTGCGGCAAGAAATAGCTTTTGGGGACAGAAACATCGATGATACGCATGAACAAACTCCCCTGAATGAAAAGAAGCAGAACAGCGGTAGTGCTTTTTGTGCAGCGATGTGTCTAGGGTAGCGTGCCCCATCTGGAGATACTAGGCTGAGTTTATCGCCAATCCCCCGGGGCGCGAGATCGCCATTGCGGTTCATGAGCAGCGTTCCCGGAACTATCGGTATTGGGTCACGGCGGAAAATAATCGCCACACCGGTTGATGGATACCCGGATCCGCTATCCAAGCTAGCCCCACGCGATCACTTCCGCGGCAGCGGCGCTGGTCTTTGGTGTTATCGATCAAGCTGCCGCGGATGTCCCGCGCAGCAAGCGCGGCGCCGAACAGGTTGAGTGCGGCGGCGGTCAATTGGCCAGCGCTGATAGAGATCCCGGGCGTAGTGCCTTCTGAAAATCGATTGTCCCGCTCTGCAATGCGGTCGGTAAAAGAGCGTCCTCTTTCAGTGGGCTAGGATGTGTAGTGTGCGACTGCGAGATAGGTGGGCAGACATTTTGTCATGTTTCTCCTAATTTGCGCACGGGGAAGGCAATCAATTATCGAACAGCGCGTCGTGGTCTGCCGGTCAGACACCTGACGTCGGTGCGGGCAGATTCGAATGTCATTCCCTTGGGCAGTAAATCCTTGAGGAGTAATGCTATGAATCTTGTAACCGCACTCGCTATTGTAATTGGCGTGCTTGGTGCTTTAGCCACCTGGCTTTTTCTTGACCCACTTGCGGCTTTCGGGCTGCAGATCTGGGCTGCGTTCATAGGATGGGGCAGCTTCTATCATTGTGGCGGCGGCGCAGATGGACTTAAGAATTCTATCCTAGGTGGCATCTGGGGGGCGATCATGGCCACGGCCGCGTTGGTCCTGATGCCGATCGTCGGCATGGGCACGGTCGGTACCGCGATCTGCGTCGGCGTTACCGTCCTCATCATGATACTGGGCGCGCATGTGCCGTTGTTGTCGGCTATTCCAGCCGCTGTTTATGGCTATGCATCGACGGCGGCGTTTGCTTTGCTCAAGTCCGGAGCGGCTGCAACGTCAGTCGACATCACGACGAGTCCGGCTCTCAATATTATTGCCTCACTCATCATCGGCGCCATCTTTGGGTTCGTGTCGGAGAAGATCGCACAGGCGATCTCGAGCTAGGCTCGAAGGCTGCGAATATTAGTTCGTCGAAGATTGCTTGCGTCGCCACCGTTCCTGAAAGAGCGGTGGCGGCGTTATTTTTTGTCGAACCGGTTTTTAGGTTGGGCAAAAAGAGGTAGTGCCCGGACTTCCAACCGACAATTGCGGAGACGGGTCAACAAAGGTATCTCGCTGCGAGCAAAGAATTCGTTCAATCCCGTCCGCGGTAGCGGCGTTGGTAGTCGGTGCTGTAGAGCGCGCTTTCGCGGAAGTCCTGCGCAGCCAATGCTGGTCCGATCAGGATGAGTGCTGTGCGGTCGATGTTTGCAGCGGCGACTTTGACGGCAATGTCGGCGAGTGTACCTTGGATGATGATTTCATCAGGCCAACTTGCGCGGTAGACAACGCAGGCCGGACAGTCTTCGCCATAGTGCGGAGTGACATCATCGACGACTTTTTCCAATACGTGGATTGAAAGATGGATGACCAGCGTGGCACCGGTTATCGCGAAGGTGCTGAGTTTTTCAGCCGGCGGCATGGCGGATGCGCGGCCGCTGGTTCGTGTAAGTACGATGGATTGCGTGACCTCCGGTAGCGTCAACTCTTTTCCCAAGGCGGCGGCGGCGGCTGCAAAGGCGGGAACGCCGGGTGTGATGGTGTAAGGGATGTTGAGGGCGTCCAAGCGGCGCAACTGTTCGGCAACAGCGCTCCAGACTGAGAGATCGCCGGAATGTAACCGCGCTACGTCTAGTTCCGCCGCATGCGCGTTCTTGAACTCCGCCTCAATTTCATCGAGCGACATCGGTGCGGTGTTGATGATGCGTGCGCCGGGCGGACACAGCGCGATGATCTCGTCAGGGACTAGTGAGCCGGCGTACAGACAGACGGGACATGTCGCGACAAGATCGCGCCCACGTACGGTAATCAGATCAGGTGCGCCCGGGCCGGCGCCGATGAAGTTTATGGTCATGGTACAAATGTGCTGTCGGCTTGTCGTCGTTACGTCCGGTTATTCGTTGATTTGCACGGCGGCGGCTGTCACACGTGCATGTTTAATGCGCGGCAGCAAGAGTTCGGTAGCTGGGCCAGCGGATGCCAATGCTGCGGCCTCGGCGATTGAAGGCACACCGGTCTTCTCTATGACCAGGGCCGAATGGGTCTGACAACGCGGGGCGCAGGTGCGCAGGTTTTCAATCGGGTGAAGGTTTAGAGGCACCATGAGGTCCTTGGCGGCCTCCTGGAGTGCGCCGTTCGTTTGCGGTTTGTCGAGGCACGCAAGGCGCTGAACGTCCGACCGCGTGGCGTTCACTTGTTCCAATACGTCGTCGATGACAGCCAGGACGTCCGCGGATGTCGCACTAGCGCGTGCACCGATGCCAATGATGATGCTCATGGTTTTTGTGCCGCCCATTGCACCACCGGCATGGCGGGCCGCCAACCGGTGAATCTGCCGACGGCTTCGGCACGCTCGATTGAGATGCGGGTGAGCGTGCCGCCAAGTTCGGCACGAAGGTTGCGCAACACCGCTTCGGTCTCGAGAGTGACCGCATTGGCGACAATGCGTCCGCCCGAAGCGAGGAGGCGCCATGCTTCACGCACGAGGTTTTCATCGCTGGCGCCGCCACCGACCATGACGGCGTCGGGGGTGGGCAGCATTGTCATTGCGTCTATGGCTTCGTCCGTGACGATTTGTAATCGGGGAACGCCAAGTGAAATCGCGTTGCGCGCGGCGCGTGATGCGCGGTCCGGATTGCGCTCAATGCCGATGGCCGTGCAACGCAGATGGGAGAGCATCCATTCAATGGCGATGGAGCCAGATCCGCAGCCGACGTCCCAGAGCCGTTGGCCGGGTTGAGGCGCGAGGCTTGATAGCGTGATTGAGCGGATTTCGCGTTTGGTCAGCTGGCCGTCGGATTCATACCAGTCATCCGGCAGGCCTGGCGTGCAAGGAATTGTCTTAGCGCCTTCTTCACAATCGACCTGGATGGCTATGGTGTTGAGCGGTGAGAATGTTCGGACCCCGACTTCGCTTGCAATCCCGCTCCAACTGGCTTCATCAAGACCACCCAGTTTATCGAAGACGGTGACGCGTGAGGCACCGCACCCGCGCGCGATCAACAGGTCTGCAATCTGTGCCGGTGTCGCGCCGTCGGTGGTCAAGGCAATGATCTGTGCCGACTGATGCAAGTGTGGGACAATGTGTTCAATGAAGCGGCCGTTAAGGCCAAGGGTCACGGTGTCCTGCAGTGGCCACTTCAGGCGGCTGGCAACGAGTGAGAAAGCGCTCGGCTTGGGAATTGCAAAGATGTCCTCGCGCGGGATGTGACGCGTGAGCGTGACGCCGATCCCGAAGTGGAACGGGTCGCCTGAGGCGAGGACCGCAACGGGCTTGCCGGCATGAGACTTGATCTCGTCGATGGCTTTGTCGAGTGGCGAGGTCCAGTGAAGGGACTTGCCCTTTATAAGATCGCCAGCAAGTTTGATGTGGCGTTCACCGCCTGCGACGAGCGCAGCGCTTTCAATGAGACTTCGTGCCGCCGGAGTGAGTCCGTCCAGACCGTCTTCGCCGATACCGATAATGGACAGCCAGGGGGTCGTTGTGCCATCGAGTGTCATCGGCAGACCTTTCGGAACGGGCGATGAAAATAATCATACTCGGCGGAACGACAGAGGCCCGGCAACTTGCCGAGCGCCTTAGCAGCGCGGTGGGTTTCGACGTCATGTTGTCGCTTGCGGGCCGTACGGCGCAGCCGAAGTTGCCGCCGGTGCCGCACCGCGTCGGTGGCTTTGGTGGCGTTTCGGGATTGAGCGCCTTCATCAAGGACAACAGCGTTGATGTCGTCGTTGATGCAACCCATCCGTTTGCCGCGCAAATCAGCCGTAACGCGTTTGAAGCTTGCAACCTGTGTGGTTGTAAGCGGCTGGGATTGATGCGGCCGGAATGGATGCAGCAAGTTGGTGACGATTGGGTTTGTGTGGATGACCTTGAGGGCGCAGTGACGGCCTTGCCGGATGAGGAGGTGTCCGTGTTTCTCAGTGTCGGCCGGCAATCGCTTGAGCCGTTTGCCGCCAAGCCGCAGCATCGCTACCTGATCCGCGTGATCGACCCACCAGTAATTCCCGGCGCCATGACGCGTGTCGATGTCGTACAGGGCATGGGACCGTTTGACGTGGGTGAGGAATGTGAGCTTATGCGCACGCGTGGTGTGCGTTTTCTGGTGACAAAAAATTCCGGGGCGACGGCGACTGCCGCAAAGATTGCTGCGGCACGTGAGATTGGTGTTCGCGTCGTTATGATAAAGCGGCCGCCCCGGCCTGAAGGGCCGTGGTTTGAGACAGTCGATGAGGTTGTCGAGCGTCTGCATCAGTATCAGGACTCCCTAGCAAAGCGCTCGGTATAGACCAGCGGCGGGAGCGGGGCGCGTTCGATCATACGCGTGTTCGATGCGCCGACGATGAGAAGTGTGCGCATATCGATTGTGTCTGGATCGGCTTTCTCGAGGCACACGATTGTCACGTCTTCGTCGGGCCGACCTATCGCCTTGGCCACGACAACAGGTGTATCCGCGGTCCGGTATTGGCGCAGCAGTTCGAACGTTTGACGAATTTGCTCGCGGCGGCTTTTTGAGGCGGGGTTATAGAACGCTATTGCCATATCGGCTTCGCAAGCGAAACGAATTCGCTTTTCGATGAGTGGCCATGGTTTCAGGTTGTCGGACAATGAAATGGTACAGAAATCGTGGCCCAAGGGGGCGCCGACTTTTGCCGCCGCGGCGAGCATTGCGGTGATGCCTGGTTCGACGACAATCTCAATTGTGCGCCAAGCCGGCTCACCTGTGTCGATTGCTTCGCAGACGGCTGAGGCCATGGCGAAAACGCCAGGGTCACCGCCGGATACGACGGCAACATGTGCGCCTTTGGCGGCACAGCGCAATGCTTCACGTGCACGTTCCAATTCCTCGCGGTTGTCGGAGGCATGTTTCGTCTGCCCCGGCACATCAGGGAGTCTGTCGACATAGCGTTGATAGCCAAAGACAACCGTTGCTGCTTGAATTTCTTCCGATGCGGCTGGTGTGAGCCAACGATCGGGACCGGGGCCTAAACCTATGATTGATAATCGTGAGGTCACAGACGGCGTCCTTGGCCTGGTATCAGGATCATCGAAAAATATGGGGCGTCGTCGTCCGCTTTTTCGATGAGCGGCGTAATCGTTTCAGCTGGCATGGTGCCGCGCTCGACGTAGATGGCGCGTTCCAATAGTCCTACTTCGCGCAAGACATCGCGGACCTTTGGCAAGTGACGTCCGAGTTTCATGATAACCAGGGCATCGGTGGCCTTGACGTGGAGAAGTAATTTGTCGCGAGGCAAGGTGGCGGGCAGAACGGTCAGGACATCGTCGCCGTAGGTGATGGGCTCGCCGGATCGGGTCCAGCACCCCGACATGCCCGAGACGCCTGGTACAACTTCTATTTTGTGGGTCGTGCGCAACCGCAGATAGAGGTGCATGAACGAGCCGTAGAAAAACGGATCGCCCTCACAAAGCACGACAATGTTGTCGCCGCCGTCGAGTCGTTGGCGCATATCATCGGCCGTTCGTTCGTAAAAGTCATGCAGGGCGGATTTGTATGCCTCACTGTACGTTGGCGCTTCGGTCGTCATTGGATATTCAAGCCCCAACTCGGTTGCCGAGGCTGGTATCAGTCCACCTGCGATGGTGCGCGCCGTGCCATACCGGCCACGCTTATGGAAAAAGGCGACATTCTTTGCATTGCCTAGAATGCGCGCGGCCTTCACCGTCATCAGTTCCGGATCGCCGGGTCCGATTCCGATGCAGTACAGCGTTCCGGTTGTGACGCGCGAGGATCTTTCCGGCCTATGCTCTTCGGACGTATCATCACGTTCAGATGTGGGTGCGCTTCGCTCGGTCATGATTTGGCCCGTCTACTCCCGGTCGCTTGCAATGGCGTTGACGGCTGCTGCTGCCATGGCGCTGCCGCCCTTGCGTCCGTGCACGACAGCCCAATCCAAATCGTCGCGGCTTGCCAGCGCCTGTTTGGATTCGGCTGCGCCGACAAAGCCCACGGGCATGCCGATTATGGCTGCCGGGCGCGGGGCGCCCTCATCGATTATTTCCAGCAAGCGAAAAAGTGCCGTGGGCGCATTGCCGATAACAACGAGGCTGCTATCGAGATGTTCGCGCCATAATTCCATGGCCGCGGCCGTGCGCGTTGTTTTTAGTTTGCTGGCAAGCTCAGCAACGGCGGGATCACGCAACGTGCACATGACTTCGTTCTCATTCGGTAGACGTGCGCGCGTAATGCCATGTGCAACCATGTTGGCATCGCACAAGATGGGACGGCCCTGGTTCAGCGCTTCAACGGCACGCTCGGCGAACCTTTCGGAGAAAGCGATTTCCGAGGCAATTTCCGGCATGCCGCAGGCATGGATGATACGCACGGCAATGCGCTCCTCGAGTTCCGAGAAGCGCACCAGATCAGATTCCGACCGGATAATGGCGAAAGAGTTGGCGTAGATCTCAGCTCCATCCCGAATGTAGTCGTAGTGGGTCAAGAGTTACCTTTCCGTCGTGCGAGAGCCGGCGTGGTTGCCGATCAGTGCGTAACGCGGGCGAAGAAACGTTGCAATGGTTTGCGACAGTGCGTCTGGATTGATACCCGTTTTTACGGGCTCGCCGGAGGCGGTTCCCTCGGCAATTAGATCATAGACGCCAGCATTGGCGACGATGGTCAGTGGAGCGGGCATCGGATGAGCGCAACCCTTCCTGCAACCGGACAAGTGGATGGGCGGATCTCCAGGACTTGCCTGAGCAATGCCACCTTGAGCGAGCGCGCTGGCGATGCGGCTTGCGATTTGACGGGTCGGAGCCTCGGCGCTGGTGCAGGCTGGGGCTCCCGGGCACGTCCTGATCAGGAGGCGTGGGTCGTTAGGTGATGTCACCAGACCGATTTCGTTGGCGCGCTTCAAAACAGTTTCTGTGTCACGCGCCGTTTTGCACGGGAGCAGAATGGAACGCCACGGCGTCAGGCGCATTTCGTCAATTTCAAGATCTTTGGCTGCCTCGCTCAGCGCGCGTAATTGCCGTGCCTGGATTGCGCCGAAGGGCAGAGCGATGCAGGCAATGTGCAGGCTGTCGTTCAACTGACGTTGGCCGGGTGTCGGCGGGGCAGAAGTGATGTGCTCGTTTGCCGGTGTCTGCGTTGTCGACAGACCTGCCTTACAGAAAACAGTGCTGGCTCCTTCCTTGGCAACGAGGTGGCGCATGCGGCGTATGCTGTCATCGTTTGCCGCTGCTTTGAGGAATACGTGGGTCAGATCGCGGAGGACTTTATTGACTGCAGATCCGGGAATGTGTGCGGCTGTTTGCCTGTCACCGGAGAGTTCAATTGAAAACTGGTTCTCGTCTGTGGGCTGCCTGTTCTTGCTTGGGTCACTGATATATCGAACCGTGATGTCCGAGCGTGTTGATCCGAGCGCCATTGTGCCGCCGGCGTCAATGGCAAAACCGAATTTGGCAGGCAGCGCATGCATCCAACTCATCACGCGCAGATCGTGATCCAACTCGCTGAAGATTTCGTCAATATTGGCTGCTGCAGGATCCAAACCGGCAAGTGGCGAAACAATGATGTTGCGTATGGCTTCGGCTTCGGGCGTATCGTCGAGAAGTCCGGCTTCGTGCAGAGACTGCACCAGGGCGGGGTACTGCGATTGCCTAATGCCGCGCAGCTGAATGTTGGCGCGTTGCGACAACTCTATTGTGCCGTTGCCGGTGAGTTCTGCCAATCGAGCAAGCTCTGAGGCAATCTCCGGCGACAGGGCGTTGTTTTTTAGCCTGACTCGCACGAGTAGCCCGTCACCGCTTTGCATCGGGCGTAGTGCACCGGGGCACCAGCCTTTGCGCATCGCATTCGGTACGCTGGTGTGGCTTGCGGCATGCTTCGGCAACAGGCTCATTCGTCCGTCTCCGCCAGTTCCGCATTGGTCGAATTGAGGCGGCTGGTCCACAGCCCGCGTTTCATTGCTTCCAGGAAGCGGGCGCGCATTGCGTCGCGGGCTGCGGGGTTTGCTTCCGCCAAAAACTCTGCCACGGCAGGGTCGCCAAGGTAGGCCTGATAAAGTCTGTCGAAATGGCTGCTGGTAATGGTGCCGGCAGTGGCGGCGTAGGCGAAGGCATTGTCGACGGTGGTCGCAATCTCGGCGGCGCCCCTGAAGCCGTGCCGCATTTGTCCCTCGATCCAGCGCGGATTTACGGCGCGCCCCAGGATGATGCGCGTGCATTCTTCTTCGAGGGTGCGTGCCTTGGGACTGTCGGGACGGCTTGTGTCGAGATGAAAGGCTTGCAGATCGTCGCGCCCGAGTGCCTTGGCGGCCGCGATGGGTCCGCCTTCGTGGGCTGCGTAGTCGGCCGAATTGAGGATGTCGGCTTCGCTATGATCGTGGATGTGGACAAAGGCGTCGGCATTGCGCAGTCGATCCTGAAACGCCTCGGCGGCGTCAGCAAACGACACTTCGCCACGGTAGGCTGTGGCGGAATTTTGCAGATAGGCTTGACCGAGATCGGCGGTGTCTTGCCAGGCGCCGCTGTCGATCAGGTCGGTTACGCCCGCTCCGTAACTGCCACTTGCGGCACCGAAAATGCGGTCGGGCGTTTCAGCGTTGTTGAGGGCTGTATTTTTGCGCGCACCGGCAAGTGGATTTGTTTCGGTATCCTCGTCACGTACCGCAACTGCCTTAACGGCACTGTGGAACAGGGTGAGCTGCAGCGGGAAGACATCGCGGAACAGTCCCGACACGCGCACGGTGACATCGACGCGAGGCCGGCCCAGTTCAGCAGGCGCCAATACCTCAATGCCGATGACGCGATAAGACCGCGTATCCCAGATGGGGCGAACACCCATCAGGTGCAGTGCGGCGCTGAGCTCCTCGCCGCCATTGCGCATGGTGGCGCTTCCCCACAGATCCATGACGATGGCGCGTGGCCAATCGCCATTGTCCTCCAGATAACGGCGGAGAATTTCTTCGGCCGCCGCTTTGCCATGGGTTGTTGCCGTTGGCGTGGGCACGGCGCGCGGGTCGATGGTGGTCAGGTTCCGTCCGGTGGGAAGAACGTCACGCCGCCCGCGTGAGGGTGCACCGGATGGTCCTGGCTGAACGAAATGTCCATCAAGTGCCGCCAACAGCGCCGACATCTCCGCTTCGGCGCAGGCGTTCAATAGTGGGTCATCAGAGCTTGCCGATTGGGCCAACGGTTTTGACCCAAACACGTGCAGCCCATCGCGGATCGCCATTTCTTTAACATCGCATAGGAAGCTGTCGATACGAGCAATGGCGTCGGCCTCGGGCATATCGGCGGGAAGGCCCAGCTCTTTGTCGAGGTTTGCATTCTGCGCAGCCGTGACAATGTCGCCTGCAAGGACGCGCCGGCGCTTGGCGTCGAGACCGTCGGCACTGGAAAACTCATTGATCAGCCGGTCGAGTTCGCCCAGCCGTTGATCAAGTTCGGTACTGATAAGCGGTGGCGTCATGTGGCCAATAGTAATGGCGCCCAACCGGCGCTTTGCCTGTGCGGCCTCGCCGGGATCATTGACGATAAACGGGTAAATGACGGGGACTTTATCGAGCAATACGGCCGGTGCGCAGGAATTGGACAGTGCAACAGCCTTTCCCGGCAGCCACTCTAGGGTGCCGTGTGCACCGAGGTGAATCATGGCGTCGATTTTGGCAATGTGCGTGAGCCATAGGTATAGGGCGATGTAGGAGTGGCGCGGTGGAACGGAAGGATCGTGATAGGTTTCCTTGCGTTCAGCCGGTTCGCCGCGCTCGGGCTGCAGCGCGATGATGACGTGTTCCTTTATGACCAGTGGTAGGACGAAGGCGTCGCCATCAAGAGTGCCGTCATCCTCTGGCGGTCCCCATGCGCCGATCACCTGGTCGCGGAAGTCACGGGGCAACGTGTCAAACAAGTCGCGGTACTCGGTGCTGGGCAAACGTGGCTGTTGTAACGTATCGGTCAGCGCGCGCAGCAGTTCGCGCTCGGTTTCGGGAGTTGCTCCGGTCTGGTACCCCTCGCTTTGAAGTGTCTGCATGATATGAAGTGCACTTCGTGGTCCATCAAGCCCAACGGCGTGTGCAATCTGGTCCGCCCGGCCGGGATAGGTTGAGAGCATTAGCGCAACTTTGCGCTCACTGCGTGCTTTGGTAGCAAGATTGACCCATGCCTTGCAGCGGCGCGCGGCCGCGGCGATCAGATCGTCGGCGGGAGCGTGATTGGTTATTGCGAATTCCAACTCGGGATTATGTGTATTTCTTTCCTTGAACGAGATGACACCAGCGGCGAGGCGGCCGTCGAGTTCGGGCAACACGACGTGCATCGCGAGGTCGGTGGCGCTAAGGCCGCGGTCTGCCTCGGTCCAGTTCTTTCGTGGATTACCGGCGAGCACGACCTGAAGAACCGGGCAATCGGCGGTATCGAGCGGTGACCCGTTGTCGTCATCGGTGCGCGCGGAAAAGGCGGTTGCGTTGATGATTGCAGCAGGCTTCAGGTTTGCCAATTGCGCGCGAATGAATTCGTCTGCCTGTGCGGATTTCAAGGTTGGCACGAACAGAGCGGTTGGGCGAAGGCCGAGGGATTCCAATTCGTCGCATAGGAGGTCGATGGGGCCGGTGTCGGCAGCCAGGACATACGAGCGATAGAAAACAACCGCGACCGGTGCTCCGTCGATCTTCGACTGGCGGTAAACGGCGCAGGCGGGAAGTGCAACTGGAATTGGTGGTGGTGTGTCGAGTCCGTGCGCTCGGTCCGATAGGAGGTCAAGGCCATTCAAAAGATTGTCCGGGCCACCGGCATCGAACAGGGCTTCCAGTGCCACCAGATCGCTTGCATCAAGCGTCGACAGCGCGGCCAGTCTGGCGTCGGGCCGGCCGTCACCCGGAATCAAAGCCAGCGCGATGTTTTTCTTTCGGCACAGCTTTGCGATTTCCTCGATGCCGTAGCGCCAATAGTCTATGCCGCCAAGTAGCCGAATGAGAACAGCTTTGCTGCCGGCGATCGTGTCATCGAGAAAAAGGTCGACCGACATTGGATGGCGCAGGCGTGCCAGGTTGGCGAGCCGCAGTGTCGGCTGAGTGGTGTTACCAGTTTTTTTCCGCTGTTCTGTCTTGTTGTTTGCTTGCCCTTTTTTCCAAGCCGCCGCGAGCGCATTCAAGTCGGAGTCGGAGAACGAGAGCAGGACAACGTCGGCCGGGGACAGACCAAGATCTTCGGCGACGGCCTCTTCTTCGAGCCCTGTCTGTTCGCGCACGATTATGTGCATGTGTTCTTTCTTTCAGTGCGGCCGCGCGGCTCAGGTCGCGAGGGTGCGTTGGGATGACAGCGCATGCGTAATTGCATTGTGATCAAGCCCCTTCTGACCGATGATGACGAGACGGCCTTTGCGGGGCTCGTCAGATTGCCACGGCCGGTCGAAGCGGTGTTCAAATCTGTTGCCGACGCCCTGCACCAGAAGACGCATTGGTTTGCCGGCAACGGATACGTAGCCCTTAATCCGCAATATCCCGTGTTCCTCGACCGTGGCCAAAGCGCGCTCTATCAACTCTGCCGGTGTTTCGATTTCTTCAACGTCGACGACAAGCGTGTCGAAATCATCATGATCGTGATCATGATCCCCATCTTCGCCTGCGTGATGGCTTTCGTGGTGGGATGGCCTGTTTTCCAAATCGCTTTCGGCGGCAGCAGCAAGGCCGAGGAGTATGTCGGCGCGCATTTTTCCATGCTGAACGGGGACCACTTTGACGCGTGCGGGCAGCTGCTGGCGCATCGCGTCGCGGACGGCATCGATCTCAGCAGGCTGCATTGCATCGGTCTTGTTCAGCACGACGAGGTCGGCGCACAAGATCTGATCCTCAAAGACCTCCTCGAGAGGGTTTTCGTGGTCGAGAGCCTCGTCGGCCTTGCGTTGTTCATCGACGCGTTCGGGATCGTCGGCAAATTGTCCCGCGGCAACGGCCGGTCCATCGATGACGGCAACGACACCATCGACGGTTACGCGGGAGCGGATCTCTGGCCAGGCGAACGCCTTAACTAGTGGTTTCGGTAAAGCAAGGCCAGAGGTTTCAATGACGATGTGGTCGGGCGGCTCAGGAAGAGAGAGCAGTTGTTCAAGCGTGGGAATAAAGTCGTCGGCAACGGTGCAGCACAAACAACCGTTCGACAGTTCGACAATGTTTTCTTCCGGACAACTTTCAAGTCCGCATCCGCGCAATATTTCTCCGTCGACTCCGATGTCGCCGAACTCATTAATGATCAGTGCCAGCTTGCGGCCCGCCGCATCTTCAATAAGATTGCGGATGAGCGTCGTTTTACCGGCGCCGAGGAATCCGGTGATGATCGTTGCGGGTGTCTTATTGCTGCTCATTCGGCCGCCTCCTTGTTGGGCTCGGGGATTGACGGCAGACGAGCAAGGACGCCGCGTTTTATGACTTCGGGGCGTTCGCGCCAGGTGGGCAGGCCGTCGCTAGTGCCGGCGTGCTGAAGTGCGAAAGTGATGGCATCTGGGGCATTCTTCTCAGGCTCCAGACCACCAATGACGAATGACCACTTGCCGGGTGCTGATACGCCAATGGTACAGGCGCGGCTGCAGCCGGATAGGCACTCAACGGGCACGACGTCTATACGCGCTTGCGTCTCGGCGGTCTGTTCGGCCATCTCGCCATGGATGGCTCTGAACATCTTGGCACCAGAGCGATTGTCGCGCGGCTCAAGCGGTTCCCCGCCACGCCGGCAGGTGGTGCACACATAAAGCGTTGCGCGAGAAACGGGTGTTTCAGGATTATGCATGTCTCAAGTGTCCTCGTCGCAAGCGCATGGGGCCAGGGCCCACAGATAAGATGCTTTCGATGAGGGCTTGGAGCTTCGCCGTTCCTGTCGAACGGTTTGGTGTAGCTCAGGTCCTGCCGATTTGTGCAGCCCGCGGAACACCCCGCCCGCAGGTCTCGAAAGCAACTCTTGAGAGGATCGACAGGTCTCCTGGCTGGCGCTCTTGCTCAATTTAATTGGTGCATTGCCTTCCCAGTCACTTCGAAGGACCCTCGTCAAAAACGAAGATCACGTCTGGAGTGGCGACCAGTGGCGCTTATGACGCACGTCTTTGAGCGCTTACAGTTGCGGGGGCAGCCGCGGCTTGAGGCCTCCATTCACTACGAGGCCCGCACCGCATTCCCTCTTAGCCTTCCAAATGGAAGGATCGTCCTCAGGCCGTGTTAGTTACTATCGACTGGGGGGTGGGTCAAATCTTTCCCGTCAGTGTGTTAGCGGCTGACAAATGGCGCTCCCGCGTTCAGGAAAAAATGCTGCACGCGCTGCCCTTCGCTTGAAAGATGACCCGTTCCTGTGGTCTTGATCAAGCCAGTTTGAACGTGCCGCTCGAGGTTTCGAGCCGGCCTGGATGAGAATGGCTATCTGATATGACACCGCCAACCGGTAAAGACGTCGCCTCAGACGCGGAGCGGCACCGAGCCAAAATGATGAAGCGCAAGCAGGTGCAGGATGAGGAAGTCGCATCAAAGACGATCAAAAAGGGATTGCTTCTTGTCAACACTGGCCCGGGCAAGGGTAAGTCGACAGCCGCTTTCGGTCTCGTGTTGCGAGCGCTGGGACACGACTGGCGGGTCGGCGTCGTGCAATTCATCAAGGGCGCATGGGATACCGGCGAAAGGCACGCGCTGGAGAAGTTTGGGGACCAAGTCATCTGGCACACGCTTGGCGAAGGGTTCACCTGGGAGACGCAGGACAAGGAGCGCGACATGGCTGCGGCCCGGCGTGCCTGGGAGGTGAGTTGCAAACTCATGGAAGATGAAAGTGTCCGTCTCATTGTGCTTGATGAGCTAAACATCGCGTTGAGATATGATTATCTGCCGCTTGCCGAGGTCGTTGCGAAATTGAAATCGCGGCGGCCCGATCTGCATGTGGTCGTAACGGGCCGCAATGCCAAGCCTGAACTTATCGACATCGCAGATACGGTGACGGATATGAATGCCGTCAAGCACCACTTCAAGGCCGGTGTAAAGACGCAAGCGGGCATCGAACATTAGTGCGACGGTCGGGAGGCTGGTAGCAAATGGCAAGCCCGCGCGGCAAAGCACTGATGTTTCAGGGCACGGGGTCAGATGTCGGCAAGTCGCTGATCGTCGCAGGCCTTGCGCGGCTGTTTGCTAATCGCGGACTGAAGGTACTACCGTTTAAGCCGCAGAATATGTCGAACAATGCGGCGGTGACGGAGGACGGTGGCGAAGTCGGTCGTGCGCAAGCGTTGCAAGCGCGCGCGGCGCGGGCCGAATTGAGCGTTCATATGAACCCGGTTCTGCTGAAGCCGCAGTCTCAGATCGGTGCACAAGTCGTCGTGCAGGGGCGCGTGCGCGGCAATGCGCGGGCCGCAGAGTACCAGAAGATCAAGCAGGATTTAATGCCAACCGTGCTGGAGAGCTTTGCGCATTTGAAGGCGCAGGCAGATCTCGTGCTGGTCGAAGGCGCGGGGAGTGCTTCGGAGATCAATCTTAGGGCGAACGACATTGCGAATATGGGCTTTGCCCGTGCCGCCGATGTGCCGGTTGTACTTATCGGCGACATCGAACGTGGCGGTGTGATTGCCAGTCTCGTCGGCACAAACACGGTCATCGATGAAGAAGATCAGGCGATGATCGCAGGTTTTCTTGTCAATCGGATGCGCGGGGACGCATCGCTTTTTGATGATGGAATTCGCTTTGTCCAAGACATGACCGGCTGGCACGCGCTTGGGCTGATCCCTTTTTTCGAGCAAGCGTCGCGGCTTCCGGCCGAGGATGCGCTGGCATTAAAGGATCGTGCGCGCTGGGAAAGTGTTGCAGGGACGGGACAAGGGCACGACGCGGCCGGCAGGCGCGTGCGGATTGCTGTTCCTGTGCTGCCGCGCATTGCCAACTTCGATGATCTCGATCCGTTGCGGCTGGAGCCTGATGTCGAGCTTTTGCTGCTTGAAGATGGTGTGCCGCTCCCGGCGGACATCGATTTGGTTTTGATACCTGGATCAAAAGCAACGCTTGCAGATTTGAAAGTGCTGTACGAGTGGGGCTGGGACCTCGATATCAAGGCGCATGTCCGGCGAGGCGGTGAGGTGCTTGGGATATGCGGTGGTTATCAGATGCTGGGGCGCAAAGTTGCCGATCCGGATGGCATTGAAGGTAGCGCAGGTGAAGTCGAGGGGCTTGGTCTTCTCGATGTGGAAACCGTGCTGACGGGAGATAAGCGTCTCTCCTGCGTCAAGGGTGAAAGTGTAGCGAATGGCGTTACATTCTCAGGCTTTGAAATGCATACGGGTCGAACGATGGGAGAAGCATTGCAACAACCGTTCCTGCGATTGGAAGATGGGCGAAACGATGGCGCTTGCTCCCGCGACGGGAAGGTCTGCGGCACTTATGTGCATGGGTTGTTCGGGGATGATAGATTGCGCAAGTTATGGATCGACCGGCTGCGTGGCACAAAATCTTCGGCTGGCGGCGTCAAAGACTACGACGCACTCATTGACGAGACCCTTGATCAGTTGGCGGTTCATCTTGAGCGCCATGTCGACATAGATTCTCTGCTCAAACTTGCGCGTTGAGAATAAGCGGTGCGGCAAACCCGCAAAGCGCTCCAAGGAAGATGATGACAGCGGTGTTGTAAAGTGTGAGGGCGCGTCGAATGTCCTGAGCAGTTGCATCCCGTCTGCCATCTCCCATGGTCGCGTCATCAACGCGCTGGCCTTTGTAGGTTCGCGCGCCCCCAAGCGATAATCCAAGGGCACCTGCCATTGCAGCTTCTGGCCAACCGGCATTGGGTGAGCGGTGGCGAGATGCGTCCCGTTTTGCGGTGCTGATTGCTTTGAGGCCATCGGCACTTGGGGTCATCAGCGCCGATAGTGCGATCAGCGCGGAAGTCAGGCGCGAGGCCGGCAGGTTGACAAGGTCGTCAAGGCGGGCCGCCGCCCAGCCAAATTGCCTGTAACGTTGCGTACGGTGACCAATCATGCTGTCGGCCGTATTGATGGCCTTGTAGGCAGCGGCGCCCGGTAGTCCGAGCAGCAGGAACCAGAAGGCCGGCGCGATCGTGCCATCCGAAAAGTTTTCGCTGAGGCTTTCTATCGCCGCACGTGCAATGGCGGCTTCGTCCAGGTTTGCAGTGTCGCGGCCGACAATGTGTGCGACTTCCGCGCGAGCGGCTTCTACGTCTCCAGTCTCGAGTGCAGCTGCCACGTCATTGACATGGTGAGCGAGGCTGCCTGGGGTCAGGAGTGTTGCCGTGATGAGTGTGAGAGCGACTAGTCCGATAAGACTTGGTGCAAGGAGAACTTCCAGCGCATATGCAGGGATCGCGGTTGCTGCGATGAGCACCGTAACGGCCAAGATGCCTGCGGCGTATCGCCATGTGGCTGCTGAGCCAAGCGGATAGAGCACTTGTTCCAGGGCAATGAGTAATTTGCCTATCCAGGTGACGGGGTGGCCGATTCCGCGGTAGAGCATGGCTGGATAGCCGGCGGCCAATTCGACCACTATGGCTCCCGCCAGAATCAGCAACCGTTCAACTCCGGAAAGCTCCATGCCGTCTCAGTCCCTTTTAAACGCGGATTTGATTTCGGAGTTTGTTGTTCATGGCGGGCGCCTCGACATTGCACGACGGATGTTTGCAGATGCGCCGCAGCCATGGATCGACTTGTCGACGGGTATTAGTCCGGTTCCCTATCCAGTCCAACCCTTAAGCAGTGATGTGCTTACACGATTGCCCGAGCGGGCTGCGCTCGCACGCCTCATTGTGGCGGCACGTTCCGCCTACCACGTCGATGGTGTTACTCCCATAGTACCTGTTCCCGGCTCAGAAGCTGCCATAGGGGTGCTTCCCAGACTGGCACCGGCGGGGTGCCGTGTCGGCATATGGTCGCCCACTTACTCCAGTCACGAGCGGGCATGGCACACGTGCGGGCATGACGTGGCCCGCGTGGGCGTGCAGGTTGCGCTTGGCAGCTTCGACGTTGTTGTGATCGTCAACCCAAACAATCCTGACGGCCGCGTTTTACCTGTTGCGGCACTGGAGCAGATCACACAAGAGGCAGCTGACCGTGGCGGTCTCGTCATTGTTGATGAGGCATTTGCTGATGCGGGGGCGAACGTATCGGCGATCCAACTCGCGGGCGTCAATAGCGCAGTCGTGGTTTTAAGATCTTTTGGAAAGTTCTATGGCCTTGCCGGCGTACGATTGGGTTTCGCGATCGGTCGGCATCCGATCCTCGATGGGCTGTCGGCGGGCTTTGGCGATTGGCCGATCTCGGGATTGGCGATTGAGATCGGAATACGGGCACTCACCGACCAGGTTTGGCGGAATGAGGCGGTTGCCCATCTTGGGAAACTTGGCCGCCGGCTTGATGATGAACTCGCTCGTGGTGGTTGTGAGATTGTGGGAAAATCGGAGCTGTTTCGTTTGGTCAGGCATCGACAGGCGCCGATGCTCTTTGAACACCTTGCCCAGTCGGGGATCTTGGTTCGCCCGTTCTCCGAACAGCCGGAGGCTTTGCGTTTTGGATTGCCGGGCAATGATGATGCGTTCGCTAGACTCAGACAGTCGTTGGAGGCTTTTGGGTTGCGAGCTGCGCAGACCACTGTAGTTGAACGCTAACGAGCGTCGCGAAGGCGAGACATACGTCACAAAATTGCAAATATGTTGCAGGCAGATCTGAGTGGCTAGCCGTGCGTCGGATGCCTATTCTTCTGAACCATCTGTCGTGGGCTTAGATTTTTTAGCCTTTTTGGCGACTTCTTTGTTTTTTGGTTCTTTTTTCGCCTGAGCTTTATGGACCTTCGGGCATTTTTTATGAATGAATTTATTGATCTCTTTGAGCATGTCGGAATGGAACAGACCGACACCGTCATTTAGCTTGGCGACGGTCCAGACTAAACTCGATAATAGTGATGGTCCCTTTACGGATTTGAGCTTGATCCAGACCTTTTCGGCCTTCCCGTCCTTGAAATGAATGCGTGGCGCGAACTTGACCACAAGCGGTTCCACGCCGCTGCTGGTCTCAACGTCGCAATGAACGGTGTGGCGGGAAAAAGCGAGTTTATACTTCGGGGCGGTTACGGCCTTGATGAGGCTTGATCGCTTTGCGCGAACGACAAGGTTGCAGCGGGCGTCGCCGAATGACCAGCCGATATCTTTTTTGTCGGCGCCCTTCTTGATATCGGACTCACCCCATTTCTTGCCGATGTCGCACTTTAGCTGACCCTTGGTCGGCTGACGGGTGACGAGAAGGTTGCAAAGTTGTGCCTCACAGGCTTTCAGGCGCTCCTTCTCTTTTGCGGGCTTTTCAAGCGCTTCGGCGGTCGACGGGAGCAGGAGCAAGATGGCGGCGATACCAAGCAGATGTGCTGGCGTCCTTCGGTAGGCAGATTGCTGGCTGGGTGGGCGCATCATGACTGCTTTCGTTGGCAGGTGCTCGGCTCAGCGCACCAAAAACCGTGAATTGGGCATGGACGGGGCCGATAAATGTGGTTGAAACCCGGCCTGCGGCAAAGACTGCTCTTGTCCATTCGTCCAGCTTGATGCACTTTTGCGTCTGTCATAGCTGTAAAATCAATGACATGGAACAAGCCGAGGGAGGAGCGCGCATGAGCGTCGATACAACCGGGGGGCATCCGGACATGGACTACGCCGAGCATCAGAAAACCTATAACGGTTTTCTTCGCCTAACGAAAATTTCGATCATTTTCCTGGTGATCCTGCTGGCGGCCATGGGCTATTTCCTGACCTAAAATTATCCTGGCGGCCTCGGATTTCGTCTTCGAGGCCGCGGTATGTTTCTTGCTGAGGTTTTGCGCAGGAGCATCATGTGACGCTCCTTGCGCGGTTCTCGCGCGTAGGGGAGAGAGCCTAGCTCACTGGGCAGCAGGTCTTCGGTCGAAACGCGGTTCGCGCGTTCGAACAGTCGTCGTCGTTTGTTACGGATTGGATAAATACGCTCATGGTGACAATTGCTGTGGTCACAGAAGGCAGCGAGGAGCCTCGTGTCGCCGTCTCCCCGGAAACAATAAAAAAATTCGTAGGTCTTGGTTGCACGGTAAAGGTGCAAAGCGGTGCAGGCCTACGGTCCAGGTTTTCAGATGACGTTCTGGCGAAGCAGGGCGCCACTATTGCTGCAAGCGCAGAGGAAGCACTGGCTGGAGCCGATATGCTGCTGAGCGTCAGACGCCCAAGCGCGGCACATGTTTCCAAACTGAAAGATGGCGCACTGGTTGCGTCTATTCTGGAGCCGTTCGACGACAAGGCCGGCCTTGATGCGCTGGTCGCGACGAAGGCCTCCCTATTTGCAATGGAATTTATGCCGCGCATCACGCGCGCTCAATCGATGGATGTGTTGTCGTCCCAGGCCAACCTTGCCGGTTACAAGGCCGTTGTCGATGCCGCCGCGATGTTTGAACAGGCCATTCCGATGATGATGACGGCGGCGGGCACAGTGCCAGCTGCAAAGGTCTTCGTTATGGGTGCCGGCGTCGCCGGGCTACAAGCGATCGCTACCGCCCGTAGACTTGGCGCTGTCGTGTCGGCGACGGATGTTAGACCCGCGGCAAAAGAACAAGTGGCCTCACTTGGCGGCAAGTTCGTTGCGGTGGAGGATGAAGAATTCGAACAGGCTCAGACGGAGGCTGGCTATGCCAAACCCATGTCAGAGGCTTATCAGAAGAAGCAAGCCGCGCTCGTGGCTGAGCATATTGCCAAACAGGACATTGTGATTACGACGGCGCTCATTCCGGGGCGGCCTGCGCCGAAGCTCATCAGCGCAGAGATGGTGAAGTCGATGAAGCCTGGTTCGATAATCGTCGACCTGGCAGCTGAGCGTGGAGGTAACTGCGCATTCACTAAGGCAGGTGAGACGGTGGAGGAAGGTGGAGTTCGCATCGTCGGCGCCTCCAATCTGGCCGGTTCGGTTGCCGTTAACGCCTCCAGCCTATATGCCCGCAATCTGCTCGCATTCCTGACGCCGATGTTTGACAAGGAAAAGAAGGCGCTTGTGGTCGATTGGGAGGATGAAGTTGTTACAGGCACGTTGGTCGCCAAGGATGGCGCCATCGTGCATCCAAATTTGACTTCTTAGCCAAATAAAACTCGGAGGCGTGGTCCGTTGAAAATTAGTTTTCCGGTTTCACTTGGCGCGGCAGCCGCGCTGATGTTGGCAGGTGCCGGGCCTGCCTTTGCTGCAGGCGGTGAGGCGGTTGACCCGATCGTCTACCAGTTCATGGTTTTCGTCATCGCGATCTTTGTCGGCTACTACGTGGTGTGGAGTGTCACTCCGGCACTGCATACGCCGCTTATGTCGGTTACGAACGCGATCTCATCAGTGATTGTCGTCGGCGCGCTGCTGGCAGTGGGTATCAGCGGCGTCACATCTGGAAGTTTCCTTGCAAAGGTATTCGGTTTTCTGGCGCTCGCTATGGCATCCGTCAATATTTTCGGCGGCTTCCTCGTCACCAGCCGCATGCTTGCCATGTACAAGAAAAAAGAACCGAAGAACTGATGGTAGCGCCGTCGTCGATGCTGCGCTGTAATTCCTGAGAGGTCGTCCGCCTATGTCCGCCAATCTCGTTGCCCTGCTCTATCTGGCTTCCGGTGTCCTGTTTATTTTGGCGCTGCGCGGGCTTTCCAGTCCTGTGACCTCACGCCGAGGTAATTACTTCGGTATGATCGGTATGACGATTGCGGTTCTGACGACCTTGTCTCTGGTGCAGGAGATAGAGGATCCGACGACGTGGGGCCTACTTGCGGCGGGTATCGGTCTGGGTGGTCTGATCGGCGCCAAGGTCGCGCGCGATATTCCAATGACGGCTATGCCGGAACTTGTGGCGGCGTTCCACTCGCTGGTCGGTCTGGCGGCGGTGTTTGTTGCGGCTGCCGCGCTCTATGCTCCGGAGGCCTTCAATATTCTTAAAGTGGCTGACGATCCCACATCGGGTGTTAAGGCGATCAGTCTTCTTGAGATGTCAATTGGTGCCATGATCGGCGCGATTACGTTCACTGGGTCCGTCATTGCATTTGCGAAGCTTTCAGGGCGCATGTCGGGCGCACCAATCATTCTGCCGATGCGCCATATCGTGAACCTCGCGCTCGCCGGTGCCATGCTCTACCTCATCTATCTATTCTGTATTTCAGGTGGCAATGACGTCCTGTTCTGGGTGATTACGGCACTGGCATTGTTATTCGGTGTCCTCATCATCATTCCCATCGGCGGTGCGGATATGCCCGTCGTTGTGTCGATGCTTAACTCCTACTCAGGTTGGGCTGCTGCCGGTATCGGCTTCACGCTTGGCAATATCGCGCTGATTATCACAGGCGCGCTTGTCGGCTCTTCGGGTGCCATTCTGTCCTACATTATGTGTAAAGGCATGAACCGCTCCTTCATCTCGGTGATCCTTGGTGGCTTCGGTGGTGAAACCAGCGCGCCATCCGGCGGCGGTGAGCAGCGACCAGTCAAGCAGGGTTCCTCCGAGGACGCTGCCTACATCATGAAGAATGCGCAAAAAGTCATCATCGTTCCCGGTTACGGCATGGCTGTCGCGCAAGCGCAGCATGCGCTCAGAGAGATGGCGGACAACCTCAAGGAGGCCGGTGTTGAGGTGAAATACGCCATCCATCCAGTTGCCGGTCGTATGCCGGGACATATGAATGTGCTGCTTGCCGAAGCCAACGTGCCCTACGATGAGGTCTTCGAACTGGAAGATATCAACAGTGAATTCTCTCAGGCCGACGTCGCTTATGTGATTGGCGCCAACGATGTGACCAACCCGGCGGCAGAAGAAGACCCAGCCTCGCCAATCTACGGCATGCCTGTGCTGCAGGTCTGGAAGGCCGGCACGGTTATGTTTAACAAGCGCTCGCTGGCCTCGGGCTATGCCGGCATCGATAACACGTTGTTCTACCGTGACAACACGATGATGTTGTTGGGTGACGCGAAGAAGATGACCGAAGAGATCAGCAAGTCCTTGGCTGACTGATTCGCTGATTGCGCTTTATATCCTGATTGGGGCGGGCTGATTTGGGTGAGCACGTTTCATGAGTGACCTGTTTGTGATCAAGGTTTCTTTTTGAATCACTTCGTGATCGGTCATATCGCCGATCATTGGTCACAAACGCTTTATCGGCAAAATTTTTTGTTTGCGGGCCGCGGATCGACGCTACCATGGCCTGATGACCAAGCAACACCTGACATGGATGCTGGTGTTGTCGCTCGTTTGGGGCGGCGCATTGGCCATTGATAGCCGGGCGGGCGCGGCGCCGGGCTCTACGACGCGCATTGCCGGTTTTGACATGGAGTGCCGGGATATCCGGGGACGTCCGGTGCAAAATACGCATGTCACCGATCTCGGCGACGTGGGGCGCGCCTGGGTGCTGAGGTCCATTCCTTACATCGTTATGGACAAAGTGCTTCTGGCCAAATTGCCGGAGAAACTGCAATTGTTCTTTTACGTGCATGAATGCGCACACCATGTGCTTGGCCACTGGTACAACGTCACTCGAACGTCGGAACAGGAAGCAGACTGCTGGGCGATCAAGCAGGGACGCAATCGTGGATATTTCACACGAGGTGACGTCGTAAAATTCAAGCCGTATTTCGCAAAGAGTCGTGGGTCGACATGGGGCCATCTGCCCGGACCGAAGCGTGTCGAGTTTCTGCTGAATTGTTTTGACGATCCCAGGTAAGGGAGAACGCTCGCTGTTCCACTCAGCACCGTGGGGTAATGCATACCGTGCCGGTTTAGGGTGTCTTGGACGGCAGTGTTGATCGTCAACATGGAAGAGGTTTTCAATCGGACATGGTGATTAAACTATTGGTGCTTGCGCTGGTGGTTGGACTGCTGCTGGTTTACTTGGCAGGCCGTCTGGAACGGCGGTTGATGTATTTTCCATCCACCGAGCGGGTCAGTCCTGTCGAGGTCGGTCTCGATGGCGTCCAGGAGTATGTGCTGACGACGCCGACAGGCCATGACGTTATTGCGTGGTATGGGCCTGCCAGTACGGGGCAGCCGACCTTGCTTTATTTCCATGGCAATGGTGGTTCTCTCGTGACGCGTGCAGAGCGTGTCCGCAAATACATGGAGAAGGGCTACGGCGTCTTTATCATGAGCTATCGGGGTTACAGCGGGTCGACGGGTTTGCCCTCGGAGCGCGCCAATGTGGCCGACGCCAAGTTGGCTTACGACACTCTTACCGGTCTGGGAGTGACCCCTACGGATATCATCTTATATGGAGAGTCACTGGGATCGGGCGTCGCCGTGCAGGTGGCTGCAGATCGGACGGTCGCCGGTGTTATCCTGGATGCGCCATATACGTCGATCGTGGATGTCGCGACGCTTTGTTATCCGTTTTTACCCGCGCGTTTGATGATGCGGGACAGGTATGAAACTATGCGTTTTATTGGTGCGATCAACGCGCCATTGCTTGTCATTCACGGCGAGAACGACCAGATCATTCCAGTGGAGATGGGGCGGCGTGTCGCAACCGCGGCTAAGAACGGAGAGATTAAGACGTTTGCCGAAGCCGGACATACAGACCATCATCTTTTTGGGTCTTACGAGGCCGTTTTCAATTGGTTGAAACGGCTACGTGCGGGAGACATGGCTGTCAGGGAGCGCCCGCAGAGCGAAATAACCGCGCCGCGCAAGGCTGGTTAGAGAGAGCGGCATCCAAAATTGAAAAGCCCCGGACTCCTGGTCCGGGGCTTTTCGTGTGTGTCTATTTCTAGCCTTACGTGGATCGTCTCACTGTCTTGGAGGCGTGCCGCGTTAGGGAGTGTCGTCAAGGCTTAGCGTTTGCCGCCACGTCCGCCGCCGGATTTTCCTGGCAGTAGACCTTCGCGTTGCGCCCGCTTGCGCGCCAGCTTGCGGGCGCGGCGCACGGCTTCCGCCTTTTCACGGGCTTTCTTTTCCGATGGCTTTTCGTAATAGTTCCGGAGTTTCATCTCGCGGAAGACGCCTTCGCGCTGCATCTTTTTCTTCAGCGCCTTTAAGGCTTGATCGACGTTGTTGTCGCGAACGAGAACCTGCACGCGTTTAAGATCCTTTTTGGTGCGGATAAATTGAGTTTCTAACGAGTTCAATACGGGCGCACGCAACGGTTGCCCGGGCCTAAGGCCAGAGTTGATGGCAGTTGCCTAGCAAACGAGGTGTTAATTGTCCATAAGCGAGCGACATTTTAGGCATCTTTGTCCGCTGATCGCGCTGTAATCTGCGTGATATGCCCCATTTTGCGGCCTGGGCGGGCCTGGTTCTTGCCGTAGAGATGCAGAGCGGCGCCAGGGGAAGAGGCAAATTGCTGCCAGTCATCAGCCTCCGGACCAATAATATTTGTCATTGTTGCGTCCGAGTGGCGGGTGGTTGGCGCCAGCGGCCAACCTGCGACGGCACGAATATGGTTTTCAAACTGAGAAACGGCACATGCATCAAGTGTCCAGTGGCCGGAGTTATGCACACGCGGGGCTATCTCGTTTATTACAAGCGGCCGTTGTTCATCTTGAGGTGCGTTGAACATTTCCACGGCGAGGACGCCAACGTAATCGAGCGCTTCGGCTATCGTCGCGGCCATTTCCTTGGCGCGCGCGCAGACGGCTGCTGGTAAACCGGCAGGCACGCATGATGTATGCAGTATGCCATCCCGGTGTGTATTGAGCGGCAGGTCATAGACCTGCGTTGCACCGTCCGCACCGCGAACAAGCAATACGGATAGTTCGCTTTCAAATTCGACATGACCTTCAAGCACAGCAGGCGCATTGGAGATGCTCTGAAGTGCTGTGCTTGCGTCGCTCGCACTGGTTATGCGCGCCTGGCCCTTGCCATCATACCCAAGACGGCGGGTCTTCAGTATCACGGGTGTTCCGATGGCGGCAATCGCCGCTTCGAGATCAGCCTGGCTGTCTACTTTGTGGAAAGGGGCAACAGGCAGACCAAGCGATGCAATGAAAGTCTTCTCCGCCAAACGGTCCTGCGAGACTTCGAGAGCCTTTGGTCCAGGCCGCACACAGGTGGATGCCGCGCAGGTTGCTGCTGTCTCCAAGGGGACGTTTTCAAACTCCAGCGTCACGACGTCGACAGAGCCAGCAAAAGTGGCGATTGCGTCAAGGTCATCGTAAGGCGCGACTGTCGATTGTGCGGCAACGTCGAATGCCGGTCCTGTCGTGTCAGAATAGATGTGGCAGCGCAGACCAAGTTGTGCAGCCGCGACGGCGAGCATGCGGCCGAGCTGGCCGCCGCCGAGAATGCCGATGGTCGATCCGGGCGGCAGAGGGCGCATTGGTTTTATTGCTCATCCTTGGGTTCTTGTGGGACTGAGGCGGTCTTGCTCGCTCGATAGTCCGCGATGGCCTGTGCAATCCGCGCATCATTGAGCGCAAGTATCTGGCCGGCAAGAAGTCCTGCGTTCACCGCGCCGGCGTCGCCGATTGCAAGTGTGCCGACCGGAATGCCTGCGGGCATCTGCACGATGGAGTAAAGGCTATCGATACCAGATAGCGCGCGTGAGCTGATGGGCACACCCAGGACGGGCAACGGTGTCATTGATGCGGTCATGCCCGGCAAGTGTGCCGCGCCGCCTGCACCTGCGATAATCACCTTGAGGCCGCGGTCCTTTGCTGTTTTTGCATAGTCATAAAGGCGGTCGGGCGTGCGATGGGCCGACACAATGCGCGCCTCGTAGGCAATCCCTAATTGGTCCAGGACATTGGTGGCATGGCACATGGTCGGCCAGTCGGACTGGCTGCCCATTATGATGCCGACGCTTGCATTGTTATCGGTCATGTTGCCGTTCACAACCTCCGCTGAGGCGTTTCGCATATTGCGATGTCTTGAGCTGGTCCCAGATGTATTTCGTCTGACGCTATAGACACGCACGTATGCAACGAAAACCAGGGGGTTTAGTGCCTTAGGTTGGCGATGGCAAGCGTCCGGCACCTTTTGGCAGGGGAAATTAGGCCTCAGCGGGTGTTGCGAAGGCTTGGTTTGGTGCGCTGGAAAATGGATGAGGCCTGGCACCGCTGTTGGGTGTCAGGCCTCTGGCAAACCCGAAGGGGTCCTTCGAGGGTAATTTAGTCAATTCAGTCTTTGGGCCAGTGGCCTGGGCGCACCGGGCGCCCTAACCGTGCCAATCGTTGTCAACCTGTGCGCTGCTCCAGCCCATATTCCTGCATTTTGCGGTACAACGTCGAGCGCCCGATTTTTAATCGCTTGGCTACTTCCGTCATATGTCCGCGATAACGGCCAAGCGCCAAACGGATCATATCAGCCTCAACTTCATCCAACGACCGAATGTCGCCTTCCGAGGTAATTGCGGGAATACCGAGTGCGGCCGATCCCGATTCAGGGCGTACCTCGATGGTGCGGGGAATGGTTCCCTCCGCTCCGAGCAATGCGGGGCCGTCAAAGTCTGCGGTCTTCGGTTTTTCTGACGGTGCGTCCGGAACAGATGCCTCGAAACCTTCAACGTGCGCTGCGATCTGCGGGAATTCTGATACCGTCAATTCCGATTTGTCGGCCAGAACGACGGCGCGGAAGACGGCGTTTTCGAGCTGACGAACGTTGCCAGGCCATGAATAGGATTGAAGGAGGCGACGTGCATCCTCACTGAGCGCAGAAACCCTTTTGCCTTCTTCGACCGCGAAGCGCGCAAGGAAATGAGCTGCAAGTTCCGGAATATCCTCCACCCGTTCTTTGAGCGGCGGAATGAGAATGGGGAAGACGTTGAGCCGGTAATAGAGATCCTCTCGGAACTTCCCGTCTTTCACATGCTGGATCATGTCGCGGTTGGTCGCGGAGATCAATCGGAAGTCAACTTTAACCGGCTTCTTACCGCCGACTGGATCGACTTCACCTTCCTGCAACGCACGTAGCAGTTTAACCTGCGCGTCAAGCGGTAGTTCGCTCACTTCATCGAGGAACAATGTGCCGCCATCGGCTTCCTGGAACTTGCCGATGCGTTTTTCGGTGGCGCCGGTGAAGGAGCCCTTCTCGTGACCGAACAGTATGCTTTCGACAAGGTTTTCCGGAATTGCACCGCAATTCACGGTGATAAACGGTTTGCCGGCACGATCGGACTCGCCCTGGATGGCGCGTGCAATCAGTTCCTTGCCAACACCTGATTCACCCTCGATTAGAACGGGGATGTTTGAATCAGCAGCTCTGCGGCCAAGCTCGGTTACACGGCGCATGGTATCGCCGCGCATCACGAGATCATCAAAGGACAGTTTGCCTTCGACCTTCTTTTTCAGCCGTGTGATTTCGCCTGCGAGCGCCTCGATCTTGTGCGCGCTCTTGATCATCACTTCGAGGCGCTCGGGGCTGGCTGGCTTGATTACAAAGTCGGTGGCACCAGCGCGCATGGCGGCGATGGCGGTGTCCAGAGATCCGTGTGCTGTTTGCACAATGATCGGAGGCGTGCCCGACTGTTCGTTTGTGGCTTTCAGGATTTCCATTCCGTCGACGCCCGGCATAACCAGGTCGAGCAAGACAAGTGAAATGGAGGTGCGTTCTTCGCCAGTTAGGATCTCCAGGGCCTGCTCGCCGCTTTCGACTGTTCTGGTCTGGAATCCAAGGCGCTTGATGCACTCTTCAAGAATGCGGCGCTGGGCGGGATCGTCATCGACGATAAGGATATGCTTTGCCATCGGGCACTCGTACTAAACTCAACTGGAACTAAATAAACCGGTTGTTATTGGCTCGGCATCACTTCGCCGCATGACATTTTAAGAGCCACGCCGACGGGCCGAGACATTTACCAGCAACTCAACGTACAATCGAAGAGTGCCCTACAAGTGTAAACAAGTGGTTTCCGGCCTTATCAGCTTGGTGCTCATTAGAGTAAAAGTGTTTTGAGAAACTGTTGTCGGCTGGGACAATTGGTTGCAAAAGGTGCTTTCTCGTTTCTTCGTGTCCCGTTCTGTCACGATTGAGGGAGCGGCCTTGAATGGCTCGTGCTTGCTGGGCACATTGACGCCAAACGGTGTTTTGCGGCGCATGCGAGCGACCCGGATGCCAGGCTATGAATGGTCTAACATTGGAGAAGATTATGATGCCACGATCGATTGCCTTCACTTTGTACGGACAGTCTGCTGTTCGGGCCGTTGCCGGTGGGGCGGCGGAGGCAACCGGTGCACCGGTGTTGGGTGACATGCCGGAGTGGGATCTGGGTGATCTTTATACCTCGCCGCAATCAGAGGAAGTCGGGCGGGACCTGGAAAGAGCCGGCGCAGCAGCGAAAGAGCTGAAGGCGACCTATCAGGGTAAGCTTGCGGAAACGGCAAACGACGGCGCGTCTTTACTGAAAGCCGTACAGGCCTATGAGGCGCTGGCGGATCTATTGGGAAAGCTCGGCTCTTATGCCGGCCTTCTTTACGCATCTGATCAAGCAAATGAGGCGATCGCAAAGTTTTACGGCGATGTCTCTGAAAAGCTCACTGCAATTTCGACCGATCTCATTTTCTTTGAGCTGGAACTCAATGGCATTGATGACGATGTGCTCGCGGCCGCCCTAAAGCATCCGGAGCTTAGTCGCTACAAGCCTTGGTTTGATGATCTGCGCAAAGAGAAACCGCATCAGCTCGACGAGAAGCTTGAGCAATTGTTTCACGAAAAGGGACAGACCGGCCGTGGTGCTTGGATGCGCCTTTTCAATGAGACAATGACAGCGCTGCGGTTTGACGTGTCCGGTGTGGAAGAGCCGCTGACGCTTGAGCCAACGCTCAATTTGCTGTCGGACCCGGATGGCAAAAAGAGGGAAGCAGCGTCGGAAGCATTGGCCGATGTTTTTGGTGACAATCTGCGGCTGTTTACGCTGATCACAAACACGCTTGCAAAGGACAAGGAAATTTCCGACCGCTGGCGGCACTTCAAGGACGTCGCCGACAGCCGCCATCTGGCCAATCGCGTCGAAGCCCCGGTCGTCGATGCGCTGGTTGCGTCAGTGCATGAGGCCTATCCGAGGCTGTCGCACCGCTACTATGCGATGAAGGCCAAGTGGCTGGGGCTTGAGAAGCTTGCGCACTGGGACCGCAATGCTCCATTGCCGGAAAAACCGGAACGAACGATCCAATGGGGCGATGCACGCGACATCGTGCTTGAGGCCTACGGCGGTTTCGCGCCGGAGATGGCGGCAATTGCCAAAAAGTTCTTCGACCAACGCTGGATCGACGCTCCTGTTCGGCCCGGCAAGGCGTCGGGTGCATTTTCAGCCGCGACCGTGCCATCGGTCCATCCCTATGTGCTGATGAACTATCAAGGCAAGCCGCGATGTGTGACGACGCTGGCGCATGAACTGGGCCATGGCGTACACCAGTGTCTCGCTGCCGAGCAGGGTCCGCTTCTGGCGCCCACTCCTCTCACTTTGGCGGAGACTGCGTCGGTTTTTGGAGAGATGCTGACGTTCAAGGCGCTGCTGGCGCAGACCACCGATGCGCGTGAGCGAAAGGCAATGATGGCCGCCAAGGTTGAGGACATGCTCAACACGGTCGTTCGTCAGATTGCGTTTTACACGTTCGAGCGGCGCGTGCATGAGGCGCGGCGCCAGGGTGAACTGACGAGTGAGCAATTGGGCGAGATCTGGATGGCGGTGCAGACGGAGAGCCTAGGCCCGGCAATCGAGCTTAAGCCGGGCTATGAGGTCTTCTGGACGTATATCCCGCACTTCATTCATTCACCGTTCTACGTTTATGCCTATGCGTTCGGCGACTGCTTGGTGAACTCGCTTTACGGGCTATATCAGGAAGCCCATCCCGGTTTCGTTGAGAAGTATTTCGACATGCTGAAGGCTGGCGGTTCGAAGCACCACTCCGAAATGCTGGCACCCTTTGGTTTGGACGCGCGTGAGCCGGCCTTCTGGTCGAAGGGTTTGCGCGTTATCGAGGGTATGATCGACGAGTTGGAAAAAATGGATCAGGCGGCGTGAGGTATTTCACGCCGCTCACATGCGTATTCTCGTTTTGTGTTCAGGACAACTCTTACGCGCGGTTGTGTAGCTAGACTTGTTGCGGGGCGCACTGGCGTGCTGCTCCGCGCTTCAACTGTCAGTAGCACTGCCATTGAGGCCGCGGTTCAGTTGCTCGCCAATGTTTCTGGCTGCCTGGCGCCAATCGGCGCCTCGCGCAGCTTCCTCTCCGTTTAGTGTTTCCGGTTCGTCGACTTGAGCATAATACGGCAGGTCGAGGTGGTCGTTTTCTAGGATGGTGGTCTGGCCTTCGGATGCCGGGAATGCACCGATGCGCGAGGCGAGCGTCTGCAACTCGGAAAGAATGTGTGCACGTCGCGTTTCGTGTTCAATAGTCAGACTTCTCACGTCGTCGAGTAGTTTTTTATCGGCTAAACTGAGCGCTTCGCCCAATGCTTCTATGAGCAACTGTTCTTTTGTGGTGACGCTTGCAAGCTGTTTATGAATACCCTCGATTTGTGCTTTTGACGTTGTCATTGCCGCCCCCTTTGAAGCTGTCCCGCTTGCCTGTTGCGAATCACGCGTAACGAAAAGTTTCGTTGCGAAATTTGCGCATATTGCGATCAGTTTGAAATCGGCACGTTCGTTTATAAGCGAGGCCGATGCAACATGAGGCGTTGTTCTCGTCTAGTTTGAAAGTTCGCGGACGGCTTTTTGCAATTCGGATTCGACGCCAGGGTCGTAAGCGGAATGTCCGGCATTCTCGACAAATCGCAGTTGGCAATTGCCCCAGGCGGTGCTTAGCGCGTGCGCGGCGGCAGGTGGACATAACAAGTCGTAACGGCCCTGGACGATGATGCCGGGTATTTTTGCAAGCCTATGTGCGTTGTCGAGGAGTTGGCCCGGTTCCAAGAAGAATGCGTTGGAAATGTAATGCGCTTCCATGACCGGCGTTGGCGGCACGCGGTTGGTTTTGTCGAACAATTTTGGCAACATCGTTGTAGCGGGCTGTATCTCCGACAGGGCGCGCTCGTAGGCATTCCAGGCATGTGCTGCCGGCCGGCAAATTTCATCATCTGGACTTGCCAGACGGCTTAGGTAGGCTGTCAATGGATCCGCGCGCTCAGTTTCAGGAAGGCGGTTTTTGAAGTCTTCGAAGAGTTCAGGACGAAATTTTTTTGGACCATCGACGAAGGCCCACTTAGCCTCTTCAGCCGCGCCGAGCAGAACTGCACGCAGAACCAATCCACTGACGCGTTCGGGATAGGCTTGCGCGTAAGCGACGGCAAGAGTGGAGCCCCAGGAACCGCCGACGACCAGCCATTTCTCAATGCCGATGAACTGGCGAATACGTTCGATGTCGGCAATAAGGTGCTGGGTCGTATTCGCGTGCGTGGATAGATACGGGTGGCTGCGGCCGGCTCCGCGTTGATCGAACAGGATGATGTGGCATTTGTCTGCATCGAACAGATTGCGGTGGACGTGTTGTGCTCCGCTACCCGGCCCGCCGTGCAAGAATAGAGCCGGAATACCGTTTGGATTGCCGACTTTTTCGACGTAGAGCCAATGACCGTCACCGACATTGAGCATAACAGCGTCGTACGGTCTGACCGGCGTGGACTGCTTGTTGGGCTGTCGTCTAAAAATTGCCATTACATAACAATCGTGAAGAGTGGCGCAGGTGGAGCTGCGAGAATGGAGCTGCGACTTAATCGGCCGGACGTTGATCTGATAGGCGTGGGCAGTTGGATACCAGTCATCCTTCGTCCCTTGATGCTCATGTAAGAGTGGTCTGCCAACAGTACGTTTCCGTTACAACAAACGCTGACATGCTCTAACGCCGCCCTGGGAAAGCCGCAAGTCTCGCCGGCCCTGTTGTTTTCGACATCTTGTTGGAAAAATCTCGTGCGCGCACTGGACGCATCTTCGCGCCGTACCGATATAGTAAGTCAGAACCATTCAAAAAGGACCTTCGGCTTTCGCTCATGAATAATGAAGAGAACCGTTTATCGGCGCGGGCTGCGCGTTACGTCCGGGTCGGGACCAACGTTGGCTCGGTGGCCGCGCGGGTGGCCGGTCAGCATTTTCTCGGGTTGGACTTCGACCGTTCGAAAGCCGCGCAGGATCTTGCGGCTGCCCTTGGCGGGCTTAAGGGTCCGATCATGAAGGTCGCGCAGATGTTGTCGACAATCCCGGAGGCCTTGCCGAAGGAATATGCGCGGGAATTGACCCAACTGCAGAGCCAAGCCCCTGCGATGGGGCCGGCATTTGTCAAACGCCGGATGACGGCGGAACTCGGCAACAATTGGCTGGAGCGTTTCGAGGAGTTTGACTTCACAGCTGCAGCGTCGGCTTCATTGGGGCAGGTGCATAAGGCGCTTTCATCGGATGGCCGTGCATTGGCGTGCAAGCTTCAATACCCGGATATGCAGTCGGCAGTAGAGGCGGACCTCAATCAGCTCAAAGTCATTTTTCAATTGCACGCGCGCATGGACCCGGCGATCGATACGCGCGAAATTCACACGGAAATTTGTGCGCGCTTGCGTGAGGAGCTCGATTATGAGCGCGAGGCACGCCACACCATGCTTTATGCGCGTATCTTCGAAGGGGATGAACACGTCATCGTTCCTGTCGTGGATCCGGACTTGTCGACGGGCCGATTGCTTACGATGTCGTGGCTTGATGGGCGGCCGTTGATTGAGTTCAAGTCGCGCGGGGTTGATGAGCGCAACGCGATTGCCCGGGCCATGTTCCGGGCGTGGTGGTATCCATTCAGTCATTACGGGGTCATTCACGGGGATCCGCATCTTGGTAACTACACCGTGTTTGAACGGGATGGAACGGCGCACGGGATCAACCTGTTGGATTACGGATGCATCCGGGTATTTCCGGTGCCGTTCATTCAGGGTGTCATCGATCTGTACACCGGGCTGGTGAAAAATGATCGTGCGCTTATCGTTCACGCCTATGAGACCTGGGGATTTGAGGGCCTCACCAACGAATTAATTGAAGCGATGAACATCTGGGCTGAGTTTATTTACGGTCCGATGCTTGAGGATCGCGAACGCACGATTGCAGAGGGAACGACGCCTGCGGACTATGGGCGTAAAGAGGCGTTTACGGTGCATAAGATCCTACGTGAGAAGGGGCCTGTGAGAATACCGCGCGAGTTTGTTTTCATGGAGCGGGCTGCGATCGGACTGGGCGGGGTTTTTCTGCATCTGGACGCGAAGCAGAACTGGTACCGGTTGTTTAATGAGACGATCGAGGGTTTCCGGCTTGAAGATGTCACGCTAAGACAGGAAGATGCGTTTAGCGCTTCGGGTTTGAGCGTTGCCGAAGCGACCGCGTAGGCGGGAGGCAATAGCGCGGAAAAGAGGACTGCACGTGAAGCCCGCGCTGACTATCGACGAGCTATTGATGCGGGGCGGGGATAAGGATCCTTCGATAGGCGCGCCGGGACGACAATCCCTCACCTATTCCCAGTTGCGGCGATTGCGCGACGACGTGCGCACCCGGCTCACCGGTCTCGGCGTGGCTCGCGAGGACAGAGTGGCGATTGTCCTGCGTAATGGACCGGAAATGGCGGTGGCCTTTCTGACACTGGCCGCATCCGCATCGACGGCGCCGCTTAACCCCGCGTACACGCGCGACGAGTTCAAATTCTATTTGTCTGATCTTGGTGCCAAGCTGCTTGTTGTTGAACGCGGCAGTGATAGCGCCGCGCGCGAAGTTGCAAAGTCACTCGGTGTGACGATTGTCGAGCTTGCCGCAGAGGAGCACGCACCGGCAGGGACATTCAGGCTTGCCGATGAGGAGCAGTTTGATTCCGGCCCCAGGGAGGCGGAGGGCCCAGGCCCGCACAACGAAGCGCTTGTCCTGCATACGTCTGGTACGACGGCGCGTCCCAAGATCGTCCCGCTCACGCAACGGAATCTGACAGCGTCGGCTGCGAACATCGGAGCGACACTGCGTCTCACATCAAATGATGTCGGGCTCAACATCATGCCGCTATTTCATGTGCATGGACTTGTCGCTGGACTACTGGCGCCGCTACTTGCAGGCGGCACAGTCATCTGTACGCCGGGCTTTTCAGCGCTAAAGTTTTTTTCTTGGCTCAATGATGCGAAGCCAACCTGGTACACCGGTGTTCCGACAATGCACCAAACCATCCTAGCGCGCTCGAAACGCCATCAGGATATTATTGATGGTTCCCGTCTGCGCTTCATTCGCTCGTCATCGTCATCGCTGCCAGAAGTTGTCATGGGGGAATTGGAAAACCGGTTTGGGGTTCCGGTCATCGAAGCCTACGGCATGACGGAGGCGGCGCACCAAATGGCGTCGAACGCGTTACCACCGGGAAAACGCAGCTCAGGCAGTGTCGGCGTTGCGGCAGGGCCTGACGTTGCCGTGATGGATGAGACGGGAGAATTGCTCGCGCGTGGTCGGTCCGGCGAACTTGTCATCAGGGGCGAGAATGTCTTCGGTGGCTATGCCGGTAATCCTGAGGCCAATGTGCGTGCCTTTCACGATGGTTGGTTTCGGACCGGAGACTTAGGCACAATTGACGAGGACGGCGCCATTCGTCTAACCGGGCGCTTAAAGGAGATTATCAACCGAGGCGGTGAAAAGATTGCACCGCGTGAAGTCGATGAAGTGATTCAAGCGCATCCCGCTGTTGCGCACGCAGTTACATTTGCGTTGTCACATGACAAGCTCGGTGAAGATGTTGCAGCAGCAGTTGTGCTCAAGGAAGGAGCCTCGGCGACAGAGCAGGAATTACGTACTCATGCATCGCAGACGCTCTCGGATTTCAAGGTACCACGCAAGATTCTCATTTGTGATGAAATCCCGACTGGGCCAACGGGAAAGGTGCAGCGTATCGGATTGGCGCGCAGGCTGGGGCTCACATGATGAGCAATGAGCGCTTATGACTAGAAAGGTTTGTGTTTTCGGTGCGGGTTCGACCGGCGGCTATCTGGCGGCGATGCTCGCGGATGCGAATGCCGCGGATGTCTCACTGGCTGCACGCGGGGAGCACCTTGCGGCGATCAAGGCAGAGGGGTTACGCGTCAAAGAGGGCGATCGAACCATATCGGCCCGGCTACCAGCCAGCGACGACGCTGCGGACCTCGGACAGCAGGATTTCGTTATTGTTTCCGTCAAGGCGCACGCGATTGCGCCAGCGGTGAACAGCATCAAACCACTGTTGGGACCTGAGACTGCTGTCGTGTTTGCCGTGAACGGCATTCCTTGGTGGTACTTTTTTGGGGTCGAGGGACCGCTACACGGGCGTCAGCTCAACTCGATCGATCCAGGCGGGCGAATATGGGCCGGGATCGGCCCGGAGCGTGCGATTGGTTGTGTCGTCTATCCTGCAAGCGAGGTGGTTGCGCCGGGTATTGTGCAGCATATCGAAGGGGACAGGTTGGCGTTAGGTGAACCGTCCGGAGACAAGACTGAGCGCATCCGGGAGTTAAGCGGGATTTTTACTAAGGCGGGCCTGAAGGCTCCTGTGCGCAAGCGCATTCGCGATGAGATTTGGGTCAAGCTGTGGGGCAATTGTTCGTTCAATCCGCTCAGTGTGTTGACGCATGCAACTCTGGAGGACATGTGCCGAGACACTGGTGTGCGTCAAATTGCCAGAGCAGCCATGGTAGAGGCGCAGGCGGTTGGTGAGGCGTTGGGTGTTCATTTTCCAATAGATGTAGATGCGCGCATTGCCGGGGCTGAAGCGGTTGGGGCCCACAAAACCTCAATGCTGCAGGACCTGGAGCGTGGCCGGCCCCTGGAGCTGGATGCTGTTCTGACCGCCGTTTTGGAGATGGCGCGGCTCGTAGGTGTGGCGACGCCGACACTACAGATGCTTCATTCTCTTGTCGTATTGCGTGCAAGGTCCGCAGGCCTGTACAATTGTTAACTGGGTATTTCGACAATCTAGGCGTTGAAAACTATTGCTGATTCGGTCGTGGGCTATGCCGCTTGCTGATGGGGGCATGGCAGGCGCTATGGCCTTGGCATGAAAAAGGTTTTCGGATAACCGCGAATCAGTTTGTGTAAGACGGGTGCGCCTTCTGGCGGGTGGCTGGATTCGGGCGCGGCATACTGAAGGGAAGAGGGTATGAATTGCAGTGTCATTAGCCGTGTTGGCGGGCCAGTGGCGGTTGCCTTGTCGCTTGCGCTGTCAGGCTGGTCTGCCGGCGTAAGTGCCGCTGATCTCGGCGGCGACTGCTGTGCCGATCTGGAAGAGCGCATAGCAGAGCTTGAAGCGACAACTGCGCGCAAAGGCAACCGGAAGGTCAGCCTTACGATATCTGGACATGTGCATCAGGCCATCATGTTCTGGGATGACGGCGACGAATCCAATGCCTACGTCGTCACCAACGATACGTCGCGCACGCGGCTCCGATTCCGTGGCTCGGCGAAAATAAATAACGATTGGTCGGCTGGATATAGGTTGGAGCTTGGTTTCAGGACCGCACGTTCTGATCGGGTGGATCAGTTTTCGGATGACGGGTCTGCGATCGATCTGCGCTACAGTTCATGGTTCCTGAAGAGCGCGACGTTTGGCGCCGTTCACGTCGGCGAGACAGAATCTGCATCGCAGGGCGTTACGGAAATTCATATTGCTGGCAGCAAATATGCCGCCAAGAATGCGGACCCAGAAGACTACATGGCTGGTTTCCAGCTTCGCGCCAAAGGTAGCCAGGGTGCTGGCGGACTAAGCGCGTTGGAATGGCGTCGTATTCTCAAGGACAATGGTGTGCAGCCTGGCGAAGGTGCGCGCGGAAACCACATCTATTATGTTTCACCGACATTTGCCGGTTTTAATCTCACGTCAGCTTGGGGTGAAGACGACAATTGGGATGTCGCATTGCGTTATGCTGGCGTTTTGGGTGACTTCAAGGTCGCCGGTGGCATAGCTTACGGTGAAGCAACCGAGGCAAATGCCGCTATCTGCACCATCATATTTGATGATGGCAATCAGAAGTGCACGCAGGTTGGCGGGTCAATCAGTGCGATGCACCAACCAACCGGTTTGTTCGTAAGCTTTGCTGCTGGCGAATATACGGATGAGAATGCCAATAACTCCGTGGCATTTGCCGGTACGCGGGTTGACGACGATCACTCGTTTTACTCGTTCATGGCCGGTATCGAACAGCGGCTGCTGCCGCTTGGCAAAACGACGTTGTGGGGTGAATACTTCGACTACGAAGGCGGCGCGAACGACCGAACAGTGGCTGTCGGAGATGCGCTCAATCCGTTTGCCGGTCAGGCGCGCATCTGGAACAGTGGTGTAGAGGTCTACGGCATCGGACTGTCGCAGAGTATTGATGCCGCCGCGATGGCTGTCTACGTGTCATACCGGCATACGGAAGGCGATCTGACGCTGCGCGACGATGCGACCGGCAATCTTGCCGACGTGGCGCTGGAAGACCTTGATGTCGTGATGACGGGCGCGCAGATTAAGTTTTAGAAGCCACAGGACATTTGTACTTAGTGTGGTTGCCGCTGGGTCTATTCGCCTGGCGGAACAATGGTTGTTGCGTGCTTAATGATCGCGTCTGCATCAGTGTCAAACGACTCGAAGTTGAGGGTTAGCTTCTGAATGTTGGCAATTGACGCGATGGAAACTGGTAGACTTGTGAATGTGAACTTCTCCGGGCAATCAATAAGCACGGTGAGTATTTTCTTCCCCATTTGAAGCGCCAGACTGATTTCGTTGACAACCCAGTCGTCGTCTTCTGCAGACCGTTCGTCCAGCTTTTTTTGCCAATTCGGTCCAATCATCACCAGCATCAATTCGCATTTCTCGATACTACTTCGAAGTTCGTCAGGAAATGGCTTTCCCGGCTCGATTGACTTTGTGTCCATGAAGACAGTGCCGGAGCCGTACTCACCAATTATTCGGTCGTAAAGGCGTGCGGTTGGCCATCGGCTGTCGTCGCGCCGGTAGCTGACGAATATGTTGGGGGCTGAGGTGGCGTTCTCGACAGCGGCTGGTTGTGAGAATTGATCGGGCTTTTTAGTGGCGTTCGATCCTATCTGGAAAATGGTACCAGTAGAAAGTTGCCAAGTATCGTCGAAGTGTGTGCCGAGCCGCTCAAACAGTAGGCTGTACTGTGGCGCCATTATTATCGGGCCAACCAGCTGTGCATGCAGATACAGAGAGACGAACGCTATATCATCCACGAACGCTATGCGTCCTGGCATGTAGTATGGCGTCTTTCTAACAGTAATCGAACCGTTTAAGTTTCGAATGGTGGGGGCAAAATTGAGGCTAATCGTGCCCTCAATTTCATCGATATAGTTTGGATGACGTGCTGGCCTATTCAGGATACGTGAGCCGAGTAGAAGGTACTCGCAGGAAAGTTCGGTGAAGTCCTTATAGTTGAGCTCGTGGTTGTATTTTCCGTGGGCTTCAATAAAGCGATGAAGTCGTTTGACCTCACTTTGGAGTTCTTTTGTTTCGGGGCTTTCGTCATGCGCCGGTAAAACTGATGACTGATGATCCCAGACGAGAATCTCAATTTCGAACTCTTCTGCGAGCGAAGGTTGAAGTGTTGCAAGGAAGCGCTCGAGCGTAGCCCCTCCGTTAAAATATGAGCAGCGCACGTGTCGAACCTTTCTTCGACTGCTCGTGATGTCGGATTTGATGAAATCGAACATCTCTTCAGTATTGGCTAGCGCTTGTAGATGCGACGCCTGAGGTCTAATTGGGCGCGAGATCGGTGAGCTGTTTTTGGCAGCCTTCGCGCATTCGCCGCTCCATTCGTCTTGGCTACGCCCCAGCCAGAAAAATTCCTGCCGTTGCTGATTTCCTGACAATCTGGCGCCGGGTATGCGTTGGAAGGCCAAGCCACTTGTGCCGGGCTCCGCGCTGTCCCGACCGTAGCTTTTCCGGGCTTCTGCGCTCATAAAGACATGGTTGGGCGGGACAAGTTCTTCTATGCGCTGCGCACGCAGAATCGCGGGGCCGTACAGCATGTTCCGGCCGCGCCAATGCTTTCGGTCAACATACAGCTCACCGAAGTGAAGGCAGACTGCTATGCGCAGCCTGTCAGTCTCAGGCGTGTTTCTGCCAGCGCCCTTTCCGCTATTCCATCCCTGATTTGCAAAATAATCTCGCAGATCCAGTGCAAAAGTGGCTGCACTTTCAAATCGCGAGAAAATGCACATCACTGACGTGCCGATTAGCTGCATGTCGAGCCGTCGGTGCTTTGCGGCCAACTTAATCAAGTCGGGGGCGATGAGTCTTGTTAATCGCGGAACCTCTTCGGTCGACAAGGTGCCATCGACCGCTATCCTTCCCATGACTACGTAGCCGGTCATTGATGCTTGTTTTGAAAAGGTTCTCCTTAACATAGATATTTTCCAATTGTTTAGGCCGCGCGTGCCCATAGAGCGAGGCAAACACCCAGAATGCCGACAGTATATGAAATGCGTAGCACGGTTCGTTGTACAGTTGGGGCAGTCGCTGTGAAGCGCGCGAGTATGATGCCGCCTACAAATCCGCCAATGAGGCTACCGAGCGACCAAGGCAAGAATAGACGCGCGACGAGATTTCCAACCCAGAAGTGTGCGAGGATCGCTGAGGCGGTTATCAGAAGTTCAATGAAGCGCGCCTGGATCTTGACAGCGGCGATGCTCTCGTTCTCAGGGTGGTGAAGGCGCAAAAGTGCGACAATGAGCAAAGCAAGCCCAGCCCCGAATACACCGCCATACAGTCCTGCAAGAAAGGCCAACAGATAATATGGACCGCTGTTTGCATAGAGTTGAAGTCTTGGGGTCGCCTCGCAGGCAATGATTGCGCCAACCATCGCGGCGATCATCCAGTACTGATTGAGATCTGAGATAAGCCAGGCTCCGCATGCAGCCCCTGCTGCAAAGGGGATGGCCAAAATTAGTGCGCTGTACGGCTTGATGTGAGGCCATGTGGTCCAGCTCGACGTTAGACCGCGTGCTATAGACCCAATCTTAATATTGCCGATGATCTGTCCGAGAGACGCCTCGGGAAACATGAGCTGGAACAAGGGGGCGGCTAGGAACATCGCTCCGCCAAGGACAACACCGTAAATTCCGAGGAGAATGCCGCCCAGGAACAATGCGGTTTCAAGCATGAATTTGGAACCTTTGTTGTCTTGTCATGCGTTGTAGATCTCTGGCTGTGCGTCTAGCTCAACGTGCTTGTTGGGCTTCATTGACTTACGGTGTGCTCATCGCCGAGCTAACACCAACTCGCTTCGTTCTGGAGAGGGTTGCGCAATAATTCTTGCACGTTTGCTTCTAAAAGGCGGTAGCCGACGTTACCTGCAAGTCTCTGGCGCCCCTCGTTCATGATGAAGGTTGGGCTGACGTCCACTGCATTCTTTTGGCTCAGGTTGTAGTCGGCAGCCAATCTTGCAACGGCTTCCGAAGAGCGTATCTTTGCGTCTATAGCGTCGTAGTCAAGCTTGAGCGTGTTTGCAATCTGCCTGTGTACCTGCCAATCAGAGATGTCCAGCGCGTGTTCGAAAAACGCACGGCGGACTTCCCATGTGGCTCGGAACGCGTTGCCTTTCAGGATGGGCACGTACCCATCTGTTTTTTTGTTCGCCTCCGCGTCGAGCATCTCAATAGCCTTAAGGAATATGTGAGCGCTGGCGGATGTTCGCGGCTTGGCGTCAAGCCAGAGCTGCTCATGCAATTTGATATGTGGGAATTTTTTGCCGACGTCTTGAAGGTGGCGATTGAATCCTTCGAAGCCGCCTTTGTCCGCCCAGTTTGTTTCGATCTTCTCCCACGCATCAGGGAAGACGGAACAGAAGTGCATATCGATCTCAAGTTGATCGCCAAATGTTTGGACCAATTCTTCAAGCCGCCGATGTGCAATGTAGGCCCAGACGCATAGGACGTCTGAGTAGTAGGATACGCGAACCCGTGGCACGTTTGCCCTCCATAATCGATCAGCGTGTGCTGGTCATTCCGGTCGTCTTACAGATGGGGGTTACATTATCATCTGGTTGAGGCGTTGTGTTTGCCCGAAGACATCTGTATCGCGCCGTTGAACCAGGTTCGCTTCGGGTCGTCAGAGTGAGCCCGCTTTCAAATGAGGGCTGCCAAAGCGGCAGGACAAGCTTGTCCTGCCGCCGTTTGGGATCAATGGAGATCTCTGTCCAACATGCGCTTCACCCCTGGTGTCGCGCGTGGTGGATCTGCATTAGCGAAATGATGTGTAAGATTATAAAGGCTGGGACGATGAGTGCTGGAATGAGCACAAGCGGCATCTGCCCCATAGGCGTTGTGGTTATACTGTCCACAAAACCCGGAATCTGATTGCGCGCTGCGATCCCTGCGGAGACAGCGATCGCGAAGTCCAAAAGCCCGACGTAGTGGAACGAGCGAAGGCGCGAGTTTGTCAGGAATGACGGATCGGTTCTGATCCGCCAGGCCATGAAGGGTGCGGCGATACCAACGGCGACGTCTCCCAGGCCTGCCGGCCAGGCAAAAAAACCTGGTAAATGGCCGAAGGCGTAGACTGCAAGGAACAGCCCTCCCAAAATGCGCCAGGCCTGGAATTCGGTCAGCAGTACCGGATCTAGATTGAGTGCGAGGTCTCTCATTTTCGAAGACAAGGCCATCGCCAGCCCGAAGGCAGAGACCGGGACCACAATGGCAATCAATGCGCCAATTGCGGGTTGATCGGCGGGAACGTCAAATGTGCCCAATATTGCAAGAGTGACGATGGTTGTGGCCCAGGCCAGCGCCAAAGCTATGGTCCAATTGTGGGGATGGCTGCTGGTGGGTTTCGCTGCTCCTGCGAATGCTGTGTTGGTCGACATCGCTATTCTCCTTTTTCAAATAAGTGTAGTTGCACGTAATTAGGCATGATTGTGCCTGTGGTCGCAGCACCGATTACACGTCTTCAATGCTGCGGGTAAGTTCGATCAACTGGGCAAGTCGGGTACGGCCGAGTTGTTTTACAATCTGGTTTTGTGCCGCCTGCCAGTATGGCTCGGCCTCCTTTATTATCCGCTGGCCGGCCGGCGTCAGTGTTATCAGGCGCTCGCGGCGATCGTTGCCAGACGTAACGGTGACCCAATCTGCGCGCTCGGCCAGCGTCAGGTTGCGCGTGAGCGTCGTTCGATCCATTCCTAAGCGCTTGGCAAGGTTGGTCATGGCGATGCCGTTCTTGTCATCGTTCGCAGATAGCATGGCGAGTAACGTGAATTGGGTCGCTTGCAGGCCCGTTGGCTTCAGGTGCCTGTCGTACGCCTGCGTTATCTTGCGAGCGGCTTTGCGGATGTTGAAGCACGCACAGTTTGGGTGCTCCAGAGGCTTCACTGTCATTGTCGTTGGTCCTAACGTCCGAATTTGCCAAATTACGTGCAGGCACACGTTTATAGTATGTGTACTTGCACATAATATGTGGTTTGGCAAGTGTTCTTTGCCTGATAGCGGAGTGATCGTTAGTGCGGTGCTATGCGCAGGCTGTGGGACTTCCGAATGGGGCTTTGGGTCACTGACGTTCACCTGACATCAGGCCTGCGCTTTGTGAAACGGTGTTTAGCGTCGCATCGCCTGGGGTGTTTGGGCTTGGTCGCGAACACTGGGCCGCACCGGAAACTGATCTAGGTGCGCCCGTTTGTGACATGATTGCTACATTTGGCAGTGAACTCCGGCGCTGCAGTCCAAATTGCGGAAAAAATGCCCACAAGACGTGACCAGCCCTGTAACTTTTCAGCGGTTCCGTAGGGTCCGGTTGGAGTTCCATTTGTGATGTTGCGTTGCTGTAATACTTTCATGTCGACCTGTCTTGGGGTTCTGGTGCTGTTTTTATCCGCGCCGGCGGCCTTGTCGCAAAGCGAGTGGGAAGGCCCGTGGGCTGGTGCCGGTATCGGCTGGAAATGGCTTGAGACCGATATTGACGTAACGCCAGAGGACTGGAACGTGCCGCCGCCGTCCGGTTTTTTTGGCAATCAGCTGACGCCGGGCGCTGGTGTACCAAAAGGTGGTGAGCTGTCGCCAGACGGTTTCACTGGCGGTGTCTTGGTTGGTTACAACAAACAATTTGGTTCGATTGTCGTGGGCATAGAAGCCGACGCAGATCTCACGGATGTCGAGGAAACAGAGATCCGCTCCTCCACCAGTATTGCGGATTACGACGGGGTGAATACGGCAGACCTTGATTTTGCGGAACGTAGCGAGACGTGCCGGAACACAAAGGACATGCGGGGAGAAGGTTCGCTTAAGGCGAGACTGGGTTACTTGGTTTCAAGCGAATTGATGGTGTTTGCAACGGGCGGTGTGGCGGTTGCAAATGTTGAACACCGCGTCGATTGCCAATCGGAAACCGTCTTTATTGGCGCCAACGGTGCCGGTGAAATTGCGCGCCACAGCTCGATTGCGAGAGGATCGGAAGACGAATGGGAATTTGGATGGATTCTTGGGCTGGGCAGTGAGCTGCGCATGAATTCGAGCTGGCGTCTGCGCTTCGATTATAATTACGTCGATCTGCAGTCCTCCACTCAAACCGTGAGCGTTAACCGGACAACGACGGACGAGATACAGCTTCCCAATACCGGGCCCAGCACGGCACGTTACAAGTGGGATGAGGACTATCAGAAGATTCGCGTCGGACTTGTCTATAGATTTGGAAGCCCGGCGCTACCTCCGCCACCGCTGAAGTAAAAGTTTGGACGTGACGTTGACGAGATGCGCCGCTGACCGAGGCCGCTCAGGTTGGTAGCACGCGGCATCGCGCTTGCCGGCTTTTGCGTTAATTCTTGACGAAGGTCGTCGCGCTTAAGATTCCCTGCTGTCCCTTTTTGGTCGGTGCGTAATAGTAGACCATGATCAGCAGCGTTTCTGTGCGCCCGGTCCAAGAGTGTACGCGAAATGGTTTCTGTTTCCACGTCTCGTCAGGTTTACGCGTCAGCAAAGCGGTCATCTGTTCGAGTATCTTTGCTTTGTTTTCTTTGGCCGGGATAATCAGGGAGCAGGCCGCATTCTCAGAATCGGCGAATTCAGGCACATTCTTTTTGAATAACGCGTCGGGCTTGGAACGCGTGGTGGTTAGCGCGAATTCAGTCCCGAAGTCGTTGAACGTCCATGCACGCAACTCGTCTGCACGCACTTCAGGTTGGTACTTTTCAAGGTTCTTGCCCTTCAATTCGTTGAAATTTCCCGCTTTTGCGGCCCCAGCTGTTTTAGAAATTTCAGGCAGCAAGCTCATGCAGAAAACATCAAACATTTTGACGGTTCTTTCAGGGCCAGGCTTTTCGGGTAGGACGTCGGCGATGGCAGGGGAGACGAATGCAAGCGCTGCAAGAGCAGCGATGATGGATTTGAAAATTGTCATTCTGCCTACTCCTCTTGGCGGGCCCTCGGACACATGAACCATCCTGGTCGGCGATTTTGGTGACACATCCTATGGGCGGTGTGCTGTTCAATTGGTAACAGGTCAGGGTGACGATACGCGTTTTTTCGGTTTCTTTGTTAAGGCTGGGCGCTTGTAAGCGGTGACACCCGATGTCCTTTTGTTCTTTTTTGTATTGAAGCGCTCCGTAGTTGTTGGTCGCCACGGTTTGATGGAAAATTTGGACACTAGGGTTTGGGATGAGACGTCAAGGCGTACCTTAAAAGGCATGATGATGCGTGTGTTCGATCTGGGCAAATACTGACATTTGTTGCAAAGGAGTGATGATGAAGGGTCATTGCATTTGTGTTGTTTTCGGGTTTGTGCTTCTGGCGGTTCCTGCCTACGGGGACCCGTATTGTGACGGGTTATGGAGCGCGCGTAATGCTGTGTTCGCGCGCAATGGATATTGTTTCAAAAGCCCAAGGGCCCAAGCTGTATTTGGTGAGGATTGTTTCCCGCCGTACGGTAAACTTTCGCCTGCGGACGACTCCATTGTAAGGACCATCAAAAAGTTGGAGCGGGAGGGTAATTGTGAGGGTGAGCCATCCGCAGCACCTCGCAGTGAGGTTTTGAATACCGAGGTGCCTTCATACACGGTTGTCGTGACGCTTTCACCCGGAGCGGAAACAAAGCTTGCTTCGAGCGGCGAGACTGTTCGTGTGTCTGCCTACTACTTCGGTGAAGCCAAGCCCGGTGTTGCCGCTGATGAGGCAGGAGAAATCCAGTTTGGGGAGGAAGTGAAGGACATTGTAGTGGGTCAATCCGCCAATCTTGGCGGCCAGACTTTCTCGGCGAAAGAGGTTAGAAAGGTTGTTGGTGAGCGGCCGCAACTTCTCATCAACGTCTACAGCAGCCGACGTGTCTTTCAGGACAACATACTGGATTGTGGCATTTGGCAAGGTGACGCTGCCAATGCGTCGACTTTACCGATCAGCTGCAAGCTCATCGGAGAGTAACAACTACACGGCGCCAACGTGGCACAATTGTTGAGCTCTCGTTGGCGTGCTGCATAACTTTTACTTGGACATTTTGCCGGGTAAGTCCACGACGGTCTGGAAGCCGCCATATATCATCCGTAGTCCGTCGAAGGGTACGGGATTCTTTTTTTGGTCAAAGCGCTCGTCCGACTTCATAAGCTCGTGCATCTGTTTCATGGCCGCATCTCGCGTTGCTTTGTCGGGCCACTCGACCCATGAGAAGACAACTGACTCGTCATCCTTGGCCTGTACGGCCTTGCGGAAGTCGGTGTGCTTGCCCAGTGGCACATCATCACCCCAGCATTCGATGACTCGAACAGCGCCAAATTCGACAAAGATATTGTCAAAGGCTTCCGCATATTCAATGAACGCCTGCTGGTTTGCGGTCGGCACCGCAAGGACGAAGCCATCGACATAACTCATACTGGACCCTCCTGCGTGGCCAGTTTGCCTGTAGCATACTCGTGGTAAGGACGCGGCAGCATTGTCATTTGCTGGTGGCCCACTGTGGGCCAATCATGTCGTCGCGCGTCACGTTTTGAATTGCCCATTTTGACAACAGCCTTGCAGTGGGGCGTTTACATCGCCTGACGGTGCTTTCCATCAATTTGCAAAAAAAGGGAGTGGCAAAAAGACCTGGAGCAACAATGTTGATCGCATCCATTCAGTGGCCCGGCGAAGACCTTGCGGGGCCGTCGCAATTGGTTTGTTTGATCAACTCAAAATGCTGATTGGTAGCGGAGGAGGGGCTTGAACCCCCGACACGCGGATTATCGTGACAGCAGGAGCAGTTAGACCCCAAGAAAATCAATTCGTTGGCGAGTACCCGTTGCACTGGTCTGCTCAACTTTTCACCATCATGCGGGATTGCCTCCCGGGATTTTCCCGCAAAGAACTTATGTGATCGCAGATGGATCATTTTGCATGACAATCAGGGATCCCGCCGGCGATCAGCATCCCGTCATGATGGGCAGTATTTCGCTATCACGCCGCCTGGGCTCACTTCCGGTTACTGGGTTCATAATTTTCTTTGAGACAAGTTGTGCCGCCGAGGCTGTCCGGCAGCCAAGTTCGGTATCAACCGACCAGGACTGAAATATTTTCTGAGCCTGCGGACCGGTTCGAAATGCATTTGAACCACTGTCGCAATACAACAATAAAACCCCATGCTTTTGTTTGTTATTTTCCATTCTAATGCATCGCCGCATAGTGCAGAACTATGTGGGCATATCGCGCTGTGACGGTCGAAAACCTGGTGGAGCGGCATGCTTTTTTGAACGTTGTTAGTTGTTCCAAGAGGTGTGGCGGCATGGCTACAGCTCGCTAACGTGCGGCGCGGTTTCACGTTTATCGCTTGATTGAGCTTTTCCACAGGTTATACCAAAACTGTAACGAGTAGATTTGTGTCAAATATTTCCAGGCGGACCGTCGCCAGCGATTGAATTGAGTTTGTAAGTTTTGGCGGTTTTCGCGCGTTGGGGGAGCGTATTGTGTTGCGTCGGGGTGTACGTTTACTGGTTTGCATCCAGGCCTTTTGCCTGGGAGTAGTCTGGGTCATTAGCCCCAGCATGGCAGGCTCTCTTGAGCACGCTATCCGGATGGCCCTACAATCAAATCCGGAAATTGGCGCAGCTATCGCCAATCGGGAAGCGATCGATTTCGAATTAGAGCAGGCTAATGGCCTGTACCTGCCGAGCGTTGATTTCCTTGGTCGTTCCGGTGCTCAAAATCGCGATAGCCCGGCCACCCGCCCTATCGGTTCGGACGACGATACCCTCTTCCGCAATGAAGCAAACGTAATCGTTTCCCAACTGTTGTTTGACGGCTGGGAAACACGAGGAGAAGTGGAACGCCAAGCTGCCCGCGTAGATGGTGCGGCCGCAAGGATACTGGAACGGTCGGAATTCATCGCGTTGAATGTAACGCGCCAGTACCTGGAGATCGGGCGCCTTATGCGGGTGGTAAGTTTTGCCCGCCAGAATATCGGCTACCACAAGCGGGTCCTCAACGATATTGAGAGCGGAGCGACGGGTGGTGCTATCAGTGTCGCGGACAAACAACAGGCCGAAGAGCGGGTGTTTGCGGCAGAGGCACGCCTAGTCGAATTTACGGAAGAACTTAACAACGCGCACATCCGTTTCCGCCGCCTGGTCGGGGAACCCATCGGCAGCTTCAGGTCACCGCGTCAGTTTGGTGCAAGAATTCCAAACAGTTTGGGTGGCTCGCTGGCTCTGGCACGAGCCAACAACCCGACATTAAAAATCACCAATGCAGACATAGATGCGGCTACAGCACTTATCAAAAAGGCAGAGTCTGAGTTCTATCCCAAGGTGACTCTGGAAGGTACGGCGCGTCACGGCGACGACATCGACGGCATTCGTGGCTACGAGACGGATTTGAGAGCGGAAGTCGTCGTGAAATGGAATCTCTACCGCGGCGGGATCGACGGGGCCAACAGGCAGGAACAGATTCGCCGGGTCGACGAGGAGCGCTACCGGCTTCACCAGGCGCACCGTGATGTAGAAGAAGCAGTCCGCTTGTCCTGGGAAACGCGCAACAAGCAGCGCACCCGTCTGTCGCAGTTGCGAGGACAGCTGAGCCGCGCTAATCAGCTCATCGAGTCATACGAAGAGCAGTTCAAGATTGGCGCGCGTTCGTTGCTCGACCTTCTGGACACGCAGAATACGCGGTTTAGCACTCAGGTAGCGGTCGAGACTGCTCACACATCATATATTTTTGCTGAATACCGCATGCTCGCAAGCATGGGCATTTTGCTGGACTCTCTTGGCCTGACGCCACCTGATCAGTCCACCGGGCTGGCTCGTGAGCAGGTTGGCTCACCGCCGACACCTGATGCGGAAACGCAGAAGCGTTGGGACACTCGGGTGGTACGCGGTCGCAGCTGGGATACGTTCGTCCGGCGCGAAGAGCCTGTCGTCAGCACCAAAGATTAACAGACTGCTGCTATTATTTTCTGGGCAGATCTGTAATGATCGGTGTGCGTGATTAAACTGCAGGCCGGGAATTTCCCTATTGCGACCGATTTTTCCGAAAGCCGAGCCAGATGGCAAGGAGCCGGTACCGCCGTTTGCGGTGGACGCTGCGCTTGCCCCGGCCCAAGACCCCTTGCTGGATTGTCTTGATCATGTCGCGCGCCATTATGGCAAGGCGATTTCCCGATCTGTGTTTACGGCCGGCCTACCGCTCGCTGAAGGTGTTCTGACACCCCAATTGTTTCCTGACGCGGCGGCGCGTGCCGGATTGTCTGCCAAGATTGCCAAACGCAATCTGTCCCAGCTCACGTCTCTGCTTTTACCCGCCGTTCTTCTTCTCAAGAGTGGTCAGCCTGTTGTCTTGCGCGCGTTGACCAAGAGGAATGCGACGATTGTCGTGCCAGAGACGGGAGGTGGTCAATCGACCATCCCTCTGCGCGAATTGAACAAGGAGTATTCGGGTTATGCGATCCTGGCAAAGCCAGAGTTCGAGATGCGAGGCGAGCAGTCTGAGACCAGGCGAAATCGTTCGAAGAGCTGGTTCTGGGGGTCGGTTGCGCCGTTATGGCCATCCTATATGCAGGTGTTTGTCGCCGCCGCTTTCGTAAACGTGCTTGGTCTCGCTGCACCCTTGTTCATCATGAACGTCTATGACCGCGTCTTGCCCAATAAAGCACTCACCACTCTGTGGGTATTGGCGGTCGGAATGGGTGCTGCAATTCTCTTTGACTTCGTCTTCAAGTCACTGCGCAATTCGTTGATCGGCAATGCCGGGCGGCGCGCGGACGTCATTCTTGCCAGCAACATCTTTGAGCACGTACTGCACCTGGACCTTGGCCGGCAATCGATGAGAACTGGTGAACTTGCCAATAAGATTCGCGACTACGAGGTCGTGCGCGAGTTCTTTACGTCCAACACCATTGTGACGATGACTGATCTGGCGTTTGTCGGCCTTTACATCTTCATAATCTACCAAATCGCCGGCCCCATCGCGTATATTCCAGCCTTGGCATTCCTCATCGTTTTGATCGCCGGTCTTATTATCCAGTACCCGTTGTCCCGGGTTGTCAGAAGTGCCCAAACAGAAGCCGGTCAGCGCCACTCAATACTGATCGAGGCACTAAATGGATTTGAAACCATTAAGACTTGCCGCGCGGAGGGGCAGATGCTTCGCGAATGGCAGCAGTTTGTACGCCAGAACGCCGGTACTGCACATCGCGTCAGGACTGTTACTGCTTTTGGTATGAACTTCACCTCATTCATACAACAGCTGGTTACAGTTGCCGTCGTCGTCGTAGGCGTACACATGTTTGACCAAGGTGACATTTCTCCCGGCGCATTAATAGCGAGCGTTATACTTGCAGGAAGAGGCGTGGCGCCGCTTGCGCAACTTGCCGGGACGCTGGCGCGTACGCAGCATGCGGTTCATGCATTTTCATCGTTGAACGCAATAATGAAATCCCCTACCGAGGGGAGCGGTCAGGCACGCCATGTGGACAAGGACATTAAATCCGGAAGATTCGCATTCCAGAACGTCAAGTTCACATATCCTGGTGCTTCGCAACCGACGATCAATGGGTTCAACCTTACCGTCCGCGCAGGAGAACGCATCGGCATAATCGGCAAAATTGGTTCGGGCAAGACGACGGTTGGCAGGCTTCTTACAAGCCTACTCTATCCCACAGAAGGTTCACTCATGATCGATGGGCTCGACGCTCGTCAGTATCATCCAGCGGAGATACGCCGACAGGTCGTGTTCGTATCGCAAGACAGCACCCTGTTTTCCGGGTCCTTGCGCGAGAACATAGCGTTCGGTTCTCCCAACGTTTCCGATGAAGCCGTCATCAAAGCGGCCGAACTTGCAGGGTTGGCTGACTGGGTCAATGCGAATTCCGCTGGTTACAATCTGCAGGTGGGTGAGGGAGGAAGCTTTCTATCGAGCGGCCAGCGCCAATGTGTTTGCCTCGCCCGCGCCTTTCTGTCCGAGCCCAGTGTTCTGTTCCTCGATGAGCCGACGGGTACGATGGATATGGCGTCGGAAAAGGCATTTATAGAAAAGCTTCGTGCTGCGCTAAAGCCAAGTCAGACCTTAGTACTGGCAACGCATAGATTTCGACCGCTTTCATTAATCGACAGACTGGTTGTTTTGGACCGCGGTCGCGTTATCGCGGATGGTCCCAGGGACGATGTATTGAAAAAATTTGCCCCCAAACAGCGGGTCCCTGGCAACTAGCTGACGGGCTCTCGCGTTGCGCTGAAAAACAGTTTCTTACCACTGAAAATCACTGTACAAATCGTCTCCAAAGCCCAGCCTACGGGGCTTAGAGCAGTTTATGCTCGACGGTGAGCATTAAGGACAACTTAAGGGTTGTGCCAAATTTGATTGTAATCAAACTGTCAACAGAATAGTCTGTTTTTTGCACAAGCTATCAATAAAGAATTTACATTGATGCCGGCTTCAGCCGGCAACGAGCGGGAAGTTAGCAAACGGGTGCGGCGCGGTTAGTTTGAATTTTAAGGGCATATGAGTTTGCGCGGCACTCTCTATGGAGAGTCCAGTGGCACAGCGTATCGAATTTTTTTCGCGTATCGGTTCTTTTTTTTCAGGTTCTGAGCAGCCTTCGGAGCTGACATCTAACGGTTACACGCAGCTCGCCCAGGCCGATGGGAATACGGCCAATGACGCTAATGGCGCGACCGTGACGCTGCCCCCGTCAATAGCCGGCGCGACCGTCACAAAGACCTACACGTCCTCGGAAGGTGCCAAGATAGAGCTGGGCTCCGGCACTGCGATTGACAAAGTCATCATTTTTGCGGGCAATCTGTATTTCGTACAGCCGGACGGTTCGGTCGTCGTCATCATAGATGGCGCGAAGTTTGTGCCGACGCTCATTGTGCTCGGAGCCGAGATTCCAGCCCTTGAGTTGGCCAGGACCATTGAGGGTGCCGGCGAAGACGTGCCGACCGCCGGACCGGTCACGGCAAATGACAGTAGCGGCGGAAGCTTCGCCGTACCCCCTGGCCAAATCGGGCCCCCGCTCGATTTAACCGCTCTGCTTCCACCGACAGCGCTTCAGTTCGGGTTGTCTCTGCCTAGGTTTTTCGAAGGCCTATTTGACAAGGAAGAAGGTGGAGCGACGGGAACGGTTACGCCCGTATTGGGGCCTTTGGAACCACCCACCATAATTCCGGTAGACGATGGCCCGCTGACCGGCCCCCTGCGTCTCCTTGTAAAGGAAGAGGGGATTGACCCTAATCAGACTGGTCTGGATTTGGCCCCTGGAAATACAGGCGTATTGGGAACAAACCAAGCAAGCCCGGAGGAGTCCGACCTGGGCTTCTTCAAAGTCACGTCCGGCACGGGCGATGTAAATTCGGTTGAATTCGGCGCTACAAGCGGCATCGTCGTCACTCGCGCCGACGGTACCGTGGTTACGCAGATCTCCTGGCAGGTGACGGGGAATGGCAATCTGGTCGGTTCGATCGGCGGTGAGGTTGCGATTATCATCGACTTGCAGGGAACGGCGACTGTCGGCACCAACGGCGGGGGAACAATACCCGGCGGCGGTGGTATGGCCTTCATCGAATTTATCGTCACCATCACGGACGCATTCCCGCATTCCGAGGTAAACGTCAAAGACAACATCGAGATCACCGGCATTCAGGTTGTCGTAACCGACGTCAACAATCTCTCTGCCAGCGCTGAAGCGGAGGTTACCGTTGTTGATGACGTGCCGACGTTGACAGTAACGGGTGATCAGTCATCAGCGAACACGGCCCTGGCTGTTGAGCTTGACGAGACGGTCGGTACGGACCGTGCGAACCCTGCAACAACGGAGACGGCTGATGGCAACACGGACGACGCGGGTCCTGGCCTTGGCCAGGTCACGACGTCTGTTGGTGCTCCAACGACGGGCGGGCTTGTGAACTTGTTCACGGTCGGCGGCGACGTTGGTTCTGATGGCGGTTCTGACACGGGCGTGTTGAGCTTTGTCGGCTTCCCGCCGCCGACGAACAACAATCCGACGCCAGTTGCGACCAATCTTTCAGCGACGGACGGCGGTGCGATCTCACTTCTGCTTGTGTCACCGACGTTGATTGAAGGCCGTGATGCGTCCGGCACGGGCGATCTTGTGTTCACGATCGAGATCGTTACGGACACGAATGGCGATCCTCAGTTACAGACGACGTTGTTTGAGGCGATTGACCACGGCGAAGACGGTGCGTCTGGCACGGTTGCGAGCGATGTGTTCGATGAAGACATCACGCTGGTTCTGTCCCAGGCCGGCACGATCCAGCTTCAGTACGAAGTGACGCGCGAAGACAATGATGGCGATACGATCATTGTTGCCGGTCAGGTTGACCTGATCAGCGATCAGACTTCGTTGTTCACGTTCGATGATGATGGACCGACGTTGACTGTAACGGGTGATCAGTCATCAGCGAACACGGCCCTGGCTGTTGAGCTTGACGAGACGGTCGGGGCGGACCGTGCGAACCCTGCAACAACGGAGACGGCTGATGGCAACACGGACGACGCGGGTCCTGGCCTTGGTCAGGTCACGACGTCTGTTGGTGCTCCAACGACGGGCGGGCTTGTGAACTTGTTCACGGTCGGCGGCGACGTTGGTTCTGATGGCGGTTCTGACACGGGCGTGTTGAGCTTTGTCGGCTTCCCGCCGCCGACGAACAACAATCCGACGCCAGTTGCGACCAATCTTTCAGCGACGGACGGCGGTGCGATCTCACTTCTGCTTGTGTCACCGACGTTGATTGAAGGCCGTGATGCGTCCGGCACGGGCGATCTTGTGTTCACGATCGAGATCGTTACGGACACGAATGGCGATCCTCAGTTACAGACGACGTTGTTTGAGGCGATTGACCACGGCGAAGACGGTGCGTCTGGCACGGTTGCGAGCGATGTGTTCGATGAAGACATCACGCTGGTTCTGTCCCAGGCCGGCACGATCCAGCTTCAGTACGAAGTGACGCGCGAAGACAATGATGGCGATACGATCATTGTTGCCGGTCAGGTTGACCTGATCAGCGATCAGACTTCGTTGTTCACGTTCGATGATGATGGACCGACGTTGACAGTAACGGGTGATCAGTCATCAGCGAACACGGCCCTGGCTGTTGAGCTTGACGAGACGGTCGGTACGGACCGTGCGAACCCTGCAACAACGGAGACGGCTGATGGCAACACGGACGACGCGGGTCCTGGCCTTGGCCAGGTCACGACGTCTGTTGGTGCTCCAACGACGGGCGGGCTTGTGAACTTGTTCACGGTCGGCGGCGACGTTGGTTCTGATGGCGGTTCTGACACGGGCGTGTTGAGCTTTGTCGGCTTCCCGCCGCCGACGAACAACAATCCGACGCCAGTTGCGACCAATCTTTCAGCGACGGACGGCGGTGCGATCTCACTTCTGCTTGTGTCACCGACGTTGATTGAAGGCCGTGATGCGTCCGGCACGGGCGATCTTGTGTTCACGATCGAGATCGTTACGGACACGAATGGCGATCCTCAGTTGCAGACGACGTTGTTTGAGGCGATTGACCACGGCGAAGACGGTGCGTCTGGCACGGTTGCGAGCGATGTGTTCGATGAAGACATCACGCTGGTTCTGTCCCAGGCCGGCACGATCCAGCTTCAGTACGAAGTGACGCGCGAAGACAATGATGGCGATACGATCATTGTTGCCGGTCAGGTTGACCTGATCAGCGATCAGACCTCGTTGTTCACGTTCGACGATGATGGTCCGACGTTGACAGTAACGGGTGATCAGTCATCAGCGAACACGGCCCTGGCTGTTGAGCTTGACGAGACGGTCGGTACGGACCGTGCGAACCCTGCAACAACGGAGACGGCTGATGGCAACACGGACGACGCGGGTCCTGGCCTTGGCCAGGTCACGACGTCTGTTGGTGCTCCAACGACGGGCGGGCTTGTGAACTTGTTCACGGTCGGCGGCGACGTTGGTTCTGATGGCGGTTCTGACACGGGCGTGTTGAGCTTTGTCGGCTTCCCGCCGCCGACGAACAACAATCCGACGCCAGTTGCGACCAATCTTTCAGCGACGGATGGCGGTGCGATCTCACTTCTGCTTGTGTCACCGACGTTGATTGAAGGCCGTGATGCGTCCGGCACGGGCGATCTTGTGTTCACGATCGAGATCGTTACGGACACGAATGGCGATCCTCAGTTGCAGACGACGTTGTTTGAGGCGATTGACCACGGCGAAGACGGTGCGTCTGGCACGGTTGCGAGCGATGTGTTCGATGAAGACATCACGCTGGTTCTGTCCCAGGCCGGCACGATCCAGCTTCAGTACGAAGTGACGCGCGAAGACAATGATGGCGATACGATCATTGTTGCCGGTCAGGTTGACCTGATCAGCGATCAGACTTCGTTGTTCACGTTCGATGATGATGGTCCGACGTTGACTGTAACGGGTGATCAGTCATCAGCGAACACGGCCCTGGCTGTTGAGCTTGACGAGACGGTCGGGGCGGACCGTGCGAACCCTGCAACAACGGAGACGGCTGATGGCAACACGGACGACGCGGGTCCTGGCCTTGGTCAGGTCACGACGTCTGTTGGTGCTCCAACGACGGGCGGGCTTGTGAACTTGTTCACGGTCGGCGGCGACGTTGGTTCTGATGGCGGTTCTGACACGGGCGTGTTGAGCTTTGTCGGCTTCCCGCCGCCGACGAACAACAATCCGACGCCAGTTGCGACCAATCTTTCAGCGACGGACGGCGGTGCGATCTCACTTCTGCTTGTGTCACCGACGTTGATTGAAGGCCGTGATGCGTCCGGCACGGGCGATCTTGTGTTCACGATCGAGATCGTTACGGACACGAATGGCGATCCTCAGTTACAGACGACGTTGTTTGAGGCGATTGACCACGGCGAAGACGGTGCGTCTGGCACGGTTGCGAGCGATGTGTTCGATGAAGACATCACGCTGGTTCTGTCCCAGGCCGGCACGATCCAGCTTCAGTACGAAGTGACGCGCGAAGACAATGATGGCGATACGATCATTGTTGCCGGTCAGGTTGACCTGATCAGCGATCAGACTTCGTTGTTCACGTTCGATGATGATGGACCGACGTTGACAGTAACGGGTGATCAGTCATCAGCGAACACGGCCCTGGCTGTTGAGCTTGACGAGACGGTCGGTACGGACCGTGCGAACCCTGCAACAACGGAGACGGCTGATGGCAACACGGACGACGCGGGTCCTGGCCTTGGCCAGGTCACGACGTCTGTTGGTGCTCCAACGACGGGCGGGCTTGTGAACTTGTTCACGGTCGGCGGCGACGTTGGTTCTGATGGCGGTTCTGACACGGGCGTGTTGAGCTTTGTCGGCTTCCCGCCGCCGACGAACAACAATCCGACGCCAGTTGCGACCAATCTTTCAGCGACGGACGGCGGTGCGATCTCACTTCTGCTTGTGTCACCGACGTTGATTGAAGGCCGTGATGCGTCCGGCACGGGCGATCTTGTGTTCACGATCGAGATCGTTACGGACACGAATGGCGATCCTCAGTTGCAGACGACGTTGTTTGAGGCGATTGACCACGGCGAAGACGGTGCGTCTGGCACGGTTGCGAGCGATGTGTTCGATGAAGACATCACGCTGGTTCTGTCCCAGGCCGGCACGATCCAGCTTCAGTACGAAGTGACGCGCGAAGACAATGATGGCGATACGATCATTGTTGCCGGTCAGGTTGACCTGATCAGCGATCAGACCTCGTTGTTCACGTTCGACGATGATGGTCCGACGTTGACAGTAACGGGTGATCAGTCATCAGCGAACACGGCCCTGGCTGTTGAGCTTGACGAGACGGTCGGTACGGACCGTGCGAACCCTGCAACAACGGAGACGGCTGATGGCAACACGGACGACGCGGGTCCTGGCCTTGGCCAGGTCACGACGTCTGTTGGTGCTCCAACGACGGGCGGGCTTGTGAACTTGTTCACGGTCGGCGGCGACGTTGGTTCTGATGGCGGTTCTGACACGGGCGTGTTGAGCTTTGTCGGCTTCCCGCCGCCGACGAACAACAATCCGACGCCAGTTGCGACCAATCTTTCAGCGACGGACGGCGGTGCGATCTCACTTCTGCTTGTGTCACCGACGTTGATTGAAGGCCGTGATGCGTCCGGCACGGGCGATCTTGTGTTCACGATCGAGATCGTTACGGACACGAATGGCGATCCTCAGTTGCAGACGACGTTGTTTGAGGCGATTGACCACGGCGAAGACGGTGCGTCTGGCACGGTTGCGAGCGATGTGTTCGATGAAGACATCACGCTGGTTCTGTCCCAGGCCGGCACGATCCAGCTTCAGTACGAAGTGACGCGCGAAGACAATGATGGCGATACGATCATTGTTGCCGGTCAGGTTGACCTGATCAGCGATCAGACTTCGTTGTTCACGTTCGATGATGATGGTCCGAAACTGGTTGATGCCCCGGTCATGGGCGTCGTCGAAGAAGAGCACCTGAGTGGAGATACCAGCGGGACGATCCCAGAGCTCTCAACCGGCAATGAGGACACAACGGATGATACCGGTATGTCCTTGGACACCGATACGGCCGGCAACTTCAATGCGGTTACCAACGTCTTCACCGGTAATGCTGGCAACGGCCAGTCGCTGGCAAATCTTGTCGATTTTGGCAGCGACGGTTTGGGGGCATTTACGGCAAAGAATATCACTGGCACAGCGGTCGTTGATACGAACGGCGTGCAGGTCACGTCCAAAAACGAAAACGTGACGTTCACGAGCTTCGACAACTCCGTTGCCGGACAGACTACACTAACGGCAACGGCGGGAACGCGCACGATCTTCACATTGACGGTCTTCGCCAATGGCGATTGGACAGTCACATTCTACGATCAGATCGATCACGCGGCGCCATTATCGCCCACCCTTGCGGAAGAAAACTTGTTGACGCTGGATGTCAGTGGCGCCGTGCTGGCCACCGATGGTGACGGCGATTCCATCATGTTGTCGGCCAACACCTTCCTGGTCAAAGTCATCGACGACATTCCCGTCGACTTCACACCGAAGGAGGCATTCGTCCTTAATGACACAAATGCCATGGCGACTCTCGATCTGGAATTCGCCGAAGCAGTGGGAGCAGATGAGCCTGGCGACGTCGTCTTCATAAACATTCAACAGGGCCAAGCTGCGACGGATGCCGATGGCAATCTATTGCTGTTCAACGGAAATGAGCAGATCTATCTGTTTGTAAGCTCTGATGGGCATACCCTTGTGGGGTCCACAAATCAGCTCTTTGGCGCCCAGATAGACACGTACGATCCTGCGACCGATCCAGACGGAGATGGCAGCGTCATTTTCAATGTCGTACTGGATCCTGCCACCGACAAATACAAGGTCACCGTCGTGCAGGAGACCGTGTTGAACCAGGAGGCAACATTATTTGATGCGAATAACGACATCGGTGGCGGAAACCCGTTGTATGTTGCGCTGGAAGGTTCGAACGGGTTGATTGATGCCCTTCTAACAGGCGCCGACGGTGCTGCTGGCTCTCCCCAAACGGTCAATACCAACAACACTGATATCGGTGTCAATACAGGACAGGCGATTGGTGGACAGGATGGTTTGGAGCAACTGCGTATCGATTTCTACGATGACATTATCGATACGGGTGCGCCATCTGAGGCGGGTGATTTTGACGTTGGAAACCATGAGTTCACCGACACATTCTCGCAGTTTGTCAATCAAGTAACTGCCACACCCGGTGGGAATACGGCGGATATCGTCAGCTTCAGTGTCGCTGCAATTACGACGGCACCGGAAGGCGCCGATGACTTTGTCTACATCACTGACACAGTTGGGCTTCCACAGGAAAACGTCGGCAGCGCAGACGAGGAACTGGTGTTCATCACAGAAGTGACATTGGTTCTTGAGGATGGGACCATCGTTACCGGCACACGATCCGGGTTGGATGGCGGCGACGTTAATGGCACCGTTCAAGGCGAGAACGTAACGCTGATAGACTTCCTTGAAGATGGAACGGTCGTCCTGGATGGAATGTCAGCAAGCCCGCAAGCTGCTTCCAGCTACACGATAAAATCGTCAGCCTCGATCACGGGCTCGACTACGTTGACGTTGGCGACGACACTGGCGTTTCTAGGCTTCGCAATTGGGGATCAAGTTACGTTAAATGCCACGACATTCACGGTTACGGACCCCAATACAGAGACAGTACAAACTCTGATCAATGCCCTCGACGCTGATCCTGACGCGTCGGTTAACTTGAACAGCAGCGGCCAGATCGTGATCATCGGAGAGTCAACCACCGCGAGCCTCACTCTAGGAGAAGGGGCGCAGGGTACGAACCTCGCCTCACTTGGTCTGACAGCTGGAACAGCTGACGCGGATGGATTCAGCGCTGTTCAGGTCAGTTCAATAAATGGGGAACAGTCCTTCAAGCTCGGAAATTTTGTCATAGGCTCTGAGGTGATCCAACAGCCGATCGAGTTGGAGTTTGATATAGCCGGTACCGACGCAGACTCAGATCAGGTCAACTCAACTCTAAACGTCACGATCCTTCCGGACTCTGGAGACAATGTTGTCGGCACAGACGGTAACGACAACAATTTGGACGGCAACGACAGCGCCAATTTCATTGCCGGCCTTGGCGGAAACGATGACATCGAAGCGTTTGCCGGCAACGATACCATCTATGGTGGCAACGGTAACGACACCATCGATGGCGGCGATGATGATGACCTCATCGTCGGAGGCATGGGTGCCGATAATCTGACCGGTGGAGATGGCAACGACACATTCTTCTTCGACGCAACAGCCGTAGCCGAAGCTGGTAGCATCTTCGATCTGATCACGGACTTTGATGATCAACAGGATCTCGTAGAGGTCGATGAGTTGTTGGTCGCGATTTCGACAAACCTTCCAAGCGGTGACACGCTTGCAGACTTTGTGGTGATCGAAGATGAAGCAGGTTCCGCCGATACGGATCTTGAGGTGCGTGTGGATGCGGATGGCTCGGCCAACGGCCAGAACTTCCAAACTGTCGCGGAGCTGGATGGCATCACCTCTGGCGATTTCAAGGTGACCGTGGTGGACTCAGACGGCGATACAGTCTCTGGCAATATTGTTGTTTAGATGCGCTTTCAGGGGGTCTCCTGGTGAGGCCTTCCCTGATCATCGATGCCGGAGCTTGAGGCAGTAAATACGGGTCGGGATTAACATCCCGGCTCGGCGCGCGTTGGCACCTCCGGTAAACGACCCAATCCTGTGGCGCCCAGATCACACTCCTAATCGGGCTTCGCGCGTCAGGCCTGCTGAACAGCGGTCGGACGTTGCCTTGCACTGCTCAAAGTGTGAATATTCCATCAGAATTTACAGCAATACTCTGTGTGCCGGCCAATTGGCAGGCGGCATTTTTGGAGGCGTATAATGGCGTGCCGTAGTGTGAGTGTGTTGGTACTGTTGATTTCGTTTGTCGGCACCGCTTTGGCCGACGGTATGTATGAGGAGCCAATCCGGCGCAGCTCCTATTGCGCCTATTATGAGAATGCCCATTACATTCTCAATCAGCCGACCATCGAAGACATTCGTCATGAGGTCGAGAAGCGCTATGACCACGCGCTCGATGTGTCACTGTCGCGCCGTGCGCACTATTCAACATCGCCATTGTTCACATGGGCGATTGAAGCCAAGACAAGCTGCGCCAGGGCTTTGGGGTATCTGAAGCGCTGGAAAATCTGGCGGCCGAAGGTGAAGGACGAGCACGTGCAAAAATGTGAGTGCTTCCATTCCAGAATGACGGCTTATCTGCGTTAGACAGCAGAGCAATTGCTAACATATTTAGATGGCGGCTTCTGCGAGCCGCACCAGCCCCGGCCCCGCACTGGGCATCATCGGGTGTCGACGTTAGCGCGGGTCGGCCGGATTCATGGGCTATTATGCGCCAAATTATGTTAGCCTGCATGAATACATGCGTGAGACACTCTTAAAGGAAGACCTGGATTTTGTTCGCGATGCGCGTGTCGCCGTGCGTCGCGGCGGCGCGTCAGTGTCTTCATTTTTCTTGATAACCTGTGTGGCCTTCCTGGTCGCGGCCGTGGGCTGGGCGTATTACGCGGAATTGGAGGAAGTCACCCGCGGCGACGGCCGCGTCATTCCCTCATCTAAGACCCAGATGATCCAGAACCTGGAAGGTGGGATTATCAAGTCGATTCTCGTTCGGGAGGGCGACCGCGTGTCCGAAGGCCAAATTCTTGGTCAGATCGATGATACCAGCGCGGCCTCCAACTTGGGCGAGCTTCGTGCCAAGGAGTTGGGGCTGTCTGCGCGTGTCGAAAGATTACGCTTCGAAGCGTCTGGAACTGAAAGCGGCACGCTCCGCTTTGATGAGGATTTCCGCAAGCAGGCACCCCGAGTTGTCGAAAGCGAACAAGCGCTCTTTGCGGTGCGCAGCCAGGCGCTCCAAAATCAGCTCAAGATACTGGATGAGCGGTTTAAACAGCGCCAGCAGGAACTCGCCGAGGTCCGCGAGAATCTGACGAGGCTAAGAAACAATGTTCGGATTGCAAATGAGGAGCTTGAGCTCAAAGAGCCGCTGGCTGCGCGTGGCATCGTTTCGCGAACGGATTTGCTACGGCTGCAACGCGACATCTCCGATCTGACAGGCGAGCTTGCGGCAACGGCAGAATCGCTGCCAAGAATTGAAGCGGCCATCCGTGAGGCGCAGGAGGCAAAGCACGAAAAGACGCTTGGCTTTCGCCAGACCGCTCAGGCGGAGCTGACCTCCACGTTGGCTGAGCTGTCAATCGTTCGCCAATCGCTGCATGCCGCTAAGGATAAGGTCAACCGGACAGACATGCGCTCGCCCGTCGATGGCATCGTCAATAAGATCCATGTCAACACGGTTGGTGGCGTGGTGCGTATTGGCGAGCCGATCATGGAGATCACGCCCATCGAGGAAAATCTGCTGATCGAGGCGCGAATAGACCCCAAGGATGTTGCATTTGTTCGCCCAGGACAGGACGCCACAGTTAAGTTGACCGCGTATGACTTTACAGTATTCGGAAGTATAAATGGTAAAGTAGATGTTATTTCCTCGGATAGCATTTTAGATAAATCTGATAATACAAGTTACTATCTAGTAATAATAAGAACTGATCAAGCATATTTACGTAAAGGGAAGGAAACTCTGCCTATCATCCCCGGCATGGTCGCGTCAGTCGACATCATAACGGGGAAGAAGAGTGTCCTGGAGTATCTTCTCAAGCCAATCGTCAAGGCGCGCTACGAGGCGCTGCGGGAGCGCTAATTGTGCTGCCGCCGGCGGGCTGGCTATCCCCAATGCAGCGCCCCTACCTGGCCGTCGGCTCTTCTCGTCCTTCGGCACCGCGCTGCGAAAGTGGCTGGCAGGTGTACTGATACTGATGTTGTCGTCGATAAGCGTGTCCGCCTTGAGCGAAAAATCGCGCACAGTATCAGTCAGCAAGCTGCCGCCGATTTCGATTGTTCGCACGCCCGCGAACCATTCGTTCGCGCAGCGGAGCCAATTACCTCCAGCTGAATTGTTGGCGGCATCGCGTGCCGATACGGCAGGGGTGATTGAGGAGGAATTATCGCTTACTCCATTACGCCGCCCCGTGATTGCCCCTCCAGGGCCGACCGTTACCATACTGCCACCTTTGTACGAGCCGCTGGCACGACCTGTGCCGGAAAATATGTTCGCGCTCGAGCGCGAGCGGATGCCTGAGGCGGTGGCTGATCCGCCCAAAACCCAAAAAGCGCCTGTACCAACACCACCATTTGGAATTCTGGGTTCGTTTGAATTGAAGGCCAGTGGCATGAGTGGGGTTAAGGATTGGACAGATCTCCTGTCGCGGCTCGCAAAGGAACGCCATCGCTACGAGTCTTGTGGCAATGCTGCACCCAACTGCCCAGCGAGCCTGACTGCATGGCGAATGAAGTTGAAGTCATTGGCCGGTTTGCCGCAGATGCAACAGCTTGTTGAGCTCAATCGATATGCCAACAGGCAGGCATACTATCAGCACGACCCGATTACTTTCGGCAAGCGCGATTATTGGGCTACGCCAATTGAATTTCTTCGCGGTCGCGGTGATTGCGAAGATTTTGCCATCTTCAAGTTTGTCAGCCTGCTCGATTTGGGATTTGCGCCAGACCGGTTGCGTATCGCTATCGTTCGCGACAGTCTGAAGCGTGCAATGCATGCCGTTGTTACCGTTGAAGTGGATGGAACCACCTACGTACTGGACAGCCTCAGCAGTAGGGTTGTCGAACAGTCTGCCATGCTCCGTTACCAGCCGCTTCGCTCCTTCTCCATGGCGGCAAGCTACATGCATATCGTCTCAGCCGACATTCGCAGCCAGTGGGCAAAGTTCAACACTGCAAGAGGCTCGGTCAATAAGGTGCAGACGGCAAATGCAACCGCTGGTGCTGACCCACGTTAGGGCCGAGATGGCTTTGTTTTCTGTCAATACCGGCTGCCGTGACGGAGAGGTGTGTAGCTTGCGCTGGTATTAGGAGGTCAAGCTAAGTTGCTGGAGTCATTGGTAGCGGAGGAGGGACTTGAACCCCCGACACGCGGATTATGATTCCGCTGCTCTAACCACCTGAGCTACTCCGCCAAGAGGATCGGTCTATACGGATGAGCGGGCTTCGTTGTCAAGGCCTGGCCGGACCAAATGGCAGGTTCGTCCAGGCAAAGCTATCGGGGGACGCTGCGGCGTGCCAATCTGGCGCAGAAATTGTGATGTGTTGCGCGCTATGGTGCGTTTTCTACTTGTCGGAATACGGTTCGATTTTTTTTCCGGCTAGTGAATACCCCACACTGACATCGGCACTGCCGTCGGCCAGGTTGAGGGCCTTTTTGGTCGATTTGGTTTGCATGGTGCCGGTGACCCAAACGGGCGTGTAGATATCTTCCACCCGAAAGGGCTTGTCGAGTTTGATGAAAATCAGCTGGTTGGGTGGCGGTGGAGGTACGTGGATGCACGCTCCTACATAAGGGACAAGTAGGAAGTCCTTTTCACCCTTTTCGGAAAATTCAAGCGGCATGAGATATCCGGCGATTTTTATTAACTGACCGTCCAGATCGGTAACGAGCTCTTTTCCCATGTCGTTCTGTTTGTTGCGCCAGTCTTGCCACTGCAGAATGAGAGCATCGATGTCGATACCCTGCTCTCTCAGCAGTCGCTCGGATTTTTGGACCTCTTCGGCCGCACCCTTGTTATCAGAAAATTTGTACTCAGGCCCTTGCTGTCGGTAGGAGGCAACAATGTCAAAGTCGTAGGTCTGTTCGGGCGTCAGGACGCTGAGCGGGTTTGTGATCGGATCGGATTCGGGAATGAGTGCGGTCCATTCCACCACTTTGGGTTTTTCGGCGCTGGCGCTTAGCGCAGAGAACATAAGCACAAGAATTGAGAGCGCTGTTCTCAGAACTGCATTCATGGCGTTGATTCCTGGATGTTTGGTGCCCCGTGGCGGCATGACTTAGCAGCCGGGGCAAACCGCCACCAAACACATTGCTGCGATGCTTGGTGACTTTTGTGTCGGTGTTGAGACTGCTCACCTGGCAAGTCTCGCTAGATGTATCTCACGTTCTTATCATCATACCGTCGGCGAGAGACTGTTTGTAGGCCCGCCAGGCGGGCAGAAACCCCGCCACAAGGCCGCCGCCCAGTATCAGGGCAAGGTGCGATAGCTCCGTCAGAGATGGGGGATTGATGTCGATATACAATCCGTAGGCGGTGTCGATGATGGGTCTAGCTGCAAAAAGTATTGCATAAATGGCGATCGTTCCCAGCAAGACCCCCAACATCGTCAGGATGAAAGCTTCGGATACTAGAAGGGACAGGATTGTGCGGGGCCCTGCGCCAACGGAGCGCAGAATGGCGATTTCCCGGCGGCGTTCGTTTAGCGTCGCAAGGATCATGGTCAGCATGCCGAGCAGCGCCGTGATGACGACCATGGCGCTTACCGCGCGCAATGCCGTCTCGGCCGTTGCGACCAAGGACCACAACTCATGCAGTGCCACGCCGGGCAGGACGGCAGATAACGGTTCAGCGCGGTATGTGTTGACAAAGCGCTGGAACTTGAAGATGTCGAGGCGTGACTTGAGACCAACCAGTGCGGCAGTGACGGCTTTGGGCTTCAAGTCCATGGCGCGGATGGTCTCGACTGAGGTCATTTGTCCCGGCATGCGCGCACCGCCCTGCCAGTCGACATGGATAGCCTCAATGGCTTCCAGGCTGACGTGTAATGTGCGGTCTACCGGGGTGCCTGTCTTTTTCAAGATGCCGCCAACCCGGAACGGTGCGTCCTCGTGTTTTGCACCGATCCGACCCACGCCATGCGAGACGACCACGCGATCGCCGAGACTGTAGCTGAGGGTCTCGGCGACATCTGCACCGATCACCACATCAAACAAATCTTGAAACGGAACTCCTTGCGCGAAGGCAAGACCCTGGTCGCGCCGGTATCGGTAGCGGGTGAAGTAGTCCCTGGTTGTTCCCAGAACACGGAAACCGCGATGGCTGTCGCCAAGTGATAATGGAACGATCCAATCGACCTCAGGGCGGGAAGCCAGGTCGTTGAAGCTGCGCCATGTAACGTTATTGGTGGCATTGCCAATGCGGAAAACAGAATAGAGAAGAAGCTGGATGTTGCCGCTCCGCGCACCGACCACGAGATCGGTGCCGGAGATTGTGTTGGCGAAACTGGCGCGTGCTCCGTTGCGGATCTTTTCTACACCCAACAGCAACATAACGCTGACGGCGATCGCGAGAACGGTCAGCAGGGCCGTCAACCAGCGGTTCTGCAACGATTGCAGAGCAAGGCGCAAAACGGTCATGTCGTTTTATCCTCTGCAACTATCTCATTGAGATTTAGAACGCGATCGAATCTGGGTGCGAATCCGCTGTCGTGGCTCACCATGATCAGTGAGGATTTGGTCTCTTCGATTTGTGCGAACAGAAGATCGAGAAACCTTGTTTGGTGGTCGCGATCGAGCGCCGATGTCGGTTCGTCGGCAATTATGATCTCTGGGGCGCCGATGAGCGCGCGTGCTGCTGCAACCCGTTGCTGCTGACCTACGCTCAGTGCAGATGTGCGCGCATCGATGAGTTCGTCTTCAAGCCCGAGTGCGCGCAGGAGACGGCGGGCTTCTTCGTGCACGCTGTGATTGCGCGATGCGTGTGTGTTCCGGTCAGGTGCGAAGCTCAAGGGCAAAACCACGTTGTCGATCACTGCACCATAGGGGAGTAGGTTGAACATTTGGAAGATGATTCCGAAGTGTTCTGCCCGGAAACGGTCGCGTGCGGCCGACGACATTTCAGTGGTGTCTCGACCCAGGACTTTGATGCTGCCGGAAGCAGGTGTGACGATGCCGGCAAGCAGACTGAGGAGCGTGGATTTGCCGCTTCCTGATGGTCCCAGCAGGAGAAGGCGTTCGTTCTTGTCGACACGAAAGTCCGCAATGTTTAATGCAAATGTGCGCGCGCCAGACCACGTGAAGTGTACGTCACGCAGGTGTACGCAGTCTTGCGATGAAACAGACGATCCTTTCGGAGGTATTTTTGAGCTCACGCCCCGTATTCTCCTGCTTGCACACTATCAAAATTCGATGCTGGGCTTGTCTCCTGTCGCTTCAACCTGCGTCTGGCCTTTGCTGGTTACGATTGTAACCTTCAGCTCTTTGGCATTGGGAAAAGTCTTAAAGTAATCCGTCTGGATTGGCGACAATGCCGCAGGGGTTGCGCAATCAAACTTGTAGGTTGCGTGAAACTCCGAATGCTCGGCGTCTTCGTTGTGCTTCTTATCGTGGTCCTTGTCGTCGTGGCCGTGGTCATCATGGGAGGCGTGATCGTCGTGACCGTCATGCTCATGATCCTCCAGATCCACGTCGACGCTGGTAAGTTTGCATTTCGCTTCAGAAGGGATTTTGAACAGGTTTGCGGCGTTCGCTAAAGTCTCTTTGGCCTGTTTGACGGCAGCCTTCTGGTCGTCGCTCTTTGCTTCGTGCTCGAAACCGACAATGTCGGCGCCCGGCGCAATAAGCTCCATCGCAACCTCGTCCTCATCGATCGCGATATTGAGTGTGCCATGACCGTGTTCGTGGGCATCAAGCTGGCGCTTTTCTTCAGCGGTCGTTGCTGCCGACCCACATGTCAATAACGCCGCCGCAATTGCAAATGGCAATCGGTTCATTCTCTGTCTCCTGTGCAAGTGCGGCGAACCAGCCGCCGTCAGTTGGCTGGTTCGCCGCCGATAAGACTATTTGATCCGTGTGAATCAGTTCAATTTGAGGCTGCCAAAGAGGCGGACGCTTGCGCCGGGCAGCAGCACGTCCTCCCGTCGCTTGAAGGAGGCGTGGTTTAGCACGACTTCATCTGCGAGGTTTTCTCCTTTGATGCCGATGGTGAACTCACGTGCCGTGAAAGACGACGCGTTGCTAAGTTGTGTGGTGTAGCTCAACTCGGCGGAGACCAGAGTGTAGTCAGGTGTAGCGATTTCACCTTCACCGAAGTCATCTTGTTCAAACGCGTGCAGGACACCAGCGCGAGCAAAGAAATTATTGTCGCGATAGAACAACCCGCCGCCGAGCCTGTGTGGTGGTATGCGCGGTACGTTTTCGCCGCCATCAAGCCGGGCGCGCACGAAGTCATACTGACCTTCGATACCCCAAACGCCATTCCAGATCCGCGCAACGTCGTACTGCCCGGCCAATTCAACACCATAGAAGGTGGCGTTTCTCTGTTGGAAAAGAACCTGGTCGAGTGCCTCGTGGCCGTGGCCATCTTCGTCCCCGTGATCCTCTTCCTCGCCACAGCTTTCCAGCGTTCCTTCGCACTCAACACCTGTGAGGCTTTTGAAGATGAAGCCGTTGAACCGAGTGTAAAAGGCCGTTGTGTCGAACCGGAAGGGTCCGGTTGCTTTACGCAGGCCGACTTCAATCGTTTTGGCACGTTCCTTGTCGAGGTTCGGGTTGCCGATTTCGAATGTGCCTGTTGCTTCGTGGATGCCGGCAGAAAAGAGTTCTGCCGCATCCGGAGCGCGTTCCACGTATTGGCCCGCAAGGCTTAATTTGATCTCGGACGGAAGCCCGTAGATGAAACCCAGGCTCCCGCTAAATGGCGTGAAATCCCGGCTTAGGCGCGTCAGTGGTACGTTAGCGTTCAGCGGATCGAGGCGGCCAGAACCTTCAACTTCGTTGTCCTCGATGCGCGCCGCCGCCTGAAGTGTCAGCTGGCGTGAGACCTCTAGCTCCTCAAACCAAAATGCTGCGATCGACTCAGTCTCAGCCGGAGCGAGTAGCGAATCTCCCTCGAAGCTTTGCCCGCGGGTCGAGCGGTCGACGAACTGAATGCCAACGGCGCCGCGCAGTTTGCCAAGGGCCGTTGTGAACGGGACGTGCTGCAGTTCCGCGCGACCCTCGTACTCTTCGTTTGTGAAGCGTGAGCCGACTTCGCCGATTTCGCCGTCCTCATCGACCAGCTCTCTGTGCGCATAGTCTGATGCGCCGAACCAGAAGCGAAGTGTTTCGATCGCAAGGCTATTGACGTTCCATTCACCTTTCGCTTGGAAGCGGTCCTGGACGAGGTCGATGCGTGGGCGCAATTCGGGAGCTTCTTCGCCGGGGATGCCGTAAAGGCTTTCGTAGCGCGACACAGAAACTCCCACAAAGCCATCTGAACCGATAAGGGAGGCTCCGACGGCTCCGCCCTCAGTGTCTGCGAAGGAATTGAACTGCTCACCACGCGGTGTATCGTAATCTTCGCTTTTGCGCTTGAACGCATCGCCGTAGACGGCAACTCCGTTGGCGCCGGCCGTTGCACGGATGGCTCCATCTCGGCCCTCATCAACAGAGGACCAGCTGCCTTTGACTTCACCACTAAAGCCATTGCGTGGAATGAACATGGGGATTCTGCCGTTTTCGACCGAAACGACGCCGCCGATCGCCTGGCTGCCGTATCGAAGTGTCGCGGGCCCGCGAATGACTTCGATACGGTCGGCGGTGAAAGGCGGGACGGGCACGGCGTGGTCTTCCGACAATGCGGAAACGTCGTGTGTGCCAATGCCGTTTTCCTGCACGCGCACGCGGTAATTGTCGAGACCTCGAATTATGGGACGGTTGGACGCTGCAGAGAACGTAGACCCGATGATCCCAGGACGGGTGTCGAGTGAGTCTGCGATATTGACGCCGGTTGAGCTTTCGATATCGCGGCTCGTTGCCACGGTGACGGGCACAAAAGCGTCGTCAACAACGAGAAGTGTTCCGGGTAATGACTCCTGGCGTACATCCAGGTCTGGAGCCTGCTGTACTTCGCCCGCGGGGGCGGCTTGGGCAGTGCTGGCTGGCTTGGACTTTTTCTTGATGACAGGCGTTGGAGATGTGACTTCAACGTCGATGGTGGGGAGTTCCGCTTCCACCTGAGATGATTCTTGGGCGTGCGCTGGAACCGCACCTGCGATCGCTATCACAAGTGCCGCTGAGGCCGCTCGCGGCCAACTCGGGGCGATGATCATTGTATTCCCTCGGTATTTACAACTGACTGTTTGCGCACCGGTGGAAAGGACGTTGCTGCCGTCCGTCAGGTGCGGCAGAGCAAGCTTCCCTGTGAAGGGACCGGTGGCGTGGATTCAGGTAATGAACAGCTCAGCTGGAGGGTGGTGCGCGCGGTGCATGCTCGTGGCTCAGACGCGTATAGTGAGCCTGCGTGCGTACGACCGTCGTGATCCGCGTTGCGCCAGTAGTGGAGGCGACTTTTAGGCTGGAGGCTTGCGGCGCGGCGAGTGAACCGCCGACCTTGGCGAGCCAACAGGCTAAACATGAGTCATGAGACGCTGGGTTGTCCGCAGGCTCTTGGTGCTGCGGATCGTCATCAATCGTTGAGCAGTCATGTTGGGCGTCATGATCATGATGTGCCGCATGGTGCCCAACGTGATGTGGGTCATCGTCTGTATGACCTGCAAAGTAAGCGAGATGGAGTGCGAGGTGAGTATTCTTGTCGTCGTGAGGCTCGTCGCCCACATGGACGTGACCGAAGCCAGCCGCCAGTTGCAACAGAAGCGCCGCAAGGGCCAGTAATGGCAAGGCCCTGCTGTGCCGAAAACGGCGCAATATGTTTACTTTTCTACTGTTCACCTGAGACAACTCTTAGTGTCCAAACCTCGCTAAGGTCCAGTCACTGCAGCAGCTTTGTCAAGCAATAGCGTGTATTGAACGTCGGAGGGGCCGTTTCCAACTCCGATGTGTTGCGCAGCGGGCACAACAAGGGTGACTTGGTTTCCGTGTCCGCCAGGGCACGCGCCAACCACTATCCGGTTTTTTCAAACTGCATCATTGTGAAAACGCCAAACGGCCATAACGAGCGCCGTCCCACAAGCTTTAGGTCATCACAGACCATCACACGATCCACATCGAAAACTGGGTGCCAGCCTAGTTGTTCGGCAAAGGGGGCCATCTGGCGTTCAATCCAGCCTCGCACGCCATGAGTTTGTGAGAAGTGGTTTACCAACAGTACGCGTCCGCCAGGTTTTGTGACCCTTGCCAATTCCCGCATGACCTTCTCTGGGTTTGGGACAACGGTCAAAACGTACATTGCGACAACCGTGTCGTAGGAATTGTCAGAGAAGCTCAGTTCGGAGGCGTCCATTTCATGCAGGCCGCGGACGTGATCGAGGCCTTCGCTTGCAACCCGGTCGCGTGCCTTGTCCAGCATGTCGGGGGAGAGGTCAATTCCCGTGATCCGCAAATGTGGTTTGTATGATGGCAATGACAATCCTGTGCCAACTCCGACCTCAAGCACATCGCCGCTCGTTTCATTTATAATTCTTGTGGCGTTGCGTCGACCTGCGGTCGCAATCAGTCCGAACGTGCGGTCATACATCGGTGCCCAACGTCGATAGGCGTCGAGGACGGCTCCTTCATCGAGATGTGCCGGATCGGAGGCGTGACGACGGTGGGCGTCATCAATGACTGCGGCATCCTGATGGGCCCCAGGCCGGATTAATGTTCTCATTTTTCTTCTCGCACTCCAGTTTGACTGCTCGCGCCGAAATGTGGTCCGGGCGGTGACTTTTGCCTTTGCTGGACCGGATGTCCTCAACATCTACAGCTTGGCCTCCTGTAACGCATTCCCACGATGCGATTGCCGTATGGCCGGGTCGTGTTCGGCCATGGAGTCGGTGGCGGCGATCCAGCCACCCCCGAGTATCAGCGCGTCGTTGGCGCCGGAGGAATAAAAGACGCAAGCCTGGCCAGCTGCAACACCCTCAGCTCCGTCGTCGAGCGTGACACTTACACTACCATGGCCATCGCACAAAATTCGGGCGGGTTGCGGGGGTTGCGTCGAACGGACGCGAGCATAAATCGCCATGCCAGCCGGGCCCAGGCCGCCGAGTGAAGTGTCGCCAAGCCAGTTAACGTCACGCAGGTGTAGCTTAGACGTTAGTAGGTTTTCACGGGGGCCGACGATCACGCGGTTGTTGTCGGCATCCAGCTTGATGACATAGAGGGGCTCGCCGCATGCGATCTTCAGGCCGCGGCGCTGGCCGATGGTGTAGTTGATGATGCCGGCATGGCGTCCCAGTTTGCGGCCGTCGATATGAACGATGTCACCTTCGCGCACAGCGCCAGGCTTCAACCTTTCGATCACATCGGTGTAGCGGCCGGTGGGGACGAAGCAGATGTCCTGGCTGTCAGCTTTGTCGGCAACCGACAAGCCGATCTCACGGGCAATTTCGCGGACCTTATCCTTGCGCATGTCCCC